>NZ_JAKJSD010000004.1 GCF_029029505.1 Ancylomarina sp. DW003 | reverse complement strand
TTTAAAATTGTAACCAATGTGTTACATTAGTTAATTGAGACACATTTTACCATTCCTTTTTCACCTGATGCTAAGTATAAGTTATCTTTTCCATCAACAATCATAGGAATATATGAACATCCCTTTACAAGTTCTTCGATACCTGCAATTTGCTTAGCACCTTCTTTGCTATAAATCTTAATACGAGTTGGATCCTTTTCAACAGTTACAATAGCACCTGAAGCAAGATTGGCAACACTTACAGGATTACAACATCCTTGAAAATCATTCAATTCCTTTCCTCTTTGACCAAATGCAAGAACGCTCTTTCCAGAGAAATCAAAACCTTGAACACGGAATGCGCCTAAATTAGCGACCAAAATTTCTTTCTTTGCATTCACAGAGAAATCAAGGATGCCACAACATGGACGCATACCATCCATCACCGGACCTTTTTTACCGTTGGTCTTATCAAACATAGCAATCTTAGAGCCTCTGCAATCGGCTACAACCAGTTTGTCATCAACAACTCTGGCTCCTGTTGCAGTAACTAAACCTTCACAATCGAATTCTGCTTTTTTATCACCTTTAAGATTAAATACAGCACAAGCCACTGATTTAGGCATCATACGTTCGATAGAACGACCTCTTATTTTTTTAACAACCTTCTCCATAACAGCACACATTACGTAGATATTATCATCTGCGTCAACAGCAATAGAAGACGCTTGTCCTTTTAACTCAGGCTTAAAACTATTAGCAACCTTACCGGCTGGTGTAATCACCTCAACAGTGCCGTCTTTCTTAAGTGTACAAATATTATTATTTGACATTAGACCCAAATAAATTACCTCTTTTAAATCTTTACCATTGAATTTCTCATCAACCTTGTAAGCAATGTTTTTGACATTAGCCATTAAATCATCGATACTAACTTCTTGCTCACCTTTTTTTGCTGCATCGGCAAGCAACTTTACAATAGCAGGATTTTTCTGAAGCTCCGGAGCCATTTCTTTAATAATTCTTTCAGTTTCTTTAGCATTTTTACCTGAAACCATTCTGGCAGCAAGACTGGCAGCATGTGCTGAAGTTGGGTATTCTTTTATGAATTTTTCATTTAAAACATCAATCTCCTTTTGCTGGGGTTCAAGTTGCTTCATCAACTCGTCCATTTTTTCTTTCGTGTTCCCTGGCTTATAAAGTTCAGCCATAATATCCTTGTATTTTGCACGGATAGCATTACTTTCCTTTTGATAAATTGCATAAGTATCATGAGACTTACTACCTGTTAAAACCAGATTTGCAAAATCCTTCATATCAGCCCTAAGAGTCATCTCAGCATTCTCAATATAAATTTGAGCAAAAGCCTTTTCTCCAATTTGAATATAGCATTGTGTAGGGCTTGGGTAATTTCCTTTAAGCACAAATTTACCTTCTTTAATTACAGCTGTATCCTGCACCTGACCGGCAGGTCCATAACTCATTACAGTTACCTTACCGTCTTTAATACCTTCCAGTGTTCCGGTTAAAGTGTAACCCGACTTTGTTTCTTTTGCACTGTTACATGCAAACATCATCGTAAGTAGTACAATCACTACTGACAAGCTTAGTTTTGAATTCATCTTTTCGTTGTTTGTTTATTGAATGTTGGGTAATTGTTTCTTCTTTTTTGATTCTATAATATTTTCAATGCTAACAAATATAGTCAGGCAATAGAATTTAATCTAAAACCCGACTATAATAATTGATATTTACCTTGTATAAAATTTGAGTTAAATCAAGTCATAAGAATTATCTCTTATACCTCAAATGGTCAATATTAATTCCATTATTTAATCACTCTTCTACTTATAAGAGGTTTTAAATACAAAAAAAGGTGAACCATTTTATCTTTTTTTTCATCTAATTCGCTGTAAGATATAAACAAGACGACAAAAGCATCATTAAACACGATGAACAAGGATACAACTTTTAACTTAAAAAACTTCAGTGTACTTGTTTTTTCTTCTCTTCCCATAAATCAATTGTGTATCATCTTATTTCAGAACAAGACATTCTGTTCAGGACACTATAATAAAGCTATTCCTTATTTCGACTATAGTAGTCGTGGTACCACGACTACAACAGTTATAGATGCACGACCATAACAGTCGTGGTACGACGACCGCCACCGTCGTAGTAGCTAAGCAATAAAACATAGGGCATAAAAAAAGCTGACCCGTAAAAGCCAGCTTATAATTTATTCAGAATCTGGTAGTTTTATCTTTAACTTACCGGAGTCAGGTCGATTAACAATCGGCCGGTGCGCATGCTTTTGTAATTTTTAAATATCGTTCTGACTTCGATTTGAAACGTTCCTGCGGTCAGGCTTTCGGGCACAAAGAACAGTAGTTCCGATGGCTTGTTCTTTACCACATTGCTAACGCGTGTTTCGTTGCTATCGGCTGCAATAAAGAAGATGCCTTGTTTATCGTCTTCCTCATCGAACTTAAGTAAGGCGCCTTTTACCGAAGCAATTTGCCCCGGACTAAAACTCTCGTTAATTGCTTTTGTTTTCAGATCGGTGAATCGCTGAATAACAGGTTGTGGTGCACTTATCTCAACTTTTCGCAACTCGATATTCGTGATGGCTTCTGCCAGACGCTTACCTGCGTTTAAATTCAGTCGGATTGAATGACGGTTCTTGTCGAAGCTGTCCTGATCGTTGACAAAAACACCCGACAGACTAGGGTAAACTTTAAAAAGTTCGGTATTCACATTGTTGCCATTGGCAACTGCATCTACCACGGCATAGTTAAACTCTTCGATCACTGATAGGGCTTCTGCTTTGGTTACGGTAGAGCCTTTGCCTATCATGCGTTCTACAATTTGTTCTGTTGTTATGGTATCGCTATCTGTAACGAGTCCCATATAATCATCCGGATCATCGGTCAAATGATTCAAAATTAAACCATATCTTAGAGCCATAATTTTAAGATTTTAAATGAATACTGCAGGTCCCGCCAGGCTGCATCCTCCACCGTCCAAAGTTGATGATGTCCGGCTGACAGGAACCTGTTTTTATTTATATACTGATTCTGAATAAATTGACATATCATGTGCTGACCTGCATTTTATTTCTGCCAAAATACTCTTTACAAAATTACACAAGCTTACATTTAAGGATTTTGTAGTTACCACATTAGCCTGAATTCCCTGTAATTATTTTATACTTTTTAAAAGATCAGTCATATATTCTATATAAAAGCTTGCCATTTTACTTTTGTCAGCTTCCAATTCTTTTAGGTACTTTTCTCCAACTTCTTTGGTCTTCTCTTTCTCACCGGCTACAATATAAGCTTGAACCAATGTAAATCCATTTCCAATTTTATCCTTTGAATTTTTAACCGCTAAAAGTGCCCAATCGATTGCTACTTTACGATTTTTAAAGTCGATCAAATCTTCATCAGACATATCAAAAAACAAAGAGTTGATCAATTCTGAATAGACATAAGGGCGTTGGGACTTAAAGGTGCTAATGTACTCTTTTGCAGATTTTTCAAATTGTTCAAATTCCATATCTTTCATATAGTGTTTCCATTCTGCTTTTTTTGCATACTCATCAATATTTCCAATATTCAGCTTTCTGTATTTTTCCAACAAGGAATTAAACTTTGGTGTCTTATAACAGCCCACAATTTGATCCTCTATCCTATTATCTATTACACGATTAACACTCCAAGAATCTACAAGTTTCAGATAATCTGCTCTATGCTTCACTACAAAATCAAAAACTTCACCATCTAAATCTATCCGAATGTCAGAAAGAAGTATAAAAAGATTTTTATCAAGCTTTTGCTCTTCTGACAAACTATTAAAGTAAGTATCAAATTCGCCACTTGAATTTCTATCAAAAGAAAAATATTTTGCTACAACAGGTAAAGTTCTATCCCCGTTATTCCATTTTTCTATGATGCCACCAATCCTTTTGTCCTTATCAAAAACTATTTTCGCCTCTTCAATTAGTCTTGGAGCCTCTTTAAAGCCAACCGAAACATGTAAAAGTTCTCCTTCTCCATCCAACCACATAAGAGTTGGGTAGGCAGCGACCTTATATTGATCTGCTATTTTCTGATTATCTGTTCCCTTTTTATCGGCTTGCAGTTTAAAACAAGTAAATTCCTCGTTAAAATAATTACCAACACTTTTCTTCGTAAATACGGTCTTAGATAACTTTTTACATGGTCCGCACCATGAGGTATACACATCTACAAACAAAGGTTTATTTTCCTTTGCAGCTAATGATTTAGCTTCCTCAAAACTTCCATGGAAAAACTCAATGCCTTGTGCATTTGCCCCAAGAGAAAGTACAAAAACAAAAATTGCAACCAACAGGCTATTCTTATTTATTCTATTATTCATCATGACATTTTTTAATAAAAAACAGTAAAAAGGAAAGGCTTCTCGCTTCTACTCGAGAAGCCTCTCTATATGTATTTAAATTCTGTGCTTCACGGATTCTGCACTACAACTCCATTTTCCAACATAGTACCCGGGAATGGAAATACCCAAAGATCAGAGTTAGGCTCAAATACAAGGGTTTTCCCCTGATATGTTCTGGTCAATGTGGTTTGGTAATCAACCTCTTTGTTCAAGCGTTTCATGTCGAACCAACGTAAACCAACCCATGCCAACTCTATTTTTCTTTCTCTCAAGACCCAACTCATCACTTCTTCCTTATCAGTAGATGCCAACTCAATATAGTCTGCGGCTATGAAACGGTGCATTCTAATCTCATTGATATCCTGTAAGGCCAAAGTTAAATCTCCTTTTCGAGCATTGCATTCAGCCCTGGTTAGTAGCATTTCTGAAATTAATATCCCCGAGAAACTTTCAGGATAATTGGTATAGTAATGGCTCCCATCTTTTTCCTTATAATATTTAGCTCTCAAATCTCCAGTTTCATACAAAGCCCAAAATTCATCTGAAACATATCTTTTGGCTGATCCCTTGAATTCCCAACTTACCTCTTTATGAAGTAAGGATTCTTTTGAATCAAACTCACGCGAAGGAGCGTCCAGTTCCCCATCCTCAGTTAAATAATCTTCCAGGTTGTATAAGAAATCAGATGATTCCAATGCCTTATTGACATGGCTTAATGCTTCGGCGAAATTACCCATATACAAATAGGTACGTGCCAGGAGTGCATGTGCACTGGCTTTTGAAGGGAATGCCCTAATGTCGGAAAGCTCTCCCGTTAGATTTACAGCTTCGTTCAGGTCTCCAATAATCAGTTCATAAACTTCCTTAACCGTTGAACGCTCAGGAATTTCCATGTTTATATTATGATTTAAAGGCATAGGAATTCCAAGATCAGAAGAGGCAGTATTGATATCATAGTGTCGAGCATGAATATTCACCATGGTTAAAAATGCATAGGCTCTGTGTACAAGTGCTTCCCCTTTAATTTGATTTCTTTCCTTTTCCGACAAATCATTTGTGGTTGGTAAAATATCAAGTACTGCATTGCTTAAGGCAACCAACTGATACATATAAATAATATCACCATGATTATGCTCCTCAATCAGCCTTTTATCTCTCATGTAGTAGGCATACACATTCTCTGCATTGCCTTCCAATGGTTCAGAATCCTTGTATTCAACATGGTCACCTGCATATTTAATCAAATCGTATCCAATGGTAACCGGACGTGGCATGGTATAGTTCCCACTCACATTATCCATCATCATTCGCAGATCAGCAGCGCTTTGCGGAATCATAAATCCTTTGGGTTTTACATCGACCAAAGAATCGCATGAAACTAGCAGTGTTGAAACGAACAATATTAATATTTGTATTTTATTTTTTGTACTCATAACATTTTTGTTTTCTGATTTTTCTAAAAGTTTGCCTTAACTCCAAAGCTTATTGTCATTTGCTCAGGATCCATCATAGAAGGGTAGTGAATGGAAGAAATTGATTCCGGATCTATGCCTTCGTCATTCTTCACCCACTTATAAGCATTTCTAAGCTGGGCTGAAAGTGTAAGACTTTTAAAAGGCATGTTAGCCAATACATTTTTATCGAACTCGTAGGCCAATGAAATTTCTTTTAGAGAAATAAAATCTGCAGGTTTTACCCTAAGATCTGATTGATTGTAATAATCGTATTCAATGTCCCAGGCACTATCTCCAATTTTAGGCACATTTGTTACAAGTTCATCTCCGGCTTTCTGCCATCTGTCCTTTATTTCTTTGGTCATGATATTACCACCATAATTCAGATTTATAGAAGTATTATAAGTCAACTCCGGCATTCTGAAATAATGTCCAAAGCTACCTTTGAATAGCATAGAAAGAGTGAGCCCTTTGTATTTCCAACTGGTATTTATACTTCCATTCCAAGGGGCCCTGGACGGACCAATATGTTTCAAGACTTCAATATTTTCAGCTTCATCTGAAATATAGTCTACTTTCTCTCCTTTCTGGTTAAACAAAAGAGGTTCTCCTTTCTCATTCAATTCTGCCCAACGATAGGCATATGCGGCACCTATAGATCTAGCTGGTTCCAAATATTTCCCCCTAATGGCGTAGCTTAAATTTCTTACATCAGAATAGGCTTCTTCGATTTTATTTTTATTATAAGCCACATTCAAATTAATCAACCAGTTGAAGTGTTCACTTCTCAGAGGAACAAGGTTCAGTTGCATTTCTATCCCCTTATTCGAAACCTTGGCTACATTGGCCTTCACACTTTTATAACCAAGGATTGGATTCAACTCTTTTTCTCCCAATAAATCACGACTCTCCTTATTGTAATATTCTAAAGAACCGGAAATTCTGTTGTTCCATAAAGCAAAATCGACAGCCATGTTTGCAACAGCCGTTTTCTCCCATTTTAATTCCTTATTGCCAGGATTCTCAATCTCTCCAACCATTTGTTGAGTATCCATATCTCTGATAATTCTAACTTTCATATCGGGTACAGTAGAACGGTCGATGTTACCGTTAAAACCATAGGTGGCTCTCAACTTTAACATATCGAACACATTAGAACTAAAGAAACTTTCCTGGGAAATATTCCATCCTGCACCTACTGACCACAAAGGAAGTAGTCGGTAAGACTTATCAGCACCAAAAAGGTTAGAATCATCAATTCTACCGCTAAATGTAAAATCATATCTCCTGTCGAAAGTGTAACCAATGTTTCCATAAAAAGAGACATAACGTTCTTCCGTTTCTCCAAATCGTGGCCCTTTATAGTAGTATCCTCTTGCGTACTTACTACCATTCCATGTTGGCACCTTTCTCTCGTTAATTTGTTTCCAGTCAACCAAACTTCCACTTAACAGTTGTGATTCAAATCCTACATAAGAGTCTCTTAAGGTTTTGTTTAAAACCGATCGGTACTCCCAACCTCCCAGGGCTCTAAGGCTGTGTTTTCCAAAATCATTGGAATAATTTAGTTGTGCACGAATTGAATTGGCAACCCTCTCTCTTTCTGAAATCTCTTTTATATCTCCCATTGGGAAACTGTGTACTATATCTCCGGTATTTGGATCGGTTCCGGTATAGGTATTATAGGAATGACGAACCGTATGAGTATCTCTGTTGTACAATGTTTCAGTATTACTTGAATACTTTTCGTACTGATATTTGATATCAAAATTTAAGCCCCTAATTATTTGGGCATTAATTCCGGTTTGAACTCTATAGGTATTCGATTCATTTTCGTTTGTGGTATTCTCGAACTCCTGCAAAGGGTTGTATGTCCAGTCCACATAATCGGCCTTGCTTTTGTATTCCTCCTTAAATTTTTGAGCAACGCCTTTGGGAAACCAATTGTAATTTCCATTCTCATCCAGATAGTTTCCGTAACCATACGATGGTCGCATCTGGCTTTGATAAACCTCTGAACTACTTAAGGTTTCGGTTGACTTTGTAAACACAACGCCTGATGTAACTTTTAACCAATCAGTCAGTTTAACATCAACTCTGGAATTCAGGATATAACGATCCAAACCTTCTCTCTTTACATTCGATTTGTTGTGATCAAATATTCCTGATAAATAATAGCTTACATCATCCGTTCCACCATTGATGGATAAATTGTATTGTTGGTTGAAGGAATTTCTCAAAAAATACTTTTCATATTCCTTTAAACCGTCCTGTTTCTTCAATTCCTCTATTTGAGCAATTTCAGTTTCATCCAGATAATCATAAGGGTGAGTTCCACGCGAAAGCCGTGAGTAATTATCTGACCCGAATACGATGTTCGCCACCTGACTTACCGGTGAAGTGTTCCATGCACTAGGCTCCCGTACCCATCCTCTCTGAATGGTTTCCAATTCAGCCTCAATCTGGTCACCAGCTGATGCATACCTGTATTTACTTAAATCTGGACTTTCTTTAATGGTCATGTTATAAGAAAAATTCACACTAGGCTTTTTCTTCTTACCCCCATTTTTGGTAGTTATTACAACAACCCCATTCGATGCTCTTACCCCCCAAATTGAAGCAGCTGCGGCATCCTTAAGAACGTTAACAGATTTGATGTCATTCGGATTGATTGTCATATTATCACTTTCGATAGGGAAACCATCTACAACAACCAATGGTTTTGTTGAGGCATTCAATGTTGAGATCCCACGAATGGTCATATTGCCTTCCCGGTCAACTTGCAAGCCAGGAACCATTCCTTCTATCCTTGAAGTAAAATCGGTTGATATTTTACTATCGAGTATTTCTTCATTAACAATAGCAAATGACCCCGTTGCTCTTTCCTTGGAAATTGTTTGGTATCCCGTCACAACAACTTCTTCCATCAGTTCTGAATCAGCTTGCAAGATAACATCAATAGTAGCTTGACTTGTATAAACAACTTCCTGAGGCAACATTCCGACAAATGAATAAACCAATATAATATTGTCACCTTCGAAACTAATCGAATAATTACCATCAATATCGGTGGCTACTCCATTTGTGGTACCTTTTACAAGAATCGAAACTCCAGGAAGTGTGTCGCCATTCTCATCGGTAACTCTACCATTAACCGTCTTCTCTTCTTGCTCCTCAACTTTAGTTGGAATGTTTTCTCTTTCCGAGATGATGATAACATTATCATCCAGCTCAAAATCTAAACCTCGCGTATACAGGACATCACCTAGAAGCTCACGAAGATCTTCCTGATTAACATCCACACTCACACTTTCTTTAGCCATCACCAAATCATGATTATAAAGAAACTCATAATCAGTTTGGTTTTTGATCTCTGAAAAGAAATCAACCAGACTAGCATTTTCCATGCTCAGATTTACTTCCGCAATCTGACCTTTCACACTTGCTGTAAGCTGCAACACAGTCATCAACATCACCATCAATAGCAATTTCATACGCATCACCATTTTCTGCCACCTTCTTTTGGGTATAAAGGAGGTGAATCCAAAATAATTTTTCATAAATTTGTTAAGATTATAGTTGTTAAATGCATGCATCTACTTGATTCCACTCTTTAGATGCATACTAAAAATTATTATCAACCGGTTTTGTTAGCGCAATTCCGGTTTTTTTGTACTCATATATTAAATCGATTCAAAGTATTTACTTCTTGGAGTATACTTTCTCAACCGTAATGGTTTTCTCTCCTAAAACGAATTTCACCTCGTTTGTTTTCTCAATCATATTTAACAAACGATCCAGATTATCGTACCTTTTTAAGCTCCCCGTAAAACGAATATTATTTAAATCGTTTGATTGATAAAATACTTTAACATCATACCAACGAGAAAGTCTTGCCATAATATCACCCAGATTGGAACGATCAAAAACAAATCGACCATCTTTCCATGACGTATATAAATCAGTATTCACTTTCTCAGCAGTTAGTTCCTTCGCTTTTTTAGCATAAACAGCTTGATATCCCGGATTCAAAATCACATTCTCTTTTTGATTCTCACGATCTATTACTGCTACACGCCCTTCAACCAAAGTGGTTCGAATAGCCTCATCATCAAGATAAGATGATACATTAAATGATGTTCCCAAAACTCTAACATCTACACCTTGAGTTCTAACAATGAATGGGCGAGTCTTATCCTTACTTACATCAAAATAAGCTTCTCCCTCTAAAAGAACAATTCGCTTGTCATCTTCAAACTTTGTAGGGTAACGTAATCTGGTTTCTGAATTCACCCAAACTTTTGTTCCGTCTTCTAAAACAAGTTTATACTCTCCTCCTCTTGGAACAACTAAACTGTTATAAGCAATTTCAGCGCTTTCGGTTTTTAAGCTCACATCGTAAACAAGTGAGGAACCTGTATTACTAATTACTGTACCATCTTGCTCTTTAATTAAAGCTTCTTCATTCTCTTTCTCCAAATCCATCACTTTCCCATCAGCAAGAATTAATTCTGCTTTCTGCGAACCAGGCTCAACTGAAGATAACCATTGCTCTGGTGATGTTATATTAACATCTGTTCCCAACTGAGTAATTAATGAATAGACCCCTACCATAACGACTATCATTGCTGCATATGGTAACAAGCGATTAATAATGAGTTTACGCTTAGTAGATTTTGCAACATTTATATGTTTCAAATGTTTTTGATAAGCTTGATTTACATCCATTCGCTTATCATTAATAACATCCTTTGTCTCTTTACGATAATGGTGTAGCTTATTGTAAAAACCATTGTTACCAGCCTTATCCATCCATTGGTTCTTCAGCTCTTGCTCATCAGCATCAAGCTTTTTTCCAACTAAGGACTTAACTATAATTTCATTGATATCTTTTTCCATTCTTCTATAAAATATTCAGATCTGATTTCTGGTATACACTTTAAAGACAAATAAGTTTTTAAATGATGTGACAAGTAAATTAACTTTTTTTCACTTTTCTCAATTTAGTACTTCTTACAAGATATAATAATCCCTGCACGCAATATCAAACAGCCTGTATAATAATGATGTATAGACAAAAACAAGTGACTACTAATTCTTTTTTTTAGAATCGGATGCCATAAATATCATATATGAATCTCAAAAAAATCTAATATGATTTATAGTGATGATATCCCAGTTGCATAAAATATGATTAAATCACTCTTGCTCTTTTGTATTTTTAAAAGAAAAAAGGAGGTAGAATAAGTAAGGTGATTTTAATTTCTCTCTAAGGAACTTAAAAGCTCTTACCATATGGGTACGAATGGTATTGATTGAAACACCTAAATCCTCTGAAGCTTCTTTATAAGTGTAACCATTCACACAACAAAGCATAAACACTTCTCTGCATTTTTCTGGAAGCTCATTAATAGCAGAATAGATTTCTTCTGAATTTTCTAGTGTCTCTAAATTAACTTTAGGAGCTACTTCTTTTCCTTCCAGATGCTCAATATCGTGGATGAGTTTCTTCTCTCGTCGAATATAATTGAGACAAGAATTGCGAACCGAACGAAAAACATAGGATTGAAGATTACTTGTAATAGATTTAAATCTTTTCTTTTCCCAAAAGTCTACAAAGAATTCCTGAACGATATCCTCAGCAGCATCAGGATCTTTTAAAATACTATTAGCCCACAAGAACAAGTCCTGATAATAGCCTTTGAAAAAAGCTTCGTAAGCTTTTCGGCTACCAGTTCGTAATAAATCCGTCAGGATTTCTTTAGAGTCGGGCATATGGGTTATTTAGATAGTAGGATTAGTGAGAGCAAATTTAAAAGATTTTCCGAAATCTAAAAATGAATTTTACCATGCCAAAAAATCGAAAGCGTATTAGTTTGCATTAGATCCGAAAATTAAATTTTACAATATAAACACATGCACAAAACGTAACCGTCTAATAACAAAAAAGAATAAATGCATAAAACTATTAGATATAAAAGGGCTACTAGCTAGCAAATAATAATTATTCAATCGGCATTTAATTTATCGAGATTAAGAAAACAAGAAATATTACATATATAAATATGTATATTTTTATTCAATTTAAATAAATGATATTTATTTTTTTACGCAAAAAAACGGCAAAATGATATTGGTACCAACAGTTTAGTAGTAAAACTGGAATTAAGTACACTCATGTCCCAATACCAAAAACAAGCATGTATACAGATTCTACGGGATTGTCCATTATAAATGTCAAAGCTTGTCAAAACCGATCTCCCCAAATGCTTCGATAAACCTTTTACCAACCAAAACCCAAGCCTGTAATTATAGCCCCCAAAGGCTATTCTAGAGCATGACTTAAATATCCTTTAAACATGATTCCAGCTTACGATAATACTGGTAATAAAACTTTTAATTTAAAATATGGCTGAAAACAAACCCATCTCCGCATTTTTTACCAGGTGTCATTTTTTGACCTTATACACACATATATTTATGACGAAATACATTATATAACTATTAAAATCAATATTTATGAAAAAAAAATTACTCTTATTACTAATAGCATTATCCTCAATAAATCTATGCTATTCCCAAACGCACCGATTTTCCTCCAGTCGTTGGAGTATAGAAGAAGAGAAATCCTGCGATGGGTCTATCTCAATTCAGTTGATTAGACATTGGGGTGGACACACTTGGGGCAATCAGCAAGATCTTTACTTACAATATCAAAATCAATCTGGCCAATGGAAGGATGTTTGCTACATTCATCATTTCTTTGATAATGGCAATAAATATCAAGCATACTCTTCGGGCTTATCTTGCTCATTTGAAAACCGTAACCCAAGTATGGGATATGATTACTATGCTTACAAAATAAAAATAAGATATCCCCCCAATCCAAACCAAAGAGTTGCTTATCGTTGGATTCAAAAGTCGAACGGGGATTATTTGTCTGACACGAAGTATGCAACAGCCTACAAACCCAATGCTGTTCAAAATTTCACTACCTCAAAAAATGAAGGTTGTGGAACTGTTAAGCTAAGGTGGGAAAGACCAAGTAATGTTGATGCTTCCAGTTCGGTAAATTACTATGTATACAGAAGAACAAAAGGCTATCAATATGGAAGTTATATAACGTCAACATCATCTTATAACTATACTGACAACTATGCCAGTAAAACGACAAAAAACGAGTATCAAATTCGTGCTATTGTCAATTGCGGAAGTGACAGCAATTACGGAGAATATTCACAATGGGTCGAAGGTTATGGCAAACAACCAATTGCTCCTCCAAACAATTTCACAGTAACAACATCCTGTGAGAAAAAAGTTGATATCACATGGAATCCAAATATGGAACAACCCAATATTTATCAAATTCAATATGCAAACAATTCTCAATTTTCAAATGCTTCTACCAAAGAAATATCAGGCAGTAGAAATAGCACCGAAATAACGCTTCCTGATGCATTTATAACCTATCACTTTAGAATAAGAACAAAAAACAGCTGTAATATTTATGGTGCATGGTCTCCGATAGAAGAAGAAAAATCAAGTGATTTACCGGATGCTGTTAACCAACTCACTTATACTTTGGAAGGAAATAGTTTTCATTTCTCCTGGGATGATGTCGCAAATGAAGAAGAATATGTATTGGAACGTATTAATGTTAATGATCAGTCGGATATTGTTGAGTTTAAAATTGACAAAGACGTTACTGAATACATTGATGATACTCCGCAGTTCTGCACATCATATCGTTACAGTATCTATTCCAAAACACAATGTGGAAGCACAAAAACTCCAATGCCAGATGTGCTAACGCTAACTCCTGACCTTTCCAACTATTTAACAAACTTTGAAATTTCAAAAGGATACCACAGTAACAGGGTTGAATTAAAATGGGAAATTAACTCAAATCGACAAATTAGTGAAATTAGGATTTACAGAAGTGTTGAAGGACAAGGTAACCCGGAGGTTGTAGAAGTTTTAGAGCCAAATCAAATTAGATGGACCGACTATAAAATTGATCCTAACATACTGTATCAATACCAAATAAAAGGCATACAAAACTGTGGAGAAGAAACGGTCTATACCAATATATTAAGCGATGTTGGTTTCAGAACTCCTTTTGGAACGATATTAGGTTCTGTATCTTTCGACGGAGGGAACCCTGTAGAAAATACAGAAATACTTGTAGATGGAAAATCTGATTTACAAACAAATAAAAGTGTTCATCTCAAACCTAACGCATATATTTCTATTCCTAAATCCGAATCATTAAAAGATTTAAATGAAATTTCAGCACAATTGTGGGTAAAACCAGATAATAATAACCTGGCTTCTGCTATTATATACCACTTTGACTCAGCAAAAACGGAAGGCTACTACCTTACATTAATAAATAATCTTATTAATGTAACCTACTTTACTAACAAAACAATGAAAGGAACTCAGGTTCCATTTGTTTTACCTTCCGATGAATTTACTAACATAGGCTTAACAATTTCAAGCTCTGAACTGAAAGTGTATATAAATGGGGAGAGAAAAATAAATGAAACTCTAAATTCTCCAATACAAATACCTAATACAGATATACTAATAAACGTAAATAATCCTAATAGCATTTGCATCGATGAGTTTACCCTATTTAAAAATGCAAAATCTGATGAAGAGGTGCGTAGAGATTATAACAGAAAACTCGACGCCAAGGAAAAAGATATGGTCGTATACCTTCAAATGGACGAAAATGTGGGAGATTACGTTTACGACTCATCTAACAATGGTCATGAATACAATAAAAACCATGCATCAATAAACGGTACTTTCGAATGGTCAGACATTGCTCCTTCTTCAAGCCAATTAGGCTACAAAGGAATTACAGATGCTAATGGTAATTATGCGGTTCCTTTTATTCGCTATTCAGGCAACGGACAGATATTTGAAGTTACTCCTGTTAAAAACATTCATCAGTTTCAACCAGCGGTTCAAACATGCTTTATTGGAGAAGGATCAGAAAATGCAGAAAAGAATTTCAAAGACATTTCTTCTTTTAAAGTTACAGGTAACGTTTTGTACACTTTAGATCAAAGTAATTGTCCTGCCGAAGGCATACAACTTCTTATAGATGGCAATGTTGTTACTCAGAATGGTAAGCCTGTTAAAACCGATCAAAATGGCGAATTTGAAATTCAAGTTCCAATCGGAAAACATATCGTTTCTGTACAAAAAGAGGGTCATACATTCGAATCTTCTACATACCCTTCCAATGGTGAACCCTATGATTTCAGAGAAGAAATAAGCGGTATTGAATTTAAGAATACCACTGTCATTAAAGTTGCAGGGCGAGTTGTTGGTGGAACCAGAGAAGGAGAAAAACCAATTGGGTTTGGCTTATCTCAAAACAACATTGGTCTAGCCACTCTAACTTTTAAATCTGAGAACCAATGTTTTGAGAAAAGTATTACTAATAATCCGGAAACAGGCGAGTATGAAATCGAATTATTGCCTGTCAATTTTATTGTATCAAGTCTTACGGTTGATAACAACGATGTTTTCTTTAAACCTGAAGAATATGCTGATGTATTGAATTTAGCAGATTACGTATTAGAAAAAGAAGAAATTAATCAAGCCAAAGACAAACAAAACGAACCTGTTACCGAAGATCAGAAATACAAATACAATTGTAAAAAAATCTTCACTTACCGTGCCACACCTAGCGTTAACGTAAGTTTAAGCAATGATGCTGAATTTAAAGGTGAAGAAAGTCTTGAATATATAACCAACCAGCAAACAGGCGAGTCGGTAACTTTAGATCTTTCTAATAAGCCTTTTGCTTATCCCGTTTTAAAATGCAACGGAGAATATAATTTAAAAATTAGCGCTTACGAAGAATACAAGAACCTCAAAGCTAATCCGGTTATTATTGATCGTGTTCCTGTAACAGATGGAAAAATTACAATTTCCAATGATCTTGGAGATTCTAAGGAGATTGAAAACGAAGGTAATTCCGAAATCATCCAGTTAAACAATGAGAAAGGAGTCGTAGCTTATAAGTTTATTGCAGGCGAGCCTATTTTAACAGAAGATGAAATTAATCCGGAAAAATCATTCACAGCAAGCTTAAAAGTTTCACTGGAAGCTGGAGGAAATCTTGCAGAATGGAAGCCAAATAATGGAAACTATTTCAGAGCTTATTTACTGGGTCAGAAGAAGAAAGGAAATTCATTCCTGACAACTGGTCCTCAAAACGTAAAATGGATACTTAGAGATCCTCCCGGAAGTAGCAGTCATTCTTTCCTTTCAGAAGGAACTACACTTACAGATGTTGAGCAAATGTCCTTCCACGAAAATTTACAAAACGATCTTGTATTAAGTTTTGACCTTGGTAGCAATATCATAGTTGGTGGTGGTATAATAGGACCTCAAATTCAGACGGAGATCAGAAACACACTGGAATGGAAAAACACTTTCCAACAATCAGCAGGACGTAATAATACAGTTGAAACAACTGTAACATTTGGACAGGATCTTTCAACCAGTAGCGACAATAATATTGTTGGTGCTGACATGGATTTATTCATAGGGTACGCTCAAAACATTATCTATGGAGAATCAGAATCCTTTAATCTTGTTCCTTCTTCAACTGTTAATCAGCACTCCCTTTCAGGACCTTCTCATGAAGTTACTATTGGTGGTATAAAGTATAAATTGGCTATTTCGCCGGCATTCTATATGAATCCCAATGGTTTTGAAACCATGTTTATTTACACTCAAAAACATATTGAAGAGAGGATTATTCCTGATTTAATTACCGTACGTGATGGTTTGTTCGAAAGAGATAATTCTCCATACACCTCCAAAATTGGCAAGTCAAACCCTCTTTATGGCAGCAATAACGATGATCTGAAGTGGTCTGACCAAGCTAGTACTGATGATCCAAAAACTACCGAACTAGCAGATTTTGATGGATCTAGTTATACATATGACCACGCTTCACATCCTAACGAACCAGATTCAATACGTTGGTATAATCAACAGATTCGACTTTGGAAAGGGGCAATAAAAAACAATGAAAAAGAAAAGATTGAAACAACTAAGTTCTACGATCGTAACATCTCTTTCGTTGGTGGCGGACAAAGCTATGCCTATAGTAAAACATCCACTACAACAAAAACAAAGGAGGAGTATTTTGATATTACTTTGGCTACAGAATTTGCTAATAAATTTGGAGCTTGGTTTAATAGCACGGGTACCGCAAATACAAATACAGTTTCCTTAAGTATGGGTGGCGGAAACACTTATACCGATATAGAAACCACAACTAACACTTTTGGTTATTCCTTCTCCGATCCGGATGTAGGAGATGCCTATAGTGTTGATGTATTAGACCCTGAGTCGGGGAATGGACCAATATTTAAACTTCGTGCCGGACAAAGTGCATGTCCTTTTGAACCTGCTTTAACCAGTAAATATTACAATCCGGGAACTGAAATTACGCCGGCAACAAAACAAAGAGAAAAAATAAAATTAAATACGGTTTCCAACGATATTGTTAGTAATATTCCTTCGCACAGAGTTGCCAACTTTACTCTCAACCTGATAAACGAGAGTGAAACCGGCGATGCATCCTGGTTTGGTTTGCGAGTAGTTGAAGGATCAAATCCTAATGGAGCTACAATTAAAGTTAACGGTGCTCCCATTAAAACCTATGTTGAAGAATTACAACCAGGTATTACAACTCAAGTGCAACTTACATTAAATAAGAATCAGGAATACGATGACTATGATAATATTAAAATCATGGCATATTCAGAATGTGAGTTTGATAATTACCACAATTATGGTAAAATTTATGTTGCAGATACCATCAACCTCTCTGCATACTTCATACCTTCTTGCGGTGATATAAATATTGTTTCTCCGCAAAATAATTGGATTGTTAATCGTGACAAGAACAATCATATGGAAATTCTTGTTGAAGGCATTAGTTCAATTGCTGAAAGCTTTGATAATTTTATTATTCAATACCGTACCAAGGGACAAACAAACTGGATTAACCTTCAGAAATTCCTCGTTAACTACGATGCTGAAACTGCTGACGCAAATGAACAAGCAATCCCATCAGGAGTTAACTCTCTTAAATACGACTGGAATACAAATCAAATAACTGAAGGAAATTATGAACTTCGAATTTTATCAACATGTCAAGCAGGCATTACCAATGAGTCTGAAATTTTAACAGGTACAATTGACCGTGAGGCTCCGGTTATTTTCACTGCTCCGGAACCAATTCTTTCTGCCAATCAAGTCATTCGTTACCGATTTAATGAGGATCTAAAAACAGAACTCATCAATAATCTTAATGTTGATATTAGAGGTGTGCTTAACGGTGCTCCAATAAATCATAACGTATCCGCTTATTTCGATGGAATTAATAACAATGTTTTAATTCGAACAAACGGACGAGAATACGATCAATCATTTATGGTTGAAATGTGGGCGAAAAGAGAAAATAGTGGCTATCAGGTTGTACTTGGACAAGGCTCTGGATCTGATAATGAATTTGAGTTGGCATTTAATAACAACAATGAATTTATTGCAAAATATGCTGGTAAGGAACTTGTTAAAACATCAAATGTTCCAGTAAACGAATGGTTTCATTATGCTATTAGTTACGATGCAAATTCCAAATTGATTAATCTGTTCCAAAACGGAAAAGATATTGACAGACAAATTATGGACAATAAGCTCGTCCGAATCGGTGATATTCGCTTAGGAAAAGGATCACAGACAAATCAAAATCTGTTCAAAGGTAATCTACATGAATTAAGGCTTTGGTCTAAAAGTTGCTCTCGTGCAGAAATTGCAAGAAACATGAGCAGTAGACTATCCGGAAATGAAATATCATTAATGGGACTATGGCGATTTGACGAAGGTATTGGTGAAATATCCTTAGATCAAGTACAAGGAAACCATGCTATTTTTAATGCAGACTGGAGTATCACCCCTAAGGGAAAATCGATACATTTCTCAAACAATAGTTTCCTTGAGGTAGCTGCCGGAGATTTAGCCTTTGCAAATGATGAGAAATTCACCATTGAGTTTTGGATGAATACGGATAGTAAAACACCATCCTATCTTTTCTCCAATGGAAATGGATTGAATTCGGAAAATAGTCATGCCTGGTCTGTAGGTTTAAACTCTAATGGAGATTTGATAGTCGAGAATGCAGGTGCATCCTATGCCACTAATAACCTTGTACTAACAGATGGAAACTGGCATCACATTGCAATTTCAGTTAACAGACCTGGAGCTTCAAATGTATTTGTTGATAATGGATTAGCCTTAACGATACCATCTGCCAACTTAGGTGGATTAGGTGGAGCCAAAATGTGGTTTGGTGCTAAAGGAGAAATCAGTAGTACTGGTGTTGAAACTGTTCAAAGCCACTATTCTGGATTAATTGATGATTTCAGAATTTGGGCATACAACAAAAAACAAAAACTTATCGAACGAGATCAATACATCAGGTTGAATACAACCGAGCCAGGTTTGGTATTCTATCTTCCTTTGGAAACCTATCAATTTGATATGGGCGTTGCTAATCTAACTGGTTCAATTGAAGATAAATCTGAATCAGAGCTTCAAATAACAAATAGAGGAGCCAGTTTAAATTCAAATACACCCTCTATTAAATTGTCTCGTCCTATTGAGAAAGTAAACTTTACGCTTCAAAAATCAGAAAGAGAAATTGCAATTTTATTAACTGATGATATGGCACGAATTGAGAAAACAACTCTCGATGTGGCCATTACGAACATCTATGATAAATTCAATAATAAAATTCTAAGCCCTGAGGTATACAGTATCTTTATTAATCAAAACCAATTAAAATGGGAGCAAGAAAAGTTAGAAGTTAAATCGAAAAAAGGTGAAACAACTCAATTTAAAGTGAACATTGTAAATAGTGGTGTTGCCAGTCAAACCTACTCTATCAATAATCTACCCGCATGGTTAGATGCTAGCCCAAAGACCGGTACTATCGGGGGCAACAGCTCTATTGAAATCAATTTTAATGTTCATGAAGGATTGAATACCGGTTATTACAACGAACAGTTCTACCTTACTGGCGATGGGAACTTTAATGAGCCCTTCTATTTAGATTTATGTATTGAAGGTAAAAAGCCAAACTGGGAAGACAATACAATTAACTCCCAATTTGCAATGAATATCATTGGTGAAATCATCGATGGAGGCATGTCTTCTTCTGATGAAAATGATATGGTTGCTGCTTATGTAGGAAATGAATTAAGAGGTTTTGGAAAATTAAGATACCTTAAACAATACGACAAATATCTTGTTTTCTTAAATGTTGGTAGTGACAATGCTTCAGGAGACGTACTAAACTTCAAAGTATGGAAAGCCAACACTGGTATTGTTCATTCCATATCCGATGTCTCCATGAACTTTAGTTCAGATAAAATAAAAGGAAGTATTCAAAGTCCGGTATCTTTCACTATTGGTGATCCGGTTGAACGAGATATTGATCTTTCAAAAGGTTGGAACTGGATTTCCATGAATTTAGTACCTGATGATCTAACAATCAACTCGGTTTTCTCTAATATGGAAACAAGCGAAGACGATCGAATAATAAGTCCTGCAGATTTCTATATTTATAAAGATAATTCCTGGATTACATCAGACGGAGCCACAAAAGATGAGATAAATTCTCACTTTTTGTATAAAGTATTTGTAGCAAAATCTACAGCTCTTCATATAACCGGAATTCCTGTAGACTATGCTAATGAAGCAATTGACATCACTACTGGTTGGAATTGGATAGGCTACCTTCCTCAGTTTAATCTGGAAATTAACGAAGCTTTAAGTGACTTTAATGCATCAGATAATGATGAAATAAAAACCAATGGTTTATTTGCTCGTTACGATGCAGTTACATCCAAATGGTACGGAAGCTTAACACATATGAAACCTGGTGAAGGTTACCTATTAAAATCCATAGCTAACGGAAGCTTTAGGTATCCGGAAAGAAGTATGTTGAGCAATTCTACAAAATCAGGCAAACATGAGACTGAAACTCCTGTAGAAAAATGCAGAATGCTTTACAAAACAGAAAATAACATGTCAGTAGTTGCTCGTTTAGTTGACCAGCAAGGTACCCCTGTTAATGCTAAAAATATCGCAGCATGGTCTGGTGATAAGCCTCTTAGTGTTGCTGAAAAAATTTCTGAATTAAATTCGAATCAAGTATTTTATTGCCTGTCTATACCCGTAGATGATGAAATCGAAGAAGTAAGATTTACTTATGAAGATGAATCCGGAGTAAGCAAATCAATAATTACAACTGTCACTTCAGAAATGAATGCTTCTTTAGGTGAATTACGAAATCCGAAACTTTTAGAAGTTGTATCTAATGAGGAAAGTAAATTAAAGGTTTATCCAAATCCTTTTAGTGAGCATTTCTCGGTAGAAATAATGGTACAAGAAAGACAAAATGTGAAAATTGAGATCATTAACTTGATGGGACAGACACTTATTAGTCGTTCCAAAGATTTTGATGCCGGCAAACAAATTTTGACTTTCAGTCAAGAAGTTCAACAACTTCCTGCTGGCATATATATCGTTAAAATAACAAAAGATGATGGCATATTCCATCACAAAGTAGTCAAGAAATAGAACCGAGAATTGTAGCGATTCTACAACAATATGAGTTTAACTCATGGTAGAATAGTGATCAATTTTAAAGCCTCAATATTTAATCCGGTGAGTTTAGTCTCACCGGATTTTTTTATCTCTAAGACTATCCCCACATCAAATCACCATTCTGATATTAATTTCCAAGTTAAAATCACTTGATCACAATCCACTAATCATTATAATCCGAGTACAAAAAAACAGCCAACCCAATTAAAGGTTGACTGTCTTGTAACTATGGTTTGTTGTTTATTATTAAAAAATAGAATCTTTTTTACAGGTATCTGTACACTTATTACATTGTACACAATCGTAATTTGATAGTGAAGAGAATTTTGTTGATCTATCAATAACTATAGCTTGCGTAGGGCAAACTTTCTCACACATGCCACAATGTACACAAGAATTATTTTCGATACGACGTGGCTTAAAAGAGAAATATGATACAACTCCCAAAAGAACCCCGTAAGGACATAGAAAACGACAAAATGGTCGTGGTACCCAGTAGCCTAATAGTAAAACCAAAATTAAATACACCCATGTTCCGATACCAAAAGCAAGCATAAATACAGGCTCCATCGGATTACCCATTATAAATGCCAAAGCCTGTTCAAACCAAGTTTGACCTGTAAAGAAGATCACCTTGTATGGCTCCAACTGGCAAATCAGGAAACATGAGCTTTGGATTGCATAATAGACAGTTGCCAAAAGCATCATGATAGGCACAATCTTTAATGCTGTATTTAGTTTAGCTGGCACTTTCCTAAATTTCTTCTTTTTCTGCATCATGTGCTGAACAGCTCCCAATGGGCAGCCCGAAGTACAGAACACACGACCGGCAACTAAGGCAATGATAAGCGGCACTAAGAAAATAATCAAAGTCACCAAGCCTATCATAGCAGGATCAATAATTCCCATTGTGGTATTCGATATTGCACCAACCGGACAAACACAGCCTCCACGGATGAAACCTAAGTAGACAAAAGTTATAATTGCCAATATACTCATCGCCTTTTGAGATTTTCTTTTCAAAACAAAGAAAAGACCAACCAAAAGCAATAGGATTAAAACACTTAAGTCAACAAACACCATATACTCAGGTGTTGGAAAATATTCTACAGGAATATAATTATCCTTAAATTCTTTCATAGTCCCTGTATTCGCGCCTTCACGAATACAAGATGCGTCTTCTTGAGGAAAACTTGTTGCTGCTTGAACACTAATACTATTTCCAATATTTATCAGAAAAAATCCGACAAGCAATACTATTCTAAAAATCGACTTCATATTTTTATGCACCGTAGCCCCCCATGTCATTACCTGGATACTCCAGTTCATAAATTCCTTTAAAATTATCTTCAGGCCCAATATATAATCTCTCAATCGCATCATCAGGACATGCACTGGCAATATCGCATGAGTTACAATTCAAGCACAAGTCCGGGCGAATGATCAAAAACATCGACTTAGTTCCTTTATCGTTGCAAACCTTAGCACATTTACCGCAACCTATGCACTTATCTGAGTCAATATCATATAAGAAATAACCATCCTTTCCACCTGAATAATTCTTACGAGTTACAGCGTCAACAGGACAAATTCTCTCTCCTTTATCCATAATTTGATCCGAAGCAATTTCCTTATTACTTATATGTCCAAAACAAACGACACAATTAGAACACTTCTTCTGATCATTTACTGCTTTTACAGCTGATGGTGTTCTAACGCAATGCGTTTCACATTTACCACAATTAGTACATTTATCAGGATTAATTTGCCAAACATAACGAGAACGCGGTCCGGCAGTTTCTTCATTCATATGTTGCCCGGCAATTCTATAGGCTATACCTCCTAATGCTATTGCACAGGTAGCTTGTCCGGCTTTACGCAGGAAACTACGTCTGTCCCAATTCTTTTTTTCACTCATCTTAATTCTTTGCTATAGGTTTTAAATATGGGTTAGGAATCCAACTAGCTGGCTTAACAAAGCCATCGCACAATAAACTTTCTGCTGATTTTTTCCCCGAAACAGCTAAAAGTGCATTTTGTAAACGTAATGCGTCTGCTTCAGATACTTTTGCCATATCCAGAATTACTGAACAAAGTGGCATTTTTTCAGTATGACCAATTGTACGGAAGTCATCTTCGCTCGCTACATCAACAGCGCAACTCGCTTGTAACACATAATCTGATACAATAGCAACCTCAGTTTTATTATCCATTAATTCGTTGATACACTCCAGGCAGCTTGCTTTTTGATAGATACGGCCTGGCTTAATATTTTTCTCATCCATGATACGGAATGGAGAGTGATATTTCTCATAAGCGTCTTCTTGCCCGGCAACAAGGGTTCTTCCATTGATATCTTCTATTGTTTTGATATCCGAATCTTTTCTTACCAAAAATGCACCAGTCAACCAAGGACTGTTATTTACATCTAATACATCGGCAATTCTTTTGTAGTTAATACCTGCTGCTTCACTTAACATGAATGCTGTCCATGGTTTTGTAATGACGCCGTCAAATTTCTTTGCTTTCAAAGCATCCTCCATTTCGTACGGTTCCATATAATACTTCAATTTCAAATCGATATTAAAGTCAGCCATCAATCGCTTTTGAATATCGAAATACTCACGAGCTGCAATATCATGAATACACGCACAAGCCGTTTGCTTACAATAGGTGTCATTTACTGCCAGATTAATAGTCAATACTTTCTCACTTGAAGATGCTTTCACACCACTCTCCGGCTCGAAAGCTGTTTCGTTTTCATTTGTTCCACAAGACATCAGTCCTACACAAATTAGAATAGCAAAAATGCTACTTGTTACCGATTTTGTCATATTTAAAAACTTTAATTAGTTAGTTATTCCTGCAAAATTTATTAATAATCTTCAATTATGATTTTTACCATTTAGTTGAAGCCCCAATATTAATAGCTTTTGTACTTAATAGACAACAATAATTGGGAAATGGGCGAAATGGGAAGCGAAAAAACATCAATTAATATTGATTTTAAATAACAATCTACTTATTCAAATATCTATTTGTATTAATATCAAAACAATCATCAATATGAACCATAATTCACACAAATCTTATATATCAATAATTAACAATCTCACATTTAAAGTCTCAATTCTGAACTATTAATTACAAAAAAAGCCCGTTGAAAAACTTCAACGGGCCAAAATCGTATTTTGAGGAATTTTATATTTGAGGAATATACTTTACTAATCCTTTTTCACTCGCTCCAACATAAAGTTTATTTTCCTTGTCCGATGTAAATGGCATATACTTGCAGCCCTCTAATTCTTTTGCTACAGGAATGTTCTGAACACCATCCTTACTATATACTTTAATACGAGTGGGAAATTTTTCAACAGAAACCACCGCTCCATTAGTTAAATTTGTCAATGTTACAGGATTACAACAACCATGAAAATTTCTAAGCTCTTTACCTCTTTCTCCGAAAGCCCCCAAACGTTTTCCATTCAAATTGAATAGTTCCACACGAAATGAACCAAGGTTGCTTACCAGAATTTCATTATTGGGACTAACTGAAACATCCAGTACGCCTCCGCACTGTCTCATGCCATCCATTACTGCAATAGATTTACCACTGTTTTTCACAAAAATGGCAACACTTTTACTTACTGCATCCGAAACAACATATCTATCACCAACAACACGAGCTCCCGTTGCCGATTTCAAAGTATCGAGTTCGATTTGGTTTAACTGTTTCCCTGACCTGTCAAAAACAGTACAAACCACACCTAGAGATATCTTACGACTAACATTTCTACCTCTTACCTTATGGTTTACTTCCTTTTCTTCATTAGAAAAAATATGAATCTGATTTTGTTCATCGATAGCAAGAGTCGCTATTTTTCCTTTCAAATCAGGCTTAAATCGCAAAAGCTCATTTCCTTCGGTATTAATTATAAGTACAGATTTATCTTTATTTAGAGCACAAATATTTCCATTTGAAAAACTTGCCAGATAAATGACATCCTTATAATTTCTCCCTTGAAACGACTTATCTTGTTTATAAGTTACAGGTTCAGCATCTTCTACAATAGCTTCTACTCCAATCCAATTTTCCGTCTGAGCCTTAGAATTCACAATCTGACTCACAGATTGCTTCTTCACTACTTTTAATATATTAGGTGATTTAGCTTTATTTTCATTCTTGGATTTACATGCCCCAAGCAAGACTGTGGATAAAATCAAACCTATCATTAAATGCCTCTTCATAGTTCTTTTCCTTTTTAATAATAAGACACCTTAATGTCTGAAATGAGTGAATAAAGATGAGATTTTTTTTAAGAAAATAGCTTTTCATCTCAAGAAAAAGATCCAATTACTCTTCTTTAATAACCTAATACCACGGTTGACCCAAGAGCAAAATTAGCGATACGCTTCTGCAAAGTTTTATTAAATATGATTAAGTTTACAAAATGTTAGATATTCAGTTGATTTTACTTCTACTTATTTCTGGTAGTATCGCAGGTTTTATTGCCGGCTTATTCGGAATTGGAGGCGGTATAATTGTTATTCCAGTGACTCTTTGGGTTCTAAATTCACAGCAGGTAAATCAAGAACATATTCAGCATATTGCCATCGGAACCTCATTCACTGTCATGTTGTTTACGACCTTCGTTAGTTCTCTGGCTCAATATAAACAAAAGGCAATTCTTTGGTCTGTTTTAAAACCCATGGCCCCAGGCATTATTCTGGGATCATTTACAGGCTCATTCCTGGCTAGTTATATCCCCAGTAAAAATCTACAAGTCGTATTTATTGCATTCTGCTATCTTATTGCTCTAAGAACATTACTTGGTTTTAAAGCAAAATCCTCCTGGTCCTTACCTGGTAAGGCAGGTTTGTTTGGGGTTGGTTCATCTATTGGAACACTATCTAGCTTACTCGGAATTGGTGGTGGTATTCTCAATGTTCCTTTTATGTTGGCAAGTAAAATTCCCATTAAACAAGCCATAGGAACATCTGCTGCTTTAAGTTGGACTATTTCCTTGATTGGTGTGATCAGCTATCTGATACTAGGATTAAAAACACCCAATCTGCCAGAAGGTACTCTTGGCTTTTGCTACCTACCCATTGCCATAACACTTGCTATTACGACCAGCTTGTTTGCACCACTTGGCGTTAAACTAGCCCATAAGTTACCTTCAAAATTTCTACAAAGCCTGTTTGCAATACTAATTCTGGTTGTAAGCACCCAAATTCTCTTCAAATGGGTTATCAATTAAATGTTGAGTGATAAGCAACTAAAAAAGTGCCCTCCATTATAATGAAGGGCGAATCGATAAGAATAAACCTACTGCTTTATTTCACAGAACTACATTTTACAATCCCTTTCTTTTCTGATGCTAAATACAAATTGTCTTCAGAATCAACAATCATAGGTATATAAGTACATCCTTCCACTAGTTCTTCAATTCCTTCAATTTGCTTAGCTCCCTGATCACTATAAACCTTTATGCGCGTAGGATCTTTCTCAACCGTTACAATGGCTCCATTAGACAAAGTAGCAACGCTTACAGGATTACAACAGCCATGAAAATCGCCTAGCTCTCTCCCGCGTTTTCCAAATGCCATTAAACTGTTGCCATTATAATCGAATCCCTGAACTCGAAAAGCCCCAAGATTCGCTACAATAATTTCTTTCTTCTTATTGACCGAAAAATCCAAAATACCACAACAAGATCGCATATCGTCCATTTTCTTTAACACATTCCCCGTTGATATCTCATGAATCTGAATTTTCTTTAGTTTACAATCCGATACAATTAAATGTTGATCGACAACACGACAGCCCGATGCGTAGACAACATCTGGCAAAGTGAATTGAGTAACTTCCTCTCCGTCCTTATTGTAAATATGACACTCTACACCAATGGGCAGCATTTTGCTCACCATTCTGCCTCTTACCTTTTTCATCACCTTTTTCATCCGGCTCGACATCACATAAATACGGTCCATCTGATCAACTGCAATAGACGTGACTCTACCATCACTTTTTCCTTTAAGACGCCTCGATATTTTACCTTGTTTATCAAGTAACAAAATTGTTCCATCTTTTTGTAAAGCACAAAGCTCATTGTTCCTAAAAGTGGCCAGATAAATAATATCAAGTAAGCGCTTGCCTTTGTAATGACTATCTACGCGGTAAGCAATAGGCTTTACACCATCCATAATTTTGTCCAATCCAATCTCTAATTTCTTATAATTGCTCACTCGCTCAATAATCTTTGCAACTTCAGATTGTTTCTTCAAATCAGGATGCAAATCTTTTACATACACATATGTCTCTTCAATGGTTTTAAAAATAACATTCCTCCGGACTAAATAGGCAGAATAGTGACTTGTTGGGTTATTCCACATATAATCCTTTTTATATTTATTAATAGCCGTTATTCTTTCCTTTTTGAACTTTGCATGTTTTTTCTGTAAAGCTTCTTTCTCAGCCTGACTTGCTTTGGAATTGTATTTTCCCAGAACAGCTTTCTTCTTCTTATAGTTTAAATCGAGTGCTCTTTTTCCTTTATGATAGTTCTCGAAATCGGCATGAACCTTTGAACCAGTTACTTTAGCATTTTCAAAATTATTAACTGATCCTTCAAAATTCATCTTCACATTTTCGAGCATGATTTCCTTCCGAAGTTTTAGAATCTTTCCCGAACGTTTAAGATTCATTCTCAGTTTCCCACTTACAGGTATAGGGTAATCTCCCGTAAAACGAAACTTTCCCTTTACAATTTGAACCGTATCCAAATGAAAACCATTATCGCCCAAAGTCAATAAGATAATCTCTCCTTTATCAATACCTCCAAGGGTTCCATTTAAAACAAATTTCTCTTTATTTTCGCTTGATTTATTGCTTAAAAACAATAACATCATAGCGAACAATACCAATGTGAGTGATCTAACTTTCAAATTCATCGTTTTCCATCTAAAATTAATACCCCTCTAAGATCAATAATTTATATATAAATATCAATAAGATATAATATGAAAGCTATTAACAAATTAATGCTTCAGAACATAATCTACTGATTGTCCACTGTGTATCATCGAAAATGCAAAACCCTAAATTCCAAACACTTTGGAAAGCTTAGATTACCAGTATGGAAAATTCAGGCTAGATATAATACATAAAAAAAGCAATCACTTTATGAGTGATTGCTTTTTATAAATAATGAGATTCTATTGTAATACTCCTGATTAAAGTTTATCAATTGCATTCTTAACATCACTAACAGAAGGGTGACTGTTATTACCACCAGCTTTTGCATTGGTGTCAAAAAACAGATTAAAATGTTTTAGAGCTTTTTCTTTTTCATCTTTTTTCAAATAAAGTTTCGCAAGAAGAAAGTTTCCCATGATAATTCCATCATCAGTATCTGCTAAAGCATGACCTATTTTCAAGGCTCTATTGATTGATTCTTCAGATCCCTTAAATTGAGGATTCCTCACGACCTCATTTCCAATATCATGCATCACATAAACATAATTTTGACTGCCTTTAGACTTCTCAGCTTCCTGTAATTTTAAATCAAACCATTTTTTAAACTGCTCCTGTGCGAGGTAATATGAATAGCTAAGATCTTTTTCTAACATCTCAATATGAGAGTACATATTATCTTTTTTACATGCCTCAATTTCCTTATTCAAATCAGAAAGGCTAGCGCATTTTTGAGCATATTGACTCAGATGAGTTTTTATTGCTTTTCTAAAAATACCTTCGTACTCCTTCTCATCAACCTTAGATAAAATGATCTTTTTATTTTTCAATAAATACTGATATTCAGCACTTCCATAAATTATATTAGAACCACTTACAACATAGAACAAATCTTTAGTAAGGAATTTTTCTAAAGAATAATTTTCAATTAAAGTTTTAGAGACCAAGGGGGTATTTACTTTATCGTATTGTCTTCTTACCGAAGTCAAATAGGTCAATAGGAAGTTATATTCTCTATTACCATTCTGAAACTTTTCTTTCAAAACTCCGATTCTTAAGTTAGGATCTAATGCACACTTAGCTCCCGCAATTAATTCATCAGCAGGTTTACCTCCTACCATCTTGTGAACCTCTGTACCCTCAGAGTCTAAAAAGAGCAAAGTTGGAAAAGACTTAACCTGATACTTTTTACAAAGCTCAATCCCTTCCCCCTTCTCCATATCAACCTTAAAACTTACAAAATACTTGTTAAAAAAATCTCCAACTTCTTTTTTAGGAAAGATCTCTTTCGATAACCACTTACATGGACCACACCATGAGGTATAGCAATCCATAAAAAGCAATTTATTTTCTTTCTCAGCTTTTGCCAAAGCTTCATGAAACGTTCCATGCTCAAATTCAATTCCCTGAGAGAAAAGGTTGCCACATACAAACATGACTATCACTAATACTAAAATCTTTTTCATTTTTATCTTTTTTAATGATTATATGAAAATTAGATATGCTCTATCACATCAATTTTCTACTTTAAAGTCTCCTCAATTTTATTTCGTAAATTCTGCCCATGTAGACCTTTATCTATAATTTTCCCACTGGGATCAATCAGGAAAATAGCCGGGATAGCAGTAATGTTATAGGAGTCACTTATCGATTTAGTATCACGTACCTGAGTCCATGGCATTTGCTCTTTAGCAACAGCTTTGAGCCATGCTTTTTCATCAGCATCAGTGCTTACACTTAAAATTTCTAAACCTTTGGATTTATAATCATTGTAGATTTCTTTCAGATTAGGTATCTCAGCCCTGCATGGTCCACACCAAGATGCCCAAAAGTCTACCAAAAGATATTTTCCTTTATACATATCTAAGGCAATTTCTTTTCCATCCAGTGATTTTAAAGAAAATATAGGTGCTTGCTTACCAATGGCAACCCTTTCCAGATTATCTCTACGAATTACCATTTTTTTCAAGTAATAAGATTGACGTATATCCTTTGAAAAGACATGTATAATTTCATTTAAAATAGCCGCATCAGCACTCCAATACTTTTGATAGAACAGTCTAGTTAAAGGAAGACTTTTAGGATACTCTTTGCTTAACTCCCATAGTTTAAGATCGTAATTCTCAATTATTTCTTTCTCTTTTATATTAGGTCTTTTATTATACTTCAACTTATCGTAAGCTTCATAATTTAGCTTAATTAGCAATTGGTGATATTCATCATTAAGTACAGAACCTTTTCCAATTAGCTTCCCTTCTTTCTCACTAATATTTAAAATACCAGGTTCTGAAAAAATACTGTATTGTTTTAAAATCTTCCCCATTCTTATATTCATGGTTCTAAAGGCCTTTTCAGAATCTAACTCAAGCTCAAATTTTCCATCAACTATTTTTGCCTTATAACTTAAACGATCTGCTTCTGCTTTCGATTTAACTTCTTGATATGGGTATATAACAACATCTCCATCACCTCCGGAAAGTTGGCCTTTAACAATACACTTGTTATTCACTTTACCACATGAGAATAGCGTAGCTATTGCCAACAGGGCAAATACTTTAGATAAATCCATCTCGAAATTAATTTGTGTTAATAAAAATGATAATACAATCCAGAATCAAAAATGTTCCATGGATTTGAAACATGACAAATAGCTTAGTAGCCCCAGAAATAAATCCGGGGCTATTTTTTATAGATAAACAAATAGTATCCTTAACGAGGGTTTTGTTCTATTTCAGGATTCTTAAGAATGTACTTTCGCGCAATAGGTAAAGCCCAACGCTTATCATCCGGAGCTAAAACATGACTTTCTCCATTCACACTGTGATCAATAGAAATGTTTGCATTATCGTAGGTATTGTATCGTTTGATATCAAACCATCGCGAACCTAAAAAAGCTAATTCTCTTCGCCTCTCCTCTTTAACCAACTGTAATGCTTCATTTGCATTTGCAGCTGTTAACGGAATATAAGCAGCTGTCTTTATTCTATTTTGACGGATAGTATTTATATCATCCATAGCCAAACCTGCAGCACCAGTCCTTGCTTGACACTCAGCTCTAATCAACAACATTTCGGGCACAGATAGTCCACTTGACCGGCCAACCATATATTCCTGTAAAAACATATAATTCGAATACGGAGGAAACCATTCTGCATACATCATCCCGTCGTAGCGCCAGTCATTAGCCTTATCGTACAAATTAGAAAGTGCAACACTTGGATAAATCAATTGATACGTATTTTGAGGCTGTTTCAATAAAATTTGTTCTTTATTCTCATAAACTTTCGGCATATCCAAAAGAGTTGCATACCATGCATTTTTTCCAAACTCATTATAATTGTATAAAAAGTTATTCATTGATAAACTCTTATCAGCATTTATCAATGCTTTCTCAAAATCACCAATTAACAAATAAGTCCTAGCCAGCAATGCATTTACTGCTGCTTTTGATGGTCGAAAAGAAAATTCAGAAACTTCCGGTAAGAAGTCATAAATTTCATCTAAATCAGACAGTATAAGATCATAAACATCTTGTACCGTCGCTCTTTGCAAACTTCCTTCAATTGCACCGTCCAGTCGCATAGGCACGCCAAGGTCTGTGTCAGCCGTCGTAGCATTGTAATGTTTGCCGTAAAGATTAACCAAATTTAAATAGGCATAAGCTCTATGCACTTTAGCCTCGGCATATAGTTTCTCTTTTTCACTTTGATTACCACTAGTTGCTAAAACCTCTTCAATGACAACATTTGTTACATAAATTTGATTGTATGCGGTTTGCCAATCAGCATCTTCTTCTGTCTCCAGATACGTATGTTCTGCGAAAGTGTAAATATTGCGAACACTTTCACCATAACTAGATTCAAAAACATGCTCACCTATTACCACATCATCGCTAAGAAATAAATCACCACCTGTGGTTGATAATATCGCTTTAGATTTACTGCTGCTTTGTGTTTGATCCAATAAAAGGCGGTAATCTTCCACTTTATTGGGTATAATCTTTCCTTTCGGCTTAATATCCAGCCATTCATCACCATCACAAGAAGTGGCTAATAAGGCTAAAATGAATAAATAAAGTAAATTTTTCATTTGAAATATTTTTAAATGGAAGAGGCTCTAAACTGCCTCTTACTCCATTGATTTATCAATTAAAATGTCGCTTTCAGACTAAATGTGTATTCAGGCTTTGGAGTACCATAACCGCCTAAGCTAGGTATATTCTCAGGATCAATACCAGAATCGTTAAATGTGATAACCCCCAAGTTTCTAGCCTGAGTACCAATCGTTAAACCTTTAATTCCTACAGATTTGAGCCACTCCTTAGGTAAATTATAAGATAAAATAACCTCTCTAAAACGAATATGAGATGCACTCTCAACTAAATGACTCGAATTGCTACTATAACTTCCAAAATATCGTCCTATATTACTGAAGTTTGCGGGCAAAACAGGTACATCTGTATACGCTTCATCTCCAGCTTTTTGCCAACGCTTATCGTAATCTTCGTGTACCCAATTACGATTTAACGACGAATTCAAAGAACTGTAGCTAATTGTTGGTATCCTAAACTTATAACCCATTTTATATGTCATCAACACACTTAATCTGAAACCTTTATATGTCACAACATTATTCAAACTACCATAGTACTTTGGTGTCGTTGTTCCTTCATACTTAAGTGCCTTATAATCTTCCAATTGCGTTTCATGATCGATAACTTCTCCATTTTCATTGAATATCTGAGGCAAACCTTCGTTTGAAAGTCCTGCCCACTTGTAACTATACATATAGTTTAGAGGCTTTCCAACTCTAGCCGTAGCGCTCATATAACTTGAAACAGTTTCGTCTGGCATTTCGACTTTCTCTACTCTATTTTTATTGTAAGAAAAGTTTAGAGTTGTATTCCATTTAACCTTTTTATCAACAATTTTCACATTAACAGAAGCGTCAATACCCTTATTCGACATCTCAGCGAAATTCATTAAGGCACTAGAAAAACCATAAGTTGAATTCAAGGAAACATTCCCTAATAGATCTGTACTCTTTTTTGAATAATACTCAAGAGATCCAGAAACTCTATTTTTCCATAAAGCATAATCAACTCCAAAATTAACTACAGCCGTTTTTTCCCATCGCAAACTTGGATTTTTAGGATTTTTAACATAAGCATATTGATGCTGATCACGATAATCTTTTGTTACTTGAGCAATAAGGTACGGACTTGTTGTTTTTGATACGTTACCATTAGTTCCGTAAGTCATTCTTAAGGTTAAGCGGTTAATCAAGTCCGAAGTCATAAAATCTTCCTTATGCAATTGCCAATTAATACCTGTTGACCAAAGTGGAACATTACGATACTTAGAGTCAGCACCAAACAAATTTGAATCATCCAAACGGGCACTGGCCGTAAGCGTATATTTATCGTTATAGGTGTAGGCCGCATTACCATAATAAGATATAAATCTGTCCTCATTATGAGTATATTTTGTTGGATCAGAAATTCTTCCTTTACTGCCACTAATAGCCATTGGATATTGCTCGTTATGATTAACACTCACAAATTGTAAACTTTGAGGGTCATAACCATATTTACGATAAGACGAAGACTCACTAGTTGTTTTTCTCACTTCCATACCAGCTATGGCATTAATCTGATGCTTGCCTTCATCATAACCACGATTAAAGCTCAATTGCCCTCTGGTCGTATAAGATTTATACTTTTCAAAAGATTCTGCAAAAATATGGCCCTTAGGAAAGTTTGTAACAATGTTCCCATCATCATCAATATGTGTGTATCTATTTACAGTACTTCTTACATAATAGGTGTTCTCATTATAAAGATTTTCACCTTCTTCATTTCCCCACTCATACTGGTAACGACCCTCAAAATCAAGTCCTTTAAGTAGCTTAACATTAACACCAATGTTCATTCTTAAATCGGTATTCTTTCTTGAATTATCCTTGTTTTCATACTCTTGGTACAAATTGTAATCCCAGTTATACGGATACCCCTGAGCCACTAAAGCCTCCTTTGTTGGTTGGTAATATGATTGTGGTTGCGGAATATAATTTCCATCGGCACCCAAAATCGTTTGATATTGTGGTACACCTGATAAACTACCCAGAGAAATACCATTTGAATCGTTATTTCTTAGTGTTGTTGATACGCCTGCGTTCACGCTAATACGATCTGTTAATTCAGAACTAATTCTCATATTGGCAATTAAACGATCATTATCAGTTCCTTTCGAAAAAGTATCATTATCATCATAACTCAATGACATATAATAATTATTTCTCTCCCCAGCTCCACTAATGGAAAGGTTATAATGTTGGCGAATTTGTTTTCTTAAAAACAAATCAGCAAATTCATCACGTACATCTACATTCCTATAACCATTAAGAATCTGATTAGCTTCAGCTTCTGAAATTTGTCCGTCATTTAACCTCAAGTATGCAGCCATACCTTGAGTAATAGGATATTGGTTAGCACCTGTAGGTATTGTTTGCCAACCATTATCAGCTAAAAACTTCTCCAATTCCAGAAATGACGAAGTAGAAGCAACAGGTTGATCATCCAAATCCGGTTCTCCAGTAATAGACAAGCTTGTAGCAAATTCCACACGAGGCTTACCTTGTTTCGCATTCTTTTTTGATACAATAACTACAACACCATTAGCAGCTCTTGCTCCCCAAATAGATGCCGCAGCTGCATCTTTCAATACTGTAATGCTTTCAATATCATCAGGATTTAAAGTTTCGACTTGTCCTTCAATCGGGAATCCATCAACAACAACCAGAGGTGTATTATTGGCGTGCATAGTAGAAGTACCTCGAATGGTCATATTTCCTGACTTATCAAATAACACTCCTGAAGTTTGCCCTTCCAGTTTATCTAAAACTGTAAAGCTTGCCTTTTCATCTAAAACTTTGACACCAACTTTTTCAAATGCACCAGTAGCACGTTCTTTCGAAATAGTCTGGTAGCCCGTCACCACAACCTCATTTAAAGTTGCAGTATCTTCCTGAAGCGTAATATTAATTATTTCCTGTCCCGAATAGGCAATTTCCTGTGGTAACATACCTACAAAAGAGAAAATCAATATTGTATTTCTACCTTCAATTTCAATGCTATATTCCCCTTTAATATCGGTAGAAACACCAATGGTTGTCCCCTTTATAACAACTGATACACCAGGTAAAGTATTTCCATCGGTATCGGTAATAGTACCCTTCAGTAACTTTTTTTCTTGTTGTATTATTGTTTCTGTTTTCTCATTTACTGATGGTTTAACAATTTCTCTGGGAAATAAAACAATCAGTTTGTCTTCTAAACGATAATCTAAGTTAGTTGATTTTAATAATTCGTATAGGACAGCATCCATACTCGCATCATTAAAATCCACATTAACTCTCTCAATTTCTTTCACATACTCGTAATCGTATATAAAACCATATTCGGTTTGCTCCTGAATTTCTTCAAGAATTTCTTCCAAACTTGCTTTCTCCAGTTGAATATTTATGCTTGTTTGAGAAAATATCTCATTAGCATGTACATTCAATATTCCCAGCAGAAATAAAAATACAGATAGCTTCATAGTCAATAGTATTTTTCTCAACCGGGTATCTCCAATACCACGGCTGGCGTAAACACAAAAATTTTTCATAAATTTGTTTTTAGGTTAGACAATTCGTTTAACTTTTAGCTATGAGTCTTTAAGACTCTTTTTTAACGAGGAACGGACCAGGTTCCTCGTTTTCTTTTTCACTCTCCTTAGCTTTTCAGGCATAGAAGAACTTGTATGTTTTTATATTTTATCTATTCGTTCATTTTTTTAGAGACCAACAACTTATCCTTATTTATCTCTATTTTCAATGGTGACACTTCTTCAATCAAATCAATTAACTCACCGACATTTTCATACTTATTCATCACCCCTGATATTCTCCTGTTTAGAATCACCTCATCCTCACAAACAACTTCAACACCATACCATCTCGATACTTTTCTGAAAACTGATGAAAGTGGTTCACGAGAGAAAACAAACTTCCCCTCTTTCCATGCTGAGTACTGATAAGTCTTAACCTCACGCACATCGAGATGACTAGTCTTACGATTTAAACCTGACTGCTCACCTGGTGTTAAAGTGACTTGATTTTCCTGATACGTAAATTTCACTTTACCTTCTACCAGTGTCGTTTGAACTTCAGCCTCATCCTCATATGCCATCACATTAAATGAAGTTCCTAAAACTTCAACATCTGCTCCATTGGCTATATGTACAATAAATGCTTTTGTGGTATCGTGCGCCACATCAAAATAAGCTTCACCATTAAGAATAACCTCTCGTTTTCCTTTTCCAAACTTCACCGGATATTCCAGTTGGGTTTGTGCATTCAACCAAACTTTGGTTCCGTCGGATAAAACCAGCGAATACTCTCCTTTGGTTGGTGTATGTATCGTATTGTATTTTAACTCTTCTGATTGAGATTCACCTTCATGATAAGCCAATTTATTGTCAGAATTCAGAGCTAACTTTTCCTTTCCCGATTTAATCTCCTTATTCTGAAAATCCTCCAAGTAAATCAATTCCCCATTTGCCAATTGCAAGGTGGCTTTCGCTCCTCCCGCTTCTACAATTACGGTTTCAGGATTCCAATATATATCGTTCACCAAATAAGTTGTAGCCAATAGTGGCAATAGTAGAGCAGCTACCCACCTTAACACAGTTTTCATTCGTATGACTTTACGATTAAGCAAACTTGGCGCTTTCTTTGTCAGCTTTTTCCACGACTTATCCACATCCAACTTCTCGAAAAGCTCGTGTTCATTTTTAATCAGATCAGGACTTGTGGCTTGCTTATAAGCCAAGGAATTTCTCCCATTCTTAGTGAGCCACACATCTAATTCTCGTCTTTCTTCTGCAGACAAGTCTCCAAACTTCTCTTTAGATATCAGTTTTGCTATTTGAAATATTTCCTTCATTTTTTTCGCGCGTTTATATAAGAGACCGCTATGAAGAAAAAGGGTGTTAGTGGAATCTCTTTTTTTTCAAAAAAATAATTGTGATCGATTCCTAAAGCAGGAAAAAAATAAGAATCTAAAGAGTTGGGGTAGAAAAATATGACGTGAAATAATATTTACATATTGATCTTTCTAGATATTAATATCCAACAGAAGGGCTATTAAAAAGGCATGCTTGCCAAGTTTCTCTCTCAATTCCTTATAAGCATACATTTTCTGAGACTTCACCGTATTGATGGTAGATCCCATCATATCTGCAATTTCCTGATTTTTTAAACCTTGCAGTGAATAACGAACAATTTGCTGTCGTTTTTCAGGTAACTCAGATATAGAACGATAAAGCAGGCGTGATACCTCTTCCGATAAAACCTGATCGAGAAAGAATTCTTCGGTATCCAGTTGAGGTAAGGATTCTGTTTGGTAGTCCTGACGTACCTTTTGTTTTTTGAGTTGATTCAAACAATTATTTCGAACCGAGCGATACAAATAAACCTTAAGGGTGGTTTCGTTTTCATACTCATCATGCTTTTCCCAAAGCTTAGCAAAAACTTCTTGAACTAAATCTTCACTCATATCGATATCAGACAAGAATTTATTAGCAAATCCAACCAGTGCCTTAAAGTACTGATCGAAATACGATCTGAAATTAGATTTATCAAATGATATTTTGCCGTTTTTATTCAATATAAGCTGCAATTAGATCCTTAAAGTAGGCTTTTTGGTGAGATAAGAATAATAGATTTCTCATATAATTGACGGCTAAGGTATTTTTTTTGACCAAGCTTACAAAAGTTTTTTTTCTCAAACAGAAAAAATCGAAAATAGATAACAAATTCATGTTTACAAATAAAGATTGAATATATCGAACATAAATTGAACGACTCAAAAATAAAAGCCATCCCTAATAAAAGGAATGGCTTTCATAATAAATACATGCAAAGTCCGTATACGAACTATAACATTTTTAGTTGTTTGGGTAGTTCAAATCAAATTCATCGTCTCCCATCACACATTGCCCACTTACATCGGAACAAGACTGAAAATCGAAAGTACCTTCCACTTTTAAAGGCAAACTCTTTACCTTTATTTTCTGACGCATTTCAGCTGTATTCTCAAAATAGCTTACTTCACCTTCCCAAATTTTATCGTAGTGCTTGTGTGCATTAATAGGTTTTACTTTACCAATACGCTCATAAGATGCGTGATCTTCAAAATCGAACGTAATCAAGATTGGTCCCAATTCCGGATCAAAATCATTTGAATATAGGTGCCATGACTTATCAATCTTTGCTTTAAAAACAACATCAATTACATCCCCCACTTTAATCTCTTGCTTCGACAATTCAACTTTCCACTTAGAAGGTGTTAAGATTTGTCCAAAAGTAAGACTGCTCATCATCAACAATAATGCTGCTACAATTGTAATTTTTCTACTCATATCTTTAGTTTTTTATTTAGGTTTCTTGTTATGAAGAGCCCATATTATTGACTCTTTACTAACATATAGACCCTAAAAGTGGGCAAAAGGGTGAAGAAACAATATTAAAGAATGTTAATTGTTTTTACTCAAAGAGTATATCAGCACTAAAAACCTTTAATATAGAGGACTTTAAACAAATGTTAACGATATCCTAAATTCTATTTCATAATCAACTTTTCAACTTCGTGATAAAACTCTTCTTTTTCACCTACCATTCGAAGTAGAATCTTTCCATTTCTATCCAAGAGAATTTTAGTTGGATAACCTTGTACGTTGTATTTAGCAACGAAATCTTGCTCACCTTTTCCAACCAAAATATTAGGCCAGTTCATGCCATGTTTTTCGATACACTTTTGTACTTTCTCTAAGTTTCTGTCTTTTGCTAAACCTACAATTTGAAGTCTATCAGCATGCTCATCACGGAATCTCTTCATCTCAGGTACACCAGCTAAACAAGCTCCACACCAAGTTCCCCAAAAGTCAATAATCACATATTTTCCTTTTAAAGAATTTATGTCAAAGTCAGCGCCATCCATTACATTCTTACCAGAAATACTTGGGGCTTTTGCACCTACACCTGTGTTTTTAAAACCTTCAACTCTTAAAGCTAAAGCTTTGTAATACGATAGATCTTTGTATTTCTCAGAATCAACCATTTCCATTAATTCAGCAACTTCTTCCATCTCAATTTGAGAACGAATAATCATATCTTCCAGCATCCAAAGACCTGCAATTGATGAAACATGTTTCGAGAAAAACTCCATTTTTGCCTCTTGTTCCAATTTAGCAAGCTTTTCACCTCTTTTTTCATCTGCTCTTACAATTACCTCACTCAAAGTTGTATCCAAAGCGTGCTTAACAGCCAAGTTTGCATTCTCGTTCATCAATGGATAAATCTTAGAATTTAACTTAGTCATCAATTCATTTTCAGGATCACCAGCTGGATAAGCATTACAGAAATCGGTTGCTTCACCATCTACTTTAATATCAGCTCCAGGAAATGCAACGTAGTGTAATAAGACACATTTTGTAGAAATGTATCCACGCCCCACCATTTTCATTAACTTATCGGTACGAAAGGATATCCTTAAAACTTTAGGTTCAGTGATCTTTTCTACATATTCAAAATTACCTTTTTCAAAAGGAATTGTATCGAATCTAAACCCACGTTCTGCTGTTGAATCTTCAATATATCTATTACCATTTACTTTATCAAGGCCTTTAATTGTTCCTGATATTTTGTATTCCTGAGCTTCCAAATGAGATATTGTACCCACAAGTAGCATTATTAATACAAATGCTTTTAATCTATTTTTCATTCTTACTTATATTTTGTTCAATTATAAAATGCTATTTTAATTTCTTAGCTTATATATTACTCTTCAATAGTTCTTCGAAAGCAGGATCAGATGGTCTTGCAGCGAAAGCATCAATAAAATTACCTTGCTCATCAATCAGCATAAAACGAGGCACTCCAGACAAAGCATAGTTTTCGAACTCAGTTCTATTACAATTAAGTTGTTCCGATACCTTTTCATGTTTTGAAAGGTATTTTTCCCAGGCTTTTTTATTCGAATCGATACTAATCGCAATAAATTTCACCTTTTCATTCGCATATTTACCTGCCAATTTTTCGAATGATGGCGACTCAGCAATACACGGTCCACACCAGGTTGCCCAAACATCAATCACGACTAACTTTCCCTTAAAATCAGATAAAGCTATTACATTGCCATCTTGTTTTGTCAGTTGAAAATCCGGAGCTGGTTTTCCTGGTTGTAAATTGTCATATTTTGCAAATATTTTCACAAGAACCTGCTTGTAATCAACAAACTTAAGCTCACTCTCGATCTTCGCTTTTTCCTCCAAAACAGAAATTACTGGACCTCTTGAAGAAAGCTTGTACGACAATTCCACTACCTTAATAAAATCAAGAATTTCTTGATCTACATTTTCAGCTCCTAAGGTTTCTATACAAGCATTACAAACACTACGATAAGTGTCCAAATTTAAATAGTCAGCATCTGATCCTAACTTAAGATATTCTTCAATTGTTCCTTTAAAAAAAGCCTCCGCTTTTTCCTTAAATGCAGGTATCTCCTCTTTAGGTAATCTCTTTAAATAAGAAGCATAGCCTGGATATGAAAGAAAAGAATTTGCAGCATCAAACATAATTCGTCCTTTTTCCAATTTTCTAAAAAGTTCACTTACTCCGGTAAGCTTTTCCAATTTCACTAAATTGTTTGCAACCTTCTTTTCTATAGTAGCTTTAACCATTTCAAAAGACGGATTGCCTTTTAAAATCTGGCCCCCATTAAGATAGGAACCTCCTTTAGGAAATGGCTTGGAGCGAAGATATCTACAAGCTTCGGCTCCTTTTCCATTAAACCTAGCGAGATTGGGATCATTCAAATCACAAAACACCTCCAAGTCATCTCCAGGAGTCAAGTACAAGGTATTTCGTCCTAACCTGAAGTAGGATGGCTCTGCCAAACCGATTGTTATATCAAACCTATTCTCATCATCTAATTTGATGATTTCAGCTTCCTTTAAAATATAGGCTTGAGGTGTTCCCTTGCCCATAGTGAATTCATTACTAAAGTTTTTCAGTTCACCATAAAGATGAACTGTTTTAACTTCTTCTTTACAAGACATCATTGTTACTATAATAGCAATGATTAATAAAATTCTATTTTTCATTTTTTTTGATTTCTTTCAATTAAATTAGGGTAGCACGATGTACTTGTAACCATCTCCTTCTGAGAAATAAAGCTTTTTCTTATTGCTTTTGAACCAATTAGACCACTCAGTAGCAGTTTCGAATGACTCCTTTGTATAGCGAGCTAAAATGCGCTTGGCCATTTCTACCTTTTCACCCTTCTTCAACATCTTAATAGCCTTATCAATTAGCTTAATATCAGAGTTAGGAATTCCCAGAGCTTTTGCATCTTCATCTATTGCCGTTTTATACCATGCCCCTTTAATGGCATAGAAATAATCCATATTCTCTTTGTAACGATTTTCATAAGCTGCCCAATCTTCACCATGCTTATCTTTCATCTCTTGAGGTTCGTGACGAATGGTCCAAATACGAGTTTCTTTTCGTTCCGGCATCTGCAACACCATCTCATCCCGTTCTGAAAGATTTTCTCCTCTATCCTTTTTAGCTTGTATCTCTTCCTTTTGCTTATTAAATTTTTTATTTCCCTCTTCTAAATAGGCTAACCAAGCTGCTGATCCTTGATCGGAAACGGTCCACTGCTGTTCTCGAAGATACTCTCTTAGTTGCGTTCCTTTTATTTTTCTGGTAATTTGCTTAGCGCCTTTAAATGGAGCGATATAATGAATGGTATTGATGAAAGCCAACTTGGCACTCTCTGTTAAATATTCAGGTGCCGCTGCAAATCCCCAATGCAGAAAATTAGCATGACGACCAATGGCTGTTGCTTCAATTCCCTTATCACAAGTTCCGCTGGATATCCATTCCGCATCAATACCATTATCGAATCCATAACCAGCAGATACCAATCCTACAGGGAAGCCTTTTCCATCACGATAACCTTCAGTTTGAATTCGCCACATAGGCATACTTTCACCTAAATTACGACCACCATATCTCGCATGATAATTCCCCGTTAGTTTCACATCTTCTTTCAGCATTTCCACCTTAAATGGCTTATTGAAAATCGGATGTTTCACTTTCATTCCATGGGCATGGGCATCTAAACAAAGACATAAATGGTCGATCTTTAATTGACGACCTTCACCGATGAAGGCCGACGGTTCGCCAATCATGATAGTTGCATGATTATACGCCTCCGTTAAAAATTGCCTTCTTTCGTAAATCATTTCACCAGTTTCAGGATCTTTCTTCCGCCCCCCTGCAAAAGCTGTCAAATAAGTATCAATAATAGTTACATCATAAGATGCAGACATATTTTCCTTATAATCCTCTCCATAAACCACTTTAACAGTATTGAAATATTGGCTTAAGAAAGCTTTGAAATCCGACGCTCTATTTTTTTGCATCTCTATCACTCGCACTGTGTCAAGTGCATATGCCTTATCTCTTTTTGATAATGGTTTGTCGGGATTAGTACCAACATAAAGTATGGTCAAGTCAGATTTATCATTTTTACTCATAGAGCTTCCTTGCACAGGCAAAAAAGCTACCATTAAGATTATTGTAAATGTTATCTTGATAATATTCTTCATCGTTTACTTATTTTAAAATTAATTCAAACACTTTCTTCTTGGGAGGGAAACAAATATTAGCATCGCAACATTGGTAGTATAACCAACATTTTATCTTTGTGCCTTTAGCCACATCCTTACCCACATTGATTATATGCTTAAAACTATCTTCATTCTTATAAATTAAGATGCCATTCTTTCCAGGATATGATGCAGGAGATGTTTTTTTCCACTTCCCTTGTAATTCTACGCCAGCAGGTAATTCAATTCCCAGCTCTGTTTTAATATAAGCTTCACCTTTTGGTACGTAAGCATAAATATGGTAGCCTTCCATGATATTGGTTTTTATCATGATGACCTTCTCTCCTTCTTTTTTTCCTTCAAGTAGAATAGCTCCTACGCTTACAGGTTCGGCATGAGTTGGTATATCTAAATTCAACTCTTGATTTGTCTCCATTTTTTGTTTTTTCTGAGCCTGTACACCTATTACAGTACTTACAGCAAGACAAAAAATCAATATTTTCCTAATCATAATATAAAGGTTAGTGGTTGATTAATCCGTGCAATCCTTTATTTGCACAAAAATTTTAAATGGGTTTAGATAAAGTAGGTAGGTTGTAAGAATAGATTACGTCATAGAATTCCAATACAAATTTTGATTCTAAAAAATAACCAGAGGTAAATACGATGAGGTGCTCCAATCCCATTAAGAGAAAATATTCAGGTGCTTAAGTGTTAACAAAAACACCTGAATTTATCATCTATTCATAATTTGATTTATAAAACAAATTAATATGTATTCTGCTTCAATACACCTTCAGTTGTATTAATATCGGTGTTAGGTATTGGACGAGCAAACTTACGTGATTTTTTATCCAGAGTATAAGTAATTGGTGCTTGAGACCCTTCAATTACTGATGACCCAATAGGATAAAATGTTCTTGTCATAACAACATCATCAGATGCATTTGCATTGTTATTAAATCGCCTTACGTCAAAGAATCGTTGTGTAAATGGTAATTCTCTACGACGCTCTTTCAGAATCTCAGTTATTGCTTCGGCTTGATTTGCTGCTGATAAGTTAATAATATTGGCCGGAGCTGTATTATCCATACGTTTTGCTCTTAATTCATTAACCGTATTTATTCCCTCTTGCCAATTCCCTGTTCGGGCTTTGCACTCTGCTTCAACTAGAAGCATTTCTGCAACGGTTGGTCCACTTGGGATCTGATCTTTAAAAAAGAAAATATAACCTGGATAGCTAGTGGACAAACCTCTATCGTAAGAATAATCCTCAACCATATGATACTTATAACGCAAATCATATGTTTGGTCGTACAGAGCTAAAAGTTCAGGTGAAGGAATATAATTCCAAGAACTATGATTTAAAAAACGATAATAATATAACTCCTTCCATTGCATTCTACCTGTCTGATCAGACTGAGCATCGTGCGTATATGGATACCATATTCTTGTCAATACACCATCAATCATTTCTTCTTCAATAATATCAGAAAAACGCATATCTATATTATAATCCATCATCTGATTATGACCCGAGAGTGCTACTTGAGCATAGGATTGAGCCTTTGCATAATCATTCATCATAAGATAGACTCTTGCTGCAAAAGCATTAATTGCAGGCGTACTTGCTCTCCAAGATCTGTACTTGCCATCATTTAGTTCAAGATCACGATTCAACTCTAAAGCTTTTTCTAAATCAGACAGAATCATTTCCCAAGTTTCACCTAGTGTTGCTCTAGCTCCTGACTCTTCGAAACTAGTAGAAGCTTTAACAGGAAGACCTAGTTCATCTTTGTTTTCTTCACTATAAGGCAAACAGTATGTATTCACCATCTGATAGTAACTATATGCACGAATAAAATGTGCCTCAGCTCTTAAATTATTTTTCTCACTTTCAGTTCCACTAACACTACCTAAACTTTCAAGAATTAAATTAGCCTGGAATATTTTTCTCCATTCTTGTGGAAAATAAGCTCTATCATCATCTGGTATATATTGCACATCCCAAGTAGCATAATTTGCCATTTTTACAGTGTAGACACCACTAGTATTATCATATAATTGAGTTAGCAAACCATAATCATCTGATCCATAAATAAGATCACTGTTATTTTCCGTAGAGAAAGTACCATAATTATTTAATAAATTCTCTAAGTGCTCCACCGTTGAAGGAACCAAAGACGATGTTTTTGATGGTGGTTCATTTAAGAACTCATCACAAGCGGTAAAAAGTACTGCTGACAACATCACTATAATTAAAATATATTTTTTCATATCTGTAAACTTTTTAACTACAAACTAATCTTAACACCTAATGTAAAACTTGCCTGAGGCTTAAGTGTTCCTATTGGATACTCAGGATCTTCGTCATAATCATTCCATAAGATGGTTCCCAAATTATTAGCCTGAGCATATACTCTTGCATTATTGAATCCTAACTTTGAAATAACTTGTGATGGAATATTATACGATAAGCTAACTTCCTGAAATCTTATATGAGAAGCATCAGCAGTTAGATATGACATATATGGATAGAATCTATCCCAGAAATAATAACGAGGTTCATTGCTTGGTATCGGAACAATTTTAGAAGGATCGCCATTAGCAACTTCAGAATATTTATTATTCACATTTGTATTTCCTCCTGTCATAGCAGGATAATTGAAACCATGACGTCTGTACACGTGACCAAATTTACCGGTAATAATAAATGACAGGTCAAAATCATAAATTTTAAATGAATTTTGAAATCCTACAATATAAGGGGCAACAGTCGTTCCCTGAGCTTTCATAAACTTACGTGCATCAGTTCCAGGAGTCCAACCTGTAAGTCCATAAGTATCACCATCAACACCATGAACAACAGGTGCCATTTTGGGATCAGATTCGGTTCCTAAATTTCTAAGACCTGCATAGTCAAATGCCCACATGGTATTTGCATCCATACCCTGAGAATAAGCAGATGTTCCTCCATTATATAGATCATATTGAGCGTAAGATGCCTTATAAAAACTTGTAATTTCATTCTTATTATAGGCAAAATTAAAGTTACCACTCCACTTAATATCCTTCCCTACAATAGGCAATGTTGTTCCAATCATAAGTTCTATTCCTTTATTTACCATCTCCCCATTATTAAATTTCTGGGTGGTTGTACCATTCATCGAAGCTATAGACTGATTTACAATCAAATCTGCCCCTTTCTTGTGATAATAATCAATAGAACCATGTAGTTTAGATCTTAATACTGAGAAATCCAATCCAATATTCACCGATCTGGTTTTCTCCCAACGAAGGGTTGGGTTACCATAACTGGAAATCGAGGCTGTCGTTTCGTTCGTATAAATATTGGCTAAGCCACTGACGTCAATTAGAGGCATAAAAGATGTTGACTTATCCACATTACCATTATAACCCAAAGTGCCTCGAAGGTTCAAACGATCTAACCATTCTGCATTGTTAAGAAAATCTTCTTTACCTAGTTGCCACCCAAAACCTGTCGACCAGAATGGTGCATATCTGTATTTAGGATCATCTGTAATCAGGTTTGAAGCATCCGTTCTTACACTACCTGTTACCGTATATTTGTCATTATAAGTATAAGATAAATTACCATACAGTGAAAAATACCTATCGGTTAAATACCTAAAAGAGTGAGAAGGATCCAAGTTAATTGGGTAGAAATAACGTGCATAGGTTATTGGATAACCATTCCACATTTTGGTTGAAGATGCGTAATCTGATAATAATCTTCCCACAGTTAACTTATCATCACTATAACCAATCACATCAGGGTCATATTTTCTTTCAACAACTCTACTTGCTATCTCTGCACCAGCAACAAAGTTAATCGCATGATTTTCTGCAAATGTGCGTTGGAAGTTTAATTGATTTCTAAAATTATAGTTCCTAACGATTGAAGAACTTTGCTTTAATCCTCCACCCAGTGGCATATTCTGAGTAACTTCTCCTGTTGTTCTATCCCAAGTTGAAGTTTCATTTATCATTCGTCGCATAGTAAATGAATTCTCTTTATAAACGTTCTTACTATCCGAGGTAAAGTGCTCATATAGAATCTTCGTATTATAAGAAAAACCTTCCATTATCTTAAAATTAAGACCTGCTTGAACTCTTGCATTCAATTGCTTCGTCGTAAGATCTCTTTGCTTAATTTCTGATATGGGATTATACGACCAATCTGAGATTGGGAAGGCATCCTTTGGAACCATCTCATCGAGCACAGGCTTGTAATAGTGCATATAACTCAAATCATTCAAGTTACCATTCTCATCTTTTAGCATATCGTAAGGTTGTAATCCTCTAACATCACTCAAACTTACACCATTTTTAGTACGATCATCATATTGAATCATAGTTGCAAACTCAAAATCTAACCACTTAGCAACTTCAATCTTATTACGAAAGTTCACCATAAACTTATCGACACTATTCTCTTTAAAATAATCTTTGTTACTTTCATAAAGAATAGAAAGAAAGTTTGACATTCTTTCATTACCACCGGAAATACTTAAGTTATATTGTTGTGTGAATGGATTTTGAAGTAGATTATCTTCTATTTGTTTCTTATTATTTAATGTACCTAAGCTAGACAAAGCATTATTCATATCAGATTCCGAACTACGCCCTTGTTTGTATTCATTCATGGCAATAAAAGCTAATGATCGGGCAGAGCTTGCATCTGACAAGGACTGAACTGGATACCCCCAATAGAGTGCACCTCCAAAAAGATCAGAGTTAAAGCCTTGCTTTTCGTATTCAATTGTTTCAGCACTCGAAGCTCTTGGGTTCACATAGTCTAAATCTAACTTAGGCGTCATTTTCCAAAATGAAGAAAACTCAATTTTAACTTTGCCTTTTTCAGCCTGCTTGGTTGTAATAACAATAACGCCATTAGCTGATTTAGCTCCCCAAATAGAAGCTGCCGCAGCATCTTTCAAAACTGTTACACTTGCAACATCGTTCGGGTTAATACTTGAAAAATTACCTTCAATTGGAAAACCATCCACTACAATTAGGGGTTGAGCATCAGCATAAAGGCTTGACTGACCTCGAATCTCAAAATCAACCTCACCATCAGCACTAACTGTAGTATTAACACCAGCCATCATACCAACTAAACGTTCTGAAATACTAGAAGAGGGCTTGTCAATATGCTCAATTGCTATTTTATCGAAAGCTCCCGTTGCTCTTTCTCTGGAAATAGTTTGATAGCCCGTAACCACAACTTCAGCCATCTGTGCTGCATCGGTTGTCAACATTATATCCTGTGTTGATTGCCCCGTATAAGCAACTTCCTTGCTTATCATACCAACAAATGAATAAACTAAAACAATATTATCTCCTTCGAAATTGATGGTATATTCACCATTAATATTAGTAGCAACACCAGTATTGGTTCCTTTAATAACTACAGAAACACCTGGAAGCGTATTACCATCTTCGTCTTTTACAACTCCTTTTACAGTCCCCTTTTGAATTTTGTTTTCTTGAATCTCAGGCTGTATAAACTCATCTGTTTTCTTTTTAAATACAACAAAATCCTCAATAATCTCATATTCAAACGCCGTCTGCTTACAAATCTCATTTAAAGCCTCTTCAAGACTCACATTTTGCATATCAAGTGCTACAAAAATCGTTTCATTCAAATCACTTTCATTATACATGAAGTAAGTTCCGGTTTGCTCGTGCAAATTCTCCAAAACATTTCTTAAAGAAACTTCACTAACAGTTACACTCACTCGTTGTGCAAGTGATACAGAAGCAGATAGTTGCAGACTACAAATAAAAATAATAATCAAACTCAGCTTCATAATAAGCAATGTTTTTCTAATGGCAGGAGATAAAGCCCGCCACTTTAGGTTTTTTTTCATAACTTTAGGTTCTAGGTTTATACTTCCATTGAGGGTTATTTTCAATGGTTGATTAATAATTGAAACAGGGAATGTGGCCGCATTTCCTGTTTTTTTTATATTTCCATTTCGCTAGTGGCCGCCAGCAAAATGAATTTATTGGTTTGGTTTTCCTACAATAATCCTATTGTCTTTAATAGCAAATTTCACCTTTGCCATTTTCTCAATCATTCCTAATGAAAAATCAATTGGCTTTTCTCTTTTAGCTGCTCCAGAAAACCTTAGATTTCTATATTGATTTTCTGTAAAGAAAAAGTCAACATCATACCATCGGCTCAACTGATGACAAATCTCTTCTAAAGATTGATCCTTAAAACGAAAAACTCCAGTCGTCCAAGATGTATATAAATCAGTATTGACTTTATTTACAGCAAACTTATTGTCACCCTTTTTTACGACAGCTTGGAATCCTGGTTTCAATAGCTGTGTATTTCCCAAAACTTCGACCTGAACCGAACCTTCAACCAATGTTGTCGCGACATACTCCTCATCACTGTAACTCGACACATTAAATTTGGTTCCTAATACTTTAACTTCATTATCGAGAGCTTTTACAATAAAAGGTTTATCAGCATTATGAGCCACTTCAAAAAAGGCTTCACCTGTCAATTCAACCTTACGAATTGAACCTATGAATTGCACCGGGTATTTTAGTGACGATTCTGAATTCAATCTAACCCGAGTTCCATCAGCTAGTGTCAAAGAATACTCCCCTCCTCTAGGCACATTTATCTTATTATAAATAAGTTTAGTTTTTACTTCTGCCTTCCTGTTGTAGATAATCCCATCTTCTTTATTTTTATGAATCAGTGTTCCATCTTTCTCGGTAATTACAGATGCCAACTTATTATCAAGACTCATTACCTCACCGTTATCAAGTGTTAAAATGGCTTTGACAGAACCAGCCTTCGCTATTTCAGCAAAATTGTAATTCTTAGAGAAATCATATTCCTGATGAACCTGATATATCATGAAATAACTTACGAAAGCAACTACGACAACTGCTGCTGCATAAGGTAACCACTGATGCAATCGTCTTACTTTATCTGGTTTTGAAACCTTATTCAAAGACTGATTAATATTATTCCAAGCCTGTTCTTTATCTATTTTATTAAGTTCGCTTATTGCATCACTCTCTTTGAGCAAGGCTAAATAATTTGCAAACTCTGATGAATTCTTAGGATTAATCTTTAACCAATCCTTAAGATTCTGCATTCCTTCATCAGAAATTGTATTTTGATGATATGCACTAATAAGATCTATAATTTGTTCTTTTGAAAATTCCATTTTTTGTATTCGTTTAATCCTATAAGTGAAAAAGATAAAAATGGGTGACACGTTTTGACAACTTTTTGCAAAACATCTTTTAAGCTATTGATTTATAACACAGTTATAAATCCTATTGGGAAATGATTAATTACTTGAATTACTTCTGTTCTCAAGAAATATGCAATTAGCATTTAAAAAGAAAAGCAGAATCGTAGAAAGGTGGCTGAGGATTGAAGATTGAGGATTACAAAATTCGCAATTTCATACTTAAGATTTACGGTAACAAGATCATGATAAGAATATCTAAAGAAGAGCGAAGCTGTTTCAGCGCTCTTGAATAATGGGTTTTCACGGTATTAATTGAAATATCGAGTTCTGCTGCAACTTCAGCATATTTCATTTTTTCAAATACTATAGCTTCAAATACTTTTTTAGATTGAGTAGGTAATTGTCCAATCTCATTATATAGCTTTCTTTTACGCTCTTCTAGATTTTCCGTTTCAAATTTATCCTCAATAATTGAATAGGCTTGTTTTTCTACATCTTCAAATCGGTATTTTTTATCTTCTTTTATCTTATTAATCGAGTTATTTTTAACAATACTAAAAAGATAAGCTTTTATAGATCCCGTAAAATTTATCATTCTATTCTTCTCCCATAATGTGATGAAAGCTTCCTGAACAATATCTTCTGCCTTTTCATAAGAGTCAAAATATTTGTAGGCAAATAAACAAAGAGGAGAGTAATATAAGTCGAACAAGAGGCGGAGTCCTGATTCGTCTCCACTTTTAAATTTCCTAATAATATCTTGTTCGTGTTTGTCCATTTTTAGCTGATAAAAGTAAGAAAGCTATGTTAATATCCAAACAGACTGTTAAAATCACACATCGAAAAACGAATTTCGCAGCACCACTAATCTTTAATTTACAGAAACTTAAGCAGAGGAAGAAATTCTATTTTTTTATCTCTTACCATAAATAAGTCAATTAAGTATCGGCTTATTTCAGGACAGGACAATTATTACAAAAAAAGCTCAGCAAAATGCTGAGCTTTTAAACCATATTTTCTGACTGAAATTAATTCCAGTTCAAAATTACTTTTCCACAGTTTCCTTCTTCCATAATGTCGAAACCTTTCTGGAAATCTGCGGCATCAAAGCGATGTGAGATCATTGGAGAAAGATCCAAGCCACTCATCAACATTTGTTCCATTTGGTACCATGTTTCATACATTTCTCGACCGTAAATACCTTTCAACTGAAGACTCTTGAAAATGATATCACTCCAGTTTACCTGAGTTTGAGATGGTAGAATTCCTAATAATGAAATCTTACCTGAGTTATACATATGCGAAACCATATCGTTGAATGCAGCTGGCGCACCAGAACACTCAAGTCCTATATCGAAACCTATTACACCTAACTCCTTCATTACATCATCAAGGCTTTCTTCCATTGGGTTAACAACGCGAGTTGCACCCATTTTCTTAGCCAGTTCAATTCGGTAAGGATTGGTTTCTGTTGCCACTACATAACGAGCTCCAGCAAATTTTGCAATTGCTACAGCCATAGAACCAATTAATCCAGCTCCTGTAACAAGTACATCTTCACCAATAACTGAAAAAGAAAGAGCTGTATGTGTCGCATTTCCAAATGGATCCATAATTGCTAACAATTCGTCATCAATTTGATTACTCATTTTCATCAAATTTGATGCTGGAATAGCTGCATATTCGGCAAAAATACCATCAATATTTACACCAATACCTACTGTATTTTCACATACATGCTTACGACCTCTACGGCAATTTCTACAATGTCCACAAGCAATATGTCCTTCGCCTGTTACACGATCGCCAACCTTAAAACCTGTAACACCAGCTCCAATTTCAGCAACCTCACCAACATATTCATGACCAATAATCATGCCCTGTTTGATTGTGTTTTGAGCCCACTCATCCCATTTATAAATGTGAAGGTCAGTTCCGCAAATAGCTGTTTTCTTAATTTTTACAAGTACATCGTTAATGCCAATCTTAGGAACATCAACTTCTTCCATCCATAAGCCTTTTTCAGCTTTGGATTTCACTAGAGCTTTCATTTTAGCCATTGTTGTATTATGTATAAATCTGTTAGTTAATGTATTTTTGTTTGTTCCTGAAACGAAGTATATTCCGTCTCAAATATTTTCCGAAAATAATAAAAACAAGATGATTTTTTCACCTTGTTGATAAGAATTTCAATTCTTGAAATAATTATAAAACATACTACAAGCTAACATGTAGTATATCAAAAGAATGATAATCCAACCATCCTCATTATTTAATGCTTTTATGAACACACAAGTTACAAGAGATTCCACTTTTAAACAAAAAATATAAACTATAAAAAAAGCCTCTATCCTAATTTATAGAACAGAGGCTTTAACTTATAATTTTGACAGAAACTACTTTGCCAACTCAAGCAATTGTTGTTCGTTTTTCATTCCCATTACTTTCTTCAATTCTTTACCAGAAGAATCTGTAAAAACAAGTGTAGGATAAGCTCTTACACCATATTTCTTAGCCAAAGTAGGTCCTTCTCCTTTTTCAGCATCAATTTTTAAACAGATAAACTTCTTATTGAACTTCTTACCTACAGTTTCCAAAGTAAAATACTTTTTTGCCATCATCTTACACGGTCCACACCATGATGTATAAAAATCCATAAATATTTGCTTACCTTCTTTCTGTGCCTCTACTTGTGCTTCAGCAAATGTTCCATGAAAAAACTCTATTCCCTGGGCTTTAACTGTTGACGAAAGAAACATCAACATTATTCCTACAAACAGTACTAATTTTAACTTCTTCATTTTTATCCTATTGGGTTAATGTCTTGTTTAAACTGAACCTAAAGATAACAAATTCTGTTCCGAATTTATATTAATTAGAATTGTATTATTTCTTCAATTTTTACTGTAAACAAGCACATATCCTGCTTGCAAATCTGAAAAATTATAAACATAAAGTTTGCAACTCTACATTTACAGTTTTAAATATCTTGAATCTCGTATCGAGAATAAAGAGTTTCTATTTAATTACTTTATCTCTCCACTCAGAAATTTCGATGCCCATAAATCCTTCTTTTGATCTTCAGGTGCCAGCTCAACTGATTTTTTGGCCTGAACTTTGGCTTTCTCCTTTTGTCCTACTCTATTTAATAAAAATGCATAAGTATCAATATTGGCAAAATTTGCATCCAATTCAACAGATCGTTTTGCCATTTTTAATGCCGTATCCAAAAGTTCCTTACTCAATTCTTCTTTAGCTTCAGCAATTGTCCAGGCATATCTATTCAGATTATTTGAGTTATCAAAATCATACTTAATACCATAATCTGCCACAGCTTGATAAAATTTCACTTTATCAGCTCCTCTGCTAAGTAAATTAACATCCATAAATGCAATCACCTTAGTCCCAATATTCGCATCTAAAGCAAGCAACTCTTTCTTCTTTTGTTCTACAGCTCCCTCATCACCTTTACGTAAGCATTGCCCCAGCTCTCTCATCATCGTACCTTCAAGAAACTGATCTATTTGAGCTTTCTCGGCAACAGCATAAAATTTGGTTTTGTTATTCAATACAAACTGATACATCTTATTGGAAGTACTTTTAACTGAACTAGCAATTAATATAGCATCTTCTGAATTAATCAATTCCTCAGGTTTCTTACTCGAGAAATAATTATCAACAGCTTCTTTTACATCGATCCCCGCCTTAGTTGAAGCCATTATATACTTTTGCATAAATTCAGAGTTACGCTTTCCATTCTTATATTGCTTGTTCAATCCACTCCAATTGTTCTCTGTATCCAAAGCTAATGTTGCAGTACCAATTAAAGATTTAGCATCACCAGCCCCCATTGTTTTATGCTGAATATTACCATCACCATCTAACCACAGTAGAGTTGGGAAAGCCGAAACCTGATATCTACCCATTAATGGCTTGCCTGCTTCAGACTCCATATCCATTTTCACATTTACAAAATTCTTATTGAAGAATTCACCGACTTCTTTTTGAGTAAATACATTCTTTGCTAAATATTTACAAGGACCACACCATGTGGTGTAACAATCCATAAATACCATTTTATTTTCCTTTTTAGCTTTCGCCAGTGCTTCGGAAAAAGTACCGTGTTCAAATTGAATGCCTTGGGAAAATACGTTTGTAAAAACGAATAAAGCTACTACTGAAAGGATTATCTTTTTCATATAAGTAAAATTAAGAATTGCGTATATTAATACGCGGGTTAAATTATTACACTGAAATCAATATTAAGACAAACATATCCGCAATATGGGTGAAGCCAATCCGTTAAAACATGTTAAAATAAATTCTTTAATTTTAAACTAAACCTATTCTAATAAAGATCTTCATGTAAACGAAAATCTTCTTTCAATTTTTCAAGATAATCAAGAACCTCTTCTTTATCTATTTTATTGTGATTTTGAAGGATTTGAACAAGCACCTTATTAACAGATTTACCCATAGCCATAGAACCACAAATATAAAGATGAGCACCCCTATTTAACCAAGTGCAAATAGTCTTAGCTTTTTCCTTTAGTACATTCTGCACATAATATTTTTCTTCCTGATCACGAGAAAAAGCTAAATCCAAATGATCTAACAAGCCTTCCTCTTTGAAACCTTCTAATTCTTTCCGATACAAAAAATCACAGGTTCTATTTTTTTCGCCAAAAATCAACCAATTATCTCCATTTGCCTCTTTAGCTTTTCTCTCTTTTAGGAAAGATAAAAAAGGGGCTATTCCAGTTCCTGCTCCTATCATGATAATAGGCAAATCGTCTTCCGGAAGTCTGAATTCTTCATTGGGAATAAGCTGAACTTTCAAGCTTGATCCTTCTTGAAGTCCTTTGTTAATGTATGATGAACAAGCCCCAATACGGTTCCTTCCAAATGCAGAATAATTAAATTGTTTCACAGTCAGGTGTACCTCATTAGGGGTCTCACTTACACTAGACGAGATAGAATATTCCCGACGCTTAATTTTATTTAGAATCTGACATAAGTCTTGTGCCTCAATTTTTGAAGGATAGTCCGATAACATATCATAAACATCTGCAAATTGAAGGTACTTAAACAACTCGTTTTTATTTTCACATAAGATTCGTAAATCTATATTATTGGTATGAGCTAAATAATCGCATAGCACACTTTCACTCAAACATGTTAATTCTAATTTTGTAACCAACAACTCCTCTATGCTTTTTTTCTTTCCCTTATACTTTACAATGGTTTCATGAGAATAACCTTGCTTAATCATAATTTTCACAACCAGTGAATATGGATTTTTAGGCTTAATTGAAACTGAATCCCCCGCCTTATAAGTAAAATCCGGATGATCAGTATGCAAAACCAAATGGCTTATCTCACTTAAAGATTCTTCGCTTGTCAACCTATATTTATCCTTAACATTAACTGTATAAGTTGGTCCCAAAGAGTGAGTCCCAAATTTTAAATTAACCACATCACCATTTAATCTATTTTGAAACTTGTTGAGTAAAGAGGAAGCCCAAAATTCAGATTTAGATTTATAAGCCAAATCACAAGTTACCAAGCTCACATAACGACTCGCACCCAATTTCTCCAATTGTCGATCAATATCCTTACCCGTTTGACAAAAAAACTGATACGTGGAATCGCCTAAAGCACATACAGAATAGTTCAGATTAGGAAGCTTTGGAGCATTTTTTCCGAAAAGATGTTTATAGAAAGCCTTCGCCTGACCAGGAGGATCACCTTCACCTCTGGTACTTACAACTATAAAAAGGTATTTTTCATCTTCTAAATTAGAGAAATCATATTGATCCATACTAATTACAGTTGGATCAAGCTCGTATTTTTTAAACTCTGTGTAGATTTCATTTGCAATGAACGCGGAGTTTCCTGTTTTCCCACCATATAAAATGGTTATAGGTGATGCAAACCCCTTAACATTTTGAAAAGAAAATGATTGTATCTGATTCTTATATATATATTGCCCCATCTCGTTTTATTTAATTTGGGACTAAGATATCCTTTATTATTCGTATTTGGAATCAAACTAAATAAAAACAATGATTATACAAAGTCAATCACCACAAGTTCAAAATCCCGTACACACATATGTACAATAAACTCGAGTTTAAACCATTTTAAGCTTCAGTGATTATTAAAATTTCATCATATTCAGAATATAAGGTCTGTTATTGCCTTATACCTAAGATTGTATTCAATTTTACTTTGATATAAATAATTTATTTTTTTTTGTTTAACACATATTTTAAGTATTAATAAAAACCAACATATTATTTTAGTTAAATAAAAAGAGTCACTTACTCTCCTAATAATTTCATTCTAACTCTTAATTACTCATTTTTATTTGCAATATATTTAGTTTTAATAAAAATGCATCGAAATCACCACAAAACCTCAACTTATTATTCATTACAGTAAACTTAAAATGTAAAATACAAATTTAAAATTCTCATTAAAAACTGCATTCATTAGAAGATACAATGCAAATACTAATCATACTTAAAGCTGAATTAAACAACACTTTTATGCCACTCAAATAAGAAAAATATAAAATCATTTTATTTTCAAATTAATCACACTAGAACTAAAATTGAATTTTATTTGACATTATCCAACCTGTATTTTAATCTTTTTTAACATTTATTAAAAAATCAAAAAAAAATAATATTATCAACACATTATAAACAGTACAACACAGATGATTAATGGATGATAATCTATTGTTAATCAATGAAAAATCATCATTCAAATTTTATTTTCTAATTTCTTATGATTAGATTCGATCGAATTTTAATAAACCTAAAATTTAAATTTAACCCCAAAACTAAATTTTTATGAAAAGAATTCTGCTTTCAGTAGCAAGTTTGGCTTTAATCCTAGGATCATGCCAAAATAATGCTAATGAAGTTAAACCCGACCAACAAGAAATAGCTGTAGACATGAGTGATTTCTATGTTTACACAAGTGAAGAAAACACTGTAAAATCAGAACGCCCAGGACACGTACATGGTCCTCAGTGTGGTAGTATGAAAGTTTTAAACCGACAATTAAAAGAAAATCCTAGTTTGGAAAATCGTATGTATAACATCGAAAAACACACTAGAAAACTAATTGCCGCTAAAAGTTCTAATGCAACATCAAAAGGCAAGCCAGGTGGCGGAGGTACTCCAGCTCCAACACCATATCAAGGTAGTATAACTATTCCAGTTGTTATAAATATTTTGGAAGATGCAAATCATCCTGTTACTCAAGCTCATATCAATTCTCAGATTGATATATTAAATGAGGACTATAATGACTTAAACCCTAATGCAGGTGGAGTACCTAACGAGTTTAATAATGACATAGCTAATGTTGATATTACATTTGTTTTGGAAACTGTAAACAGAAAGGCTTCATCGAAGTCTTCATGGGGTACAAATGATGCAATGAAGCATTCTAATCAAGGTGGTATAGATGCTACGGATCCTGCTCACAAATTAAATTTCTGGATCTGTGAAATTGGTGGTGGTATCTTAGGTTATGCACAATTTCCTGGTGGCGAATTAGCGACTGACGGTGTTGTTATCGGTAGCGATTTCTTTGGTGAAAACGCAAGAGGTGGCGAGTATGGTCACGGAAGAACAGCAACTCATGAAGTAGGTCACTGGTTGAACCTACGTCATATCTGGGGAGATGGCAGATGTAAACAAGATGACTTTGTTACAGATACCCCAAGTTCAGATCAGCCTAATTATGGATGTCCTTCTTACCCAACTGTACACTGTAGATCTAATGACATGACCATGAACTATATGGACTATGTAAATGACAATTGCATGTATATGTTTACAAACGGACAAAATGATAGAATGAGAACTATCTTTGCAACTGGTGGACCAAGAGAAAGCTTTGTAAATCCGTAAACAATAACCTAAAGGTTTATTAAAATTTACCGACTATATTAAAAGACGTCATCTAATGGCGTCTTTTTTTATTCAATAAAAAGCGACTCCTCTATTAAGAGAAATCGCTTTAATAATATGAATTAGTTCTGACCTAAGCTTTTATCTCAGTCACTTTAAATTTCATCTTTTCAATAGCTTTTTTCAAAGCTTCCTTAGTTGTCGCCTTAGTTTTATACTTAAGTGTTACTTTCTGATTTTCGAAATCAATTTGTAAATCCTTAACACCTTTTTCGAATGGCATGCTTTTTTCAATTTTCTTAGCACATCCGCGACAATCCATTTCTACTTTAAATACAACAGTTTCAACTTTCTTCACTTCCTGCTTTTGAGCAAAAGCAGCAGTTGTAAATAAAATAATTGCAATGGCCATAAAAGCCTTTTTCAAGTTTTGAGTTAAATTTTTCATGTTTATTTGTTTAAGCTATTGATGCTCCAATAGCAGTTAGTCAATAATATATTTTTATTCAAAAATCTTAATCAGTTTTACTCATCTCTATCAAGAGTGAAACGGATACCTAAATAGAATTTTCGTTCTTGTATTGGTCCCCAAATCATCGAAGCGTCAAAATTATCTCCAAACGGATTATCCGCAGCAATAATAGGATTTTTTTGAGTATAGTTCCCTAGATTTTCAACTCCTACATAAACTTCCCAAATCTTGAATCGCTTGGTTATTTGAGCATTTAATAAGGCATAAGCTGGTGATTTATCACGACGCTGATACTCTGTTGGATTATTAGCAGTAGAAGGAATACGCATGTCACCATTAAGCTGTGTTGTGAAATCGAACTGCCAAATATTCATATTTGTTGAATAAGATAAGTTTACCAATCCTTTATATCGATTCACATATGGAACTGTTTGCATCTTATTATCAATATCAGCCTTAACATCAGAAAAACGAATAGCAGTTGTCACATCTAAACGATTTACAGGTTCAAATTTCAATTCAACTTGATAATTATTGGCATATGATTGCCCATCGAGATTGTAAAAATTAACCTGATTAATATTCTGATCCACATCTACAATAACCTGATTCTGGAATTCGGTACGATAAAAATCGGCTGATGCAGTAAAATCTTGTCCAAATAAATTGAAATACTTCGTTAAACTCAAACCATAATTCCAAGCTTTCTCTTGCTTTAGGTCAGAAGCAATATTAAAAGTCCTATTCGAAGCCAATAAGAAGCTGTTTTCAGCAATAGGGTTTGCAGTACGACGACCACTACCGGCTGCTAAACGCAGTGTTGATCCTTCGGCATATTGATATCTGAAGTGTAAACGAGGGGTAACAAAGCCACCATAAACAGAATTGTGATCGTAGCGCAAACCTGTTTGCAAAGTAATTTCATCAGATGGTAACCATGTGTACTCCGCATAAGCTCCTGCAATTTTTTCCGATCGATCCGTTCCTCCAAGGCTATTTACCCCAGTAAAAAGATTATCGTTAAAATCATCGTAGATAAAAGATAAACCAGCTGTATACTTATGGTTTAGATTTCCGATATAAGATTGAAACAATAAATTAGCGTACAAATATTTCTGATCAGCATTGTAGTTTCTTAATCCATAAAATGATTTTTGCTCATGAGAAGAGAAGTTCGTAATCAGTGCGAAACTCTTATCATCATCCTTCGGAAACACATAACCGATCTTGGCAAATGCCTCATAACGACGTGTATCGATATCAATTCGATAAGCATTATTCATGTCGTTGGTTTTACTTTCATCATATCCTTTTTGACCACCAACTCTTGATTCATCGATAAATTTTACACCAAATTGAGTAATCCATTCTTTACTTGGTTTCCAGTGCCATCTGTTAACAATATTGTATTGACGTACCATTGGATCATCAAGGAAATTATCGTCATTGTGATCAATTTCTCTGGTATTATCCTGACCATGAGCCAAAATAGATGTAGAAAGTTTATTCGAAAACTTAACCCCTGTTATCAGGTTGCCTTCAGACATTCCCATACTATTGGTATACCCATTTAAATATAACTTTGGTGCATTCTGAGGTTTTTGATATTCAATATTAATTTGACCTGTAATTGATTCAAAACCGTTCACCACTGACCCAACACCTTTTGATACCTGAATAGATTCCATCCACGGACCGGGAACATAAACCATTCCATATACTGAGGCTAATCCTTTAAAATTCGGATTCTTTTCAGTCATCATCTCAATATACTTCCCTGTTAAGCCAAGCAGTTTTATCGATTTTGCACCAGTTGCAGCATCAGCATAAGATACGTCAACCGAGGCATTGGTTTCAAAACTCTCCGCCAAATTACAACAAGCCGCTTTACACAGCTCAGCGCCTGTAATACTTTGAGACTGAATTGGGTTTTCTCTATCAAGAATGGTTCCCGCTCTTTGTCTCGAAACCACAACTTCATTCAACTCAACATTAGGTGATAGTTCAATTATCAACTCTTTATCTTTAAATTCACTTACCTTAATTTCACGTGTCTCATAACCAACAAACTGTACAATTAAAATTCCTGAATTCTTTGATGCATCAAGTGTGAAATGACCATTAGCATCGGATGCTGTACCTTGGGTTGTATTCTTCCAAAATATCGATGCACCAGGTAAAGGCGCTTGTTTTTTATTTGCTAATATTTCAACAATTTTACCTTCGAATATTTTTCTACCTTCATCTGTTTTCGCAATAGAAAACAAAGGAAGCAAAGCAAGGAATAAAACTAATATCCTTTTCATATACTATACTATTTAATACTCCATGTTAACCAGAATAAAAGTTCCAGCATTCAACATGAAAAAACTTGTGTGAGATTTAATTAATTCAAGTTTAAAACAGCTCATACATAGAGCTACAATATTAAACTATTGGAATAATAAATAGGAAGGTATCAACAGCGGTAACAACAAAGTCGTTGTGGTGTTAATTCTGGTGGATCAACAATTTTTTGTAAGTAATCACACACTATATCTTTGCTTAAATCACTTAGGTTGTGCAATTGCAAACTAGGTGCTAAATGCAAATCAAGACTAGAAACCAAAGGTGATTTCATAGCTTGTTTAACTAATGTTTTAGGATAACTTTTTAGATAAATCAACTCTAAAGAACAGCAAGGAGCTTCAGCAATATGCGCATGAGTAGAATTTTTATGAATCTGAATAAGATGAGGGTGTGAATCAACTTCACAAACATGCATTTCATCACCACTATTCTCCAAATCATAAATTAAATGATAATCTTGTTCGTGACATGCGAAACAATTATGCTTTAACAAATTCAAACCACAAAATCCCGTTAGGTAAAAAACCAACAGGATAATTGAAATTATATTTTGAAATAGTTTTCTCATGTAAAGAATATAGATATTTCTATCACTTGCAATTTAGCACAAGTTTTGTTCTGTTCTATCAATAAGACCCTCAAAAGTATATTATGGGTGAAATTGAATTGTTATTAAACTGTTAATTTTTGTTAAGAGCGTATGTTTTTCCGATAAATACGTCAGTTTACCCCATGAAAAGTATACTACTCCTGCCAACAAAATAGAAAAAGGGAGCCCTATGAAAGACTCCCTGCAATTCAGAGTAAACAAATTTACACCACTCTAATTGAAACTAATCGTTACTCTTATGTATATGATCCACACTTGGTAGCACAATCTCATTATCATCTCTCCAATACAATTTTTCTTTAGAGTGTTTCTATATTGCCTTTTTATCATGTAGCAATCTTAACTTTATCTACTTCATGAAATTTATTTGATACACGTCTGACAATGCTCATCTTTATAATTTGATTAAAAGAATAAGTCGTGCCCAACTAAATTTTGGTTAAGAAAAGTACGATCTTATAAAATGATCGCACTTGACTTTTCGAAAGTATTAAGATTTATCTTGTAACTTTCCCGGATATAACTCCATTGTACTTATTCATCAGTTCAACTGCAGTACCTGTACTTTGCTTATCCAATTCCTTAACAAACGGTTTTAAAGCGAACGGCGATTTTTCATCATTCTTTGCCGGCTCGATTGAAATAACAATTGTTGCACTTGTCAAATCTATTGGGAATACTACATTCGGATACTTATTGTTTGGATCCGTAATAAAATCTTCTCCTGGAAATGGAGGCACACCGTTAGGTCCCTTAAATTCGTTATTATCTGCAGCACCGGAAAAGCTAACATCTGCTTTATTAGGGTCTGAAAATCTACCCGTTGAGATTGGTGTCGGATTATCCGATTTGTCTTTAACAACAACCCATCCTTCATACACCCAATCGCTAGTCAGCATAGGCAAGTTTGTAAAGCCTCCGGCTGTTGGTGGTAAGGCATCGATAAACCATATTCCATTGGCATCAGACCCCATCATATCTACAGAAGGAGCTTTTAAGAAAAATTGTCCTTTGGCATTATTCAAACCTCCTGATTCAAATAGAGCTCCATCTGTTGAAGGGCTTGCCATATCACCACTAAACGAACCTTTTGAGAAAAAAAGACCACTAGGACTTGACAAATCTGCTCCGGTTTCATCTTTGGGTTCAATTGTAAGCACATAAGCTGTCGCTTCGTCAACCTTACTCATATCTATTTTATCGCTCTTATAATTTTTTCCTTGGACATGAGTAAATCTTCCTGTAGATGTTTTATCCGGATTTGTTCCCGTTCCGATGAGCCAACCTTCATAAACATAATCGCTACCTAAATCAGGTAAATTTTCAAATTTCTGTGTTATTGATGACATTGGCATTGATTTGTCGTCGTCATCATCACAAGATGCAAACAAAAACAAGATTGCTACTGAGGCATAAATTAAATTTTTCATAGTCTTAATATTTTATGAGTTTCAATTAAAATAATAGCCTTATCATTATCTAATAAGGTCGGTATTTCAAAAGTATAACATCCTCTTTCCATGAAATGTAAGCTGTATCACATTTGCTCATTTTTCTCAAAAAAAAAAGCTGCAGTTATTTAAACTACAGCTAAAGCAAATAAGGGAAACCCTCATTTCTATGTAAAAATTACTCTAAAGTTTATCAAGACATAATATTTGAATTTCTTTTCTCGAATAATCAATTGTTCCTTCTTGTTTCAGTTCATTAAATAAACGAGTCACCGTTTCGCGTTTAGTACCAATTAAATCAGCAAAATCTTTTTGTGTATAAAAATGAGTAACTGCTATCGATTCTCCATTTTCCACTCCGTTTTCTTCAGCAAGCTCTTTAATAAAATCGCACAAACGTGTTCTTACATCATGAAAAAGAAGAGATTCGAAACGACGTTCCATTTTCTTGATACGCCAACCTATGAGTTTATAAATCGAAAGACCAAACTTTTCATTATTTCGCATCAATTCCTGCATACTGGGTAAATCCATAGGGCAAAGCAAAGTTGGCTCTGTACAAGCCATAGCATAGTCGGCCCTTTGATCTGAACCTAAAATGGCTTTTTCACCAAAAATTTCCCCTTTTCCCAAAATAGCTTTTACAACTTCATCGCCATTTTCATTGTACGACACAATTTTTACTTTCCCTTTACTTATCATGAAAACATTTTTCGAAGTATCACCCGGAAAGTAGATAAAATCACCACTCTTATAATTTTGGAAATGATCTTTTTCAAATTCCTTCAATTTATGAGGACATAGAATATGATATAAATTCACATCCTCCAAACACCATATATTTTCTTTCATCGACATATTTCAAATTAGAGTACTTGAATTTAGTGAATTTTTATATTGATTACAATAAAGAGTTAAACATCCGATTAACTAAAGCCAAACTGACATGACTTTAAACAGTTTTTTTGCTCATCATTTTCAATTATCTTTAAGCATATACCAAAATCTAAATATGAAACACCCCCACTCCTTCATACAATGCTTTAGTTTACTTCTTTTTTGCCTTCTATTTACTAGTTGCAATTTCAACCAGGTTAATTTATATCACTCACAAGAATATAAAATATTTCCTGATGAGGTAAAGCAAGGTGATTATTACGCAAAAGCACTAAGCTCGACACATATTATTTCTAACTACCCTGCGGACAGTAGTAAAACAATAAAGGACACATCGCATTGGCGTTTAACAAGGGATATATCGAGATATCCTGAATTTGAATCTGACTTTCCTATTCTGAATGCCTTATATAACATGAGCCTTGAAGAAATTGAACTCAACATCAACTCAGATAGTTTATTTGATACCGGAGAAAAATGGAAAGGCGTTTGGACTCGGGATATCAGTTATAGCGTAATTCTTGCTTTAGCCATTACAAACCCCGAAATTTCAATGCATAGTTTAATGCAAAAAGTTAAGGATGGCAAAATAATTCAAGACACAGGTACAGGAGGTTCCTGGCCTATTAGTTCTGATAGAATGATATGGTCGACTGCTGCTTGGGAAATATATTTGAGTACAGGAAATAAGCAATGGTTAAAAAAGGCTTATTCTATAATAAAAAAGACAACTGAAGAGGACTTGAATGTCACATGGAATTACCATGAACACCTTTTCAATGGTGAATCCTCATTTCTTGATTGGAGGGAACAAAGTTATCCAAAATGGATGGATGCTAAAGACATTTATTCGGCCTTCTCATTAAGTACACAAGCTGTTCATTATCAAAGCTTGGTTGTTCTTTCAAAAATGGGAGAACTTTTAAATCATGATACCCAAAAATATCAACACATTTCCGAAGCTCTAAAAAAGAGTATTAATGAGAAACTTTGGTTAGAAGACAAAGAGCATTATGCACAATTTAAATATAATGCCAACTCTACTATAGTATCTGAAAAGACTGAAAATCTGGGACAAAGCCTTTGTATTTTATTCGACATTGCAGATGGAGAGCAGAAAAATCAAATTATTGACAATACAATTCAACTTCCTTATGGTGTTTCATGTTTTTACCCACAGATTCCAAACATTTCGCCCTATCACAATAATAGTATTTGGCCATTTGTTCAGGCTTATTGGAATTGGGCATCCACAAAAACGGATAATGATGAATCTGTAAAGCATGGCTTATCTAGCTTAATAAGATCTTCCGCCTTGTTTCTTACCAATAAAGAAAACATGGTAGCTGAAACTGGTGATTTTAAAGGAACTGCAATCAATTCAGATCGCCAATTGTGGAGTATTGCAGGTTCTCTGTCCAGCATATACCGAGTTCTATTTGGCCTAAACTATAAAGCGGATCATCTTGTAGTTAGTCCATATATTCCTCGAGAATTTAAAGGTGAGATAAATATCACGAATCTAAAATATCGCAACTCAACTTTAGATATTAAAGTACTTGGCTTTGGAAACAAAATCAATTCATTCATGATTGATAGCTTTCCTTTAAATGAAAATGAAATTCCGAGTACGCTAAAAGGTCATCATAAGGTTATAATTGAGATGAATAATAGCTTATCCTACCAATCAAAAATTAAACTTAGGCAAAATGCTTTTTCTCCGGAAGAACCTATAGTTACAATAATTGATTCAAATCTTGTTTGGAAACACAATGATGATGTCAGAAAATATAGAATTTATTGTAATAATGAACTCATTGAAGAAACAACAGATACAATTTTCCCAATACAAGCTCTAGATTACAATTGCGAATATCAAGTAGAGAGTATCGATAAAAACAGACACCATTCATTTTTAAGTGCTCCTATTCAGGTTTATCCCAAAACTAAAATTCAGATTATTGAAGCGGAGTGGTTTACCAATCAGAAAAAATCATACATAGAGCTTAGTAATAAGATTAATTCAAATTTCATTTTCAAAATTAAAGTTAAAGAAAGAGGAAGCTATCTTATAGATTTTAAATATGCTAACGGAAACGGTTCTCTGACCAGTAATGATAAATGCGCCACAAGAAGTTTGTGGGTTTCGAATGACTATCTAGGAACGATTGTTTTTCCACAACGAGGCCTAAATAAATGGAATGATTGGGGGTATTCAAATACAATGAATATTAATTTGGATAAAGGAACCAATAAATTGAGATTAAAACTGGAGTCGTTTAATAAGAATAAAAATATCAAAGGCAATGGTGCTCTAATTGACAAGATAAGAATTAGACGAGTAGAATAAGTAAAATTCTAATACATTCAGTTTATGAATAGAAAAGAACATGAATTACCACAAGTAACAAAAGAATGGGGATGGAAGTATCATCACCTGGGCATTCCGACTTCTAATATCATGCCCAACGAGAGATATTTACCTCAATTTAAATTCTATATTTCAGGTTTTCCTGAAAGTTCTTTTGGTGTAGAGTGGATGCGATTTGAACCAGATTCTCCAATGCACGAACTTATTAAAACAGTCCCTCATTTAGCTTTTGAAGTTGATAATTTAGATACAGAATTGAAGAAACACAATTTTGAAATTTTAGCTGCTCCAAACTCTCCAATGGATGATGTAAGAGTTGCCATGATTAAGCATATGGGAGCTCCAATAGAGCTTATAGAATTCAAAAAGAAAAAATCCTGACTCTTAAAGAATCAGGATTTTCAATATAATAAAGATTTATCTTATCTAATTTTCTTAAAAGCTTCACTTACTGATTGTGAAAGATCTTCATAAATAGTCTCTTCACTACCTACACCATTCACTTTTCCCAGCTTATCTTGTTTAGCGTAATATTCACTAACTTTTAAACTACGTTTTTCATGCTGTTCCAAACGGTGAATGATAATATCTGTATCTGCATCGTAAGCTCTACGACTAAATGTTTTACCACGAGCAGCCAATCTCTTAATCGATTCCAAAGTAGAAACTTCAAGCTCCAGAGCGGTAGTTATTGTTGATTGCATCTTTCTTAACAAGCCATCAAGAATATACGCCTGAACAATTGTTCTTGGAAATCCCTTAAAGATAAATCCATTGGCATCAGGATGTGTTTTAATTTGACGCTCAATCAATTTAATAGCAATCTCATCAGGTACGATATCTCCTTTTTCGATATACTCTTTGGCACTCATACCCATATCGGTACCTTTCTTAATCTCCTGACGCATCAGGTGACCTGTTGAAATATAAACCAAATTAAATTTCTTAGCCAACATACGACCTTGTGTACCTTTCCCTGAACCAGGAGGGCCCAGAAGAACCATATTGATCCATGTACGCTCAAGAGTTTGATCAACCACAGAAGTTAAACGTCCAAAAATCTCATCGATATCCCCCATCCCATCAATGGGATGATAGATTTCCTTTTCTTTATAAAACTCAGCTACCGGGGTCGTTTTTGTTTCATATTCTTGAAGTCGAACATTTATAACTTCCTCAGTATCATCAGAACGGTTTTCAGTTTCTGCTCGCTTAAGTAAACGATTCTTCAAATTTTCATTGGGAACCTCTAAACTTAACATACAATCAAGTTTCGTATTCAGTTTAAGCAATAAACCTTCCAGAATATAAGCTTGAACAGTAGTACGTGGAAAACCATCAAATAAGAAACCATTAACATCATTATTAGAGGAAATTTTCTCCTCCATAATTTGAACAATGATCTCATCAGGTACCAGACCACCTTGTTTAATGATATCTTTCGCCTGAAGACCTAATTCAGTACCTTCAGCAATTTCTGCTCGTAAAATATCACCGGTAGAAATGTAAGCGAGATTATATTTCTCAACCAACATCTTAGATTGAGTTCCCTTACCAGCACCCGGAGGGCCGAATAATGCTATATTTAACATGCGTAGATATTAATGTTTGTTTGTAGTATTTCAGCTATCAAAATTAGAAAAAAAAGATAAGCCTACATATTATTTTTTTATTTTATCCCAAATTGAAAAAACAGATTTACTAACTAGAAATAAATAAGTTGTAGGATGTGATCTTTATAAATAGAGATACGAATCAATTAACGAAGCAAATATCGACCTAAGAATCCGCCTTTAGTAAGTTTCCATCCATAACGGAAAGTCCAAGATATTAAGTGCAACAAACCTATGAAAAAGAATATCGGGTAAATAGGATTTGTCCAGAAGGTATGATTGATAATTGAAAAGTAAGTATAGGCAATAACGAGAACAAGCCCTCCAAATAATTCGAATCGCCAAACCACAATTAGAGCGAACATCATGATTATATGAGTGTAAAAGAGTTTCAACAACTGTGGACTCATACACGATGGATCATCAATTCCAAATTCTATAGCAAACCAAGCAAAAAATAGGAATAAGAATACCCCTAAGAACCTTGCAAGCCAACGAATGATAGAGGTAATTAATTTTAGCATTTGGTTGAAATAATAGAATCTTGATTGATATTTTCAAATATAGATGAATAATTAAAGTTTTGAAAATTTATAGTTGCTTATTCCATATATTTAGTCAAATAGGATCGATATAACTTTAATAATCAAAAACTTCTTAATATAAGTATAGATGATAGTTATTGACTTTCTGCTTTTTTCGCCTTATCTTTTTTATAGAATTCATTTTGATAAAAACAGCAGCAAACTATTTATTTTAAAACTTAAAAATGGTGCCTTATGAAAGCAAATTACATTTGTCCACACTGTCGAAGCTTTTTAAACGTTGGCGATAAAATCATTATTGCTGCGAAAAATCATAAAAAAGAAAAAGGCTTACTCCTTCTGAGTATGGAGCTTGGTGATTATACAGTACTTAAACACCCTTCCTTTAATATTGAAGAAGGTGAGAAAATTAATATGTCATGCCCTTCTTGTAACGAAAATCTGAAGAAACATAAAATTCATGAAAACCTGTTTGGTATTATCATGCAGGACGAAGAAGACAAGGAAATGCAAATCCTATTTTCCGGAACTTATGGTGAAAAATGTACGTATCGAATTACCGACAAAGATGTAGAATCATTTGGTAGCGATGCTGGCAAATATATCGATCTGGACAATCTCATTTCCATGAGCTAGTATAAATAAAAAACGAGCCAATTGGCTCGTTTTTTATTCTTAGTATTTTAAAACGGGTAAACTCAGTTTATATCTAATACAAATGAGCCTGAAAACAATAATACAAATAACCGTTACGAATAAGTTAACCGTTGGGTCTATCTGGAAATATTTTAAAACTAAGAATAACAAACCTCCCACAATACACGCAACAGCATAAATTTCTTTTCGGAATATTAAGGGAATATCATTACAAAGCGTATCTCGAATGACCCCTCCCATTACAGCTGAAAATAAGCCCATAATAATGGCCAAAACGGGATGAATGGATAGTGAAATAGCTTTCTCAATTCCAATTATGGTAAACACTCCAATTCCAATAGTATCAAAGAGAAACAGAGTTCTCTTTAACTGCATAATCATTCCTTTAAACAAGAAAGTTGCAAGGACTCCAATAGTAATAACTATTAAATAATTTAAATCAGATATCCAAGCTACCGGAAAGTTTCCAAGTATCAAATCACGCAATGTTCCTCCTCCGATTGCAGTTATAAAACCTGTAAAGAAAGCACCAAACAAATCAAGTTTTTTATTGGCAGCTGAAAGAGTTCCTGAAATTGCGAAAACAAAAGTCCCTATCAAGTCTAATGAGTAAATTACAGACATATGCTTTAGATATCAATTAAATTATAAAAAATGAGCCTCCTAAATCTATTCAGGAGGCTCATGTTAATATGATTAAATAAGTGTAACGATGGATGATTCCTTATGAACCAATCTTCAAATACAACCTTATTTTTCTTCCTGTGCATCAACAACTGCAATTGCAGTCATATTAATCAATTCACGAACAGTACAACCCATTGGCACAACGTGAAATGGCTTTGCTGTTCCCAAGATGATTGGTCCGATATTTTCAGAATCTCCAAGATCTTGCATCAACTTATATGCGATATTTCCTGAACTTAAGTTAGGGAAAATCAATGTATTTACATCTTTTCCTTTAAGCTTGTTGAATGGGAAGTTCGCATCACGCAAGTTCTTATCCATTGCAAAATTCAATAGCATTTCACCATCTACAGCCAAATCCGGATGATTCTCATGTAAAAACTCTATTGCATTATGCACTTTCTGTGGACTACCCTTTTTCACAGCGCCAAAGTTCGAATAAGACAACATCGCCATTGCAGGCTCCTGCCCAAATTTCTTAACAGCACGAGCAGCACTTAATGTTGTATTAATCAATGATTCCTCAGTTGGCTCAGAGTTAACCGTTGTATCAGCAAAGAATAAAGGCCCTTTCTTTGTCATCACGATATTCATCCCAACAAGAGTTTCCATTCCCTCTTCTTTACCAATTACCTTCTCAGCAATATTGAGCGTTTCGAAATAACGTGTCGCATAACCTGAAATAAACGCATCAGCATCACCAGCTTCAACCATAGTTGCAGCAAAGTAATTACGATCAAACATTTTCTCTACAGCTTCCTTATGAACTAGTCCCTTACGTCCAAGCTTTGTACAAAGAATATCAGCATAACGCGTTCTTCTCTCACGTTCAGCTTCAGAACGAATATCGATAATTTCAGCACCTTCAAGATCAAGTTCATTCTCCGCTACCAAGCGCTGAATATTTTCAGTATTTCCCAACAAGATTGGTTTTGCAATACCTTCGTGAAGTGCTATTTGAGCTGCTTTAAGAATATTAAAGTTATTTGCCTCAGGGAAAACAACACGCTTAGGTGCTTTTTTCGCTTTATTAAAGATCGTACGTAGAAGTTCGTTCTCTGTTCCCAAACGCATTTTTAACTCCTCTGCATAAGCATCCCAATCCATATCAGTTTTACGTGCAACACCCGACTCTACAGCTGCCTTTGCTACTGCTACAGCAACACGTGAAACCAATCGAGGATCCATTGCCTTAGGAATAATATAGTGCTTACCAAAAGTAATATTAGCTTCGTTATATGCAGCATGTACCGATTCCGGAACAGGTTCTTTTGCTAGCTCAGCAATAGCATGAACTGAAGCAATTTTCATCTCTTCATTAATTGCTGTTGCACGAACATCTAAAGCACCACGGAAAATATATGGGAAACCTAACACATTATTAATCTGGTTAGGATAATCCGATCGCCCGGTAGCCACAACAACATCGTCGCGAACTTCCATAGCCTCATCGTACCCAATTTCCGGATCAGGATTAGCTAGCGCAAATACGACTGGATTTGGTGCCATAGAAGCAACCATCTCTTTTGACATCGCTCCACCAACTGATAGGCCAAGAAATACATCACATCCAACAACAGCTTCCTCTAAACTTGATAAATCTCTCTGTGTAATAAATTGTTTTTTCTGCTTGTTCAAATCAGTACGCTTTGCATTGATAACACCACGGCTATCACACATCACGACATTCTCAGGCTTCACTCCTAACGAAATATAAAGTTTCGTACAAGAAACGGCTGCAGCCCCTGCTCCATTTACGACAACTTTTACATCTTCAATTTTCTTATTACCAATCTCCAGAGCATTCAATAAACCTGCCGCAGAAATAATAGCAGTACCATGCTGATCATCGTGCATCACCGGAATATCCAGTTCTGCCTTTAATCTCTCCTCAATTTCAAAACATTCAGGAGCTTTAATATCTTCAAGATTAATACCACCAAAAGTTGGTGCAATCGCCTTAACTGTATCAATAAATTTATCTACATCAGTCGCGTCCACCTCAATATCGAATACATCAATATCAGAGAAAATTTTAAATAACAAACCTTTCCCCTCCATAACCGGCTTACCAGCCAATGCACCTATATCTCCAAGGCCCAAAACTGCAGTACCATTAGAAATGACTGCCACTAAATTACCTTTTCCTGTGTAACGATACGCGTCTTCAGGATTCTTCTCAATTTCAAGACAAGGCTCTGCAACTCCCGGGCTATAAGCCAGAGATAAATCACGTTGCGTTCTGTAGGGCTTAGTAGGTATCACCTCTATTTTCCCTGGTCGTCCTTCGGAATGATAATTTAATGCGTCAGTTGTTTTTTGTTTTGACATAACTGTTTTGTGTGTTGATTTACTCAATTTAATGAGCGGTTTTAAGTTTGGAAATATCTCTAAAATCTTGTTTGAATCCGGTAAACAATGGCTTTATGTCTAAAGCCTACTGAGTTTCAATGCCCTCTAAGAGATTTTGCAAATCTAGGTATAAATCAGATACAATGATGATCATTTATGCAATGATTTTACTAACTTAAGAACTTGATCTTTTTAACTTATCTCATTCTGACTTATATAAAGATCTAGTATTATATTTCTCGATATTGAGATAAAGATTATTGATTAATATAATTTGGCTATTAGTCTCTCTCTATATAAATTTGTAATCGTTAAACAAAAAGAGAATATTAAATCTTAAAATCTAAATACAATGCAAACATTAATCGGAAAAAAAGCACCTGCATTTCAGGCAAACGCAGTAGTAAAAGGAAATCAAATTACTGAAGGTTTCTCATTGGAACAATTTGTTGGTGAAAAAGAAGTTGTTTTCTTCTTTTACCCACTTGATTTTACATTTGTTTGTCCAACAGAGCTTATTGCTTTCCAAGACAAATTAGAAGAATTTGAAAAGCGTAACGTAGCTGTTGTTGGTTGTTCAGTTGATTCTGAATTCTCTCACTTCGCATGGTTGAATACTGAAAGAAACAAAGGTGGTATTAAAGGTGTTACTTACCCATTAGTAGCTGACTTATCAAAAACAATTGCTGAAAACTATGGTGTATTAGCTTCTGATTACGATTACGATGAAGAAGGCAACGCAACTTCAACTGGTGCTCCTGTAGCTTACCGTGGTTTATTCCTTATTGATAAGCAAGGTGTTGTTCGTCACTCTGTAATTAATGATCTTCCTTTAGGTAGAAGTGTAGATGAAGCCATTCGTATGGTTGACGCTTTACAACATTTCGAAGCTAATGGTGAAGTTTGTCCTGCAAACTGGAGTAAAGGTGAAAAAGCAATGGAAGCTACACAAGAAAGTGTATCGGAATATCTAAGTAAATAAGGAATTCCATTATTTTTACAGAGAAAATGTACGAATATTATGATTCGTCATTAGATATAATTAAATCAAAAAAATATTCTTTGGAGATACACTTTTATTAGGTCCCTTAATTATCAGACAGAATTTTCTCAGGATCAATAAGCCGTATCTCTAAATAGCAAAAAAACAAAGTTATGAAGATTAACAGATACCAAGATATTACAACTATCGAAGGAGAAGGAAAGAAAGATTACATCGACCGTCACTCAGCATTTCTTCACTGTGAAGACAATGCAAAAGCTGGCGAAAAATTTACTGTAAAAGTAAAAGTTGGTGATGCTTATCCACATCCAGATGATTTCGATCACTATATTGCTTGGGTGCAGCTTTGGGATGGTGAAAACATGTTAGCTCAAACTAACTTCACTGCTGGTGCTCTTGGTAGTACTCCAAATCAGGCTGAAGTAGATTTCTATATCGTTCCTGGTAAAAAGATGAAGTTGACTGCTGCTGCTTTCTGTACAAAGCACGGTCTTTGGCATTCTGATGAGAAAATTGTTGAAGTAGAGAAAGTTGCTGTAGAAGCATAAGCTACTTTGTTAGAATATCAAAAAAGCTCTATTGTTTTTAATAACAGTAGAGCTTTTTTTATAGCCACAGACAAAAAGTCGTAAAAGTCAAAATAAAAAATTGAATCTTATTTACGAAAGTACTTCATTAAATTACTAATACTTCCAGATAAAAAACAACATCTGTTTCGCAGATCTTCAGCTTCTTTCACCTTAATATATTTTAGGTCTTCAGCTAAATAAAGCATGCTTCTTACTTCGCCACATGAAGCTTTTGCAAAATCTAAAAATCGTTTGAAATCAGCATCAGAATTTCGTTCAAACCCCTCTGCTATATTATTCATTATTGATATTGAAGCTCGTTGGATTTGATCCTTAAAACCATAATCCTTATTGTTCCTCATATGATCATAAACTAGTCCAATAAGGATACGAGACTCTTGCCAAGCTTTTAAATCTTCAAGCTTCTCAATTTTTCCCATATCCTCAGTTTTAGACTATTTGACTTTACTGACCTTTCAACTCTTAGACCTTATTTACTATACATCTCCTCGTAATATTTTTGGTATTCACCAGAAGTCACATTTTCTAACCACTCCGTATTTTCTAAATACCATTTCACGGTCTTTTCTATCCCTTCTTCAAATTGTAAGGATGGCTCCCAGCCCAATTCCTCTTTAAGCTTAGTAGAATCAATTGCGTAACGTAAATCGTGTCCTGCACGATCCGTTACGTATGTAATTAGTTTTTCAGAAGATCCTTCTTCTCTTCCCAGTAGCCTGTCAACCGTTTTAATCATGACCTTAATCAGATCAATATTCTTCCATTCATTGAACCCACCAATATTGTAGGTATCTCCTTGTTTACCCTCATGAAAAATCACATCAATAGCACGAGCGTGATCCTCAACAAATAACCAATCACGTACATTTTCTCCCTTTCCATAAACAGGAAGAGGTTTACTCTGACAAATATTATTAATAAATAATGGAATCAATTTCTCAGGGAATTGATATGCTCCATAATTATTTGAACAATTTGAAATCACGGTTGGCAGTCCAAAAGTATCTTGGAAAGCGCGTACAAAGTGATCTGAAGAAGCCTTAGATGCTGAATATGGTGAATGTGGATCATAGGCTGTTTCTTCAGTAAAAAAACCTTCTTCTCCCAAGGACCCATAAACTTCATCAGTCGAAACATGATAAAATAGCTTATCTTCAAATTTACCATTCCAGGCAAACTTGGCCGCTTGTAATAAAGCAAGTGTTCCCATTACATTGGTTTGAGCAAATGAAAAAGGATCTTTAATAGAGCGATCGACATGTGATTCTGCCGCCAAATGAATAACACTATCAATTTGATAATCTAAAAACACTTGTTGCACCTTTTCAAAATCACAAATATCACATTTGACAAATTCATAATTGGCTTTTTTCTCAATATCCTTAAGATTAGCCAAATTTCCAGCATAAGTCAATACATCCAAATTAATGATTCTGTAATCCGGATATTTATTAACCATTAATCGAACGAGGTGAGAACCAATAAAGCCAGCACCTCCTGTAATAAGTATATTTCTCATCTTTATATTTTTAGAATAAACCACAGATTTCTCAGATTTCACAAATTAAAGGATAAAACGTTTATACTCTAGACTTGTCGAACCAAAATTAATGAGGTAACCTACTTTCTTACCAGTTGCCTTCAAATAATTTATTAACTGTGCGACATGTAACTCTTCTATTGACTTTACTACTTTTAATTCTAGTATTATTTCGTCACAACAAACAAAATCTGCATAATACTTTTTATCAAGAATTACTCCTTTATAATGAATCTCAATTTGAGATTCTACCTCATAAGAAATAGAATTACGAATAAACTCCAGCTCCAAAGCCTCTTGGTAAACAGCTTCTAGAAAACCACACCCCAAATTAGAATGTACTTCCATACAACATCCCAAAATCTTATAACATTCGTCTTTGTATAAAAATTCTTTTTGATTCATACAATTCAATAATTACATTATAATCTGTGTTAATCTGGGAAATCTGTGGTCAATCATTTTTGAACTTCTCAATACACTCAGCTAAAGACTTGCGCCAATGAGGAATTTCAATCCCAAAGTCAGCTTTTATCTTCGTCTTATTTAATACCGTATATGCTGGTCTTCTTGCAGCTGTTGGGTAATCTTTAGATTCTATTGGTTTCACTTTACAAGCTAGGTTGCCAACATCCATTATAGCTTGTGCAAAATCATACCATGAAGTCACCCCCTCATTAGAATAATGATACAGCTTACCTTTAGTATCAATTCGTCCAGATTTACTCATAATATCCAAACAAACCTGAGCTAAATCTCTTGCGTAAGTAGGCGTTCCAACCTGATCGTAAACGACAGGTAGACATTCCTTTTCTTTACCCAAACGAAACATTGTTTTCACAAAATTAGTTCCGAAAGATGAATACAACCAAGATGTTCTGATAATGATTGAATTTGAAGGAGAATACAAAACCTCCATCTCCCCTGCTCTTTTTGTTTTACCGTAAACACTTAAAGGGCACACTGGCATTTTCTCAGTATAAGGACGGTTTCCTGAACCATCAAATACGTAATCAGTAGAAATCTGGATCAATCTCATATTGTATCGTTGACATAGAGCTACTAAGTGTCCGACAGCATTTGCATTAAGTAGGCCTGCTGGTCCGGCATTTTGCTCAGCCTTATCAACTGCCGTGTAAGCAGCACAATTTATAATTCCCTTAAAGTTTTTCCCCTCTATAAAATTATTCAAAGCTGGCTGATTACAAATATCTAAGTCATCGACATCAGTATACACAAACTCTAGCTCAGGATATTCTAAACTAAGCTCTTTTATTTCGGAACCTAATTGTCCATTAGCGCCAGTAAGAAGTATTTTCATAATTCAGAGATAAAATTTCTAAAGATTAAAATTAATAAGCAAAAATGTAATTGATAAAAGTATAAAGTGAAGCTCTATTGATCTTCCTTATTATAACCTTACTTACATCAGTCTTATTGCCCAGTTTAGTACTTTCCTTACTTAAATTAGAAAGGATTTTCAATTTCAGATAAAGGCTGTAATTCCTTATCCTTTTCAGATAATTGTATCATTTCAGGAAGAATAGGCCAATCAATATTTATGTCTTCATCATTCCAGGCAATACCCGAATCATGATCAGGAGCATAGAACTGATCTACTTTATAAGCAATCATTGCAGAATCACTCAAGACTAGAAAACCATGAGCAAATCCTTTGGGTATAAATACCTGCTTTTTATTTTCACCACTCAAAACAACAGATAGATGTTGTTTATAAGTAGGTGAATTCTTGCGTAAATCGACAACCACATCTAAAATCTCCCCTTCTATACAGCGCAGTAATTTAGATTGGGTGTAAGGTGGTTTCTGAAAATGTAAGCCTCTTAAAACGCCTTTACCCGACTTAGACTCGTTATCCTGTATAAAGCCGATCTTCCCGATATGTTCTTCAAATTCCTTTTGGTTGAAAGATTCAAAAAAATAGCCTCTGTCATCCCCAAATATTTTGGGTTCGATAATAACAACATCAGGTATACTTGTTTTTATATAATTCATTTTCTTAATTTAACCACAAATTTCTCAAATTACACAAATATGAAAAACATTAAAGAACGATACGTTTATATTCTAGGCTTCTCGCCCCCAAATTAATTAGATATCCGACTTTCTTACCAGTAGCTTTTAAATAATTCATCAACTGTGCTACGTGCATATCTTCAATAGATTTTACTGCTTTCAATTCTAGTATTATTTCGTCATAACAAATAAAATCTGCATAATATTTTTTGTCAAGAACAACTCCCTTATAATGAATATCTATCTGAGATTCTAGTTCATAAGGAATCAAATTACGAATAAGTTCAAGTTCCAAAGCCTCTTGATAAACAGCCTCAAGAAAGCCACAACCAAGGTTTGAATGTACATCTATACAACAACCAATAATTTTATAACACTCGCTCTTAAATAAAAAGTTACTATCAACCATTTGATAAAAATTTTTTAATTAAAAATCTGCGAGAATCTGAGTAATCTGTGGTTCTATTTTAATCTATTCATTAATTAACTTCAGTAGGTATTCACCATAGCCACTTTTGCTTAGTGGTTGAGCTAATTTTCGTAATTGCTCTGCATCAATATAACCCATCTTGTAGGCGATCTCCTCCAAACAAGCGATTTTCAAACCTTGTCTGGTCTCTACCGTTTCGATAAATTGTCCTGCATCCAATAAAGATTTATGAGTTCCTGTATCCAACCAGGCATAGCCACGTCCCATCAATTCAACTTTTAGTTTACCTTTATCCAAATATTCTTGGTTCACTGAAGTAATTTCCAACTCTCCACGTGCAGATGGTTTCATCTCCTTAGCAATTTGAATCACATCATTGGTATAAAAATACAAACCAATCACAGCGTAATTTGATAGTGGGATTTCTGGTTTTTCAACAATCGAAGTAACATTTCCCTCTTTATCAAAGCCCGCTACACCATATCGCTCCGGATCATTCACATAATAACCAAAAACCGTTGAATTTCCATCTTGTTCCACATTTTTTCGCGCTTTATCAAGCAAGTCGGTAAAACCATGTCCGTAAAAGATATTGTCACCCAAAACCATGCAAACGGAATCATCTCCAATAAAGTCTTCACCGATGATAAAAGCCTGGGCCAAACCATCCGGACTGGGCTGTTCCTTATAGGAGAGTTTCAAACCCAATTCTTCACCTGAACCCAATAGTTTTATAAAATTGGGTAAATCTTCAGGCGTTGATATGATTAATATCTCCTGAATACCCGCTAGCATTAAAACAGATAGTGGGTAATAGATCATCGGTTTGTCGTAAATCGGTAGAAGCTGTTTCGAAACCCCTTTCGTTATGGGATATAAACGTGTCCCTGATCCACCTGCTAATATGATTCCCTTCATGCTTAATGTATTAGATGATAACTATTGGTTCAAATTTTCATTGGTCAACACAAGTTATCTAATAATTTGTTATGTATCAACAAATATAAAAGAAATTCAAGGGGAAAAACTTAGAAGAGTAAAGTATCAAGTAAAAAAGATTAAATCTGTCAAAAATAGCTTCGCCTCACACTTACAGTTTTTTGTCTACCCAGCTATAACCTTTTTGACCTTTAAGCCTTCGATCAAACTTGACAGATTTGACAAACCTATTTTTCAAATTTTTACTTTACATTTGCAAAACTAAACAATCAAATAAATAGGCTTCTCCTTAAGCATTTTGGCACAATCATTGCTAAAACAAACAGAAATTATAAACGAAAAAAGATAAAATGGAACTAGGAAACCTACCTCAGGACATTGTACAGGAAATTGAAAACGCTCCCACCATTTCGCAAATTGTGCAATTGGCTGAACGTGTCCTCAACCAAGGGGATAGCGAAAATGCTTCTAAACTAGTCGATTTGGTATTGGAGGTTTAAAAAGGAACAGGCCCTTACTCGTTTATTGGCCATTCGAAAGCCTGAAAGTTGTGTGGAAACTTTCAGGCTTTTTTTAATATCTCAAATTCTTGATGGCTTCTCTTTTAAATCAGTATTATTTACTATTCAATTTAAATTCTCAAGTACATTTAACATTCTTTCAGCTAAAACCTTTCGATCAAAAGCCTGAGCTAATTTTTCACCACCAAGTTTACATTCTTGGATTTTTTCATCGTCATTTAATAGTACATCTACTTTATCTAGAAAATCTTTTTTATTCTCAGGTTCATAAAAAAGGCCAGCTTCATATTTTTCAACAATACCTCTGGCCTCGCCATCCACACCCATTAAAATTGGAATTTGCATAGCTGCGTTTTCAAATATCTTAGATGGAATCACCGTTTTAAATAACTCTGATTTTTTTAGATTAATGATGGATGCATCTAATATTGACAAATATCTTTTTACTTCATCCTTAGATACAGAATCTAACATCGTTACATTAGAGATATTTTCATCTTGCACCTTCTTCTTTAATTTTTCTTTCTCAGCTCCTGCTCCAATTAAAAGAATATGATACACATTGGCATCCAACTCCTTTGCACAATCAAGAATAAAATCCAGCTTGTGAGCCATCCCGTGTGTACCAATGTATCCTAGAACCTTTTTACCTTCAAGATTCAATTCTTTAAGCAATGAAATATCCTTGTCTATAGGCTGAAACAAATCCAAATTAGCTCCATTCTTAACAACTTCTATCTTATCGCTTTTAATGCCTTTAGAAACTAAGTCCTTTTTAAATGAATCTGTGACAACAATAATTTTATCTGCTCTCTTATAACAAAATAAAGCCTCCTTATCAAAATACTTGATAAAAATATTGTCATTCAGTGCTCCAACCGTTTTAATCGATTCTGGCCACAAATCTCTGACTTCCATCACCCAAGGTTTTCTTTTCCAAAAAGAAAGGGTACGACCAGATAAGGCTGTGAAAAATTGAGGTGATGTAGCAACAATTAAATCCGTTTTTTGAAATAGACCTGCAATAAAAGAAGTAAGTGAAAAACTTATGAAATCAAATGTTCTTTTAATGAAACCCTCATTCGCAGTAATATAGGACCAAACACGAATGACCTTAATCCCATCAATCTCTTCCTTATGAAAAGGCTTATTGCGGTATCCATTATATACTTTACCCTGAGGGAAATTAGGAAAACAGGTAATAACAGTGACATCAGCTCCTGCTTTCACCCATTCTCTACAATGCTCATAGGTTCGTGTCGCAGGGGCATTCACTTCAGGTGGAAAATTATCGGTGAGAAATAATATCTTCATTTTTTTATAATCTTTCTTTAGGGTATTAATTGATTGTCAAATTATGAGATTAAACTAGAAATTTCAGTTTCCAGTTTTTCGCCAAACTTTATTTCAAGGCATTGAGCAGGCTGTCTTTTATTAAATCCAACACCATACTCATAATCTATAAGTCTTATATTTTCGGCTCCACTAAATAAAAATGACAACTCATTAATTAGCCAAGTTTCATCTCTTTGTACGATATTAACATTAGGGTGAAAATGTAATCGAGCAATGGCATTTTTTGCATTTTCTACTTCATCTGTTATTCGAACAAAATCAGCTTCCAAATAAAAAGATCTCAAATGCTTTTTACGATTCCTAGAAAACCCTACCATTTGGGCTTTAATACGATTGGTATTATCTTTCAACATTTCCACTTCTGCTCTTCTCCCAACTCGATGACTTCCCCAAACCTCACTTTGTTCTTCACCATCGATCTGTACAATATTGTGCGCAGCCGTTCCTCTTTCAAAATTTCGAATTCCACCCCACTCATATGTGGATGTTCCCGAATCGACGATAATGGGCTGATGCTTGTGATACAATACAAAACTAAGCATATCTGCATGTGCGTGTCCTGGTATATAAGATGGTCCTACTTCTCCAACATCAGCAATCAGGCAAAGAAATTGAGATTCTAACCTTCGATATCCGCTATCACCCAACCCTAATCTCCTCGTTTTTAGCCCCAAATTCGTTGCATATTTAATCAATTCTTTAGGTTCTGAAGCAATACCTTCTGCTGAATCATTAAATAATGGGAAAGAGTCACCAACGCATATTTGCTCCAACCATGAAAGCATCTTTTCTGAAGAATCTTTCAATAATGGCAATAATTCATCAGCTAAACCACTATTCTTTTTCACCAAAGCATAAGCATCCAATGTTCTCTCCATCATAATACAATGGTACATTGGACTTAACTCAAAATGAGCACCATCAGCTAATACTTGCTCTTTTAATTCCTTTTTAAGTATTTTGCAGGCAATGCGATAAAACTTCAGGTCATTAAAAAACAAAGCTCCCCATAACAAGGCAAAGCCATTCTCAAGCAAATGATTACCCAGTAAGTGGTATTCCAATTTCCGACTTAACAAATGGAATTGAGAGTAGAGACTATCATTAATCTTCTTATCTGAGATATGATGATTTGATAAGAATCGCACCCAATTCATTCCTCTTAAGGAAGTTGGGTATGGTTCGAGGCCATCTTTCGAAATATTTACCTTATCAATGAAATCATTTATCAATGAAAGTCCTTGCTCCTTGCTTATGTCTTCTTGCTTTAAAAAATCGAAATAATTTAGATTGTAACACCATAATTTGCCATTTTTGTTATAATTCCAATTGATATCTTCAAATTCAACAGTTTGATTCAAGAAAATAAATGTACAATTATCAAAACTGCATGAGCTTGTGACTCCTCTTTCAATATGTAATGGTCTTAAATCAAGTGCCGCAAGCTGTTTGTATTTAGGTTGATACAAACGATATTTTAACTGAAAAACAATTTGAATTGGTTTTATATAAAACAGTGTTCTCAGTAATCGACTTACATTCACAATTATGCTATTTTAATAGGTATATATTCAAGAAACTTCACTTGTGAAGACAAAAACATCTTTTCCCTCATAAAAGATAGAAAAAGAAAGGGGCTATGCCCCTTTTTTTATTTAATTTCAACCCAAGCTCCAGTTTTAAGGGACTCGATGGCGGCAATTGCAGCCTTTGATGTATTCATAATATCCTTATGAGGAATCAAAGGCGTTCCTCCATTCGACAACCATTTGTTTACAAGATCAAACTGCTTAGCATGGCCTTTATCCTGTGTCGTTTTCATCTTAGAAAAACCTTTTACTCCGTATCCTTTTAGAGTTCTCCAATTATCGAGAATTAGTGTTTTCTCCTGAGAGAATAACTCAATTCGCTCCTTGCTATACGCTTTACTTCCATTTGCGAAATAATTGATTACTGCATTAGTTCCGTTTTCATATTTCAATAAGATAGAAGCATTATCTGTATTTTCTTCAGGTGATTCCCCCATCGCATTCATACAAACAGCCTTAATTTTACTGTCAGCCAAAAAGCTGCATAAATCCATATAATGACAAGCCTCTCCGATAATACGACCTCCACCTATTTCCATATCATGAATCCAGACATCAGATGGTATAAATCCGGCGTTCATGGTAGCAATAATATTTTTGGGACCGGAACCTGCAACAGCCTTCATTTTCTCAGCCAAAGGTGCAAACCTCCTGTTAAAGCCAACCATAACAGATTTTCCAGTTTCCTTAGCTTGTTGATCAATATCTTCCAACTCCTCGTAAGACATAGCCAATGGTTTTTCAACAAACACATGCTTGCCTGCCTTCAATGCCTGAGTAGCCATTGAAGCGTGTAAATTATGACGAGTAGTTATCATCACCATATCCACATCTTTATCTTCAAGAATTTCCTCAAAGGAAGTTGTCGCTTTATCTACCTGATACTTTTGAGCTAATGTAGCAGAAGACAGACCTCCTGCACTACACATATATTTCACATTGGCTTTTGCCGCTTTTAAAGCGGGCATAATAGTAGAAGAGGTAAAATTACCTGCCCCTATAATTCCAATGACACCATTTGTATTGGCATGCGCCTTTTCTGTGATGGTAACCGAGTGAGCAATTTCTCCATTTTTTACTGGATATTCTAGAATAGAGGCAATAGAACCACTTTTTCTCATATCCCCATATATCTCATTATAACTTGCTAAGGGAACACGCTCCGTGATTAAGGGCTGAACATCAATCTGCTTTAAAGACAAGGCTTGAAGAATAGCCTGAAAATTCCTTTTCTCTGTCCATCTGACATAGCCTAATGGGTAATCATTTCCTTTATCCTCATATTCCACATCATACCTTCCTGCTCCATAAGAACATGAAACTTGAAAAGTTAATTCTTTTTTGAAGAAATCATCTCTGCGAATGTTTAAACCAATGACCCCAACCAAGACAATACGCCCTTTCTGACGGGACATGGTAGCTGCTTCATGGATGATTTCATCACTTTTAGATGAAGCTGTAATTACAACGCCATCAGCACCTATTCCATTAGTTGCATCCAATACTGTTTTTACAGGATCACTTCCTTCTTGTGGGTTGTACGCTTCTAATCCAAAGGATCGCGCCATCTCAACTTTTTGCGTATCGTAATCAAATCCAATTACACGACATCCATTCGCTTTTAACAATTGTGCTCCAACCAATCCAATCAAACCCAATCCAACAACTACAATGGTTTCTCCAAAAGTTGGGTTGATCAAACGAATTCCTTGTAAAGCAATAGAACCAATCACAGTAAATGCAGCTTCTTCATCGCTAACATTATCAGGAATTTTCACCACCAAATTCTTTGGTACACAAACGTATTCTGCATGGTTTCCGTTAGATGCAACGCGGTCACCTACCTGAAACTCCTCTACTCCTTTTCCAACAGCAACAACTTTCCCAACATTACAATACCCCAATGGTAGTGGTTGACCTAGTTTATTAAATACTACATTTACGGTTGGTTTTAAGCCATCAGTCTTTACTTTATCCAACACCTGCTTCACCTTATCAGGTTGTTGTCTGGCTTTATCAAGATAGTTGGCCTTTCCAAATTCAACTAGCATTCGTTCCGTTCCTAAGGAAACCAATGTTTTACTGGTTTCAATTAATACCTGGCCAGCTTTTACCTGTGGTGCCGGCACTTCGGCCAATATGGTATCTCCGTTTTTTAGATCCTGGATGATTTGTTTCATTGCTTATTTATTTTTTTCTTGCCTAATTAGATTCAATTAACGGAATTGGTTCTTAAAAATTAATTAAAGAGACAAATTTTGAACCAACATAATCATTTTTCCCCTAGTACTTCTTACAATACTTTCAGGGTTTAACACTATTTCATAACTAACGGTAAAATCTGCTAGCTTAACCTTAAAATCAGATTTAAACATATCAATGATTCTTTCATTAGTAAACTTAGTATCTTTTTTAAGTAATATTTTAATATTTACTTCTCCAAATTTATCTTGTATGATCTGATAGAATAATATTTCTTTTTGAATACTTGAATGTAAATTAATTGATGATGTTGGGACCCTTTTATTTAGAGAAACATATATAAAATCTTTACCCCACCTTCCTTGTACATCGGTTAAATAAATATTGTTTCCTTCGACCTCAACCCTTGCATAATCACCCGTTTTGTAATTTATCAAAGGCAATGCTTTATTTACAAACGTTGTTCCTATAAGCTCTCCAAAACCCGACTCATCTTTATCTGTCACGCTTGGATATCCATACGAACTAAACACTTTATACTTATTATGTCCTAAACAGTCTGAAGCCAAAATTATTTTTTCCGTCTGACCATACCAAGAAATGATTTTCGCTTTAAAAAAATTAGCTAACTCGCTCTTGTCTGCAGTGGAAATACCTTCACTTCCAAGAAATACAGCATCTAATATTATACTCTCTCCAATGGTTTCCAAATATGAAGTAAATTCTTTTACCAATGACGGATACCCATGAATGTACCTAATATTGTATTTTCGAATTAGATCCAAAATAATATGTATATTATTAGCACACATTAAATAGGTATTTACGACATATTCATTATATATAGGATTATACTCGAATAATTTTCCATTTTTAATAACAGTCCCCCTTAAAGTTAACTTGGGACAATTTTTTCTTCGATAATTTGCTTCACCCCATATAGAATGCATGTGCGCCCATTCGATACCATAACTTTCATTTGACAATAATATAGGAGTAGGATTCCGCCCTGTACCACCAGTTGACGTTTGGTAAGAATTTAAGGAACTATACTCTTTCGAAGTATAAAAATCTATATTTTCAGAAATATCATTTGATGTGACAAATGGCAGATCCTTTAGCACTCCAAAGACATCATTTTTATTGAATTTTTTAGGAATATACTTTCTCCCATGGTGTGTATTTGCCTTAGAATATTGCAATATTTCAAATAAATTCGTCTTAATTATATTATTATCATAGGAAATCATAGTCTTACTATATGATTTTCCATACAACATTCGATTAGGTATATTGCGTAAAAACCTTAACCTTTCCTTAGGTAACTGATGATATAATCCTTTAATTTTATCAAGCATATCACTCTTCTTTTAATAACTTGCTTCTTGGTAAACTCTAATCAAATCTTTTAATCCATTATTCTGAGCACTTTGACTTCTTTCTTTTATTTCGAATTTTTCTATCTTATTGATTAACTTTTCAAAATTACCTGTTTCATATAGTATAACCCCCAAAGGCCTGCTTACACAGTCTGAAGCAATAACAGCTGTTCCCAAGTCCAAAGCTTCTTTCACCGAAAGGGAATCCCCATCTGTAATAGTTGTTCTTAAAAAACAATCTGATAATTTCAATATCCCATAAAATGGATGAGGTTCAGAAATGAATAAGACATTAGAAGGGCAATCTTTGCACATAGCAGTGTATTGCCCCGAAGGATCTGAAACAATCAACCCTAGTTCCTCTCTCTTTTTGAATATTTTAATTAAATCTAGTATTCCATATATTTCCTTATTATCAGGACTAAGAGCATAACTTGAAGCATTTGTTGAAAACAATACTTTAAAGTTCTTCTTAAACTCTAATACATTTTTGGTAATATGATCCTTCAACTCACTTTCCTTACTACTGGGAGGTAGAAAGCTAGATACTACCTCAGTTCTATGATTTAGCCTCATAGCCAGTTCAAAACTTTGATCATTTAACACTAATGGTTTGTAGCACAATTTTAATGCTAGTTTTTCAGAGAGAGATTGCCACTTCCCTCTAGAATTCACATTACCATGTATTGTTATTATTAACTTATTAGATAATATTTTACAAAGTACGCTTACAAAAAATAATAAATGTCTGTTATTTGAATGACAGTGGACTAATTTATTTTTTGCAATAGATATTATCAATTTAACAAAAGATGGATTTACTAAATTAAAATAATCTACATTTATATTTTCGTCATTTAAACCTGATACTAGACGCTTTACATGTATAGTTACACCTCCAATCGGAGGGGGAATCTTACCAATAATCAAAACTTTATTAATCATAGTTAATTTGCAATAAAAGGGTGTTTTTTTAGATAGCTATCCCATTGGAAATTACGCGAAAACCTTATAAGTTTTTCTCTAACATCATTCTTTTTGAGCATTTGCTTAATAACATCTACTTCAAGTGTAGTTTCATTAACAATAATACCCAATTCATTTTCTTTGATAAGATCACTATAGTCACCAACAAATTCAGTTATTATAGGGATAACACCATTTGAGGTATATTCCAGAAACTTAACAGGAGATGCTACTTTATTTACAATATCATCTTCACGAATTAAAAAGCCAAAATGATAATTGGAAAGTTCTTCCAAAACTTCGGATTGAGAAAGAGATTTTATAGAATAGTTCCTAATACCAAATTTAGAAACCGATTTAATGGCTTCCTCCTTGTTCTGTGTTATAATAGTTATACTTGATTCTATCTCCGTTTCCATAGATTTATAATACGAAAAAATTCGATCAGTACACTGCCAGGTACTAAACCCACCTAGGTATACGAATTTAACGATATTATCATCAACATTTACTTTAGAAGAATTGACATTTGTGATACAGCAAGGGGTTACATAAACATCCCGATCCGTAAATTCATTTTTTATAAACTTTTTCAAATTATTTGAGACTGCACCAAGATAGTCAGCTTTTTTGGCAACAAAACCTTCCATTGATTTAAGCAAAAACCTAACCAACATTCGTTTGTTTCTCATATAGCTCTCAGCAAAAACTAAACCTCTAAAATCATAAAATATTTCGAACTTGTATGACATTAGGATTCTCAAAACAAACAATTTGAAAAATGTAAAAACATCTCTTACATAAACCAATTCAGTATGCCTTAACACAGGTTTTAGTTCAGAATACTTAATGACATCTTCAGTATCTAATATATCTTTTAAATGATGAAATGGTGAATTATCCTGTATAACCAAACAGGTTTTTTCTTTCCTTTTTGAATATTTATATATTGGAATAACTTGTGAACTAAATATTCCTTCTGAAATAAATCCAGGAACAATTATAACTTTTTTAAATTTCATATTTAACTTTCTTAAATAGTATACTTCAATACCATTAATATGTTTATTGTTACCATTACAAATACACCAGTCACAAAAGCTTTCTTGCTGATTGGGTAAGAAAAAGCGAAAAGCAACATAAGCATATCAAATACGTAATCAATTTTAAAATGTCTATTTCCAAAAAACTTTACCCCATATATTAACATAGTCCCAAAGATTAAACAAACTATCAGATACATCACTATTAAGTTGGGACTTACCTCTTGCCTGACTCTCTTTTTTAACGTAAACAGACTTGAGACAAATGCAGGAAAAATAATGAAATTTTTTCCCAACGAATGGAGTAAAACTAGCACTTTAGATTCTATACCAAAATAATAATGAGATGAGACAGTTTTAATGAACGTAAAATCAACTAAATAAGTACTAAACACAGGCGTTAGAATAAACCTAATAGTACCACTAATTCCTCTTCGGATAAACATTTGAATTAAAGTTCTTAGCGACAAATCCCCTGAATAAAAATCCTCCTCTTTCAGCACATCAGAACCATATTTCATCATATTCTGATAGTCATTCCCTACTAAGATTAGCATTTTTGAAAGCATTATTTTTAAATGTTCTTGCAAAGCCATAAAAACAACAATCAGAAACACACCTCCAAGCACAACAAGCTTAAATAAGGATAATTGCAGCAACTTATCCTTTACTCTTTTTGACATTAAAATATTAAATATTAAAAACAGGCTAAGTATAAATGCATAAAAGCCTTTGAGGTAAAATAAACCAATAACAAGGATAACAGCGAGTAACTTATAATGACTTTTTTCTCTATAAAAAATAAGATATATAATTTCAGTTATAAAAAACAATATATACACACCACGTAAAAAGGAGAAAATCATCAATAATGCTATAACATTATAAGATATGAGGACGGAAAAAATAATCTTATTAGAGTTGATAGCTTTCCCATTCTTTAATAACTTATTATAAATAAAGAACAAATTTATTACACTCAAAAAGTGGATAATAAGATTAAATAGAAAAACAAATAACGCTGGAACAATTTGCCCATCGAAACATCTGTAAAATATTGAATTTAAGTAGATTGCCAAAAACTTATTTTCTCCTAGGAAGTTATTAAATGTAGTTGATACTAATCCGTCTTTTTGAATACTCAATAGAATAGATTCAAAATAACTTGAATCACTACCATAACTTAAGGATTGGCAATCATAAAAAATAGATATATTACAGACATATACACCTCCAACCAAGATAAATATACATAAAGGATAAAATAAATATTTCCCTTCAAATTTGGAGATATATAGTTTTCCTCTTAATAGGCTAATTAAGAGAATATAACTATAAAATAGTAACGGAAGTATTATTCCTAATAGTTCGTTTTGAAAAAAATTCTGCATCATAAAAGTTCATCCAATGTATAAAACCCATACCCTCTTCTTACCATGTTTCTAATCATTCTAGGAACATGGAAAGATAAAAACTTTGGGTGACACATTAAAACAAGTTCTTTATCCCGAACCTTACTAATTGACCTGTTAAAAGAAATATGATTGGTAGAATCCATAGTAAGGTGCTCAGTAAACTTTTTATTAAAACGATTTTTCCATGTAGTCGTAAAACTAGCATTTTTTGGATTCATACCCTGACCATCTCCATATATAGTATAGAAGTATTTTTTATACACCTTCTCTAATAACTTATCAAAAAAACTTTTTTTGACTAAGGTCAATGGAACTTCTAAAAACGGCCCCGTGCTACTTTTATTGCAGACGTCATCATCAAACCTATAAATTTGACTTTCACTCACTTTAGAGTAATCATATGCATGTCCTTCTCCTTTAACTGCTTTTAATGGAATTACTGAACTATCTATTTTTATGCCATATTTTTTAAAGACATGCTTAACGAAACTAAAAGGTTGAATACACAATCCACCTGCTCGAAATGCTAGTACTTGATAGTCCGGTTTAACTGAACGTCCAATAGAATTTAAATAATTTATACCACTTTCAAAAGAATTATCAAGCTCCTCCGGACTCAGGGAATGCAATCTATATCTATCGTAATTCGGAAAGCTCCATTTTCCATCCAAATAATTAGCATCTAACCAATGTGGATGTAAATGTAGTTCAATTCTGCTACCAAGTTCCACAAGCTTCTTTAATTGTTTATTTATCATTTCAGCTTCTAACTTGGTCTTCTCATTTTCATTCGCTAATCTTTCAATAAATAAAGTATCAACAAAAAAAGTACCTTTTATATTATGCTCTATAAACGATTCTATCAGCATCTCTGTAGGCTTCAAAATACAATTCTCAACCGTCCCTGAATTAGCGCCTAAAAACATCTCATAATCAAACGTTAAAAACACTTTTTTATAATTACGTCTCATGCCTTTCAATTTGATTTTTCTTGATCAATTATATCAGCTTTGAACTCTTTGAACTGTCTTTTCTTAATCATTAAAAGAAAGCGATAAATTCTATAGTGAAACCTGTTAATCGGAAATCGCCATAAACAACCCAAATGAAAATCCCCTCCAAAACGTACTTTAAACCTTTGTATACCTTCTAATTTTGAACCTGGTTTTGGGTTTACCCTTGCTCCAACAAAGTCATAATAACACACTCCAATTGATTTAAAATGTAAAATGGCTTTCCAATGTAAGTAGTTCATTGCGCCAGTTATAGGCTTAGAGATACTGCCACCGTAAGAATAGTACGCACTTTCTTTACTATAAGGTAAAATAGCACAACCTTGTGGCATACCATCCTTATAAGCAATGAAACTAATTTGTTTTCCTTTCATATTATCCATGTACGTCCCAAACTGCTCCCTACTTAAAAAAGTCATATTTGAACGTTGCATTGTGGAAGCCAACAATGAATAAAGAGTTTGATATTCTCCATTAACAATTTTTACCTCTATGCCTTTTTTTTCAGCATTTCTAATAACATTCCTGTGCTTACTGTGTAATTTTCCCCACAAATCTTCTTCACTTTGTAAGAGATCAATTTTATATGTTCCAAACTTTACATTTTCAGAACCACTTGGTCTATATGAAGAAACTGCCTGAGGAGGTTGTTGAAGAATAAAACTAATCCTATCTTTTTTTAAGAACGAAATCAGTTCTTTAAAAAATAAGTCACATTCAAATTTTTCAGACAATACAATCAATTCTGACGGAGTATAAATGTAATTTATAAAACCGAATCGTTTTCTAATAAATGGATAAACACATATTAATTCTTGTGAATTATCATATGCTCCTATCCAACCATAATTATCACTAATTGATTTCAAATATTGCTCAGATGCAAAAATTGAGTGCTTCTCACACCACTTATATTGAATATATTTAATCTCCACTTTGTTTAGTTATATAAATTCTTCCAATTTGATAAGTTATCATCCCACGAAAACATTGATTTAACAACATCCCTATTAACTTCATTTCTCTTGTTTTCCTTTAATAATTCTAATCCTTGCGTTATTACACTTTCCAGTTCATTAACATTATCAATTTTTAGCATCTGCACTCCCTTTTCATATAAACAAGAATATGGTAACCAATTGCCAGTAACTACAATATTATTTGCATACAAATGCTCTAACATAGCTCCACTTAACAGATCATTTTTTTGAATTTGTATTAAAATATCTGAAGATCTTCTGAGACATGCTAAATCCTGATTCGACAGAAAACCTTCAAGTAATAAATGATTAAGATCTGAATTTCTCAACAGTCCTTTAATTTTCTCCAGATAATCCATATCTGCTCGATATGTCATTGGGAATAAAAAAAAGAGTTCTACATCAGAATTCTCTTTTATTTTATTTACAGCCTTAATAATATAATTATGTTGTTGCGATGACGAATCATTAGTGCCACATGTTACAATTATTGCACTATGAGGTATTCCGAATTTCCGCTTAAAATGATTTATATGATCTTCTTCAATAGAATCAATACTATCTAGAATAATTAAACCATATGGGAATGCTTGAATATCATTTTTATTCACCAAAATAATTCTTGCAAGATCCTCTGTTACAACAGGATTAGTAACAGTTATAATATCTGAATATTTAGCAATCCTTCTCAATGGTCCTTCCTTAGGCTTTCTCATAAAATCACTCCCCCAAAAAGTTAAAATAATTTTATTAGACTTTCTTTTCAAAAAGGGCATAATCACCACATAAAACCAATTCACATATTGAATATGACAATAATCATATTTTTTAGCTTTCACTATAAAACTGAACAATTTCCAAACATAGACAAAGATGACATAAATGGCAAACCGAGACAAAATAGTTTGCCTAGTATTTATCAATTTAATATTGTTGTAGCAACTCTCATTATCTACAGAATTCGAGAAGGAAACTATATCAAAATCATACTCATTTGAGTATTTCTTGTGCATTTTTTGTATTAGAGTGCTCACAAAAGGTTGATCACCCATCCCTATATATAGTATTCGCTTTTTCATATTAAACTATTTTACTTCTGCACAAGTTTCAATATGAGTAATATAGTACACGAGTAATCCCACACCTATAATACCACTTAACCAAAACATTATACTTGTTGCCACCGCAGTACCTATAATACCATAGTGCATTGTTAGATATATTGACAGCCCAAAATTCGAAATAACCATAAAATAGGAATTGTAAACATTCCATTTTGCTTTTCCCAATGCATTAAGAATATTGCCAGATGGTATACGCAATACAAACGCACCAATTAGCCCAATAGATAAAATCCTAAGGATCTGAGCCGATTCTATATATTTTTCTCCAAAAACAAATGTGACTATAAATTCAGATCCAAAATATAAGAACGCTGCTAACAGTATAGATATTATAAGAAATATCTTGAAATAATTGTTCAGATAGTTCTTCAAAAAAACTAGATTATGAGACTCTTTAGCTATTTTAACGAAGTCTGATGTCATAAACACCATTGGTATAAACATTAAGTTGAACGGAATTAGAATACCTGTTCTATATACGGCGAGCGAATCTGGGTTTTGAATAATATTAGCTATAACCAAATTGTCCGTCATTAATGTTAATTGAGATGCAATGGAGCCGAAACCTATAAACAAACCATACTTTAGCATTTTTTGTTTATATACCTTATCTACATGTATATTAATAACCTGTCTTATATCTTTGAGTATTCTAGATTTATACATTAAAATATAAACAATCAAAGGACATAAAACTAATGAAATGATAAATCCAATTCCATTAAAAAAGTAAACCAAAACTATGCTTAATGCTAAAGAAGATATGCTATAAACAACATTAGATTTAGAGTAAGCTGCATTTAAATTAACTATCCTAAAGTAATTATTTAAAGACAAATACACCATCTGAGACACTAAGCTTAACGATAATATAACTAAGTAGGAGTTTGCTTCTGATATATTCCATGTTAAAATTCTACTAAACATGATCACACATATCATAAGGAAAATACTATAAACTAACCCATACTTGAGAGTAAAATAGAACAATTGCTTTTTTTCTGATATTCCTTGACTAATTGATCCATATCTTAATAATGAGTGATTTAATCCAAAGCCAACAAATGGAGTTAGAAAGTATATAATAGTTCGAGCATACGTAACAAGGCCGAATTCATTCTTACTAATAAACCTAACAACAAAAACAGAAATCAATAACCCAATTAATTTAGTTATTATAGTTGAGCTAAAAATAAGATGTCCTTTGCGTCTATAAAATGCCTTCAGAAAATCTAACACTTTTTATTTTTTATATGATTTATTGCTGAATCCCGTAGGATATTCTTCGCTTTTATACTAAGTCTCTTATTTTTATAAATCACACCGAATTCTGAAGGAGCCTCTAAAAGAGTGCCTTTAAACTTACACTTATTTATATAATCCTCCACTGTGCAAATTAGACGAGCAGGATTTCCAGCAACAACTAGATTTGACTTAATATCTTTAGTTACGACAGCACCAGCACCAATAATACAGTTATCTCCTATTGTTACTCCTGGCAAAACAACCGCATTAGCACCCAAAAAAACATTATCACCAATAATAGTTTCCTCAATTCTATAGCATTCTGTATGTAAATATAAACTTGCATCATGCGCTAGTATAATAGAACCTGGTGCAGATATAAAATTATCTCCAATAGTGACTAATTGAGGCACTAAAGAATCAATATGTGAATTGTGAAATTTGACATTACCTATCTGATACTCTTCACCTCGAATATCCTTTTCCTTAAAAAAATGATTCCATATCTTTCTTATAATCCCTATCATATCTTATATAGCATTAGTATTTTCTAAATAAACATCCCATTCTCCAATATCTTTCCAAGACTTTTCACTTACAGGAAACACCCCAACTCTCCCCCTCCGATTTTTAATATTTTCAATTAAATGTGTTATGTGAAAAAACTCGTCTTGTGGAATTTCATCTAAAAGGTGAGGCTCAAGAATATACATGCCAGAATTTATTTTAAAAGTCAATTCCGGTTTCTCTTTCAATTCAAGAAGATGTCCATTTTCACCTGTTTCAATTGTTCCATATGGTAATGGAAAATTTTTTAAAGCAGCAACAACTGTAATCTCATTTTTGTTTGTACGGTGATAATCTAAAATTTCAGAATAATCTTGTTCTATAATAATATCACAATTACTAACAATAAAAGTTTGATTAATTTTATCCTTTAATAATGATAAACTTCCTGCTGTTCCCATTGGTTTATCTTCAGTAAAAAATGTGAGATTATAGGGTAAATTCTGTTCTCCTAAATAATATTCTATAAAATCAGCTTTGTAATTGACCGAAATAAAAAAATCATTACAACCATGAAATGAAAAACGGTCAAATATCTCTTCGATAATACTCTTATCTCCAATAGGGATTAAAGGTTTTGGTAATACATTAGTTATAGGTTTGAGACGAGTTCCTTTCCCACCAGCCATAACTACAATAGGAAGGGTAAATTGCTTTTGAGGCTGTGGCTTTATTTCCATAAAAATATCTTCCCAGAAATAAACATCAACGATGTCTCCATTATCTGAAACAACCGGACAAAGTTCCATTCTATAATCAAACATCATTTGCTTTACTATGTCAAATGATTCATTAGGACGTGCAACTCTTATGTTTGTTCTTAAAACTTCTGACACTGAAGTGTCAAGAGGTTTATTTTGAATAATTGCTCGTTGAATATCTCCAGCAGTTAACAAGCCTACAAAAACATCTCCATTTAAAACTAAAAAAAGTTTTTTATCTAGCGTATCCATCTTTTTAAACGCTTCTAGCAAACTTTGATTAGATGATATTGTTCTATTTCTAAATTTCATTTTCCTAATGTAATTAGGGTTTAAAACATCACCAATAAACAGATGATATACCCTAGAAATTTAATTTCATAATTATTACTACAGTAATCGACACAAAGTAACGGAATCAATCTTAACATTCAAATATCAACATAATTGTTAATGCGTTATGCTCAGACATAATCAATATACAATTAACCTTTACCTAATTTCAAATTTACTTCATTCCAGTTAGTAAATTGCAAAGCTCTATCATCTATCCATACATCACCAATAGGTTTCCCCATCATTAATTGATGGTATTTAAAACCATTTCGTTTTAACCAATCTGTTGTCATTTCAAACTCCATCCAAGTTCGAGCTGTATAGAAAATAATGGTATGACCTTCATCATACAAACTATTTACACTTTTCTGTGCATTCTCAAGAGGTTTTGCGAGAGACCTACTATACGTTCTTTCTTCAGTACAAATAGTACCATCTATATCAATTATTATCTGCATCTTTTACAAAATATTCAGTAAATCTTCTAATCATTAATGTTTTATCTTCCCAATTCTCTTGATATGACTGCTCGATATTAAGATAATCCTTCAATAAATATAAAGGAATATTGGCTCCAGCACCTATCGATGTCACAACCGCACCACCAAAACGTGGATTAATCTCCATAAAATATAGGTCACCAGAATTTTCATCCCATAATAGCTGAACAGTAATTGGGCCGATAAGTCCTGATTTCTTTATAATATCATGAACAAAATCAATTATTTTGAAATCCTTAATCGTAATCGATTTTATTGATTCTCCTCCTTGCATCTCAAGACGTTCTCTTGGTACTGAGCATATCAACTTATTATTATTAACACTAACATAACAATCAACGGTATACTCTTTTCCTCTAATAAATCTCTGAACGACATAATCATTCAACTTTTTACTAGAAGAATCAAATTCTTCTTTTGAATATATAATCTCTATCCCTTTGGATGCAGAACCGTTAACAGGTTTAACTATAGCAGGAAAAGTACCATCAAATTTTGGAAAAGGTATACAAACAGTTTCACACCATTCAGTAGTTCTTTTTTTATTAAAAAAACTATCAACAAACTGAGGAGAACCAACAGGAACAAATACACATTCCCCTAATTCTTCTTTAAGATTTGCTGCAACGATAGTAGCTGGGTCAACAAAAGGTAAAACTATATCAATCTCTTTTTGCGAAATAGTCTGTTTTAAATGATCTATTAACTTGGGAGAATTCCACATTTCTCCAATAATTACCTCACCTACAAAAGAAATAGGGCAATTCTCATTTAGTTCGTAAGAGAAAATATTTATATTGAGATCTAGTTCTTTGCCTGCATTAATAAAACATTCAGCCAAAGATACTCTTTTAGCACCTCCTAGAAATAGGATATTTAAAGTCCTCATTAGCAACTTATTAATTTAACACTACTAGGAATATTAACTACTCTTTCTTCAAACCACTTAGAATTAGTAAGATCATCAGTTTGGCAATCTTTAAACATTGGTAGTCTATTCATTAATTGCCAAATGGGTCTGGTCATAACCCCATTCTCATTGGTGAATTTTAAGAAAGCGTCTCGCTCTTCTTTATTAGCCAATAAGATTGCATTTAGCCAATAGTTCGATCGACATTCTTTAGGCTCATCAAAATATTCTATTGTGGAATCAGAGAAGTGTTCCTTGTAGGCTTTAGCTATATTTCGTTTACTTTCTAATATCTTATTAATCTTCTCTAACTGAGCACAACCTATGGCAGCATTCAAATTAGGCATCCTATAATTATATCCTATCTCATCGTGAGCAAATTCCCAAACATGTGGAATTTTGGCCTGAGTTGTTAAATGTTTAGCTCGCTTGGCAAGTTCTTCGTCATTAAATAACAACATGCCACCACCACCAGTGGTAATTGTTTTATTACCGTTAAAACTCAAGATACCTACCCTAGCAAATGTGCCGGTATGCTTACCTTTGTAGTAACTTCCTAAACTCTCTGCTGCATCTTCAACTATTTCAATATAATACTTCTCACAAACAGCTATCAACTCATCAATTCGCACTGGATGTCCAAAAGAATGCATAGGTACGCAAGCTTTAATTCTACGACCTGTGTTTTTATTATAACAAGCACCGTCTTTTAAAACCGCATTATCTTGAAGCCAATTTTCAACAGCACCGGGCGAAAGTCCCATGGTTTCCTTATCAACATCTAAAAAAACAGGATGAGCTCCACAATAAGAAATAGCATTGGCTGTAGCAATAAAAGTTAAGGCTTGAGTAATTATTTCATCCTCCCTTTCTACACCAACCAACAATAACGCCAACTGTAATGCATTTGTTCCATTAACACAAACTACGGCATTTTTAGCCCCAGTATAATCTGCCATCATTTCTTCGAAACGATCCACAAATTTCCCTACGCTTGAAACAAAAGTTGAATCAATACATTCCTCAAGATACTTCTTTTCATTCCCTATAAATACAGGGGCATGCATAGGGATAAAATCATTAGGCTCATTATAAATAAGCCTAATCTTATCAACTACATTCTTATATTTCTGCATACTATAATCTAATCAAGTTTTACCAAAAACTACATCTTTGCATCAAGATATTTTCCCGTTTCCTTATGCCCAAAATCAGGTATCATTCCAAAAAATAAGTCAACTATATCTTTCTTTGTCCATCTTCTATCCGTTTTGAAACCTTGTATTCTATTAGAAAAATGATCAATTTTATCATTGTCAAAAATGGCTTCATTTTTTATTACGCCTAGATTATTAAATCTTTCCATATCCAATACTTCCTTTTCGGTATAGAATTCTTCAAAATCTTTCTCTCCTGTAGTATCACTTGAAGTAAATAGGCATGGCCATTTTCCTTCTTTAGGCAAAACATGAATCAATTCTCTCGCCTCTACCTCTGTTTTGCAAAGATAGGGATCATACCCCAAGTCCTTTAAATACTTCACTGCAATATCTGCGAAGGAAATCAAATGCAAATCCTCACTCAATTTTGGAAAGAAAATATCTCGGTTTTCACCAAAAATGCAGGACATCAAACACAACTCTCCAGATTCTTTAGGAATTACAAAGTAACGCCTAATGTCATTAGGTGCTACAATAGGTTGTAATTTTTGAATGCGTTGATTAAAACCATGCAATAAAGAACCATCTGAAAAAGCTACGTTGGCAAATCGAGCTGTGGAAATATTTATTTCTTTACTTCTACGCATCAAGAACATTTCCATGATACGCTTAGAAGCCCCCATCATATTAACTGGGTTGGCGGCCTTGTCAGTAGATACACAAAAATATTTCTTTACTCCTTTTGCAACAGATTGCTGAATCGTTTTATCCGTATTGAAAACATTCACATCTATCATTCGCATAAGTGTAAAAGGGTCTTTTTCACTACGCACATGCTTTAATGCTGACAAATTCAAAACGTAGTCATACTCACCATCAGCTCCAAAAAATGCGTCGTATTCTATTGAACCAACATCTAAAGCAAAAGTTTGAAAATCACCTTCAATATAACCGAACGAACTTCGAATATCGCGAACCAATTCCACCATATTATTCTCAGAGATATCAACAACATGCAATTTCTGTGGGTTTCTTTTAAAAATCTCTTTGGTTACTGCTTGTCCAATAGATCCCGCACCACCAATCACTAAAAACTTAGATTGTTTGACAATTGATTGCAACTTTTCTTCATGATTCTTAATATCACTCTGAAAAAGCTCATTTTCTCTACCAATTAACTTAAGCATATTCATCACACTTTATTATTTTAGAAATAACACCTTGTCTTGAAGCTATTTACCCCAAATCAATTCAAGACTCTTAGTATTCTAGCACAAGCTACTCCGTCCCCATAAGGGTTATTGGCTTTGGCCATAGAATTGTAATAAGCTTCATCATCTAATAATAAAGCAACTTCATCAATAATTGCAACCTTATCAGTACCCACTAACTTCACTGTACCAGCATCAACTGCCTCTGGACGTTCCGTTGTATCACGCATGACCAATACGGGTTTCCCTAGGCCTGGAGCCTCTTCCTGAATCCCTCCTGAATCAGTCAATACCAAATGAGATTGAGACATCAAATAAACAAATGGAAGATATTCTAAAGGTTCAATAAAGTGAACATTGTCAGTTGATAGTTGTCCGTTGTCCGATGATCCAAAAACTTCTTGTATTGGCTTACGAACATTTGGATTCAAGTGCATTGGGTAGATAAAGTCTACATCTGGGTAAGTTTCTGCCAATTGTTTGATAGCGTCGCAGATGTTTAAGAATCCATTGCCGAAGTTTTCACGACGGTGCCCAGTTATCAAAACGAGTTTTCTGTTATCAGTTGTCGGTTGTCCATTGTCTGCAAGCATAGAATCAACATGAACACCTGCAAGTTCTTTCATCATGTAATGTTCAACCACTTCACGCTTTAAACCACTTAATAATAGTTTAGATTCAACTTGCTCTTTCAGATCTGAACGATCTTTGATCTGAGCTAAAACCATATAAAGGGCATCAATCACCGTATTACCTGTCACAAAAATATTTTCCTCTTTAATCCCTTCAGCTAACAAGTTCTGCTTACTTGTCTCTGTTGGTGAAAAATGGTAAGTTGCTAGACGACCTGTCATTTGACGGTTGGCTTCTTCAGGCCATGGTGAGTATAAATTATGAGTTCGCAATCCCGCTTCAACATGTCCTACAGGGATTTGCTGATAGAAAGCGGCTAATGCTGAAGCTGTTGATGTCGTTGTGTCTCCATGTACCAAAACCAAATCTGGTTTTGCTTCGGATAAAACATCTCGCATTCCTAATAAAACACGTGAAGTGACATCATATAAATCCTGACCTTGCTTCATCAGATTCAAGTCATAGTCCGGTTTGATTTCAAATAAATCCAAAACCTGATCTAGCATCTCACGATGTTGTGCCGTTACACAAACAATGGTTTCAAATTGTTCTGTATTCTTTTGAAACTCCTTAACCAGAGGAGCCATCTTAATGGCTTCCGGGCGAGTTCCAAATACTAACATTACTTTTTTCATAAGAAAATTCTTATATACATATATTAAAGAGATCCTGATCCCGATATTAATCGGGACAGGATGACAATAAAAATCTATTTATTAACACCACAGAAGTCAAGTATCACCTTATCTTCTCCGTTCACCAAGCCTTTAAATTCTTTATGAGACACAAGAAAAGCGACAATATCAGCCTTTTCGTAAGCTTCTTTATGATCAGTCAATTTAAAAACATTGTGCTCTTTCACGTTTGGCTCGACTACCATCATATCAGCATTATTGGCACGCTGCATCACTTTTTGGGCAATATATTTGGCAGGAGACTCACGCAAATCATCAATATCCGGTTTAAAAGCCAAACCCATTAAAGCCACTTTGGCTTCGCGACCACTTTTCAATTGAAACTCCAACATGGCATTGTGTACTTTTTCGGCACACCAAAAGGCTTTGTAATTATTAATTTTTCGAGCCTGCTCAATAATATTAGATTCGGCCGGATATTCAGAAACAATAAACCAAGGGTCAACGGCAATACAGTGTCCGCCAACACCACAACCTGGCTGCAGTATATTCACTCGAGGGTGTTTGTTTGCTAGTTCAATCAACTCCCACACATTGATATCTGCCTTATCGCAGATTAAAGACAATTCGTTGGCAAAGGCAATCTGTACATCACGAGAAGAATTTTCAGTCAACTTACACATCTCAGCAGTTCTTGCATTGGTTGCATGCAGCTCACCCGTCACAAACGAACGGTAAAAATCAGTGGCAGCCTGGGTAGAAGCCTCGTCAACCCCACCAATCACACGGTCATTGTTAACCAATTCAAAAATCACATTACCTGGCAAAACACGCTCCGGACAATAGGCAATCTGCAATTTCCCTTTCAAGTCCGGTCTTTCAGAATAGATCAAAGCTGCCATCTTATCAGTCGTATGGACTGGAGATGTTGATTCAATCACATATAAATCACCTTCCTTTAACAAAGGAATAACTGCTTTCGTTGCTGATTCCACAAAAGTGATATCCGGCTCATGATCTCCTTTAAAAGGCGTTGGAACCACAATAAAATAAGCATCAGAGATCTCAGGCTTTAAAGCAGCTCTCAAAGAACCGTTATCAACAACAGTTTTCACCATCTCACCTAAACCAGGCTCTATGATATGAATTTCACCACGATTAATGGTCTCAACTACATTTGGGTTCACATCCACACCCAGTACTTTTATTCCGTTATGGGCAGCAATGGTAGCTGTTGGCAAGCCAATATAACCCAAGCCCATGAAACAGGCAGTTTTGATCGTTCTTGTGCTCATTTAAATTTTGATTCTATATGTTTTTTATTTCTTTACTTTAATTACAAATCAGTCAACAACCAGTCATTTAACAGTCAATAGTAAGCTTTAATACTATTCACCCCTAGTGCCCCGTGACTAATGACTACCTGCTTCCCAAATCAAAAAACAAGCCTCATTCTTTAAAAACAAAGATTCCTCTTCTGGCTTTATTGTTAGCAGACGTATTTTTCGATTTATTAAATCTTCTGCTTTCTCAACCAAAGTGTTGAGGTAATTCTTATCTATGCTTTCTGCCACAAGCAGAAGATCAACCACTTGAGAATCCTGTCCTTTGGCAAAAGAGCCAGTCAGGTAAACCCGTTTGAGATCCCCTAATTTCTCAGCAATCTCCTCAACAATGCTATCTAAACCCACATGCTTGCGGATAATAGAATGTAAATCATTAAAAAGAGGGTGCTTGGTATTGGCATGAAAAACCTTTCGGTTCCCTTCTGATTCTGCCTCCAACAAACCTGCTTCTTCCATACGGTTCAGTTCTAAACGAATAGCATTGGATGATTCTCCGAACTCAGCCTCGAGGCCACGCAAATAGGATTTCATCTGAACATTCAGAAAGAACTTTAGTAATATTTTGATCCTCGTTTTTGAAGTGATTAAACTTTCCAGCATTTAAGTTATAAGTTGTTGGTTGTTGGTTATTGATTGTTGGTTGTTGATTGTTAGTTTTTGAACTTAGAACCTACACCCTTAAACTTATTTTCTCCAATTATTTTTCACATATTCCTTGAAGCGATACAACTTCTTTCCCAATAATTTATATTCTTCAATCATATTATCTAATTCTTTTAATCCATACAATACTTTCAACATTTCAAGTTGCGATAAAGCTTCTAATAAAGATGCATAGGCAAATACTAAAAAACGATTAAATTCAACAGGATATTCTTTCCTCCCATAACCTTCAACTATATTATCTTTCACACTTTGACTTGATCTTCGAATTTGCGCTCCAACTTCATAAAGTTCATACTTTGGCAACTTCAAACTCATTCGATTAACTTCAACAGCTAAACGAAAAGATTCCTGATAAACATCTAAATCCTTATATGACTTCATAACACTCAAGTTTTAGGTTATATGTTGTGAGTTAGTACTTATTACTTATAACCTAGAACATACAACTCAGAACCTATCTTTTCATGACTAAACAACGCTTATTCGCGACCAAACAAAGGTTGAGTAGAAATTTTACTCGAAAGTAAATGATATTTTGATAATAACAAAGGATTTTGCCACTAACATGTTAATGAGCTTGCGAATAAATTACACAAATCTTAAACTACTACACAATATACAATCATGTCAAGAATCCCACACTCTACAGTTTTCCAAAATTAAAAACCACTAATTATTATCAAAAGAACAAGAGCTTATCAATAGCGAACAAAAGTAAATGAAAATTGGAGAAATCTGACTTGTCAAGTTTGTCAAGTTAAAAAAGGGTATCAATAATTTGCGGTGAAATGCAAACAAATAAAACCTGTAAGCCTTCGACACAGTCCTTCTTAACAGCGTTTAAGAGAAGAATTAGACGCAGATAAAAAGACGACTAAGGTAAAGCGTGTTAATTAATGGTTAAATCTTTTCCTCTTTCTGTTCAATTATAAAGAAGCTAGAATAAGGAACGCTTCTCCATTAGGCTATGAAGGTGTTTCACATTAGAATATGACACCATCTCTCATTAGGCTGTGACATCATCTCACATTAAGCTCTTAGACCGACTAAGATTAAGCTCTGCTTAAAAACTTTTTTTCACAAAACACCACTCTCCCTTTCAAGTTTTATTGACTACAAAATTTAATTCAATGGTGCGCCCCAGCTTTCCTAAAAGTAGAGACATCCCGATACTCAGTCTTTTCTTTAAGCTTTATCCTTTCCTTACTTTACATTTCAGTCAACTGACTATATCTGACAATTGAAAGCACTTCGACTAAGTTAGATAGCTAATAGCCAGAGATTATCACCCTTTCCCAATATTGTAAATTTGGAAACCGATTTTTTCGAGTTCTACCTTTGAAACCACATTACGTCCATCGAAGACAAAGGCAGGTTTTAGCACGCCCTGATAAACTTTTTGCCAATCGTAGGTTTTAAACTCATCCCATTCGGTTAGGATGGCGGTAGCGTGGGCGGATTGCATGGCAATATAAGGATCATCATGAACCGTCACAAGGCTTCGGATCTCATCCGAAGATAATTTCGCAAATTTTGGCGAATGACACGAATGAGGACTCATACGGTTAACTTGCAAGTATTCCAAGTCGGCATAGATTTGTTCAGCGGTGACTTTAGGGTCATAAATATGGATTTCCGCACGATCCTGAAGAAGCTCATCAGCCACATAAATAGCCGCGGATTCGCGGGTATCGTTGGTCTCTTTTTTGAATGCCCAGCCCAGAAAGGCAATTTTCTTACCTGAAACCGTATTAAAGAGCTTATCGATGATATTTTTAGCAAAACGATGCTTTTGGTAGTCGTTCATTTTGATCACCTGCTCCCAATAAGCAGCGACTTCAGGTAAATTGAAGTGCTGACAAAGGTAGACCAGATTTAAAATGTCTTTTTGAAAACAGGAACCACCAAAACCAACCGATGATTTCAGGAATTTAGCTCCAATACGAGAATCCGCCCCTATGGCACGTGAAATTTCATCCACATCAGCTCCCGTTTTTTCACAAAGGGCTGAAATGGCATTGATGGACGAGACGCGTTGAGCCAAAAAGGCATTGGCCGTCAACTTGGAGAGTTCAGATGACCACACACGAGTGGTGATAATATTCTCACGAGGCACCCAATTCTCATACACCTCAATCAGGGCTTCAATGGCTGCTTGTCCATCGGCATCTTCATCACCGCCAATCAATACACGATCAGGCTGATGTAAGTTCGTCACTGCTGTGCCTTCAGCCAAAAACTCAGGACTGGAAAGCACCTGGAAATTAACCTCAGACCCCGTTGATGTTAAAATGGTACGAAGGGCTTCAGCAGTACGAACCGGAAGTGTCGACTTTTCAACAATAATTTTATCATCTTTTGCCACTCGAGCAATCTGACGGGCACACAATTCAATATATTTTAGATCAGCAGCCATCCCCTTACCTACGCCGTAGGTCTTAGTAGGCGTATTCACCGAAATAAAGATCATCTCGGCTTCATCAATGGCTTTATCAACATCCGTAGAAAAGAACAAATTGCGACCACGAGCTTCAGCGACCACTTCTGCCAATCCAGGCTCGTAAATAGGTAATTTATCCAGATCAGCATCATTCCAATCGGCAATACGTTGCTCATTCAAATCAACCGCAGTTACCTTTATGTGTGGACATTTTTGTGCAATTACTGCCATCGTTGGACCACCAACGTAACCTGCGCCTATACAGCAAATGTTTTTGATTGTTCTCGCTTTAGCCATTTCTAAATACCTTATATATGGTTTACATCTTGATTTCTTTCTTCAATCTTAATTACGCGAATTAGGACGAATTTCACTAATGACACTTCATCTCACAGAGTTAACAAAACGCTTATACCTTAGTGAAGGTTCACCAAAGTTAACTAATAAACCCTATTTAAAGTTTGTTGCTTTAAGATAGTTTATAGTTTGCTGTTCATCCACTCTCAACAATACCCCTTCCACGTCATGCTGAATTTATTTCAGCATCTGCATCTATCAACCATTAGATCCTGAAGCGAGTTCAGGATGATGAATTCTAAATAAACATTTCAATAAACTAAAGTCAACAAATCTGTATTCATCATTTTTATCAAGTTGAATTTCCATTCTCTTTTCCAATCCTTCAATTGCTTCTCTCTGGCAATAGCATCTCTAACACCATCAAACTCCTCAAAATATAGAAGATCAGTCAAATTGTATTGTTTAGTAAACTATGAACCTTTACCTTCAAAATGGTCAGATATCCTGTCTTTCAAATTAGTAGTAACACCTATATATAAAGTTGTCCTATTCTTATTACCTACAATATAGACATAACTCTTTTTCATTTTCAGCTCACAAAACTAACACATAAAATAAATCTAATTTACTAAGAAAATAAGATCCTGTACCGAGTTCACGAGCTCACTGAAAGTAATCAAGTTCAGGATGACGGAATTTAAGATATTCCTGCTTATATAGCAAATCTCCCATTAGTGTAACCGAGCTTGCGAGCTCGACGAAGTCCATTCGTTTTAATTCGTGAAATATTTCAACCTATTAAATCCGATTAGTCTTCATCCCCTTGCCATTGCTTTCTAACACTGCCAAGAAACTCTTTCCCGAAAACCATTCCCACACCAACAATTCCCCCCAAGAAGGTCCAAATAATTAGAATCATGGCACGTTTCGGCTTTGATCTTTCGAATGGCACAACAACAGGCTCAATAATGGTGAAAACAGGGGTATCCTCTTTCACTTGTATTTTTTGAGTCTCCAACTGCTTTGCCAATTCGGTGTAAACCGATGAAGCCATGGAAAATTCGGACTGCAAACGCTCTATTTGGGTTTGTGCCATAGCCGAGCTTACATTTTTATTCTGATCACGAAAGCGAGCCAGCTTATTTTGAGCTACTGTAAAAGCCGCCTCTTTTTCAGCATAACGCTCTTCTACAAAAACCATCTGATCTTTTGCCTTCTTGATCTTAAAGTCCGTGATAGCCTCTTGTAATAAGATTTGAGCTCGCTGCACCATCTCTGCACCATCTCTGCAGCTGATCTTGCTTCAGGCATCTTAGCAGATATTGTAACATAACCATCCTTATCATTCACTTCTAAAGAAAGCTGAGAGGCTAGTAGGTTCATCAGGCTTTTCTCATCTTGAGAAATGGTTAACAGAAAGTCATTGGTCGACTGCTTTTGATTGTCAGTTATCGTTTGGCCTTTAATAGCTCCAATAATCACTCCCGGCAAGCCAATAGTGTATTTTTTAATATAACCCAACAAACCTGGCTTGGCAATCTCCAAATAATACGTTTGAAAAGTCACCTTCTCTCTCTGTCCTTCTATAGTCAAAGGCGTTTTCATCATCTCCTTCTGAAAAGGGACTGAGGCAATAATCTTAGGATAAAGGGTTGGTGGAATCGTCGATCCACCGCCCATAGATCCCAGATTGATACCCGCCATAGCAGCAAGACCACCTAAAGACCCCCCCAGCTTGGAACCACCTTCAGCCGACTGAGGCACCATGGTCGTGGATGCCGTATACTCTTTGGCAGAAAACAGGGCAATAAATAAACCCAGCACCATAAAGATTAGTGTGGTTTTAATCACTGTTCTTCTGCCTGTCCACAGGGTTTTCGCTAATTGAATTAAATCTATTTCGTCCTCGTGATTCGAGGCTAATTGTTTGTTGTTATTTTGTTCTTGCATACTCTTATATACTAATTACGCGAATAAGATCTTATTCCTTTGAATTGTAAATTTATCTATCGTCATGCTGAACTTGTTTCAGCATCTGTCCTTGTTTTTGATTATTTAGATCCTGAACCAAGTTCAAGATATCATGTTCCAATAATCATTTCAATAAGCCAAAGTCTTCAAATCAGGATTTATCTCTCTTATCAAATTGAATTTCCATTCTCTTCTCCAATTTTTCAATTGCTTTTCTCTGACTATTGCCGATCTTATATCATCAAATTTTTCATAATATATAAGATCGGTCAAATTGTACCTTTTCGTAAAATCTGAACCTTCTCCCTCAGAATGACTATTTATTCTATTGGTTAAATTAGATGTAACCCCTATATATAAAGTTGTTCTATTCTTATTACTTATAATATAGACGTAACTCTTTTTCATTTCCAGTTCACAAATCTATTATTTAGATCCTGAAACGAGTTCAGGATGACGAAACTCAAGATATTCATCCTTAAAAAGCAAATCAACCATTAGTGTAATTCGTTATAATTCGCGCAATCAACTTATTTAATCACACTTATCCATAAGCAACCAATACCCATTAATCCACCATCTACTTGATAGCAATAGATATGGCCGTAAACATACTCACCACAGCTGAAGTAATACCTAACCACTTACCTGCCTGAGCTGTTTTGTCCACCTGAGGTTTTTCAGGGACGATAATCTCACAACCTGGAGTAACCTTAGGGTAACGACGCCCAAAAATACTTCCTCTTGTCGACTCAGCTGTTCCATTGGCATAAAGTACATATACCTTAGATTTCTTAGCTGATTGAGCAAAACCATCACTAGATCTGATATATTTTCTCAAACTCTTACCATTCTTGAAAGTCAGAGCAACAGGACTTAATACGGCTCCTGAAACTTTTACCGTTTGCATCTGCTCGGGAATCAAAAGTTGATCCCCATCCTTCAGCTGCAAATCTTCAACACCACCGGCATTTTTAAGAATCTTAACCAAATCGATCCCTACCACTTGATAAGTCACACGCTTTACATCTGCTTCATTCATGGTTGTATCTTGTTTCGCCAAAGCCAATTTCGCATCATACTCTGCATCACTCAGCTCATGTCTTCTACGCAATGAAGCTCCTTCTACAAAAGCCTCTGGTGTTACACCTCCAGCACGTTTCAACACATCGGAAATCTTTTCACCTTTGAATGTTAAGCCAAAATCACCCGCATAGACCACTTCGCCTTGCACCTTAACAACTGCTTGCGGACGATAGCCCGGGGCACGTCGCACATATACCTTATCGTATGAGTGAAGGGGAAAAGCAGCATCCTCATCTATCATCTTTAGCTGTCTGTCAACAGGAAATTGAAAAGAATGAGATAGTTTTTTTGTTAAGGATTCAATTTCCTTTTTATCTAAGATACGGCTTACTTCAACAGCTGAAACCTCAGCCTGCTCTAAGAAACCACCCGCCATATAAATCAGGTCAGCTAATTTTAAATCTTCTGCATAAGCATAAGTACCTGGAAACTGAACTTCTCCAACAATTTCTACGGTTCGTGCTTCGCGCATATCGAAGATTGAGGAGATCTGAATTTTATCATTCTTCTTTAAAGCCACATCTGTTTTTCCATTCAAGACATCACGCAATGAGAAAGATAAGCTTTCGAAAGTAAAATCCTTTTTCTTGCGAACAATCACCCCTCGCTCCATATAAGCCTCCTCTTTAGCTCCTTCTGCACGATCTATCAATTGTGAAAGCATCAATCCTTCAGTCATCTCGTAATTTCCCGGACGATACACAGCTCCTTCAATACTCACTTTATTTTCAAAACGATTAATCACCAATCCAGCAACAATTGAGTCTCCATTCATCAAAACAGTTGATGCAAAATCACGAGCTGCAACATCTTTAAAGGTCATCGTTCTTGTATTGTTTCTATACAAGTCAACACGATGCGTATAAGCTTTTTCAGAAAAACCTCCGGCATATCTTAACAGATCTGACAAATTCTCACCTTCTTTTGCTTCGAACCACCCATCACGTTTAAATTCACCAGCAACCTTAACGCGATTAACATAAGGGCGAATCATTATAACGTCCTGATCACGCAATTGCACATTCCCTTGTGTTTTACCATCAATTAAATAAGCATATATATCAATTTCGGAAATCGTTTTTCCGTCACGCACTAAATCTATTTGCCTAAAGGACCCCTTCTCATTAGGCCCTCCGGCTAAATATAAAGCATTAAAAACAGAAGCTGTAGCTGGTAAACTATATGTACCCGGCACATTTACCTCGCCAATCACATTTACAGTTACTGCCTTTAATTGTCCAGCGCTTACATCAACAAATGTATTAGGCTTATTTCCCTTCATACCAGAGTAAATAGCCATTAAGCGTGATTTTATTTTTTCTTGTACTTGTGCAAATGGTAAACCAGCAACTTGTACCGGCCCCAAATCTGTGATGTATACACTTCCATTTGCCTGTATTAACAAATTGTATGTCTGTTGAGAAGCACCATATACATTAACCACTATTTCATCTCCTGCTCCTAATGTATAAGAATCTGAAACAGGTACATTTACCGAAGGTGCAAAACTTAGCTTATCTGAATTAAAAAAGTTGAAACCAAACACCTTAGACTGTTCTTTCTTAATCGTATCTGATAATTCAGTCTTCTCACTATAATCAGTCAAATCAGCCTCCTCACCTTCTAATTCAATTGTTTGAGATTTTTGTTTTTGCCCACCAAATTTCAACGCATCAATCCTACGACGCATATCCTCAATCTGACTTTCCGAAAAACCTTTAGCTCTGGCCATCATAATGGCTTCTTCTATCCCCAGCCCTCTCTTGTTCATTTCATCAACGGCTTTCTGTATTTGAGCATCGCTCAATTCTTCAACATTAACCGTTGCAGGGTTCACACTTTGTGCCATTAAAGGTTGTGATAGCCCCAAAAACGTAAGTAAAATTAAAATGGTTTGCAGAAACCGAATCATAATGTGTATTTTAATTATTTTATAATTACATATTTTTAAATACCCGAGCGCTCTCTTGTTTTGACGAATAAAAATTAAAAACGGACGAGCACCTTATCAAGATCAGGCAAAAGTAAAAACTTATGCTTAAATCGACAAGTTTTCCTCTCTTTCAATTCAACAAAAAAAAAATAAAGTCTAAAGGTTAACCCCCCGAAGAATCAAGGGAAAAGTCAAACGTCCAAAAGTCTTTTTTCTTATTAAAGTGCAAAAATAGAATATTCTTTAAATGTTAACGCATGTCAAGTCTGTCAAGTTACCCTACGGGAAGGATAAAGTAAAAAAAAAGAGTAAAGGCCTCCTTCGCAGAAAACTGCTACGGCGGATAAAGAAGGATAAAGTTAATTAGTGTCCATCAGCGATTTGTCATCTTTAAATTTGTACGAATTTACTCGCAAGTTTGTTAATGGTTAATCTTTTTTCCACTTCAACCTTTATCCTTACTCCAGTTTAAGCGACCATAAACGCTGAATATCAGACACAAAAGATCTTTGATAAAAATAAGCTCTTTGAAATTTGATTATATCCTTTCTTTATCTCTATCTTTGTAGCCTAGAATGGAACACGCAATTATTCAATCTAGATCACAATTCTTTAAAAGTGAAAATCTTCACTTTTGCGATTCCTATTTTCAATATTACTTTTCCCCATTTGATTTACTCTTGAGACGAAAAGCCTGTGATTCAGGTCTCAAATCTCACTTACTATACTTTTTACTAAAACCAACATTGTCTATTTCATCGACAATTGTTGGTTTTTTTTTGATATTAAAACAACCATTATATACAAATTCTAAAAATTAAGAAATGGATAACAAAAGCTTAGTGTCTATCGACGACTACACCAAAGAAGAAATTTTGGAAGTGCTTGCCAAAGCAGCAGAATTTGAAAAGAATCCCAACTCCAACATGCTTGAAGGCAAAGTTGTTTCATCTTTATTTTTTGAGCCATCAACAAGAACTCGCCTCAGTTTTGAAACAGCTATAAGTCGTATGGGGGGTAAAATTGTTGGTTTTACCGATGCCTCGTCATCAAGTACCACCAAAGGAGAAACATTAAATGATACGATTAAAATGGTTAGTAACTATTCGGATCTAATCGTTATGCGTCATCCAATTGAAGGTTCGGCTCGCTACGCCTCTGAAGTATCAGACGTTCCTGTAATTAATGCTGGTGATGGTGCCAACCAGCACCCTACTCAAACCATGCTCGATCTTTACTCTATTCAAAAGACGCAAGGTACGCTTGAAAATCTGAACATTTTCATGGTAGGTGATTTGAAGTATGGCAGAACAGTTCATTCATTACTAATGGCTCTTTCGCACTTTAACCCAACCTTCCATTTTATTGCACCCAAGGAATTAGAGATTCCAAGAGCGTACAAAATCTTCATGGATAAAAACAATATTAAATACCAAGAACATACCGAATTCAACTCGATCATTAATGATGCTGACATTCTTTATATGACACGTGTTCAGCGTGAGCGTTTTGCTGATCCTCTGGAATATGAAAAAGTTAAAAATGTATATATTCTTAAAAATGATATGCTAAAAGACACCAGAGATAATCTACGTATTCTTCACCCGCTACCAAGAGTCAACGAAATTGCTGTAGATGTGGATGCAAACCCCAAAGCCTACTATTTTGAACAAGCTTTAAATGGTGTTTTTGCAAGACAGGCTATTATTGCCAAAGCACTAGATTTATAAAAACCATCTATGGCGCATCCCATAAAATTGGGAATTTTAATTTCTATTTTTAAGACTTAAAACACATTAAGATATGACTAAGAAAAAAGAACTTCAGGTTAGAGCGATTAAGAACGGTACAGTTATCGATCATATTCCTGCCGAACTCCTTTTTAAAGTAATCAACATTCTTGAGTTGGATAAATGTCCAACTTCCGTTACCATAGGAAACAACTACAAAAGCGATATGCTTGGTAAGAAAGGTATCATCAAAATATCAGAGAAATTCTTTGAGGATGATGAGATTAACAAAATTTCATTAATCACACCAAATGCCAAGTTAAATATTATCAGAGACTATCAAGTTGTGGAAAAAAGAGTTGTGGAAGCTCCAAATAAAGTTGAAGGTATCGTAAAATGTATGAACCCTAAATGCATCACTAATGTAGAGGAAGTTTATACAAAATTTAAGGTTGTAAACCCATCTCCAATTACTTTGAAATGTCACTATTGTGAAAAAATTACCGACGAAAAGAATATTCGTATCAAGTAATCTGAGCAGAAGATATGTCCAGAAAAGGAGTTCCAATGAGGAGCTCCTTTTCTATTCAAAAGACATTCAACCACAGATTACTCAGATTTACACAAATTTTAAAATTAACTCAACTAATTACTTCAAGCTCACAAGATCAGCTGTCATTGGTGAATAACCAATGATCACTGGGTAGAGTCGAAGTGCTGGTAGCTGATTATCCTTACTCTGATATAAGTTGTCAGTCATTCGTAATTTCTAATTCGTAATTCATAACTCATCATTCCTTTTTTTTACCTTTGCGGCAGAAAATCAGAACCAGATATTAGCTACACCTAATACTAAGAAACAAAATGAGTATGACTAGTGAAGAACTTCAAGATATCGTATTACAAGCCTTGGAATTAGGACAAAATGGAAAAACAAGAGCCTGTAACGAGCAATTAAGAAAAATATATTCTACACTAAAAACAGAACCTTTTTTACTTTGGGAAAGTAGCCAAATTTCCCAATTGGGTAAAAGCTTACTACTCATGCTTCATCTTGACTTGATTGATGACGAAGAAAAAAGTATTGGCTTAGTCCTGCTAGCTTATCTTTTTTTATCAAAAGGTATTCACAATGAGGAGCAAATGTCTGAAGTTGACCTTTGCGAAATATTTCGAATCAGAAAAGACAGAATCATACTTCTAAAGAGTTTTGATGACTTTTTTGTAGACAGTTTGCAAGAATTCTATTATGCGAATGAAAAAGCGGCTGACAGAGAAACTTATAATGAGCAACGCAAAGCCGTATTGACCCGACTCCCTTTTATGCAGTTTTCTGATATTTACGATATAGAACAAGATTATCCTAACCTAAGAGATGATGAATTTCTCCTAGATACAGCCAACTTTATAGAATCTGAAGACGAAATTACTTCGGATAACTTAAAAGAAGCTAAACTCCTACATAAAATTCTATTCAAACACACCTTACAAAAATTAAAAGAGGGTAAAATTGATTACTAAGGGATAAAAACATCCAAGAATAAAGAGAGAATACAACAACACCGTGAATTCATTCTTTTTTTTCCAGAGCATTTCCCTCAATAATTTTCGACAATTCCATGAAACAATATTTTAAACTTAGCCTTTACACTTTATCCTTGATTTTCCTTTAGCCTTTGCATTTTTATTGATTGATAATTCCTATCTTCATGCTTGCAAAATAAGAGAATAAAGAATCCGAATTTCTACAAGAACCGAGACATTAAAATATGAGTCAAGAAAAATACGATCTTATTGTAATAGGTAGTGGCCCCGCTGGATATTCTGCAGCAACGCGTGCCATAGATTTCAAAAAATCTGTCTGTATTATAGAAGCAAACCACCTGGGAGGTGCCGGAATTATGAATGGTGCACTTACTTCTAAAACCATGTGGGAGTTATCAAAAGATTTTAACATTGCCTCTTCCGTTAATAGAGGGTATCGGGCTTCAGGCCTATTTGCTGACTACAAACAAGTTCAAAAAACAATTATACAAGCTGCCAAACAAAAACAGCTTCAAATGCTCTCTCAAATTGAGACTTTCTCTGAATCAACTGATACGCATGGAAGCATGTGCTTAAAGTATGGTTGGGCCAATTTTGTAGATTCTCACACCATTGAAATTGATAAAAATGGTACAAAAGAAAGAATCACCGGTGATAATATAATTATCGCAACTGGTGCCCGACCACGAAAAATGCCGGATATTGAAATTGACCAGGAACGAATTATCGATTCAGATGGAATTATGAATCTAAAAGAATTCCCTGAACGAATGATCATTATCGGCTCGGGTATTATTGGTTGTGAATATGCCACTATTTTTTCCAATTACAATCAAACAGAAGTTCATTTGCTTGATCGCCAACACAAAGTAATCCCTTACGAGGATGATGATGTGAGCGATTTTGTATCAAAGGGACTTGAAAAAAATGGCGTTATTATTCATCACACAGCAAATCTTAGAACCATTAGAAAACGATCTGATTGCTTAGAGGTTGTTCTCGATTATCAGGATGGGCATTCAAAAGTAATTGAAGTGGATGTTGCCGTTGTAGCAGTAGGTCGTATTCCAAACCTTGATAATTTAGGCCTGGAAAACGTTAATATCAAAACTACAGAAAGAGGCTATTTGGATATCAATGAAGCTTGTGCAATTGACAATTTTAAATCCTGTAATATTTTTGCCGCGGGTGATGTATCGGGACATGCTCAACTCTACTCTGTTGGTGAGTTGCAAGGTCGTTTTATTGTTGAAGCCCTATATGGCAATTTAGAATTCCCTCTGGATTACTCCAATATGTCAACTCTCATGTTCTTTAAGCCAGCAGTTGCTGCAGTTGGCTTAAACGAAAAAGCATGTAAAAGCCAAAATATCCCGTACAAAGTAGCTACTTACTCTAATTCTCTTATCAACAGAGCTATTGCCATGAGAGCCAGCGATGGATTTGTTAAGATAATAGTTAGCGATGATGGTGAAAACCGCATATTGGGTATGCGAGCTGCCGGACCTCAAGCTTCAACACTCATCACATCAATTGCTTACCAAATTAGTCAAAAAGGGACTCTCAAGGATATTCGAAAGAATGTACATCCTCACCCAAGCATATCTGAAGGTGTGCAGGAATGCCTGCGTGTGTTTGAAGGAAAATCGATATACAAACCTCAAGCATTCCCTGATTTTATCAAATTAGAATCTTGGAAACCGGATAGTAAGGTCGAAAAAAGTCTAAAGGTCAAAAAGTAGAAAGGTGAAACATAAAAGTGAAACAATGACAAAAATAAATAGGTTTGAAGATTTAAAAATTTGGCAAGAATCCAGACTTCTTATTGTGGTCATTTATAAACAAATGAATGGTGTAAGAGATTATGGTTTTAAAGATCAAATTCAACGTGCGTCAGTTTCAATCATGAATAACATTGCGGAGGGGTTTGAAAGAAATTCAGATGCTGAGTTTAATAGATTTTTAGATATAGCTAAATCTTCTTGTGGCGAAGTTAGAAGTATGTTATATTTAGCCGAAGATTTGAATTACATTGATACAAAACAAGCAAGTGACTTAAAAAACAAATGCAGCTTAATAGCTGGAAGTATTACTAATTTAATGAAACATCTTAGAAAGTAATATTTTTCAACTTAATGACTTTCCTCCTTCACCAAAGTCAATTCCATGACGAAGGAGAACCAACTTTTTCGACCTTTTTACTTTTCGACTTTTTAGACATTTGAACTTTAATGTCTTGTTACTTTCGATTTAATCTTTGCTCTTACATGAGCAGAATCTTCTGAAAGCAAATACCTTCTGGTAGATGTTGGTAGAAAATCAATAACTGCATCCAATTTATCTTCACGAATAGCTTGCCTAACTTTTGAAGCAGAAATGTAATTATCTTTTGAACCACTCGCAATTCGTGGGATTTCGATAAGTTCAACTCCATTAGGAGGCAAATGCTTTATCATCGCCTCGTTATAAGCTTGTGTAACCGGAGAATACATTTCCGTCCCAACATACCGTCGAGTAATATTAAAAATCGGTACGATATATCTCATAAAAGTAATCACATCCAATTCTGCTTGGCAAGCTGCAATATCTGATTCCTTCTCTTGCTTAAGGAAGTAAGATGGGAAAATAGTCCCAGAAACCACATAGTTTCCGCCCTTTACCATCACTAAATTATCGATATGACCTAACTCTTCTTTAATCAACCGCCAACGGGTTGTAAAATTAAATGAGGATCGATCTTCCTCAACAATAAAAAGATAAACAACCCGATTTTCTCGACAAGCTTTTTCAATCAGATATTTATGCCCATTAGTAAATGGATTACAATTTACAACCACAGCTGCGATATCTCCGACATTCACATCTTGCTTAACCGAACGCAAGTAATTCTGATAGGTTTTGATATTTTCGTAGCCAAATTCAAGTACTGAAAATAGTGGTTCTGCAGTTGCAATTTCGGTAAAACCAAGACCTTTAAACACCATTAAGTTTCGAGGCTTAGTATACACAAAAATATGATTGTGCTTTTTGATTACAATATCAATTAAATGAGTAACAATCTGAGCAAAAGCTGCTCCCTCTCTAAACTTTGGAGCAACTGCCACATACTTTAAGACACGTCCTTTATACGATCCGGTTCCAATAACTTCATCATTCAAATTATAAAGTATCATGGAATAATCTACATCCTCAGGAATGTATTCGAAGCCCAAATCACTCAAGAACTCTGATAGCAATTTGACATCAAAAGGGTTTTTCAAATCCAACGATTCTTCTCTGTAATCAGTATTTTCTACGCCCATTATTATATCGTATTATCCACTAAGGGATTTTATTCTAATTATTAAAACTGAAATTAATCATTACTCACCAATTGCCTGTTCACACTATACATGAAATATGACACAGCCAATAAATCGGCAGAACCTCCTGGTGATATTCTTTTTTCTTTACAAAAAGCGATCAAATCATTATAAACCGACTCGAACTCCTTATTTTTAGATTTAAGCAAACAGGTTGATGCTTTATCTTTAAGTTCCTGAAGAACTTCTTCTCCTTTTCGATAAAGAATATTGCTGTCGTCATTTTCTGAAATAATTGCCAACAAAGCTTGTGTCAAACCTTTATTCAGCAATCTATCATTTAATATTTCTTCTTTATCAAGGCTTTGATGCAATACAGGCAAGGCTTTTTGAAAAACACAAGGCATACCCGCTTGAATTTCACCCCGTATTCCCTTTCCTTTATTACCAAATTTTCGATAACACTCCTCACCATGAGTCTCTTTTCCAATATAAAGCTTCTTACCCAACTCCCGAGCAACCAAATCCCCATTCATATCCTGAATTACTGAGATAAACTTCTCATTTGTAAATAATTCTCTCGACAGCAAATAGGCTGATACAAAAATTGAAAAGCCTAAAAGGAAAATAGCACCTTTATGTGTATTAACGCCGTTCGTTTCGGCAAACATATCTGACTCAATCTCCAAGCCAATTAATCTCAATTTAGGTAGAGCTTCCTTGATATCATCACCAGAAAAAGAATAACCAAAATCGGCAATTTTTCGAAATGATACTGATAGAGCAGCAGTCGAATTTAAAAAGGTTGAGAAATCCATATCGGTATGCGATCCCTCATCAAAACGATCGACCAAGCCCGGCTTAGGTGCCAAAGCAACTTCGTGCAATAAAGATTGAGTTGCCAACATTGCCAGTTGTTTGCAAACATACTCCTTCTTCTTTGATTCCTGATATTTAGAGATTTCAAGCTCCACTTTCATACGCATAGCTGCATAATCATGAGCTTGTTTACGCATACAATAAATAGCAGGTGCATTATTACAAAAGAAGCACAACTTCGCTTTACCGGAAGAAACAGGCTCTCCCTTTTCATCAACCACATCAACATCTAAAAGACGTCCAACAGGATGACTGGTTTCAAATGTTTCACAAAGATTTTTTATTTGAATTGCCGTGTAATCAGAATCAATAACCTCGGCAAGGAAGAAATCACCAGCAGCATCTGTCTCACAATGAATGGTATCACCATTGATTACAATACGATGTGCAAGGAGGTAGTTTTTCAGCTCTTTTAAACAAACTGAAAAGAAAGTATGAAAACTGTCATTAGACTTAGGCAAGCCTGGAATATTCAAATTAAAGCTCAGAGTTATACAGCCTTTTTCAAGTTTCTGTAACCTCAAATCTCTTCGCCTATCTTTAGCCAAAAGCAATTCTTCTATCGACTTGTCCATCTCTGTCATCATGACAAATGCTTGTATTGTATACAATACCAAATCAACATCAAAACCTATCTTATAAAATATTTCTTTTCAGCTATATCTTTTACTTTTTTTACCTTGATCTAGCTAAAAATTATTCAATTTTATTTAAGACTCCTTTTGAAATTTAATTGGTATAAAAACCAGTTTATTTCTTTCTGAAAAAGAAACAGTTCCCTCTCCACAAAATGAAGAGGGAAGTATAATATACAATTCTTAAAAGAATTGATTTACTCTAAGTTAGTGACATTTTTGATCACATCGATAATTGTACCGTCACGGTATTCAACCAATGCAACAATCTTATCACCAAGTTCTTTCTTAGCTGGAACACCAGTCATAGAATCAACTTCTTTTTTAAGATCTCTGATATCAACGACTTTTACACCTGCTTTTTTCAAGGCAGCAGCTAAATTAGGTTTTGCTGGATTCACGCAAACACCACGCTCAGTTACAATAACATCAACACTTTCACCTGGCGTTACAACAGTGTGAACACGATCCATAATAATTGGTAAACGACCACGGAAAGATGGGCAAACAATAACAGAAAGGTTTGCTCCTGATGCTGTATCAGAGTGACCTCCCGATGCACCACGAATCTCTCCTGAAGAACCTGTGATTACGTTAACATTAAAGTCAACATCAACCTCAAGTGCCCCCAAGACTACCACATCCAATTTATTGGTCATGGCTCCACAGTTATTAGGATTCGCATATTGATCACAAGTAATCTCAACGTGTTTAGGGTTATTCAATACAGAAGTACTTACTGCAGCATCAAACGACTGAACATCGAAAATAGCTTTAAATAAGCCTTCTTCAAGCATGTCAACACCGTAAGATGTTACACCACCAATCATGAATGATCCCTGAATGTTCTTACGCTTCATATCCTCACGAAGGAATTTAGCCACAGCCAAAGAAGCACCACCGGCACCAACCTGGAATGACATACCATCCTTAAACAAACCAGAATGTTCGATTACTGTAGCACCAATACGAGCAATTCGCAAATCCATTGGTGAAGATGTGATACGTGTTGTACCTGATGCAATCTTAGATGCATCACCAATACTATCCACTTTTACAACATGATCAACAAAATGCTGACGTACTGTACTTGGAACACATGGGTATTCAACGATATTATCAGTAACGACAATGACATTCTTTGAATATCTTGCATCAATATCAGCATAGCCCATAGAACCAAATGCAGATGGTCCGTGAGATCCGGTTGAGTTACCTTCCTCATCAGCGGCTGAAGCAGCAAGTACCGATAAATCTGGTTTAATGCGTCCTGTTAGGAAATCGCGAACACGACCGCCATGTGAGTGAATAATTGCAGGATGCTTTAATTTTCCCATTGAGATGATTTCACCAAGACGTCCTCTAATACCTGAAGAAAAAATCTTAGTAATCATACCATTCTCAACGTAAGGTACCAAACCATCGTGAGCAGAAGTTAGAGATGAAGAAGCCAAAGTAATATCTTTGATTCCCATCTTGTCTAAAATCTCAATAGTTTGCATCAATACACCATCTCCTCCACGAAGGTGATGATGACAAGTAACAGTCATACCATCGAAAGGCTCGCACTTTTTAATAGCTTCTTCTAAACTATCACAAAATTTTGATGTGTGTGCTTTCTTTGCCTTTAAAGTACGTGATATGTTGGTAGATGGAACTTCATCTTCGATGATACTTTTCCAAACACCTTGGTAAGGCTGCAATTCGCCTAAACCTTCTATATATTCAGGGATTTCAACTCCTAATGCGTTTTTCATTGTTTTATAATTAGTGGCTTCCCGATAAAATCGAAATACCAATAGTTGCTAATAAATTGACTAGTCTAAACTCTTTTCAATATCCTTAATATCGATATTAGCATATTCTAAAACGGTGATAGCTCTCTGAACAACAGGAGCATCAATCATCTTACCATCAATAGCAAAAACACCGATACCCGCTTTAGTATTCTTATAAAACTCAGAATACACACGGTAAGCTTTACGGATTTCGTTTTCGCTAGGATTGAATACCTCGTGAACAGGATCAACCTGACGTGGATTAATCAATGCTTTACCAGCAAAACCTAATTTCTTGATGTATTCAGTCTCCTCTTTAAGACCCTCCTCATCATTAACATCAGCAAAAACAGTATCTAATACATCTAGATTATTAGCCTTACCAGCCATAACGATTCTCTTACGAGCATAGTCGATTCCTGCTCCGTCCGGCGTTTTCACAATACCCATATCAGCCGTTAAATCCTGACCTCCAATAGTGATTGCATCTACACGTGGCTCGCAAGCAGCAATATCGTATACATTAGCAACTCCTTTAGCCGTTTCAATCATTACGTGAATGGTCATCTTTGGATTTTTGATTCCATGCTCTTTTTCGATTCTACGAACCTCTTTCATGAAATCTTTAACATCCTGAACCGATTCCGTTTTAGGAAAACGAATATTGTCTGGCTGCATAGGAACAATCTCTTCCAAATCCGCCAAACCGAATGGTGTTTGCATGTTGTTTACACGAACACAAACTTCGGTATCGTAGAAATTTACGGTTTCAAGCATGCTGCGTACCAAAATACGTGCAGCATCTTTTTGGTTCAATGCTACTGCATCTTCCAAATCAAGTAGTACGGCATCACAGCCATAAACACCCGCTTGTTGAATCATTGCCGGATTATTACCCGGGATGTACAACATTGATCTTCTTTTCTTCTTAGCCATTACAATGTACCCTCCTGAATACCTAAAGAACGTTTAACTGCGGTTTCAACTCTCGCTTTAATGGTCGGTGTTAATGCGCCTTTATCTTTTGCAATAAGGTGCACATTTTCAATTTCCATTACATCTAAAACTTGATTGATGCATGTTTTAAGATCTTCTTCGAACTGCAGCATTACAGTTGAAGAAATGTCAACCTGTCTTCCAGATCCTTCCGCAACTGGCTCTATAAGAACCATAATGTCGCTTGATTCGAAAGTTCCAGCTTGAGCTTTAAACTTAGGTGTCATTATTTTGTATCGTTAGTTGTTATTATCCATCTCCTTCTTTTACAGATGAAGACGAAACTTTATTTGATTGTGATAAACCTAAAAAAATCAGACGAAACCGAATCATAAATCAATCTAAATAAACCTAATTACTTAGTAGATTTCACTTCAAAATTTCAACTGATTTTCAGTGTACAAATGTTGCAGTCTTTCAAAAAATATCAAAGGACTTTCGCTTCTTTTTTTGTATGGTAGAAATGTTATAAAACAGATTAACGATTTTATTCTCTATTACGAGCTAAAGGATCAACTTTTCATCAGAAAAAAACACACTTACACCTATTCGATTTCAAGTAGCAAATTACGAAATATGCTTGTGAATCAGATTCTAAATAAAAAAAAATCCTACAGTGGCCTGTAGGATTTTTTGCGGATTAGCGGTTAGTGAGATCTTATCGGTTAGTATAAGAATGCTTTCTCTAAAAGGAGGTCCTTTTTTCAAAAGCGTGTGCAATATAGCTTTTCATTTTGAATTATCGCAAACGTTTGTTGTTAAATTTTCTGTTTTTTTAACTATTAAGAACAAAATAAAATAAGAAATATTCGTTTCATCACACATTCAACTGGTAAGCACAAAAAAAGTGACTCATTGAAAGTCACTTTTAAATGCATATCAACACCTATCCTTTAGCGAGCTCCCACTAAAGATACTGATGAGATTGTATCTCCCATTCCTACTAAAGTCACAGGTTTCTCAATTAAGATTGTAGGAACTGCTATTATTTCTATTGAATCATTCTCGAAGATTCCCGTTTCAAGCAACTGGCTTTGTCCATATTTTTCACCTACCAAGTTCTGAAGCTTTGTTAGTTCATTTAAACCAACATCAGAAACTTTATGCCCTTGTGCCCAAAGCAGAACATCTTTAGAGTTTATGGCACCCGTTCCGGCTTTTGCTGCAGCAACAGTGGCTGCCAACTGCATACCATCACGATTTTGCATCGGAGTTACTTTAAAGCCTTTTTTCTGAAGCGTCAGATATAAGCCAAACATATGCAATTGCATTCTGGCACAACCCGTATACTCGTAAATCTTAAGCATGCCTTCGAACATTGTCTGTGCATTAATATTAGCTTCACACTTAACAGCCAACCTTTCCTCTCCTATTACTTCGAGTATATCAATAAGTTCACGTTCGTTAAATCCTAAGCTATCAACACTATCAACCAAAGAATCAATCAAATGCCTTCTCACGGCTTTATCTTGCGTAGAAGCAACTTCTAAATGTAATAAATTATCAGGGCAAGACTTACGCCAAGATTTAATCATAGCTTTAGAATCATCAATTTTATCGGCACCTTTAGTTCCATCTTTCAAGGTCTCATGCAACATTTGATAACCAGATAAAATAATGTATTCTGGTTGAACACTATCTTGAACCATACACTTCGAAAATTGCTCATCGATATGCAATTTAAAATTTAAAGGGTCGTAAGTAGCGATAAATCGATTGGCTTTAGGGCACATATATGTTTTTCCTCCCAAATTAATTGTATCTCCTTTATCAAATTCAATAATCCAATGAATTAATGGGAGGTCATTTTTCCTATCAACTTTTGATGCTTGTGCAATCTGACCTTTTTCGTCAACCGTTAATAAGTTTTCCAGATCTAAAAATAATTGAGATTGTTCTTTAGGAGAAGATGCACAATGCACGTAAACAGAATTTACACCACAGATTGCCATTACATTGGCAACAATACCACCTTGGCCTCCCATTTGCAATTTATCGTAGCCAACAGTTTCGTTCAACCAGTTGAATACAGTTTTATCTTCAATTAACCATTCCTCAGCTTTTCCTTCCTGAAAACATTGCAAAAAACCTCTTATTGCATCTTCATTCGATAGAATAGAGTTTTCTCCATCTTTAAGTATTTCTGATAAATTCAGTTTATTCTCACTTATAATCTTTTCAATACTTTTTCCAGACACTTTAATTACCGCATCTACATTTGCATTAAATGCACTAATAAGGCCGTTAACTTCTCCCATTTTATCCAATTGAGCAGGAGCCGTTTTATAATGTTCCAACCACTTTTCCTTTAAATCGCTGTATGACATGTCAATAAATTTGATTTATTTCTAGACAACCTAATGTACTATATACTATCACGATAGTCTAAATTGATATTTGATGAAAACAAAGAAATGTAATTTAAGAGTCTTTACTCAGAATTCATATCAAAAAGACATTAAAAATCACTGCAAAGGTTTGAAATAATCGCTTATCAAAACACAATATTTCTACACCTGTAATATTGATGCTATCGAATTGAAAAATATACATATGTTAAAAATCATAGATGAATGCTAAAAAACACCAATCACAACTCCATATATTTGGATATTTAAATATATTTGTAGCCTCATAATTTTAATAACATTAAAAAATAAAGACTGTTTGGTTATAATGCCTATTTAAACCAGTCATATAAAAATTTAAACAGATGAAAGCAACAACAACTTGGACACAAGGAACAGCTTCAGTTATTACAGATAATAGAGGTCATGAAACCATTATTGACTTACCAGAGGCTAAAGGCGGACAAGATCTAGGTCCAACTGCATTTGAACTTTGCTTAATGAGTTACTCAGGTTGTGTAAATACAATCTTCAATATTGTAGCTAAGAAAATGAGATTTGATTTTACTGCTCTTGAAGTTGATACTACCGGAATTCAAAAAGATGGAGCGCCTACCTTCACTGATGTTGAAGTTGAGCTTAGAGTAGAATCGGAAGCTAGTGATGAGAAGATTGAATCTTGTTTACAAAAAACTTTAAAAATGTGTCCTGTAGGTGTTCTTTTCCATCAAGCAGGTGTAAACACAACTTACAAAATTATGCGTCTACAGAAAGCATAATTCAAAATACAAAGCCTTACAGAATATCCCTTGCCTAATCTGGTAAGGGATTTTTTTTGACCTTTAACAGTGCATTAACAATTAAGCTCTACCAATATAAGACTCTCACCTCTTTTATTTCATATTTTTACAAAATAAATATAGAAAATAGTCTAACAGGCTTTCATCTTCTACTTCGTTATTAATTTAATATACAAAATATGAAGCGTTTATTATTTATTTTACTTGCTACAATTAGCCTTAATACTTATGCTCAGAAGGCTGAAAGCATTTTAAAAATTGGAGAGAAAGCTCCAATTTTTATTGCATTTGATCAAAATGGAGACAAATTTAAAAGCTCCGAAGTTCTTAAAGGAAAACAGTTAATCGTCGTTTTTTACAGAGGTCAATGGTGTCCTTACTGTAATCGTCATCTAAGTGAATTGCAAGATCATTTAGAAGATTTCAAAAAAGCAGGTGCACAAATCATTGCTGTTTCACCTGAAAAAACAGAAAACATTAATAAAACTGTAGAGAAAACAAAAGCTGACTTCCCGGTTCTTTGGGATAAAGATAACTCAATAATGGAATCATTCGGTGTCAACTTCATCCTTGCAAAAGATCTTCAGGAAAAATACAAAAAGTATGGTGTTGATTTAGCAAAAGCTAACGGAAACCCTAGCCAAACTCTTCCTGTTCCTGCAACATTTATTATTGGAAAAAATGGAAAAATTAAATTTCTACACTACGATCCAGATTATAAGAACAGGTCGTCGGCTAAAGAAATTTTAGAGCACTTATAAAACTGTTTACAATATCTGAATCAGAAACATCCTCAACTATAATAGTTGAGGATGTTTTTTATGCTTCGAAATTAATAAATGCTATAGAATACAAGTTAAAACAAGTCTCAATTCCAATAAAAGGGCTAACTATGCAAAAAATTAAACGATGACTACATATATAGCTCCTACTTCTAATTTTTCTCTTTGGGAAAGAATCAAAAGCGAATTAAGCTTGTTTCTTATTCTTCAAATTCTCATCATCATATTTATGGGAATTAACCTTGTGTATGAATTAACACTCATTATCATTTTTATCCTTCTTTTATCTATCAAGAGAAATCGAATCGTTTATCAAATTGATTTTAATGATGAAAAAAATGAATTCTCTATTCTATATTACAGTTTAGTCGCACTTAAGGGAAAAGAAACAATCACCAGTGATAAGCTTCGAACCAAGCTAGGTCTTAAGCGTTATGGTCTTGGAAGTGCTATTGTAACTCTGGAGTTTTTCAATAAGAAACAACTTATGGGAGAAATTCGCGTTGGTGATAAATGGGGATGGACGAATGAACAACTTGAAGCTATTCAAGAAAAAGCAACTAATTCTAAAAATAGTATTTAAGCTCATTCTTCATTTTTATTATCTTTAGAAGTAAACCAATATTTCGCTGATATAAAAAAGAACTTCAAATACTGTATTCTCTTATTACTGATTATTTCTAATTGGCTAACTTCTTACGCTCAAACATCTGTAACAGAAACACAATCTTTTGAAACGACTAGCTTCAATCATTTCGAAGAAAGATTTACAGTCGATACAATCAATGAAAACCTGCAGAAAGACACAATCAAGAATGCAAGTAAGTTTTATAAAAAGCTAAAATCAAAAGCGTATAAATCAAAAATAACAAAGGAATTATATGGTCTTTTCTTTGTTTCACCAGATAAGGCAGAATTACTTAAAAATAAAGAGAGAGAGCAAAGTGGTGAAGCTTTTCTTCCTTACGAGGGCAAACGAATCAATGAGATAGTAATCGATGTTATTCCTCCTTTTAAACCCAACTTTTTGGACAGTCTTCAAAAAACTCGTATTTGGATGGAAAAGACAGCCAATCGGTTCCATAATACGAGTAGTATAAGTCATATCAAGAAAAACCTCTACATAAAAGAGGGAGATATCTTAGACGCCTACAACACGGCTGATAACGAACGTTTAATTCGTAGTTTACCTTATATCAAAGATGCTCAGTTTATTCCTGTACCTGTAATGGGCTCTTCTGATGAAATTGATCTTTACCTACTCGTAAAAGATCAGTTTTCCTGGGGATTTGATCTTGATTTTGGCTCCATAAGCTCTACCTCACTGGAAGTTTATAACCGAAACCTATATGGCAAAGGTCACGAGATAAAAGCAGGTTTCGAATACAATGCTGACAAAAAACAAAACTGGGGTTATTTATCCAGTTATCGCGTACAAAATTTGGCAAATTCGCATATAAAAGCTGGAGTAACATTTAATAACAATTATAAGAAATCACTTGCCGAAATATCTTTATTAAGACCTTTCGAAACCTATACAACGAAGTACGCCGGAGGATTAACGTTATCTAAAACCATGCATTCAAATAAAATTCAAAAGAACGATCCTATTTTAAATGAAGAGCCTTTGGATTTTGATTATGCTTCAGCCTGGATTGGTCGAGCTTTTAAACTTGAGTCAACAAAAAAGCTAGCAAAAACTCAATTGTTTACTACCGTAGGATACTCTTCCTTAAATTTTTTCAAGAGACCCGAGGTAAGACACGACCTTAACAAATTCTTTCACAATAAAAGGGTCTATTTGGCAAGTTTAACACTCAATCAAACACAATATTTTAAGTCTAATCTCATTTATAACTTTGGTCGAACAGAGGATATACCTTATGGGTATATGATGCAATTAACCGGAGGACTTGAGGATAGGGAATTTTCATATAGAAGCTATATGGCCTTTGAATATCAGCGTGCCACACATTTCTACAAATCGAACAGTTATTTCTTTACTCGATTTGCAATAGGCGGCTATTTTAAAAAAGAACGCTACGAACAAGGAAGTTTTATAATACAAAACAAATACATTAGCCGACTGCGCAAAACAGGGAGGTATCGTTTTCGTAATTTTATTGAACTTAACTACACTCTTGGTATTCGTCGTTTCCCTGAAGAATTCATTACACTAAACACTCCAACAGGAATCCGAGGTTTCTCTAGTCTGGAGGCCATGGGCACCCAAAGATTAACCCTAAAATTAGAGAACATGACCTTTACACCATTTATGGCTGCTGGTTTTCGATTTGCTTTCTTTAACTTTCTTGACATGGGTACTATTGGTACAAACCAAAATCATCCTTTCAAAAATAAAGCCTATTATGGTATAGGTTTAGGTATCCGACTAAACAACGAAAACTTAGTGTTTAAAACAATCGAATTACGTTTTGCTCTATATCCTAAAGCTCCTAGCGATTTCTCTAGCCCACAATATGGTCTATCTGGAGAAGATCGTCCTAAATTCAGCAACTTCAACGTAGATCGTCCTAAAGTGATCGATTTTGAATAGAAAATATTTAGACGACACTCCCCCTCCACTTGCCATATCTTAAGTACAAGAAAGAAGCTGCTCCTAGAAATAAAGCATAGAAATACTCAGAAAACCAAACTTTCTCGATAGACACCTCGAAAACTTGAGTTAACAAATAAACGCCACTTAAATAAAAGGCTAAAACAACAATTTCAAGCAACATAGCATGAAGAGTTCTTCCTGTTCCGGAAATACCATGAAATAAGGTTATTGCTATAGGAAACAATAACGATGATCCAAAAACAACGTAAACCACAGGGCGCGTATGTTCAATCAATAAAGCATTATCTGTGTAGATAGATACAATCAAATCTGGAATAAATACTGAAACGCCTACCAATGCCAAAACGGATAAAAAGGACAATTTAATTGTTCGCCAAATTATTAGCATGACTTTATCCGGAAAACCTTCGCCTATAACCTGACTGACAAGTGTATTAACAGCCGAACCAAAGGCCCACACAGGTACCATAAGAAGGACATAAATACTTCGAATGATATTTGAAATTGCCAATTCGTGCTCCCCCATTCGTTCAACCATAATGAAAAAAACAAACCAACACGATAGGGCTAGAAAGTTTTGAATCATGATTGGGAATGATACGTTCAATAATCGTCTAAAAAGAGGCCAGTCAATTTTACAAAATCGAAACAAATCGTAATGTGCTAAAGGTATTTTCTTAACTGTATAAAGAATAAAAAAGACCATTGCAGTAAATTCAGCAATAACCGAAGCTAAAGCTGCACCTTTAATTCCCATTTCTGGCAAACCAAACTTCCCAAATATCAATGCATAATCTAAAAACACATTGACAATAGCCATAAAAGCTGTACTCCAGGAAATAACTTTGGTTTTAGCAATTCCAATATAAAAAGCTCTGAAAAGTAAGTTAACGCAGGCAAACATTACACCCCAGGCCCGAACTGAAATATAATCGTTACTTGCCTGATAAATACCATCTGAACTCACCATCCATTTCAACAGTGAAGGCGATTGAATTTCCATAAATCCAAACAAAAGAACGCCTGCAAACATTAAAAAATAGAAGGAATGAATAAATGTTTTCCCCACCATTTTAAAATTCTGCTCCCCTACTCGCCTTGCAATAACAATTTGGGTTCCTAAGCCAAACCCCCATACAAACATGACAATTGCAAAATAGAATATTGTTGCAATAGCAGCTGCACCCAAAGCCGTTTCGCTTAAGTGTCCTAGAAATGCAGTATCAGTAACTGAAATAATATTTTGAGCGACACTACCTAAAATAATTGGGTAAGCAATTGTCCAAATGCTTTTATAATCGATTTTTGTTTTCAATTCTTTGTGTATTATTTAGATTTCTTCCAAATGTAAGTTCAAAACTATTATATTTCAAACTTAGTTCATAAAAAAAGCTCGCTTTGCAATTAGCAAGCGAGCTCTTTCATATTGAGTCTCAATTCTATTTCAAATAATCATCGAAATAGTTGCTTACTTTTTGCTTCAAATGGATTCTATCCATTCCTCTAACATTATGCTCAGCACGTGGATATGGGAAATAATCAACCTGAACATTATTTTTTATACACTCTCTAATAAAGCTTAAGCTGTGCTGCCACAAAACGGTTTTGTCAATAGCTCCCTGGCAGATTAAAAGTTTCCCTTTTAAATCCTTTGCTTTACTAATTAGAGATGTTTTAGCATATCCTTCCGGGTTCTCTTGTGGTGTATCCATATAACGCTCACCGTACATAATTTCATACCATTTCCAATCGATTACCGGACCACCCGCAACAGCAACTTTAAATACGTCAGGGTAATTTGTTATTAATGAGATTGTCATAAATCCACCATAACTCCATCCGTGAACACCAATACGATCAGCATCAACATATGGTTGCGATTTCAAGAAATCAACGCCCTTCATTTGATCTGCCATTTCAGGTTGCCCACACTGACGGTGAATAATTGCTTCAAACTCTTTTCCACGATTTGCAGAACCTCTATTATCAAGAGTGAAAACTACGTAACCACGCTGAGCCATGTATTCTTCCCAAAGACGTGCTCCACCTAACCACTTATTAGTGACTAATTGTGCATGCGGTCCTCCATACACATATATTACAACCGGATATTTTTTAGTTGAATCGAAATTTGCCGGCTTAATCAATCGGTAATGTAAATCTGTTTTATCATCAGCAGACTTAATTGTTCCCAACGAAATTTCACCTAGATTATAATCCTGAAGCTTGTTTTCAGCAGCAATTAAATGCTTTACAACTTTACCTTTCGAGTTAAGAATATTAATGATTCTAGGAACATTTAAACTAGAATAATTATCAATCAAATAAGTACCAGACTCGCTTACTTTCACATTATGGTAGCCTGGATTTTTGGTTAAACGAACACGCTTACCTGATTTAACATTTAACCTATATACATGACGATCAGTAGGACTAACTTCTGTAGATTCATAAAACAAGTTTTTTTCAGTCTTATCAAAACCAAGAACTTTCGTAACCATCCAATCTCCAGAAGTTAATTTCTTGATTAACTTGCCATCAGTATTATACAGGAACATATGATTATAGCCTGCAGTATTCGATTGATAAATAAATTGATTTGGTTTTGTATTTAGAAAAATCAATTTATGCTGAGGTTCAACCCAACGCTCGTCTTTCTCTTCCAGCAAAGTTTTCACAAATTCGCCTGTCTTGGCATCATATTTATTCAACCTCATATGATTAGAGGCTCTATTCAAAACTTGAATATAAAGATACTCTCCCATTGCTCCCCAAGAAACATTAGTTAAATATCTCTCTTCATCGAAATCATCTGCTTTTACCCAAATAGTTTTAGCTGTTTTCAGATTATAAACCCCTACCGAAACAATCTCCGATGTCATACCAGCCATGGGATACTTTTCTTCTCTCAAATCTCCTACCCGGGTATTAATATCAACCAATGGATATGAGGTTACCTTACTTTCGTCTTTACGATAAAATGCCAAAGACTTACCTTCGGGAGACCAAAAAATACCACCATCAATTCCATATTCACTTCGGCTTACAGACTGACCACTAACAATATTTTTATCTTCCTCTTTGCTTACTGCAATCTCTTTTCCACCTTTTCCTACAAAATACAGATTATTCGCTTTCGTATAGGCCAATTTATTATTCGCTTCACAAAAGGATTTATTATCTATATTCTCATCAGATTTCAATACCAGGTCAGCTTTTTTCTCAATAAGCTTATAACGAACTAAACTCGTCTTAACCCAAAATTGAATGGTATTAGCATCAATCCAATCAAAAGATGGAATTCTACTAATCTCAGACAAAGATTCAGCCTTTAGAGCAGAATTGATGTCTTCAACTGTTACCGCTGTTTTTGCATCAGTCTTAGGAGAACCAATCATTATACCGCTTTTATCAATAAAGCTGTACTCATTTTTATCGGCACGCCAGTTTAGTTTATAAATATTTTCTGGATAAAAATCACGCCACTGTCCTATGATGGCATCTTTCATACTCAAAGTTTTATCCTGAGCATAAATAGAAAAATCACAAAGCCCTAATAGACAAATAGCTCCTAAAATGATTGTCTTTTTCATTTGTTTTGAGTTTTATGTTGATGTTGATAGTATTTTTATAAAGCCCTCAAATGTATTAAAAATCGACAATATGGCATTTGACTTCTAATATTTTCTTACTAAATTGCCATATAATTTTATAAGTAAAGCAAATGCCAGAAAAAAACTCTCAGAACCGTACCAGACTCATAATTATAGTTTTAATAATTACTGTAGTTGCTTCTCTCTTTTATTTTAGAAAACCATCCGAGAAAACAACTGATGAAGTTCAGCTCATTGAGGATCTTGTAGCTTCTTCTGTTAAGGCAGAACAAGAAAGTGGGAATATATTTCACTTCAACAATATCTTATTCAGCTTGCCTTCTCCATATCAGATTTCGCTCATCTTGCATGAGTCTGGAATTTCATACAATAAAGAGTTATTAAACCCTGCTCGTAAGGCATCTGACTATGTCACTAATTTTAGTCGTGCAATCAATTTTGGGGTATATGGTGTTGATTTAGGATATATAAACATCTATCAACAAACACAAGATGCAGCAAGTTACTTTGCGGTTCTGAAGATTTTGTCTTTAGATTTAGGTATCTATAAGGTCTTGAATCAAAAAACAGTAAATAGAGTCGAACAGAATATTGATAATAGAGACTCTTTGATGGTAATCGTTTCAGAAACCTATAGAAATATCGATAAGTATCTAAAAAATAACAAGCGTGAAGAAACAGGAGCTTTAATTCTTGCCGGAGGATGGATTGAATCCGTTTTCGTTCTCACACAGGAGATGAAAAACAACCCGCATTCTGATTTAATGCAACGTATTGCAGAACAAAAAAGGCCTTTGGAAAATCTAATTAAGCTGTTAATTCCATATTCAGAGGAAAGTAAAAACTATAAATTCTTAGTAGAGAACTTAATTGACTTAGCTTACACTTTTGATGAAATTGTTGAAGAATATGAGTTTGTTCCTTCAACTGATTTTCCTAAAAAGAAACTTACAATTGTTAATAGTAAATCGAAATTAATAATTACGCCAAAACTGACTTCTGTAATTACAGATAAGGTTGAAAAGTTACATACGTTCATTACGCAATAAACTTAGCTGATTAATTATTCTACTGGAAGCCTTATAAGCTTCTTCCTAACACAAACACACTAAAGATGAAAACCTTATATTTATTTGCACTTGTACTTGTTTTAACATCTTTCAATGCATTAGCTCAGGATAATACTTTAATGAAAGATTGTAGTAAATATCTCCAGTCTCCATTTGTATCTGATGGTCAAGAATATAAAGCTCAATTAGAATCTGGAGAATCTGCAGAGTTTCACACCACGTTTTATTCGGGAAATCATTATCGGATTGCAGGTGTTTCGGATCAAAAAGATGCGCAATTAATCTTCACAATTTACGACCAGGAAAATCGTGTTTTATTCACGAATAAAAAATATGGCTCAACACCCTATTGGGATTTTGAATTCGAAAGCACACTAAATTGTACAATTAAAGCTCAATATATCTCTAAGGAGAAAAAACCTGGATCTATCTTGCTATTAATTGGTTTTAAACAATAATTCCTACTATTTCTCGTAATACATGAGCGAAAGAATTCTAAAAGCCTTAATGCAATTATTCGCGATCATTGCACATCCTGAAGGTTCAGGAGATAAGCGTCGTGCCATGGTTGTTAAATACCTATACCGCCAACTTGATCAAGATTCTGCACAGGAATACTTAAATCTATACGATGAATATTATCAAGATACGATAGACAGAAATAATAGACGTTCCAAAAGAAAACAAGTTACATCTTCTCGTTCTGTGCGAGTTCTGCGTATTTGTAGCGATATGAACAAAGAGCTTGTGGCTCGACAGAAGATTATTATCGTAATTCAATTGCTTGAGTTCCTAATGGAAGGTGATGAAATTACTGATGGTGAAAAAGAATTTGTTGAAACTGTAACAGATACATTCAACTTACCTACAGATGGTTATGCCAGACTAGAGGATTTCATGCTTTCTGATTTTAATGAAATTAAAAAATCAGATCGTCTATTAACTATTAGTAGTGAAAAGGAATATCATGATATTGGAGAGCATATCTATTCAGAAAACATCTCTGGTAAGATTAAAATACTAAGACTCGTCCGTATAGATCTATTCGTAATCCGATTTCAGGGACTTACTGAATTATACATGAATGGTCTTGCTCTAAAACCCAATCGTGTTCATATTCTGACACAAGGCTCATCAGTTCGAAACCCGAAAATTGAACCAATCTATTTTAGCGATATCCTAAGTACTTTTAATCGAGATGCGAACAATGAACGAGTTGTTTTTGAGGCTAAGGATATAGAGTATCGGTATAAAGAAAATGATCAAGGTGTCCACCAGCACACCTTCAAAGAAGAATCTGGAAAAATGGTTGGCATCATGGGATCAAGTGGTGCAGGAAAGACGACACTCCTTAATATTCTTAATGGTACTTTAGCTCCACAAAAAGGTCAAGTTTTAATCAATGGACGAGATATATATCGTGATAAAGAATCTATTGAAGGCGTTATAGGCCATGTATCTCAAGACGACCTTTTAATTGACTCATTAACGGTATTTGAAAATCTTTACTTTAATGCTAAACTTTGTTTCGATAACCATTCTACCTTCCAACTAATTAGACTTGTTCATAAGGTATTAAACGATCTGGGACTATTCGAAGCCAGAAACCTAAAAGTTGGAAATCCTCTGGATAAGAAAATTAGTGGTGGGCAACGTAAGAGATTAAATATTGCATTAGAACTTATTCGAGAGCCTGCAGTTTTATTTTTAGATGAGCCTACATCCGGCTTATCCTCAAGAGATTCATCAAAAATAATGGATCTTCTAAAAAACTTAGCTCTAAAAGGCAAATTGATTTTCGTTGTTGTTCATCAACCATCAAGCGAGACATTCAAAATGTTTGACCGTCTTGTTTTTCTAGATTTGGGTGGTTATATGATTTTTAACGGTAATCCGTTGGATGCGATTACTTATTTTAAATCACAAACTCAGCAGGCCAACAGGAGTGGTAACGAATGTGAGGCCTGTGGTAATATTGATGCCGATCAGATTTTTAACATGGTTGAGTCTGAAGTTTTGGATGAATATGGGATTCCAACTCAGATTAGAAAGGTAAGACCTGAACAATGGGATACAAAATTTAAAGAAAGTAATACCATTCAAAAAAATATAGAGGATGCTAAAGAGTTACCTCCTATCAGTTTCAAAGTTCCTAAACAGTTTAAGCAGTTCACTGTTTTTGTAAGGCGTGATATTTTATCAAAACTAGCCAATCCTCAATACTTACTTATAAACCTATTTGAAACGCCACTTTTGGCCTTCATCTTATCCTATATTATTAAGTTCTATAATATAGACAAAGGCAACAAGCTTGGTTATACTTTCAGTAACAATAGTAATATTCCTGTTTATTTGTTCATGGCTGTAATTGTTGCCTTATTCATAGGATTAACACTAAGTGCTGAAGAAATTATAAAGGATAGGAAAATTCTTAAACGAGAACGATTTCTGAATTTAAGTCGTACAAGCTACTTCTTATCAAAGGTTGTGATATTATTTGCTATATCGGCTTTCCAAGCTTTTATTTTTGTTATTATTGGTAACTCAATACTAGAGATTAAAGGGATGTATTTCAGCTATTGGCTTGTCCTTTTTAGTTCATGGTGTTTTGCAAATATGCTTGGTTTGGTAATTTCTGACAGCTTCAAAACTGTCATTAATATCTATATTCTAATTCCATTTATATTAATTCCTCAATTAATTTTAAGTGGTGTTATTGTCAAATTTGATAAAATAAATCCTAATATTTCGCATCCAAACGAAATACCTTGGTATGGTGAAATAATAACAGCACGATGGGCATATGAGGCTTTAGCTGTTCAGCAGTTCACAACGAATGAATACGCAAGTAATTTTTACTTGTTCAATAAAGTTATGAGTCAAGCTGATTACAAGAAGAATTACTGGTTACCAATTTTGAAAAACAAACTTAGCGATTGTGAAAAGATTTTAAGAAAAGAAAAACCTAATGAGCGTTACAATTCTAATCTAAAATTGATCTATAACGAACTTAAATCTAACCATCTACCTATTCAATTCCAAAAGCTCAATTTGTTAGATCGAAACCCAACAAACTTAGTTATTCTAAAGGAGCTTAAGATGTATCTAAATGATCTTAATCGTCATTATATCATGCTCTACAATGCTGCAAATAAAAAGAAAGATGAAGAGCTTTTGGCACTGCAAGGTAGATTCCCCAGCAAAGAAGATTTTGTTAATATGAAAAAATCATATCATAACGATAGACTGACTGAATTTGTAACAAATAATAATGATATAGAACGAATTGTTGAATACAAAGATCGATTATATCAAAGAATTGACCCTATTTACAGAGATGGTGAAAATAACTTCTTAAAAGCGCATTTTTATGCACCCCGTAAAAAAATACTAGGTCAGGAATATAATACCTATTGGGTGAATATAGTTGTAGTTTGGTTGATGACTATCTCCTTGTATTTTATCTTATACTTTGGCTTATTTAAACGATTCTTAAACTCTTTAGAGCGTCGAATCATATTAAAACTCACATAACAAGAAACTCCATTCTAATTGAATGGAGTTTTTTATTACAAAGTAATAGTCTTTTTAGAAGCTACTTATTCTCGTTTAAGTATAGCTTCAGCTTTTAATAGTTCCTCTGGCTTACCTAAATCCATCCATAAGTCAGAAGAATCGTAATAGCCAGCAATTTGATGATCTTTTGCCAATCTCAAATAAAGATCTATTATAGAAAAAACACCTTCTTCTTCAATCAATTCCAATAGCTTCGAATCAATTATATGAATTCCCGAAAAACTAAAAGCCTTTGAATTTTCGTAAGTTTCATTAACCAACTTCACCTCTCCGGTATTATCATTTTTCCATGCACACAATAGATTTTTATTATTAAAACAAAGGTATCTGTTGGTCTTTTTATCTCTTAAATTTAAAGTTGCTAATGCTTTTTTACTCGTATGACTGGCTAATAAATCAGCAAAATTCAAAGAACTTAATATATCTACATTATAGATTAATATGGGTGCATTAGGAATAAAAAGCGCACTCGCTTTCTTAATGGCTCCTCCTGTATCGAGCAAAAGTTCTCTTTCGTCAGAGATCTGAATATCCATTCCAAAGTTATTTTTCAACTTTAGAAATTCTTCAATCTGATCAGCAAAATGATGGACATTGATAACAATTCGATCCACACCGAATTTCTTCATTTTTATTATACAATGTTCTAGTAAAGGTTTTCCATTCAATTCTACCAAGGCCTTAGGGCAATTCTTAGTATAGTGTTGCAATCTCGTACCAAGACCAGCAGCAAAAATCATCGCATTAATCATGTTGTCTTTTTATTTCTTTTGCCTCACAAAGTCTTTTCACATTCTTAGCCACACGGGCACATTTTTTACACACGTAGCTCTCTCCGCCTTTGCATAACTTATCGGCATATTCAGTTTTAGATAATTTACAACGCTTCTTCCCCATTGCTTTTAAGCTACCACATTATCAAGTTCCTGATGTCTTAAATTAAGGTTGACATCATATTTCTTATTTATATATTTAGCAATAAATTCTGCGGCATAGACCGATCGGTGTTGACCGCCTACACAACCAAAATAAATTTCCAACTTCTTCTCATCCTTATTTTTTGACTTATCTATTGCTATATCAACAACAGCACTTACCGATTTCAAAAAAGCATGCATACACGTCTCTTCTTTGAAAAATGTAGGCAAAAAGTCAGAATTCATATGACTTTCTTCAAAACGGGTATTGCCAACAGGATCATCTATTATTCGACAATCAAAAACAAAGCCGTTAGGCTGAATCCCTCTTCTATATGAGAAACTTTGAACAGAAACATTCAACTTATCTTCTTTCCTTACTCCAACAGTTTTAAGAAAATCTGAGTCACAAACACTTTCAAGAGCCAATAATAACTCTGGGACTTGGATTGAAAAATCTAAATGTTCTAAGATTTTCTTTAAATCTCTCAGGGCAAAAGGTATTGATTGTAAAAAATGCTCTTTCTTTTCGTAAAAGCCTCTAAAACCAAAAGCTCCCATAGCTTGCATCATACGAATTAAAACGAAAGCATAATAATGCGATTTAAAACCTTCAATATCTACATTGCTATATTGACTCAACTCTTCTAAATAACAAGCTAACAATTCATCTCGAACAGCTTGAGGGAAATCTGCTTTAGCATCGTATAAGAGTGAAGCTAAGTCATAAGGTAAAGCTCCTTTTCGTCCTCCCTGATAATCTATAAATTTAGGTTCATTATCCTTCAACATGACATTTCTTGATTGGAAATCTCGGTAAAGAAAGTAACCATTAGGAGCTTGTAATAGATAATCTACAAACTTCAAGTAATCATCCTCGAGTAATTGTTCATCAAATGGAATTTTCGCCAGTTTTAGAAAGTAATATTTGAAATAGTTCAAATCCCACATCATCGACTGTTTGTCAAAGGCCGCACGAGGGTAGGCAACAGAATAATCCATCCCCTCTCCTCCTTTAACTTGAAAACGAACCAACTCTTTGATTGTCTTCTTTAGAATTAGAATTAAAGATTCAGGGAAGTGATCTCCCTCTCTTTTCTGCTGGATATAATCGAAAAGCATCAAATCGCCAAAATCATCTTGCAAATAAATATCCTTTGATTCATCAACAGCCAAAATTTCCGGAACAGGTAAGCCTTTAGCTTTAAAATGACGACTAAAACTTACAAAGGCATTATTCTCCTTCTTATCAGCATTATAAACACCCATTACTGTCTGATTGGCACCAATAATTCTAATATACTCCCTATATGATCCGGATGGTGGAATCAACTCGGTATCACTAACCTGATCACCTGACCACTGTTCATATAAATTAATTATATTCTGTTTTATATTTTTCTTCATAGAAAATAAATATTTCTTGATCTATTATAAAAAGAAGTAACACAAGATCACTTCAATTACTAAAGCTGGAAGCATATTTAAAATACGAAGTTTTTTAATTTCAAGAATATTAATGCCAATACCCAAAATTAAAATCCCGCCAATACCTGTTAATTCAATAATCATAGCTTCCGGCATAATATTACCAAAGAGAATAGCAATAAGTGTTAATCCTCCTTGATATATAAAAAGAGGAATAGATGAAAACATAACACCAATTCCAAAAGCTGCTGTTAAAGCAATTGCAGAAAATCCATCCATTAGAGATTTTGTTAATAAAAGATTGGCTCCTTTGCCCATTCCTTCTTCAAAACAACCTAAAATAGACATACTCCCCATACAAAATAGTAAGAAAGCTGTAATCATTCCTGTGGAAAAATTAGCATCCTCTTCTTTACCAAGTTTATGCTTTACTTTTTCACTAAAATTTTCTATTCCTTTTTCAATATTTATCCATTCGCCAATTAAAGATCCTGTCACCAAACTAAATACCATGATCAGCATATTATTCGACTTGAAAGCCATAACCAAACCTAAACAGATTGTAAACAAACCTAAAGCTTGAAATACGATCTCAAAAAGTCTCTTTGGAATTCTAGAACGAAAAGCTAAACCAATAGCACTTCCTAGAATTACAGCTCCAACATTGACAAGCGTTCCAATCATAGTAATGATATAAAATCTCTAATTATCATGAGGCAAAAATGAATATTTATCTGAGTAATGAAGCATTTGCTCTGCAAAATCCATTGGGTAGTTCACATTAACATCTACAATAATTCCTTCTTTATAAACAGGCTGATATTCCGGATTAATAAATCCTGCATAGGCTGCAAGGTTTAGTTTTTCAAACCTAGCTTTAACTTCTTTGTGAATATCCTCATCAACCTTAACAGCATAGTTTTCAACTAATAACTTACCAGCCTCAAAATCACCTTCCGACTTTATACGTTGTACTTCTTCTAAAAGCTCTCCAAAAAGAATTCGTAATTTATCGTAATCACGAATAACAAAATAAGTTTTCCCCTCTTTTTCTAAACGCTCAATGACATTATCCTCGGCCCCTTTTTCAAAAACCCACTTAGCAATCAACTGACGATTTCTCATATGAGACTCTTCAATTTCTTTTCCCAGCTCAATTCTTGTCAACTGTGTCAGTAAGCCATTTCGAATATAACCGTCATACTCAGCCTTTCCAACCTCTAAACTAGGAATTAAGCCAATCTCGATTAGCTTTTCGTCCATGATGTAGTACAATGCAAACAGATCGGCTCTGGCTTCCTCAAGTGTCGAGTGGTAATTTTTAAGTGCATCCATTCCAATGCCAGGCAATAGTTGCCCTGAGCCGTGCCCCAAGCATTCATGCAAATCAGTATGTAAGTTACCTCCTAAATGACCAAACTCTTTGGAGCGAGCAATCTCTTCTTCACTGTAGGCAAATTCTTCTAACATTCCACCTTTTAAAGAAGCTTGATGATAAGCATGTGTTATATTGTCTATAGTAACGGATTTGCTTCCGTGTTCTTTTCGAATCCATTCAGCATTCGGTAAATTGATACCAATTGGGGTTGCAGGATGACAGTCACCACCTAACATCGCAACAGTAATCACCTTTGCACTTACTCCTTTTACAACGTCTTTCTTAAATCGTGAATCCACAGGAGAATTATCCTCAAACCATTGCGCATTCTCTGAAATAATTTTTGTACGCTTACTTCCCTCAATATCTTCAAAATTTACAACTGATTCCCAACTTCCTTTTATGGCAAGAGCATCACCGTACACTTCAATAAAACCATTCACCACATCAATGTGTGTATCCAAATCTTTTACCCAAAGTATAGAATACTCATCAAATGTGTTTAAATCACCTGTCTTATAAAAATCGATCAGTTTTATTAAAGCTTGTTTCTGTAATTTACTGTCCACTACAGGTAATGCTTTTTCCAACCAGAAAACAATTTCTTCAATTGCTTCGGTATACATACCTCCTACTTTCCAAGTCTTCTCTACAAGTTTTCCATTCTCTTTTACAAGCTTTGAATTTAGTCCGGTAGAAATAGGTCTTTCAATATCCCCCTTGTCCAACTGCTTATAAAACGCCTCAACTTCCTTTTGAGAAACACCTTCGTAATAGTTATTTGCAGAAGATTCAATCAAATCCATTTCCGGATTAAGAACAACTCGTTTAGCTTCCTCCTCTTCCTCAAAAATAACTTCGCTTAATCGTGCAATCAAATCAATATCACTCTCCTTAGCCATCAATGGCATAAGTTCATAATTCGAGTTAGCTATCAATTCTCCAAAATACTCTTCGGTGAATTTTGGCATAATTTTATCCATCGAATAATGGTGATGTATCCCATTTGAAAACCAAATTCGCTTGATATAAACTTCAAAATTCTTAAACTCTTCGCACTCTCGATCTCCATCGTAGGAGATAAAAATAGCCTCAAGAGTTCTTCGAATAGTTAGGTTGTATTTATTATTTTGATCGAACAAAATATCACGTCCACAATGAGCAGCCTCGGATAAATAATAAATTAACTCTTTTTGCTGAAGAGATAAACTCTCAAAACCAGGAACCTGATATCTTAATATTTTAATATCGGCAAATTGCTCCGTTTGATATATAAACTGTTCTTTCATTTCTATGTGATATTATTATAGTTTAATGTCACTATTTCTCATCCACCAATTTCTTGATACATGAAGTTAATTTAGATTTTCCATATTAAAATCTTCAACAAGATTCCAAATACCATTTTTAAGCTCTAAGGCATCGTAAGAAAAATCAGGGCCATAGTATTCAAATTGATTATTATAACGCGGTTCTGAAGGAGATAGATGATCAAAAATGACAGAGTTCACACGTGAATAATAGTTCAATTTCATTCGGGCTTCCTTAGAATATTCAAAAATAACACGCGATAATCGTTTTCCTCTCCAATTAATAACTGGAAAACCAAATTCGACTTCTCCCGTTTTCGAAAAGCTTAAAGTCTCTATTAGTTTCTTATTTGTCCTGCCCTTATTGCCATCCCAACCAAGCAATAAATACATTTCTTTATTTCTATACTTAAATGGAATGATTTGATAATACAAAGCTCCCAACCAAGTTTTAGCGAAAAGTTTGGAGTACATATCATCCTTCGTTTCAAGATTGTGATTTAATACTAAAAGCTTAGTCTTTTTGCCTTGTTTGCGTTGGATCAATGCAAAATATCTATACTCTCCATTTTCCATTAAAAAATTCCATGAATAAATTCTCAGTTTTTGATCTGAAGATGAAACTTTTCCCAAATTAGTAAGTCGATCAAAGGGATAAACAAAGCTACCTTTCTTCTTAAGGTTCTTCTTCAAATTATCCATTATCTGATTTGAAACGTTTAATTTAACTGAATCAACTTTTGCCTCTTTTAAGCATTTGAACTGAATAACTAAGTCTTGTTCTAAAGTTTCAAATTTTGATTGAGCATTTAAAACCACAATTGGAAATAAGAGGACAATTAAGAATATAAAACGTTTCGAAACCATAACCTAAAGTTTTACAGAATCCATGGCCTGAATAAGAAGTTGACATGCATCTTTTATTTCTTCATCCGTAATTACCAAAGGTGGCGCAATACGGAAAGCTCCAGGATAGAATAGGAATGGATCCATAACGATACCCAACTCATAAGCATGCTTCATAATCTCAAGCATTATCTCTTGATTCTCTACATTAACAGCAATAAATAATCCCTTTTTTCTAAATCCTTTAACTAAAGGATGATCTTTCAATAAAGAAATAAATAATTCTGCTTTACGATCAACATCTTCAATTATCTTATCTTCTAATAGAACTTCTAAACCTGCCAATGCTGCAGCACACGATACAGGATGACCACCAAAAGTTGTGATATGACCAAGCATCGGGTTGCTTTTGAAACTATCTAAAATACTTTTTTCTGCAATAAATGCCCCAATTGGCATTCCTGCTCCCATGGCCTTAGCCAAAGTTAGAATATCAGGTACAACATTGAAATGTTCAAAAGCAAACAATTTGCCTGTACGACCAAATCCCATCTGAACTTCATCGAAAATTAAAAGGGCACCTGTTTCATCACATCTCTCACGAAGTGTTGTTAAAAATTCCTGAGAAGGTATAATCAGGCCAGCCTCTGATTGGATTGGTTCCAAAATCACACAAGCTGTTTCCTTTGTAATTTTCTGCAAATCTGATATGTTATCAAATTCAATTTGCCGCACATCAGGTAAAAGTGGACGATAAGCATTTTTCATTTCCTCATCGCCCAATACACTTAAAGCTCCATGAGTACTGCCATGATAAGCATTTTTGAAATGGACTATTTCACTGCGCCCTGTGTATCTCTTAGCCAATTTAATCGCTCCTTCATTAGCTTCACTCCCAGAGTTTACAAAATAAACTGAGTTTAATTTCTCGGGAAGGTTATCGGCTAAAAGTTTAGCTAACTTAACTTGAGGCGTTTCAATAAATTCGCCATACACCATTAAGTGCATATATTTATCAACCTGATCTTTAACAGCCTGTCGTACTTTTGGATGACCATGACCAAGATTACTTACTGACACACCTGATACTAAATCGATGTATCTTTTGCCTTCCGGACTATACATGTATATACCTTCTGCTCTTTCTATTTCAAGAGAAATAGGATAATCAGAAGTTGTCGCTACGTGTTGTAGAAATAATTGTCGATTGGAAATCATAAACTTAAATTTAATTGACTACAAAAATCTTAAAAATTCCCGCCAAAAGAAAACTATAGGCCTAAAAATAATGATTCTCAAAATAAAAACATGAGGAATGAAAAAAGGGTTTGCATACGCAAACCCTTTAAATATTGTAAAATGAAATCTTATCGAGTCATTAGGTTAATATCACCCATCAATTTTTCTCGATACGATTTTCCAATTGGGATTGATTTTGAACCTCCATCAGTAGTAATTACAACTGAATTATCTTCAATCATCTCAATCTTCTTTAAGTTAACAACATAAGAACGATGAATACGAGAGAATAAATGAGAAGGCATTTTATCTTCGATAGCTTTCATGGTGAAATGAATGGTATATTTATCAGTAAATGTATTAACCACCACATAATTCTCTAAAGCTTCAACCCACAGGATATCATCATAATGCAATCTTACTAAAGTTGAGTTACTCTTAATAAAGATTTCATTCTTCTCAGGTGTTATTACTGTATTTCCCTTTTTCTCTACACGCGTATTCACCTTATTTACAGCCTTAAAAAATCGACTATACGAAATAGGCTTCAACAAATAATCAGAAACATCGTACTCAAAAGCTTCAAGAGCATACTGCTCTTTAGATGAAATGATAATGACTTGAGGTGTTGTATTTAAGCTATTTAAAAACTCCATACCTGTCATTTCCGGCATTTCAACATCAAGAAAAATCAAATCTATAGGATCATTCTTCTTAATTTCGTTGATAGCTTCAATTGCACTTGGATAAGAAGCAGTCAGTGTAAGATAATCTGTTCTTTCAATATAACTTTCAACTACTTTTCTCGAAAGTTTATCGTCATCAATTACAACACAATTCATATGGTTAAATTTATTATATCAAGTTTAAAATAAAAAACTTAAGAGTTTATGAACACTTAAATTTCTGTGACCAAATTTAATAATCTTTTCGTGAATGGCGAAAAAAAATCCAGTCTCATTAGCTAAACTTAACCAAATAATATGAGAAAGTAAACAATTCAAGTTATTTTATTGCGATTCAATATCATTTTTAAAGCGATCAATCATTTTTTCTCCACTTCTAATTGATTTCTTATACCATTCAATCTTCAAATCAAGCTTTTCCTCCTCGCTAAGCTTCCAATCTACCTCAGAGTTTCTTAGTGCTGTAGCAAGGTGATTTAGAACTAAAGCAGCAGAAACTGAAATATTAAAACTCTCTGTAAAACCGTACATTGGTATCTTCACAAACTCGTCTGCATTCTCTAAAACCACATCTGATACCCCAGTTAGTTCTGTTCCAAATACAAATGCAGCTTTTCCTTTTGTCAAATCAAATTCTGGTAATAAGATGTCATTCGTGTGAGGCGTAGTTGCAACAATTCGATAGCCTTCTTTTTTCAAATTGTTAATAGCATCTAAAGTATTTTCTTCTTTCGAATTGTAACGTTTCAAATCTATCCATTTAGAAGATCCCATTACAACTTTAGGGTTGAGTTCATATTTATTTGAATTTTCAATTACATGTAAATCCTGAACTCCAAAACAATCGCAAGATCGCATAACAGCGCTTGCATTTTGAGGTTGATAAATATTTTCGAGAACAACAGTAACATATCTTGTTCGCTCATTTACATTTTTCTCTATTAGTTCAATCCTTTCTTCCAGCATTACGGTTTCAAGATATTGAATCAAATCTTGTTTCTGCTTAAAATTCATATCTGCTCAAAATTAAAAATAGCGATAAACCAAATTATCGCTATTCTAAATTCAGGTTATATATAACCTAATGATATAAAAAAGGAGGTTATCTTTTAACCCCCTCTAAAATTTCTTTTTTCTAATTATTGAACCACTTCAGTAAGCTCAGATCCTGCTTTAAATTTAATAACTTTTTTAGCTGGAATATCAATTGGTTTACCTGTTTGTGGGTTTCTACCAGTTCTAGCTTCACGAGTTGAAACAGAGAATGAACCAAATCCGATAAGAGCTACTCTATCTTCACCTTTAAGAGCTTCAGAAGTAGTTTCGATAAAAGCATCAAGAGCTTTTTTTGCATCAGCTTTAGTTAAACCGGCTTTGTTAGCCATTGCTTCAATTAATTGAGCCTTGTTCATAATTTATAAGTTTTTTGGGTTAAAAAAAATGTATTTCTATCTGAATCACACACAAATATAACGGTTTTCTTAAGCTTTGCAAATTTCAGAGCATAAAAATTCGGTTTTTTTATGATTTTAAAGTGTCAACATAATAAACATTCAAATCCCTATATTCACTGACTTACAGCTCTAAATTTGAGTCTTTTTTCATCCAAAAAGATTACCATAGTTAGATTGCAACTATGAGATACAGGTGAGATCAGAAGCAAACAACCACTCAACAGCCTGATTATAAACCCACAGCACACCCATCACAGTTAGAAACAAAATTTCAAAATACACTCTTATCAGAATTTAAACTTTATTCAGGCTACTAACTTCTATTCTTATAACATCCTTTAGATAAATGAAAACCTTACGAACTCTTAAGTCCTAGCAAAAGCTCCTGTATATTCTTACATGTCGTTATTTTGCCATTCCTATGAATCTCCCACTCCCTCTTGTCTTCAATCAAGTGAATAGCACAATTACCTGTTGCCTCACAAGTAACTTGATAACCTTCCCTAGATAAAGCACGTTGAGTCCAAAATCCCATAACATCGTTTCCAACCACCTGAATAGTCTCTTTCTTTTGATAATTCATGATAAAGTTACCTGACTTTCTATCAAAATTAAAAGACTTATTCTTAAAAGTATCTTCAATACTTCCCGATAAAACCAAATCTTCTGGAGCTCCGATTCTTAAATCTTGATTCTTCGACATCAACCAAATAAGATCAGCCGCTTGTAAAGCCAAGTCCAACTCATGGGTAGATAACAAAATAGCCTTATCAGTTTCCTTTGCTAAACTCCTCAACAAGCGCATTATTTCAACCCGGTTAGGGAGATCAAGGTGAGCTGTAGGCTCGTCTAACATGATAAGTGGTGTATCTTGTGCAAGAGCCTTTGCAATCATTACACGTTGACGTTCTCCATCGCTCAATTGATTAATGAACTTATTGGCGTATTGCCATAGGCCAACCTGCTCAAGTGCCCACTTAATCATAGATTCATCTTTTTCAGACAAACGCCCCATCCACGATGTGTATGGGTGCCTTCCTAGAGAGACTATATGATAGACTGAAAGGTTGCCAACCTGCAAACGCTCCGTTAAAACAATACTCAACAAACGAGCGATCTCACCAAAATTTCTCTCTCGTATAGGTTTCCCTTCAACAAGAGTTTTGCCTTTCAGTGGTGCTTGCAAACCTGCTATAGTACGCATCAAAGTTGACTTTCCTGAACCATTAGGTCCCAGAAGGCATACCAATTCACCTCTACAAATAGTCAAATTAAGATCAGATAAAAGACACAAATCTTCACTCCTCTTTTGCTTATATCCTATTGCTAAACCTTCGGTTTCCAATATGTCTTTACAGTAATTATCACCCACAACAATTAGTTTTTCAATCTATGGTTCAAAATAAAATCATAGATTTATATTTTAAGAAAAAGATGCTTTCACGCTTCGACTTCTAACAATTACCCATATCACAACGGGACCACCAAATATCGCTGTTACAGAATTGATAGGTAAAGTCGTTTGGTTACCTGGAACCTGTGACAAAATATCACAAACTAACATCAATGCTGCACCAATCAGAACAACCGCTGGTAACAGAACCTTATGACTGGCCGTTCCAAATATTGCTCGTGCCATATGTGGTACAGCAACTCCTATAAAAGCAATTGGCCCTGTAAAAGCTGTCAAAGTACCTGCAACAAGCGCTGTGCTAATAATAACCCAAGTACGTGTTCTATTAACAGAGATTCCAACTCCTCTCGCATAATTTTCTCCTAATAAGAGAGCATCCAAAGGTTTTATCAATACAAAAGACATCAGCAAACCGATAACAACAACAGGTGCCATCAACTGCATTTCAGTCCACGCTACACCACTTAAACTACCAAAAGTCCATACGATAAAGCTTTGCAACTGTTCCGGATCAGAAAAATATTGTAGAATATTGACTACAGCCCCCGTTATACTACCAAACATGATTCCTATTATCAGTAAAGAAACACTATCGGAAATCCGTATTGAAGCCATACCAATAATCACAAAAATTATTGAAGCTCCTACAATTGCCGCAACAACCAATGCCCAACTTCCCAGGAAGCTATAAACAACACCAAATACACCTGGCAACAAAACAGAAGCCATAACCATTAATGCAACTCCTAAGCTAGCACCAGAGCTAATTCCAAGAACATAAGGACCTGCTAATGGATTACGAAACAAAGTTTGCATCATTAAGCCAGAAACTGATAATCCTGCACCAACAAGTATGGCAGTAAATGCCTTTGGTAACCTAAAATTTAAAATAATATAATTCCATGAAGCTTTGACATCCTCTCCCATCAGAATTGCTAATATCTTATCTGAAGGAATCTTCACACTTCCAAGAATCAAATCTGCGATTAAAAAAACTGCGATCAGAACGAACAGACTGACAAACAGAAGAATTTTGGTTTTATTTTGCATTCCTTAATCTTTAATTATTCCAATTTTTGGTAAAAATACAAATCATAATTTGGGAACAATTCCGGGTGCAAAACTTTTGCAACATCTTTCAACATCAAATCAGGTCTAATTACCCCAGATTCGTAATAGTCATTTGCTCCCCTTTTGTTCTTTCTTTGAGTTACTGAATATACTTGTCCATCTTTATAAGCTTGAAACAACGTATATCTTTCGTCCATATCTCTCATCTCCTTAAGGGTGCGGCACTGGGCTGGGCCGAACCAAATTTTAGATCCAGATTGTTTCTCCAAAACGACTTCAAAACTCAAAGGGATACTACCTTGGCTCGAATCTGAAAACCAACAATATTCGCCCTCGGCATCGCGCAACAACTGTGCTAAATAGCTCTGTCCACCAGGCATATACCAAACTCCTTTATAATGATATCCTGAAATTACATCAGGCTTATCCTTTATGTGGGTGATTTTAGTTTTAACTGAATTATATCGTTTTTCAAGATCGTTAAACAGCTTATCAGCTTTCTCTTCCTTATTGAAAAACGAAGCTATAAACTTCGCCCACTCAGCACGTGCCAAAGGACTACTTTCCATCCATTCAATATTAAATGCGACAGGTAAACCCGCATTTATTAATTTTGTCTCATCCTTCGTTATCTTCATAAAACCCGCAACCATAACAAGTTCCGGAGATAAATCTACAATTCTTTCAAAATCCAAAGTTGCTCCATGCCCAACTCCAATAACTTCACCAGCATCAACTCTATTAACCAAACCTTCGTTATAAACCCTATCTGGAAGAGAAACTGCAACCACTTTATCAATGACATCCAGAAAATCCAAGATTCCTATTTGAGTACTAGATAAAGCTGCAATACTTCGTATTGGAACTTCAATTATTTGTCCATCATCTGGTAACTTTAAATTTGACTTCCCTCCCCGAGGAACCAGGTAATATTTTTGAAAAATTTGATCTTTTTTCCATGGATCAAGTACAGACAATTCTTTATACCCTTCGTGCAATTCGATTTTAAAACCTTTTGCATGCTTAATATTGGATTCAAAATAAAACGAAGAATCAATTAGGACAGATTGGGTTTCAATCCCTGAAGAAGATTTCTTTTTAGGAGCATCTCCACATGAAGAAATAAAAAAAACACTAAGAACTAAGCTTAGTTGCAACATTTGACGAACACCCATTACATAAAAATTAGAATGGGAAGTAGAAAAGAAGCCAATGCCAGAAGCAATGATTCCGTTACTCAACTCCCGAAGTTACGAATAAATTATTTTTTAGGCAGGTCTTCTGGCTCATCCATCCAAACTCCTTCCCATTTCTTCAATCTCTCGAAAAGATAGTGGTTATAATGTTTGGATATATTGTTCGAACAAGTCGAGCAGGACATACAGCTGCGGGTACAGCTCCGGCTTCTTTCCGGATTCCCTTTTAATTCCTGAAATTAGGAAACCAATACATTTGCAAAGCTATATAATATTTGCAAAAAAAGGGTAAGAGAGTCTTTTTCTTGACTAAAAGTAACAAATCTAGAAATAAAAAAAGAGGTTATTGACCTGCAATAACCTCCTAATTCATTTATCATCTTCATCAAGATCTTCAGAAATCGGCGCATCATTTTTTATACGCCCCGATTCTTTAAGAGCTCTATCGATAATCCATTCGATTTGTCCATTGGAACTCCGAAATTCATCAGCAGCCCACTTCTCCAATTTCTTGTAGATTTCTGGATCTAAACGCAAAACAAAGGATTTTTTTTTCGCCATATTAAATAATTATTGATACAAACTACCTGTATTTAAAACAGGTGTAGCATCTTTATCTGAGCAAAGAACAACCATTAAACTGCTCACCATTGTAGCTTTCTTCTCCTCATCAAGTTCAATTACATCTTTTTCTTTCAATTGCTCAAGAGCCATTTCAACCATACTTACTGCACCTTCTACAATTTTGAATCGAGCCGCTACGACAGCAGTTGCTTGCTGACGACGCAACATTGCTCCAGCAATTTCAGCTGCATATGCTAAGTAATTAATTCTAGCCTCCATCACTTCGATACCAGCAATTGCCAATCTCTCAGACAGCTCTCTCTCCAATAGTTCGCTTACTTCATTTCCTCCTGATCGTAGTGTAATTTCTGCCATTTCATCTTCGAAATTATCATATGGATACGATCCAGCCATACCTCGAATTGCTGCCTCTGATTGGATTGCTACAAAATTCGCATAATCATTAACATCAAAAGTTGCCTTATAGGTATCTTTAACTCTCCAAACCAGAACAACACCAATCATTATTGGATTACCTATCTTATCATTCACCTTTATCGGATCACTATCAAGATTGCGTGCTCGCAAAGATACTTTTCTCTTCGAAAAAAATGGATTAACCCAGAAAAAACCATTAACCTTTACCGTTCCTTTATATTCTCCAAATAAAATTAATACTACAGATTGGTTCGGATTTACAATTGCAAAACCTGGTGTAATAAAAACACCTACCAAAAGAGCAATAATGAATGCAGGATGATTGATAACTGCTAGTCCAAAAATTCCAGTTAAGAGTAAAATTAAAACTAAAAATACCATAAAATAGCCCGATATAGGGGTAAAATCTTTTTCCTGTTTCATAATCATATGTTTTTGATATTATTTTGATATCAAATTTATAAAAATAATTTTAACTGAACAAATCTTCGAAATCGAAGGGTATAAAATCATCATTCTTAATACTTAAAAAAATCTTATAACTTTCATTAATTTTTGAACTTCAATTATGATTAAATTATTCGATCAAATCTCCCTTTAAAAGCTAATAATTCCATACAAATAAATGATCTAACAACTCAATTATATTGTTAACATTTAGCAATAGATTTCTTTATTTAAAACGAATAAACTTGTATTTGGCAAATATCCTATCAACCAACAACTTAGGCACCAACCAGCTCTTAACGTATTGACTATCAGTATTTAATTTTTTTATTATTTTTTTTCACCCTCTAACACCTGATGTTTCAAGGGCTAAATCTTCTTTTTTAAAAGTCAAGTTTAAAATCATTTTTTTTACATTTTTTTTTTATCCAAATTTGCATGACCCAACAAAATCTAACCATTAAAACGACTTAAAATTCTGAACAAGAAATGAACAATAATCACTTCCAAATCTGGGAAAATTGCTTATCGGTAATTAAGGATAATGTTTCGCCAATCAGTTATAGTACATGGTTTCAACCTATTGTACCACTGAAATTGGAGAATGAAATTCTTACTTTACAGGTACCTAGTCATTTTTTCTATGAGTATCTGGAAGAGAAATATATTGATCTTCTTAGAAAGACTTTAAGAAAAGAACTTGGGGCTAGTGCAAAACTGGAATATAATGTGGTAATGGAAAATAATCACATGAAAGATGTGAAACCATTATCAGTTGTTGTGCCTGGAAATAATCCGGCAAACACAAAAAATCGTCCAGTAAAGAATCCTTTTTCACAAGAGGAACCAAGCATCAAAAATCCATTTGTAATTCCTGGTATAAAAAAATTACAAATTGATTCTCAACTAAACCCGGATTATACTTTTGCTAACTTTATTGAAGGTGACTGTAATCGTTTAGCTCGTTCAGCAGGTTGGGCCGTTTCGGAGAATCCTGGTGGAACTGCATTTAATCCTCTTGTATTATATGGTGATTCTGGATTAGGGAAGACACATTTAGCTCAATCAATAGGGTTAAAAGCAAAAGAATTACATCCTGAAAAGACAGTTTTATACGTAAGCTCTCAAAAATTCCAAACTCAGTTTACTGAAGCAATTCGTAACAACAATAAAAATGACTTCCTTCATTTCTATCAAATGATCGATATCTTAATTATTGACGATATTCAAGAATTAGCTGGTAAAGAAAAAACACAAAATACATTTTTCCACATTTTCAACCATCTGCACCAATCAGGTAAGCAATTAATTTTGACATCTGATAAAGCACCCATTGAATTGAAAGGAATGGAGAATCGTTTACTTTCGCGTTTTAAATGGGGATTATCAGCAGATTTGCAAAATCCTGATTACGAAACAAGAGTTCGTATTTTGCAACAAAAAGCTTATAAGGATGGAATCATTCTTGAGAATGATGTCATTGAATATATTGCTACACACGTCATCAACAATGTTCGTGAACTAGAAGGTGCTTTAATTTCACTTTTAGCTCAATCAACTCTAAATAAAAAAGAACTTAATCTTGAGCTAGCAGTTGAAATCATCGATAAATTGGTGAAAAATACGAAGCGTGAAATTTCTATTGATTACATTCAAAAAATTGTTTGCGATCATTTCAATATGCCAGTTGATCTTCTTCAGGCTAAAACAAGAAAACGTGAAATTGTTCAAGCTCGTCAAATTGCCATGTATTTTTCAAAATCGATGACTAAAGCTTCGTTATCGACTATTGGTTCACAAATTGGTAAAAAAGATCATGCTACTGTTCTTCATGCTTGCAAAACGGTAAACAATCTGATTGATACGGATCGAGCATTCAAAACTCAAATTGATGAGATAAATAAAAAATTAAAAATGTAAGCACCAACAGGCCTTACAATTTAAAAATATATAAAGGAGCTGTTCTTAAAAGAGCAGCTCTTTTTTTGACAATAAACTTTAATTAAATTAGATATGTTTCTCATTCTTCTAGCAATATTATCATCAACTGGTATTTTAATCTGTTTTAAAAGTTTTGAAAAATTCAAAATTGAAATTTTACCAGCCATTGTTATCAATTATATTATTGCAGGATTTTTGGGATATATTATATCAGGAAAATCAATTTCATTACAACACATATTTGAACAAGATTGGCTAGCTTTTGCCCTTTTAATTGGTCTCTTATTTATAGTTGTCTTTTTTATCATTGGCAAATCATTTCAAAAAGCTGGTATTACAATTACAAGTTTAGCTAGCAAAATGTCATTTATCATTCCTATCCTATTCTCCATTTTATACTTCCATGAATCTGTAAATCAATTGATGATTATTGGTTTTACGATGGCGGTATTGTCAATTATATTGGCGGTATACAAACCATCAAACAAGTCGAATAAAATCAAACATTTGTGGCTACCAATATCATTATTTTTTGGAGCAGGTTTGGTCGACACTCTGGTAAAGTACTCACAAGAAACCTTTCTAACCAATGGAGGTTCTGCCCTGTTTTCTCTGGTTTTATTTGCCATTGCCGCTATAGCTGGACTTATTAGCTTATACATTAAAAACAGATCATTAACAGAGCTTATTAAACTAAAGACTCTTATCGGAGGATCTTTGTTAGGAATCGTAAATTTTGGTTCTCTTTACTATCTGATTGCATCTTTAAATGATTCCGGATTTAAAAGTTCTGTTGTTTTTAGTATGGTTAATATTGGTATTGTATCCTTATCTCTTATATTTGGACTTTTCATTTATAAAGAGAAAATTAGCAAACTCAACTATTTAGGAATTGCACTAGCGTTTATTGCAATTATCATTTTAGCCCAATAGTTAATGCAATTCAAATGATTCATTATGCAAACTGATAGCTACAAAACTATACAAACCGTATCTGAAGGAATATACAAGGAGAAAGGAAGCAAGTTTATTACATATGCTTTTCCCGTCAGCTGCGAAGAAGATATTAAAGCTGCAATTGACAAATTAAAAAAGGATTATTACGATGCTCGTCACCATTGCTATGCATACATGCTAGGAGCGGATAAGAAGAACTTTCGCGCTAATGATGATGGTGAACCTTCATCGACTGCCGGGAAGCCTATTTTGGGGCAGATATTGTCTTCTGAGTTAACAAATATCTTGATAGTTGTTGTTAGATATTTTGGCGGTACTAAACTTGGCGTGAGTGGCCTAATACATGCCTACAAAACCGCGGCTTTTGATGCAATTTCCAACGCAGAGATTATTGAAAAAACCGTGAACGACATTTACGACATACATTTTGACTATCTTGTTATGAACGATGTCATGCGTATAATAAAAGAAGAACAATCTTTGCAGATTGATCAGGATTTTAACCTCACTTGTAGAATCACACTAAGCATCAGGCAGAGTGAAGTCGAAAAAATTATTGAACGCTTCAGTAAAATTGATAGTGTAAAAGCCGATCATATCAGAACAGAATAAAAAAAATCTCACCAATAAGGTGAGATTTTTTTATATCAATCAAATAAACTTACCGCGTAAGGGAACTCACCCATTTGATATAACTTATAAACAATTTTAGCTTCGTGAATAGCATCATCCAAGCCACGATGTGCTTCTATATAACCTGTATTACCAAAAAAGAAATCCCAAGCCTCTTCAACCTTAGGCCATTTAAATCCTCTTCGTCCATTAGCTGCCGGCAATTTTACGATAGGAGTCGAAAGATGCATTGGGCAATCCAATTCCTTAATATGAAAACCTCTATCCTTAAGGAAACCAAAATCGAAAGCTTTATTATAAGCTGTCACACGGTATCTATCTAATAAATCCTGAATTTCTTTTCTCTGACTATCCAAACTTGGGGCCTCCAAAACATCTTCAAACATCAAATCAGAATTCTGAAAAATCCATCCAAACCCACCACGTGTATGTGATGAGTTTAATCCATCTTCTCTAATTAATGAATCGTAAACTGGTGTCACTTCTCCAGAATCAAGATCCAGCTTTACAATCCCAATCTCAACAATTTTACCTCCTTGATTTAAAAAACCTGTGGTTTCTATATCTAATACTAATATCTCTTTAGCCATATCTTAAATTATTGTGTGCATAAACTTAAAATTTCCTCTTTAAGGAAGAAATAAAATGTGGATTAAAAATAGCTTATTCAATTTAAATAAACTTAAATCATCTTAGATTTTTTTTCAGGAATTATAGGTAAATATTCCGTCTGCACATTACTCATAGAACGAAACAGGTTGGTTCTTATACGAGAATCATCACCAGCAACGCGCTCAACAAGGCCTGCAGTTTCCTTTCGTTTAGTTACATCTTCATGTGGACATGCCTCCTTTTCTAGAACAAACTGCCTGATTCGACTATATTCACGCATCTCAGCATCCTTTAAGAGTATCAGCGGTCGAATTAAAACAATATTACCGGAACATACTCAATTTTGCAGGCATACTACACACTGCTCCTTGATACATCATATTCATTAGAAGTGTTTCAATAGCATCGTCCATATGATGACCTAGAGCAAGTTTGTTGCATTTAAACTCGTCAGTCATTTTGAAAAGCGTTGTTCTCCTATGCCACGAACAGCGAAAACATGCAGGCTTTTTGCTTGGACGGTCAAAATCAACATTTATATCTCGATAAACTATTTGTACATCCAAGCGTTCACAAAATTCATTTAAAAAATCGCGATCAACCTCGTATGGTAATTCTAATACATTGATATGAACAGCAATCACCTCAAAATTTTGCTTTTTGTATTTGCGTCTTAATGCCAACAATTCAAGCAAGGCCAAAGAATCCTTTCCTCCTGATACCCCAACCATAATGCGATCACCTTCTTCAATCAAGTCAAAATCACTTATAGCTTTTCCCATTCGCTTAGCTACTTTTCTAAGAAAATAAGCTTCTTTCTTCTCTTCTTCTGTTTTAGGCTTTTTCAATTTATCAATTTTTCATTCATTAGAGACCGCCAAAAATAAGAGAAAGTTCCCTCCCTTGCGATTATTCGAATAATTTAAAATGAATTAGAATAAACTTACTCATTATTCAACCCCTGGCTAAATAATACGGAAATTAGGCTTACTTTTGCGGCATGCAAGAAAATAAGATAAATATCGACCAGATTTTAAAGAAGCTCAAAATTAAAGCTTTAAAGCCAATGCAAGAGGACAGCCTAAAGGCATGGAAAGAGTACAATGACATTATACTTCTTTCACCCACTGGCTCAGGTAAAACACTTGCTTTTCTTCTTCCTTTATTAAGCCAACTTGACGCAAAAAAAGAAGGTGTTCAATCCTTAATTCTAGCACCATCCCGTGAGCTAGCTATTCAGATCGAATCTGTATTCAAAAGTCTGTCTTCAGTATTTAAAGTAAATTGTTGCTACGGCGGACATGCAATGAAAATAGAAAAAAATAGTCTTGCCACACCTCCCGCAGTGCTAATTGGAACACCAGGAAGAATTGCAGACCACCTTCGCCGTGAGAACTTTTCTCCAGATAGCATCAATACTATAATTTTAGATGAATTTGATAAATCTCTAGAGCTAGGATTCCATAGAGAAATGGGAGAAATTATAGAGCAATTAGAATTTATCGAGAAAAGAGTTCTTACTTCAGCAACTAAAAGTGAAAGTATACCAGAGTTTACTGGTGTTAAAAATCCATTTGAAATTAACTATTTAGTAGCTGCTCCTAAAAAAACTTTAGTCGAGAAAATTGTTAGAGCCGATGGTAAAGATAAGTTAGCTGCATTATTCAATTTAATTTGCCACAATGGTAACGAAGCGACATTAGTCTTTTGTAATCATCGTGATACGGTAGATCGAATCAGTGATCTATTGAAAGATTCACACCTCCAACACGATACCTTTCATGGGGGATTAAAACAAGACGATCGTGAAAAAGCTCTTATTAAATTCAGAAACGGATCTCACCAGATTCTTATTACAACAGACTTAGCATCCAGAGGGCTTGACATCCCTTCAATCAAACATGTGATACATTATCAGTTGCCAACAACTTCAGACGCTTACACACACCGTAACGGTCGTACAGCAAGAATGGACGCTTCGGGAAAATCTTATTTTGTATTAGCTGAAAGTGACTATTTACCAGATTTCATCAATCAGGATATTGAAGAAATGATTATTCCTGATAATATTTCACTACCAGAAGATCCAGAATGGCTAACCATTTATATTGATGCTGGAAAGAAAGATAAAATCAACAAAATGGATATTGTCGGATTTTTTATGAAGAAAGGAGAATTAGGAAAAGATGAATTGGGAAAAGTTGAAGTATTGGACCATTCATCATTCGTTGCAATAAAACGCAACATGGCTGAAAAACTTCTTAGAAAACTTAGAGGTGAACGCATCAAGAAAAAGAAAGTAAAGATGGCAGTGAGCTATTAAAAATTTATAAAATTAATGCCAAGCCCAAAATAGAGCCTGGCATTATATTTTAAAATAAATCACATCTCTTAGTTTAATGCGACATTATTCTTATTAATGTAATCAACAAACTGAACTAGCTGCTTTTTATCTTTAGGGTTTATTTTATTCTTTTTAAGATAATCGTATAAAACTGGCTTATCTCGGAACTGTTTTCTCATTTTACTTTTAGATAACTCAATATGAATTAAATTTCCATTTTGACTATAGACAAAGAATTCATCTTTCTTAACCATTGTATCATGCTTGTTTCCCACATCTAAGGCAACATTGTAATTTGCCTTCACTATTTCTATTTTAGAACCACATAATAACATGTTTTTATCATCTACCATCACCTTATAAAAACCTTTTTGTGAAACTTTAAGAACATTTTCAGTAACAAAAACATCATTATTATCTAAAAATTGAATAAAGTTTACTCTGTAACTAGGCACTAGTTTTATTTCGCCTTTATATTTAACTTCCAATTCATTACGGCGCACATCTATTCTAGTCTCAACATCACCAATAAGAATACTGTCAATTACTAAAACGATATTAGCCTTTCTCCATTGCTCATCCCAATAACAAGTACCAACTGTCTTTTTCTTATGTCCAAAATTATTAAGATGGGGATTATTATCCACTTTTTTAGCAATTGTAGAATAATACTTTAAATCCCTTCGGCGATCCTGAGCCTGACTATTGAAACTTAATAATACAAATACTACCACCAAAGAATACACAGCTAAATTCATAATGTTCTTTGGGTATTTATTCTTTTTAGATGAAATCATAACTATGTTTTGATTATACATTAATAGATATATTATAAGAACTATACCAATATTCAATTACATCGATCGATGATCACCTCTAGTCTGACACCGACAACCACACTTTGAACATCCTAATTTACAAACATTTATGACAAAAACTATAGTTTTCAAAATAAAAAGAGCTGAATCTTACGATTCAGCTCTTTTAATATTACCTAAAATGTATGCTTAGTATTTAATTTTAAACATAAATCCATCATCATCATTATTATTAGTTCTATCCACGCTAGAAACCATTAATAAACCATAGTGAGGAATAAGCTCATCTTTATCATCATCACCATCAATATCGTCTACATCTTTTCTATAAGTCATATAGATATAAACATCATCAACATCAACATCAGTAATACTAGTCAACTTAGTTCCAGCTTCGTAATCAGCCATAGTCTTAACCATATCACCAGAAGTATAAAGTGCTTTATCTGTTTTAACAAAATCAGTTACGTACATAGCATTATTTGAACTAAAACCAATCATATTATCCATACCTAAAACAAATGTAAGATCTGCCTCGTCTTCATCACTTCCGACATTTACCATCTTCATTAGATCAAAACCTTCACTTTCAGTATCAAGCATAAATGCTTCACTTTCGTTTGCGAATTTAGCCATATTAACAACAAAGCTTACGGTTTCTGAATGAGTCTTAGTACCTAAAACCGCATCAAACTTAACGAATACAGTATCGCCAACATTATAATCCATACCTTTAAATAAGATAGAATCATCAGCAACTGTGTACACCTTATCTACTATTTCAGCATAAGTACCTGCATCGCTTACTTTCGCTGATAAGGTAAGATCTGTTAGAGTAGCATAAGTAGCCCCAGCTTTAAATTTCAAGTAATGCTCCATATTGTCCTGAATAACACCTGAAACATTCGTAATAGCAAAAGGAGATACAAGTTCAACATCAACAGTTTGTATATACTTAATACCATTTGCATTCGTATAAATAAAATCAAGTGTTTCTGAATCACCAATTTTAGTTAAACCAATCGTTGCATAAGAATCTTCAAAGGTACCTGCACCACTAGTTAAAGTTACCTCTCCTAATTTTGTAGTTGTTCCATTATATGTTACCTCAAGTTTATCAAAAACTTCATAAGCATCAATTACAACTTCAAACTTAGTGTCTAGAGTAGTTGGGTTCTTTACAGATAAGTCCATTCTGTATAGCTCACCATTTTCAATTTTACTTGCAAAATCGTCACTTTCTTCATCACACGAGAAAAAGATAAACGGCAAAGCTAGTAATAATAAATATTTTGATATTTTCATAATAATAATTTTTGGTATAATTAGTTTACATCCCACCAAACGTGATTTGTAATGCTTCCATATTCAGGCATATTCTCAGAATTATATATTCTCTCATTAGTTGGATAAGGGAATCTTCTAGGAATTTCTGATTCATTAGCACCTTTAGCAATAGATAAGCCGATAATATTGTCATAACGTCTCCAGTCAGTAAAAGTTTCATCCTGAAGGAAAGTAGCAATATACTTAGCAGTCATAATCATATCAATGGAAATTGTTCCAGCAGTTGCAGCAGCATTAGCAGCCTCCCAAGTCTCGTTAGAAACTCCATATTTTGCCAGAGAAGCTTTAACAGCATCATTATAAGCTGTAGCCGCCTCAGGTAAATTCCCTAATTGGAAATTAGCTTCTGCTTCAATAAACTTAAGTTCTGAGTAAGACATCAACATAACTGTCGCATCAGCTTTAGCGAAATAATCACCTACCATAGAAGCCTCATCTAAAGGATCCCCAGCAGGGTGACCAACAAATGAACCGTCAGCTAAAGGCTTTGCATAAATTGCTAATCGAGGATCAGTATCGCCTCCATTTTTAAGCAATTCAATCATCTTAGCACCTAAACCACCAATATAACCCGGACGTTGCTCGTCATATTGAAATAACGGAGCATTTTCAGGAGTAGCTGTTCCAAAAGTAAACTGTAAGTCATCAGCATTAGATGCAAAAGCATTTGGAATAGCAGCTAGAGCCGCTGTGTATGCAGCATCACCATTACGCTCCGATAAGTGAATCGCAAATCGTGCCTTCAAAGCATAAGCAGCTTTCTTCCACATATCCAGATCTCCACCATAAATAAAGTCATCAGAACCAGGGCTAAAAACACTTTCTGTACTTCCCAGTTCAGTAATTGCCTCATCTAAAAGCGTATTCATTATTTCATAAACTTTCTCTTGTGTATGATAAGCAGCTGTTAATTGACCAGTAGTTTCCCCCTGAAAAGCATCTTCATAAGGAATATCATTCCAAACATCAGTAGAAACGCCTAATTTATACGCAGTCAAAATCTTAGCGACAGCTGAGTAATGAGGAGATTCCATCCCCTCTTCAACAGATTTATCCATAATTCTCTTCAAATCCATCAATTGACCTGCATAAGTATACCACTTCCACAAGTTGTCCATATCACTCTCCAGAAGAATATAGATTTCATGTCCAGATGCATGTGACTGAACACCAGATATTTGCTGCATCCAATAATTAGAATATCTAGAAAGCTCACCACCAGCAGAATAAGCTATACCAGCTTCAGCTCCAGGTAAAATTAAGCTCATTGGCACATCCGCAGGACTGTTTGGGCTTTCATTCATCGCCGGATCAATCCATTTTTCACAAGAAGTTGCCAAAACAACTACAAGTGAAAGTATTAAAAATTTAAAATTATATCTTTTCATAATTATTTTCTTTTATTGATTAGAATGTCATTCTTAAACCAAAAATATAACTTTTAGTTCCAGGCATATTAAAATAATCAAGTCCCTGAGCATTACTAGCACCCATCAAACTTGTCTCAGGATCAACACCTGTATAAGGCGTATCTAACCAAAGGTTTTTACCTGTAAACGATAAACTTAGAGATTTAACGAATGAATCGCCTAAAAGAGATTTTGGAAATTCATAAGAAAGAGAAACTTCTTTCAGACGTGTCCAACCTGCATCTTCAATAAATTGGGAAGAAGGACCATACCAACCGTTACCTAATCCAGTATACCAGTTTTCATCTAAAGTAATGGCAGTTGTGTTTTCTGCACCATCAGCTGTAACAGCATTAAATACTTTTTGTTCTCCTCGATTCTCTGTTACACCATGTGTACCAAAATATTGAAGAACTCCTTTGGTACCATTCCACATAATACCACCGTGTTTAATGTCTAACAATGCACTTAATGTGATACCCTTATATGTAAAGGAGTTTGTAATACCCATTGTCCACTCAGGCAATGCAGATCCTAATTCAACTTCTACTTGAGATAACTCAGGCATCCCATAAGCATCTACCACTACACGCCCAGCATCATTTCTAACCCAATCAGATCCATAAACAGAACCATAAGGTTTTCCTTGTACAGCACGCATATTAGACCCGGTAAATCCACCTAATCCTACATTATCAACACCATCAGCAAGCTTAAGTACTTCATTCTTATTTTTAGTGAAATTAACCATCACATCCCAAGAAAAGTCACTTGTCTTAATTGGTGTTCCTGAAACAAGAAGTTCAATACCCTTGTTTTCCATCTCACCAGCATTCATTAATCTATCAGTATAACCTGAAGTTCCTGAAAGAGGTACCCAAAGAATTAAATCTTCATTTTGATTATTGTAATAAGCAGCATCAATGCTTAAACGGTTTTGGAATAAGCTCAACTCAAAACCAATCTCAAAAGATTTCATTTTCTCAGGCTTCAATTCACCATTACCAAGACCATCTCCAACAGCAAAACCTGGCTGCCCACCAAAAGGGAAAGTTACGCCATTTGTAGAACCATCACCATAAGCTGCTTGATCATAGGTCGTAAAAGTACCATAAGGAGAAGCATCATTTGCAATAATCGCATACGAAGTTCTAAACTTAGCAAAATTCAACCATGTTAAATCTTTAAGTGCAGAAATCTCTGATAATACAATACCTAAACTTGTAGATGGGTAGAAAAAAGAATTCTCGCCTTCAGGAAGAGAAGTAGACCACTCATTACGTCCTGTTACACGGAAGTAAATCATGTTATTCCAGTCTAAACCTAAATCTCCATACCAAGCAGCAGTTCTTTTTTCAGTTACAGATTCTCTTACTAGTAAAGAAGCCGCATTAGACGTATGATAAAATTTAGGGATTGTTAATTTATCGCCTTGAACATATACCTGCTGGTAATAACTTGAGAACATGTTATGTCCCGCTACTGCAGAAAAATTAAATTTATCACTTAATTTCTTAGTATAAGAAAGAATTAAATCAGAGTTAATATCACGTTGGAAATGCTCATCCTCTTGAACTTGACCATCAGGAACAGCTCTTGAACCAATTGCAAAATGAGATTTTCTCTTATCAGTATAAGTATCAATACCTACTCTATAAGAAAGAGTCAGATTTTTACTAAATTCATACTTAAGATTAATATTACCAATTAAACGGTCAACATTATCTTTTAATTGCGAATTATTTGCAGTCCAGTATGGGTTATCATAACCACCACCACCACGGTAGTTTCTTTGTGATCCATCTTCAAACTCGTAACCTGCAGCATTATCAAAAGTCGTTGCAGATCTCATTAAACCAAGCATTACACCAGACAGGTTAGATCCTTGCTGAATTCTTGTACCACCCGAATTAATATAATTAGCTTTCGCTCCTAAAGATAATTTTTCAGACAATTTAAAGTCTGAAGACAAAGTAAAAGTTTTCTTCTCATAATCATTCTCAGGAACAACACCATTACTCTTATTATAAGAAGCGGATAAATAGAAGCTAGCAAATTCACTACCTCCAGAAATACCAACTGAATTATTATAAGTAACACCTGTGTCAAAAAAATCTTCTTTATCAAATGTCTTTGCAGCCATTCCATTCCCTGTTCCTTTAGGAACAAGACGACCTCTAGGATCCCACTTATAACTTGTATCTCCATCGTACTCTAAAGAAGAAACTTCTGGTCCCCATGAGAACATTTTCCACCATGGTCCATCTGCTCCTGCATAATCGCCACTCAAACCTTGAGCATACTTATACTGCATGTCTGGCATTTGACTAATCTTGTCAATAGAAACAGTAGAACTAAAAGTTACATCTACTTTTCTACCTTTTGTTTTCTTTCCTGATTTTGTCGTAACCAATACAACACCATTAGCAGCACGAAGACCGTAAAGAGCTGTTGCAGCACCACCTTTTAATACTGACATAGAGGCAATATCATCAGGGTTTAAGTCAATTGCTCTATTAGAGTAAGCAACACCATCAGTTAAATTATTACGTCCATTATCAGGATTACCTGAGGCATTCATTGAGTTATCAATAGGTACCCCATCAACAACAAATAATGGTTGGTTATTTCCTGTTAAAGAAGCCATACCACGAATCGTAATAAACGATGATCCACCAGCTGTTCCTGAAGAACTATTAACCTGTACACCGGCAACTTTACTACCAATTGAGTTAACAAGGTTTACGTTATTAGAACGAGTAATTTCGTCTCCACCTACTTCACTAACAGCATACCCAAGAGATTTCTTCTCTCTTGTTACACCTAATGCAGTTACAACAACTTCGTCCATACCAATAGATTCAGTTTCTAAAACTACATTAATAACAGTTTGAGAACCAACTGTTATTTCTTGAGAAACCATACCCACAAAACTATAAACAAGAACATCACTTGCCGAAGCTTCAAGACTATATTTCCCATCAATATCTGTACTAGCACCAATAGTGGTACCTTTTACGATAACAGATACACCAGGCATACCCAGCCCGTCGTCGGCACTGGTTACCGTACCGGTGATTTGCTTGCTTTGCGCAGTTACTATCTGAGTCCCTACAAAAAGTAGAAAAACAAATAGTCCAATTAATTTTTTCATAAAAATTCTTTTTAGTTAGTAATTAAGTAAAGATGCAAATGGTTTAAATGGTAATAATCGATGCTAAATTTAGTACTTATAATGGATTTAACAAATATTAACACCGTTTTAACACCTACTAACATATATGATTTTTATCACTTTTCATGAATAAACAAACTCTTCCAAATACCTACCTCTTATTCTAATTAATACAAACATGTCAGTATTTATATTTTAGAAATCAAGCTAATAGAAGGCTTATACACCTAGCATCTACATATATGTATTTATACATCCTTATTGAGTATAAACTTCACTTTTAAAATGGATCTAAATAATATTTCAAAACCTGTTTAAACAGACAATTAACACTTCAAAAACGTTATTTCATACGATAAACACCAAGATCACCAGATTGAAATTATCCAAACTGATTGTAACACCAGACAATAAACCAATATTTCTATTACCTTTTTCAATACTGAACGACCACAAAAAAAGGGGATGACTCAATTAAGAATCATCCCCTTTAGATTATTATAAATTTACTTCTAAGAATAAATTTCTTTTTTAGATGCGATTAATGTATTTTGAAGTAATGAGACAATTGTCATCGGTCCTACTCCACCAGGAACTGGTGTAATGAATGAACACTTAGGAGCCACCTCATCAAAATTAACATCACCAATAAGTTTCCAGCCAGATTTTGTCTTATCAGACTTAATTCTGTGAATTCCAACATCAATTACAGTTGCACCATCCTTAACCATATCGCCAGTTAAGAACTCAGGCATACCCAAGGCAACAATTATAATGTCAGCCTCACGAGTAATTTCAGGAATATTCTTAGTACGACTATGGCAAAGTGTAACTGTACAATCACCATGAGATGCTTTACGAGACATTAGAACACTCATTGGCGTACCTACAATATTACTACGACCAATAACAACACAATTTTTACCTGAAGTCTCGATCTTATATCTTTTCAACAACTCTACAATACCCGCTGGAGTAGCTGGTAAGTATGTCGGAAGGGTCGCAACCATCTTACCTACATTCATAGGGTGGAAGCCATCAACATCTTTTTCAGGACGGATTGTTTCAATCACTTTAGATTCTGAAATATGCTTTGGTAATGGTAATTGAACAATTAAACCATCGATAGAATCGTTCTGGTTCACTTTTTCAATCTCAGCTAATAACTCATCTTCAGTGATTGCATCTTCAAACTTAAACTCTGAAGAATCAAATCCAACTTGATGACACGCTTTAACTTTAGCAGCCACATAAGTTTCGCTGGCACCGTCATGTCCAACAATAATAGCCGCCAGGTGAGGCTTTTTACCACCATTTTTAATAATCCCTTCAACTTCCGCAGCAATTTCTTGCTTTACTTCAGCCGAAATCTTTTTTCCATCGATTAATTCCATGACTATGTTTTGTATCTGTGATGAGTATTATGCAGCTTATTTATTAGCTACAAATCATTATTGTTTTTAAGAAAAAAATGCTTGACCTAAAGGATCAAGCATTTCTTATATTTTGTCTATCGCTTACCCATCGGCAGATTTCCCATCATTCGGGACATCTTTCCGCCTTTGGACATCATTTTCATTAATTTTCGAGTTTCATCGAATTGCTTAATCAAACGATTCACATCCTGAATATTTGAACCACTACCTGCAGCAATACGCTTACGTCGCGATCCATTCAGTAAAGTTGGATTCTCACGCTCCAGTGGTGTCATCGAATATATAATCGCCTCAATACCTTTAAAAGCATCATCATCAATATCAATATTCTTGAGTGCTTTTCCTACACCAGGAATCATTGATGCCAAATCTTTAAGATTACCCATTTTCTTAATCTGAGAGATTTGAGAAAGGAAATCATTAAAGTTGAATTGATTCTTAGCAATCTTCTTTTGTAGACTTCGAGCTTCATCAGCATCAAACTGCTCCTGTGCACGCTCAACAAGCGACACAATATCACCCATACCCAAAATACGGTCAGCCATACGAGATGGATGGAATACATCAAGAGCTTCCATTTTCTCACCTGTACCAACAAATTTGATAGGCTTGTTTACAACAGAACGAATTGATAAGGCAGCACCACCACGAGTATCACCATCAAGTTTAGTTAATACAACACCATCAAAGTCTAATCTATCATTAAACTCTTTGGCTGTATTAACAGCATCCTGACCAGTCATTGAATCGACAACGAATAAAATCTCAGAAGGTTTGATTGCCTTTTTAACAGCCTCAATTTCCTTCATCATTGTTTCATCAACAGCTAAACGACCCGCCGTATCGACAATCACTAAATCGTGACCTTTTGCTTTTGCCTCTTTGATAGCCACTTCAGCAATTTTTACTGGATTCTTATTATCCTTATCAGAATAAACAGGAACACCAATTTGCTCACCTAAAACATGTAACTGATCAATCGCAGCTGGACGATAAACGTCACCAGCAACCAACAGAGGGTTCATTGAACGTTTTGTCTTAAGCAGGTTTGCTAACTTTCCTGAAAAAGTTGTTTTACCCGAACCTTGAAGACCGGCAATAAGAATAACAGCAGGATTACCTTTTGTTTCAATATCTACATGTTCTCCTCCCATCAATTCAGCCAATTCATCATGAACAATTTTCACCATCAATTGATTTGGCTTCAATGAAGTTAGTACATTTTGTCCTAATGCTTTTTCTTTTACTGTAGCAGTAAACGACTTAGCGATTTTAAAATTGACATCGGCATCTAATAAAGCACGACGAACATCCTTTAAAGTTTCAGCTATATTTATTTCGGTGATCTTTCCATGACCTTTCAATATCTGAAAGGACCGCTCAAGTCTTTCATTAAGATTTTCAAACATTCTTTTCCGGATTTTTTTTAGTTCCCTGCAAAAATAAAAAATTCTCTGTATTTGCTCTTATATCAACACATCTTTTACGCAAATGCTTTATGATTGAAACACAAAACTTTTTTCAATTAATTTGAATTAGCAAAAGCTAATTGAGAAGCCTCTATTGAGGCTTAACTCAAACTTATATTTTAAATTTATTGGCACAAAGCCATAAATAAATTTCAATTACATTCTCTCTGGTAAGCTTACACCCAATAAACTCATTCCTGATTTAATAATTCCTGCAACTTGTTTAGATAAAACAAAACGGAAATTTCTTAAATCTTCATTTTCCTCTTTATTCATAGGGAAATCGTGATAGAACTGATTGTATTCCTTAGATAAATCGTAAACGTAATTTGAAATCAAAGCTGGACTCGTATCTCTACCTGCATCTTTAATTACATTTGGATAATTTGCTAACATCTGAATCAAGAACGATTCCTTTTCAGAAATATTCAAATCCTTTTTAGCAAATTCTGGAATCTCAACACCATTCTCTTTGGCTTTACGTAATACGGATTGAATACGTGTATATGTATACTGAATAAATGGACCAGTGTTACCATTGAAATCAATAGAATCCTTAGGATTAAACATCATATTCTTTTTAGGATCAACCTTCAGAATAAAATATTTCAATGCTCCCATTGCTACCTTATAATAGACATCCTCAGCTTCTTCTTTAGAATAACCTGAAAGTTTACCTAACTCTTCTGAAGTTTCACGAGCAGTATTAACCATCTCCTTCATCAAATCATCAGCATCAACAACTGTACCTTCACGAGATTTCATTTTTCCTTCTGGTAATTCTACCATACCGTAAGAAAGATGCTGAATTTTATCGTGCCACTCATATCCTAATTTCCCCATAACCAGAGAAAGAACCTGAAAGTGATAATTTTGCTCATTACCTACTACATAAATATGCTCATCAATTTTAAACTCATCAAAACGCTCGTAAGCTGTTCCAATATCCTGAGTCATATAAACCGACGTTCCATCATCACGTAATAATAATTTGTGATCTAAACCATCTGATTCAAGATTAGCCCATACCGATCCAGTCTCTTTCTGGTAAAGAACACCTTCTTCAAGACCACGCATAACGATAGCCTTACCTTGTTTATATGTATCCGATTCGAAATAAACCTTATCAAAATCAACACCCATTGTTTTGTACGTGATTTCAAAACCAGCTAATACCCAATCGTTCATTTTACGCCAAAGAGCAACTGTTTCTTCATCTCCTGCTTCCCACTTAACAAGCATTTCTTGAGCTTCAAGCAATAATGGAGCTTTCTTTTTAGCCTCATCAGTATCCATTCCACTAGTAACAAGAGTTTCAATCTCTTTTTTATATTCCTGATCGAACTTCACATAGTACTTACCTACCAGGTGGTCACCTTTAATTCCTGTTGATTCAGGCGTCTCTCCCTCACCAAAACGCAACCAAGCTAACATCGATTTGCAGATATGAATTCCTCTATCGTTAACCAAATTCACTTTGATTACTTCATAACCATTAGCTTTTAAAATCTGAGCAACAGAATAACCTAATAAATTATTCCTGATATGTCCCAAATGAAGAGGCTTATTGGTATTTGGAGAAGAATACTCAATCATTACTTTTTTGGCACCTTCAACTAAAGGAATAAAACCATAATTATCAGTTTTTACTGCCTCATTCAAAATTGAAAGCCAATAAGTATTATCAATAACCAAATTTAAAAACCCTTTTACGATATTAAAAGAAGGAATAGCTTCAATATTTTCTTGTAGATAATTTCCAAGATCGTTAGCAGTTTCTTCAGGTGATTTTTTAGAGAAGCGTAAAAATGGAAATACAACAACAGTTAAATCTCCCTCAAACTCGCGTCGGGTCTTTTGAATCTGAACACTTTCTTCTTCAACCTTCTGACCATAGCACGCACTTATGGCCTCTACTACTTTACCTTTAATAATACTTTCAATACTCATTTGGAAATTCTTTGTTCTGGAAATAAGATCAATCTTTATTTAGGGTGTTCTTACTACCTTATGAAATTAAAAATCTTCGAAATTAAACTCACTAATCTTTCAATCAGCAGATCTATACTAATATTCGAATTTGCAAAGATAACATGAATTCCAAAAAAACATATTTTCCATGTCTAGAAATCTTGTAAAAATCACTTATTTCGCCTATATTAATGTAAATATATTTGATCAGTTTACTCACATCATCAAGAAACTATGCTCAATTCGATATGTTTCTGATATAAAAAACCTGCCATATGAACATAAATTTAAACGGTCGCTGGCGTAATCAATACAATTCTGAAATGAATCTAACTATTGATGGTCAGAACATCACAGGAACTTTCCAGACAGGAATAGGACTTCCTAATTTTGAAGAGAAGTTCGAAATTGTTGGGCGCCTTAAAGATAATGTTATTGCTTTCATGGTTGATTTTGGAAATTATGGATCATTAGCCTGCTGGACGGGGCGCGTTGAAATCGACGATATAGGTGTCGTAATACATTCTATGTACCATCTTTCGCAATCCGACGGTAGCGATGAGGAAAAAATGGCTAAAGCTATTATAACTGGGGTTGGTACTTTCAGAAAACCTTAATACTTTCTGATTGCTATTTAAAGATAGAAATTCAGCTCAATTTAAAGGTATTACATTATTAACTTTCATGTATTTAACCTTCTTTAACTTACATTCTTTTTTCGATTATGAATAAAACTATATATTTGTAATAGTAAAACAAAATTGATTTCCACAATCAATTCTAAACTCTGAATCACATGAGTTTAGTCGTTTTCATAGGTTAGATTTAGGTTAGTAAGAAAACTCAGGTGGGGACCTGAGTTTTTTCTTTTTCCCCTTCCCAAGTATTATTCAGGTTGACTTATCAAAATTATAGATGACTAATTTAATACAATAGAAGAACTTTTGTTTAAATAGCATTCGATATAAACACAACTAATAGTGTTAAATTCTAAACGAATCGTTTGAAATTATTTTTTTTGTGAAATTTTATTCGTTTTTGTTTTTTCATTTTAATTTTTTATTCATATTTGTACCCATAAAATATAAACAGATGAGAACTACATTTACCACAATGCATAAACAGGTTAAACGCAATAAACACTATTGAGTTACAATTATGTGGAATAATGTGAAGCTTTAAAATATAAAAGCCTGCAGAAATTCTGCAGGCTTTCTTTGTAACTAAAGTTTATAAATTAAAATTTAATCCTTGGGTAACCATAATAAAAACAATCAAGGTTTAAATTTTCTAACTATTACAAAATAACAACCATGAAAATCCTAAAATTTGGCGGCACATCCGTTGGAACTCCTCAACGAATCCAAAACCTAGCCCAAATTGTACAAAATGAAGAGTCATCTATAGTAGTTCTTTCTGCTATGGCAGGCACTACAAATGCACTTGTTGAGATTACTGAGTTACTTTACAAAGGCGATGATAAAAATGCACTTCAAAAAATTGAAGATCTTGAACAAAGCTATATATCAAGAGTAAATGAACTATATAAAAGCGATAAATATCTTACCAAAGGATTAGAATTAATCAATTCTCACTTTGTGTATATTAGAAACTTCGTTCACAAAACTTTTACTCAACTTCAAGAAAAAGCTGTGCTTGCTCAGGGCGAATTGATTTCTACTGCAATGTTTCATTATCATTTGGCTGAAAACCATATTGATTCTGTCCTGCTCCCTGCGCTCAACTTCATGAGGATTGATAAGGATGGTGAGCCTGACAGTTACTACATTCAAGAGAATCTGAAAAGAGAAATTGGTCAACATTCTCAAAGTAAGCTTTTTATTACTCAAGGATACATTTGTAGAAATACTTATGGCGAAGTAGACAATCTTCACAGAGGAGGAAGTGATTATTCTGCATCACTTATTGGCGTAGCAATTTCAGCGGAAGAAGTTCAAATATGGACTGATATCGATGGGTTTCACAATAACGACCCTCGCTTTGTAGAAAATACGCATGCTATTAGTGAATTGTCTTTCGATGAAGCTGCTGAGTTGGCCTATTTTGGAGCGAAGATCATGCACCCTGCGAGTGTCTTACCTTGTAAATTAAGCAATATACCTGTACGTCTTAAAAACACACTTAGTCCGATTGACGAAGGAACGTTAATCTCAACTAAATTAAATCGTAAGCGTATTAAAGCTGTAGCGGCCAAAGATGGTATTACAGCTGTAAAAATCAAGTCAGGGCGTATGTTGTTAGCCTATGGATTTCTAAGAAAAATATTCGAAGTATTTGAAATTTATAGAACGCCTATTGATATGATTACAACTTCTGAAGTTGCGGTATCTCTAACTATCGATGACACCAGCAAACTTAAGGAAATAGAAGCTGAATTGGAGAAATTTGGAATTGTTGAAATTGACAAGAATCAATCAATTATTTGTATTGTAGGTGATTTTATATCTGAAGCATCGGGTTCAGCTAAATTAGTATTTGAAGCCTTAGAAGAAACGCCTCTCAGAATGATTTCATACGGTGGTAGCAACCACAATATTTCAGTATTAGTTGATCAAAAAAATAAGGTTGAAGCCTTAAAATCATTGAACAAACTTTTCTCATAGAAAATGTCACAGTTTAATTATTGAATCAACTTTTAAATACTACACAAATGATTAATTCATCTACATATAATTATTTTAATTCACAAGAAACTCCATTTTATTACTACGATATGGAGCTCCTTGAGAATAGTCTGATCAGCATTAAAAAAGAAGCTGCTCAGTACAATTACCATGTTCATTATGCCATAAAAGCAAATGCAAATCCACGAATACTATCGCTTATTCAATCATACGGATTTGGAGCTGATTGTGTTAGTGGGAACGAAATAAAAAGATCAATAGAAAACGGATTCTCTACGGATAAAATCGTTTATGCAGGTGTCGGTAAATCAGATAGAGAGATTGAACTAGCTCTTGACTCTGATATTTTTTGTTTTAACTGTGAGTCTATTCCAGAAATCGAGGTGATTGAAGAAATTGCTAAATCGAAAAATAAAGTTGCTAATATCGCTTTACGAATAAATCCCAATGTCAATGCCAATACACACCACTATATTACAACTGGTATAGCAGAGAATAAGTTCGGCATTAATCCTTGGGAATTTGAAGAAATTCTAAGCATTTTAAGGAAATCTAAGAATCTAAACTTAATTGGCTTGCATTTTCATATTGGATCTCAAATTGTTGATCTAAGTGTTTTTAAGAGCCTTTGCATTCGTATTAATGAAATTCAAGATTGGTTTCTAGATCATCAAATTATTGTCGATCATATTAATGTGGGTGGTGGCTTTGGAATTAACTATCATCAGCCTGATGAAGAGCCAATTCCCGATTTTAAGAACTACTTTGCACTTTTCAAAGAGTTCTTAAATCTAAAGGCAAATCAAGAGGTTCATTTTGAATTAGGACGTTCAATTGTTGGTCAATGTGGAAGCTTAATTTCTCGTGTCTTATATGTGAAAAAAGGGATTAACACAAAATTTGCAATTTTAGATGCTGGGATGACAGATTTACTTCGTCCAGCTCTTTATCAAGCCTTTCATAAAATAGAGAATTTGAGTTCAAATGAGTCTCCAGAAAACTATGATGTTGTTGGTCCAATCTGTGAGTCGTCAGATTGTTTTGGGAAAGCCGTTTCGCTACCGGAAACAAAAAGAAATGATCTTATTGCTATCCGATCAGCAGGTGCATATGGAGAGGTAATGGCATCAGAATACAACCTAAGAAAGGTTGCAACTTCATTTTTTTCAAATGACATCAAATAATAATTACGGCTGATTATCTGACAATTACAATCCTATTTAGATAAAAAACAATTAACTATTAACCGAGTATGTTTGGATTTTAAATTTAAAATTCCATACATTTGTCAAAATCTAATAAGAAAAACCATGAACGCTTCAGTTTGCAAATTTTGGTGGTGGCACAATACTAATCTCTCATATACCCTGAGCAGAAACGTCCGCCCTATATGCAAATCTTAAGCCTTTAATTAAAGATAAAACAGCATTTAAGCGACCTACTGATTACTCAGTAGGTCGCTTTTTTTTTACCCAAAATTTCCATAACCATGATAAAATTCAAACATTATAAAAAACAAATGCTAGCCGATGTTATTACACCTGTTAGCATGTACCTAAAATTAAGAGATCGATTTCCACAAAGCATCTTATTAGAAAGCTCTGATTACCACAGTCCTGAAAATGCAAGCTCTTTTATTGCATTAGAGCCAATTGCAAACATTTGTCTAAAAGACAATTTGTTGATCGAAAGTGTTGGGTCAGAAAGAATAGAAACGAGCATGAAAGATCAACCTGTTGGTTTCTTAGCAAACAAACTGGAAGCCTTCGTAAAACAATTTGATCTTGAAGACAAGGACGAAATCAATAAAGCGAATGCTCTATTCGGTTACACTTCGTTTGATGCTGTGCCAGGATTCGAAAGCTTGAATTTTATCGAAAAACCTGGTGAGAAAATCCCACAACTCTCCTATTCTCTTTATCGATTCATCATTGAAGTTAACCACTTCAACAATACGCTGACTATAGTTGAGTTAACTCAAAATAATGAAGATTCAAGAATAAAAGAAATTGAAGACTTACTTCGCAATCACAACATCCCTCGTTTCAATTTCTCGTTGAAAGGCGAAGATGAGAAAACGAACATGAGTGATCAAGACTATCTTGATATGGTTGAAAAAGGAATCAAGCATTGTAGACGTGGTGATGTTTTCCAGATTGTTCTTTCAAGGTCATTCTCAAAAGGATATCAAGGCGATGATTTCAATCTTTATAGAGCACTGCGATCAGTAAACCCTTCACCCTATCTTTTTTATTTCGACTGTGGTTCGTTTAGAATTATGGGTTCATCTCCCGAGGCACAGATAGAAGTCAAAGATAATAAGGCATACATTCATCCAATTGCCGGAACTTTCAAAAGAACAGGCGATGCATTGCAAGACATAGAGCTAGCCAAACAGCTAGAAGCTGATGAAAAAGAACAATCAGAACATGTCATGCTAGTAGATTTAGCAAGAAATGACCTGAGTAGAAATGCAAGTAATATAAAAATCGAAACCTTCCGCGAAGTACAATTTTATTCGCACGTTATTCATTTGGTTTCAAAAGTATCGGGAGAGTTACCTAAGGATTACAACACCTTTGATTTAATTGGAAACACATTCCCAGCAGGAACCTTATCCGGGGCACCAAAGTATAAAGCTATGGAGCTTATAGACAAATATGAACCTACAAGCCGTGGATTCTACGGAGGCTGTATCGGTTCAATAGGATTTAATGGTGAAGTCAATCAGGCTATCATGATTCGAACCTTCTTAAGTAAAGACAACACCTTATACTATCAAGCTGGAGCAGGTGTGGTTGAGAAGTCAATTCCCGAGAATGAATTAAAGGAAGTAGATAATAAACTTGCAGCTCTTAGAAAAGCAATGAAAATAGCTGAGGGTATCAGTAAATAATAGAATATCATGAAAATATTAGTCTTAGATAATTACGATTCATTCACATACAACTTGGTTGAATACCTACGTCAGCTTAATGTTGGTGAAATAGAAATTCATCGCAATAGAGAAATTGAGTTAGATGAAGTTGAAAGATTCGATAAAATTCTGCTATCGCCTGGACCCGGAATTCCTGATGAAGCAGGCATATTGAAAGCCTTGATTCAAAAATATGCTGCTACAAAATCAATTTTAGGCATTTGTCTAGGACATCAAGCCATTGCAGAAGTATTTGGTGGCGTCTTAGAAAATCCAGAAAAGGTATATCATGGTATAGCCGAGGATATCACAAAGCTCAGTGAAAATTCAAAACTTTTAAAAGGTATTCCTCATGTGTTTAAAGCTGGGCGCTACCATTCGTGGAATGTTGCTGAAACTGATTTCCCTGATTGTCTGGAAGTAACTTGTAGAGATGATCAGAAGATGATTATGGGCTTAAGACACAAAAAATACGATGTGGAAGGCATTCAATTTCATCCTGAATCTATCCTAACACCACAAGGCTTGCAAATGATTATGAATTGGCTAAAAAATGACTAGACATCATCGAGTTAACTCATTAATCATTCAAGATAAAATAAGACAAAATGAAAAATATATTACATCATTTATTCGAATACAAAACCCTTTCGAAGCAAGAGGCTGAAGAGGTTTTGATACAAATTACAAAAGGCGAATACAATGAAGCACAAATCATTGCTTTTCTTACCGTATTCCAAATGCGTAGTATAACCGTTGACGAACTAAGTGGTTTTCGCACTGCTCTTCTAAAAATGGGTATTCCTGTTAATTTGAGCGGTTACAATTGTATCGATCTCTGTGGGACAGGTGGCGATACTAAAAACACATTTAATATATCAACATTGGCATCATTCATCGTAGCAGGCGCTGGTGAAATGGTAAGCAAGCATGGCAATTATTCTGTATCCTCTTTTTGTGGCTCATCGAATGTAATTGAATATTTAGGTTATCAGTTTAAGGATAAGGAAAGCGAACTAAAAGATGATTTAGAGCGTTCTGGCATTTGCTTTTTACATGCGCCTCGTTTCAACTCCGCAATGAAAAATGTAGCATCAATTAGAAGAAACCTAGGGATAAGAACATTTTTCAACATGTTAGGACCACTGGTTAACCCTTCGCAACCTAAGAATCAAATTGTTGGGGTATATGATTTAGAGTTGGCACGCCTATACCAATATGTATTGCAAGAGACTGAGACTAATTATACAATCATTCACAATATTGATGGTTATGACGAAATAGCTTTAACGGATAAGGTCAAACTTATATCAAATGATAAAGAGGAAATAGTAAGTCCTCATGATTTAGGGTTTAAACGTCTAGATCCAGAAGACTTATATGGTGGACAGTCTGTTGAAGAAGCTGCCAAACTCTTTGTGAAGATACTGAAAGGAAAAGGAAGTGAGGCTCAAAACTCGGTATGCATTGCAAATGCAGGCACAGGCATCCAATGTCTTCACCCTGAATTATCGAGAGAAGATGCTATGGATAGAGCTAGAGTTTCATTGGAGTCTGGTCAGGCACTGAATTCGCTTAACAAACTCGTTCAAAAAGAAATCTAAAATTATAATTGAAGACATGCACGATATATTACGAACCATAGTTGAACAAAAGCACAAAGAAGTCACTCTTCTTAAATCGCAATTCAGTATTGATGATCTGAAGCAACAAGCTCTTTTTAATAGAACTTGCTATTCTGCAAAAAAGGCAATTTTAGATGATAACAAATCTGGTATTATATCAGAATTTAAAAGACAATCGCCTAAGAAAGGACCGATTAATGCTAAGGCAGATATTCAAAAGGTAGTTGAATCTTATCAAGAGGCCAATGCTTCTGTTGTTTCTGTCTTAACTGATGAGCTCTTTTTTGGCGCACACGATGATGATTTTGATCGAGCTCGCAAACAGCTTAGCATTCCTCTTTTGCGAAAAGATTTTTTGATAGATCCTTATCAGATTTATCAAAGCAAAGCTATGGGGGCAGACTTAATCCTTTTAATAGCTGCAATTCTAACTCCTGCTGAAGTTGAGCGTATGAGTAGAATTGCTAAAGATTTAGGGTTAGAGATTCTTTTGGAGATCCATAACGAAACAGAGTTGAATCACATTAACCCATTAATTGATTTAGTTGGTATTAATAATCGCAACTTAAAAGATTTCTCTGTAGATCTAAATCACTCAATAAAACTATCTGAACAAATACCAAACACTTTTGTAAAAGTAGCTGAGAGTGGTATCAAAGGAGAAAATGATATCCGCTTTTTAAAATCGAATGGCTTTCAAGCCTTTCTTATTGGCGAATACTTTATGAAGCATGATAATCCTGGTCAAATTTGCTCTGAATTAACTCATAACCTAAGTCTTTTAAAATCAAAAACGATGAAACTAAAAGTATGCGGGCTTAAACGTCCGGAAAATATAGAACGTATAGCTAAAATTGATATCGATTTTATGGGTTTCATCTTTGTTGAAAGATCGAAACGATTCGTTGGAGATACGCTTAACAAAGAGATAACACGTAAAATACCGAAGCATATAAAAAAGATTGCCGTGTTTGTAAATGCTCGATCAGAAGACATTCTGTGGACACTTAAAGATTACGAATATGAATTCGACTTTATTCAATGCCATGGTGATGAAAAGCCACAATATTGTAATGACCTGAAAAAGCTAGGTTTTGGAATTATAAAAGCATTTCAAATGGATGAAGAGTTCAATTTCGATCAATTGGAGGCTTATGAATCTGTAGTGGACTATTATTTATTCGATACCTCATCGAAGAATTACGGTGGTAGCGGCAGAAAGTTTGATTGGAGTCTCCTGGAGAAATACAAGGGGAATAAACCTTTTTTCTTAAGCGGAGGTATCAGACCTGAAGATGTTCAACAATTACAGAAACTAGATCACCCTCAGCTTTTTGCCATTGATATCAATTCAGGATTTGAAGATGAACCCGGCCTAAAGAATGTTTCTCATGTTAACATGTTCTGCAATGAGTTAAAACAAACAACTCGTACCAATAAATAACAGACTATTTTCTCAAACATCACAGCATACAAATGAACTATCAGATTGACAACAAAGGCTTTTATGGTGAGTTCGGAGGAGCATATATCCCTGAGCTTCTTCGTAAAAACATCGATGAACTCGAAAACGCCTATTTAGATATATTAGAATCAGAAGACTTTAAATCGGAATACGCACGCTTGCTTGATAATTATGTAGGACGTCCAACGCCTCTTACATTTGCGACAAACCTCTCAGCTAAGTATCAAACTCAGATCTATTTAAAGCGTGAAGATCTGAACCACACTGGCGCTCACAAAATTAACAATACTATTGGGCAAATTCTTTTGGCAAAACACCTAGGTAAAAAAAGGATAATTGCTGAAACTGGAGCAGGACAACATGGGGTAGCAACTGCAACTGTATGTGCTCTTTTCGGGCTCGAATGTGTCGTTCATATGGGTGCACTCGATGTGGAAAGACAAGCACCCAATGTGGCTCGTATGCAAATGCTAGGTGCTACCGTCATTCCTGCTACATCGGGAAATCAAACTCTTAAAGATGCAACCAACGAGGCCATTCGTGATTGGATTGCGAATCCTCACTCCTTTTACCTAATTGGCTCGGTAGTTGGTCCACATCCTTATCCGGATATGGTTAGTCGATTACAATCGATAATTTCTGAAGAAATAAAAGAACAACTCGTAAAAGAACAGGATAAACAAAATCCTGATTGCGTGATTGCTTGCGTAGGTGGTGGTAGCAATGCAGCAGGTGCTTTCTATCATTTTCTGGATGAAAAGGAAGTTGATTTAATCGCTGTAGAAGCTGCGGGAAAAGGAATCGATACATCAGAGACAGCAGCAACCATAACGATTGGTACAACAGGATTTATTCATGGTAGCAAAACCTTGCTTATGCAAGATGATGATGGTCAAATCATTGAACCATACTCAATTTCAGCAGGTTTAGATTATCCTGGTGTTGGACCAATACACGCTCACTTAGCAAAAACAGGTCGTGTTAAATATATAAGTGCAACTGATGAAGATGCTCTTAAAGCGGCGAAAGTTTTAGCATTAAATGAAGGTATTATTCCTGCCTTGGAATCAGCTCATGCCCTAGCTGCCCTCGATAAAATACAATTTAAAAAAGACGAGGTGATTGTGGTTATCGTATCTGGCCGTGGTGACAAGGATATGGAAACCTATATGAACAATTTATGAATTTTGATTTTATAAATCTACTCATCAACACATCATCTCATTAACGTATCAATACATCACCTCATGAACAGAATAGACAGTTTATTTCAAAACAAAAATCAAGATATATTATCCATCTATTTCCCTGCTGGATATCCAAACTTAAACGACACCGTACCAAATCTTGAATTACTACAAAAAGCAGGAGTCGATATGGTTGAGATTGGCATTCCTTTCTCAGATCCTTTAGCAGATGGTTCGGCTATTCAAGCAGCAGCTAAGAAATCTCTTGACAATGGCATGAAACTACGTTTACTTTTCGAACAACTTAAGTCGGTTCGTAAAACAGTAAGTATGCCTTTAATTTTAATGGGCTACTGGAATACAATCTACTGTTATGGTCTAGAAAATTTCTTGAAAGATTGCCAAACAGTAGGAATAGATGGGCTTATTGTTCCAGATCTCCCTCTCGAAGAATTCGAGTTACATTACAAGTCTGAATTCGAAAAATATGGTATCTACAATATCCTTTTAGCTTGTCCCGAAACAGAAGAAAATCGCCTACAAAAGCTAATTTCAGCAACTCAGGGTTTCCTCTATTTAGTATCGTCATCAGCTACGACTGGAGGAAGTTTAAAAGTTAATGAAAAGCAACAAAGTTATTTCGATCGAATTAAACAAATTGAAACGCCTAGCCTTATTGGATTTGGTATCAATAATAAAGAGAGTTTTAAATATACTTGTGAATACGCCAATGGAGCTATAGTTGGAACAGCTTTCATTAAAGCCTTGAAAAATAATAAAGCAGAAGGTTTTATTAGTGAGTTAAGATAGTTCAACGATTAGTCTCGGGGCATGGTTATAGTTTAAAACGGGCTTTTCATTAGCATTCTAAATAGCTAAACCATGTCTCTTGACAACTACAGTCGATTATCATTTAGGTATTTCATCAATGTCTCCCGATAGCTCGAACCTACGGGGATTTGATGTTTATCAATCAGTATGTACCTACCCGTAAATTGCAAGATTTTATCAAGCGGAACAATGAACGATTTGTGAACTCTTATAAAATTATAAGCTTGTAGGATTTCTTCAATTGATTTAAGTGTTTTCAGTACCATATAATAATTCTTTCCACAAATAATTTTGGCATAATCTCTCATACCTTCGATATAATCAATATCGTCAACAAATATTTTCACATACTCATCCCCTTCTTTAATAAAAAAAGAAGGTCTGACTTGTGATAAGCTGTTGGTTGAAACTGCTAACATCTGACTTTCAAAACGCTCAATACTCTTGGCAAAGCGTTCAAAGGGTACTGGTTTCAAAAGGTAATCGACAATATCCAAATCAAAACTTTCTATGGCGTATTCAGAATAAGAAGTCACCAAAATAAACTTATTTTGAGATTTAACCAGCTTTACCAAGTCTGTACCTGAGATATGAGGCATACCAATATCTGTAAAAACCAGATCTATCTGATGTTGCTTCAGAAAAGACAAGGCTTCTATAGGATCGGTAAAGGTAGCCAACAGTTCAAATTGAGAATATCTCTCAATATAATTTTTCAGTACATCAATCCCCAATTGCTCATCATCGATTATAATCACACTGTACTTATTCATGCATCTAATTTAAGTTCAAGTATTGCCACAAAAGTATTCTCCTTCTTCGAAAGAGATAATTTTGATGTTTTAGGGTAAGTCAGTTGAAGTCGGCTTCTTAAATTGTTCAAGCCCTTTCCTTCTCTTTTTTCGTATCTGCTCGACTCTTTAGTCAAGATACTATTTTGTGTTGAAAAGGTCAGCCTGTCTCTTTCCATTTTCAATTTTATTTGTACAAATGAATCTGGGTGATTGATATAAAAGCCATGCTTAAAAGCATTTTCAACTAAAGGAACCAGTAATAAAGGTTCAATGAACATTCCTTCTACAAAGTTTTCCGTTTCAAATTGGATATTGGCTTTCTCACCAAATCGTATTTTCTCAATAGCGATATATTCCTGTAAAAATTTCAACTCTCTTTCCAATGGTATTCTAGCAACATGCACTTCATCAGTTAGGTAACGCATCATACCCGATAACTTAAGTATCGTACCAGAGGTTTGGGGATGATTATTGAGAGACATGCTGTAAACTGAATTAAGGGCATTAAACAAAAAATGGGGATGAAATTGCTGACGAAGTAGTTGGTTACGTGTAGAATCAAGTGCCTTTTTCATTTTATAGTACTTGCTTGTAAAGATGTAATCTATATTATCTACCAAAATAAAAAGAAGGAAGAGCACACTTCCAAAACCAATATATTGCATTACATCATCAAATACCTGTACAAAATAAGGACCTGCTAAATGCTCTTGTTGATTTTTGAAATAAGCTAGTATAATCATTGAGCTAAGCATAAAGAAACCTAAGACTACCAGTATAGGAATCTTTCTGCTCAAGCTGGCTTTTCCTTTCACAAAATAAAGGACATAAACGAATACACTAGTTAAGCCATACTCAAATACATCACGGAAAAAGAAAACAGGAAACTCCAATGGCCACTTTATCTCGTAAGAGGGCACATAGATAAAAGAAAAGGCTAATATATATAAAGTATGAAAACCGACTCTTATGCGATACTTCACTTTGGGATTCTTTAAAAATTCGTGGTAACTAATCATTATTTCATGTTTTTATTCGAATATAAAATTAAAGAAATTGATTTGAAACCTGTCGATTCACTCATTCAGTTAATCGGATATGTAACCTCCTTCGTCGATTTGGCTTTTCTACCTATCTCAAATCCGATATATTCGTTTCAAATTCAAACAAAGAAATTGAAACTGCCAAAACTCATCAAGTTAAAGGCACAATAAAAAAAACAGATGAAAAAGATGATTTGCATGCTGTTCATTCTAACACTAGGAATGAGCACAATAAAAGCTGAGACAGAAAGAGATAAACGAACACCATTTTCCAAAGTGGAATTTCGGGAAAATACCCCCTATGTGGAGTTTCAGGAGAATTGGGTAAAACTGCTAAGCATCGAAGGTAAAGCTGTAGACAAATACATACAGGCTGCAAAAACCATAGATCCTTCCGATTGGAAATTTCGCTTCACCCGTCACTTGCATTATATAATGGATGATATGAAAATGGAAAGAGGTAAGAGTGTGAAAGTATCCTTTGAACAAAATGGCAAAGTTGTAACTCATGATTACGAACTGAAAAAAGAGAACCGAAATCTTGCAACCGATTATTACGAGGAATGCATAGGTAGAAACAAAATCCGTAGAGAGCATAATCAAACAATCCCTGCTGAATATGATTATCTCACAGTGCGAATGGACTCTCATGAAAAAACAGATAAGAATTGGATCAGCAGAGAGGAAGCAATTCATGATTTAGAACATTTGGAATGGCAAATTGTAAACAACTACTCATACGCCGAGCTAACAGGATTCAATTATCCTCTGGCATTGGACGCCATTCGTGCCAATCTGAAAAAGGGAATTACTCGTCGCGATTTTGCCTTACAGCTTAAAATGTTCATGGCTAACTTTGGTGACGGTCATAGCCGGGTAAGTATGAAATACCTTTTTACTGACAAATCTGAAATCTTATTCCTTCCTTTTAATATCACAAAAGTCGGAAATATATTTTCAGCTATAAACCCTGAAAAAAAAGAACTTTGGAACAAGCAATACCCTCAATTAGTTGCTATTAATGGAATCGATATTCAAACCTTATATCAGCTGGCTGAGCGCATGGTTCCCAAAACAACAAGCAAGTTTGTAGAGCGAAATACCACAGATTATTTGTCTTATACAGCTTGGATATTAAAATTGGCAGGAGTTGATGTAAAGGAAAAAGTAAGTGTTCGATTCAGTAATGGTACTAAATCAATACAGGAAGAATTTAAACTAAAAAACAAAGCTCCTAAGGCCTGTATTAAAAGAGAATATTTGAAAAGTGAGATTCTGGATGGCAAATTAGCATATCTGGCATTTCAGGAACACATGGATCGTGACAAGAAATTCATAGCCGCTTTGCACAAAGCCATGAAAGAATTCAAAGGAACTCATGGACTCATTATCGATATACGAGGAAATGGAGGAGGAAACCGGGCTCCATTAAAAGCACTATTACCCTATTTTATTAAAACACCTAAAATTGCCAATATAGCCAGATACAGAATCAATTCGGATAAAGATTCTAAACCTAAATATGGTTATCTGCCAGCCCGATATGCTTATTATGAAGATTATGAAGCCTATACTAAAGCTGAAAGAAAATCTATACAAAATTTCAAAAAAAGTTTCACCCCAACCAAAGAAGTTACAAGCGATAAATTTACCGATTATCACTATATGGTGGTGAGTCCAACAAATGAACAAGGAACCTATTACTACGATAAACCTGTTATTGTATTGGTAGATGAAGGTTGTTTCAGTGCATCCGATATATTTGCAGCAGGAATTCGACAAGGAGATCAAGTCCGTTTACTTGGTAATACCACTGGTGGAGGTAGTGGTTTTTCCAAAAGCAGACGCTTACCTAATTCCAGAATTAAAGTCAAATTATCCAGAATATTTTCTTATCAGCCAGACGGTAATTTATACGATGGTCATGGCGTAATTCCTGACATTAAAGTAGACTATACCCTTGATGACAAACTAGGAAAGAAAGATTCCCAACTTGAAAGAGCAAAAGAAATTCTTAGCAGATAAAAGACAAAACCGTCAGGCTTACATTTTCATGTATGTCTGACGGTTATATTGTAATTTAATTTCTTGTTTAAACCCCTGTCTACAGTCTCTTCAATCTAATTTTAAAATCTCCATATGGCATAACTTTCAGCCACAAGCGTTCTGCGTGAACAAAGAATCTTCTGAAGAAATCGACATACAAGGTGAAGTAAAAAAATGCCGTTGTCAACCAAATAAACGCAAGGTTAAACCAAAAGGTTTCAATCAAGTAGTTACCCATACGCTTTTCTGCTGCATAAAAATGAGCTCTACCTATTTTATGTTCCGGTGATTTAAATATGGGATCTTTCAACTGAACCAACTCCCCTTCGTACTCAGTAAATTTATTCAAATCTCGCTTATTTAAAACAACCTGTTCAATGGCCTCATTGTGATATTTCTGCTTGAAAGCAAAAAGTTCATCAGAGCTCTTATATTTAGTCAGAAGTTTATTATAAGCCTGATCCCGGTTATTAGATGCACGAGAGTAAGAACTCCAAGCTATTTGTTGCAAATCATCTAACCATTGATTAACAGAATCAGCATTGGTGTAAGAAATATTTTTAGGTAGAGATTCAATATGCGATAGTTTACCAAACTCATCACGTAGCAATGAAAGATTAGCAACTTTATTCTTTTTTTCGTTAGCATGCCTCACATAGGATTTATACCGTTGTGATAATTCCGGAACCAAGAAAGATGCCATATAAGAAGCATCACTCATCTTCTTCTCCAGATCAAAAAACTGTTTTTCAAATTTATTCTGACTGAACTGTTCTACCATCAAAGCTTCATAAGCCCATCTCGATGTCATTAAATCGCCGCAAACCGGCACATATTTTTGAGTTGTAATACTTGGATGTAACTTGTTGTAACTCACAATTACACCCGAAAACAAGAGTTGAGGAACCAAAATAAATGGAATGGACACATAAACGGCCACAACCGAATTCAAAGATGCTGACAAATTCAAGCCAATCAAGTTAGCACAAGATGAAACTGTATATAGCATCAACCAATATTCTAGATTCAAGCCCTTAATTTCTAATATCGAGTTCGCAATAAGAACGAAAAATAAGGTTTGAATTGCCGATATACCTAACATCACAATCACTTTGGAATTGATATAACTCCAACGACTCAAATTCAGAAAAGATTCACGTTTGATAATCCGCCTATCGTGTAATATTTCCTCAGCAGATATAATCAAGCCAAGAAATAAAGCAACCACAACAGACATAAAAATATAAGATGGCAAATTCTCATTTTTCGCAAAAATATAAGCCGTTGGATCATCAATCGATCCACTAATGTATTTTGTGAAATATCCTAAAATAACAGCCAGTAATGGTGCTTCCAATAAGGTAATCATCATATATTGAATATTACTCAATTTCGCATTAACATCGCGAGCCAAGTAAATTTTCAACTGTTTTAATCTTCTGGGAATCTGAAAATAGTTTTCAGGTAAATCCGCTTTTTTCTCAGGCTTATCTATTTTCCTCTTATCCTCTATTTGTTCTTTATATAAGGCATGCCATTCTTCGGGACCTCTCTTACGTTTACGAATCTGCTTACCATATTCGTTCATCATTTTGGTCTCGATAATTTTTAAAATTTGCTCCGAACTCACATTACCACAAGTCAAACATTCGCTTTCTTCTGGGTTTACAAAATGGCTTTGAGTCTTAAAATAGATAATGGCTTCAATAGGATTACCTGAATAAATCACCCTTCCACCCTGATCCAGAATTATCAGAACATCTAATAATTTAAAAATATCTGAAGATGGCTGATGAATATTACACATGACCAAACGTCCACGTAGAGTTTGACGTTTCAAAAGAAGCATCACTTTTTCCGAGTCCATACTTGATAAACCAGAAGTTGGCTCATCAACAAAAAGAACCGAAGGACGACGCATCATTTCCAAAGCAATATTCAAGCGCTTACGCTGACCACCACTTAGGATTTTATTTATAGGATCTCCAACCTTCAAGTCACGAGCCTCAACCAAGTCAAATTTCTCAAGTGTATCCTCTATTTTACCGTAGATGGCTTTTTCCGAAATATTCTCAAAACATAACTTTGCATTATAATAGAGATTTTCGAACACAGTTAATTCTTCCAACAATAAATCATCCTGAGGCACATAACCAATAATACCAGCCAACTTATCTTTCTCTTTATGCAAGTCGTAGCCATTGATCCAGATATTACCAGAATTCAGAGGAAGGTTGCCATTTAGAACATTTAAAAGTGTAGATTTACCCGTCCCACTTCCACCCATAATTCCGATCAACTGTCCTGATTCGGCTTTAAAATTTAAAGGGTGTACACCATTTTCGGTACCTTTAAACTTAAATTCAACGTTCTTAGCAACTATATTAATTCGCGATCGATCTTTACGCTCTATAAATTCAGATACAATTTGAGAATAGTAAATTGGATCGATACGTGGCGAACGAATTACAGATCCAAATGTAATGGTGTAACTCCTGTCAACCTTAATATTATGCCCATTCAAAAATAAGTTGTATTCCCCAAAATACTTAATTAAATAGGTCTTGGTACTTTCGATACGAAGAACAAAAACACGACCACGAAGCTTCGGTTCATAAATATGCTTCACCTGATCATTCTCAAAATCTTCATTACTATCGATTAATAGTAAATGTTCGTTAAATGGAATAGAATACTCATCCCCTAAGATAAATTTATGAGCCAATTCGAACTCTTCAGCTGAAATTTTAAATGATGCAGCTACTGTATGAGCAAAGTCAATAACTTCTTCGCCTGTAAATTCAGAATCATCAATAAACTCAAGTAATTGAAGTAAAATCCACACTTTTTGCTCCTGATCAACCTCTTCCAATATCTCAACACAAGCTTCATGAATTTGCCTGTGTTTCACCATTTTATAGTCAAAATCTTCAGTATCGTAATAAGATTCTTTTAGATATGCATCAAAATTATTTAGATATCGATCTTGCCACTCCTTATTAAATCGGGTTTCTAAGTAATGAGAAACCACATCACGTGCAGCTAATTCAAAACCATGTTTCTGCTCATCAACAATGATGGCAAACAATTTCATTAAAGCATTTAAAACCGATTCGTTCATTCGTAGTGTTTAGGGATAGCAAGTCTTTTTTTTTTGCAAGAGCTCTAATTTAAAGAATTTAGTAGAGATATCCTGACTATATGCTTCATGAAATTTCATAGAACATATAAACAATTGAGTTTAAACCAGCTATCAACTTAACCAAACTCACCCCTGCAAACGTTTTCATAAATTAATTCCATTTTTTTCTTGCATGATAAAAAAATCCCTCCTACATTGCACACATCAAAATAAGACAACATGACTGTATTAAATTCATATTTCTGGTTCTATTTTTACTTTATCAAATGATAGAGCGGAACCTGATATGTAAATATTACAACAAAATATTTTAAAGGCTTCGCAAATTGCGAAGCCTTTTTTTTTAGTTTAAATTTTCAATACAACAGATGAATACATCAATGTCATATAACTATTTCTTTTATTTCTGGTTCTTCTATTTTAGAAGCTACCCGAGACTGTATGACATGATCTGAACTAAACGAACAGAATAATGTGCAAAGCGTCTCGGGGAAATCCTCGAGACGCTTTTTTTATTAGCCAAAATTAAAATAACCATTAGAATTTAATCAAAATGCAAGTAGCAATACAAGGTGTAAAAGGTGCATTCCACGAAGTGGCAGCTCGAAATTATTTCGGAAATGAAATCGATATTTTGCCTAAGCTTCATTTCTCAGACTTGGCAGAAGCTGTTAAAAACGGTGACTGCGATTATGGAATCATGGCAGTTGAGAACACCATTTCGGGAACTATTCATTCCAACTTAAATCTGATACGTGAACATAAATTGGTGGTGTGCGGCGAAGAATACCTTAGAATTAAGCAAAATTTAGTGGCAAAGAAAGGAACTAAAATTGAAGATCTTAACGAGGTTCATTCTCACTATATGGCTATTAACCAAACCAGGAAATTCTTTAAGCAACACCCCAATGTTCACCTTGTAGATTCTATCGATACAGCTTTAAGTATGAAAGAAATTGCTGAAAATAATCTGGACAACAGAGGCGCAATAGGAAGTCTTTTAGCTGCTCAACACTACGATTTAGAAGTGCTTGCAGAAAGTATTGAAACAAATAAAAAGAATTATACCCGATTTTTAATTTTAAGAAATGATGAAAATTGGAAAAAGCAGCCTAGTAATAAAGCGTCCATAGCTATGATTCTTGATAACCACAAAGGAAGTTTAGCTGAAATTCTTTCAATAATTGCTTCTTACGATATTGATTTAAGCAAAGTTGAGTCAGTACCATTGGTTGGAGAGCCATGGCACTATCAGTTTTATCTCGATGTTTTATTCGATGATAAAACGAAGTACAAGAAAATGATTAATGAAATAACTGCAAAATTAGACAGACTTGATATCCTAGGCGAATACACCAATGGAAATCAATCTTACTCAAAAATTCATCACAATGACAATTAGAACAGCCAATAGATTATCGCAAGTTGAAGAATACTACTTCTCCAAGAAATTGGCTGAAGTCGCTCAACTTAAAGAAGACGGTGCCGATATTATCAACTTAGGAATTGGTAGTCCGGACTTGCCTCCACATCCCGATGTAAAAAAAGAACTGGTACATGCCTGCGACCAAACAGGCAGCAACCATTATCAATCATACAGAGGTCTGGAATCATTTCGTCAGGAAATTGCGAATTGGTATAAATCGATTTATGATGTGGAATTAAATCCTGCGAATCAGATTTTACCATTAATGGGCTCGAAGGAAGGTATTATGCATGTTTCAATGGCTTTTTGTAATCCAGGAGAAACCGTTCTTGTTCCCAATCCATGCTATCCGGCTTATTTATCAGCGGCTAAACTTCTAAACATAAACCTGAAGTTTTACAACCTGAAAGAAGAAAACAATTGGTTACCTGATATGCAAGAGATCGATTCTCTATGTGATGAATCCTGCAGAATGATTTGGACAAACTACCCACATATGCCAACAGGTGCTAATGGGAATATGGATATTTTTAAGCAACTGGTTGACTTAGCAAAGAAGAAGAACATTCTTGTGGTTAATGATAACCCTTACAGTTTAATCTTAAATGATAATCCTGAGAGTTTATTGCAAGTTGAAGGTGCAAGCGAATATGTATTAGAAATGAATTCACTGAGTAAATCTCATAATATGGCTGGCTTTAGAGTAGGTATGCTTTGCGGATCGGAGAGCAATATCAATCATGTACTCAAGGTGAAAAGTAATTTCGATTCGGGCATGTATAAGCCAATTCAAATTGCAGCAAGCAAAGCCTTGGCATTAGACTCTAGCTGGTATAAGGAGCTTAATAAAAGTTATAAAAAACGTAGAGATCTTGTTTGGGAATTAGCCGATAAGCTAAACTGCAAATACAAAAAAGATAGTGTAGGCATGTTCGTTTGGGCCAGAATACCAGACGAGTACAATTCAGGAGAAGATTTTTCAGATGATCTACTCTATAAAAAAAATGTGTTTGCCACACCAGGGATTGTGTTTGGTGAAGAGGGTAAAAAATACATTCGTTTTTCACTCTGTGCAACAGAAGAAACAATTACGAAGGCTATTGAGAGATGCAAAAAGAATGAAGAAATACCTGTTTAATATTTTGAAATAAGAATAAACGATGAAAGTAGGAATAATAGGTCTGGGGTTAATAGGTGGTTCAATAGCCACTGATTTACGAAAGCGCGGTTTCGCTTCCAAAATATTGGGCCATGATGCGAGCAAGCTTCATGCTGAGACGGCATTGAAATTTGGCTTAATCGATTCGGTAAGTACGATGGATGAATTGATCAACGAAAGTGAATTGATTGTATTGGCTATACCTGGAGATGCCACTCTTAAACTTTTACCCAAAGTATTGGATAAAGTCAGTTCGCAAGTTGTTTGCGATGTGGCTTCCATAAAAAGTCAAATATGTGACAGGGTTAAATATCATCAAAATCGTAAACAATTTGTAGCAACTCACCCTATGGCAGGAACTGAGCATTCGGGGCCTTGGGCAGCAAAAGCTGGCCTTTTCGATGGGAAGGCCACTATTTTCTGTGATGCTGAAGATAGTGATGAAAACGTCTTACAAACGGTACACAAAATGTATGAGTTCCTGAATATGAGAGTGCTTTATATGAGTGGATTCAATCACGATGTGCATGCGGCTTATATTTCTCACATTTCCCACATAAGCTCCTTTGCACTTGCCCTAACGGTATTAGAAAAAGAAAAAAATGAAAAAAATATTTTTGACCTTGCAAGCGGAGGTTTCGATTCAACAGTTCGATTAGCCAAGAGTGATGCCGAGATGTGGGCTCCTATTTTCAATCATAACGCGGACAATGTTTTAACAGTTCTCAATACCTATATCGAGAGTTTGAACAAGTTTAAAACAGCCATCGAAAAAAGAGATCGGGATGATTTAATCGGCATGATTTCGAAAGCAAACCGAATAAAAAGAGCCTTAAGAGAATAATACCACTACCGCGGAACAAGTTCACGAGGCATGCGTAAGGAAAAGACATTAAAATTTCAAAGTAAGCTTCGGAGCATTTAAATCTCGATTATCGAGTAAATTATTAATACATATTTTAATTAGTGATGAAAAATTGCTAACTATCAGCCAAATTAGAGAAGAAATGAAAAGTAAGTTAGATTTAAATAAGATTGAAAGACCATTAGTTATTGCAGGACCATGTAGTGCAGAAACCGAAGAACAGGTTCTAAATTCAGCTCGTCTTTTAAAAGATGAAGGTGTTGAGATCTTTCGTGCAGGTATCTGGAAACCTCGTACCCGACCGAATTGTTTCGAAGGTGTAGGCAAAGAAGGTTTAGAGTGGATGAAAACAGTTCAGCAAGAAACAGGTATGCAAACAGCCACCGAGGTTGCCAATGTAAACCATGTTTTCGAGGCTCTAAAATATGGTGTTGATATTTTATGGGTTGGAGCTCGTACTTCTGCCAATCCTTTTGCTATGCAAGAAATTGCAAATGCCCTTGAAGGTGTTGACATTCCGGTATTAGTAAAAAATCCTGTGAACCCGGATGTTGAACTTTGGATGGGAGCTCTGGAAAGATTAGAAAAAGCAGGTATCAAACAATTGGGGGCTATTCACCGTGGTTTCTCGAGCTACGAGCACAGTATCTACAGAAACATTCCGCAATGGCAGATTCCTATCGAATTGAAAAGGCGCATGCCTGATATGCCTGTCATTTGTGATCCAAGCCATATTTGTGGTAATCGTGAATTATTGCAATCGGTTTCTCAAAAAGCCATGGACCTTAACTTCGATGGTTTGATGATTGAAACACATCCAACTCCGAATGAAGCCTGGAGTGATGCAAAACAGCAAATTACGCCTAAACGATTGACTGAGCTTCTTTCTAATTTAGAGCTACGTATCGAAAATCCTGACGGTATTGTATTAGATACGCTTGAAGATCTTCGATTTAAAATTGATCAATACGATAACGAAGTGATGGCTATTCTTCAAAAAAGAATGGAAGCTGCCAATGGAATTGGTGAGTATAAAAAAGCCAACAACATGACCATTCTTCAATCGGGGCGTTGGGAAAGTATTTTAGAGAAGCATTTGGCTGAAGCTAAGAATTCAAATCTTAGTGAACGATTCATTAGTAAGCTTTTCAAAGCCATTCACGAAGAATCAATTGCTCATCAAACAGAAATTATGAACGTGAAAAAATAAATCACAATTCTCATAAAAATAGAAAAGAGGGTATACTGCATAAATACAGGTACCCTCTTATTATTTTAATATTGTCTCGTTCTGAAATAGTATTACACTAAAAGTAATTCACAGAATTACAAAATTTGCATAATTACAGAATAAATAATTCTAATATGCCAATTCTGAAAATTATGGCATTATGGGGAATTAATTTGCTTTTCAGATAATCCGATGGGATTAACGTTTACACATAAACCAAGGATTCAATAAGTCAGCTTTATTATAAGTTAACTCTTCTTTCAAATTTAAATGCATAACCTTAGCTCCGGAAGCCGATACAATGGCATGCCCAGCTGCAATGTCCCACTCCATAGTTGGTGCATAACGTGGATAAACATCAGCAGATCCTTCAGCAATTAAACACAATTTAAGTGAGCTTCCTTTCGAAACAATTTCAACCTCATCCCCATTATCTTTCAAAGAGTCGATAAATAAACGTGTTTCATCATTCATATGCGATCGTGACCCAACAACTCGTAGAACTGATCGATCTTGCTCAATTGGCAATTGCCTTGAATTTCCAATTAAATCATCAAGCTTATTCGTTTCATCTGTTACATTATCACAACGGAATGAACCCAATAGCTCATCGGCAAAGTAGAGTTGCTTAAATACAGGAACGTAAATCACACCTGCCACAGCCTTACCTTCAATAACCAGAGCAACATTTACCGTAAACTCATCGTTGCGCTTGATAAACTCTTTGGTACCATCCAAAGGGTCTACAATCCAGCACTCTTTCCATTCCTTACGTTCTTCGTATGGTAAATGTGTGCCTTCTTCACTCAATATTGGAATGTCAAATTGTTCTAAGACAGATACAATCGCAACGTGTGCTCTTTGGTCTGCTATCGTCAAAGGACTATCATCCGACTTTAACTGCACATTAAAATCATCCGACTGATATACCTCTAATATTTCCTTCCCTGCTTTTATACAAGCATCAATTGCTGCTGATAAAAGCTCTTTTCTATATTCTTTATTCATCTCTATCGTAATCTAAAATTTATTGGAATAGTATATTCCACTTTTACAGGCTTACCATCTAATTTCCCTGCACGCCATTGGGGCATCTCCGACACCACCCGCATCGCTTCCTTATCAAACAAAGGATGTACATGTCTTCTTACGTGGGTTCCAATAACCTTTCCATCAATATCAATCACAAAACTAATAAATACTCTGCCTTCAATACTATTACTTTGGGCTTCTTCAGGATATTTTATGTTCTCTGCAATATATTTTAATAAATTCTTCTCTCCTCCTGGGAACTCAGGCATCACATCAACCAGATTATATATATTATCAAAAAATGGCTTACCATTATCAAGCCAATTCTTATTCCCTTTTACTTGATTGTTCTTATATCTATTTATCGATTCTAGATTTCCTGAAGGGTAATACTCCTTTACCTGCCCTTCCCAGTGCATGTAAATATAAGACTTTGAAAGCCCTTCAATTTTCAGTTCCCCATTTTCATGAAATTCCTTAATATAGAAATACTTCTCCATAGGTTTAAAGATTCTACGATATACGTCTTTGGTAAATTGATTCAATAAATTAATAGTTGAATCGTTCTCTATTGCAGCCGATATAGTATATTTCGATTTCATCCATATATCACCTTTTTTAGTTGAAGTCGAGATCTTATACATATTATTCTTCTTCCCCTTAATCTTAACATAACGAATAGCATCCGACTTACCTAGGGCTGGCTTATTATTAGCCTTATAATAAATAATGGTATCAGTCTGAGAATAGCCTAATTGGAAAAGAAAAACAAAACTTAGTAATAGAAATAATGATTTCATCGATGTATTGCGATTATTATGTGAATAAATTCAGCGTGAAAATAAACAAAATACTTAACAAGATGAATATTTAAAATGAAGCATATCAGTAGAAATAAATATAAGATAGTATTGATACACAAACTACCATATAAATGATAGTTAACGGGAATCCAATCTTAAAGAAATCACCAAACTTATAACCTCCCGGACCATATACCATTAGATTGGTTTGATAACCGATAGGTGTCATGAAGTTGGCCGCTGCTGCAAAAGCAACGATCAATACAAAAGGCTCAGGGTTTAAGTGTAGGTTTAAGGCCATACTCAGTGAGATTGGAAAAATAATAGCAACCGCAGCCTTATTGGTTACATAAGCAGCCAATACCGTTGTGATTAAATAAATTCCGAAGAGTATCCCAACTCGTCCCAATGGCATAAAAACAGAAATTAATATATCCGCAACAAGCTCTGCTAAACCAGATTTAATCATGGCAGTACCAAAGGCAAGCGAAAGTGCAATAATCATTGCCAGATTAAAATCTATACTGGCTGCAATATCCTTAGGGTTCGTGATTTTAAGAGCTAGAATTACAATAATCATCACAATTAAGGTCATAAAAAGTGGTACGATCTTAAGCGCTGACAGTATAACCGCAAGAATTGTTCCTCCCAATAGCAAACCAATCTTATAATTCTCCTGCTTACGAAACTCCTTGACTTTCGAAATAAAGTAGAAATCCTGAACACGTTGGGTTCTTGCCGTAAAATCGTCTCCCCCTAAAAGAAGAAGGACGTCACCAGCACGCACTTTTACATCTCCAATTTTCCCCGACATACGTTCGCCGTTTCGATGAATGGCAATAACAGCCGCATCATATTTCCCACGGAAATTGGCTTCCTTTACCGTCTTAGATATCAGAGTTGAATTGTGAGAAACCACAATCTCTACCACTTCAAGCTGTTTTTTGTGGCTCAACATACCAACCGTTGGTAAAGTTAACCCTGAATTGGCAAGAACCAAGTCAGCAATGGTTTCCGTTGCTCCTGCAAAGAATAAACGATCGCCTTCAGCTAAAATAAATTCCGATGAAACGGCCGTAAGCTTCATATTATCTCTCTTAATTTGAAAGAGATAAAGACCTTGTAGGTTACGCAAATTAGCCTCTCCAATGGTTTTTCCATTCAAATCGGAACCAGGGCGCACATGAGCTTCAACAATATACTGACGCGAATTCTCGGAGAATTTATCCAGCGTATCGGCATTTTCCGGCAATAGTTTTTTACCTACGAGTAAAAGGTAGGCCGAACCGATAAACATCATTGGAATACCCACATAGGCAAAGTCGAACATATCCAAAGATTCCAAACCAGGAATAATATTCTGATCCACAACCATACCATTTACAATTAGATTGGTCGATGTTCCTATCAAAGTAATACAGCCACCTAAAATAGCCGAATAAGATAGTGGAATTAAAAGCTTTGATGGAGATATCTTGTTTCGTTTGCTCCATGAGTGCACGTAAGGCATCATTACAGCAACAAGTGGGGTGTTATTTAAAAAGGCCGAAAATCCACCAACCAAAAACATCATTCTACCCATAAACTGACGGTAGGTTTTAGCTCGTTGAAAAACCTTGTCGAAGAGATTCTCTACAATACCTAAATCTCGTATAATATCGCCAATTAAGAGCAGCATTAAAATCACAACAACCTGATCGTTGGCAAAACCTCCCATAATCTCTGAGGGTGTTAAAACTCCAAATATTCCGAGTACCACCACACCAATTAAAAAAGTAAAGGCAGGGCCAACCCATTCCTTGTAAAAGGAGAGAATAATAAAGATTAAAACGATTGATACAACTATGGCATCAAAACTGAGCATATGATAGAATTTATGTATAGAGTGACCTAAGAGTCTTTATTTTAACTGATTGACAGCAGACAGTAAAAAACACGGTTTTGCATACCTACTTGAAGATACGAATATACGAAAAAAGAAAGGTGCTTTACGCCATTCTTATGCTTATTTAAGATCAATATAATTAAAGGTGTTTTTAGTACTTAAAGTGTCTTAAATTATGGTACAAATTCAGAAAATAAATCACTCTAATTCAATCACAAATTTTACAGATCCTCCGCAAATTAATTTGCACTCACTCTTTGCAAGCTCTAGCACTCTTTGCGTGAAATACAAATAATGAATAGCTTTGCCAGCCTAAAACAATGATAATGCAAGCTGTAACTACCCCACATATAAACACTCAATATCAAAACGAGGATATTCAAATTGATATAAAGGAAATAGAATTACCTATCTCAGCAATTCTGCCCTATTTAAAACCCGAAGAGTTTAATGCCTATTGTCAAACGGGATGCGAGAATTATTCCAATAAATGGACATGTCCACCACATTGCCCACCCTTTATGGAATATGCAGTGGGTTACACACACATAAAATTGATTTTATACAAAACAGATTGTCATCAGTTCTCCTTTATAGAGTCAGAAGACAGAGCACTAACAGCCTATAATTTTGCAAAAGATTTATTGCAGAACAATTTGCGAAAGATAGAGGCTGAACAAGAACGTTTTATTGGTCCCAATTCGTGTGAAATCTGCACTGTTTGCAAGGCAGCACAGGCCAATGCCTGTCACCTGCCCCACTTAATACGCTACAATCTGGTCGCCTTTGGCTTTAATGTTACAAACATAATGGAAGACCTCTTCCAACATCAGCTTGAATGGGCTAAGGCCGGACAAGTTCCCAATCATGTTAGCTCGGTAGGTGCCATTTTATTAAGGAAATAATGATTTTCAACTGAGCCCCCTCTGTCCTTCGGACATTTACTCACGTTAATATTCAATTAAAAGGTGTTCGTGATCCATCGGATTCCCCTTAAAAAGGGAGAAACTACAACTATCTGATAAATAAATATTCTAAGTTAATTTATTAATCTTTCCCTTGCAGGGTACCGTAGCAAAGCGAAGCTCGTGAACACATTTTTATAGATAAAAGTGAACAACGTGTCGACAGACGAAAGGGTGTAGTTAATAATAAACAACAATAAAGCTTAAGCTTTTTTTGTAAATTAGCAAGTCTAAAAAAAACAATCTAAATGAGATACTTCACCTACACCCTTCTAGCTCTTCTAATTTCAACAATGGGGATGGCTCAAAAAACCTGTTGTAAGCAGGTCAATTCACTTAAAACGGTTATCTATTCACCAGAATTGATTAGTGATCAACTTTCACCAAAGGTAAATGAACAATCAGGTATGGTGTGGCATAAGGATTTGTTTTGGGTGATTAACGATAGCCATTGCTTACCTGAGCTACTGGCATACAATATGCAAGGTAAACTGCAAAATACCATTCATATTAGTAATGCAAAAAATATAGATTGGGAAGACTTGGCTGAAGATGAGAACTACATTTACATTGGCGATTTTGGCAATAACAAGGGCAAGAGAAAAGATTTACGTGTACTTCGCGTATTAAAATCAGACATGAACAATAAGGAAGTTGCAGTTGATTCCATCAACTTTGCCTGGGCAGATCAGCAAAACTTCGAGAAACGAAACATGAAACACAATTTCGATTGTGAGGCCTTTTTTGCCTATGGAGATTCCCTGTACTTTTTCACAAAAAACTGGGCAAACAAAAAGACGCGTCTGTATAGCATGTCAAACCAACCTGGAAATTACCAACTAAAACCAATAGCTGAATTTAATGTGGATTTTATGGTGACAGGTGCCGATATGACTCCCGATGGTAAAACAGTAGCTTTGGTGGGTTACAAAAACTACCGCACTTACATGATGCTATTTACAAACATCGAAAGTGACAATTTCTTTTCAGCAAATGCTCTACGATTAGACCTAGAATCTTTAGGCGGTGCCCAAACAGAGGGTGTGGTTTTTACCGATAAAAATGAGCTCTACATCAACACCGAGGAAACCAAACAGCCTCAGGCCGTTTATAAAGTAAATTGGGAGAAGCTTTTAAACTCAAATAACTGAACCACAGGTTACACTAACATGTTAATGAGCTTGCGAATAAATTTTCACAGATTTCTACGGTATTTTCTATCGTCATTCGTAATTGACAATTCGTAATTAATTAAACTGAGTTTCGGCTGGCATTAATATTACCATAAACAGACCGAACCACCATTTTTTCGAAAACATTTTTACTTGCCGTATCCTGTCCCAATTTTTGCAAGGCATATTGTTGAATCACCAATAAGGGGAGTACAATGGCTTCCCTGTTTTCTATCGATCGTTTTGAGATGGGTTCATCGGCCATCAGTTCGTCGTATTCTGTAATTTCAAGTATCATCGATTTTGATAGCTTGTATTCATCAAACAAAATGCGCCAAAAATCGCGATACGAATCGTTTTTCTCCATATAAGCCGTCAGTTCAAAATAGCATTTCGACAAAGACATCATACTATTCGAAATTAGAGCCTTAAAATAAGGCACCTCTCTGTATAAAGCTTTCAAATCTTCCAATCTATTCTGGTCTTTTAAACTTTTAAGAGCCGTACCAATGCCAAAGTAGCCTGGTATATTTTGTTTCAGTAAGCTCCAGGAACCCACAAAGGAAATCGCTCTCAAATCGGTCAATTCCAATTGCTTCTTTTGCCCACGTTTTACAGGACGACTTCCAATCTTGGCTTTGGAATAATATTTTAAAGGACTGACATTCTCCAAATAGGGAATGAACATTTCATGCTGCTTTAGCGCGTCATATTTCTTAAAACTCAATTCGCTCAAATCTTCCAGCAGGCATCTGGAAGCTTCTGAAATAGTAGCCTCATCGTGATAGGTGAAGTTGTATAAGCCCGCTGATATCAATTGTTCACAAGAGTATTGAAATTGATCTTTTGTACCATAAGTACTGGTAATGGTTTGCCCTTGTATGGTCAGTTGAATTTCTTCATTTGATATTTTAGCACCTTGCGAAGCATAGAAACGATGCGTCTTTCCTCCTCCACGAGCAGGTGGTCCTCCCCTGCCATCGAAGAAAATGGATTTGATTTGATACCTTTCACACAAGGCAGTCAACGTTTCTTTGGTTTTGTATATGGACCAATTCGCTTTTAAATAGCCCCCATCTTTGGTGCCATCAGAGAAACCCATCATCATAGTCTGCTTCTTATTTCTACGATTCAGGTGTTTCGCATAGGGCTTTGTATTAAATAGGGTCTCCATGATTTGCCCCGCATCGCACATGCCTTTCATCGTCTCAAAAAGTGGTATAATATCAAAATTGATATTGCTAATATCATCCGTCGTCCATCGGAATAAAGCAAAGACGAATAGGATGGAAAATATATCCTCAGAATTACTGATAATATACCTGTGACAGCCCTGTTCTCCGTTTGAAGCTTGAATGGAAGGGAGTTGAATGATATTGGCTATCGTATCGGTAATAAGTGGATCATCGGCATGAAAATCGGATAGATTTATCTCCCGAGTCAGAAGAATATCAATCAGTTTATCTGTTGACAGCTCTTCAAGCGTCTCAGTGATTAAGCCCTCTTCCCTTAGAATATAAGTAATCACTTGTTTGTGTACAGAATGATCCTGACGGATATCGAGACTGGCAAAATGTGTTTTAAATAGACTCACCTTGTCAATGGTATCCTGAAGATCGTTTAAATACAAAGCATTGTACTTTTCCTGTATGATTGTTTTAATCTCAAGCAAGGGTTCTAATATCGATGAGTAGCTCAGACAATAATCGGCATTAAACATGGCCAGATAGAGCTTATCTCTGAGTGCTTCAATTTTCTCATCGACATGCTTAAAGGTGATTTTACTACACAGTCGCTTCACATCTGAGTAATAGCATTTCATTAAAGTCATTCTTAACTCATTGGCCACTTCCCTGGTTATCTCACTGGTCACGTAAGGATTTCCATCTCTATCGCCACCCGGCCAAAATCCTAAGGAAACAATCTCAGGATTGTCTAGTTTTTTTACTTTACACTTCATCCGGCTATAGAGTTCTCCAATAGCATTGTAATAAACATTTTTACAGAAATAGATAATATTCTTGGCTTCTTCAAGAGGCGTTGGGCTCTCTGTATTGATGAGTGAAGTTAGGCCCAGTTGATTCAACAATAAATCAATTTCATTCACGTCGTTCTGTACAATCTGCCCTCTTAGCTCACTCATAATATCGAGTACTGCCGGCTGATAAAACTGAGTGGGATGTGCCGTTAATACAATTCGGACTTTAAAATCGTCAAGCTTTTCGAAAATGTTGTCCCAATGGCCTCCATTTTTGGTTTGACTCATCAAATCATTCAGCCTTAAATCGTCTACATCTTCACGAATTACAGGCAGAGCGGCATCTTCGATACTATCGAACAAAACAACCTGACGTTCTACGTAAGAAATCACCCGAAATAAGAAGTCATTCCTCTCATCTTCTGTTTTAAGACTGGTGTGTGTATCAAAAAATGAATCGATAATTTCAATGGGACTCATCGATGCACTTAAGCTTTCCTCACAATAGGCTGACAGCAAAGGCAGGAGCTGCCCCACATCAACCCCTTGATAAGGCAGATTGAGAAAAAGACTGTTATAAACCAGATATTTCTTTTCTATTAAATTTTCAAACTTTTTTAAACTTGTATTTCCAGTTGTGATTGGGCGTTTCATAGGCAGACGATTGTAAGGGTGATACAATGAGTCTTAAATTACAAATTTTAGGGGAAATTTCAGTGTATTGAGATGCTTTGTTCGAAACGCTCGCATTGCTTGGCAACAAAAAAGTCACATCTAATTGATTTTGCTGAGCAATTTTGGCGAGCAAAAGATATCCAATATTTTTTTTCTATTGTGTCTATGGTTTATTGGGATGAGTCATATTATACTGGGTGTTGATTAGTATAATATGTATGGAAGGTTAAAAAGGAATATTTATTAACTTTGGGATTATGGAAGATTTAAACAGAGCATTCACAGATGAAGATATAAATGACAATAAGCTGTGTGGTTATAGTACATTGCAATTGACATTATCCAATTTACTTTTAGAGCGATTAAACAAATCATACGGAACAGGGTGTCAGGCTGATTTGAATATTCTACTTAATGGATTTAATGAAAAGGGCTTAAATTATAAGAAAGGTGATTTATTATACACTATTGATAAATTAAAAGAGGAAGGTTTAATTGAAGCTAGCATTAATAATTTTAATGATTGTTCGATAGGAATTTTACCAAAGGGTCGAGAAGTAATTGTGATTCATGGCAGTTTCAGAAATTACATTAAACATGAATCAGAGAAGATTAAACTTGATAAGAAAATAAAAGAATTAACAGTTGAACATTTGAACCGAAGCATATTCAAACAGAAACATGCATGGTTATATATTGTCATTAATATTATTGTAACTATTGGTGTAGCTCTTCTTACAGCTTATTTAGTATTTAAATTCGGCTGGAAATAATATGCAATACGAATACTTCATATTTGAGAACATATGCAATTCTAGTCAACTATCTCGCATAATACCTGCTCAGATTCTTAAAATCCCGACACATCAATACAAATTCAACTTTCATGAAGGTAATGGTGATGGTGGATATAAAAGCATTGAGGAATTAAGAAAGAAATCTCCAATCTTTAAAAGAATATCCAGAACAAATAGTAAGCTCGCTAATAAAATTTTAGATCTAAAAAATATTGAAACGGTTAAGGGGTTTCATTTTGACGAAGTAAACAACTCATACTCTGTCGACTACATTGGGTTATTTGACCATATGAATCGAGGTCGTATTAAAAGGAAAGATATTCAAGGCATTCACATATTTGACCCATCACTAATGAAAGTTATAAAGTTTGGTCGAATGAATATAAGCACACTTGTCTGGGAAGCTCAAATAGCCAAATATGATAAAACACTAAATAGGTGGGTTACTAAGAAAAGAATGTCAAACTTCTTTCCTATTCACTGCTCTTCACAATGTTTATTTAAACAGTGTAGTTATGCGTATGACAACAAGATAAAAATAGATGGTTCAAATGGTAAGTATAAATCGTCCACCAAATGTGGAATCCCAGTAATTTTAATTGTAGATGAAAAATCAGATAATACAAAAACTATGTACCCAGAATTAGAATAATTGGATAGATAGTTTTTGACTTGAAAATATTAATATATAAAAGAAAAATGCAGAATAAATGGTTAACACATCCACAATACCAAAATTAACCTATAACTATAATTCAAAAAGAGAGCCACAAAACACAACAGGACAAACAAAATGTCTACATGAGAAGGAAAAATTAAACATGGCGCAACCTAAATCAACATGGCGGCTTTTATCATCCATCTGATATAATGGAAAAAGACTTCCCCATTCCTTTTTTAATCTTAATAAAGCGATTATTTTTGTTATCCATTTTCATAAGCCTTATTTTGAGTGAAAGGGCTGTTTCCTATCGCTTTAAAGTAAATCATCTCCGTAAAGACTGAAGAGTATTTAGTCCGTAACACATAGATCATGAGAGATAAGTACAAAGAAATATTCGAAGCCGGAACCGATTTACCTTTGGTTGAGGACTTCTACACCATACAGGGCGAGGGTTTCCATACAGGAAAACCTGCTTACTTTATACGTATTGGCGGTTGCGATATAGGCTGCCGTTGGTGCGATTCTAAAATTTCGTGGAACCCTAAGGAGCACCGTTTAATCTCGGTTGAAGAGGTTGTTCGCAAGGCTGTTGAATCACCTGCCAAGTCGGTGGTGGTGACAGGTGGTGAGCCATCGCTATACAATTTGGAGCCTTTGTGTTCGGAATTGAAAAAACACAATATTGAGAATTTCCTTGAAACCTCGGGGGCATACGAAATTACGGGCGAATGGGATTGGATTTGCTTATCGCCAAAGGAGAATAAAGCACCCGTAGCCAGCTCATACAAAAAAGCCAACGAACTTAAGGTTATCATTTTCGATATTGAGAAGGATTTTGCCATTGCCGAGGAACATGCCAAATTGGTTGGTGACGACTGTTTGCTTTTCCTACAATCAGAATGGAGTCAGTACGTGCACAACGTGAAGCCTATTGTGGAGTATGTGAAGAATAATCCGAAGTGGAATATCTCCTTGCAGTCGCATAAGTTTATGCGTATTCCTTAATCGAAGAACTATAGTATGACCAAATTTGATTCATTCGAAGCTTACCAGGCAGACAAATCGAAATGGGAAAATGAACTTGCTCAGTTAAGGACAATTCTTCTTTCTTTCGATCTTAAGGAATGTATCAAATGGAATACTCCGGTTTATACTTATCAGGGACAGAATTTAATTGGACTAGGCGCTTTTAAAAGCTATGTGGGTATTTGGTTTTTCCAGGGCGCCTTACTTTCCGATCCGGCTCAGATTCTGTTTAATGCTCAGGAAGATAAAACCAAAGCCATGCGATCGTGGCGATTCAATTCATTATCAGAAATTGATGAAGACCTAATTCGCACCTATATTGCTGAATGCATGCAGCACCAGGAAGAGGGCAAAAAGGTGGAAGTTAAAAAATCGAAGGTGCTACTTATTCCTGAAATGATGCAAAAGGCTTTTCAGGAAAATCCAAAACTGGAAGAAGCCTTCAAGCTTATTACGCCCTACAAACAAAAAGAGTATTGCATTCATTTGGCAGGTGCCAAAAGGGAAGCAACTCAGTTGAAACGTCTTGAAAAAATAATTCCTCTTATTCTTGCTGGCAAAGGATTTAACGATAAATATCGTCGCTAGCTTAAGGGTAATCTCATGACAAAGGGATATTAAGAACATTCGAGTATCATCATTTATCTTTTTCGCTAAAGCCGCTGGGCTCTTACTTTTTTATTCACTCATAATTGAACGGGTGTTCATGAACTCGCTTCGCTCGGTTCTTCGATAAAAAAGTAAGCAACCCCGAAGGGCTCATGAGCACCTTTGATAATTTAATTTGCGAATAAAAGATCAAGTCTCCATAAGACTCAGGGGCAAATACTTTATCAACTACACATATCTATACTCAATACTTACTGAAAGGTATTCATTTTTAGATCATCAGTTAACGGCTTTTTTTTAAGATTTTTCGTTTAACGAAAGCTTTAGAAAGACCGGGAAGTTGTCCCGATTGATCGGGATGTTCGAAAATCACCCGGCCGCACTTAAGCTTGAGGCAAATAAGAAAGGTATTAAAAAAGCAGCCTTGATCTTTTTTGCTTCGTTTTTTGGATCAAGCCAAAAAATGAAGTTTAATTGATTCCCAAAGTTCATGAATCTTCAAGAAATTCGGTTGAGGCGAAGTTCCAATTTATTAGGACAGAATTGATTTATTGCCTAATTTTCGGATTCAAACCAATGTATCCTATAGTGAAGAAAACAATCCTTATTCAATACGCCATTCCCAAAGAAGGACTCAAAACACTGAGTCAATCTTTTAATCTCATTTATCCTGAAAAAGACTGTTTCACACAGGAGGAAATGCTTGAAAGAATTCCCAATTGTGAAGCCTTACTGTCTATCTTTAATCAACCTGTAGGTGCAGAACTGATTGAAGCAGGTAAAAAGCTGGAAGTGATTTCGAATTTTGGTGTGGGCTACAATAATATTGATGTGGAAGCCGCAACAAAGAGAGGTATTGCTGTTTGCAACACACCTGAAGCCGTTTGTGAGCCAACAGCAGAGCTTTGCTTATCGCTGATGCTATCGCTCAGCCGACGTGTTGCGGAATGTAATCTCCATCTGAAAACCAAAAACAATTTTAAATGGGGTGTGATGCGTAACCTGGGGCAAACGCTTAGAGGAAAAACTCTCGGGATTATTGGAATGGGGAAGATTGGCAAATCAGTAGCTAAAAAAGCTCAGGCCTTTGGCATGAAGATGGTTTACAATAATCGCACACAACTAGCTAAAAAAGAGGAAATCCAATTAAATATTGAATTCCGAGATTTTAAGACGCTTTTAGAAAGTGCCGATGTTGTTTCATTGCATTGCCCGTTGAACGAGTCCAGCCATCATTTAATTGGAAAAGAAGAACTTTCGTTGATGAAATCCACGGCTTATCTCATCAATACGGCGCGTGGCTCCGTTGTGAATGAAATGGCCTTAGCTGATGCCTTGGCAAATGAAATTATAGCAGGTGCTGCATTAGATGTATTCGAAGACGAACCTCATATCACGCCTCAACTTTTGGAGCTAAACAATGCGGTTTTGGTTCCTCATATTGGAACGGCTTGTATTGAAACCCGAATTGAAATGGCTGAAGAGGCTTCACAAAATATATTGGATCATTGGGAGAAAGGAAGGTCGAAAAATCAAGTGAATTAGATGATACGTTGATTAGATCATGTGGTGATGTGAGGATTAAAAAAAAATCTTCCACAAATTATCACGAATTTACACAAATGGATTATTGATATATAGAAACTTTAGACGCGATAAATCGCAGTCTCTACAGTTTACCTTTAACCTATTAGACTTTTTGACTTTTTCGACCTTTAGACCTTTAGACCTTTTAGACTTTAAAATTATGGCAACAGAAATAGAACGTAAATACCTCATAAAAGAAGAACTTCTAAATTTACCTGCTGATGGCAACCGAATTGAGCAAGGCTACCTTTGGAGCGAAAAAAGTAAAAGCATGCGTATTCGAATAACGAAAGGCAAAGGCTTTTTAACCATCAAAACGGGTACAAATCCTTTATCGAGATTGGAGTATGAATATGAGATTCCTTTGACAGATGCTGAGGACTTATTAGGCCAGTGTGATAAGACAATTGAGAAAACCAGATTCATTATTGAGTTTGCAGGAATGAATTGGGAAGTGGATGTGTTCGAGGGAGAAAATAAAGGTCTGGTAATGGCTGAAATTGAATTGGAATCGGAAGATCAGATATTTGAAAAGCCGGAATGGCTGGGTAAAGAAGTGACGGATGATAAGCGCTATTTGAACGTTAATTTAATCAATCAGCCAATTGGCTCATGGTAATTTAAAAGAGCACTATATTTTGTGTTGTATCAACAACTACAGGAGGGGTAATGGCATCGTAAAGGCATTCCTGAATGTTAGTTCTCACATTCATCTTCATCAATTTGGTGTTCCAGTCATCAGGATAAACACGGTTGGATAGAAAAACGTAAACCAAATCGTAATCAGGATCAACCCAAACCATAGTACCCGTAAAACCGGTATGTCCAAAACTATTGGGTGATGCCTTGGTTGTTGTTGGCCCATTGGTATCCGTACGATCCAGAAAAGGCTTATCAAAACCAATTCCTCTTCGGTTGACACCTTCCGGGTAGGCTCTGGAAGTGAATTTATCCAATGTTCCTGATTCGAAAAATTGAACACCACCATAAGTTCCATTCTGAAGGTACATTTGCATCAACTTAGCCAAGTCGGCAGCATTACCAAAAACACCGGCATGGCCTGCAACACCACCTAACATAGCTGCAGTCGGATCCTGCACATACCCCTTTATGAGTTGCTTACGAAAAAATTGATCGTTTTGAGTGGGTGCAATACGAGACAAACTAAATCGCTGGCGTGGGTGATAACCTAAAGTTCCTGCTCCCAACTTGCGATAGATATTTTTTTTCACATAGGTTTCCATGCTACATGTCAGGTGTTCTTCAAACAATCGTTTCAACAAAATAAAGCCCAAATCGCTATACTTATAGCCATTGGTTTCGCGATAATCTGTCGCTAAAATTTGCTTATAAATTGTGTCACTAAAACTTTCTTTAACAAATAAATCCTTGGCAATTTGAACAGGAAATTCCTTTGAAGCCGTCCTATTAAACAAGCCTTTACGAAAGCGGTAGTTCTTATTGGCATAAAGATAGTTGCCCACCTTAACACGATAAACTCTGGAGGAATCCCGACTAAACAAATCGCGACGCAAACGAGCTGTATCTACTGCCTCTCTGTGAAAAGGCTTCCAAGGTAGTAAACGCGCTTCGTGAGCCAATATTTTACGTAAAACCAGGGTGTCTTTATTAGTTGCTTTAGCTAAGGATAGGTAGTCACCTAAAACACCATCAACATCAATCTTTTTTTCATCAACCAATTGCATAAGAATAGGCATCGAAGCAGCCACCTTGGTTACCGATGCCAAATCGTACAAATCTGTTGTTTTTACATTGATATTCTTATCGTAGGTATGATAGCCATACGCCTTATTCAGAATAATACGCCCTTTATGAGCCACAACAATTTGACAACCCGGGGTCGCTTTTTCTTTTATCGCATCCTGTACTATTGAGTCAATTTTTTCAAATTGAGAAGCATCGAAACCTGTCTGTCCGGCATAGGCATATCCTAATCTGTTTTTTTCCGTATCAACACCAGTTCCTTCAGGAATATCCTTATTTACAGAAACAGGCAAACGCCCTTTTGCCCCTATCCCACCAAATACAATTTGTGCGGAAGCCATTTGTGTTTCCATATTGTCTTCATAGGAAACCATAATCGCTTCGAGCTTATCCAGTTTTTTATAAAAATCGAGTGCATAAGGACTGGCAAACAAATCAAAAATAACCTTCTTGCGTTTCGAGAGATTATTTACAAAATCAACAGTCTGATTTGTAACACCAAATTTACGTGATGCCCTTCTGTCACTATCGTGTTTGCTTACAATAACCAGGTTATAGGCTTCCAAATTCTTTAAAAGTGTGTTGTATTGCTTAGAACTTGCATTCTTATCAATTTGATAAAAATCTATATTGGTATAGCGTCCTAAATATTCCTGATAATGGTTACGCTTCTTCGCTCCCATCGCGACAGATGCAATTCTCAGTGTATCCAGATTTTTTAAGGGTAATAAATTGTTTTTATTGCTCACAACTGTCATTGCATTCTCAATCAACATTCGTCTCAAGATCATACCTTGTTGTGTATTCAGTCCCGACCACAAACGATCTGTCGAAACAGATTTGTAAGCATTCAATCCCAACCAATATTTCGTTTTCAGAACCTTCAAACAAGATTGATTTATTTGCTCTTGCGACAATTCTCCCCTTTTTATGGCAGCTTTTATTTCTTTAATCGCTCTGGGTACATCTTCGGAAAATAAAAGAACATCGTTACCAGCTATTGCCGCTTTGGCATCTACTTCGCCGGGCTTATAGAACTTGCGAACCCCCTGCATGTTTAATGCATCTGTAAAAACCAGACCTTTAAAACCTAATTCGTTTTTTAACAAATCGGTCACAATTGGTTTTGATAAAGTGGATGCTTTGGCTTTTTTATCAAGAGCCGGCACATTCAAATGCGCTACCATTATACCGCCTATGCCAGCTTCTATGGATTTTTTGAAGGGATGTAACTCCAATTCATCTAGCTTCCTCCTGGATCGATCTACAACAGGTAAATCATGATGAGAATCGGTATCCGTATCACCATGACCAGGAAAATGTTTCCCTACAGCAACAACACCACCACTTTGCATACCAGATGCAAAAGCAATTCCTTTTTCAGCCACATTAAGCTTTCCTTCTCCATACGATCGGGAATTAATCACCGGATTCTTAGGATTGCTATTAATATCCAATACGGGAGCAAAGTTCACATGCACACCCATTCGTCGGCATTCAATCGCCATTTCCTTACCAAGTTGAAAAAGCAAGTTGTTATCCTGAACAGCTCCCATAGTAATCTGCTGAGGGTATTTAAGAGTTTGTTTCAATCGTGCTCCCAAGCCATATTCAGCATCCATACCTATCCAAAGAGGTAGATCCGATTTGCTTTGATATAAGTTGGTCAATCGAGCCTGCTCTTTAGGTGTTCCCTGAAAAAAGATTAAGCCTCCAATCTTATACTTTTCAACTAAATTGAGAATTTTCTTCTCTTCAGCAGACGTTTTATTGGAATAGGCAGCCACCATAAACAATTGTGCAATCCGCTCTTCTTGCGTCATTCCATTCATTATAGAATCTGCCCAAAGCTTATCGTTTTCATAAACTGAGCTTAAAGGCTGTGAGCTCACAAAATCAGATTGTGCAATACTTGACAAACTCAAAAAACAAGAAGTAACCAGTACTAAATATTTTAAGTTTGGAATCTTTAAAGTCATATTAAAAAAAGGGATTTATTCAGAGTTGATAATTCGATTGACTGTAGTGTCTAACAAAAATAGACATCCCAATTAGAATAAAATAGGAAATGGAAGAATAATAACGAAGAAGGGCAAAAATAAAAAAAGGGGCTGACGACCCCTTTTTTATTACTTACAACTAAACCATATTTAAAACTCGATCGAACGATACAAGCACTAATATGCAATTTTAACATCATTGTGATGTGATTTACAAAAGGTATTTCTCTTCTTTTGTATCTGCACATGTAAAAGTATTAGATCCAATAAGGAATTCCAAGTGTCAAGTTTGTCAAGTTTATGACACTGAACATAAGCGTTAGATATTCGATTTCGAATATATCAAATACAAAAACATATATATCAATAGATACAGCCTATTATCAGGAAAATAAGCTTGGAATTATCGTAAATAAGAACTACATTTAAGAGACACGAAAAAAAAGTCATTTTTTCAAAAAAAACAGTAGATATGAGGCTATTTCTTATTATTTCGTTCCTAATTATAAGTCAATACACCATTTTAGCACAAAACCAAGCTGAAGTAAAATCTCATTTAAATGACAATGGTGAACTACAATTTGAACTTAAGCTTGAAGATTCACCGTATCAAATTATCGGTAATCAAAATTGGATAAAATCTACAAATCAATTTCTTTCGGGCGAGATTATTAGAATCAATCCTAAAGAATTTATTTACAAGGGGAAGAGTTTAATTTACATGAGCAAGAAACCGTCAACATTTCAAACTGAAATTTTCTTTACTCTCAATATTACGAATGATGAAAATGGTACTAGAATTATTATGAACGACATTCATTACAAATCTCTTCCCGAATACGGGAAACAAGGTTCTGTAGGTTTATATACCGATTGTCAGGATTGGTTTGCCAACAAAAAACGCTATAAAAAGTCCGGTAAAATGAGAGCATTAAACCAAAACCTATTGAATAATTCAAGCAAGTTTGCCGAAGAACTTCTATTATCGTGTATCTATTAACCTGAATTCGACTTTAAATAAGGTTATTAGATCCAAGCAAAGATAAGCGAGGACTGCTATGGAGGCAGTCCTTTTATTATGACTAATCTATCTTCCTACCTACAAATCGTATTACAGAAGCCATTCCCTGATGAAACTCGCCCTCATTAAGCTCAACATCCAATTCTTCTAGCTTTAGAACCTCTAAGTTGGAGAAATCATCTAACAAAATCTCCTTAGAGAAAAGCATCGCCTCCTGTCCGGGTCCACCCGATTTTTTTCCCAACTGCTTTTTCGAAAATCCTTCGAGAAGAAGAATACCTCCAGGTTTCAAATAGTCCAAAATCAAGCGATGATAAACCTGTCTTTTTATTTCAGATACATGCGCATAGATTAGAGCAATACAATCGTAACTCTCTTTATCAGAATTGAAATTCTCAAAATCAGCGATATCATATTTGATTTCAACCTGATGCTTTTCAGCTAAGTTTATTGCTTTTAAGCGTCCTTGCTTAGATTGATCAAAAGCGTTTACTTGCCACAACTGACTTGCTGCAAATACAGCATTCCGCCCCTCACCTTCTGCTGGTAATAAAATACTTCCTGCTTCTAGTTTCAGTAGTTCTTCCTTAAAAAACTGATTGGGAGTTTCACCATAAACAAACGCCTCATTAGCGTATCGTTCATTCCACATGTCGCTTTGCGTTTTAGCCATCTTACTTTCTTAAATTCTGAACTGCTTTGATAATAACTTCAACTGCCTGATCAATTTCTGTTTCTGTAGAATACTTTCCGACAGAAAAACGAATTGTTCCCATGGCATAAGCCTTATCCATTTTCATCGCTGCTAAGGTTGCAGATACTGAAATTGAATCGGTATGACATGCAGCTCCAGCTGATGCTGCGACTTCTGGTAAATTAGCCAAAAGCGTGTTCGCTTCAATATTCTTAAAGGATACACTCAAAGTATTGGGTAAACAAAATTCTGAATTGCCATTAAATTGAATAGAATCAAGAACTGACAAAGCCTTTTTCAGTCGGTTAACCAAAGTTTTATCATGAATTATACTCGTATTCAGGTTCTTTTGGCAAAGTTCAGCAGCTTCACCTAAACCAACTATCTCAAGTACATTCTCAGTTCCTGCACGAAGGTTATTTTCATGATCAGCCCCATGCATCAACTTTTGTAAATTAACACCTTTCTTAATATACAAAGCACCAATTCCTTTTGGTCCATAAAATTTATGACCGGCAACAGTTAACAAGTCAACACCTAAAACTTCAATATCGACAGGCACTTTCCCTATGGCTTGAGCGCAATCGGAATGAAGAACAATCCCATGCTTTTTTGCCAATCGACTAATCTCAGAAATTGGTTGAAGAGTTCCTACCTCATTATTAGCATACATCACCGAAATTAAAATCGTTTCGGGTCGAATAGCAGCCTCCACGTCAGCGATTTGCACACGCCCTGTTTCATCAACCGGTAAATATGTCACTTCAAAACCTTCTGTCTCCAAATATTTACAAACCTCGCTAACAGCGGGATGCTCTATGGAAGAAGTGATAATATGATTTCCCTTACTTCTATTTGCAAAAGCATAGCCTTTTAAAGCATAATTATTTGACTCTGTTCCTCCACTGGTGAAAATCAAATCAGAAGTATTACAATTGAGAAGCTTTGCTAGTTGTGCACGTCCTTTATCAACTGCTTTTTTACCCTTTTGTCCATACATGTGAGAACTTGATGGATTTCCAAAATGTTCATACAAATACGGTTTCATAGCGTCTGCTACTTCTTTAGCAATTGGCGTTGTAGCATTATAATCTAAATATATAGGTAACATGATGTTGATTTTAAGTATTCTCTGATTCTATTTCTTTATCACCTTAAACTCTGTTCGTCTATTTAAGGCTTTTCCTTCTTCAGTATTGTTATCTCCTATGGGTTTATTCGAAGCATAACCTTTATAAGTCAGTCGAATTTCTTTAATCCCTCTTTCAATAAGTGCTAAATAAACTGCTTTGGCCCTATTTTCAGAAAGCGTTTGATTTTTAATTTCAGAGCCTGTGTTATCAGTATGTCCCGACAATTCAATTCCAATGTTTTTATTTTGAACCAAAAACTCATGCAGGCGATCTAATTCCGGTTCTGACTCAGATAGTACTGTCCAGGAATCCGTTTCGAAGAAAATATTATTAAGCACAACCTCTTTACCTATTTCGATGCTTTGTAATGCAATATCTTTTTCCTGCGCTTGATTATTCTCATTTTCTCTCATTTTAAAATGATCAGAGTAAAATAAATAACCATCTGCTTTTGCATGGAATAAATAGTTTTTTCCAGAAGGTAAGCATATTAAGTATTCACCCTTTTTCTTATCCGATTGGGAATAAGCAATCGTATCGCGAGTATCTATGTCAAGTAAAATTAAGGATGCTTCAAGTGGTTTTCTTGTTACTGCATCATAAACTAATCCTTTTAAATAATTCACCTTAGGAGGGTGCAAATCTAATGGCAAATCAAACTCATAAATATCACGCCCTTTAGCGGCTATTCTATCCGAAGAGAAATAACCTTTATCTCCTCGGGCATTGATAATCAATCCTATTTCATCCTTGTGCGTATTTATTGGATAAGATAAGTTCTTAGGTTCCGACCACTGACCATCATCAGACTTATCAATTTGAAATAAATCGTATGCTCCCATACCAACTAAACCATCTGAGGCAAACACCAAATATCGGTTACTGGCATGAATAAATGGAGACATTTCGTTACCTGAGGTATTGATATTTAAATTCTCGGCTTGAGACCAACGCTGTTTTCCATCTTCCAATATTTCAATTAAATCCGATTTCCAAATATCCATTTTCCCCTTTCCTGATTTGCGATTACTCACAAAATAAAGCGATCGTCCATCGGCTGAGATACTGGGTTGAGCCTCCCAGGCTCTGGTATTCACATTGGCTCCGCAATTGATTGGCTCCGACCACATATCACCCACTTTTTTTGAGTAATATATATCACATCTCCCTCTTCCATCAGGCCTTCCACAGGCCGTAAAATACATATAACGTCCGTCAGCCGTAATACTTTGAGCCCCCTCATTACCTTTTGTATTTATGGTATTTGATAATGCAAGCCCCTCAGTCCAGGTATCATCTTCTCGCTTTGAGAACCAAAAATCTTCCTGATATATTTCTTTACTATTTCGCCCAATTTGGCCCGTTGGGAGCAGTCGTGTATAGATTAATGTTTCTTCGTCAGCTGTTAAACTTGGCCAATATTCATCAGAATTTGTATTGATTGAGTCACTGATACTTTTTGCGTTAAGATTCTGGGGATTCTCGATAGCCTTCAAAGCAAATTCACAACACTTTAATTGATGTAAGCTTCTGTTTTTATTACGATCAGATATCTTCTTCTGATTTAAAAATGTTTGATAATGTTTTAATGCTTCAGCATATTTGCCTTGTTTTAAATAAGCATTCGCCAGGTTAAATAAAGCGTTTGGAAAGAAACTCGCATCAATAGCAATTGCTTTTTCATAAACCTCAACCATTTTATTAGCATCACCTTTATCGCTATATAAATCTGCTGAAAAAAGTAAGGCTTCCATAAAATGCTGATCACGCTCCAATGCCTTCTCCAAATACATCAAAGCCTCATCGGTATTTCTCAACTTATTAGACTGCTGAGCTTTTTCATAATTTTTAATGGCTTTCTTGTTTACAGTGGTATATTTCTTTTGTGCAAAAGATCCGAAACTGAAAGTCAGCAAAAAAATGATAAAAACAAGGTGCTTCATTTTATTGGTTTTAAGTCGATCCAACATATTCTATCTATGACAGAGTTCAATATAAGGACATATTCGGCACACATCCACATCTTCAACCTGAGTAAATGGAATCTCAGGATTGAATATCTCTTCTAAAAGTTCGGTAAAGCTTTCCATAAACTCTTGTTTATAGGCCAAATAACTCCCAACAGGTACTCCCTTACTTCTCCCCTCCTTTTGTTCAAGAACACAAGCAAATTTGGGGTTAAATATTGACTTTAATCCATAAACGTTGGGAGAAATATTCAAATCACTACCATGTTTATCATCGTAAAACAAACAGTACAGAAAGGTTTGGAAAGCCGCCTTGTTTCGTTTCTTATTCTCTGAATCAAATAAAGATTCAATGTCTTTAAATATTAACTCTGCAGCTCCCGTTTTATAGTCGATTACACGAACTGTATTTCCCACCTGATCGACTCTATCAATTATACCAGCGATATTTATTTTTCGATCATCACTTTTTAAGGGAACTTGTATGTTGTATTCACCTTCAACAGCTAACATTTTAAACGGAGCAAATTCCATATCAACCCATAAAAGACGATCGATAAACTTCAAAAGAATATTAAATATTAATCGGTTTCTTCCACTTACTTCAACCGATTTTTCTTTATCTAAATTGAAATAAAGTTCCTTAAACGCATCGTTCAGAATCTTGGTTTGGTTTTTCTTATCTTTTCTCAGTCCTTCCAAGTCAGTTTTGGTTATTTCTTTATCCAGATAAGGCTCGTATAACTTCTCCATAGCCTGATGAAAAAGATTACCAAACATTGGCGGATCAATCTCCTCGAGAATGCTGTCAGGTTCCTTTATTCCTGCCAAATAGCGATAGTAGAATCGCAGACTACAGCCCATATATGAATTTAGAGCTGAAGGGGAAAAACGACGTTTGTTCTTTCCGCAATATTCATTTAGCTGCTCTAATATTCTATCATTCTTCGTAATACTTATAGGCTTAATATCAGAAATTACAATATCGTAAGACGGATGTTTTTCTTCTACCTTAAATACAGATTCGTACTTCAACTGATAAAGGAAACGGCTCATTTCTCCTGTTCGAATTCCATCACTTTGTGTGCTATACAAAAGTTTAATTTCCTCTGGTCGTTGAATCAAGCGATAAAAATAGTAGGCAAAGATAGCATCCTGATGATCGATGGTTGGCATACCAAACCCTTGACGCAGATGATAAGGTACAAATGAATTTGAGGTTCCTGTTTTAGGCAATTTCCCCTCGTTCATCGAAAGAACTATAATCTTTTTAAAATCGAGCAAACGTGTTTCAAGTATACCCATCACTTGTAATCCGGCTAAGGGTTCTCCTTCAAATGGAATGCTCAGAGATTGAATCATTTTATCCAACAAACGGTAAAAAGTATCAAGTTTGATCTCAATTTTATGCTGGCTCAACAAACCAGTTAATCTTTTTATAGCCAAAAATAGATGATAAATATATTCTCGTTCGATTTTATCCAACCGACCTTCGTCCTCTTTATCTAAATCCAGATTCTTATATATGGCTTGCAATAAATCAAGCAAGTAAGCTGAAACCTTCTCTACAGAATTTAAGGGGACAAATAACTTTTCGATAACCGGATCACCAACCAACATTTCACGATTGACATGTACCCAATTGCTTTTTATGATTTGCTGGGCCAAACTATCAGCAAGCTCAGGATTAATCGCATTTAAATATTGATGATTCAGAAGTGCCAAAACCTGCTTATGATGAAAAACAAAATTCGAAGCTTGTTTGCGTCCTCCCTTTTGCAAATCGATAATTAGTCCCAAAAGACTTGCTACCGGTGTGTTCTTTGCAGGATATCCCATCGTTACATTCACATGCTCTACATTTTTAGGAATGGAATTTAGAACAGGCAACAACAATTCTTCATCTGCTAAAATAACAGCCGTTTCTTCTAAACTTACATCCTTTTGTTCGGCATACTCCTTCAGATAATTGTGTGCAAATTTTGCTTGTCCTACTTCTGATGAAAGTGAGATAAACTCTACAGCTGCTCTTTCAACAACAATATTATTAAATGATATTTGGCTCGCTGGTGCCGGATAATTCTTTAAGTTGTCACGCATGAACAAACCAGCTTCGTGATAGGGATTCTTCACATAGGACTCATCGTAATCCCAATGGAATTCAGCTTGCTCTCTCTTTTTTAAACAAGAGAAAATATCCTTTTCACATTTATTTAGGGCGTTAAATCCAGCAAAAACAATCTTCTTATAATTAATTTCGATTTCCTTATTCTCCAATCGATCAACAACCAATCGACTTGCCATTCCTTCGTATGATAAGCCTTCGCTTTCCAACTCGTTTCGCAAATTAGAGTAAATAGTGAACAAAGCTTCCCAAACGGATACAAACTGATGTTGATGCTCTGATAATTTCTCAGGATTGAAAGTACTCCAAAAGGAGCGAATCGCTTCTATCTGTTCTTCATCCAAATAATCGAATATATTTTCGATCTCCTTTTCATCAGCCAAGTTTTGAAACAGGTGCTTTGCATCTACACGGTACTTATCCAAGTCATCAAAATCACCTAAAATCATCTCACCCCAATGGTAAAACTCATCAAATGTTTCATTGGACTGAGTAACTGAACAGTAGATTTTATATAAACGACACAAAAGGGCCAAATTATCCTCAACCATAAGAGGCGACCATTTTTTAATCAAATCATTAATGGTGAGAATCTCCGGAGAAAATATCGGCTCGGAAACCAATTCATTCAAATATTTAGAAAAGAACAAGCCTGCACGACGGTTTGGAAAAACCACCAAACAATTAGACAAACTATTGCCATATCGTGTATATAATTCCTTTGTTACTTCTTTTAAAAATGAAGACATATATGTTGAAAATGTGTGTTTAAATTTGAATTCAGGCGCGATAAATCGTATTTCTACTTATTTGCTTTAACCTTTATCCTTGTTTTCTATTTACTGTAATCGAATACCCATTCAATTTCTTTCGACTGAGACATATCATTGGGGTTACAACCTGGTTTCCCTTCCGGTATTTCCATCCCTAATTTCTTATAATGATCAATCCAAACAAGATGAAACTTTCCTGTTTTAGTATCTTTAAAAGTCATCGGGTTTAATTTAAAAATATCTGAACCATCTCCCGAATGCTTAAACATTTCATATATTAATTCGGAACAATAATATGATGAATCCGCCATCAAATAAACAGAATCATATGGCATGCCAATAAGAGTTTTTCCGTAAGACATAGCCTGATTTATTCGTACTTGATGTGTGTTTTTCAAACGCGCCACTCGCACCTTCGGCATTCTATCAGCATTCAAACTTCTCGTTAAAAAACTATCCAGCGAAGTATATTGCACAGCCTCTCCAATAGCTTCTAAAACTAATACCGCTTTATTCTCTCCGGAAACGACTATTCCTACATGTGAAAAACTCAAAGGCTTTTCTTCTGCCGTCACCTCTTCAATCGCATCAGATAATGAACTTCCATCCAAATCTTGAAAAAGTAAATCCCCCGCTTGCAATTTGAAGCTTTCCTGAGAATTCCGGCTTCCACAAGAGAAGAGAGTAATTGTAGAAATTAACAGAATTAAAAGTGATATCGTATTGAATTTCATAGGATAGTTATGGTTAAAAACGAATGGTATATGGATCAAGCTCAACCAAAATTAATCAATTAGAATTAGCCATCAAATATTGTGATGTAAACTATCATATAAACTTGAAAATCGTTTTACTTATCAACTAATAGAAAACCTCTATAAGCTGATTAAAAAAAAAGATGATTTTTTCATCTTTTAATCCTATATAAACATTCGGATAAGATTCAATTTTAATACATTTGCTAGTATACAGGCTTTCTAAATTATTTTTTATAATTTAATACATCTGTAAAAAGACAGAACATTCGACTTTAAATATCTGAATAACAAATACAATAATATGTTTCAGATCATCTTAAATATCAAATGCTTCTGTAAACAAATCAGAACAAAAAACAAACCAGACTCAACAACTTAATACTTCTATGGATAAATTCAGTTTTTTAGGTAACAGTGAAATCGAATTCATCGATGACATGTATCAATCCTATAAAAAAGACCCAAACTCGGTTGAAGAATCGTGGCAAAAATTTTTCCAAGGCTTTGACTTTGCTGCTGAGAAGTTTCCAAGCAAACCACAAACGGATAGCTTAAGCTCTCTTCCTGCTCAATCAATGAGTAAGGAATTCAACGTGATCAATATGATTCAAGCTTTCCGCCAGCGTGGTCACTTGTTCACTAAAACAAATCCTGTTCGTGTTAGACGTAAGTACTTTCCAACTCTGGATATTGAAAATTTCGATCTATCTCAAGCCGATATGGAAACCGTTTTTCAGGCAGGTAGCGAAGTCGGAATTGGTCCATCTAAACTTAAAGATATTCTTCATCATCTTCAGGAGACTTATTGTCATTCGGTAGGTGTTGAATATCTATATTTGCGAACTCCCGACAAGGTAAAATGGCTGCAAAACAAAATGGAAATCAGTAAAAATCAGCCAAATTTCACTGATGAACAGCGCAAACATATCTATTACCATTTAAAGTTAGCTGTTGGTTTCGAGAACTATATTCATAAAAAGTTTGTTGGACAAAAACGATTCTCTCTTGAAGGTACAGAAACACTAATTCCTGCTCTTGATGCCCTAATAGAAAAAGGTGCGCAATTAGGAGTTGAAGAATTTGTATTCGGTATGGCTCATCGCGGTCGTCTTAATGTATTAGCGAATATTCTTGAGAAACCATATGAAAATATATTCAAAGAGTTCGTTGGGGAAGAATTTGAAGATGACATTGCCCTTGGTGATGTTAAATACCATTTAGGATATGGAAGTACAGTTAAAACGGATGATGGAAATGAAGTAAAGCTTCACTTAACACCAAATCCATCGCACCTTGAAACCGTAGGTGCTGTTGTTGAAGGTATTTCCCGATCTAAAATTGACAACGATTACAAAGGCGATGAGAACAAACTAGTCCCTATCGTTATTCATGGCGATGCTGCAATTGCAGGTCAGGGAATTGTATACGAAACTGTTCAGATGGCTGAACTTCAAGCCTACAGAACTGGTGGAACCATTCACCTGGTTATCAACAATCAAATAGGTTTTACAACCAATTATCTTGATGCACGATCGAGTACTTATTGTACTGATGTTGCTAAAGTAACACGTTGTCCTGTCTTCCATATTAATGGTGACGATGTTGAGGCTTTAATCTATACAATTGGCTTGGCCATGGAGTATCGTCAGGAATTTAAAACTGATGTGTTCATCGATATTCTATCGTATAGAAAGTATGGACATAACGAAGGTGACGAACCTCGTTTTACACAGCCATTACTATACAGCCAAATTGCTAAGCACAAAAACCCAAGAGATCTTTATGGCGATTACTTAATTAGTAAAGGTGTTTACAAACAAGAGAATCTAAAAGAACTCATTAAAGAATATAACGATCTGCTAAACGATAAGTTTGAGGTTTCAAAAAATATAGAAAAGCTATATATCCAACCTTTCCTTGGTGATTACTATAAGGATATTCGTTATTCCACTGAAGCAGATTTTGACATTACTCCTGAATTCAAAACAGATAAAAAGCGACTACTTACTTTAGCTGATAAGATTACAAGTCTACCGGAAGATATTGATTTTTTCAAGAAGATTGGCAAGCTAATGGCTGATCGTAAGAAGATGGTTAGTGAAGATCGGTTAGACTGGGCTATGGGTGAACTTTTAGCTTATGCTAGTTTGCTTGATGAAGGGTATGGTGTTAGAATTAGTGGTCAGGATTCGGAACGTGGGACATTTTCTCACAGACATGCTGCATTAACGATTAGTGATTCAGCAAAAAAATATTTTCCACTTAAACATGTAAGCGAAAACCAAGCTCCTTGCCATATTTACAACTCACATTTGAGTGAATATGCTGTTCTTGGGTTCGAATATGGATACGCTTTAGCACATCCATCCGGCTTAACGATTTGGGAAGCTCAGTTTGGTGATTTCCACAATGTAGCACAAGCCGTTATCGATCAGTACATCAGTTCCGGTGAAGATAAATGGGGTGTTAAAAATGGACTCGTTCTATTCTTACCACATGGTTACGAAGGACAAGGTGCTGAGCATTCAAGTGCGAGAATGGAGCGTTTCTTAACGCTTTGTGCAAATAACAACATGCAAGTAATCAACCCTACGACTCCTGCAAACCATTACCATGCTCTGCGTCGTCAGGTTAAGCGAGATATTCGAATTCCATTAATTTGCTTTACACCTAAGAGTTTACTCAGACATGCAAGTTGTGTTTCGACCATGGACGAATTGGCCAATGGCAGATTCCAGGAAGTAATAGACGATAATGACGTTATTGCAGAAGAGGTAAGTCGTGTGGTTTTCTGTTCAGGAAAAGTTTATTACGATTTACTAGCTCAGAAACAGGAATTAGACGCCAAAGATGTAGCCTTAATTCGTATCGAACAGCTTTATCCTTTCCCTCAAAAGCAGGTTGACTGTATTTTAGAGAAATATCCCAAAGCGCTTCTGCACTTGTGGGTACAAGAAGAACCTGAGAATATGGGACCATGGCAGTTCGTAAATTACAATATTGAAAATGTAGATTTAGCACCTATTGCTCGTATGGCTAGTGGTAGTACAGCTACCGGGCTTGCTAAAATTCACAATATTGGTCAAAACGAAATTATCCGTAAGGTTTTCAGAAGATGCGACTGTGACAGAGAACTCAAATATTGTGGCTTGCAATGTGTCGTTGGAAGTTCGAAAGAGGACATTCACCGTCAACACGAATATTTTCAAGATGAAAAAAGTAAGCTATTAATGTAGAAATAGAGTTATAAGTGAAAAGTGACTAAAGAAAAATTATAACTGATAATCAAAAAACAAACACCAACAACTAATAATATCAAAACATGCTTGAAATAAAAATTCCCAGTCCGGGAGAATCCATATCAGAAGTTGAAATTGCCAATTGGTTTGTAGCCGAAGGTGATATTGTTGAAAAAGAACAAGAAATAGCTGAGATCGAATCTGACAAAGCAACACTTACACTTGTTGCTGACGAGGGAGGTAAAATATCTATTAAAGCAAATGAAGGTGACACTGTTGCTGTAGGATCGGTAGCTTGTACTATTGATACAAGTTTTGCTGGTGAAGCACCATCTACCAGTCCCAAAGCTGAGGCTAAAGAAGAAACGCCTAAAACTGAGACAAAAACCTCTGAAGCAGCTCCAATAAAATCTTCTGAAGAATTTAAGGATGTTAAGATTTCTCCTGTAGCCAAAAAACTAATGGAAGAGAATCAACTTTCTGTTGATGACGTTATTGCTGGTCTTCAGCGATTATCGAAGAAAGATATCGAGCAAGTTGTTAACAATAAAGAACAGGCTCCAGCAGCTATGGTGCAGCCAGAAGCTGTTGAACGCCATATCGACCGTAAGAAAATGAGTAATCTTCGTAAGAAGTTAAGTGCCCGTTTGGTTTCGGTTAAAAACGAAACAGCTATGCTTACAACCTTCAACGAGGTTGATATGTCAGCTGTTATGCAATTGAGAAAGAAATACCAGAAGCAATTTGTTGAGACTCATGATATCAAATTAGGATTCATGTCATTCTTTACCAAAGCTGTTAGTATTGCTCTTAAAGCTCATCCAGCAGTGAATTCTATGATGGATGGTGATGAGATTATCACACCAAACTATATGGATGTGGCCATGGCAGTACAAACACCAAAAGGTTTGATGGTTCCTGTTATTAGAGATACTCAAAACCTTAGCTTAGCAGAAATTGAAAGAGAGTTAATGCGTCTTGCCAATAAAGCGCGTTCCGGAAAAATCAGCTTAGACGAAATGACTGGTGGTACATTTACCATTACCAATGGTGGTGTGTTTGGATCACTATTAAGTACGCCAATCATCAATCCTCCTCAGTCTGGTATACTAGGGATGCACAATATTGTTGAGCGACCTATTGCTGTTAATGGTAAGGTTGAAATTCGCCCAATGATGTATATTGCTCTATCTTACGATCACCGGGTAATTGATGGTAAAGATTCGGTTGGATTCCTGGTGAAAATTAAGGAACTGATTGAAAATCCTCATCGCATGATTACAATGGGACAAGATCCTGACAGCTTACTATTAGGAATTTAAGACTATACCTATAATATTTAAAAGGCCGGAACAATCGAGATTCCGGCCTTTCTTTTTTACTCTCATTCAAGTTTGTTGTTATTCTCCATTATCTCCTGAGAAAATCAGGCTAGAGTCCCCAATCAACAGGAGTTTTTCCTTTTTGTTTCAAATATTCATTAGTCTTACTAAAATGTCTATTTCCAAAAAATCCACGGTCAGCTGAAAATGGAGAAGGATGTGGAGACTTTAATACCAGATGTTTACTTGTATCAATCTGCTTTCCCTTTTGTTGTGCATACGACCCCCAAAGTAAAAAGACAAGATTCTCTTTCTCTTCAGATAAACACCTAACAACATTGTCGGTAAACTGTTCCCACCCTTTATTTTGGTGAGAGCCTGCCTGATGTGCCCTAACGGTTAATGTTGCATTCAATAACATGACACCTTGCTGGCTCCATTTTTCGAGATTTCCATTCTTCGAAATGGGAAGGCCTAAATCCGATTGTATTTCTTGAAATATATTTTTTAAACTAGGAGGTAAAGCCACTCCATCGTTTACAGAAAAACACAAACCATTAGCTTGTCCAGTTCCATGATATGGGTCTTGTCCTAAGATTACCACTTTAACCTGATCGAATGGACACTTGTTAAAGGCGTTAAAAATCAAATTCCCGGAAGGAAATATTTTTCTATTTTGATATTCTGATTTTACAAACTGAACTAATTCCTGAAAATAAGCTTGAGTAAATTCGCCTTCCAATCTTTGTTTCCAGCTTTCTTCAATTTTAACATTCATATTTAAGGAAGTTTTGAGGATGAATATAGTATCAAAATATTTCTTATTCAACTACCTTATTTAAAAACCAGCTATAAAATCACGTCCTTAAACAAGGTCATAAACCTGTTTGAATGATTTATTCTTCTCAAGAAAAAACTAAATATACTTTAGCATCTAAGATATTAAGCTTTATTAAACAATCCGTTCTAATGGATTTGTTACTCCTTACCTTTGTATTTGTAATTCACCTTTTAGATATTTTTTCTTTTCTCTTCGACTAAGTTCTTTCATCATAATATCATCAGTAAAATCCGATTGGTAATGATAATTAGGACTCAATATAACTTTGCCTTTTGATGTATAAAAAACAGGATTCAAAAATGAATATTTTTGATTACTTAATAAATGCTCCTCTTTTAAATTTGAATAAAACAATATGAAGCACATTTGATTTTCTTCTTTCGTGTTATATTTTGCAGTAAGGCCTAATTGTATATGAGGTGTTACTTTCTGTCCTCTTTCTACTTTTACACTCCCTTTTTTCAAGCCCATATAACAAGCTACTGATCCGTCTAAATGCTTAATCAAAACATAATTTTGTTGATTCTTAAACCTTATATATAAACTTGAATCTGGAAAGAAAATATCCTGCACATCAACTACAGTACCTCTTCTTGATGCTAGTACTGCTTCTTCTTTTTCAGCTAAAAATTGATAGGACACCCAGTTATTGGGAAGACCTGATCTAATTTCACCACCTATATAACATGATTTTTGAACTTCCACCCTAACTCCTTTTGAAAAAGGCAGTAGATATGGAAACCCATTTTTTAAAATTAACACCGAAGAATTATCAACCGGATTATTATAATTGTTTTCAACACTTATCTTTTGAGAACCTAGCCTGGCAGAAGAATAGTTTGTGCTTGTTGAAAAATGGCAATTATCAACAGAAGTTAACTCAGTATTAACTTCTTGTGGCGTCAGCCCAAACGAATAATTTGAACAAAACAATAAAAAAATGAATATTGTAAAACTCTTTGTCATTTAAAAATATCTTAAATTTCGGTGAGCAAAGATAAGAAAAACAACATAATAGCAATGTCACTGTCTATAAATTAACGATAAAATCACATACAAATGATGAGAAATATCTCAACCTATTGAATTTCCAATTATGTTTATGAATTTGATTCCCCTCAAGACATTTTATTTTATCGCCGATTTCTTGACTAATTGCTTTTCAATTACAAATTAACCTATATCTTCGCACCAAAGATAAAATCATTATTTACAATGCGATTCAAGAAAGAATTAAGAAAACGTTATCCCTGAATTCTTAAAAAGAATGTTAGCCTAACATTCTTCACTCGGCATGCACACATGCCTACTATTTCCATTTCTTAATATTCAATTACAGCTACATCAGATAGAGTTATTTTTATAGCTCCTCGCCTTTTGTATACAATCATTTTAATTCTTCACCCTAGCTAAATAGCTTTGGTGCTTAAATCGTACAATCATGCCTCAATATAAAAAGAAGTCATTCCCGCAGGAAAAACTATTCTCAACTCTGTGGTTTCGTAATTATTCGTTCATCCTAATTGGATCATTACTTGTAGCCTTAGGTTACAACTTCTTCATCATGCCACACAAGCTTGTTCCTGGTGGTGTTTTTGGCTTTAGTATCATTCTAAACCAGCTAATTGATTTTCCTGTAGGCACTATTGCCCTGTGCATCAATATTCCTTTATTGGCTTGGGGAATTAAGATTCTTGGCGGTAAATTTGGTATCAAAACCATACTCTCTATGGTATTAGGATCTGTCTTTATCGATGGGCTGACCTACTTCTTTGGTAATCCAATCATAACCCAAGATCTCTTGGTATCATCCATGTTTGGAGGTGCCATTATCGGACTAGGAATTGCGCTCGTGGTTTACAGTGGTGCAACAACTGGTGGGACAGATATTATTGCTCGTATTTTCTCTAAGTGGTTAAAAGTATCATTGGGGCAAATGTTTATTGCCATAGATGGACTTATCGTTCTAACATCAATACTTGTATTTCAAGATATTGACTTAGCTCCCTATTGTATTATTGCTATCCTAAGCATCTCAAAAACTGTTGATGCTGTATTAATGGGAATGGACGCAAAAAAAGCTGCCTTAATCATTTCGGAAAAGCATGAAGAAATTCGCGATAGAATTCTTGGAATGGATCGTGGTGGAACTTACCTTAAAGGAGAAGGCTTATTTTATAAGAATCAGAAAAAGATCATCTTTACTGCTCTTAACAGAAAAGAACTAGGTGCTTTAGAAAGTTTTGTAAAAGATATAGACGAAAATGCATTTGTGGCCACTTTAAATACGAATGAGGTTTATGGGAACGGCTTTAAGCCGATACAATAAATGCATATTAAGGGTTTCACTTATTTTGTGAAACTCTAAATAAATAGTCATACCCTGACAGGAGCGGCTTGCTTATAGTCAGAGCATGATGTGCAATTTTAAAATCTTTAGGGGTGTACTTATATTTGTCTAAAAGGAGCTTCTGATTTTCTAACCTTCACGAAATTTTCTTTTTCCTCATCAAACGCATCATAGCCTACCTTTTGCAAGAGACCTTCAATTGAATTTTTTGCCAATTCCTTATCGGTAACGGCACAAGGTCCAATAATTATCTCTTTTAATGCATTCTTTTCAAAGTTGTGCTCTATATATGGCTTTAATAAGCCATTTCGTTCTTGATATTCCACATCGCCATTTGATGCACATTTTACAATCCTCCACTCTTTTTCATATTCATAAGCAGAATGTTTTATAGAAGTGTATAATATCCCTAAGAAAAGAGCTGGATCTTCATATCTAAAGCCATCAACAAAAGAAATTTTTTCATATAAATCCGCAATAAACGAACTCATATATGATTTAAAAGCTTCTCTATCATAACTACATTTAATCCATCTATCAATTGATTCTTTTTTTATACCTATAGCAACGCCTCTTCCATTTTCGCCATAGGTATTCCACATAGATAAATTGTCATGATTTTCCGACAACGAAGTTACATAAGGCTTACCCGTAATAAGAGATCCTATATCTTCAAACTTCCTAATATTCATGTTTTTCAAAAGATTTTTTTCATCTGTTGCATCCTTTGCATTCACATAATCCTTTAACATTCCTTCCAGAATATCACATGCGAATACATATTCTGTTTCATCATTCAAATACTCAACATGAGTTCCTCTTAAAATTAAAGCCTCTTTCTTATCCACATTCTTTAATATGGATTGTAAAGTTCCCATGGTAGTATAGTGATAGAGAATATCAGGGTCCTTTTGTGTTTCAAGAACCAGATCGAATTTATTGAGATCAATACCATTATTAAACGCATCTGGGAATTGTTCCTTTATGATTTCTTTTTGTTCTGGTGTAATACCTTTCGATAATATTTTGTGTTTTACGGTCATATTATTGTTTCAATTTTTCTAATCGGGTTTTCCATTTGGCAATAATGGGAAATGGGTTGTATAAATCGAAAGCTCCACCATAATATTGAATTCGCTTGCCAGCTTCAATATATTCATTAGCGAAATCTTCCTTTCCATACTTTTCTGCAAGAGTTTGCACGTAGTTCAACTGCGCATCTCTCAAATTCTCAAAAAAGGATATCGCGTGTTGAATGACTCTTATTTCCTCATCTTTCCATTTTAATTTTCTATACAGAATCATAAGTCTCTCATAAGGTTCCCTTCCTTCATATTCCTCCACAAGCATTTTTTCGTAAGCTTCAATTGCACTCTTTACATCATTTCGTTTTTCTGCAACATTCGCTTTTTCAATTACAGCCTTAAAAGCCTGTCGTAATTCTCTTAGTTCACTCATCCTCTCAAAAGGAACAGGGTTTCGTTCTGCTAAATAAGCCGCAGTGTGCATCTCTTCGGGCATATCGTAGTAAAAATTAAATTCGGGTAAAGCATTCTTAAATGCTTGTATTTTTGTCCCCAATGTCGGGTTTTGAGCAACTGGTTTGTTGATATCCGATACATTAAACTCGGTATTTTCCTTAAGCGAATCATTAGGAGTAATTTTAGCAAGCCTTGCATCCCAATCAATTGCTTCTCTGCAATCGGGATAGGTTGAAATCATTCGTTCTAGAAATTGTCTTTGATAAGCTTTCTGTTTTAATTTCCCATAAAGAATAATTACTCTCTTAATATCATATCCATAATTTGCGATATTTAATTTATTCGACTTTTCTCCGAACTCAATTGATTCAAGATATAACTCTACAGCCTCCATATAATTATTTTCATCCTCAAGAATTTTAGCCTTCTGCCTTAAACTTGATAAATGGCTAAAGTCCTTCTCCCACTCCCTATTTTCTTTTTTCAATTTTTCATTTCTATCCTCTAATTCTGTATAAGCATCTAAAGTCTCTACTGTATACTTCGATTTTTTATCTTTTCTGAAGAAATTGAATAGTCCCATTTCGATATGTAATTCGTAAAACTCCTCTAAGTTATGAAAAATACATGACGTTTAGCAAACATGCGTTAAGGATTGTAGTGGAAACCCCACAGGATGGTTTGAGGTACGAAAACCATGCGAGGAGTTGTAGCGGAAAGCCTGCCCCGAAGGAAACGCCCAAATTGATATTTAAAACCACCTCCCCCTCGCAAACTCGGGTACTCCTCCTTGAAAATAAGGAGGAGAAATTTTAAATGTTAGTGCATAAAAAAAACCTGTCAGGATTTAAAATCCTGACAGGTTTGAAGTAAAATATTATTGTGGTTCTTCTAATTAGATCTTAGCGTTTACCATTTCTACAATTTCATTTTCAAGGGCTTGTGCTTTGTCAACAATTGCTTGTCCTTTTGCGATGATGTCTGCAGCCCAAGCTTTATCAGTAAGGTCAGCAGCGTTAATCTTCACATTCATGAAAGCACCAATAACACCTGAACGAGCAGCTAATGCACCTACACCAGCATCGGTTACTGAGTTAGGGTTTCCGATCTCAGCCATTGCTTTAGCAACATCCATAGATCCAAGGCAAAGCTCCATTGTTTGGAAAGGAACCATAGTCGCAAATTTAGTTGCGTCTTCCATAGCCTCAGCACGAGCAGCTTTCTCCTCCTCAGTTTTCTTAGGCAAACGGATGGCATCCATAATTTTGTTGAAAGCATTGGTATCTTCGTCTACTAACCAGTTTAGTTTCGTATGATACTCTTTTCCTTTCTCAGCCCAATCAGAAAACTCTTCCCAACGCTCGTCCCATCCTGGCTTGTGAGCCGAAAGGTTAGCAACCATTGAACCAAGAGCAGCACCCATTGCCCCCATATAAGCAGAGATAGATCCTCCACCTGGAGCCATAGATTCTGAAGCTGTTTCTTCAACAAAAGCAGTTAAGCTCATGTCAACTAATTTCTTCGTTCCTTTTTTAGCTTCGTTCTCAAGAATATACTCAATGATTTTCTTGTCAGCATCGAATGGGTAAAGCTCGTCTAGTCCTAGAGATTTAACGGCGATCTTGATAATCTCACGATCGGCAATACCTGTTGAACGACCTTGCATACGTAGGTAGTGTTTACCTGCATCTAACATCGCCTGCAATGGCACAACACCTACTAATTCAGAACCTGTAACGCGGATACCACGAGCTTGAGCTTTAGCACAAACTTCATCAAACGCTTGGTGAATAGACGTGATAGAGATATCAGTCATATTCATAGAAATTTGAGCTACGCCAAACTCCTCGATAAACCAACCAATGGCCTTAGTCGCTTTCAATGTTCCCGGAGTCATTACTGGATTTCCGTTCTCATCTTTTACAATTTTACCTGTAGCTGCATTACCTTCACGCTTTGTACGACCTCTCTCGCGAACATCGAATGCAATTGCATTGGCACGACGAGTTGAAGTTGTATTCAAGTTAAAGTTATAAGCTACAAGGAAGTTACGTGCACTTACTGCAGTAACACCCGATTTAGCAACAGCTTCAGTAAACTCAGCTGGTCCAAAATCTGGCTTCCAACGCTCAGTTCCAATACGATCTTTTACTGCTTCGTACTCACCTGCACGACAAACAGCTAAGTTCTTACGTTCTTCGATACGTGCTGCATTCTCGTAACAGTAAACTGGTACACCAACTTCCTCACCAATACGCTGAGCTAGTTTGTGTGCATAAGCTACAGTTTCTTCCATTGTGATGTTCGCAACAGGAACCAATGGACAAACGTCAGTTGCACCAAAACGTGGGTGAGCACCGGAATGCTTACTCATATCGATTAACTCAGCCGCTTTTCTAACAGCTTTTACAGCTGCTTCCAAAACCTCATCAGGCGTACCAACCATAGTTACTACAGTACGATTCGTTGCTTTACCTGGATCAACATCAACAAGGCTTACACCTTCTACAGATTCAATTTCGTTAGTAATCTGCTTAATGATATTCATATCGTTCCCTTCAGAGAAATTAGGAACACATTCGATTAATTGTTTCATCTTATATTGTATTTAAATATTCTATAATTTGTTTTATAAAGCTTGACGCTGATCTATTTTAATATAAACACACCCTCTGTCCTACGGACATTTGATTCACTCTTGTCTATTTTCAAAGGCGTTCACGAGCTACACTTCGCTTCGGTTCCCTTGAAAAGGGAGACTAATTTATAATTATCAATTACATTAAAGGACTTGTCCATTAAGGATAACTGTATCGACCAAGTTACTACCATATGCATACGGCATAAACTCGATTGATGGAATTTCTTTTGTGATAAACACGTTAGCAATTTTACCACGAGCGATACTTCCTACTTCATCTTCAACACCCATAGCATAAGCCGAATTAATTGTTGTAGCGTTAATCGCTTCTTGTGGTAGCATTTTGTAATTGATACAAGCCAAAGACAAAATAAACTTCATGTTACCTGATGGTGATGATCCCGGGTTAAAATCAGAAGCTAAAGCAACTGGTAAACCTGCATCCATCATTTTACGTACAGGAGAACAAACCATGTTAAGGAAGAAAGCTGCTCCTGGCAATACCGTTGGCATCGTTTCCGACCCTTTCAATGATTCAATTTCAGCATCACCAACAAACTCAAGGTGATCAACTGATAATGCATTGTATTTTACACCTACTTGAATACCTCCTGAGTAATCCAATTCATTGGCATGAATCTTTGGACGCATACCATGTTTCATCCCTGCATTCAAAATACGATCAGTCTCTTCAACTGTGAAGAATCCTTTATCGCAGAATACATCAATATAGTCAGCTAAATCTTCTGCAGCTACTAAAGGAATCATTTCATTGATTACCATGTCAACATATTCGCCTTGACGACCTCTATAATCAGCAGGCACAGCATGAGCTCCCAGGAAGCTAGACTTGATTTTAAGTGGCGTTGTTTCTTTCAATCGTTTGATCACACGAAGCATTTTCAATTCATCTTCAACAGTTAAACCGTATCCCGACTTAATCTCTACAGCTCCTGTTCCTAAACTGATAATCTCATGAATACGTTCCATTGCCGATTCATAAAGCTCATCTTCGGTAGCATCGTGCATACGCTTAGCAGAATTCAGAATTCCTCCTCCTCGTTCAGCAATTTCCTCATATGATAAACCTTTAATCTTATCAGTATACTCAATTTCGCGAGAACCAGCGTAAACCAAATGAGTATGCGAGTCGCAGAATGATGGAAAAACCATACGGCCTGTTGCATCAATCTCCTGCATCATATCAACACCTTCCATCTCATCGAAATCAGGCATAGAAGTCATGCTTCCAAAATCTTCAATTTTACCTTCGTCAATTAACAAAAAGGCATCATCAATGCAGTTAAGCTGAGCCATATCAGCACCTGCTACCCACTTTCTTGGCTCCTCTTCAACCTGAACCAATCTCTTTATATTCTTAACAAGTAATTTCATACTTTTCCTGGATTAATAATTAAGGGTTATCAATTCATTCATCAACGTAATCAATTGATAATTTTAAATTTAACTACTTTGCGAAAGTAGAAAAAATGAAACAATATTACACGACGAAGACAACGAAAAATCATCAAATCGCAAACCTTTTCGATAACATACAATTGAAAATTCAATATCTAAGCAATATAAGTTGTATTCTGTGGAATGTTCTTATTTTTACGCATCGAAATTTAGAAATCTAAACTTTGGAAAATAAGACATTCTAATAATTACCGAGACTAATACCTCAAATTAAAAAATATGTTTAAGAAAGTACCTCACACTTACGTTATTGTATTTGCAATAGTCGTTTTATCAGCCATTTTAACTTGGATTATCCCAGGTGGAGAATACGACAGAACTGTTGTAAATGTTAACGGCACCGACCGTTCTGTTATTGTTCAAGATTCCTATCACCAGGTTGATAATAGTGGGCAAAGCTGGGAAGTTTTTGCTTCATTTTTCAAAGGCTTTGTAGATAAAGCTGATATCATCATGTTTATTCTCATTATTGGTGGTGCTTTTTGGATTATGAATGCCAGTAAATCGATTGATGTGGGGATATATTCCTTTCTCGAATTCACAAAAAAACTGGAGAAAAACAAACTCATACGGAAAATTGGTGTCAACAATATCATTCTAACTCTCATCATGCTCATATTCTCGATCTTTGGGGCCACCTTCGGAATGAGTGAAGAGACCATAGCCTTTGTTATTATTTTTGTGCCAATGGCTATTAAGATGGGATACGATTCGATTGTAGGTGTTGCAATCTGTTTTGTAGCTGCAGGCCTTGGTTTCGCTGGAGCATTGCTGAATCCATTTACAATTGGTATTGCACAAGGTTTATCGAACTTGCCTTTATTCTCAGGAATTGAGTATCGCCTATTTTGCTGGTTTGTAATCAATATTATCGGAATCGCTTTTATCCTTAGGTATGCAGCTAAGGTTCGTAAGAATCCTGAAAGCTCATTGGTTTACACCGATGATAGTTACTGGAGAAAACACCATGCTTCGGATATTGAGAACATCGAATATTATACACCTGCTTCTGCTTGGGTAACCTATATTATTCTTTTGGTTACTATGGTAACTTTCTCTTTCTATTACCCACAAAGTACATTAAAAATTGGTAATTCAGAGTCAACGACTTACGTCCTTCCATTTGTAACAGGCTTGTTTGCCTTATTCGGATTTATGTCTTTGCGTAAATCAGTTCACTTCTTTATTCTCAACCTTCTTTTGTTCACCATCATTTATCTAATTGTTGGTGTAATGGGCTATGGCTGGTATATCATGGAGATTTCTACTTTATTCTTTGCAATGGGTATTTTCTCTGGTATTGCATTCAGCAATACCGCAAATGAAATCACCAAATTGTTCCTTGCAGGGGTAAACGATATCATGTCTGCGGCTCTTATTGTTGGTTTAGCTGGTGGTATTCTAATTGTACTTGAAGAAGGACAAATTATTGACTCTATCCTATATTATATTTCACAATCGATGAACGATTTTGGTAAGATTGCTTCGGTTGGTATGATGTATGTGATTCAAAACTTTATCAACGTGATTATCCCTTCAGGATCTGCTAAAGCTGCTTTGACCATGCCGATGATGTCTCAGTTCTCTGATTTGATTGGCGTATCACGTCAGGCAACTGTAATGGCTTTCCAATTTGGTGATGGTTTCACAAATATGATAACACCAACCTCTGGTGTTTTAATCGGTGTACTTGGTGTTGCCAAAATCCCTTACGACAAATGGGTTAAATGGCTTGGGAAGTTTATGGTGGTGCTTATTATATTAGGCTTCCTACTTCTTATTCCAACAGTAACTATGGAGTTGAATGGGTTTTAATAAACTTAGGATATAAAAAGAGGGCGCCCATTTGCTGGACGCCCTCTTAATAAAATAAATACACTGAAATAAGATCACTATCTCATACGTATAATTCCTTATTTATTATATATTATTGAGGTGTTAAGACAAGATCCCATTCATCACCCCAACTATCGGCCACACCATGAAGTGTGATTACACCGGTAACTTCATCTACAGCGCCAGTCCCAGAAATAGGAGAACCGAAAGGCCCCTTAGTATTTATGTAAGATAAATCTCCACAAACATCTTTTATCATTCCCGGATATTCTCCACTTAATCCATAAATATCATACCAGAAAGTATCCAAGCCGCCTGAAAAATCAGATATAATATATTCACCATTTACAGCTGTAGCTGTAAAAGTAATGGTAGTAGTGAAATCAACAGCCGGGTTCTCTTCAGGACTTGGTCCAGGATCTGTTGAAGAACCATTTGCCACGCAAGTATATGCACCCTCTAGACTAGAGGCACATGCTACTGTCGCATTTAGAATTTTATTAGAGAACGTTGTAATACCATCCATATTTTCAACTATTAATTGAAAACTAAAAACATCACCCAAAACAAGATCATTAACATTAACACCCAAAACATTAGCTATATCTGAAACAGATAACGTTATAGTTACTGGGATGCTACTATATGGGGGTAGGATTGCTGTTTTATCCTTATGACCAACTTTCACAAGAACCTGTGCCACTTCTGCTGGAAATTCGGCAGTTACTTTAAATTCAACAAAAGCATTATCCAAATCAGATAGCTCAAAGAATGAGGATGTTATTGACTCAATTATTGGGCTGACAGCAACACCCCTTTGCACAACTAAGTTGTCATTTGTATCGTCACATCCTACAAAAATCAAAGCAAGTGCGACAAGTAGACTATATAATTTATATATTTTCATAGTTTAAATTTTTTACATTATGAATTCGACCTATCGTGAGCCTCCTGCCCACCATACATTCTCGCTATACACATAACTTCCATCACCATAAACTTCACGCACATTAACATTTGTGGTGACATCCTCTGAACCATAGGCGAAACGTAATGGAAATCTAGAACTGTTCAATGGATTATCCAATTGAATAAAATCATCTCCCATTGCTCTTAATCTTCTTATATCATTATATGCCTCAACAGATTCTTCCTCAAAGAATGCAATATATTTCTGTATCATAATTTCTTTTAAGGTAGAAGCTTGATCTAGAAGAGTTGGATCAATCTCGTCAGTATAATAACTATCTGCTTCCGCAGCTGTAAGATCTATATTAGACTTCATGAATGCAGCTGTAATTGCAGCTTTCAAAGCTATTTTAGCATTAGGCATATCATTTTTTCTTGCATATGCTTCAGCTTTTAGGAATTCAATTTCATGGTAACTTAATAAATAAGTTGGGGCAGTAATCGAACTAATTGCTGAAATTCCATATTTCCCTTGTTCCTGACTTGGCGTACCATTGGGAGCAAATTCCAAAGTTCCCCCCTCATCATAAGGCTTGAAGAAAACAGCATCTCTCGGATCATTTCGAACTACCAATTTGTTATGCAAACTTGTACTTGCACCAAAATAATCCCTATCCAAAAAGAATTGTTGGAATGGACTTTTAGAAGAAGTCCCATTATAATCATATTGACTTTGCTCAGCAGCACTACTAAAAGAATTATCTGCAAATGATATAACATCATCATAATTTGGAGATCGTAAAGACAATCTCATCGTATATCTTGCTTTTAATCCGTAAGCAAATTTCATCCAATTATCAATACTGTCCTCATCGCCATCGTAGATAAAATCCTGTCCTCCCAAAAAGGGGAAAGTTGACTCTTTACCTAAATTAATAATTGCATCATCCAAGAACTTAAATATAGCAGTATAAATAGCTTCTTGCGAATCCACATTAGGTGTAAAAATAACGCCTGGCTGAAGAGCTTCAGTCCAAGGAACATCACCCATTAAATCCGTAAGAATAGCTAGATTATAAGCTGATAATATTTGGGCTATACCCAAATTGTAGAAATTCCCTTCTTCACCTCCTCCTTCTGAACATTTACCAATGACATCATTAAGGTTCAGTAGATTTTGATACATTGAAATCCAAGAATTATTATAGGTCGTACTACTAGTAGGCTCGTTAGTTCTAATCTCTGCATTATACATCTGATTAAATGAGCCAACATTGTGCTCTACATAACATGACGAATAAAATGCCAGATCACTTCCTGTTACGCTAAATGCGGAACTTGTCATTACATCAGAAAGAATCAAGTTTGAAGCCACATTTGCAGGATCATTGACGTTCTTGTTAATATCATCTAACAGATCTTCAGAACAAGAACTAAGTGTAATTGCAATTAAAACAATCGCAATACTGTGAATATATTTTTTCATATTGTTCATAAATTTAAGATTAGAATTTAACATCGACACTGAATCCAAAACTTGTCGTTTGAGGTAATGAAAAACGCTCAAAACCACCAGCCATATTGTTATTACCTTGAGAAGATTCAGGGTCAAAATTATCCAACTCTGTCCATAGAAGAATATTCCTAACAAAAGTTGTAAGTGTTACGTCAACTTTAGGAATGATCGTTTTAGGTAGATTATATTTTAATGATAGTTCTCTAAGCTTAACAAAGGAATTCCCATGAATATAATACTCATCTATATTTGTCAATACATCTGAAAATAGAGTTTGAGTAGCATTGAAATCACCAAGACCGCCCCTTGCAATATCATTTTTGGATCCATCAGCTTTATAACCATCAAAAATAAAGGTCGATTCACGATCTTCAGTTCGCTTAGACATACCGTATAAATCTAATAGTCCGTTGGAACCCGAATACATCTCACCACCATTTTTCCATTCAAAAGTGGCACTTAATGACCAATTTTTATAAATAAAGTTAGTCGAGGCACCAATTATAAAATCAGGCGATATCGAACCAATTACACCTGGTTCACCTGACATTGGCATACCATAATCTGCTGCATTAGGATCTTCATTTACTAAGATCTGTCCCAAATCATTTTTCTTGTACTGAGAACCATAAATTACAGGATAAGTATCGCCGATACCTGCTCTTACCTGTGGAGTTGTAAACCCACCTAGGAAAATACTCTCAACCCCAGGAGCCAACTTATCAACAACATTGTCAATTTTTGAATAATTTACACTTAAATCCCAAGTAAAATCTTTCAAAACTATTGGTGTTAGATATAATACAACTTCATGTCCATCCGTATGCACCTCACCACCGTTTGCAGTCAGACTCTCTGCTCCTGATGAACCTGCCAAAGGAATCTCGAATATTTGATCTTCAACATTCTGTCTCGAATAAGTATAATCAATACCAAAACGATTATTTACAAATTTCAAATTAATTCCAACTTCATACGATTTAGTATTCTGAGGCTTTAAATTAGGATCAAACAATTCATCAAAAGGGATATATGAATTAACACCATCCAATGGGTATGTTATTGGCTCATCCGTCCAGAAACCACCACCGTAGTTTGGCTTTGTATAATAGTTTTGAAGGAATTCACCTGCCTGGCCTACCTCAGCATAAGATCCTCTGATCTTTGCAAAAGTAATCCATGGTATATCTTTAATAAGTTCTAGTTCAGAAGCAACAAAACCTAAGGATACGGAAGGATAAAAGAAGGAACGATTATTTCTTGGCATCGAAGATGCAATATCATTACGTCCTGTCATATTTAAGAATAGCATACTTTTCCATGACAAAGATAAACTTGCAAAAAGACCAAATGTTCTGTCTTTAAGTTGTTCCTCTGTAGAAGTTACAGTATTCGCATTATCAATATGATTCCAACCTCCAAAATTAAATTCCTGACCAAACTGGTCATAAGTTTTGGTCTCGTTATGATTTAACTCATTACCTATGATGGCATTAAATTGGAAATCATCATTTATATTCCAATCCAAACTTGCTGTTATTAAAGAGTTATACGTCTGATCAGTAACACCATAGTTATTAATAGAACCTGATTTTCCTTTACTACCAAATCCAAAAATATCTTGATAATGGGTTGTATAAGAATCAATTCCCAGCTGATATTTAACTCTTAAATCGAGGTCTGTTCCCAACGCTTTTTCATAAGTAACGTAAGCGTTACCAAAAAATCGATCAGTTTTCTCATTAAATGTATTGTTCTTTGCTAACCAATATGGATTATCAAAAGTTAGAGATCTATAATAAATTTGGTCGTATGGATCACCAACTACGTGAGTTGGATTCCCTTTAAGATTATAACTACTTGGAGCAGACAAAACACCAGCTAATGCAGCATCATTGGCTCCTGAAAGCTTATCAACCTCTGTTTTAGCATAATTAGCTGAAAATCCAACCGTAAAATTCTCATTCAGTTTGCTTTCAGCAGCTGCTTTGGCATTCCAACGCTCCATACCACTATTTAAAGCAATACCCTCTTGCTCTGTATAACCTATCCCAATTGAGAAGTGCCCTTTTTCGGTAGCTTGGCTAACATTAATCCCAGTAGTAGAAGTGTAACCTGTTTCAAAATAATCATCCCAGTTGTTATAAACCTTTGGGCTTACCCAAGGGTCAAGACCTCCCTCTTCCAATTGAGGTACTTTATACATGCCTTCATGTCCATTTCCATTTCCACCATATGTGGGATCATTAGGTAATTCGGTAATTTTTGCTCCCCATGATAAAGATGTTGTTGGACCATAAACTCCGGCATTACCCTGAGACCATATTTTCTGATAGTCTGGGGTTCTGGAAACAATATCAAAACTGGTAGTTTGATTCAGTGAAACTACAGGTTTTCCTTTTACACCACCTTTACCACTTTTTGTCGTAATAATTACAACACCATTAGATGCCCGTAAGCCATATAATGCAGCAGCAGCTTGCCCCTTTAATACATTAATAGATTCAATGTCGTTAGGATTCAAATCCAAAGCTCTATTCGAAATATCAGAACCAGTAACACTATTTCCCGTACTAAATGCTGCTGTACTGGCAATAGGCATACCATCAACAACATAAAGAGGCGTGTTATTACCTGTAAAAGAACGTGAACCTCTAATTACAATTTGTGAAGATGCTCCAGGCATACCACTAGATAATTTAATATCAATACCTGAAACTTTTCCTTGAAGAGCTTTCGCTAAATCCGGTGTCCCCGTTTTGGTTAACTCATCAGATTTAACCTCTTGTACAGAATACCCAAGAGCTTTTTTAGATCGCTTAATACCAAGTGCAGTTACAACTACTTCGTCTACACCAATCGATTCTGTAACAAGTACGACATTAATAACAGTTTTGTCACCTACAGTGATCTCCTGTGAAATCATTCCAACAAAACTAAACACAACTATATCTGAAGCCTGAGCTTCAAGAACATACTTTCCATCAATATCGGTACTTGCACCGACTGTCGTACCTTTAATAACAACAGATACGCCTGGCATACCTAAGCCGTCATCTGCACTGGTAACCGTACCAGTAATTTGCTTTGTTTGTGCATTAACAATCAGAACTGCTAACATGAAAACACAAACAACTAAGGTAAGTTTTTTCATAGATTAATTTTTTAGTTAATTATAAACTTTGGGTCTACAATCATATAATTTAACTAAAATTAACCATTTTTAAAAATATTTACACCCATACAAAACACTGCCCATCAATGAATTACGCATAACAAAACTATTGTTCAATTAAACATAATCACATATGTTCATATACGTTTTTACATAAACTATTTCGTCTCTTAAAATTTTCTATATGACAATTTAGGGGTAAATATCTTATTTATAACCGTTCTATTCAACGACAAATAGGTACGATAACTTCATTTTAAATTAACATATTCACATATAAGAATACATGAATTATTAATTATGCTAATTAAACTAACTATCAGAGAGTTAGAAACAAGAATGTTTTTAATTTGTAAAAAAACTAAAAAGGGATTTAGAACAGATCATTTTAATACCAAGTTAGATATAGGCGGAATGAAATCACTGTCAAAAGAAAAGTAAGTTCAAACATACTATTTTTGACATAAATAAATCGTCTCAAATTAATACTCGCAGAAAGAACTGAAGCAATAATAAGTATTTTTTGGGAAATCCTAATCGATTTCTAGATTTCTGAAATTGCATCTACAGGGCAAACCTCTGCACACGCTGCACAATCAATACAATCATCTGCATTGACTACAAATATATCTCCCGCTGAAATAGCATCAACCGGGCATTCATTCATACAAGAACCACATGCAATACATTCATCTGAGATAAAATAAGTCATAGCAGAAACATTAAATTAAACTTGTATCGATAATTATAGTAAATTTAAAACATGATTTTTTCTTTTACAAAAAAATAAATCATCTTATTAAGATTTATTCTAGACAATTGTATCTTTGCATTTCAAGAAATTAAACAAGCTATATGGAATTTGATTTTAACACAGTAGCTTTTGCATTTGGGCTAACACTTTTTGCAGGGCTTTCAACTGGTATTGGGAGTGCTATAGCATTTTTTGCAAAACGTACTAACACAAAGTTTTTATCACTATCACTTGGTTTCTCTGCAGGGGTAATGATCTATGTCTCTTTCGTTGAGATTCTACAAAAAGCCAAAGATGCTCTAGTTGGCGCACATGGTGAAGTTAATGGAACAGTTTACACCGTTCTATCTTTCTTTGGAGGTATCATGTTTATTGCTATCATTGATAAATTAATACCTTCATTTGAAAACCCTCATGAGGTTAAGAAAATTGAAGATCTCAGTGAAAGAAAAACAACTGACAAAAAGCTAATGAGAATGGGAATATTTTCAGCTATAGCAATTGCAATTCACAACTTCCCTGAAGGTTTGGCAACATTTGCAGCAGCCCTTACAGATCCAAGTATTGCGATTCCTATTGCAGTTGCAATTGCGATTCACAATATACCTGAAGGGATTGCAGTTTCAGTACCCATTTTTTATGCAACTGGTAGTAGAAAGAAAGCATTTGTTTACTCCTTTCTATCTGGATTAGCAGAACCTGTTGGTGCACTAATTGGTTTTATTCTTATTTACTCCGTTTTAGGATTAAATGATACTATCTTCGGTTCCTTATTTGGAGGTGTTGCTGGTATTATGGTATTCATATCACTTGATGAACTTTTACCTACAGCAGAAGAATATGGGGAACATCATATTGCAATTTATGGTTTGATCGGGGGAATGGCTGTTATGGCTGCGAGCCTACTGCTATTCTTATAAAATTCAACCTCTTCAAAATATAAATGCCGCTATTCGATGAATAGCGGCATTATTTATATCGTTCTAGTATCTTTCTTATATAATCCTCTTTATCACTCTAAGTTTATGAGAATATTGCTGAGTATCTACATTAAATATTCCAATATGATCCACATTATCAATACGTACTTTTCCTGAAGCATGTATAATTTTATGTCGATCCCAAATAATTCCAACATGAGTAATCTCACCTACTTCATTATCAAAAAATGCTAAATCACCTGGTAAAGCTTCTTCAACAAAAGTAAGGACCTCACCTTCTTTAACCTGTTCACTTGCGTCACGGGGTAGGCAGATACCATTTAGTTTATAAACAATTTGACTCAAACCTGAACAATCTATACCATAAGGTGTACGCCCTCCCCATAAATAGGGTGCATTAAAATATTTCAGTGCCGATTCAATAAGAGAATCTCGAAGTTCCTCAGGCTTTTTTCCATTGGATGAAACCACGCCTTGATAATGATACAGTTTATCGGCAAGCATGAAAGTTTTCTTCTCTAAATCACAAAATGGGAATGAGCTTCCCGGAACAATTAACTTGTTAGAATAATCTGCTTCTTGAAAAACCAAATTAAAAGTATCATTGGCAACTACAGGAAAATTCTTGTTCAATTGATTGAATAAATCCTCTTCAATTGGACTAATCATTTTATTGTCAATCCAACCTTCATAATTATCGAAAGCAAGCTTAACTTTCGACCATTTTTCAGTTACCTCAGTTATTTCAAAATGTTCGCCAAAAAGAACTTGACTAACCATTTCACTTTTTTCAGTTGGTTCACTTCGAACAGGAATGATACTTAAATCAGAAATGCCATAAGTCATTTGCAATGCAAGTTTTAGGAATAAATTAATATTAGATTCTTTTTGTTGAACGTAATTGTATCAAATATATAAATAATTCAAATCAATTAAGAGCTTTTTCTTCTTTAGCTCAATATTAATGCAAAAAGACCCAATAAGTCCTAATTTTAAAGGGAAATGATTACTTTTAGCTGAACGTTTTGAATATAATTCTATAACAAAGACTGACTCAAAGCAATAAAATATGAAAAAATACTTCCGCTGGATTCGACAGAATATCAATGCCATATATCGCGTACTACTTTTTATGATCGCCTTAGGTGTCCTATCTCTTATCTATCCTAATATCGGTAATTTTAGATACGAATATCAGAAGGGAAAACCATGGATGCATGAAACACTTATCGCGCCTTTCGATTTCTCGATTCACAAAACTGAAGCTGAACTTAACGAAAATAGAGATAGTCTTCTTGCTAATTATTACCCATACTACGAATACAAGCCTGATGTATTAAAGAATATTAATACTCGATTTAATTCAAATTTCGATAAGAAATGGACATCTTATATCCAGACAGATAACTTTAAAAATTTAAAATATAGAGATAAAAAAATATCTCTAGAGAAAAAACGTCTATCACGTTACTTTAAAGATATCATTTCCGGAATTTATGAGGTTGGAATAATTGAACCTTCAAGTACTAAACAGCAACTTCCTGAAAAAATTAATCGTTCACTAAACAATGTGAGTGAGAAAGTAATTACAAAAAACATCTATACGTCAAAAATTGCTTATGAATATATTAATGAAAGCTTAAAAAATGATTTTCAAAACAAGAGTTATCAAGTCTTTTTTCAGAGTTTAGATCTAGATACTTACCTGATTCCCAATCTTCTTTATAACGAAGATATGTCGGAGAAAGTGAAAAACAGTATGCTTAGCAGTATTTCTCTGACCAAAGGATTAGTTAAGGCTGGAACACGTATTGCTTTAATTGGTGATGTTATAGATGATGATACTTTTAGAGTTCTTGAGTCTCTGAAAAGAGAGTATGAAAGTATTTTAGGATCTTCGCAAAGCCATTATTTAATAATGGGTGGACAAAGCTTGTTAATTCTAGCATGTCTGGTTTTACTATTCCTTTATCTTAGGAATTTTCGAACTCAAATACTCGAAGACAATAAGAAACTACTCTTTATATTACTTCTAGTCATTCTCTTTGTTGGACTATCTAGCTTAATCATTAAGTTTCCAAAGGTTAATATCTATATTATACCATTCGTACTGATTCCTGTTGTTTTAAGAACGCTTCTAGACTCAAGGTCTGCTCTTTTTATTTATATAATATCTTTGCTTTTATGCGGATTCTTAGCTCCAAATAGTTTTGAATTCTTATTCCTTCAATTATCTGCTGGAATTATGGCAATTTATTCCTTACCCCAATTAGAGCGTCGTGGTCAATTGGTCATTACTGCTATTATAACATTCTTCACCTATAGTATCGTTTATTTTGCTTTTGCAATCACTCAGGAAGGCAGTATTCAAGAAATTGAATGGAGAAACTTTATGTGGTTTGCTATTAATGGCTTACTATTAACATTCTCATACTCTCTCATCTATATTTTTGAGAAACTTTTTGGTTTCATTTCTGATGTTACCTTAATCGAATTGGCGAATCAGAATCATCCCGTTTTACGCCAACTGATACAACATTCACCAGGAACATTCCAACATTCTTTAACGGTTGCTAATCTAGCGGAAGCTGCCATAAATGAAATTGGAGGTAACCCTTTATTGGTTAGAACAGGTGCTCTTTATCACGATATTGGAAAGATGAAAAACCCAATATATTTCATCGAAAATCAAATGACAAACCGAAATCCACATGATAATTTGGAGTTTGATAAATCTGCACAGATTATTACTGATCATGTGAAATACGGTGTTCAAATTGCAAAAAAACACAAACTACCTCAACAGATTATTGATTTCATTGAAACACATCATGGCTCTGGTCGTGTTCAATATTTCTACACATCATTCAAAAATAAATATCCAGACAAGGAAATTGATGAAGAAAAATTTACATACCCCGGGCCTGACCCTTTTTCGAAAGAAACCGCAGTTTTAATGATGGCCGATTCTGTAGAGGCAGCTTCACGAAGTTTAAAGGAAAAAACACCCGAAACGATTGAAAAATTGATTACAAGCCTAATCAATAAACAGATATCGGAAAATCGATTTGAAATGGCAGACATCAGTTTCAAAAACATCCATCAGGTAAAACAAATATTCACTCAGATGCTTATTAATATTTATCATGCGAGAATAGAATATCCCGAAGAAATAAAGAAAGATTAAAATTAAAAACATGACTGATTTAGCTCAGTCATGTTTTTTTTTGCTTCTAAAGTTGCAAAGAAAAAAGCCAATATTCCTATTCATACTTTTGATATAAAAGGTAAAAATAAGCACGGAAATTTTCTTGTAATTAATCGAAACAATCATTAACTTGAAGATTAAACTATTCATTATTATTTGTTTGCACAGAATAATTGCTAACACATATTATTTGATTATCTAACGCCAAACACTCTCTATTATGAAACGTTACAGTCTTTATTTCCTTAGTATTCTGGTTGTTCTCTTTTCTATTAGCGCTTGCCAACAGAAACAAAAAGAGGTGAAAACCACCAAAGACACGGTTATGCAGCGTAAGCTTGCAAATTATGCCAAAGTGAAACTTAATGCAGATTTAAGCAGTTTATCAGAGTCGCATGCAAAACTGTTTTCTCATCTCCTAAAGGCTGCAGATGCCATCGATGAATTGTACTGGTTACAATCTTATGGTGACAAAAATGAACTTCTAAGTAAAATGGGAGACGATCCTGACATTAAAGCCTATGCCATGATTAATTATGGTCCATGGGACAGATTAGATGGTAATGCCCCTTTTACTGACGATTACCCTCCTCGCCCACTTGGCATTGGTTTTTTCCCTAGCGATATGAATCAAAATGATTTCTTTGCAATTCCGGGAAATGAGAAATTTGAACCTTTCACTGTTGTAAGAAAAGATGCAAAAGGTGAACTGAAAGTCCTTCCGTATCATGAAGCATACAAGGTTCAAATAAACAAAGCGGTTGATCATATGCGTAGAGGTGCTGAATTATGCGATTGCAAAGATTTCAAAGAGTACCTGTTACAGCGAGCAGATGATTTATTAACTGATAATTTTGAAAAGAGTGATGCCCTTTGGTTGAATATGAAGGATAATAAGATGGATTTTATTGCCGGACCTATTGAAAACCTGGAAGATCACTTAATTTGGACAAAGTATTCATACGGGGCTTTTATTCTTCTTAGAAATATGGAGTGGACCAAAAATGTAAAAGAATTCTCTCTACTACTCCCTTATTTGCAAAAAAATCTTCCTGTTGATGATAAATACAAAGCCGAAACTCCTGAAGCAAATTCTGATATCGTTGTATATGATGTTTTATACAATTCTGGCTATTGTAATGCCGGGAATAAATTAATTGGTTTAAATCTGCCTATTGGCACTGAGAGTGTGGTGAGTAATTCAAGAAAAGTTCATTTTAAGAATGTAATGGAAGCTAAATTTGAAAAAATTCTTCAACCTATTACAAATCTAATTATAGATGAAAAACAGAGGAAGCACGTCAAGTTCACATCTTTCTTTCAAAACACTATTTTTTATGAGATTAGTAATAGCCTGGGGATTTCGCAAACCATTAATGGAAAAGGAAGTGTAAAAGATGCATTAAAAGAACACCACGCAATAATTAATGTACTTAAGAATGATGTTTTGAGGATGTTCTTCATCACTAAGCTACATGAAATGAATGAACTTAAAGGTGTTGATTTAATGGACAATTATGTAACTCATATGGCTGATGTATTCCGTTCTATCCGATTTGGTGTTACTGATGCTCAAGGTGTGGCAAACATGATACGTTTCAATTATTTTAATGAACAAGAAGCTTTTAAGTATGATTCAAAAACAGGAACCTATAAGATAAATGATTACAAAATGAAAAAAGCCATTGAATCACTTTCAAAACTGGTTTTAGAAATTCAAGGGAATGGTGATTTTGATTTGGCAGCTGAAATCATTCGAGACAAAGGTTATATACACAATGAACTTCTAAATGATCTTTATCGCATTCAACGAGCTAAAATTCCTAAAGATGTTGTTTATGATCAGGGTGACCAACTAGCAATGAAATAAAGCCGTAAAAACTTTAAATAAAAACAAAAGCTTGTCAAAACTGACAAGCTTTTGTTTTTGATTCTTTATATCAAAGTTTATTATAATTTTGTATTGTTCATAAACACGATTAACTTATCCTCATTAAGGTTTATACTCAAAGACATTTTATGCAAAAACATATACTCATCTACCTTCTTCTAATCAGTACATTTTTGTCTCAAGCACAAAACATTAAGATTATAAATGCCTCTACCAAGAAGGTAATTGAGGATGTCTATATTTATAATCAAAAAACATCTACAAATAGTTCGAAAAAAGGAGAAGCTACTCTTTCTCTATTTTCTAAAGGTGATATTATATTTTTCCAGCATCCATCATTTGAAAATTTGCATCTTACTTATGAAAGAATTGCACAAAACAACTTTATAGTTGAAATGATTCCTCAGTTATTCAAAATAAATGAAATCACAGTTGCGGCCAACAAATGGGAACAAAATCCTAAGGAAGTACCCGTAAATATTGTTCAGATAGATAATGGAACAATTAGAAATAGTGAAGTTTCAACATCTGCGGATCTACTAAAGGAAAGTGGGCAAATATTTATTCAAAAAAGCCAAATGGGAGGCGGAAGTCCGATGATTAGAGGTTTTGCTGCAAATAGAGTTTTAATTGTTCTTGATGGAGTTCGTTTAAACAATGCAATTTACCGAGGAGGTAATTTACAAAACCTTCTCAATATCGATCCCAATAGTCTGGAATCTGCCGAAGTAGTTCTCGGACCAGGTTCTGTCATTTATGGTAGCGATGCAATAGGCGGTGTTATGGATTTTCATAGTATTAAGCCTAAGCTGTCTACAGATAGTAGCTTTAGGTTTCAATTAAACCACAAAACAAAATATGCATCTGCAAATCATGAATTGGGACTTCACACACGTTATTTTGTAGGCAATCATAAGTTTAGTTACGCAGGAAATATTAGTCGTTCCGATTACTCTGATTTAAAAATGGGGAGAAATGGAACCAATCAATACAATAGAAACGAATATGTTATCAGGAAAAATGGAGAAGACTTAATTGTTCAAAATGATAATCCTCATATACAAGAAGGGAGTAAATTTGACCAATTGAATGTAATCCAGAAGTTGAGATATAAAGCTTCGGAAAACACAGAGCTTCAATATAACTTTCTTTATTCAACAACCTCTGATATTCCTCGTTACGATAGATTAATTCAATACTCTGGTGATAATTTAAAATATGCCAACTGGTTTTATGGTCCACAAAAACTACAACTACATTCGATAAATCTAACAAGTAAAAAAGGTAATTCTATTTTTGATAGTTTTAAATTGATTACGGCCTACCAAAATTATAAGGAAAGTCGTCATTCTCGTAAGTTGAACAGTGATAATATCAGCAAACGATTTGAGGATATTAGTATATTCTCAACAAATATCGATTTCAATAAAAAACTAAATAAACAAATCGAATTTTATTACGGAGCGGAGTATTTATATAATTACTTGAATTCAACGGCCTACAAAAAGAATATTGTGAACTTCGAAAGATCTTCTTTAGCCAGTCGTTACCCTGATAATTCAAGCTATTCGAGTTTGGCATCATATGTAAATATGAAATGGAAACTTAATGACAAATGGACAATAAATAGTGGTTTACGTTATTCCCATATCTGGATAAAATCAAAACTGAGTCAAGAATTTTATAGCTTTCCTTTCAATAATTTAGATTTAAACACAGGTGCTGTTAATGGTAGTATTGGCGCAACTTTACAAACAGATAATGATTATTTATTAAAACTAAATCTGACAACAGGTTTTAGAGCACCTAACATTGATGATATTGGAAAAGTATTTGACTCAGAACCTGGAAAAGTTGTTGTTCCAAATAAAGATCTTAAATCGGAATACGCCTATAATTTCGATCTGAGCTTAAGCAAAAATATCACTAGAGATTTATTCGTTGAATTCAATGGTTTTTATTCCATTTTAAAAGATGCTATGGTTCGTCGTGATTTTAGTTTCAATGGACAATCGACTATGGTGTACGATGGTGTTGAAAGTCAGGTTCAAGCTATAGTTAATGATGACAAAGCAATAGTTTATGGGTTTAGTTTAAAGGCGAATGCTCAACTAAATTCAAATCTTGCTATCAATGCTTATTACAACCATTCTAAAGGCGAATACAAAGATGGGAGTCCTGTGAGACATGTACCACCGACTTTTGCCTCTATGGCTCTTAAATACAAATCTAAGAAGTTGAAGTCAAAACTATCTGTTGATTACAATGGTGAGATTGCCAATAAAAATTTAGCTGATTCAGAGCAAGACAAACCCCATTTATACGCAAAAGATGATAACGGTCTTCCCTATTCTCCCAGGTGGATTTCTGTTAACCTAAACAACAGTTATCAATTTAGAGATAAAATTATTTTAGGATTCAGCATAGAGAATATTTTTGATAAGGCGTATCGCCCCTATTCATCAGGTATTTCTGCTCCTGGAAGAAACTTTATTTTAAGCTTATCTTTTGAGATAAAATAAGCGTATCATTCTATTCAAAAACTTCTATTCATCTTTATCAGCTTCTTCTTCAATGCTATTCTATGAGGAGAATGTATCTGATTCTTGGTTCTCAATTGTATCTTCTTCAATTATTGGATTAACAATGAAGGGAATATCTTGATCATTTGCCGAACGAATCAGGCCCCAAGTCATAACAAGGCTTGTTGCAATTATAATGAATAACAGAATTCCGGAATCGAAAGATGAATTGGCATATTCCTGTGGAATAGCATAATACAAGAGAACAGTTATTAAGCCTCGTGGAGCAATCCAAAGCTGCGGGAAAATATCAAAGCCCATAAAGGCGCGAAGAAACAACCATCGAATGGCATATATACTAAGCAACAACAGAAAACTCACGCCTAACACCTTCAAACTAAAAAGACTCGAAACTAAAATACTCACCCCAAAAATTACAAAAAAGAAGGTTCTCACAACAAACGCAGATTCCATGGTTATAACATGTAATTCTCGTTTTAAGACTTCAAACTTCTTCTTATGAAAATATTTACGGAGAAACCCTTTGTAAAATATTTCATTATTCTGAACGATAATACCAAATACCAGAATGATAATTAATGGAGAAAGGTGCAACAACTTCCCTACTGCATAAAGTAAGACCAATAAGGAAATTAATAAAAATAAACGTGCCCCTTCGTTTATAAACTGAAATACATACAGAAGTAAATAGCTTGCTGCAAAAGCAACTAATACCGAAACACAAATACTTATTCCAAAGCTAAACATGGGGTGCATTGCAGAAGATTCAGCAAGTAAATCAGGGCTCTGAAATTCAATAACATTCAGAACAAAATAGAAGAGCATAATACCAATAATATCGCTAAATGTGCTCTCGTAAACATGAAATTCTTTTTTCTCTTCACTCAAATTTCCAACACTTGGAATGATAATAGCACTTGAGAGAATTGATAAGGGCGTGGCATACAACATCGCAGTAAACCAATCCATGTCAGGAATTAAATAAAATATGATGCCCGCTGCAGCCATCAGTGAAAAAATAAGCCCCAGACTTGCCACCAAAAGTGATTTCAAAATAACTCTGATTTTATCTTTCTTCAGTTCGAGTTCCAATGCAGCTTCCAGTACAATCATAATCAACCCAATAATCCCAATGATCTCAAGTATTGGAAAAAAATCAATTTCCGGAATCTTCATTAGTTTTAATCCATACTGGATAATCACACCCAAGCCAATTAGCATAAGAACAGCAGGCACATTGGTTCGGTTTGCTATTTTGGTGAAAATAAACGAGAGCAAAATGATTAAACATCCTGCTATAATTAATGGGTAAGAACCGAAGACTTCCATAGTACGAGCTTTTATTTTAATGATTATCTAAAATAAACATTTTTTAAGATAATCAGCATAGATCGTAACATGACATAAAACAAAAGCTTCGATAAAACTGAAGCTTAAATAGAAATTCATTATTTTTTCTTTCTTTTCAGATACAAAATTAATCCTGTAATAAGAATCCACAAAATACTTAATCCTGCCAAGGGAATGAACAGAATATAAAACTTTCCAAAAATGTATTGGTAAACACGACCAGTATGAATCTCAAGACAAAGATTCCACAATGACATTGGAGACTCTTTAATTTGCTGAGGCATATCAACAAAATGAGTCCTGTCTGTCATATTTCCTACACCTAAATTGTAATCAAATACAAATTCGCGCCCTTCTGAATCTTTAAAGTAACCAGCAATTGGATGTGATGAAATGGGCGGTCCCATTCTCTTAATTGCCACATGTGGCTTCTTTGAAATATAATCGAAAATCAGTTCTCTATCGGGAATCCAATAAAACAAGCCAGAAAATGAACCAACAAGATATTGTCCTGGCTTAATGACTTCTAAAACATTCACTCCCATAACGGACACAGGAGCTTGTGCTGAAAACGACAGGGGTGCCGTTTCAAAAATATCATTAGAATAGTAAATTCCCTCGTTGGTTGCTAAAAGAACACGATCGAGTTCTTCGTCATATGTTATTCTTCTTAACTGATCATACCAAGGATTAGGATCATCGAGGTGAGTAAAAGGTAACTTCCCAACTTTTGCATTGGCTATTGCAATAAGCAATGGCGGCCGTAAAAACATTCCCGTTAAAGTCGACAATATTAAAAACACAATCATCCAATAGCCTAATCGATTGTGCCATTTTAGATTGAATTTTAGAAAAGTAGCTTTCTTTTTTACATCTCGTCCTCTAGCTTTTATTCTTTTCATCCATTTAGGATAGATAAAATAAATAATACCTGAAATTGACAGGAGAATAAATATTAAACCTAGAAAATCAACAAAAAGTTTACCTATTAAGCCAAAAGCTTCACCTGAGTGAATCTCCCATAAAGTTTTGAACAATGAAATCTTACCATCGTAATCAGCTTTGGCCAGTAACTTAATTTTCTCAAATCCAGATTCAGTTTGTTTTAATAGGTTTGAACGAGTCAGTACATAGAAGTTACCCTTAATTTCAAGTAAATCTACAACACGTTTCTCTGAAACAGGTAACTCAACTTTTACCCAAATTTCTTCGATACGTTTGTATAAGCCCATTAAAGTTCCCGCATACACATCTCCTGAAGTCGTTTTAAACAGCTTCTCAATTTTGCAATTATCAACACCATCAGGAAATCCTTGATTTAAATTCTCAAAATTTTTATAATTATCAGTCGTTTTCCAAACACCAATATTTCCATAGATAAGAGCCGTATCACCTTCCAGTTGAAGCGATGATTTCACAGCAGCTTTATTCCAATTCTGATATTGATATTCACTTCCTAAATAGGCACGATTTACATCAAGCGAAGAAAAGGTTTCTCTGTGGTTCATTACAATACCAGAGAGAGCAAACAACAAAATGAATAAAGTAAGAACCAATGATGGCCACTTATGATGCTTCTTAAAAAACTTAGTCCAATTCTTCATCAACACTATTATTTTGAGAACTTATACCTTAGATCTAAAATAGAAAAAACTGCTCAAAAAAGAATGAACACTTTTCTGAACAGTTTTTAATCATTAACCCAAATATGATCTAACGCCAATCCTATTAACAAGATTTTTGTCAATCTATTTGATAGTCCCCTATCAAATGCTTGTAAGGGATACATAGTGACCCGTCCGCCACTATGTATCTATAATTTAGTTGTATAAATTATTTCTTAATTTAAAAACATTTTCATGTCCTCATCTACAGTACCAATTCCACCAATTCCGAATGTATCGATTAACACCTTAGCTACATTTGGAGAAAGGAAAGCTGGCAATGTTGGTCCCAGGTGAATGTTCTTAACACCCAGTGAAAGAAGAGCTAGCAATACAATAACAGCTTTTTGCTCGTACCATGCAATATTGTATGCAATTGGTAATTCGTTGATATCGTTTAGTTCAAATACTTCTTTCAATTTCAATGCGATAACAGCTAATGAATAAGAGTCGTTACACTGACCTGCATCTAATACTCTAGGAATACCTCCGATATCACCAAGCTCAAGCTTGTTGTAACGGTACTTAGCACAACCTGCAGTTAAAATTACAGTATCTTGTGGTAAAGCAGCAGCAAATTCTGTATAGTAATCACGCCCCTTCATGCGACCGTCACAACCTGCCATTACAAAGAACTTACGAATAGCTCCCGACTTAACAGCATCAACAACTTTGTCAGCCAATTGCATAACTTGGTTATGAGCAAAACCACCTACGATAGTTCCGTTCTCAATCTCTGTTGGTGCAGCACATTTCTTAGCTACTTCAATAATTTCAGAGAAATCTTTCTTTCCGTTCTCATCAGCATCAACGTGCTTGAATCCCGGGAAACCAGATGCTCCTGTAGTATATACTTTATCTTGGTATGTTGAGTTTGCTTTTGGAGGAACAATACAGTTAGTAGTAAACAAGATAGGTCCATTAAAAGTTTCAAACTCTTCGTTCTGCTTCCACCATGCATTTCCGTAGTTACCTACAAAGTGCTCATACTTTTTGAATGCTGGGTAGTAGTTAGCTGGTAACATCTCAGAGTGAGTGTAAACATCAACACCTGTTCCTTCAGTTTGCTTCAATAAATCTTCCATATCCTTAAGGTCGTGACCTGAAATTAGGATACCTGGCTTGTTAGAAACTCCGATATTTACCTCAGTAATTTCCGGGTTACCATAAGCAGTTGTATTTGCTTCGTCAAGAGTTGCCATAGCAGTAACACCATTAGCACCACACTCCATCACAAGAGCTACTAAATCGTCAGCACTTAATGTATCATTAGTAGTTGCTTGTAAAGCTTTTTGCATGAATGCATACATTTCAGCTTTCTCAAGACCTAAATTATATGCATGCTCAACGTATGCAGCAAAACCTTTTAATCCGTACATTAATAATTCTCTCAATGAACGAACATCTTCGTTTTCAGTAGAAAGAACACCAATAACACGAGCTTTTGCATCAAAATCATGCTCAGCATCAGCAGTCCAAGTTGCAGAATGATGTAGGTTATCAAACTTAACACCAGCAGCCTCAGCTTGAGTTTTAATCTCTTCACGTAGTTTTAAACCTTCGCGAATTGCAGCAACAAATTTTACTTTGTCGAAGTTGGCATTGGTAATAGTCATAAACAAACCTGTCATGATGAAGTTGTTTACTTTATCATTTTCAACACCAGCTTCGCGAGCTTTAGTACTGAAAACTGAAATTCCTTTCATCACATACATCAATAAATCTTGAATATTTGCAACCTCATCGGTTTTACCACAAACACCTTTTACTGTACATCCAGTTCCTTTTGCTGCCTCTTGGCACTGATAACAAAACATAGCCATAATTTATTTTTTTTATAGTGTTATTATTAGAGTTTTCAATTTACAAAATCAATGGGAAAAAGACTACTAATATTTGAAAGTATTATTCCCTTTCGACACTACAAATATGCGGTAAGATATTAGCAAAAAGTGTAACGAATGTTACAAAGCGAAAAGTTTTTAAGAGTTTTTTATCTTTTATTCTCTTTATCAGATAATAAGAGATTCAATCTTTCATATTTAAATGTAATATTAGTATTTTTCTTGCAAATTCTGGGAGTATAGATAACTTTCCCTAATCGATAATTTCATTAACTTTGAAGTCAGACCATAAATCCACAAGAAAACAGCCAAAAGGTATAACCAAATTCTAATACTTAGTTCATGTTAAAAAAAGCTTTGCTTCTATTTATCGCTACTCTCATTTGTCTTTCATCTTTTTCAAAAGGAAAAAAAGATATAACTGTTGTATTTTATAATGTGGAAAATCTATTTGATACCATTAATCATCCTGATAAGAGAGATAATGATTTTACGCCTATGGGAAAATTGCAATGGGATACCAGACGCTATAATGACAAACTTTCTAAACTTAGCTATGTTCTAAGCTCTATCAATAAAGAAAAGTTACCTGAAATTATTGGTCTTTGCGAAATCGAAAACAAAGAAGTTATTAAAGATCTTATAGGTCAGGAAAGATTGAAGAAAGAGAATTATAGAATAGCGCATAGCGAAAGTCCGGACAAAAGAGGTATAGACTGTGCCTTAATTTATAATAAAAGAGATTTTAAATACCTAAAACACGAAACAATTAATATTGAGTTTCCTTGGGAAAAAGAATACAAAACAAGAGATATCCTGTATGTTCAGGGATTGGTTGGTAGAAAAGATACGCTAAACATTTTTGTAAATCATTGGCCTTCCCGCCGTGGAGGACAAGAAAAATCAGAGCCTAATCGAGTTTTTGTTGCCAAACAGTTGAGGAAAGCAGTTGATGCTATTCAGGCTAAAAACCCATTTGCTAAAATTATTATAATGGGTGATTTTAACGATGAACCTACTGATAAGGCTGTAAAAGAAATTCTAAAAGCAGATAACAATAGGGATACTGACAATCCAATGGATTTATACAATCTCATGTATGATTTACAGATCAATGGCGAAGGTTCTTATAATTATAGAGGTGATTGGAACATGCTTGATAATCTTATCGTATCAAATTCTTTATTAAGTGGTTTAAGAGGATATCAAACCCTACACAATGCGGGGAGAATATATCGTAATAAGCACATTTGTTATAAGAATAAAAAAGGCGATTACACTCCAAGTAGGACTTTCGGTGGTCCCAAATACTATGGAGGTTTTAGCGACCATTTTCCTATTTATTTCAAACTAAAAAAATAAGTAAGCTGGATAGTCAAAAAATATTCATTTTCAATATAATCTTTAGAGCATATGCATTTCAGGTATATGCTCTCTTTTTATTAGATTTACAGTCATAAATAAGCAATAGTATCGTATGGATTTTAAACTTGTATCTAAATTTCAACCTACAGGCGATCAACCAGAAGCTATCAAACAATTAGCAGAAGGATTGAACGATGGTCATCCATTTCAAACACTTCTTGGTGTTACCGGATCGGGTAAAACTTTTACTATCGCAAATGTAATTAAGGAAGTCCAGCGTCCCACTCTGGTTTTGAGTCATAACAAAACTTTAGCTGCTCAGTTGTATGGAGAGTTTAAAAACTTTTTCCCAAATAATGCAGTGGAGTATTTTGTTAGTTACTATGACTATTATCAACCTGAAGCCTATTTACCAACAACAGATACTTATATAGAAAAAGATCTTGCCATAAATGACGAGATTGAAAAACTAAGATTAAGTGCAACTTCTGCCCTACTTTCCGGGAGAAAAGATGTCATTGTTGTATCATCGGTCTCTTGTATTTATGGTATTGGTAATCCGGAAGATTTCCATGCCAATGTTCTTGAACTAAAACAAGGTCAGCGCGTTTCAAGAAACAAGCTTCTATTATCATTTGTTGATGCCCTTTATTCGAGGAATGAAGTAGAATTTGAGCGAGGTAACTTTAGAGTTAAAGGTGACACTATTGATATATTTCCCGCATATGCTGATTTTGCTTATCGCATCACATTTTGGGACGATGAAATCGATGAAATCTACTCATTTGATCCAATAAATGGACAGATGATTGATCGATATGATAGAATCACTATCTACCCGGCCAACATTTTTGTAACTAGTAAAGATAAGGTTCAGAATGCCATTAAGATGATTCAAGATGATATGGTTGCTCATGTTGAATACATGAAAAGCATAGGAAAACACCTTGAAGCCAAAAGAGTTGAAGACAAAGTTAATTTCGATCTGGAAATGATTCGAGAACTAGGATACTGCTCTGGTATTGAGAACTATTCTCGATATTTTGATGGACGTTCTCAAGGTTCCCGTCCATTCTGCCTCATTGATTATTTCCCAGATGATATCTTAATGGTTGTGGATGAGAGTCACGTGACACTTTCTCAAGTAAAAGCTATGTATGGTGGTGACCATTCGAGAAAAGTTAATTTGGTTGATTATGGCTTCCGATTACCATCGGCTCTAGACAACCGCCCTCTAAAATTTGAAGAATTTGAAGCTTTAAGTTCTCAAACAATCTATGTTAGTGCAACTCCGGCTGATTACGAACTAGAAAAATCGGAAGGTGTTGTGGTGGAGCAAATTATTCGACCTACCGGACTTCTTGATCCACAAATTGACGTCCGCCCAAGTTTAAATCAAATTGACGATTTAGTTGCAGAGATTCACAAACGTAGTGAAATAGACGAACGTGTTTTAGTTACAACCTTAACTAAAAGGATGGCTGAAGAGCTTTCGCAATATTTTGCTGATTTAAACATCCGTTGTCGTTATATTCACTCTGATGTAGATACACTTGATCGAGTAAAAATCATGGAAGATCTTCGATTAGGACTCTTTGATGTTTTGATTGGTGTCAATTTGCTTCGTGAAGGGCTCGATTTACCCGAAGTTTCTCTGGTAGCCATATTGGATGCTGACAAGGAAGGTTTTTTACGATCTACCCGAGCTTTAATTCAAACCTCAGGTCGTGCAGCTCGTAATGTTAATGGTTTGGTTATTATGTATGCTGATAACATTACCAAATCGATGAAAGAAACAATCGATTCAACCAATTATAGAAGAGAAAAACAATTGGCATATAACGCCAAGCACAATATTACTCCAACTCAAATTGTAAAAGACAAAACCAGTATCATGCAAAATACTGGTAGTTCCAATCCCAAAGCGTACTCTGGTCCTGAGGCCATTGAAATCGCTGCTGATCCAGTGGTACAATACATGAGTAAAGAAAGTCTTGAAAAATCTATCGCGAGAACAAAGAAATCAATGCAGAAAGCTGCAAAAGAGCTAGATTTTCTTCAAGCAGCTCAATTTCGTGATGAAATGTACAAGTTGGAAAAGCTCCTTAAAGAGAAATCATAAATTAAAAACACAAAACTCCTACTATAGCAAAGAGGCTATTGAAAATTAATTCAATAGCCTCAATCTATTTTTTCACAGTTCTAAACGATTAACCTAAATAGGTTTTAAGCAGTTTAGATCTTGAAGTATGTCTTAATCGTCTAATCGCTTTCTCCTTAATCTGACGAACACGCTCACGTGTTAAACCAAACTTCTCACCGATCTCTTCAAGAGTCATTTCCTGAATTCCGATTCCAAAGAATAATTTAATAATATCGCTCTCTCTTTCTGTTAGAGTAGCTAGTGCACGATCGATCTCTCTTGTAAGCGATTCGTTCAACAAACTACGGTCAGCGATTGGTGAGTCATCATTAATCAGTACGTCAAGTAAAGAATTATCTTCTCCATCAACAAAAGGTGCATCTACTGAGATGTGACGTCCTGATACACGAAGCGTATCAGCAACCTTATCAGCAGGAAGCTCAAGAGTATCAGCCAACTCTTCCGGAGATGGTTTTCTCTCATGCTCTTGTTCAAATTTAGAAAAAGCTTTGTTGATTTTATTCAAAGACCCTACTTGGTTCAATGGTAAACGAACAATACGAGATTGCTCAGCCAAAGCTTGCAAAATCGATTGACGGATCCACCATACCGCATAAGAAATGAATTTAAAACCACGAGTTTCATCGAATTTTTCAGCAGCCTTAATCAAACCTAAGTTACCTTCATTAATAAGGTCAGGTAGACTTAAACCTTGATTTTGGTATTGTTTAGCTACGGAAACAACAAAACGTAAATTGGCTCTAGTTAACTTTTCTAAGGCTCTTTGATCACCTTTTTTGATGCGTTGCGCCAATTCAACTTCTTCTTCTACAGTAATAAGATCTTCTTTACCAATCTCTTGCAGATACTTATCTAGTGAAGCACTTTCGCGATTAGTAATTGATTTTGTTATCTTTAATTGTCTCATAGTCCCTTTTTCAACTCGAAATATTGCGCAAAATTAGCTCTTTAAAAATTTATAGCCAAAATTGATTAGCATTTTATTCTAGTTTTTTATTAATTTGCGATTTCGAGTCTTTTAATCTTCCGCCAAAGAAAATGCATAATACTTATGCGTTCCATTGGGATAAATACCCGAAATAAATACCCCCTCATCTTCTATCTCACTTAAAGCCTTACGAATATCATCTTCGTTAGTAATTGGCTTATTGTTAATATTTACAATGATATACCCTTCTTTTATTCCTGCACTTTTCAATTTTCCATCAACCAATTTACTCACTCTTATTCCATACGGAATTCCTTGAGTACGCATATCTTTTTTTGATATCTTCTGAAATTTTGCGCCCAATAACTGAATCTGATTATCCTTAATCAGTTGGGTACCACCTATCATATTACGTAAAGTTAAGTCAAAATGTTTCTTTTTCCCTCTTCTTTTTACTAAAATATTAATTTTATCTCCTGGAGCATATTGACTAATTCTTTCTTGTAATTCAGAACTTGTCTTCGTTATATTATTGTCTATTTCAATAATTACATCACCTTTACGAATTCCAGCCATATCAGCTGCACCATTTTTATTTACACCATCTATATAGACACCCGAAACTGACTTTAGGTTTAATTTGTCCGCCAATTCAGCATCAACACTTTTTATTGTAACACCTAAAAATGCTCGCTGAACTTCTCCATATTCTCTTAAATCCGAAATAATTTTCTTAAAAATACTCTCCGGAATTGCAAAAGAATATCCCGAATATGATCCTGTTCTTGATTCTATAGCGGTATTGATACCTATTAACTGACCTTTTGAATTTACCAGGGCTCCTCCACTATTTCCCGGATTAACCGCTGCATCGGTTTGTAAGAATGATTCGATGCTCATTCTCCCTCCCATTATGCCAATATTTCGAGATTTAGCACTGATAATTCCAGCCGTAACAGTAGACGTTAGATTAAACGGATTCCCTACTGCGAGAACCCATTCTCCTAACTTCAAATCATCTGATTTCCCTATTTCCATTTCTGGAAACTCTTCACCTTCTATCTTCAACAAAGCCAAATCAGTAGAAACATCTTGCCCAATTAATTTAGCATTAAAAACCCTTTTATCATGCAATACAACTTCTATTTTATCCGATTGTTTCACCACATGATTATTGGTTACAATATAACCATCATCAGAAATAATTACACCCGATCCTGCTCCCATAGTAGGCTGGGAATGATACGAACGACCTCCTCCAAAAAAGAAATCGTAAAACGAACCGGGAGCTTGTGCTCCATACTGAGTCTTTACGTGTACAACCGACCTAACCGACGATTCTGCCGCAAAAGACAGGTCGACTAATTTTGTACCAACATTGGCAAAATTTGTCAAATTTAATTCTGGCGAACTTAAGCTTTCAAGCTCACTTGACTCATTTCTTTCCAAATAAATAAAAATAGAAACAGCAATTAAACCTCCTACAACTGCTGTTAGTAATCTCCCCAAGAACATTTTAGAATTCATAATCATTAATTCATCTTTATTTTTAAAATCCTGAATGCATTAATATATTTGCGACAGGAATACTATTTTTGACATTAATTTAATACTATAACTTTATAATGGTTCTAGTTATTATTATTCATTAACATTTATTAACATATTGATAAAGTATGCAAATATACTTCTCTAAATACCAAGGTACTGGAAATGATTTTATTTTAATAGACAATAGAGATAAAACTTTCCCATCGGAGAATATTACTTTAATTGAAAAATTGTGTGATAGACGCTTTGGGATAGGATGTGATGGGTTAATGCTGCTTGAAAACGAAAAAGGCTTCGATTTTAAAATGAGGTATTTCAACTCTGATGGAAAAGAAGGTAGCATGTGTGGCAATGGTGGACGTTGTATTGTTGCTTTTGCATACCATTTGAGAATCATTAAAGATAAAACTCACTTCATTGCAGTTGATGGTGAACATTTTGCTGAAATTAGTTTCGATAAGGAACAATTAATTGTGAGTTTACAGATGCAAAATGTTAATGAGATAGAAAAAGGTGAAAACTTCTATTACCTAAACACCGGCTCTCCTCATTGCACTAAGTTTATCAAAACGCACATCAACTTTGACACCTACTCGGAAGGAAGAGCAATCAGATATAACGAAAGATTTAAAGAGGAAGGAACCAATGTAAACTTTATCTCCGGAGAAGAAAACAAGATTCAAGTCAGCACCTATGAAAGAGGTGTTGAAGACGAAACCTATTCTTGTGGTACAGGGGTAGTTGCATCTTGCATTTCAGCTAAATTGCACTTCAAAACTGAAAGCAATATATTTTTCGTTAAAACAAAGGGGGGAAACCTAGAAGTTTGTTTTGATTCAAAATCAGATTCTAAATTTAAAAATATTTGGTTAAAGGGGCCTGCAACATTTGTTTTCGATGGAAAACTAGAAATCTAAACAGAATTACTACTTAAAAAAATGAGCCTTCAATTTAAAATATTGAAGGCTCATTTTTTAATATCCTATACAGCTACCTTAATCCCATTTTGCTACTTGATCTTTTACGGTATAGCTATATATATAGTCGATTGCATCTTCAGCCGTATCAACAAAAGTATATAACTGACGAAAAGATTCATTGGCAAACTTCTCCTGATACTGCATATCGAACTGTGTCTTCAAAGCTGAATAAAACCCATCTACATCGACAAATACAATCGCCTTCGTATGATAGCCTAACTGCTTAAGAGTAATCACTTCCATAATCTCCTCAAGAGTTCCAAAACTACCAGGCAGAGCAATAAAAGCGTCCGATTTATCACGAATGACTTCTTTGCGTTCTTTCATATCTGTAGTAACAATCAATTCATCTGCATAATCAGAAGCAATTCCCTTCGATTGAATTAATTCAGGAATAACACCAATCACTTTCCCTCCTGATTGTTTAGTTGCTAGAGCTGATGCGTGCATTAGACCGACATTTGTTCCTCCATATACAATATGGTTCCCGGAATTACCAATCGCATTTCCAAGCTCTTTAGCTGCTTTATAATACTTCTCTGGCAGATGATCGCTCGATGAACAGAAAACACATATATTTTTATTCATAGTCTTATTTTCTTTAAACAAAAAGCCCTCGTGAACAAGTCACAAGGGCCATTATAAAAATTCAAATTGAATTTTTTTATTTTATAATGCTAAATTAAGCATCAATATTGGCATAAGTGGCGTTCTCTTCGATAAACTCACGACGAGGTGGTACCTCATCTCCCATTAACATAGAGAAAACACGATCTGTTTCAGCTGCATTCTCAATAGTTACCTGACGAAGCGTTCTAACTTCTGGATTCATTGTAGTTTCCCAAAGTTGCTCGGCACTCATCTCTCCAAGACCTTTGTAACGTTGAATATGCATAGAAGATTCTTTTCCTCCACCCCATTCTTCAATCAATCTTAAACGTTGATCCTCGTTCCAACAATATTGCTGATTCTTACCCTTCTTAACTAAATACAAAGGAGGAGTAGCAATATATAAGTATCCGTTCTCGATTAATGATTTCATGTAACGGAAGAAGAAGGTCATAATCAAAGTTGCAATGTGACTACCATCGACGTCGGCATCACACATGATTACAATCTTGTGGTATCTCAACTTTTCAACATTAGCTGCTTTGCTATCTTCTTCGGTACCTATAGTAACACCTAAAGCTGTAAAGATATTCTTAATCTCATCACTTTCGAAGACCTTATGCTGCATTGCCTTTTCAACATTCAAGATTTTACCTTTAAGTGGTAAAATAGCTTGAAATTGTCTGTCACGCCCTTGCTTAGCAGTTCCACCCGCCGAATCTCCCTCGACAAGGAAAACTTCACAGTTAGCAGGATCTTTATCAGAACAGTCAGAAAGTTTTCCCGGAAGACCAGAACCTCCTAGTACAGTTTTACGCTGAACAAGTTCTCTTGCCTTACGGGCTGCATGACGAGCCGTAGCCGCCATAATAACCTTCTGTACGATGGTTTTAGCATCCTTTGGATGTTCTTCAAGGTAATTGGTTAAAAGAGCACTCACAGCCTTATCAACTGCAATACTAACTTCTGAATTACCTAATTTAGTTTTCGTCTGTCCCTCAAATTGAGGTTCTGCAACTTTTACTGATACAACAGCAGTTAAACCTTCACGGAAATCATCACCTGAAATATCAAATTTCAGTTTTGATAGCATGCCTGATTTATCAGCAAAAGATTTAAGCGTTCTCGTTAAACCTCTACGGAAACCTGTTAGGTGAGTACCACCCTCAATCGTATTAATATTATTCACATACGAATGAATATTTTCCGAGAAAGAAGTATTGTACTGCAAGGCAATCTCAACCGGAACGTCATTATTATCTATAGAAACATGAACCGTATCTTCAATTAATCTCTCACGAGTATTATCCAGGTATTGAACAAATTCTTTTAAGCCTTCTTCTGAATGGAACTCTTCTGATTTAAACGAACCATCTTCCTGAACATCTCTCTTATCAGTAAGATTAAGTTTAATGCCTTTATTCAAGAAAGCTAACTCACGCAAACGAGCGGCTAGAATGTCATACTTATATTCTAATGTCAGGAAAATTGAGGCATCAGGTGTAAATGTGATATTCGTTCCTGTCACATTAGTGTCTCCAATCACTTTAACATCAGCAAGAGGTTTACCTTTCGAGTACTCTTGCAAATATATTTTTCCATCACGATGAACTTCTGCTTGCAAAAGAGTAGATAGTGCATTTACACAAGAAACACCTACACCGTGCAAACCTCCAGAAACTTTATAAGAATCTTTATCAAACTTACCTCCGGCGTGCAATACAGTCATTACAACTTCTAAAGCCGATTTATTTTCCTTTTCATGAAGTGCTGTTGGAATACCACGCCCATCATCTTTTACAGTAATAGAATTGTCTTCATTAATGAAAACTTCAATATTGTCACAATGTCCAGCTAAAGCCTCGTCAATAGAGTTATCTACAACCTCATAAACCAAGTGATGTAGTCCTTTTACATTAACATCGCCAATATACATGGAAGGGCGCTTACGAACCGCCTCTAAACCTTCTAATACCTGAATACTATTTGCTGAATAGTCGGCATTTTTTTTATTCACATTTTCTAAATCACTCATTTATCAGATCTTTAGTATTATTTTGAAAGAAATCTGAAAAAGAACACTCTTTTTCAAAAAAAAAGAATCTCTATTACAGATTCTAAACATTCATCGTTTGATTTCAAAATAGATTAGGATAAAATGGAAACTGATTTCTAAATTAAAACTGATTAATTTTTCTATCAATCAACACATTACGACATTCCTGTCTAAAATCTATTGAGATAAACAAAGATAATAAAAATGATGAATTTAGCTTACCATATCCGAATAAAATAGCAAGCATAAATTGAGTTTTTTAGGAATAGTTTATTTGGCATAAAAAATGGTTCGAATTTTAAATTCCAATATGGATATTTAACTCGAACCATTCTTCTTGTGATTCAAATTTCTAATGAATATTTCAAATCACAACAGCGTACTGTAATTCTAACTAGAACTGTTTAAAATATCAATCTTAAACCAATCATACCATTAATTCCTTGAGTTGGATAGGCATACCATAAGTAGGATTCAGCATCCAAAATATTGTTTACATTAGCATAAAGTGATAAAATATCATTCCATTTATATTCTGCTCCCAATCCCAAATCTGCCAAAGCATCTAGTTGAGCCTTGTTTCCATTGGTCATAACAGGCCTATCACCTACAAATATCAATCTGGCATTAAATAGCCACTGATCAGAAAATTTATAGTTAGCTCTAGCTTCCATTTCAAATTTTGGCATGTGCCAAGCTTCTTTTAAGCCTTCAAGTGAGTAATGAGTATACTTTGCCAGTGCATATAAATTAAGCTCCTTATTTAGCTGTAAATCTACTTCTCCCGTAAAACTCAATTTTGAAATATCGTCATAAGTCACAGCGTACTTATTAAAATAGTGCGTCTGACTTGGCAAATCTCCTTGTGGTGCAAAAACAGAGTTGGCCATTGTAAAGAAATATTGATTTTCAATATCAGCATATTCAACTGACAATAAAGCACTGGATTTTGTAGATATTCTAGTTTTTAAACCACCATAAATTCTATAATTAGTACTCGTATTTTCCACATCTAAGCCTGATTGAACAAATGGATTCGTTGCAGATATTGAACGAAGTGTATTCAGATCCAGATTACCGTCTAAACCTGCGAACATATCTAACACACGCTCAACCAACACCAGATTAAACTTAACATCAGGATATATTTTAAATTCAGAGTCGTTTCCTATCACTGCTTCTGCCTTAGCTCCTAGCCTCATATTAAAATTCCCGAGAGTCAAACTATACGATGGATTTACAGACAATAAAGATGAGCTCACATCATGATCTTTTAAACCCGAATCCCAATAAACAAGATTATTTGTTTTAATAAAATCCAATGCACTTTCCAAGGACCACATACCGTCACCAGCTTTCAGTTCAGCAAGGCCATCAACGCCCATCTTAAGCTCACTGACATTGTATTTATCCTCGAAATACTCGAAATTAACACCAAGTTTATAATTCAAATCATTTGCTCTCTTATTCAAGCTTTCATAATTCGTATTTAATCCAATATGGTTAAATCTCTGATTCTTATAATCAAAAATATTCTCCTTATCGTTTATATTATCAACCACAGGTAAACCATAATAATTAAAGGCTTTATTGGTAAAGAAAATACGAGAACTTAGTTTAGCATCATCCAGATAATGATTACCGTAAACTTCAGCTAAAAACTCTTTCCAATCTGGTTTCACCTTATCTCCATTCTCTAATTCCAATTTTCCATTACTCGAGTAATGCTGAAGATGAATACCAAAATCTGTCTTTTTCGAATGCAAATTGTTGTAGCGGTAATCCGCAAACAAGCTCGCATAATTTCCTGCTGCTAAATCGAAAGTATGACCATGAATCTTTTTAAAAGGCGTATTAATCATCTTAGCTGCCTTTATGGTTCCTGGTTTAAAACTTACGTCTAAAGATTTGCTTTTAATTAAATAATCAAAACGCTTTTTAAATGTAACAGTATCAACTATTGTAGGCATCTCTCCAATTCGCTTTGCCTTTCTAATTTTAGGCTTAAAATTAGTTCTAACCTTAACTTCTTTCTTTAAATCTCGCTGCTCCTGAGCCTGACCAAACAAGCACATTGTTGCCAAGGCAACGGTTAGTAGAATTGATTTTATTCTCATATGTTTGTATATTTTTCTAATGCTTAATTTATATTGATCAACTAGTCATCTGTTTCGTTAACCATCTCTTCTAAAATTGATTTGGCATCAAGTGTTGACAAAGAATCTACCTTACTCTTTTGTTTGGAGTTCTCCTTTTTCTTATTGGGTTTAGCCTCTTTATTTTTTATCTCTTCAACAGGCTTTTTTTCTTCAACAATCAAATCCAATTTCAATCTGGCTGTATCGACAATACCATCGTCTTTCACTCCATAATTATCTATGATACTTTGCAAAGTGTAACGTGCTTGAAATACGTCTTTCTTTACGATATAGATATCTGAAAGTAAAATAAAACTCTTACCTAACCAATAATAATGTGGTGAATTCATTTCAATAAATTCATTGATTATTTTCTCTGCTTCACCTGTCTTTTTTGTTCTGTAAAGTAATTCTGCCAATAAAAAGCGAGCTTCTGCTCCTTCTTTTGACTGAACTTCTCGTGCTAAAATTTGCAAATCAGGTTTTGCAAGTTTATCCTTATTTAACGCCAATAATGCCTTTGCTCTTTTATAATAAACTTCTCTCTTTTCGAACTCATTAACTTTTGAAGTAGCTAGCAAATCATTTGATGCACTTATTAATTCATCGTGTTCTTTTAATTCAAAATAACATCTAAACAAGTTCCAGTTAGCAATGCGTTTATTTTCTTCTAATTCTGCCTTTTGTTTAAGTTGATAATAATAACGCTTTGCATTTGAATAATCCTTTTGTTCAAAATAGATATTTGAAGTTCCCAATAATGCTTTTTCTGTAAACAAATTATCACCACTACTTAAAACTAGTTTAAAATCGTTTAGAGCTTCAATATAATCTTTGCGCTCAAATGCTGCTTCTCCTTTGTAGTATGCCGCATTAATCGCAAACATCCCTTCAGGAAATTCTTTCAAATAGTTTGTAAAAGCAATTGTTGATTTCTCATTCTGCCCATCCATATATAGACGTTCAGCCGACAAATAAGTTAAAGAATCCTTCTCTGACGAATTAAGCTCATTATCTTTTCCAAGCGATGTAGTAAAAGCAAAATAAGATTGAATATCATTCATGTCCAGATAGACATTTTTCAAACCTAATAAAGCACTTTGAGTTTCCGGGCTTTCCGGATAATCAACTACAATTTGTTTGTAATACTGTATAGCCTCTTTGTTGTCCTTCTTATTGTAGCTTAGTTGCCCCAACTGTAAATAGGTTTTCGCAACATACTCACTTTCCGGATAATTCGTCACCAACTTTTTATAGATATTTAAGGCATTTTCTTCATTCCCTCTCTGAATATTGGCTTTAGCCAATTCAAAAAGTGCATCATCCTTGTAATCTGACTTGGGGTGTTTTTTTGAAAAATTCTTTAAAAGAGAGATTTTCGAATTCAATTTTCCCAGCAGACCTTTTGAAAGTGCATTTTGATAGGTAGCGTAATCAGTTGACCAATTTTGAGCCTTTGCCGCTTTTGAATAATATTCAGAAGCTTTCTCATAGTTTCTATCTAAAAAATAGCAATCACCTATTCTATTTTGAACATCCGTTAAATAATCTGATGATACACCATTCATTAATTGCTCATACTTTCGAAACCATTTAATTGCTTTAGAATAAGCATCCAGCTCAAATTCACAATAACCTAAGTTGTAATAGGCATTATTAAAATATCTTGAATTCCCAACTCCAGGTGTTTTAATAAATTCCTGGTAGTTTTTAATCGCCACTATGAAATCATTAACTCTATAGTATACTTCAGCTTTCCAATACAAACAATCTGCCGCAATATCCCTATTATAAATTTTATAAGTCAAAGCCTTGTTCAGGAAGATTAAAGATCTTTCGTATTTCGATTGCTTAAACAACTCAAGAGCGTAGAAATACGCGACTCTTTGATAAGCTTCCTCAATGCGTGGCGACTTGTTCTCAATCTTATCCATTGAAATTAAAGCATGTTTGTAATTCTTGGTAGTCATGTACACATTAACCAAGAAATCGTAAGCTTCATCATTCTCTTCAGAATCCGGATATAATTCCAGATAATCATCAAATGCACTAATCGTTTCATTCACACTAGAATAAGACAATTCATAAGTAAGTTTTGCAGAATTAAATAAAGCACTCTTTTTTATTTCTGCATCAGCATCCATTTCAGAAACTTTTTCAAATGCAGCTTTTGCTTCCTTTTTCTTTCCTATTTTTATATAACAATCAGCTAAATTATAGGTTGATATTTGTAAAAGAACGTCCTTATCTCCCTTCACTTTAGCAAATAGTTCGCTCGCATTTTTATAATTCTCTACCTGATAGTATGAGAATGCCAAGGCATAAATCTCTTCCCGAGTCAAATTATTCTTATCCTGAATCAAATAGGGAATAGCTTCCTTATAATTTTTATGATTGTAATAAGCTAATCCAACCATTTTTGCAATTTCGGGACTTCTATCCACATTAGCTTCCTTCAAAAGTTTTGGTGCATAATCTAAAAGCTTATCATATTTCTTCTGCAAATAATAAATTTGAGTCTTGTAATAGGGAACCAAAGAAGCATACTCTTCACCATTTCCCAATTTGTCAAAAGCATTCAAAGCTGTTTGGTAATTACCTTTCTCGTAAGCAATATGAGCATAATAATAATTGGCAGCTAACTGATATTCTCCTTTTTTATCCAGAAGTTCAAAAAAGTATTTTCCAGCTTGTTCCTTATCATCCGTTTTAAAAAATGAATAAGCCTTCTTGAATATATATTCATCCTCCTGATCTTTTTCAAGCTGATAATTATCAGCCCTTTCGAACCACCCCAAGGCCAATTTGTATTTTTTTTGCTTATATTTTTGTTTCCCCAATTGGAAAAATGCCTGATTCACAAAAGCATTTCCGGGGTATCGATCTAAAAAATTCAACATACCTCTTTCCGCCTCAGGCCTCGACAATTCCATGGCACAATAAATCGAATAATATTCTGCTGCTATTTTTCTATCGGAGAAATCTTTTTCCTTTTCAGCCACTTGCTGAAAACAATAACGGGCTCCTCCAAAATCTTCTCGTTTTAGAAGTTCGTGTCCTTTTGACCAATTATCAGAAAAAACCTGATTGGATACACTTTTTTGTGCCAAAGACGAATTTAACACAGTGCATAAAAAGAATATTAAAATGGTAGAAAATAGAATTTGAGGGCGCATATTGTCAATAATCATATGTGATTGAAATTAGCTTTGAAAAATGTGCTTAAAGATACAAAAACAGATAGCAGCTCTGTTAGAAAATGCCCTGTTTTAACAAAATTCTTATCCTTCGATATATAACGACAAAATTTGACAAAAATTGCTCAATTATGCCTTATTGTTTTTCTTGAATGATAATTTTGGAATGGAACAAAGGCTATGCCAAATAATTTTCTAGATTTGTAAAACATAGAGTATAATATCAGAAAAGTCGTATATAAATTTCATAACATTCTATCTCATGTCTGAAACTTCAATCATAAAATTAAATAATGCTATCATTCGTCAAGCTGATAATATCATTTTAAAGGATGTTGATTTAGAAATTGAGAAGGGTGAGTTTGTATACCTAATTGGTCGGGTGGGAAGTGGAAAAAGTAGCCTTCTGAAAACTTTATACGCCGATTTACCTTTAAAAGATGGATCAGGAAAAGTTGTTGGTTATTATTTGCCAATGATTAAAAACAAGCAAGTCCCTTTTTTGAGAAGAAAAATTGGCATCATCTTTCAGGATTTTCAATTGCTTACAGATAGAAATATTGAAGACAACCTACTTTTTGTGCTAAAAGCAACTGGCTGGAAAAATTCAAATGATATTAAATCCCGGATTTCTGAAGTTCTGGAAAAAGTAAAAATGAATAATAAGGGGTATAAAATGCCTCACGAACTTTCAGGTGGAGAACAACAACGTGTGGTTATTGCGCGTGCGCTCTTAAATTCTCCTGATATTATTCTTGCTGATGAACCTACTGGTAATCTGGACCCGGAAACTTCTGATGATTTGGTTAAATTACTTCATGATATTAGTAAAAGTGGCAAAACCATTATTATGGCCACGCATCAGCATGATTTACTCGCTAAATTTCCTGCTCGTGTAATTGAGTGTAAGGATAGTCAAGTTATTGAAATATCGAAAAACACTGCTGAAACAGTAATTGATTTCACAGAAACTGAAACTCTTGATTAAGGATAACACATACGACAATAAACTACAAGAGATAAGAACCAAACAATCTCTCATATTTCCTATTGCCTTCGTCTTTGTTATTTGGATAGTCAAGCTGTTTGAATGGGGGCTTGATATCGATTTGCATCAAGGAGGTGTATTTCCTTTACAAATTAAAGGGCTACCTGGCATTATCACCTCGCCTTTTATACATAGCGATTTTGAACACCTTATTGCAAATACAATTCCCATATTTGCTTTAAGCTGGGGAATCTTCTATTTCTACAGACAATTAGCCTTTCGTATTGTTTTGTACTGCTTATTTACATCCAATATATTACTATGGTTCGGAGGTCGCGAAGCCTGGCATATTGGAGCAAGTGGTTTAGTTTATGCCTTTGCTTCTTTTCTATTTTTTAGTGGTCTATTCCGAAACTACTATAAACTTATAGCTATTTCGTTTGTTGTAGCCTTTTTGTATGGCGGTTTATTTTGGGGCATATTCCCTGTTCTTAAGGATGTATCCTGGGAAGGTCATTTATTTGGTGGCTGTTCTGGATTAATTTATGCCCTCGCATTCCGAAAACAAGGCCCTCAAAAACCCAAAGTTATTTGGGAAGATGATGATGAAATTCCTGAAGAAATTTGGAATTCCAAGCATGATAATAATCCAACACTTCCTAAAGATTAAGTTTACTGGATTATTCCCATCTTCTTCATTAAAAAGGAAGCGTTAAGTTTCTGACTAATTCCCTTCTTTAACTTGTAATCAAAAATCAGTTGATCGTCTTTCAATTCAACTTCAAAGCAATTATTGGTAACTGAATCAGGATATTTATCTTCCAACTTTCCAATTACTAAATCATGAGTTGCAATCATTACAACGGCATTCAAACTAATTAGTTTTTCTAATAAACCAATAGATCCAAGCTGCTTATCTTTGGTATTGGTACCGCGTAAAATCTCATCTAAAATCACAAGGGTTTTCGGTTGCTTTTCTACATGCGATATGATTTCTTTTATTCTCAACAGTTCGGCATAGAAATAGGATTCATTATTGGATAGAGAATCCTGAATCTTAATACTAGACATAATTTCACAAGGCATGAAAGAAAACTTTTTTGCACAAACCGGAGCCCCGTTCATAGCCAGAATCAAATTCACCGTCATCGTTCTCAAAAATGTACTTTTCCCAGCCATATTAGCTCCTGTGATTATATTGACTGAAGGCGTTCCATTCAACTGCATAGAATTATTAATTCTGGTACTTGACGGAATAAGTGGGTGTCCTATTTCTTCTGCTTGAATACAAAACTCATTCGCTGAAATTTCAGGATAAGATACCTCTGATAGATTATTATATGCAAAAACTGAATACGACATTAATGGTTCAATCTCAGATAATGCCGGAAACCATTTTGGAATACTTTGCTTGTGTAATTCTTTCCATTTTATTAATCGAAATAAAATTTGAATATCAAAAAGGAATAGAGCATTCAGAGCTAGAGACACAATCCAATTGTACCTGAGGTCGAAAGTATTCAACAATCTAAAAAGAGATCTCAATACCGAACTAGCTTTTAATTGCTGGTCTGTAAGCTCTTTTTTAATCTCATTTAAATATGATGACTCAAAATCCTCATTCTCAATTAACTTTATAAGAACAGTGTATTTTTTTAGAACTTTAGATGAGTTTCCCAAATTTGAATGGGCATCATTTATAAGATTTTTGTTTGAACCAACTATCACCATATTTATCAAAATTGGCAGCAAAAGCGAACTGAGTGTAAATGGACCAAAAGCAACAAACATCAACCACATAACGCTAACTAGTGGACAAATAACAGAAGCGATTTGAAGAAATCTCATTTTTATAATTGGCTCATCCAACCATGTTTGTAAATTCAACAACTCTTTACCAGTTTCAAAAACAAACATTGCATTTGCCTGAAAATTTTGAACAAATTCATTTTTCGTCGAAAGTTCCTTTATAGCGTTCTGCTTTTTTAAGATTAATCTATCATCTAAAAGAGATTGACTCAGATTTTCAGCAAACCGATCTTTTCCAATTTTTGTGAAACATCGATTCAGATATTGGTAAAGCGAACCTGATCCAAACAAATCGAAATCGGCAGCTAAATGTGGGTTTAAATGTAAGTAGTCTAGTCCTGTTTCTTGACATTTAAAATCATGAGACAAATATTTGACTTCATTCTTATTCAAAATCAACTTGTTTGCCAAAAATTCACCTTTACCAGACAGTCTCAAATCTCTTTTTACAACATAAAAAAAAGACAAAAAGCAAAACACTGATAAAATAAGAAGAATATTAGATTGCTTATGGAACACAAAAAGAGCTAGAAAAGCAGTAAAAGCAACAAAAGTTAGTAGTCTGAAAAGCGATAAATAAGCTATCTGCTTCTTTATTTTCTTAATCTTAGAATCTAAATTTAGAATATTAGCATTATAGTATTCTGATGGGTTAGATTGAAGCATATAGGGTGTTTTTCGAATTACTTTGATAATAAGAGACCAAAAGTAGAAATTTCACCTCATCGGACAAAAAAAAGAGATGCCCTAGTGCATCTCTTTAATTAAAATTAATCCCCAATATCTCTAAATTAATTTCCTTTTCAGGCTCATTATTAGTTCTTGCAGATTAGGTAAAATCAGGTAAAGAAAATAAACGAGAGACAAACCTAAAATAGCCTTCCCAAAAAAGCAGTAAGGACCACAATAAAAATCATTGCTTAAGCCAAACATTTGAGATACACGACCAATTAATACCATTAAAATATAATCTACAAATAATATTAGTGGTAATATCAGGCATATCTTAAAAAAGAACTCCGCTTTCATAACTCTCCTTTTAATAACGCTTTAGGCATTAAAAACTAATAATTAAATTACATCACAAAGATAACGAACATATGTCCAAAATACAATTTTATATAAAAAAAAGAAAACCACGATTGCGATTCTCTCTTCATTCAGCTTAAACAAAATAGTAAAAATCTCTTTCAAAACTTTAACCTTAGCCCCACTACACCAATATTACCTGCTTCAGCAAAAACGCCCCAATGTCTGCAAAAATCGTAACTCATACCAAAATATCCCATTGTTTTAAGTTTAGTAACGGCATGATCACGTTTGGCTCCCATAGTAAAACCCGCATACAAATCGAAATTCGAATTCTCTACAATCAATGGAAAAATGTGAAAATTGGCGCGAATTCCAGCATACAACTGACGGTCTCCCTTGTATTTTCCATCTTTAAAAAAACCATTCCCCTGCACACCCAAAGAAAGATAATCATTCATTCTATAAGTATAAGTTCCCTGCAGGCCATAACCAGTCCATCCTTCATAGGTTGAAAAACCACCTGCTAACACGTGAGTTGGATACTTAAAAGGTGATGGCTCATCCACTTTATCTTCTATCTTGTTATCCTGACTCAAACCCTTTTCGGTATTAAACCCATCTACTTCACCAGCACTATTTTCATTCTTTTTTTCAGCATATTGTTTTAGTGTTTCGAAAATGGTTTTTATTCTTTCTTCTAAAAGCTTCACCTTTTCCTCAAGCAACTTAATGTCTGCAGCAAGGATATTTTCCTTTTTAGCCTCTAAGCCCGCTTCAGTCTTATCTTGTTTTTGCACATAAACAGCCTTTTTTGCTACAGAAGTCTTTACAGCTTTTTTTACCTGCGTACCAACATTATCACTCTCTACTTTTTTACTTTCGAAAGTCTTATTCTTTAATTCAAAAGAAGAAGTCACATCAGGTAAGTTCTTTTTCTCAGCATTGGTAATCAACTCTTTTTTATCTTCGACAGAAGATTCTGAGTTATTAGCAGAAGTTTTCTTTCCTGCTTTATCTTCGGAACATTTTAAAATAAACAAACTACAAATTAGTATTATAGCTAAACCAAGTCCTATTTTCGAAACTTTCAAAATATTTTCATTCATAATTTTTGTGTATAGGCTTTGTTCCATACCAGAAGGTAAACAACACAAACTGAGTTAATCGTAATTCAAATTACAGCTTAAGTATCGAACTTATAATCATTAACAAAAACAAAGTAAGTACTCGATACATACTCTAATATAATGAATATATACACTCATCACATCGTTTTATTTTCCAAACATAAAAAAAGATACACCAAAGTGTATCTTCCTATATATTAACGTTAAAATAAGATCTTTTATTTCTTATAATATTTCATAGCTTCTGGCAAAAATGCTCTTAGATTCTGAACACGGGTATCATCAGCAGGATGGGTTGATAAAAACTCAGGAGGCTTCTGCCCTCCACTCTCTCCCATACGCTTCCAAAAATCAACTGCAACAGCTGGATCGTAACCTGCCATAGCCATAAATATAAGCCCCATTTTATCTGCTTCTGTTTCATGAGATCTTGAAAAAGGCAACATAACTCCAACATTCGAAACGGCTCCAAATGCAGTCATCCAGATTTGTTGCGTTTCTGCCGGCTTTTCATTCACAAGTACACTCAAACCAGTTCCCAAGGCTTGAATTCCCATTTGCTGACTCATTCTTTCATTTCCATGTCGAGCTATTGCGTGAGCTATTTCATGTCCCATAACCACAGCTAAACCTGCTTCTGTTTGGGTATAAGGTAAAATTCCTGTGTAAAATACAACCTTACCACCAGGCATACACCAAGCATTAGGTGTAGCATCTTCAACTAAATTAAATTCCCAGGCAAAGCCATCTACACGATCAGCCATGCCATTATCTTTCATGAAAATTTCAACCACCTCAGCAATTCGCTTCCCCACACGCTTTACCATTTCCGATTGCTCTTTATTAGTCGACAGCTTATTTTCCTTAAGAAAAGTATCGTACTGTGTTAAACTCGTTGCAATCATCTGATTCTCCGGAAAAAGATTCATTTGTTTTCTTCCGGTAATTGGTACCGTAGCACAAGCTGTTATAAAAGCCAAAGCAGCTATAATAGAGATTATTTTTATTTTGCTCATCCCCTAATATTTTTCATTATTAATTCTTTCAATTATTTCGTCTATGTTCGATGTTGGTAAAAAACAAGACTTATCCTTACAAAGGTAAAAACTAGTTTTCTTTTTGCTAAATCTATTTTTCAACAAGGGTAAATCACTTTCTTTTTCAGAACCTAAAACAATTACATTGGGATAATAGTTTTTATTAAATTCTCTTTGATACTTTTTAGCTTTTTCTCCTAAAATAACCAATTCGAATGGAGTATAAATTTGCTTCAACATTAAGTTTCCCCATTTACCATGATAAAATATGTATTTAAAAACGTGCTCTTTCATATTTGCCAGCATTTGTCTTGATATTTCAAGGTAATCATTTCTTCCTAAAAGATTTCCCATTGAAAACAATACTTCTGCCATTGAAGCATTTGAAGATGGAGTCACATTATCCATCACTTCCATTTTTCGAGCAACAAGTTGAGTATCCTCGTCTGATGTATAAAAAAACATACCTGACTTTTTATCGTAGAAATGCAACATCAGATACTCCAATATTACTTCACAATCTTTCAGCCAGATTTCATCAAAAGTCACCTGATAAAGAGCAACAAATGCTTCCAAAGTAAAGCTATAATCATCAAGAAAAGCATTAATTCTCGCATCACCATTTTTATAAGTGCGTAACAATTGCACGTCAGATTGTAACATCTCTTTCCTTATAAAATCAGCAATTTGGATAGCTTTATTTAAATAAGAATCATCGCCTAAAGCTTCATATGCATCAACATAACCTTTTATCAACATAGCATTCCATGATGTTAGAAACTTATCATCCAATCCTGGTCGAATTCGCTTACCTCTTTCTTGCAACAATTTTTGTTTCGATTCACTTACAATCCTATCAAAATATTTTTCCGAAATTTGATATTTCTCAAGTAAATCTGACTTCGTCTGCTTTATATGAAGAATATTCCCTTCTTCCCAATTTGCTGCATGTTTAACTTCAAAATAATCAGAGAATATTTCAGAATCTTTTCCCAAAATACGATCTACATTCTCTTTTTCCCACACATAAAACTTACCTTCTACACCTTCACTATCTGCATCCAAAGCCGAATAAAATCCACCATTAGACAAAGCCAATTCTCTTTCCAAAAATTCAATCGTTTCTACGACAACATTTTTATAAAGATTCTTCTTAGTTAATCGATAGGCATTGGAATATAAACTCAATAACTGTGCATTATCATAAAGCATTTTTTCAAAATGTGGCACCTTCCAATATTCATCTACCGAATAACGAGAAAAACCACCTCCAATTTGATCGTATATTCCTCCTTCTGCAATTTTATCTAAGCTTAAGTTGAGATGGTCAAAAACCTCAGAATCTTTAGTATAAAAATAGTAGTTCATTAAAAAATCCAACGAAATAGGAATTGGAAATTTCGGAGCTCTATTCTCACCTCCATTGACTCTATCAAAATTTGATTTCCAAGTTTCAACCGTTTCACTAAGTTCCTTAATTGTATATACCGACTGACTCTCTTTTGTTTCAATTAATCCACTTACTCGTACACCTTCTGAAACTTGATTTGCCGAACGCAAAACCTTATCTTTTTCTGTTACATAAGCATTATAAATAGCCTTGAGAACTTTCACCCAATTGTCAGATGGGAAATATGTTCCGCCATAAAATGGTCTACCATCGGGCAATGCGAAACAGTTTAAAGGCCAACCTCCACGTCCAGTAATCATCTGCACAGCATCCATATAAATTTGATCTATATCAGGCCGCTCCTCTCTGTCAACCTTAATACAAACAAACATCTCATTCATTAATTTTGCTATCTCTTCGTTTTCAAAGCTCTCGTGCTCCATTACATGACACCAGTGGCAAGCTGAATATCCCACACTTATGAGAAGTAGTTTATCTTCATTCTCAGCTTTCTTTAACGCCTCTTCACCCCATGGATACCAGTTAACCGGATTGTGAGCATGTTGAAGAAGGTAAGGACTCGTTTCATTAATTAGCGCGTTTGTATATTTTTCTTTCATTCCTTTTTTATCAATTTGAGCTATAACTAGTCTCGATGCCAATATTATTAACAACATGGCACAAAGGCTAAATAAGGCATATTTATATCTCTTTTGCATAGAGATAAATATACTCTTTATTTTTATTTGTTTTAAATAAACTAAAGAGGAAGATAAAAGAAAATACCAAAACCATTGGTAAAAAAGATATTACCATATATGGAGTGTTCTATAAAAACAGTGTTTAGCGACCGGCTTCTAATATAGGTCAAAGAAAAAACAATACTTCCGACAAAGGTAAACACCAAAGCTACCCAGTTTCGGAAAATAATATGAGCCATTGAAAAACAAAGAGCGTTGACAAAAATCATCAGTAATATACTATCGAATAAAATCCGATAGCGATGATAAAAAAAGAAGCGGTAAATAAACTCCTGTGTAAAGGCGGACCAAATAGGATAAGTGAGAATGACGAATATCCAAAACCAAAAATTATTGAGAGGCAAGTGAAAAAAAACATCTTCACGAAAAATATAAACCCATAAAGATGAAACGACTAGAAGAAAGAAACTTTTAACTGCAATCTCTTTAAGTGAATAATATGATTTTATTCTAAAGATACTTCGGGATATATTTTTTCGGTTATACATAACTACAAAGCAGTACACAAAAACAAAAACCAAAGGAATAGCCTTATGAATCGGAATCAATTCAAAAAAATACAAAAGTGGCATAAGAAAAAATATAACCACAAACTCTGACCAGAGATAAAGTTTAGACATAAGCCAAGAAAATATTTTGCGAAAAATAACCTTGCGGAATTGTCTAAATAAGTTACGAAATAATGAAGATTTTCGCAAAAAAAAACGAATATTTCTCTTATCAATAAAGTTTAAACAGCAACTCTATTTAACTCGATTCTAAATTAGACTACTTGTCTTACTTACACTTTAATACTTCTAATAAAAACTTGATATTTGTATATCACAAAACATAAAAAAACTCAATTCATATGAGCATCAAAGGAACAGAGACAGAAAAGAATCTTCTGAAAGCGTTTGCAGGAGAATCACAAGCAAGAGGTCGTTACACTTATTTTGCTAAGCAAGCTAAGAAAGAAGGTTACGAGCAAATTGCAGCTTTATTTTTAGAAACTGCTGAGCAAGAAATGCAGCATGCGAAACGTTTCTTTAAATTCCTTGAAGGCGGTGAGGTTGAAATTACAGCAACATATCCTGCTGGAATCATTGGTACAACAGCTGATAATTTGAAAGCTGCTGCTATGGGTGAGAATGAAGAATATACGGATTTGTATCCTGAGTTTGCAAGAATTGCGATGGAAGAAGGATTCAAAGAAGTGGCTTCTGCATTTAAAACCATTGCTAAGGTTGAGCAAATGCACGAAGAGAGATACCTAAAGCTTCTTAAGAATATTGAAGAGGGTAAAGTATTCGAAAAAGAAGAAAAAACGGATTGGTATTGTAGAAACTGCGGTTATGTGCACAATGGTAATAAGGCACCTAACTCATGCCCTGCTTGCCAGCACCCTCAGTCCTATTTCGAGGAAAAAAGTGAAAACTACTAGATAAAAAGAAAGCTGCAAATCTTAAATTGCAGCTTTTTTTTATATTAATCGTCCAACAAATCGGGACGCAATTGTTTTGTTCTTTTGTAGGCTTGCTCTTCTTGCCAAATCTCAATTTTTTTGTGATCGCCGGAAAGCAAAATTTCAGGAACTTTCCAACCCCTAAATTCAGCAGGACGTGTATATAACGGAGGTGCCAATAAATTATCCTGAAAAGAATCTGTAAGTGCCGAAGTTTCATCCCCCATAGCACCCGGTAATAAACGCACCACACTATCTGCAATAATTGCTGCTGCTAGCTCACCTCCTGTCAAAACAAAATCACCAACAGATATTTCTTTGGTAATAAAATGATCCCGAATTCTTTGATCAATACCTTTATAGTGCCCACAAAGGATCATGATATTCTCTTTCAATGAAAGTGTATTTGCCACTTTCTGAGTGTGTTGTTCTCCATCTGGGCTTGTAAAAATAATCTCGTCGTACTTTCTTTGATCGGTTAGACTCTCAATCGCTTTAACTATTGGCTCCAAACGCATCACCATTCCTGCTCCACCGCTAAAGGCATAATCATCTACTTTATTATGCTTATCCTCGGAAAAATCACGGATATTATGAATGTGAATTTCAACCACACCCTTATCTTTTGCTCTTTGAATGATAGAATGTCCCAATGGACTTTCCAATAATTCCGGCACAACAGTTAATATATCAATTCTCATCGTCTTCTAAATTTTGCTCAAAAGTATACATCAAGCCTTAGTAAAACAAAAAAAACTAAACTAAGAAAAAATGATTTTGGTTTAAATCAACTTTGACCTAATTAAATAATGTTCTGTAATCGAATTTATTCTTACTCTTCACACCGCCCAAAGCACTTGTTATATGGTGATTCTCTTTATTCTAGAAATTAAATAATTACTCTTATTCTTTGATGTTTCATACATTAATAACTAAATTCGTAATAGGAGATAAATAATCTACTCCCATATTGTCAATACAGTATGGCACTAAATTGCCTGCTTCACAATGAAACGCACATGAAAGAACAAGATCTTACGCCCTCACATGAGAATGAAACTGAGCCAAAAATTGAGGCACAGTCTGAAACTTCTCATGATCAATCAGAAACTCAAAAAGAAAATATTGAGGCTGATGTAGATAATGAAAATCTAAAATCAGAAACTGATTCAACACTTCAGGATAAGCCTGATTATGCATCAATGGAAAAGCATGAGCTTATCCAAAGACTTAAGTTTATTCTTGATTCTGAATTAGATAATGATTCGAAAGAAAGAGCAGAGAGTATTAAGGTTCATTTTTATAAAAAGCATAATGCTGATATAGAACAACAGAAACGTAATTTTGTTCAAGATGGCGGTTTGGCTGAAGAGTTTCAACCTGAAAAGGATGAGCAGGAAATTGAAATAAAAGCCTTATTTCAGCAATACCGTGATAAGAAAGCCGAAGTTCAAAAAAGTTTTGAACAACAAAAAGAAAACAATCTTAAGCAGAAGCTTTTAATCATAGATGAGATTAAAAAATTAATTACTGGTCAAGAATCTTTCGAAAAAACTTACAATGATTTTCGTGCACTTCAGAAAAAATGGAAAGACTATGGGATGGTTCCATCTCAATCGGTAAAGCATTTGTGGGAAAACTATCATCATGCTGTTGAGCAATTTTACGATTACACAAAAATAAATAGAGAATTACGCGATATGGATTTGCGTAAAAATTATGAGGCAAAAGTTTCTCTTTGTGAGACAGCTGAAAAAATACTTGAAGAAGAGCCTCCTGTAAAAGCCTTTAACGATCTACAGAAGTTGCATGAAATGTGGAGAGAAATTGGTCCTATAGAACGTAGTAAAAGAGATGAGCTTTGGGATAGATTCAAATCAGTCTCTAATGCTATCAATAAAAACCAGCAGAATTTCTACAATGGTGTTCGCGAAGAGCAAGTTTATAATCTTCAGAAGAAAACAGCACTTTGTGTAAAAGTTGAAGAAATCGCAGCTAAAAAAATTGATACACATCAAGATTGGAATTCAAATTCAAAAGAAGTCCTTGAAATCCAAAAAGAATGGAGAACCATAGGTTTCGCCCCTAAAAAAGATAATAATTCAATTTATAAACGTTTTCGTGAAGCTTGTGATTTATTTTTCAATCACAAACGTGACTTTTATGCTGAACACAAGGATAAATTGAACGAGAATTTAAAACAGAAAATAAAACTCTGCGAAAAAGCAGAAGAATTGCAAAACAGTACCGATTGGAAACGAACGACCAACGAATTAATTCGAATTCAGAAGAATTGGAAAAATATCGGACTTGTTCCTAGAAAGGTTTCAAATGATGTCTGGAATAGATTCAGAAAAGCTTGTGATACTTTTTTTGATAATAAATCTGAACATTTCAGTTCCTTAGATTCTAAACAATCTGACAATCTAAAACTCAAAGAAGAACTAATTGAGAAGATTAAATCTCTTGACTTGAGTGATAATAATGATGAAAATCTAAATACAATTAAACAATTCCAGAAAGAATGGTCAGAAATTGGTCATGTCCCTTTTAAAAATAAAGAACATATTCAGAATGATTTTCGCAAGGCTGTAAATGTCTTATACGACAAAATGAACCTGGATTCCAGCAACTTAGAAATTCAGAAATTTAAATTAAAGATTGATTCCATTCTCGAAGGTCATAAACCTGAAGATAAACTTATTCACGAGCGAAATAAACTCTATAATAAGATTAAACAGCTGGAAGGTGATATTACACTTTGGGAAAATAACATGGGCTTTTTCTCCTTGTCTGATAAATCAAGTTCTATTTTAAAAGAAATGCAAGAAAAAGTTAATCAAGGTAGAAAGAATCTTGACTTACTAAATCAGAAAATCAAATTGATTGATGATTTAGCTAAATAACAAAGACTTATGAGTATTTTGCATCAAAATAATTCATTCTTAATTTGATCCTAAATAGAAAAGACACCTCTGTGATTATTCCTGGAGGTGTTTTTTTATATCATCAACTGTTTTTAGTTGAAAAAATAGTTTTACCGAATGCTATATTTTGTCTATTTTTGCAGTTTTAATCAACCATTAAATCATACTTAAAGTGTCTGCAACTAAATACATCTTTGTTACCGGAGGGGTAGCCTCCTCATTAGGAAAAGGAATTATAGCCTCATCTTTAGCTAAACTACTACAAGGCAGAGGGTATTCTGTTACAAACCAAAAATTGGATCCATATTTAAATGTTGATCCCGGGACTCTAAACCCATATGAGCACGGTGAGTGTTTTGTTACAGATGATGGAGCTGAAACAGATTTGGATTTAGGTCATTACGAGCGCTTTACAAACATTCCTACTTCACAGGCGAATAATGTAACTACAGGTAGAATCTACAAAAACGTTATTAATAAGGAGCGTAAAGGAGATTATCTAGGTAAAACGGTTCAAATTATCCCTCATATTACTGACGAGATTAAGCGTAATGTTAAGCTTTTAGGAACTAAAAACAAGTTCGATTTTGTTATTACTGAAATTGGAGGAACTGTAGGTGATATCGAATCACTACCCTATATTGAAGCAGTTCGTCAGCTTAAGTGGGAACTTGGAAACGACGCTTTAGTAATTCATTTGACTCTTGTTCCATTTTTAGCAGCATCAGGTGAGTTAAAAACAAAACCGACTCAACACTCTGTAAAATCGTTATTGGAAACTGGAGTTCAGCCAGATGTACTGGTATTGCGAACAGAGCATGAACTATCATCTGATATCAGAAGAAAAGTTGCTCTTTTCTGTAATGTTGATCCAAGAGCCGTTATCCAGTCAATAGATGTGGAAACAATTTACGATGTGCCACTGAAGATGCGTGAGGAGAAATTGGATGCTATCGTTCTTGAAAAATTAGGTGTATCCTCAGAAGGTGAACCTGAACTTAAGGAATGGACGAAATTCTTGAAAAGACATAAAAATCCAAAGTCTGAAATATCTATCGGACTTGTTGGTAAATATGTAGAGCTTAAGGATGCATACAAGTCAATTGCAGAGGCTTTTATTCATGCTGGTGCAGTAAATGAGTGTAAGGTAAACCTAAAATGGATACATTCTGAAAAGCTAACTGACGCAAATTACGAGAATGAATTAAAAGATCTTAAAGGTATTTTAGTTGCTCCTGGTTTTGGACATAGAGGTATGGAAGGTAAAATTCGTGCTGTTAAATTTGCAAGAGAAAACGATGTACCTTTCTTAGGAATATGTTTAGGTATGCAAGTTTCAGTTATCGAGTTTGCCCGCAACGTACTTAAACTTGACGATGCAGATTCATTGGAGATGAATCCTCAAACGCATAACCCGGTTATCAACCTTATGGAGGAACAAAAAAACGTTACTGAAAAAGGTGGTACCATGCGATTAGGTGCATATGAATGTCAACTTAAGGATGGTTCTAATTGCGCTACAGCTTATAAGAGTTTAGATATTTCAGAACGTCACCGTCATCGCTATGAATTCAACAATGACTACCTTGAAAGATTTGAAGCAGCAGGATTAACTGCAACAGGTTTTAACCCAGAAACAGGATTAGTAGAAGTTGTTGAAATTAAAGATCATAAGTGGTTTGTAGGTGTACAGTTCCATCCAGAATATAAGAGTACCGTTATAAATCCTCACCCTCTCTTTGTTGAGTTCGTGAAAGTTGCTAAAGACAACAAATAATAAGGAATTATCAATAAGATCGTATTTGATATATAGAGCAACTTAAATCGAATTGCTCTAATCAATACTCTCTAAACAGAAACTAATAAATGGATAAAAATTCAATTTGGGGATTAGTCATCATTGGAGCCATTTTGATCGGGTACACTTACCTGACAAAACCTTCAGCTGAAGAATTAAAGGCTATAAAAACCCGCGACTCTATTGCCAGAGTTGAAAAAGCACGTGATCAACAATTAGAGGCTGAGAGATTGACTGCAATGAAAGTCGTTGAGGCCGAAAAGCAAAAAAATCCTGTACATCTACAAGAGACGTTTGGTGTATTTTCTTCAGCGGCAGCTCAAAAAGAAGAATTTATCACACTTGAAAATAAGCTTGTTAAAATTAAAGTAAGCAACAAAGGGGGGCGTATCTACTCTGTTGAGCTTAAAGATTATCAAACTCACGATTCATTGCCATTAATCCTTTGGGAAGGTGAAAAAACGCGTTTTGGCATGAATTTTTATGCTGATAACAAATCTATAGACACCCAAGACTTATTCTTTACTTCCGAATCTGGTTTCGAAAACATTAATGCAAGTTCTAGCCAGAAGACATTAAGCATGAAGCTTAAGGCTAGCGAGGATCAGTATCTTGAGTATGTATATACACTTGCTCCTGATAGTTATATGCTTGATTTTGAGATTAAGGCAATTGGTCTTAACAACATTATAGCTCGTAACCAGAGTAACCTAACATTCAACTGGCAGGCTGACCTTTATCAAAAAGAAAAAGGCCGTCAGAATGAAGATATGTACACTGCTCTTTACTACAAGTTTAATGGTGATGATGATAACGATGTTGAAAGCCTTAAAGAATCAGGTGATGATGAAGAAGATTTAACCACTCAGGTTAAGTGGATTGCCTTTAAGCAACAATTCTTTACTTCGGCTCTTATTGCCGAAAACAACTTCAAAGGCATTAAGCTTAAGTCTACCGGTATGGACGAGCATTCTCCTGTTTTGAAGAATTTCTCTGCTGAGATTTCACTTCCTTATGCTGGTGATGTAAAAGAGAGCTACCCGATGCAATTTTACTTTGGCCCTAATCATTACAAAACACTTCGCAAGTATGGAAAAGATATTCAGCTGGAAAAAGTAATCAACTTAGGTTGGGGTATTTTTGGATGGGTAAATAAATACGTTGTTATCGAGATATTTAATTTCCTTGAGAAGTATATGAGTAATTATGGTCTAATCATTTTGATTCTGACTATTATTATCAAGTTAGTTTTATCTCCTCTTACTTATAAGTCGTATTTATCAACGGCTAAAATGAGAGTTTTAAAACCTCAGATTGACGAGATAAACGAAAAAATTCCAAAAGAAAAATCGATGGAGCGCCAACAGGCAACCATGGGCTTGTATAAGAAAGCCGGAGTAAATCCAATGGGTGGGTGTTTACCAATGCTGGTGCAGTTCCCTATTCTAATTGCTTTATTCCGATTCTTCCCTGCATCTATAGAACTTCGTCAGAAGAGTTTCCTTTGGGCAACAGACTTATCCTCTTATGACTCAATTGCAACTTTACCATGGGAAATTCCATTCTATGGTGATCATATTTCATTATTCTGTTTATTGATGGCTGGAACCAACTTAGTTTATACTAAGATGAATGGTCAGATGCAAACATCGAATCAGATGCCAGGTATGCAAGCAATGATGTATATGATGCCGGTGATGTTCCTAGTTTGGTTCAATAATTACGCATCAGGTTTGAGTTACTACTACTTTGTAGCAACGCTATTTACAATTATCCAAACTTGGGCAATTCGTAAATGGATGGTTGATGATAATAAGGTATTAGCAATGCTTGAAGCTTCGAAGAAAAAGCCTGTTAAGAAGTCTAAATTCCAACAGCGTTTGGAAGATGCTGCTAAGCAAGCTAACAAGAAGAAGAAATAAGACAATTGAATTTGTTTAACAAAAAAAGAGTCTCAAATGAGACTCTTTTTTTTTGATTATACGTGTCAATTTTTAACACTAAAGTTAAAGCTGTTTCCGTTCTGTTTTAAAAATAAAGAAAAGAGTAAAGCCCCCTAGCAAAAAGATAATACTACCTGCGAACACCAAAGCTTCACCAATACTAAAATGATCGCTATACCAGCCTAAAAAAGGTGCTATTGCGGCAAACAGAATACGAATAATAAAGTTACGAAGCGAAAGTACTGTTGCTCGCATTTCTGAAGTTGTTATTCTGTTGATATAATCCTTTAAAATTGGTGTTGCAATCCCTCTGATAATATAAAAGTAAAACAAGCAAACAATACCAATTTGCGAAGTCATAACCCCTGAGAGGATGAAACCGCTAGAAAGTCCTATAACTATTAATAAAGAAGTACCAATCTTACCCAAACGATTTTCTATTCTGTGAGCAAATAGAGCTGTAAATCCCACAGTTAAATTCAGAAAGGTCCATATAATACCTATTCGACTCACATCCATATCGAATTGCTTTAAATAAGGCTGCACAAACCAAGCTAAGGAAAGCGTAGCACATCCAAATATCGATGAATAAAGAATATTTAATCTAAGCTGAAGATTTTCCCACAGCGAATACCGCACAATCTTTAATATATGCCCAAAGCCATTCTTAATCTGCGTTTTACTTGTCTCAACTTCTAATAGCATAAACGAGGCTGGAACGGCCATAAAAGCTATAAAAACTTGAAAGATAAAAGGTGTTCTCAGACTAATTAGGGCCAAACTACCGCCGGCAACACCTGCTAAAGCTTCAGCAAAGTTACCTACTGACATCATTCGACTCTCCTGCTTCAAATAAGTTTTCTCCTTTTTATCCTGAAGTAAACTATCATACAACAAAGCTGAGTCTGCTCCAGATATAAAACTAGAACCAACTCCAAGTACCAACTCTGCTAAAAGGAACCCGTAGAAATCGGAAGAGAAGCTATAAACGATAAAACCTAAACAGCCCAGTACACTACCAAGAATCAGAGTCTTTTTCCTCCCCCATATATCTGCAAAATAGCCCGAAGGTATTTCCATAATAACGACTGCTACAGAGTAAAAAGCTTTAAGGGTTAAAACATTTTGCATACTCAAACCATTCTCTTGATAAAAAAGAACAATTATGGGCATCGTTAGCATGAACCATTTGGCTAGTTTAATGATATAGAGTTTGGGAATATTACTTGAATAGCTCCTCGGCATTTGTAATTGTTTTAAAGCAAATCATTCGAAAAAGTTCGAAGCATGCGAATTTAATAAAGTGAATATCTAAAACAGACATGTATTTGAAAAAAATTTAAGAAAAATATAAAAATAGATATTCTGACAGTTAGAGTTTTAGCTTGAACTTGCCGTAAAACCTAAGAAAAAGCTCAAAATAATTTGTGTCAGACAAGAATTAATCCCTATATTTGCATCGCAATTAAGGAAAAATGGTCCAGTAGCTCAGTTGGATTAGAGCAATAGCCTTCTAAGCTATAGGTCCCAGGTTCGAGCCCTGGCTGGATCACTTGATTTTTTTGCAACAATATATTTATAGGATGGTCCAGTAGCTCAGTTGGATTAGAGCAATAGCCTTCTAAGCTATAGGTCCCAGGTTCGAGCCCTGGCTGGATCACAAAGCCGATACAAAAGTATCGGCTTTTTTGTTGCAAACACCCGCCAAACCTAGTACCTTTAGGTGTTACAAGAAACTTTTGACACACAAAATAAATGTTTCTTTTAACAATTTTGTAGTACCCGTGTAGTACCGTGCACAATACCCAGTTTAGTACCCGTTTTAATACCCAATAATACCCATATATGAAAGCGAGCTATAAAATCGTCTATAACCGTAAAGGAAAAACAAATAAAGAAGGTAAAGCCCTTCTTCAACTTCAAGTATACTTGCAAAAAAAACAACGTTATTTCTCTACAGGTATTTATCTAAAACCTAAACAATGGGATGAATCAAAAAGGCAAGTCAAAAACCACCCAAATCAAATCCGACTTAATAAACAGTTACGAGATTTGATCTCAGGACTAGAAGATTTTGAGCTAAAAGTAGCTGAAGAGAAAAAGAACTTTAGTTTTACTCATGTAGAAAACTATCTATCCGGTGATGTAGAAATGGAATTTATTGAATTCTGCGAAAACGAACTAGACCTAGACGCCACAAAAAAGTACAGCACTTATCGAGCAATTAAATCAAAACTCGAAACGCTTAAAACATTTGGACTACTCCAAAGCTTTCATGATGTTGATTATACTAATATCGAAAAGCTGGATAATTGGTTACGCCGTAAAGGTTTAAGTGATGCTACGGTATTTAAGTATCACGGAACCATAAAACAATTCATCAACATTGCTATAAAAAAAGATTTCTTTCCTGTACAGAACAACCCTTATCTAAAATTCAAACCCAAAGCACCTAAGACTGCAAAGCGAAAATTCTTAGACAAAGCCCAAATTAAAGCATTAAGAGAAAAGAAGTTTACCACTACCCGATTGACTGAAATTAGAGATGTCTTTTTATTTTCGATATATACGGGCTTAGCCTATGCTGATATTGCCACACTACGTACAAAAGACCTGTACACCGATGAAAATGGCGATAGGTGGATATGGAGAGAAAGAGAAAAAACAGCGAGTGAATACAAAGTACCCCTCCTACCTCAAGCAATTGAAATACTCAACCGTTATGAACTTGGGAAACGGCTTTTGCCAGTCAAAACCAACCAGAAAACCAATGAATACTTGAAGGAAATTGCAACACTTTGCGAAATAGAAGAAAACTTAACCTTTCATATGGCACGTCACACATTTGCAACTACTATTACCTTAAGCAATAATGTTCCGATTGAAACAGTTAGTAAAATGCTGGGGCACTCCGATCTCAAAACAACCCAAATATACGCTAAGGTTGTTGATGAGAAAATGAAAAGTGATATGGATGCTCTCAGACAAAAAATGATCGAGTAAAATTGAAACCCCTCACAAAAACAAAAGCTAATTCCAAATAGGATTAGCTTTTGTTTTGGGCATTAATTATTTTTCTTGAAAATGATCTAACAAAGGATCATTTGCATAAGCTAATCTAAAATCGTATGATATTGATATTTTTAGACCATTTACATGTTTTTCCTCTTTTAGACTAAAACCATAACAAATATTACCATCAGAACAATCATACCTATCTGTCACTTCCCCAGTACTAGGATCAATCAGATACTTATTTCCGCTCAACTCTAATATGTAAGCATTCACCTTTGTTGGACTTCCTTCTCTTACTAACTTACCAATAAGGTTATATTCTACTTTATTCATTTTTGTCAATATTTAATTAAAAACTCCAAAATTAGTTTTTTTTAATAACAACAATTTGATTGACATTTAATTATTGCCCCAATAATTAAATAATAATATCTATATATCTTCCTCCTCTTCAGAATTTGCCATAAAAGCCTGTAATGAAGCAAAGATTTCCATTTGCTCCTCGTGGCGTTTGGCAAAAAGGAAGTAAAGCATTTGTATCAAGTAGCTTTGTGCATCGGCTTGCATTCTTCGAATCTGTTCAATAATCTGTTTTTCCTGCTCATTAAAACCGTCTTCAACACCTGCTAAAGCTCCCCCACCCGCTTTTGACATGAAACCATTTGCCAAGGCGCCAAGCACAGACTGGGCGGCGGGCATGGTCGAAATGGTTTGAACCACATCTTTGGTCGCACTCTTGTTTGCCGCACTCAATTCTGTTACATGCTTTTCTTTTAAATCTATTATCTTGTCTTCAAGTCTCTCAATCTTAAAGGATTGTTGTTGGTTCGTCTCTTTAAGATTTGATATTCTTTCTCCGTAATCGAGATGTAATTTTGATATTTTTTCGAAATGTTCTCTTTCTACATATCGGATTTCATCGTTTGGGTTTAGACTCATTTTTGGTGCTTGTGCTAAAAACTGGGTTTCCTCATTTTGCATGCTTGTTTCTTTTCCCGCTATTCTTTCTCGTTTTGCCTTGCCTGAGCATTGAGAACTACAGTATAAGCTATTGGGACGTCTCCCTATAATTTCTTCTCCGCAATATTGACATTTCATCATTTTCTCTGTTTTTCTAAAACTGGGTTTCTATATTTATTTCTCTGTTTTTCAGAGCCTTATGTTTTCTTACTAATAAAACCCTGTTTTTCGGTTTAAAAGTAGGGCAAAACAAAGGGTGATAAAAGCTCCATTACTGACCATAACAAACCAAAATACACCAGAAAACACCAGAAAGTTCCAAAGCGTTACAAAGTATCTCAAAACGCCTCAAAGTCGCTCATAGCGTGCCGTTTCGATTTTTTTTATGTTTCTAGTTCCCATATTTGAACCATGAAAACATCACACTTCCTTTTGTTGGGCGGTGGAATTGCAGCAATTGCATTTCGGGATGATATCAAAACGTTATTTGAAAAACAAACTGGTAAACTAGCTTCCAGAGCTAGTGAGTTCGCAGCAAGTCAGGTAGAAATCAAGCCTTATAAGCTGCCCAAAGTTGGTTTAAATCTTAGTACAAAGTCAATAAGGCTGAGTGGCTCTATTTACGTAGAGAACAAAAGTGTTGTTGACTGTACTTTGGAGACTTACCAAATTGAGGTGCAGCTTGTAAAGGATTTAAAGTTGATTTCTTTAGGGAAAACACCACTGCTAAGACCTTCGAAACTCATTAGTTCTAAAAGCAAGGAGAAAGTAAGCTTTGTATTCGATGTGCCTTTAAGTGCTATAAACACTTTAATAGATACTAAGAATATTACGAATTACGACTTGTTCATTACTCTGAAAAATGTAAACGTTAGCGGTTTCAATATACCAACAACGAAAATTGCGATAGACAGTAAATGGAGGACTTACTTAAAAGCTCTTAAAGACCCCACAAACCTCTTGGACTTAATCAAATTTTAATTTATGGAGATCGTTAAATCAAAGAGGCACAATGGCGTAAAGGTCTTTGTTTCAAAGAATGGAAACATTATTGGACAAGGGAGAAGGGTAATAAAAGACGGTTCGAAATTCAGCCATCTAATTCAATTGGATGATGCTAAAAACACTAGTTCTTTGACATATGGGAATGTCGATAAAACTGTTCAGATCATGAACGGGATTATCGAAAAATATCATTATCAGGTTTCTGATTTAGCGAAAACTCTTGAAGGGAATAGCGAATTAGAAACTTGTAGAAATGTATGGAATTTTGTGTTTAATCACATTCAGTACAAGCGGGATAAGATAGAGAAAGAAACCTTGTCTGTTCCTGCCCGAATATGGTTGAACCGATCTAAAGAAGGCACGCCAAGTGACTGTGATGAACACACAGTCTTTTGCGGTGCTTTACTCTACTGTTTGGGCATTCCGTTCAGAATCCGTATTGCGGGTTACGATGGAAAGCCCTTTTCGCATGTCTACCTGCTTACTCAGAGTAACATTTGCGTAGACACAGTTTTACACGCCTTCAACAAAGAGGCGTATTACACAACTAAAAAAGATTTCAGAATCATGCAAATCGAAACATTGGAAGGTATCGATGAGCCGAATTTAGACGGTCTTGGTTCTTTGGGTGCGGTTGATGATTTGATAAGCTCTGCCAATGAGTTTGATAATCAGGAAACCGAGTTCTTAGATGAAGAGGAAATAGAAAACCTCGAACCAAGCGCCTTAAATGGTGTTCAGGATGCTTTAATGCAAGAAGAGCTTGCGGCTCGAAAGTTCTCTAAAGCTCAAATGAAGATAGCTTTAGATATGTATCGGAAAGAGCCGCAAGTTTACCATGCTGCGGGCTACACGCCCGAATATTGGGAACATTTTCAAGCGGCTTACAATTCTCTGCTAAACAATGATAGCCTTGACGGTATCGTGGTCAATATGGGTAACGGCGCAACATGGGAAAGAGAAAATCTAAACCCGGTTAACGGCATTCAAAATGAACATGGCGAAACCATTGGTTTGCTTGGGGGCTTGCAAGGGCTTTTCAAAAAAATCAGACGGGGTTTTAAGAAGCTTGGCAGATGGACAAGAAAGACTGTTAAGAAGGGTTTCAAGGCTGTTAAGAAAGCTGCAAAATGGGCTGTTAAAATGGTTAAGAAGTTGGCTCAATTCTTAATGAAGTTAAACCCGATCATGATTGTTGTTCGCCGTATTATCGCGGCTAAGATCAAAAAGAACAAGAAGAACATGGCTATCAAAATGGGTTATGGTCTTTTAACTCAGCAGCAAGCCAACGAAATAGGACTTTCAAAAGCGGATTACGATAAGTCTAAGAGAGCTTATGCAAAGTTTGCAAAGCGTTGGAAATGGCTGGGCGGTTCTTTGTCTTATCTGAAAAAGCATATCAAGAAAGCTTGGTATAGTAACGGACTTAAACAGGGTTTAAAGGTTGTCAAACTTCATGGTATGGACGGCTTAGACGGTTTAGGTCAGTTAGAAGGAAGGCGCAGACGACGAAGAAGAAGGCGAAAGCGTTGGACTAAGGCTTACAAAAAAGCCATCAGAATTTTAGAGCAGAAGCAAATGCAGCTCAATGTTGATGGTAAAGTAAGCAGCTCGCAAAAGGCAGCTATCAAAAGAAGAGTTGATAAGTACGCCAGAAAGCATAAAGGACAGTTGCAAAGCGATGAGTACAAAGCTTTTTACAGAACCTTCAAGCCTGTTAAGAAATCGGACGTTTACGGACAGGACGATTACGAAGCGGACAAAAGAGCCAATGATGCGGCAGCAAGAAAGCTTAAGAACCAACCCAAATGGAAAAAAGAGCAGATTACGTTCTTAAAGCAAATGTTTCCATCTCAGGCTAAAAGAGCGGGTTTAAAAGGTGTCGGATTAGGTGCAGTCGTTGCAGCAAGTACAGCCGCCGCAACACCTATTGCAATGAAAATTATCAATTGGTTATTTAAAATTCTTGATAAAATTGGTCTGGGCTCATTTATTAAGAAGGCTAAAGAAAAGCACATTGCAAATCTTAAGGAAAAAGCTGCTAAGGCAACAAGTCCCGAAGCTAAAAAAGCTTTGGAACAAAGGGCGGCGAAGGCTCAAAAAAATCTGGACATCTTAAACAACAAGAAGCCAGAGGCACCGCCACAAGTAGCAGACAGAACTCTTGCTGAAAGAATTCAAGACAAATTGTCTCAAAAGATTGACAACAAAGTTGCCAATACAGCCCAAAAGTTCATTGAGAAACAAGCAAGTAATCTTGCTATTTTCAATAAAACACCAGAGCCAACACCAGAGGTTCAACAGGTCACTAAATCGGCTGTAAAGCAAGAATCAATGCCTGGTGTTTCTACTGCAACGGGTGCTCCGAAAAAAGCGGGTATGAATTGGGTCGGCATTGCTGTTCTGGGCAGTGTTGCTTTAGGCATGGTTTATAAAGCAAATCAGAAGCCTAAAAAGAATAAAGGTAAATCAAGTCATAAATCTAAAAAGTAAATAAAAAATGAATACAAAAGATATTCAAAATACTGCCATTGAGGTATTAAAAACGGCGGGTGGTGCCGTTGCAGGACGTATCGTTGTCGTACAGGCAAAAAAAATGCTGAAAGTTTCGGAAGAGACTGACCCCAAGAAAAAGAAGATCAAGGAAGTTGCCATAGGTGGCGGGGTTGCAGCAATCGGAACGGTTGCAGCAATCAAACTTCCTAAAGAATATAAATCTTTCATGGGCGGTATAGCTACGGCGGGTGTTTTTGCGGCGGTTACGCCTTTTGGTAAGGATGATAAGGGCTTTATTCCTGTATTACGTGGTACAGAGGGTGAAGAGGTCATTTATTCTGAGGATGCTTTAAACGCATTGGGTGCTATGTCTCAGGAGGAATTGGACTATATCGAAATGCTAAATGAAGAAGAGGAGAACGAAAATACGATTTCAGCTCTTGAAGGGGAGTATGAGGACTTCGAAGGATATGAAGAGGTTCCAAGTACTGATTTTTCAAATCTGAATGGTCAAATCTCAGCTTTAAACTAGCTGTTAATCGTTTACAAATAAATCAATTTAATAAATCTAAGTGTCTTCTGTTTATGACACTTAACAAATCAGTCTTAAAAAATGAAAAATATTATCGAGCAAATTCAAATCAAAGAAGCCATTGCAAAACTAGCAGCATCAAAAGGTATTGCTGTTAATTCAAATACGCTTATCGAACAGCATATTTTGTACTGTCGTAAAGAGCTTTCAGGTAGTCGTGGCATTATTCGTTTGGTCGAGTCACAAGACCCAATGATGGACGGGGTCAGAAATATTGATTCGGGTAAGTTGAATTCGGGCGAGTCTTTTATTTGCACGGGTGTTATCTTTTCCACAGCAAACAGTATTGAAGCGCTTAAGGGTGACAGCGATTTTACAAAGTTAGGCTTCGCAAGAAGTATTGATGAAGGCATAGACACGGCTTTCTTTAATAATGAGGTTTCTTTGAAGATTCAGAACAAAGAGAAGTTAAAGGTTGTTTTACGTCATGCGATGCCGGAGAAGCCGAAGGACGACAGCGCATTTAATGAGTATTGCGGTCTCACGCCTTTTGTGATCACTCAAAATCAATCCATTCAGCCTGAAATCAACTGCCTGCAAGCTGTTGGTGCGTCTGACAAACCTATTGTGTTTGAGTTTGCTTTGGTTGGTTACCGTTTATCTTCTAACTAATCATGGCGGTTAAAAGATTTTCATTCCCTGTAAATATTGATCCCAGAAACCCGAACTCCGCAGCTAATACGGAGTTCTTTTTAGAGGATTATCCGAAATTGTTGGCGGCTTCATGGGTTGGAAGGCATAACAACAAAACGGATCTTGAGTTGAGAACTCATGACGGGAAAGAACCTATTGTTGATAGTTTGCCTATTGCTTACTATCAACTGGGCAACGGACGTGAAGAACTGGTAATTAACCGAATGTTAACGGGCTGTGCGCTTCGTATCATCATAGCAAATGAAGACGGTGCGGAAGTGGAGGGAACACTTGTTCTGACAGCCGAAAAATAGAGAGAGATGAAACTTTTTGACAGTGTGCAAAAGGTTGTCTACAGTGGAGGGGGAAAAGTGAAAATCACGGTTCCCCCTTCCTATTCTATAATACTGACCAATAAAACTGATGATACCATTTTCATTTTTCCTGACTACGGCACAAAAGTAGGCTACCCGCTTTTAAGGGGTGAGGTTTTGGAGCTTGAAAATATTACGGTTACATCAACCTTTTACGGCACTATTGCAGATTCAGAGACAACCGACAATAAGGGGCTTTTTATTCTAGCCCGCCCTTGGATTTCAAGGCAGCAAATAGAAGAGAATAACGTTACAATTTTTAACAAGGATAAGGAATAGCTATGACAGATAAAAAACAATTCACGGAAGAAGAGAAAGCAGAGCTTTTAGTGGAGTTCGGAACGCTTTTAAATGATCAGAGTTTAAGAATAATTGAAGCCTTCAAAGATAGCGGAAAGGACATCAACAAGATGTTGAAAAAGGCTTGGAAATTTCGTGCAGCATGCTAGGGGTACTCCCCGCTGCAATGGTAGCTAAAAAGGGAGTTGAAAAGTACAGGAACTTAAAGCCAAACCAGAAGAAAGCGGTTAATCTTACAGGTTTAGCTGTTGGTGCTTTAGTCCTCTTAATGGGCTATAAGCTTTATTCCGGTATGGGTGAAACCTTCGATGTACTGACAGGAAAAAAGAAGGAAGAAGAGCGAAAGCACAATGAGATTGTCTACAAGAAAGAGGTTGCGAAAGAGCTTGTTAATAATGGGCAGCGACCAACACTGACACAGATTGAAGCCAAAGACACTGCTCAAGCTTTATTTGTTGCCATGGATGGTATGGGAACGGACGAAGCTCAAATTATAGCGGCTTTGCAGATTCCTAAAAACAAGGCGGATTGGCTTTTGATTGGTGCTGCTTTCGGGCTTCCTGATGGTCTTAATTTGGTTGGTTGGCTTTATAAGGAGTTAAATGCTAAAGAGCTTCGGGTCATCAGAGCGACACTTTCTAAAATCAATGTAAAAATTTAAGCTATGGCAGAATTCAAAATCAGTTACCCAATTATTGAGAGAAACGAAGGGGGTTATGCCAACAACCCGCTTGATAATGGGGGCGAAACTTATTGCGGCATTTCCCGTAAGTATCACCCGTCTTGGGGCGGTTGGGACTTTATAGACAAGATTAAAACCAGTGGTGCTATTGGGAATAATACGGTTTTTAGTAGTCTTGCCTCTCTTGTAGAGGGCTTCTATATCAAAGTGTATTGGAACAAACTTTGGCTGCCTTACTTCAAACAGGAGTTTGCAACTCAACTTTTAGATTTTGCGGTTAATTCCGGAAAGGGTCGAGCGGTTAAAGAACTTCAAAAAATTCTCAATCGTTCGGGCTTTAGGTTGGCTGTGGATGGCAGCATGGGAAAATTAACGGCTCGTGCGGTTCAATCGGTTAATCAATCTGATTTGGCCAAGGCTTTGTTTAATGCCCGGGTTGCTTTCATTAAAGAGGAAATCAAAGATCAACCTCACTTTGCAAAGGTCTGGAAGAGTCGCTTAAGGTATTTGCAAGGTTTTTTAAGCAGTCCTTCTACTCAGGTAGCACTTGGTGTTGTTGCTCTTTTAACGCTTGGTTTAATCCTTAAATCAAATTGAAAAGATGAGTACAACGGCACAAATTAGCGGTCTTTTCTCCAAGGAACACACCGCATTAGTTGTTCTTATTGGCTTCTGTCTTTATGGTACTTGGAGCAATCATTTGGAATTGATTGAGCTAAAAGTACAGAATGCTAAAACACTCACAAAACTGGAAACTCTTTTAAAAGATGAAAACCCGAAACAATTGGCTGCTTCTGATGCTTACAGACAAGAACGGAAAGCCAAGTTTGAAACGTTTACTATTGCTTCTTTTAGTCCTTTTCACAATGGTTCTGATCATCGCGAAAATGGATATCGAATATATCAGGCAATCGGTTTACTTAACAGGCGTAATCGTTGGCTTTGTGGGTGCTGAGAACCTTAGTTTATCAGGCAATTCAACAGCCTGTAAAGATGTTGACAGGTCAAATATTAAAATCTAAAGTAATGACAAAGAAAAAATTACAAATAATGGTCTGCATTCTCCTGTTTACAACAGGTTTAGGGCTTGGTATGGCAATTGGCTACAAGCACGGTAAGAATCAAATTCCTGCACAACAAACCAGTATTCAAATTAAGGATATCAAAACCAAGAAGGGCGGCGAAATTCACTTGCATACTGAAACGGACCAGGAGCAAGAGAATAAGGGTGAAAAGAGAAAACGCTTTTTAGGTCTTTTCTAGCTATGATATACAGATACCAAGAGCCATTCAGGATTAATTTTTGAATGGCTTTTTTTTACTCCAAAAACAAATCAATATGTTAGGATTAACAAACAGAGAGGTTGAAAAACCAACAAAAAAGGCAAACAGCAAAGCTCAATACAGATTTTTAAAGGGGATTCTTGAGAGTTCTTTGGATGGTTGGAAGGATGATAAGGAAAAGTTTAAAACGGACTTGATTAATGATATTAAGAGTTTCCTTTTCTCCAAATGGAAAAAAGAATGGAAGCCTTGTTTGGTTTTTGATGAAAACGGCAAGCTTTTAAATGGTTTCAGAAACATTAACGGGCGTGTTTATAAGAACGTTTCTAATGTAATGACTTTAGCCATGAACAGCCACAGAAACCCTTTTTTCATCACTTTATCTCATCTTAAAAAGGAGGGCGGGAAGATCGTGGATGAAAACAAAGTTATTCAGATTGTTTCATACATTCCCATGCGAAAGGACAAGGGCAAAAAGTCCGGTAAGCCTGATTACTTCCTTCCTAAATTCCATCAGGCGGTCAATCTGGATTATGTGAGCGGTATTGAAAAACCAGAAATTAAAGAGGTTCCCTTTAAGCATGCTGAGATGCTCACTTATGTGGATCGTTTTATTGAGTTCCTGTCTAAAAAGAAACGTATTCCCAAAATCAAACATGATCAGTCGGACAGCAATTTGTACAGGCATACGAGGGGGTCTTATGCCAATGAGTGCATTCATATGGTTCAGGCGGGGGGCTTTAAAAAGCTTCAGGCTTATTACAGCACTTTATTTCATGAGATTGTGCACTCCACGGGCAATCCTAAAAGGCTTGGGCGTGGCAAACTGAGTGCGCGTCAGTCTCTGGATTATGCGAATGAGGAACTGGTTGCGGAAATCGGTTCTTTGATGCTTTGTGAGGAATTGGGGCTTGAATACAACAGACAAAATTCTCTGAGTTATTTAAAGGGATGGCTTTCTCAGACCAAGCATGTGGACACGGCACTTTTAGAGGCTTATAGTTATGCGAGTGATGCTGTGGAGTATTTATTGGAGGGTGCAAAGATCGGGAATTTTGTAAGTGATTCACAAAGGGAAAGAGCCACTAAACCAGAGCCAAAGCAAACCAAAAAGAAAACGGCTACTAAAAAGCCTGTTAAAAGAAAGAAACCATTAAAACCAAAGAATAAAGATCCGGAAAAACAGACTGGAAAAAAAACGGCTAAGCAGTCAACAATCCCCTTTGTTGATGGGCTACAAAATGAATCACAGGTAAGCATGCCAAAGGGTGAAGGAACGACTCTTTTAAATAACTGGAAACCCAACACCGAAATATTACCCTTACGTAGTGATCTTGGGGCATTCATGGGAGGCTACGAGCGTAAAAAATATGCTGTCGTATTACGTGGTGAAAAGGGTGCGGGAAAAAGCAGGCTATTGTTTCAAGCTATAAATCTTTTTGCATGGGAAGGTTTAAAGTGTCTGATGCTCTCTTTGGAGATGTCCCCGGAGAGTTCACTTTTTGGTGAATATCTTAAATATATCGAAGGTAAAGCAAGAAACAATGTCGCTATTTCTGCAAATAACAGTATTGACCAGTTAGAGAAATACTGCCAAATGTATGATGTGATTGCGGTTGATTCCTGGGGGAAGCTTCAAAACTCAAATCAGAGGCTTTTAGACGAGCTCATGAATAAGTACCCGCATGTGATTTGGCTTATCATCTTTCAGAGTACAACGGCGGGAACTGCCCGGGGTGGTTTGGGTTCTGAGTATGATGGTTCAATGGTTATTCAGGTTGCCAAGGGTGGCAATGCGCAGTGCGAAAAGAACCGATACAACAGTACGGATTTAGTTTATAATGTATTCCAACAGGAATTAATACAGACAGAGGATGAGACTTAAAAGAAAGAAACAGGGAACGAATTTAACTTTCAGGACTATTGCATTGAGGGATGCGGAAATAAAAGATTTTTTTGACGGGGATGTTATCAAAGTGCTTGATGCTTCTACAGATTCAGACATAAAAAGCGGATGGGCTATTTATCGCTTTCAGGAAAGCAACAAAAGCTTTGATTTATTGGAACAGGAAGCTAAAGAGGATGCGGGCTTAAAGCCTGATTATATCACGACAACAGAAGGTGCAGCAAAGGGTGACAGAACAGTAAACACAATCGTTTCTCCTTACAATATGCGACCTATGGACGAAAGTATTGAAATTCTGGAAGATTTTGATTTTACAATGGGGGTTTATAATCGAGGGGATGGTTCGTATATAACAGCTTCCATTGCCGCTAGTGAGGGTTTCAGGTGTCGTTATATTCCTGTAAACACTAAAGCAGGTCTTAAATATTTACAGATAGGAACCAGAGTGAGTTGTGGCGTAATTAATGGAATGGAAAATAATTTCATGCATTGGACAGTAAACGCGAAGCTTGTAAGCGAAAGAGATTCGGAAGCATGGGCAAACAATCCTGTAAACAACTATCTTGACGGCAAGTGTATTCACCACAACAGCGAAGAGGACGGAACGAACGAAGCAAGAAATATTCCTTTTATGATTATTCGTGCTGAGCTTGGGAATAATGGAAGGTGGAATACTCAAAAAACAAGTGTTTTTAAACTCTGGAAAAAATACGTAAAAGTTCCCGCAATAATTAATGATGTTCCCCAAGCAACGCTTGATAACAGAACCTTAATGAAGAATGCGAACGGCAAGCTTGTTAACTTTCAGGATTTAAGTCATGGGGCGGGCTTTGAGTTTCCGAAAGCAATTCATTTTCGTCTGGAACCTTCAAACGACTTAAGGGCTTTCAATTTGGTTTGGGATGGTTACAGAAATGGAAAGGACGTATTCAAGTACAAAAACGTAGCGTACAAATTGGGCTTAAGAACGTTCAGGTGTTATTCGGACACGGTTAAGCAAAAAATTGAAACTCATGGCTTGATTCATTATTGCCGTGTTAGCTGCTATATTGGTTATTCTTATTGGTCGCAATTCGTTGACTTTTCGGCAGATTTCCCAAGTTTAAAACCCCATGCTGCTAACTTAAAGCAATTTCTACCTATCGCCATCGTAAAACTTGTTTATAATGCTGACTATACGCTCAACACTGAGGAAACACAGGTTAGCCACATATACAGGAATGGCTTATTAGCAGCAGAGGAAGCAGAAACACCAAGTTTACAGGAGGTGACGGACAAGGGCTATGAAACAACCAACAGGATTGTTCAACGTCGAAACGGTGAAAATTCATACGGTCATACAATTGAAGATGAAACAGGGAGCGCAAAACATTCCCAAAATATTTTAGATTATGCAGGGCATTATGAGCTTGCGGGAAAAGACAAAAGTATCGGAATAAGTTTAAACGGTGAAGGTGTAGCCGATTTTAAAAAGAGTGTATCAACAGCTGCTTTAAAAGTTAAAACAGGTGCAGCAAAGGGGAAAGTCGCTTTTTGTAATGATGAATTTGGAAACTTTATTTGGGATGATATGCCAGAGGCTAAGCTCCCGCCAATTAAACACAATTATCCTGACGGGCTTAGTTGTGATTATACCGTGACCAATGAGGATCAGCATAAATTTTCTGTGCCTGATGCCATAAGGGGTTTTAGGTCGGATATGCGACTTTTAAAGGATTTTGATTTCAACATTTCTTTTGATTACAAGACTGTCAAGTTTGATTTAATTGGTGGCAGTACGCTAAACATTCCCGTAATGACAAAGGATGGTCAACATAGCATGCAAATAAGCCCGCTTTCTTTGGTCATGGATTCGGCAAACCGAGGTAAAACGATCTATATTCCTGTTTTTAAAAGGGTTTTTTCTAGTGTAACCGGCGATGCTTATTATTTAGGTAATACAAGCCAACAAAACGGGGTTCAGGTTTTTAATGATGGGACAACGGAAACGACTCAGTTAGTCATGCAGATTAGAATTGATGTGCCGACAGACTGGAATAATTGGAAGCATTCGGATGTAACGGTTTTTAAATATTGGAAAAAGGCTTTGGGGACTTTTGATGAGCTAATGGACTACAGGTTAGCGAACCCATAAATACATAGTCTGAATTTATTTATGTTTTGTTTACCAACGTGATATATCGTGATATTTTTTAAGAAATTTAATTTTTAGAACTTACATATACCTTATGAAAAAAAACAAAAACGGTTGAGTCGCTATTGTTATCATTGTAACAATATTGATAACAATTCGATTTATTCTTTGGTTTAAATATATTAATGGGATTAGCCGAAAACCCATGAACAGAGTAGGTCTAAATCAATTATAAGCAATCATGAACGAACCTGTAACAGCTTCAAACGTAGAAACAAAAACTCAAACAAGAACTTTTTCCTGGACTTTGACTGCATATGAAAACCGCGGAAATCTTTGGTTAAAATGGGAAACAACAGCTCCTTTCCGTGCACAGCAGGATAAAATTGAAGTATATGAAAAAGGATGGCCTTCTAATCCTGATTCCAATTCAAAAGCATGGACTTGGGCTGATAGCAAAAAAAGTCCTTGGGACACAGGATTACGTTGGGGGTCTAACTGGCACTGTGCGCGTATTGCACAATCAGCTCCAAATGGTCCTTATGTTTTTGTTGAAAAATTTATCTTATAACACGAATATTACAAGCGTGTATAATGAAGAAAGAATAATCATTTCTTTTACGAACACATACTAATTAAAAATCTCTTCAGTAGAAATTTTCTATTGAAGAGATTTTTTTATTTGCGAGAATATAGAATTTTAATCCTCTCTTATTTTGTACTTATATTCTCAATTGTATTCTTTATAGAGTGTGCCGTAAAAAAATATAGTAATCACTATCAAAACACCATTTTCAAATATTCTTTAATTTGGTTAGTAAGTTTCTAGTACTCTCCGATTCATATTTACTCCCATCGTAATAAACCACAAAAGGACATTTACGCGAACTAGTAATTATTTGTTCTATCATGAACCGGGCATTAATATTTTTGGCTCTTAAAATTTCTTCAACTTTTTTGTTAAAATTCTCAATTCGCTTTTTTGCTCGATGAAGACGAACCCGACACTTAGAATCACAACACTCTTGCAAATCGTTTTTTGCTGTGAAATATTGACCACAAGCAGAGCATTTTTTTCTTTCTAAGTGTAACGGTAAAGTGTTACACTTGTAAGATTTCAAAGTCTTTAAAATTTCGCTGTAAATTTCAAAATTTTCATTTTCTCCCTCATGCACAAGCTTGCTGATAAATTCTATTTGCTTGTCAATGTCCTCTCCTATCATCAACACGATATCTTGAATACAGGATTAATAAATCTATCGTAATCAGTTTTTCTTCTGAGAACTTCTAATCCCGTAGATTCATATAATAAATAATGAGGCTCACTATCATCTGGTAGCATGTTGACAGGAACTTCAAAAGCATAGTATTTTACGTCTTTCCCCTCAGGTGCTGCTATAAAAGCCCCGACATAAGTAAAAGGCTCTACAAAAAAATCTGTCCGGTTGCATCCTGTTTCTCTACCATCGCCAATCTGTAGTATTTTGGTGTCCGGTTGTATTTCAAAAAAAGGCTCTTGCAAAAAATCTATCTGTCCGGTTGCCCCAAGTGATTTGTCTATAATTATAAAATTCATGTTTATTTTCTTTTAATATTAGTTGTTTTTATATCTGGTTTATTTACCTGTCCGGTTGAATCTTATTTTAAACTAAACTTGGTTTTCTATTTCTTAAATAAGACAACCGGACATGATACTTTCAGTATTCCAAATTTTAATTATTTCTCTTTGTTTTCAGATTTAAAATATTCGGCTCTAACTCGCTTTACTGTACTTTTGCTTACACCAGTTGCTACAACAATCTTATTGGTACTCATGCCACTTTCTAAACATGCTTTTACGCTGAGGTATTTCTTGACCAATGATATACTGTCTTTATTCTTGGCTCCAAGTTTTCGACCTTTATAAGCTTTATCTTTAAACTCTCTTTTTTCGTCTTTTTTTCTTTCCGCCGCTATTCCTTCCAATTGGTTCTGTCTGCTCCTTTCAACTTCCATTTGTGCCAAGGTTGCCATAACCGTTGTGATCAATTCGAAGGCCGGATTAAATTTCCCATCAATGAAACTTTTAATACCAAGCTTGTGAACGTTAACACAAACTTTATTCGTTTTCAATATTTTCAAGGTTTCAAGTATGTCCAGAGTATCTCTACCCAATCGATCAACATCGAAAACAATCAATTCGGATATCAAACCCTCATTAACTGCTTCGATAATCATTTTTGCCTGTGGGCGTTTTGCAAATTGAATCTTACCGGATATTTTATCAATGAGCAATTCGCCTTTATAATCCTGCAAGCCGTCAACTTGTCGAGCTTCGTTTTGTTCTTCGGTTGAAACTCTCGTGTATTTGTATATTTTCTTTTCCATGATGAAATTCTCTGTTTTTTGGGTTCAAATTTGGGATGGGTTCAGAATCGTAGGTTTTGATTGATATCTGACTCTTTTATCCTGTTTTTTTGGGTTCTGTTTAGACTACACCCTATTTTTGAGCCTTCACCATTCTTTATTGGCTCCAATTCCTTCATGAATATATTTTACCTCATTTTCGAAAAGAAGGGATTTGCCTTTCACATGTTTAACAAACTCGGGTTTTAAATGTTTCTCCATTTTTCGGGTAAGGGTGTTTTTTGATATATTCAATTCAGCCGCAAGCTCCTTTTTGCTCATTGTTCTGTAATTCATTTTAAATTGCTTCTTGAAGTTTTATATATGTATCGTTAATTGTTCGTCCTGCTTTTATTGTTTTTTCTTCCCAAAGTTCCCTAAGTGTCTTTCTTAGGGAGTTGGGGTTTATTGATTCCAATTCCTTCTCTAGATCGATATACAGCACATGATTGGGGTATTTGCTTTTTCTATGGTTTTCCTTAAGCATCTTTTCCAGAGTGTCTATTATTTGCTGTTTCATAGTTTGGGTTTTGGCTTATCTGTTTTTTTTCAAATTCATTAAGGAAGAAGCGAGCTTGTGATCCATGGTAGTATTTTCTTTTACCGTTTATGGTTACGATTATAGAGGTCTTTCGGGCTTTCACTCCTTTAGTCTTTTTTCTATTGGGGTTAGTGGTTCTGGTTAGGCTTAGTTCACTTCCCAGATTCTTTATGAGCTTTAGTATTTCTTTTTCCTTATCATTTTTCTTTTTCTTTCTGCTTTCTGAGACTTTCAGGTTATATGCTTTGTCTCTGCATTTTCTTTGGTCGTTACAGTATTTAGAATCGCTTTTCTGTTCTGTTATTTCTTTTCCACAGGTGAGACAGTATTTTTTCTTTTTCTTTCCCTCCCTTTGGTCGTGGGAATCGCACCTTACAATACTTTGTGTATTCGTCCCCTTTTTTGCTGCGTTATCTGAATTATTCCAATTATTCAGGCTTTCAAATTCGGTGTATTCGTGACCTTTTTTTGTGCGTGTAAAAGCTTGTAGTTCCAATGCAATAAGGTCTTTCAGTATGTTTTTAATGTTTCGTTTTGCGTACTTATTGATGAGCTTTTCCAGTAGCAGTTTGTTGCGGTATCTTTCTTTTCGGCTTCTTTCGTCCTTTATCCACCAATCAGGGTTTCGTAGGTCTTTAAACTTGCTTTTATATTTGGTTGGAAGTCTGCGGGGCGTTTTGATTTGCTCCCATTCGAAAAAGATCGTTTCGTCTATGGGCTTTAGATACTTATCTATAATCAACTTGGAAAGCTTCTCTTTATTCAACAAATCTGAAAGGGTGTTTAAACCATAGTTTTCAACGGCTCTCATGCGGTTAAACTTGGTTTCTATCCTCAAAAGTTCAGATGTTTGAATTTGGGCTTGTGCTGATTTATCGTAGAATTTATATTTTGTATTGGTGGTTTTGTAAGTGTAGCCTAAACCCATTTTTCCGTTAATCTCCATATCGGAGCGTTCTGCTCCTTTGCAGTACAGAATACTTTCAAGAAAGGTTTTGTTATCGATTTTACAGGCGGTTGTATCCAGGTTTAAACCTAGTTCGAAACCTCTTAGTATTGCGGTTTCGGGATTGACTCCAAATACGGATAACTGGTTTACGGCTTTTTCGAAATCATCATAGGTAAAGCGGCTTGCATTGTTGTAGCCTTCGTTATAGTATTTGTGAATGGAGCCTTTGATCTTTGCTCTACCTTGGGGTTCAATAATAAATTTTAATCCTCTGTATTGGGCTCTCCTACTGCCTAGCTCCTCTCCTAGCTTTCCGTCTGACTTTATAGCGGCTTCAACTTGAAAAGACAGGTTTGGGTTGTTTTCCCAAAGTCTGGTATCAAAGTCCGTAAGCTCTATGCTGATAAAGTCAATCAATGGTGAGGGATGTAAAAAAGTGGGGAGTTAATTGTCTTAAATTGTCGGTGTATGCGTACCCTAAATTCGTGCGTTTTTCTTTGCTTTTGGGAGCAATTTTCAAAAAAAACAGGCTTGAAAAAACCTGTGTGTTCGTACCCTTTTTTTGTGCGTGTTAAAGCTCTTTTAGAAAATACATGAGTAATTCTTTGGTCTTAACTCTAAAGTTTTCAAGCGTTTCTTTGTCGACCTTTTCATTTTCAATACAAGCTAACATACAATGCAATAACTCTTGTTTTATACGCTCAGCTTCACCAAGCATTGGTATTGATTTGATTTGTGTGTAGAAGCTAGTTAAACCGGAAAGGTTCATTTTATTTTTATCAGCACTTGCAGTTGGGGAAGCTTCTTTTAATCCTAAAACCACATAATCAGAGTCCAGACCGAAAGAACCGCCTTTTAAAACATAGGTAATCTCTTTAAAACAAATACGATTTGTGTATTCATTTAGAACGGGGCAATATTCTTTTAAAACCAGTTTTTCACCGACCTTATAATCTCTATCGTTTTTACGAACTTCAAAGGGCTTAACCCCGTTTACTACATCGCTAAAAAACTCTGGATGAATTTTAACATCATGAATTTTCATATCTATTTTTTTATGGGTCGTTGTTATCTCTGATATTCGAATAGTTTATTTGCAAGCTTTGATGCTCGTTTTCCCAAACGACTATAGTTCCAATACTTATCCCAATGTCTCATTTGATGTTTAGGGTTATTGGCTTGCATTGCCATATCACCATACAGGCTACTTTTTTCAATAAAAAACTTATGCAACTCAATGCACTTTTCTATTTTTTCATTTCTGGTCATGCGCTTGCTTTTTTAGGTTGAGGAATAACACAGCATGCTTGAAGGATTAAACAGAATATTAGTGTTCCTATGTGGTGGTAGGCTCCAACGGTTATTCCATATACTGACATCAGGGCTAGAAATAGGAATACTATTCTGAAGGCTTTGTTTATTTGTTTTTCCATAACTATTGGGTTGGTGGTTAAAGGGAAAGCAATTTTAATTCTGTGAGTTGTATGTTTCATTATAATATTTGATGAAAAGCTCTCTACACATAACCCAGTCTCGACCATCTTTGGTCATAGGTATTGGGTTAAACTCATCAACCAAGCGACGATTAAATGTTGAACGACTCCAACCAAAAATTTTACACACAACGGGTGAGCTTACCATGCGACTCGTACCACATAACTGATCAAGTTGATAATCTAGTGTATTAGTCTCAATCTTTTCTTTTAGTTCTTTAAACTCACTAATCAAAGCCGATAGGTCAACACGGCGCACCTGTACAAACTCTTCTTGTAATTCTAAATTCATATTTATTATACTTTGTGGTGATTACTTAATACGCTTAACTTCGACTACATTTCCGATAGTTCTTTTTGAGAACTTCTTCCCCTCTTCTATATTAAGGTTACTTGCAGTTACACTTATCGAGCGGTATTGAGATTTGGGATAATTTTCAGTGTCGCCAACTTCCATTGCTCTCATAATTGGAGCTAATGCACGCTTGGTTAATCCTGTATCTGTATTTTTCATATCTTTGATATTATTGATTGATTATTCGACACAAAATAAAGACTAAATTTAGTCCCATGCAAGAAAAAGGACAAAATATCGCCCCTATAAAAGGAAGGATACTACAATACATTGATTACAAGAAAATTAAAAAATCATATTTTTTAGAAAAAACGACTATATCTGCTTCGAATTTTAAATCAAGTGGTTTAAAAAGTGAAATTGGAGGAGACAAGATGGCTTTAATTTTGTCTAAATTTCCTGATATTAATGCTAAATGGCTCTTAACAGGAAATGGTGAAATGTTGTTAAGTGAAGACGATAAAATTATCTCTGGGTTAGAAAAGACTCAGGAGTGTAAGAAATGTGAAGTCTTAGAAAAAGAGATTCAGCATTTACAAGAAATAATCGAAAGTAAAAATGAAACGATAAAAGCATACCAGAGTACTAATTCTGAAACGAATGGAGGTAGTAAACGCACCTCAGCATAGTTTTTCGGGGGGACGAAAATAAACATAAACCCTATCCATAATGAGGACAATAACCACAATTAACTTTCATTATGATTATTTAGAATTTGTTATATGTCAAAAACCATAGCTTACTTACAGTCATTTGACATAAAATTTAAATGAAACTCTAACTCCCAATGATCATTAAAAGATTGCATTTACACTGATTTACCTGGTAGGTATTATCATTTTTGGGCAAGTCAATGGGCTAATTTATTCCTTCGAAGAAGTTATAATTATACATAAAGATTAAGGTAGGTAATAACTAGAATGTTAGACAAACAAAAATAATAAAGATATTCTTCGGGGTAGCCCCTTATGCTGCAGCGGCTTCATTCCAGTAGCTCTTTTTGTAACAGTTTTAATATTAACCCGATTCATCATGGATCTAATCGAAAAATGTGAGATGCTTATGAAGTAAGCAAACATGTTTTCGCAATACTCAAAACAGAACTAAAATCGATATCTGAAAATAGAGTCAGGCTATAAAATCCAACACTAAAAATTTAACTTATACACTTTGCGGGATAGTGTCTTAAATTCTAAGATCCCTTTTACCATTTCACGAGACTTATTATACAAAAGTCATTATTGCTAACACAACTCCTATAATAGATGCAATCCAACCAACCAGTAAAAAAAATGGATGATTAACTATATCTACCAAAACTGAAAGGTTATTTCGTCTATTTACAATAATTTTTTTATTAGAATTAAACTTTTGTAACAAACCTCTAATTTTTGAAACCTTACAATCCAAAGAAGACAATATAGAACTGTAATTCTGTCTTTCAAATTCTCCACCTTCTCTTTCTACATCAATGTACTCTATGGGTAAGACTCCACTCCTACTATTTACCTTAATCATTGCACTTAAACTATCAGGTAAATCAGCGAAATCTTCGCCATACATAAACTCTAAAATTGAATAGAAATTAAAGTTTTTATGAGATGGTATTTCATGCAATTGCTCTTTAGTACCATTGAATAATTTATCAAACCTATGCTTTATTGCAGGAAATCCAAAATGAATATTTTTCATTTCCCAATGTACCCAAATATAGTCAGAGTGCCTTTTTATAAATCTATTAAATGATTTTAGAACTTGTAATTCAAGCTCTCGAAGATTATCTGAGATATTTTCAACTATTATACCTGCCTTATCCGCTTCATAATGTATTGAAAAATGCTCGTTAATTTGATCATCCAACGCCCGAATTACTATAGCTGTAATCAAAGGAGAAATAGCATCATCATTATCTTCATCAGGATATTGAGCACAACTATAATGAATTATTAAAACCTTAGATGGATCTTTTAAAATTTCTTTTAGTCTTGCTTTACCAAGCCTCCTATTTTTTAAAACACCCATTATCTATTAGTTTTAATATTATATTTTTTAATAGACTGGCAAATACTGTTTTGAAAACACTCTGCACACTTATCTTTTGAATCAAATTTATCAAACTGTTGCTTTCTTATATCATTAGCTGACTCATTAATTCTTGATTGGATTTCTTGTAAGTCTGAATCCTTTAATATAGTCTTAATCTTTTCTCTATTTTCACCAATTATATAAGTCATTAAATATTTTGCCTGCTCTCCTGTTAATTCCTTGTGACCAAGAGCGTAAAGTTTGAGTTGATCATCCGTTGTTTTAACCTTCTGAGAATCTTCTTTTGATTTAAATTCAATAATTGTTGTTTCGTAACTACCATCTTCATTTTTTTTCTTAATCAAATCAATCCTACCAGAAACTAGTACTTCATCTTCTAGTTTTAACTGTATCTCTTGCTCAACAAATTCAATTTCATTAAACGAAGATTTATTTTCATGATAATATTCTTCTATCCTATGCTTAATTTGCCTCTCAAAACTTTCTTTTAACTTACTTGATCTACCAATATATGGAAAGCTCTTTTGCCGATCGATAATCTCATCTATATCAGACTCTTTAACATCCTCACCACCTTTGACTCTTTTATGAATTTCCATTAAACAATTATGAAAAGAATTACCCAAGCCCATTCTTTGATTCAAGGGAAAATTAAATCCATACATTGAAATTAGTTTAAAACGATAAGGGCAATCAAAAAAATCTTTTAAAACAGTAAAATTTAAATTTATCGTTTTAAGGTTAGTCTTAGGCTGTGGTTCTAGCTTATTAAAATAATCAAAAGTTTCATTCTTATTCGAAAATAAAACTCCAGATTTATTCATTTCATCGATAAAGACTGATGGCTGTTTATATAGTCGATTATTTAAATCAGGAGCACGTGTTATCAGTAAGAATTTCTGCGAACGTGTTAATGCAACATAAAGTAATCTACGCTCATCTTCATAATTATCAGCACCTTCGTAACGTTGTTGTTCTTTTACTAATTCTTTTCCAAGAAAATGCCACTCACTTAATCCACCTCGTTTTTTACTTGGTAAATAGTTCTTATTCAAACCAGGTATTATTACTACTGGAAATTCAAGACCTTTAGCTTGATGGATTGTCATGATCTGAACTGCATTCGGAGTTTTAAAACTGTTATTTAACCAACCTTCAGGATAATAATCCGATGCAGCATATGTTACAAAACTTATAAAACTAAATAAGTGAAATGCAGGTGAAGTAGAATTAAAATTTATCTCCTCATAATCCTGTATTACCTGACTAAATTTTCCTAAATTATAAAAGATTATCTCAGCAATCTCCCTTGTCTCATCAAGTTTTGTTTCATCAATAAATGTTTCTTCAAATACATTTGCATTTTCTAAAAACTCCCAATAAATATCTTGCAAAGAGTAAGCCCAATCTTTACTAATCTTTTCATTAGAAGGTAACCTCTCCTTCAATCTCACAATTGCGGCATTAACATTAGCTTCAGATAAAGTATTATAATATGGTATATTAAGCCATAATGTTAATAATTCACTTTCGTCAATCTCTTCATATAAGAATTTAAAGATGCCCATTGCGGCTTTCACCTCTGAAGTATCAAATAACTGATTTACACCTGCTGTTACAAATGGAATATTCTTTTCACCTAACGTTTCTACAATAGATTCTGCCTTATTCCAAGTTCTTAATAAAATTACAATATCTGAATATGCAATCCCCCTACCTTGTTTACTATCCTTTTTATCTTTGAACTCAACACCAATAATATTCTCAATATAATCAACTATTGCCTCGTTCTCTTCTTTAATATTATCATACTCATTAAAAACAACATCAGTATCCTTATGATATTCCTGATTATCAAATGATCTCATTTCCTTATCAAGACGTACCTTGTTATTTGCAATTAAAGTTTTTGCCAATTGTGTAATACCACTTGAAGATCTATAATTAGTATTCAACTCAATTGACTGAAAAGAATCTGCAGAGTATCTTTTATGAAAATTGATGATATAATCATTATTACTACCCCGCCATTGGTATATATTTTGATCATCATCCCCAACTACAATAAGCTTACAATTACTTTTCTCTTGCAATTCTAAAATTAATTTTTGTTGAAGTGGATTTATATCCTGGTATTCATCAACAATTAAATATTTAAGATTCTCTTCAATATTTTTCGCAAGATTACCTCCATTTGTCAAACAATTGATAGCTTCATCAATTATCATAGTAAAATCAAAAAGGTTGTGCTTTTTTAAGTTTTCCTCATACTTCCTTTTAGCATCTTTAATATTTTTCGGTAATTCTGAATTCAAATCCGATTCCCTAACAATATCTAATACCCTCGTAAACAAAGAAGTATCCAAAAAACGTCTAAGTGACACACTTGGCTTTGAAAGTTTCGTTACATCTTTCATCCCATTGACATTATAATACTTATCAATGAACAGCTTTTGTTTGATTTCATCCAACACAGAGAACTTTTGATAGTCAAACTCATTCTCTTGCAAAGCACTTAAACACCAGCCATGTATAGTCCCAATATACATATCTGCCATGCCTCTTATATCACTCTCAACATCTTCAAGAATACGATACTTTAATTCTGCAGCTGCCTTCTCTGTAAAAGTAAATGCAATAATATTTTTAGGTTCAAGATTAAAACCATTTTTTGAATCTAATAAATGAGCTACTTTTGCAGCAACAGTTGAAGTTTTTCCTGAACCAGCACATGCAATTATTCTTAGATTTTTATCATTGGTTTCAATTGCTTGTTTTTGACTTGGAGAATAATCTATCATGATTAGATTTTTTGCATTATTACAATATATTCAGTGTTCATTAAACTTTCTTTCTTTCCTGTATTTCCAGAAGGACTATTTTGCCTTGGCATTCTTTTCCCAGAAATCTTCCTAGTGAATGTATCAATATGTGAAAATCCATATTTTTGAAAAAATTCCTTTGTTACTTCTGAAGTTAAAACAGTTTCTCCTCGTACTTTTCTATTACTAACAACATAGCAAGCATGTCCTCTACTTTTGATCGTGTTAGAAATATTCTTAATTGATTTTTCATAGTCAGAATAAAATGCTACAACGTCTAAAGCTCGTTTTATATCTTTCTTTGAAATGTCATTTACAATATCATTTAACACTGTACTAGAGAATGTTTTTACCCTTTTAGCAGCAATTCCTCCCATTAGATTCTTATCCAACATTCTTCCATTTTCCATAAATCCTAACCACTGATTTGCCAATGTTGAAAACTGTCCATAAGCAACAGTAGTACTTGAATCACCATATGGCGGTGAAGTTACCACTATATCAACAGACGAATTGGGAACTTTTCTTTTTGAAATATAATTACATGAATTACAATCATATAAAGCCGTTGAAACATTCTCTTTTCTTCTAGAAATATATTCCTCCAAACCTAAGTAGTTTCTACCTAATACCTCTGCAATCTTATTAAAAGGATCAGGTTTAAAAGACCTAATTTGCTCTGAACTCATTTTATAGAGTTTAAATTCATTATTTCTCGTCCATGAAGTCTCGCGAATAGTTTGACTTAAAGCGACCTTAAAAAAATCGGAAATCTGAACATTTTCTATATTCTCAATATAGTTATTTATGATTGACAGTTTTTGTTTTACATCTTTTGAAAACCAAAAATTAATTCTTGCAAAATCAGGACAAATAATCGAATCTGTCTTTTTAAAACCATATCTAAATGAAAACAAGAAGTCATCAAAATCATGTAAATGAAGCTTAAGAGACTGTAGTTCTATAGGTGTAGTTTTAACTTTAGCTATTAACCTAGCTAAGGGATTTAAATCAAATCCTATAGAATTGATACCTGCAATGCTTGCCTCTACTAATGAAGTTCCTGACCCACAATATGGGTCTAGTAAAATATTTGCATTAGTTCCAAAATCAGATATCAACTTTCCCGCGATTTGTGGAATCATCATAGCTGGATAGGTATGAAATCCATGTGTAAAACCTTTTGTATTTTCTGATTCAAAATCCCACATAACTCTTTTTTATTAGTAAACTACAAAAATAGTATTCTCACAGCAAAGTATTACAATCTTTTGTATAAACCTATGCATTCTAATGTGCATATTGCACATAGGTTCCCTCAAACTATCAATCTGACAACCATTACCTAAACTTTTGTTACAAAAACTATATCAAACAAACCATATAGAATCAGTTTCACTGACAAGTCGCTAAATTATCAAATATAAACTAATATTCATACTGTCAAATCTGTCAAGTTCGTTACAAAAACTTTTAAACCATAATTCATGAGAATCATTACCTTCGCTAAAAAGATTAACTTACAGAATATAAAAAGAGATCCATTTAGATCTCCTTTTAATATTTCTCATTCTTCTTTGAAACTTGAGAATGTAATTGTATTCATCATTTTCTATTTTGTACCAACTAATGAGCATGTATAGGTACGAACATAGAATTTTCCTAGAGTATATAAAACTGTAATAATTAATCCTTGAAAGAAACAAGTGCGAACTCCAATATTTTATTTAGCTTTAATAATCCGATTTAAGCAGAATTTTATAGATATGAAATACCAGCAATCGATTTGAATCATCAAATTCGCAGTACCCAAGCAATACCCACAACTACATAAAGCTTAATTTAACTACCTAAGTGATGATACTGGCTGGATCACAAAAAAGGAGAATAAAGCACATGTTTTATTCTCCTTTTTTTATTGATGAAAATTCTTCCTCAAGCAATCAAACATTCAACTCTTACGAACTACGGAAGTGATTACTAATCACACAGGTAAGCTATATTAATTAATAATATTGTGACCATTGAAACTGTTAGCAAGATGCTAGGACACTCCGACCTGAAAACAACCCAAATATACGCCAAGGTTGTTGATGAGAAAATGAAGAACGATATGGATATGCTCAGACAAAAAATGACAGACCTAGATTAAAAATTAAAATCCCGTAACATTTAATTGCTACGGGATCTCTACTTATCTTCTTAAATATTTATTTTCAGTTCTGGCTTACAATTTCCAGAACGTTTCCATCTAAATCCACTCTTGCAGAAATTGTATTTAAAACTACTCCTCCATAAGCATTTGTCCCTCTGAACTTAGTAATTACAAAAATCGTCTCACCATCATCTCTAAAGCGAGTATCTGCATGAGAGTAGCTTTCTGGATCATTCATATTTTTCTTAATCAACCTAGTTAATGCTGGATGTGAACCATCATAAGGGCTAAATAAGTCATGAATTTTTTTCTTACGTTTTTTAGTCTTCTCCTCCATCTTTTGTACTTCTACTGCAATTTCAGCGGCAAGTCTTTCTCGCTCCTTCTCTTCAGCTATTTCTTTAATAATTCTCTCTCTTTCAGGAGCTTTAGCTTTCATCAATGCTATAAACTCTTTATTCAAAGTCTTTTGAAACAAATATGCTTTTGATAGTTGGTCGTTTGTTAATTGTTCTAATTCCTCATTACTCATTGCAAGAAGAGTTTCTATAATAAAATCTTCTGAATTATATTTATTTAGTTCATTTTCTAAATCTACTGCCTTGTTATTAGAAGGTATGGAATACTGACTTTTAGCCTTTTCTATATAAAGTTTCGCAGAATCAAGTTGTCCTTTGTTTATAAGTTCTGAAGCTTTTAAAACTATTAAATCCACTTCTTTATCACTTTCAGCATTCAAGTCACCAGCAGCAAAACCTGCAACTATACAGCCAATAATTACCGTAATCCATTTAATTCCACTAGATAGATTTAAATTCGTTTTTTTTGCAAATAAATCATAAGTTGGTGGAAGAATAAATAAGCCTAAAAGTAAAAAAATCACTCCCGAAATAACTGATAGAAATAGTCCTCCGAATCCACTAAAGATGAAGAAAATTCCTATAATCCATTTTAAAATTGTAAAAACTGCTTTCATACGTTTGTTTATATTTTTTTGTTTATTTATTTATCCAGTCAATTTCAATCATAACGTATTACAACTAACAAATCACCATCAACAACTTTAACATAAAGCATTACAGACGAGAGAAATAACAGCAACAACAATAAATCATGCAAGATATCAACAGAACAATAATTATATTCCTGCAAACATACCTAACTCTATCTAATATTCATACTGTCAAATCTGCCAAGTTTATCAGAAGCTGTATAATAAAGCCTTTAATCGTTATTAAAACTCAACATCTTCCCTATTGCTCGATTATGAATGATTATGCTGATTCCTGATATACATTTTCACTCTAATTTCAACACTATAACGAATTAGATTCCTGTGAATCAAACTTAAATCCCATCTACAAACAAAATCCCGCAACCATATGTAACAGGTTACGGGATTTCTATTCTAAGTTATTTACTTATTGAATAACCTAAATCAAAACTGGGTTTCCAGAATCTATATATCTTCCTCCTCTTCAGAATTTGCCATAAAAGCCTGTAATGAGGTAAAGATTTCCATTTGCTCCTGATGGGGTTTGGCAAAAAGGAAGTAAAAGCATTTACACCAAGTAGCCTTGTGGTTCAAAATGGCGGGTATAAAAAACCGTCTCCAGAATTTAGAGAAGGATATCCTTTATAACTATTTTATAAAACCTAGGTCTAACTTGTACTTTCTCCAATCGGAATTTTAAAGTAAAACGTACTTCCTTTGCCTACTTCTGATTCTAACCAAATTTCACCATTTAGGTGTTGTACCATTTGCTTTGTAATGCTTAAGCCAATTCCTGTTCCTCCAAATCGTCTTGTGTAACTTTCTTCACCTTGTCTGAAACGATCAAAAATATACTCTTGTTTTTCTGCAGGAATACCTATACCCGTATCTTTAACCCAAAATAACATAGCATTCTCTTCATCCTTATAATCCACCTCAACCTGCCCATACTTTGTGAATTTAATCGCATTGTCAATCAGATAACTCAAAATCTGTTTCAGTCTCAAAGCATCAAAATAAATATCGGTTTTCTCCAATCTATCTTGTTCAGGGAAAATCAAAGTAACATCAGCTTTACCATTATCCTCTTTAAACTGCTCAAACTTATTCTTTAGTTCAATAAAAACAGATTCAAGATTAAAATTTGAATGACGTATTTTCACAGTTCCCGTCTCAAGAATAGAAAAATCAATAATATCGTTAATCAATGATAAAAGAGAATTGCTATTATTTATAATATGACCAATAAATTCATTTTTATGTTCTTTGCTTAAGCCATCTTGTTGTAATAACTGAGAGAACCCCACAATAGCATTCATAGGTGTCCTAATCTCATGGGTCATATTTGACAAGAATGCCGATTTAAGTTTATCCGACTTTTCTGCAGATTCTCTTGCTTGCTCCAATTCATTCTCTTTCTTAGTTCTGGTATCTATCATTACATTCACGGTAGACGCCATATTTTTGAAATCAGAAAAATTCAATTTGTCTATATCAATTTTTATAGACTGAGTCGAAGCTTTTTTAAAGAAATCGTTAAATGAATCGATACTTTTATTCATTTTAGATGATAATAACCTAGCTGCTAAATACAATATTATAAATGTTAAAACAATCACTAAAATAACCTTGACACTATAGTTCACTAGTCTATCGTACAATTCCGCACGTCTCACCAAAATTTCATTTTCGATATTATGTGTATGAAAGCCTGAACCTAAAATCCAATTCCATTCATTTATGTCATAGAGATAAGATACTTTCTCTCCTTTCGCCAAATCATAACTTATAAATCTTTCATTATTCTCTCCGGCAGAGAATAAGATTTTTCGAGAAACATCAATGTCATCTTCTTCTTCAAATGTTCGATAATTGCGTCCTAAAAACTTATCTTTCTTATGAAGCAAACAAGTTCCATTTTTCGAGTAGATGAAAAAATAATTATCTTCATCTACTTTCATATTTTTAATTCTTTCTATACAATCTGCCTGTATAGCTTCAAGATAATCATCGGCATAAGCAAAACTACCCAAATACCAATCAAAAGGTTCAAACTTCTTTATATACGATATCTTTGTGTAAGCATTAAATTTATTCGGAATCTCCTTAGAACTCTTATATTTAATAAATGACTCATTAGACTCTTCTAAATGCTGTATCTCATTCAAAACAATCTGATGTTCATTGATGTCTTTAAATTTGATAAGAGAACGTCCTTCCCACTGTGGATTACGTGGATATAAAACACCTACTCCTTTAAGTGTATTTATAAAAATGTATCGTTTTTTCGAATTGAATTTAAAAGCTGATATAGCCTCCTTTATACGCTCAACTATTTCTTTTTTGGAAAGCTTATCCTTATTTTTGCTATAAATATGAAGTGCTATTTCATGTGCCTGATCCACATTAGATTTTAAATTTTCTCGAATAATTTCCTCGGCTTGGTTTTCTCTATACTCGATATAATCAATACACTTTTTTGTATTCTGAATGAGTATATCCTTATGTTCCTGAATGTATTTATCCCTTAATGAATCCGATTCACGATTAAATTGTGAATATTCATTATAAATCCATATCCAGCCAATAATTATTAAAACCAAACTTGATAGCGAGGAAAAAAGAAATAGATAGGCTTTACCAATACTAATATTCTGAAAATGTCTGAAAATTCTAAGTTGTTTCAAGGCATTATTTTTTTCGAGGTTAAGATCGGAAATTATCAATAATTGATTTAAAAAGTGGATTAAATAAATCTAGACTACTTTTTATTTCATTCAATATAAGCTCATCAATTACGTCAGTTGAGTTTTGATTTAAACTTGAATAACAATTCAAAATTGGGGGTTGATATCTCTTCACTCTCAAATTTAATATAAAATGAGGAATTTTCCGATACTCTGCGTGAATTGTAAATTGATTTTCTTTGATATAATCACGCTCTAAAAGGAAATTATATATGTCAATAAAATGCACAGATGAATTTCCAAGAAAACTTCTTATCTCAAACTTTTGCACCAAAGGAATTTCGTAAAATAAATTAAGATCTGTATTTTCAGAAGGTAAATACTCAATTATTACTCTGTTTTGATTGACATTAACATGATCAAACTCAAAGAACCATTTTAATTCATGATAAGCTTTTAATTCCTTTTTAATTGCATACAGTACTTTCAATCTGGGAAGAACTGTGTAAGTAAAATTAGTATTTGAAGAAAATAATTCTTCTGCCTTGGCAATATTTTGATGAGTCAGCTCAGCTTTCATTATTGTATCTTTTTCTTGTTTTAATATTCAAAATTACTGAATATCGAGTTAACCCAAGGCTCTTATTTTTATTTTTCGAATAAAATACTAATCCCGTTTGTGTAAATGTAAAATTGACTTCGTTTCAATCCTCTTATGCAAAGATAAAATTTGACAAACTTGACAGTTAAATAATTAAAGCATATTTATTATTATTGTAGAATGCTTAGAAAGATACTCATCATATCCTTAATACTACTTGACACCTGTTTATCAGTAGCATCAAGTAGATATCAATCATCTGTAACCCTTAATGATGGATTACCAAGTAACAATATCCACCAGATATTTTCTGACTCTAGAAATATTGTTTGGTTAGCGACTGATGCCGGACTCTTTGAATTTGATGGAGGCAAAGTAATTATACGAAAAGAACTTGAGCACCTTTATGGAGAAAAAGTAATATCCATTTGTGAAGATAGTAAATCAAACCTTTGGTTAGCAGCTACTAATATAGGTTTATGCTTATTCGATGGTCATGAAATTAAAATATACGATAAAGAAAAGTTAGCTCTAAAAACCGAAATTCAAACTGTTTATTTCGATAGTAAACACGACAAATTAATTATAGGGACATCGGAAGGTGCATATACAGTGTCAATTGATGATTTAGATAAATTACAATTAACACCATTTGAATCTGATCGAATTATTAACATTTCAGCTTTTGTACAGAATAATGAGCAATTCTGTGCAGTTTCTCAGAACTTTGATGAAGTATACCACTGCAATATTGCAACAAGTCAACTCAAACGATTAAAAAGAGATGATTATCTTCCGGTCATTGAATTCAATCAATTCCATACTTCAGAATTACAAAACGATCTTGCGCTAAAAAAAGAAGCTTTCAAAATCAGAAATGAACATGAAGGCGATATTAATTGTGAAATCATTCAGATTGAAGAAACAGTAGATGAAACCTTTTACTTGCTTAGATATTTCATTTCAGATATTGAGTTTCGGAAAGTTCTTAGAGTTTCTGGGCGAATAGTAGAGGATTTTTCAAAATCGAATAATATCGATGATGTATTTGTTCAGTCAATTTTTGTAGATCAAGACGAAAACAATATTTGGTTAGGTACTAAAGAAAAAGGCATTGTACATTTCCAAAATTCAATTTTCCAATATTTCAATGCATCCTATTTTCAACTAGACAAATTAAATATTGTTGATATTGAGAGTGACGACAAAGGCTATATATACATTGCTACAAATAAGGAAATAATTTACTTTAAGGAGAATAAAATCCAGAAAAGAATATCAACCTCGGAATTGTGTACCACTAAAGAAGGTTCCCCTTCAGCTGTTTGTGAAAATGAAATTCAAATATTTGACATTTTAAATGACGGACAATCAAAACTATGGTTAGCTACCAATATGGGATTCTATACGCTCAACTTAAAAAATGATGCCATTAAATATGTTGGTATTGGTCCAGCTAAAAAATTCATTTTTACGAAAAACAAACAACTATGCTTTTTGTGGAAAAATGATTTTTTTGTCTTCGATGGGAAAAAGTTTCAGAATAAGATTTTTTCTCATAAACTTTCTGAGACAACGAATGTTGAAGTAAGTAAAATTGTTTCTCGAAATTCTCAAGTTTGGTTATCAACAAAGCAAATGGGGCTCTTCAAGTACGAAGCTGGTGAAATAAATCAATTCCATAAGGATAATTCTGAAATTCATAATGTCATAAATGACCTACTCCTTCTTCCTGATGGAAATATGATCGCTGGGGGAAACAATGGGAATATTTATAAATTGAGATACGAAAATAATAAGCTGCATATTTTGGGGATTATAGATCACAAACTTGGTCTGACAGGTACTTCAATACAAGGATTTCAATTTTTAAATGATGGATCACTTTGGTGTGGAACTAACGAAGGCGTTTTTCGTTTTAATTACCAAACATGGAAGTCGGATTCCACTATCGATTATAGATTTTGGAACCACACTAAAGGTTATTATGACAGAAGTGGGAAAAATTCAATCGTTGACCATGAGCAAAACATTTGGGTCAAAACAAACACACAACTCCTAAAAATAACGAATTCTCTAATTAATCAATTTGAGAAAAGCTCATGTAACCTAAACCTTAAAAATATTCAGGTTTACAATAGAGATTGGCAGCCTGATTCTTCAAAAATTAATATCTGGACAAATAAAATTTCAGGTCCAATTGATTTATCACACAACCAAAACTATCTGACATTTAACTTTGGTTTTCAAAACTGCTTGAATCCAGGAAAGAGTATTTTTCGTTACCAACTCAAAGAGTTCGATTCTAAGTGGTCGGAATGGAGTACAAACAGGCAAGCCATTTATTCAAACTTACCTAGTGGTAAATACACTTTAAAAGTACAAGGAAAACACCTAAATAAAGTCAATATTATTCCTCTTTCAATTGAAATCTCAATTGCTTATCCTTGGTGGAAAAAACCATGGTTTTATGCCATTACATTTGCAATTTTAGTCGGCTTAATTATTGCTTCAATGCGAATATACACACGAAAAATTCGTAAAGAAGAGGAAGAAAGAAGTAAAATTAATGCAAGTATATTGGATCTTAAAATGAAAACACTACAAAATCAACTTGATCCTCATTTTATTTTTAACGCTTTAAACTCAATTCAAGGGTATATTCTCGAACAAGAAACGGAAAATGCACTTGATTACTTATCTGACTTCTCTACTGTTCTTCGCAAAAACATCAACAATGCGGACAAAGATTACATTAGTCTTTCTGATGAGATAGCCTATTTAAAGCACTATGTGAAACTTGAACAGATGCGTTTTATGGATCGTTTCATTTTTGAAATAGTAATGAATAAAAATATTAACCCTTACAATTATTGTATTCCTCCAATGTTAATTCAGCCTTTTATTGAAAGTGCTATTAAATTTGGGATCTCCGGTTGTAAAGGAGATGGTTTAATACTTATCAACTTTGATTTGGAAGATAATAGTTATATCCGTTGTACAATTGAAGACAATGGAATCGGACGCTCAAAATCAAAGGAATTTGATGCTGAAAGTCGCAAACTTTCACATAATAAAACTATGGATATTATTCAGGAGAGAATTACTTTATTAAATAAGATTAACAATAGTAATTTGAAATACGATTACAAGATATTTGATCTATATGATGAAACACAAAACCCTGTAGGTACAAAGGTCGAAATAGGACTTCCTTTCCAAAGAACTGATAGTAAAATATCTTAGATAATTCTATCAACATATAAAGATAATTCCTTACGATAAGTTTCTAAAAGAAGTTTTAATAAGGGATGATTCACATCAAATGATTGTGCATTTATGTCACGTATTGGTAATATTTGAGGTGAAGTTCCAGTAAGGAAAGCTGCCTGAAATTGGTCCAGTTTGCCATATTCTATATTTTCTTTTAGAACAGCAATACCCTTTTTTTTAGAAATTTCCAGTACTTTTCCTCGCACAATACCATTCAAGACTTTATCATCCGGAGCTGTTACTAATTGATCATCCTTTATAAAAAATAGGTTTGAACGACTCCCCTCTGTTACACAATTTAAATTATCCAATAAAATTACCTCAAAAATATCAGGACTTTTGATTACAGTATTGGTGTAGGATCTCAATTCGTGATTGTAGATTTTCGCATTGGGAGTCCTCCGTTCCGCATTATAAATTACAGTACTCACACCGTTTTTATATTCATCACTCTCAGGATATTTATGATGAACGAAATAGCAATAAAAATTTCGATTATTCTGATGAATATTAAAAACGATTTTAATATTCCCTTCGCGAACACCATTCTTTCTTATCGCAAGTTCTATCTTATAAATTAGTTCACTATAATTTAGCCAAATATATTGCCCTACTTGTTTAGCAGAATTATCCAACCTATTCAGATGCTCGCTTAAAAAAATTGGCTTAGAATTAATCACACGAATTACCTCATAAAGAGACAATCCCGTTTTGAAATATTCATCTTTAAAATCGCTAGTATTTCTTAGTTTACTATTATGTATATACTTATATTGCGAGCACTCAGTCATTATTATCTCTTCCTTTTATAATTACAAATTAAGTTCTTTTTAAGGATATATTTCTCCTGATTTTATTCAAATTTATAAATACAATAAAACTTGTGCTTTTATTATCAAGCTCTTCCTAATTAGAAATAAATATACTAGATTGTCGTTGAATTTTAAATAAGGCTTTTAAACTCAGATTTCAAGCTTTTATCCCACATACAACTACTGTCTAAAAGATTGATATTATGAATTTTATAAAATGGACACCAGAATTAAGTTTGGATCATACATTAATTGATGAACAACATCAAAATCTTTTTAAAATCGTAAATCAATTAATCGAGAATATAAATATAGATCAGGAGTTTATTAAGAAAACTCTAATTGATCTAAAAAAATATAGTGAACAACATTTTGAAGAAGAAGAAGCAATTCTTGCTGAAAGAAACTACCCTGGCCTTGAAGATCATAAATTTGAACATCGCTTTTTTATAAGAAGAATTACCAGGTTCTGTAAAGAAGTCGTTGAAGAGAATCAAGAACTATCTGAAAAAATGCTCGAATTTCTAGCTGATTGGGTAAAGCATCACACATTTGAAGAAGATCAAGATTATAAGAAATACTTATAATTTAACGTATATTTGTAAGCAATTGCCAAACAATTCTATTCTGAATTTCGGCATAAATAAAAATGAACTAAATCGATAAATATGGCCAGTAGAAGAAACTTTAAGAAAGATGTAAACTTCCTTACCAATGAAATCTTTATGCGTAGTATTATTCATCTTGAATTCTTTGGAAAAAGAAATGCTGATGAAGTATATGATATTATGAATGAAGCTGCTGATGTTCGTAATAATTATATCGCACGTATCAATCAGAAAATTGAAAACAAAGCGGATATTAAGCCACATTTTAAATCTATTTATGATGATTTGTTAAAATCAACTCATAATCTCCTCGAAAAAATTGACAACTTAGATATTGACTAAAACTAAGTCTCAAAAATTTACTAATGCAAAGGCTTTCAGCTTTTGCATTTTTTATACAACCACAACCAAAACGCAACGAACCAAATGAAAAAGTTATTATTTACAATTATTGCAAGTTCTATCCTCACATTGGGTATGGCTCAAACCAACAAAAGAGCCTTGGAACATAGTGATTACGATGGGTGGAAAGATTTAAAGAACCACAAGATCTCAAATGATGGAGATTGGGTTTGTTATGAAATTAATCCTCAAAAAGGAGATGGGCTCCTTTATCTTTATCAAAGATCAACAACAAAACTTGATTCTTTCCCTAGAGGCTATGCAGCTAAATTTTCTCCCAACTCAGAAAGTTTAGTATTCAAAATTAAGGCACAGTTTGATACTATCCGTCAAGCAAAATTAAAAAAAGTTAAAGCTAAAGACCTACCTAAAGATTCCTTGGGTGTTTTAAAGCTGAACAGCCTTAAGTTAGAAAAATTTGCAGAACTAAAATCTTTCCAAATACCTGCTGAAGTTGGAAACTGGATTTCTTTTATGGTAGAAGCACCAAAGCCCGTAAAAGATACAACCAAGACCGAAAAAAAAGAAAAGAAAAAAGCCAAATCAAAAGCTAAAAGCAAACTAAAAATTGGCGATTTAAAACTTCTGAATTTGCAAACTGGCGAAAAAATGTCTTTCTCTAATGTTAGCGAATATTCTTTATCCAGAAATGGACAGTCAGTATCTTACATCACACAAAGTAAAGATAGTATCAGCAAAGCCAAAGTATCCCTTTTCAATTTCGACAATAAGATTGAAAATGTGGTATTTGAGCAAGATGGCTTAGCAAAGAAAATCTGTATCTCATCAGCGGGTGATAAATTAGCCTTTGCATTCTCTACAGATACAGCTAAAATTAAACAATACAACCTTCAATATTTCGATACCAAGCTAAAAGCATCGAAAATAATTCTAGATACAATAAGCTCTGATATTCCTGAAAGATGGGCTTTGAGCGAGAATGAACAGCTTCGTTTTTCAAGAGATGGACAGTATTTATATTTCGGAATTGCACCTAAACCTAAGAAAGAGAAAAAAGACAGTTTATTAGATGATGAAAAGTATAAGCTTGACATCTGGAGTTGGAAAGATCCATTGCTACAATCAGAGCAAAAAGTTAATCTTAAAAAAGAGCTAAAGCGAACTTACCTTTCGGTTTACAATATCAAAAAGAAAAACATAAGTCAACTTGCTACAAGCAACCTACCCAATATCAAACTTTATGATCATGGGAATGCAAAATATGCTTTAGGTAGCTCATCTCTTCCTTATCAGCAAGAAGAATCATGGAATGATTGGTTTAGAGATTACTACTTGGTAAATGTGACAAGTGGTCAATCTGAATTGGTACTTTCTAAGAAAAATGGAAGAGCTTCTATTTCCCCCGATCAAAAATATATTTACTGGTACGAAACAACTGATAGTACTTGGAATGCTTACAATATTTCCAGCAAGAAAACACATCAACTGACTCAGGATATTCCTTATAACTTCTACTCTGAGACTCACGACACCCCTAACGATCCAAGACCTTATGGTATTATGGGGTGGACAAAGGATGATAAATACATCTTAATCCAAGATAGATATGACATTTGGAAAATCGATCCTAAAGGGAAAGAGAAAGCTCGCAATCTGACTAAAGGTTTAGGACGAAAAGAAAATATTCGTTTCGAGTATATCAAGCTTGATAAAGAAGAACAATTTATCGATTTAAGTCAAAATTTGTTACTAAAAGCTTTCGGTGAATTCAATAAAAAATCAGGATTCTACAACTTAACCGCTGAAAAAGAACCACAAAAAATTCGTTTTGAGGATGTAAGCTATTCCGATCCTGTTAAGGCTAAAGATGCAAATGAATTAGTTTGGAAAAGATCAACTTTTGTTGACTATCCTAATCTTTGGATGAGTGATTTAAATTTTAAGAACGAAAAACAAATTTCGGATGCCAACCCTCAACAAAAGGATATTCTTTGGGGGAATGTGGAACTTGTAGATTGGGTATCTGGTGATGGTGAGAAATTGCAAGGAATGCTCTTCAAACCTGAAAATTTCGATCCTAATAAGAAATACCCAATGCTTGTCTATTTTTACGAACGAGTTAGTGATCGTTTACACAAGCATTATGTGCCTCAGCCTAATTGGTCTATAATTAACCCAACATACTGCGTAAGTAATGATTACTTGATTTTCATGCCAGACATTACCTATCCTAAAGTTGGTCATCCCGGAGAAAGTGCATACAGTTCAATAGTTACCGGAACTCTTGCAATGATGGATCGTTTTGATTTTATCGATAAAGAAAACGTTGCTTTACAAGGACAAAGTTGGGGAGGTTATCAAATTGCTCACTTGGTGACAAAAACAAACCTTTACAAATGTGCTATGGCCGGAGCTCCTGTGAGTAATATGACCTCTGCATATGGAGGAATCAGATGGAAAAGTGGCAGAAGTAGAATGTTCCAATATGAGCATACACAAAGTAGAATAGGTGGTACCCTTTGGGAGAAACCATTACATTATCTAGAGAACTCGCCTATTTTCTCGGTTCCAAAAATTAAAACACCATTGCTTATTATGCACAACGATCATGATGGTGCAGTGCCATGGTACCAAGGAATTGAATTTTTCGTGGCAATGCGACGTTTGCAAAAACCATGTTGGATGCTTTCATATAATAACGAAGCACATAACTTGAAAAAACGTCCTAACCGAATGGACTTATCCATCAGAATGATGCAATTCTTCGATTACTATCTAAAAGGGAAAACTGCTCCTGCTTGGATGGTTGATGGTATACCTGCTATTAAAAAAGGGAAATACGATGGCTACGAACTAAAGAATTAATACCATACAGAAAG
>NZ_JAKJSD010000039.1 GCF_029029505.1 Ancylomarina sp. DW003 | reverse complement strand
TGCTAAGTTAGATGTTAATACTCAAAGGATACTAGCTCGAGCCAGACCAACAGCTGATACTGTTAAAAAGGAGAATTATATTGGTTCATGGAACGAGATTAAAACTACGGATTTTGGTGATGATATCGCATTGTATGATCCGGAAGAGGGAGATCTTGGCGGCCCAATTACCTTAGCTTTAGCACTCGAAAGAAAAGTAGGAGATAAAGATCAGAGAATAATGATTTTAGGTGATACGGATTGCTTTAGTAATGGTGAAACTTCACGTTTCAGAAAAAATATTAAAGCGAAGAACTTTGGTATAGCAATGGGGATGTTTTTTTGGTTGTCAAATAATGAAGTACCTATTGATGTTCGTCGTCCGGAGCAGCCGGATAATGAGATTTATACAACAAAAAAAACCTTAGGGTTCTTGAGGGTGTTTTATAAAATAATCGTTCCTCTTTTACTTGGATTAGCCGGCTTGTTAATCTGGTTTAGAAGAAAAGGCCGTTAATTATTTATAATACGAATTAGATATGAGATACCAGATTTGAGATTGTGAGTGAATTAGGATTGATTTACAAAAACAGTCTCATTTCTCAAATTTCTTAAGAGTTGGGCAATTTTAAACACAAAGCATAATAAAACCTAAAATGTTAATGTATGGCATTTAAAGCAGACAATCAAACGATTAATGATCTAAAGATCGTTGGAGGCCTTAAGGGTAAGGATATATTTAGTTTATACAATTACACTAAAACGAGGGGTGGAGCTAAAGTTTTAAAAAACATGTTTCTCTATCCCCGATCAAGAAAGGAAGAAATCGTTAATCGGGTTAATGTTATTCAATTTTTTAAGGATAATGACATCCAATTCCCGGTTGACAATAGCGTGTTTGATATTATTGAAATGTATTTGAGTAATGTTGATGACCGAACCAGATTAACTTTACATGATAATGACTTAAAGCGAAAATTCAATCATGTAATTGGTTCAGATACAGAATACCAGCAGATTCATAAGGGGGTTGTAAGCACCTTGATATTTTTACTTGACTTTAAAAAGTTTATTTCTGAACTAAAGTTAAGTGAAGTAACAGTTGAATTTAGTAAAGATATTAGTTCAATTAAAGAAGTTTTGGACCGATCTGAATTGTCTTTTTTGGATGGCTTATCAAAAGTAAGAAAACTATCTTATGCCAATACAGTAAAGTATGACCAGCTTTTTCGCTTTACCATTCGGGAAACAATTCTTAAACTACTTCATCAGGTCTATAATATAGATGTATTTATTGCCATAGCCGAAGTTGCTTCAAAACACGACTTTTGTTTTGCTGAAATAGATAATAGTGAGTCCAATATATTGGAGATGAAAGGTGTTTATCATCCTTTAGTTCCTAATGCAATCTCCAACGATATCACAATTACCGAAGACAATAATATGGTATTCTTAACAGGTGCAAACATGGCAGGAAAGTCAACTTTTATGAAAACCTTTAGTATTGCAATCTATTTGGCTCACTGTGGTTTTCCTTTGCCTGCAAAAAGCATGCGTTTTAGTCTTCAAAATGGCATGTTCACAACAATAAACCTTGCTGATAACATCAGTTTGGGTTTCAGTCACTTCTATGCCGAAGTAAACCGTGTTAAAAGAGTTGCCGAAAGTGTGAACGAAAATGAGCGTTTACTAGTTGTATTTGATGAGCTGTTTAGAGGAACAAATGTAAAGGATGCTTACGATGCAACCATAGCGGTAATGGATGCTTTTGCCAATAAACGTAAATGCATATTTATTATCTCAACCCATATTATAGAAGCAGGAGAAGAGCTTAAAAAAATGAGAGACAATATTAAGTTTCTTTACCTGCCAACTGTTATGAATGGCAAAGTGCCGGAGTACACCTACAAAGTTGAGGAAGGAATAACGAGTGATCGACACGGAATGGTGATTATTCGCAACGAGAAAATATTAGATATTTTAAAAAAATAAGAAACAATGGAATTTGTTACAGACAAACAGACTTTGGTTGACTTAAACCTTTTGGGTCGTTACAAGAATAATTCGATATTTAGCCTGTATAATCATACTGTTACAGTAGGAGGTAACAGGTTACTTGAAAAAATGTTTAATAATCCATTAGCAGATTCATTGGCTATTAATACCCGAAAAGATATTTTTTTATTCTTCAAAGATTTGGATATCAGCTTGCCCTTTGATGCGAAAGAGTTTGAAACAGTTGAAAATTATTTGAGGAATATGGAATCAAAAAACAGATTCATTGCGGCCCTCAATATTTCAAAAGCTAAGGTGTTGAATATCATTGTCAAAGAGAAAGATTATGCAGTTCTTTACGAAGGTTTAAAGAAATCGATAGAATTACTATCCAAATTAAGGGATTTGATAGGAAAACTTAGTTGTAGTGCCGAAGGCACACCATATGAACCAAAGGCGAAAGAAATAGAAAAGTTTTTAAATTCTGATCTTTTGTCACAATCCTACCTGCTTTTAAAAGAGGATGATATCAATTTTAAAAATGTGTTTCGCTTTGACTATGTATATAGGGGATATTTAAACGATCTATTAAATAAGTTGCTAAGTGATATTTATGAGTTAGATGTTTACATTACTGTTTCAAAAGTAGGGAAGGAGAATAATTTTATATATGCACAAGCCATTGAGAAGGACCAAAAAATTATTGATATAAGGGATGTTTATCACCCTTGTGTACCTAATGCCATTGGTAACGATATTAAAATTGATGGTGAAAAAAATGTATTCTTCCTTACGGGCGCAAATATGGCCGGAAAGTCAACTTTCATGAAATCATTTTCAATCGCCTGTTATCTCGCACATATGGGATTTCCCGTTGCAGCAAAACAGATGACTTTTTCCGCACATGACGGGATTTATACTTCTATTAATGTTCCAGATAATTTGGCAATGGGATATAGCCACTTCTATGCTGAAGTGTTACGTGTAAAACATGTAGCAGAGGAGGTCGCTTCCGATAAACAACTAATCGTAATTTTCGATGAACTATTTAAAGGTACCAATGTAAAAGATGCTTACGATGGTACTGTTTCAATTGTTGAAGCCTTTTCTAAAAGGAAGGGCACCTTTATCATCTCTACTCATATTATGGAAGCCGGAGAAACGCTGAAAGAAACTAATAACAAATTGTTTTTTAAATATTTACCGACCGTAATGAAAGGAAGTGTGCCAACTTATCCTTATAAGCTGAAGGATGGAATTACGGACGATCGCCATGGCATGATCATCATCCAAAACGAAAAAATACTGGATATTATTAACCTAAATGTTTAGAGAGAACAAAAGTTGTTAGTTGTGAAAAAACAGGGGAATGGTCATTATTTCATAATTATTCTAAGTATTTTTTCCGGTCTTTTTTATTGGCACAATCATCTTAATGATTTAAAAGGATGAAAAATATACAAAGCCCTGTAGCTGTCGCTTTAATGTGTAAGAGTACGAGAGGTTAATCTCACATCAAAGGAAAGAGTGTTTGAAGTATTTAAGTAGATCTTTTTCTGATACTGGTTTAAATTGGCAAATGAAAAATTGATTATAGTTTTTTAAGTTTAGTTAGTTGGTAAAAAGAGCAAAAACCTTTGCAGATTGTATTTGGTCTTTATGATGACAATTTTTCATCAAATCTTCTTTGGTCGGATCTGATTGAATGGAAATTGAAAGTACAGTCTTTGGTTTTGCTCTTTTTTTACTGATTAGAAATTTGAAACGAAACTCAAGATTTAATCTATATAAACTGTTGCAGCTATATGCGATATAAATCTAAAATTGATGGAAAAAATTATTCTATCATTAGTGGCTCTATTTACATTTACTGGTATATTCTCACAAGGCATTGAATTTGAGCATGGATCGCTTGAAGAAGCTTTGGCAAAGGCAAAAAAGGAAAACAAAATTGTTTTCATGGATTGTTACACCACTTGGTGTGGCCTTTGTAAACATTTGGCTAAGAATATTTTCACTCAAAAGGAAGTTGGAGATTTTTTCAATAAGAATTTTGTGAATGAGAAAATGGACATGGAGTCAGAAGCAGGAAAGCCTTTAATGGCTAAATACAATGTTAGTGCTTTCCCAACTTTATTGTGGTTAGACGCAGATGGTAATATGCAGTACAAAAAAGTTGGAGCTGCTGATGCTAAGGCATTAATTGCAACAGGAAAAACAGTAGTAGATCCTGAAAATAGTTGGGGAGCTTTAAATAAAAAATTTGTAGCTGGTGAGCGTAGAGCGTAGTTCAGCTTTTTTTACAAAACTTCATTTTAGTTTCGTTAAAAGCTGAAATCGATACAAAGGCTGCAGATGAGGCTTACTATTCAACAAAAAAGCCTGAGCAGTTGATTAATGCTGAAGATATGAACTTAATTACATCTACAGTGAAATCTACTTTTGACTCAACGTTTCTTTTTGTATTAAAAAATAAGGAGAAGTTTTACGCTGTATCAGACAAGGTGCAAGTCGATAAATTTATTAATAAAATCATGGTGGGCGAACTGATGAATATTGCTCGAAAAAGAGACCAGGATGCATTAGCTGCTAAGAAGAAAGAATTTATTTCACTTGACAAAGAAGTTGGGGCAAGGATTATCGCTTTTACAGAAATGAATCTGCTTTATAGAAGTTCTGATCGTGTGAAATTCTATCAAACTCTGGCTAACTGTGCTATAAAATATGATTTTGACAATTCGGGAAGCTTAAACAAATACGCTTGGATGCTTGCAGAAGCTAAAGAGGAAATAAGCAAGGACTTAATGGATGAAGCGCTTAAAATGGCGAAACGTTCAGTAGAGCTTAATGCCAATTTTGCGAATATTAATACTTATGCTTGTTTATTAAACAAGGCTGGATTAAAAGAAGAAGCTAAAGTTCAGGCAAAGAAATCGATCGAATTAGCACTTGAAGAACAAAAGAAAGGTCTTTGGTCATTTGCATTTGTTGCAGGTAACTAATACCGATTAGTACTTAAATTGATCATTAACTACACTTCGTATACCTTAATCTTTTTGAAATTTAAATGGTATAACTTATAGGTGTTTGCGACTTTTCAATTTTTGTCAATCTTTTGTCACCCATCTTAGGCATTTGGAATCCTACTAATGAAAGCGCTGTTTTGCTATTTCG
>NZ_JAKJSD010000038.1 GCF_029029505.1 Ancylomarina sp. DW003 | reverse complement strand
GATTGAGTAATTTCTTATTCAGAAACTCTTTCTAACCATTTTACCATTACAAGCATGATGATCATTGAGATAGCACATGCACCAATAAATACTGTCCAAGTTAACCAGATAGGTACTCCAACGTAAAGCATAGCACCAAATACTAATAACTGGTTACCAGCACCTGTTGCACCTAACCAAAGACCTTGCATTAGACCTTGATACTGAGGAGGAGCTACTTTCGATACGAAAGAAATTCCAAGTGGACTAATGAAAAGCTCAGCAACAGTTAAGATGAAGTAAGCACCAACCAATAGGAATGGAGTTACTTTATCAGCCTCAGGAAGACCACCCATCTCAGTTACTTCAGAGAACAATGGTACATTAAGAGAACCAAAAGTCATCAATACATAAGCTAATGCAGCGATAAACATACCAATTGCAATCTTCTTAGGGGTAGATGGCTCAATTCCACGGTTACGTAACCATCCGAAGATACCTACAACAACTGGAGTTAAGAATACTACGAAGAATGGATTAGCCATTTGGAAAATCTCTGGATCAAAACTAAAGCCACCAATATTAAGTACAGTATAATCTCTAGCAAACATAGTAAGAGTTAAACCATTTTGGTGGAAAGAGAACCAGAAGAAGATAACAACTCCGAATACCGCTAATAAAGCGTAGATTCTTTGCTTAACTTCCTTAACATCCATCTGAGTAACGGTTGTGTTGTTTGCTTTAGCTTCAGCAGCTTTTTTCGCAGGATCTGGGAAGTTAGCTTTATTCTTAAGATAGATAACCAATGAAATTAACATAGCAACAATCGCAACAGCAAATGCATAATGGAAACCTTCATTAAATACATTTAAGTAATCATTACAAAAAGCAGTATAGTCAGTAATAGGAGAAGCACTTACTTGGTTTGCAATTTCATGAAATCTTTCCGCTGCTTTTTCTGTAAGCGTACCGCCTAGGTGTTGATGACATAGCTCAGGAAGATTGGCATTGTATTCAAAACCGGATCTTGCTAACCACCAACTTCTAATAGATGGAGCAATCATTGGAGCAAAAATACCACCAATATTAATAAACATATAGAATAAAGAGAAACCTGAGTCTCTAACCTTATCATACTTAGGATCATCGTACATCTGACCTACTAAGGCTTGTAAGTTACCTTTGAATAAACCATTACCAAATGCAATTACAGCTAAAGCAACACAGGTTGCAACTAGGTATAAAGTTAAGTTTGGAACTGGAGTTGGAGTTGGAATTGCAAGAAGCACGTATCCAAAAGCCATCATTAATAAACCTGCGAGAATAGTTCCTTTGTAGTTTTTAGTTTTATCGGCAATAACACCACCTAAAATAGCAAGGAAATAGATAGATGAATAGAAAGTTGCATAAATCCAACCAGCAGCGGTTCCATCTAAACCGAATTTAGCTTGTAAGAATAATACCAAGATAGCCATCATGGTATAGAATCCGAATCTTTCACCCATATTTGCTAAAGCAGCAGGAATCAGACCTTTAGGATGTCCTTTAAACATAGTTGTTTGTTTTAATTATTAATAGTTTTTACTTGTTTTCATGAGATGGACAAATATATAAAAATATTACAAGGCAAAGCTCTATTTTGCCTTTTATGATATTATTTAAATCGTTTCCGTAAAATGCAATCTTTAAAGTTTTTATCTTTGATAGAGAGATCTAATTTTCCATTTGAAAACTCGATTGTTAATCTGAATAGTTGGCTCTAATAAATTATTAAAAGATGAGAATATTCCGCTCGAAGCAAATTGCTGAAATTGATACTTATACAATATTGAACGAACCCATTAATTCGATTGATCTGATGGAAAGAGCTTCATCTAAACTATTTGAGTGGATAACGAAAAGAATGCATAAGCAACAGAATTTTAAAATATTTGTTGGATCAGGAAATAATGGAGGTGATGGTCTGGCTTTGGCAAGAATGTTAGCCGAGGTAGATTATATTGTTGATGTTTTTATTGTAAAAATTAGTGAAAAACTTTCTACAGATTGTCAGATGAATCTTGACCGCTTGAAGATTCAAAATACCGTTCCCATTTTCGAAATAGTAAAAGCTGAAGAGTTTCCATTTATTAATCGTGATGATGTGGTTGTTGATGCTTTGTTTGGATCGGGCTTGTCCAGACCGCTTAATGGTTTGGTTAAAGATCTAGTTCATCAGATTAATGATTCAAAGGCTGAAGTTGTTGCAGTTGACATTCCATCGGGTTTGTTTGGAGAAGACAACTCGAGTAATGATTTGAGTAATTGCATTCATGCAGATTTTACACTAAGTCTTCAGTTTCCAAAACTTTCTTTCCTGTTTCCGGAGAATGCTGTTTGTGTTGGCCAGTGGGAAGTTCTACCAATTGGTTTGCATACTACAATTATTGAAGAGAAGGAGAGTCCATATACGATAATTGATGAGGGATATATTAAGAGTTTACTTAAGAGTCGAAAGCAATACAGTCATAAGGGAATTTATGGACATGGTTTACTTATAAGTGGAAGTTATGGAAAAATGGGAGCTGCTATATTGGCTTCTAAGGCTGCTTTACGTTCAGGTATTGGACTTTTGAGTACGCATATTCCGCGTTTGGGGTACGATATTATTCAAACCGCTGTACCTGAATCTATGGTAAGTATCGATCGTTCAGATATCATTTTTACCGAATATCCTGATTTGGAAAGTTTTGATGCCATTGGAGTTGGACCAGGAATAGATACCAAGCACAATTCCGTCAGAGCTTTGGAGGAATTGCTTGAGGAATGTGATAAGCCTTTAGTTTTGGATGCCGATGCTTTAAATATAATAGGAGCAAATCAGGAATTGAAAGATATGTTGCCTGATGGCACTATTTTGACACCACATATGAAAGAGTTTGAACGATTATTAGGAAAGAGTAATGGTCCTTTTGACAGGAATGAAAAACAACGGGAATTTTCCAAAAAACAATCTCTGGTAATGGTGTTAAAAGGTGCATTTACAGCAATAAGTGATGAAAATGGGCGTTGTTATTTTAATCCAACAGGAAATCCAGGAATGGCAACAGCCGGAAGTGGCGATGTTCTCACGGGAATAATATTATCTTTGTTGTCACAAGGCTACTCTTCTTTGCATGCGGCTCAAATTGGTGTTTATATTCATGGATTGGCAGGAGATTTAGCTAAGGAAGAGCTTGGTGAAGATGCCTTAATAGCAGGAGATATTGTTAGTTTTCTACCCAAAGCCTGGAAGAAAATAAGATGATAAACTCAGAAGCTTGTAATAGATTGAAAATGTAATTTATAATAAAAAGAAGATGTTTAAACTCGTATTGAAAACAATGCTGTTGGCTGTATGTTGTATGCAGTTTGTTGTAGTGGAAGCTCAAAAGCGTAAAGCTGATTTAAATGTGCCTTCTACTGTAGTTTATGCTTTGCCACAAACAGTACTGCACGTAGATGTGGTTGTAGAAAAGAAGATTAAAAAGGTTGGTCCTTTTGTAAATTTTTCAGAAAAATACATTGGTGTTACCCCTAAAATCACATCGAATGAGATTGACTGGAATATTAAGTCTGTCGTATTATCTGAAAAAGGAGAAGTTGATCCTCAGAACCTTTACAAACTAACTACTGTAGGAAATTATCAACCTAATTTAATTCAACTGACACCAGAAGGCTTAATTCACGGGTTTAATATGACTCAATCAAAAATTGAAAAGGAGATTGTTCTTAATTCAATTCAGGATGAGGCTGATTTTGAAATTGAATATGGGAAGTTTTCGATTAATCCTAATCTTTTAATAAAGAAGGATACGGTTTATAAAGTTGTTGAAACGGACACGGCTTTTATTAAGGTGCCTGAGTTGAAAGAATTAGCATTTGCAAAATCGATTGAGGATAAGGCAAAAGAAGCTGCTCATCAGTTATTTAAATTAAGAAAGCGTCGTTTTAAGATTTTAACTTCCAATTATGAAGTATTGCCTCCTGACGGGAAAGCATATGAGGTTATTGTTAGAGAATTGGATAAGTTGGAGAAAGAGTATTTGTCTTTGTTTCTCGGGAAAGAAGTGAGTGTTTTGGAAAGAGGTCAGTTTGCTTATAAACCGACAGCTAGTGGTAAAGGTGGAGTCATGTTTCGTATTTCTCCGGAAAGAGGTTTGGTTGATGTGAGTGATCTGAAAGCTATTCCGGTTAGAGTAGAGTTTAAGAATTTAGGTGTTACTGCAGAATTGCCAGTTCTTCCTCAGGATCCTAATGTGATGGCTAATTCTCTTATACACTACAGAATTCCAGGGCAGGCTGAGGTGAGTGTTTTGCAAGGAAAAAAACTTCTGTACAAAAAGAATCATCTAATCTCTCAGTTTGGTAAGGTTATGACTATGCCATCTCAAGTATTGATGCACGAGGGATACAGTATTGAGTTTTACCCTGAATCGGGTGCTATTAAAAGTATTTCGAAGCAAAAATAACTGAGCGTTCGATATAAAATAAGAAGAGAGTAAAACTAATGTTTTACTCTCTTCTTATTTTATAAAATTAATTCGCCAATACCTTCCCGGATGATTTCGAAATCGCCGGCAGTACAATCAATAATGGTTGATGCAACGTTTCTTCCGAAATTACCATCAATAACTAAATCAACATCTCTCTGATATTTCTCATGAATCAACTCAGGGTCGGTGGTATATTCAATTACTTCGTCAGGATCGTGAATAGATGTCGTCATGATAGGATTGCCAAGTTCTTCGACTATACCCAATGGAATGAAATGATCAGGAATTCGAATGCCCACACTCTTCTTTTTACTTTTAAATAGTTTGGGAAGATTACTGCTTGCCTGAAGGATAAAAGTGAAGGCACCTGGTAAGTTCTTCTTCATCATTTTAAAGGTCCTATTGTCAACTTTTGCATATTCTGACAGATTGCTCAAATTGTTACAGATAATCGAAAAATTAGCTTTATCAGCAGAAATACCTTTTAGTCTCGCAATTTTCTGAATGGCTTTATTGTTGTTGATATCACAGCCAATAGCATAAACCGTGTCAGTAGGATAAATAATAACACCACCATTTCGTAGAACTTCTGCAATCTTTCGAAATTCTTTATAATTCGGGTTATCAGGGTAGAGTTTGAGTAACATTTTAGCTTGTTAGGGGATTTTGACCCTAAAGATATAAGTTTCCTTCAAATTGGGATTGATAAGAATTCAATAATTATCATTTTTTTTCATTTAACAAAAAATGATAATTAAGATATAAATATCTGTTTTGCTCGATTTTGAGGATTTTATCTATGTCATGTGATTCTAAACGCAAAAAAAAGGAGCACAAATGCTCCTTTAGAGAATATTGAATAATCAGCTTAGCTGTTTAATTTGTTGTAATCTGCAAGAAATTGTTCTAAACCTTTATCTGTTAAAGGATGGTTTAATAAACCTGTAATTGCGTTTAGAGGACAAGTTGCAACATCGGCACCAGCTTCGACACACTGTAGAATGTGCATTGTATGGCGAATAGAGGCAGCTAAAACTTCAGTTTCGAAACTATAATAGTTAAACATGTCAGCAATTTGTGCAATTAAATCAATTCCATCGGTTCCTATATCGTCTAAGCGTCCTACAAATGGAGAAACGTAGGTTGCACCAGCTTTTGCTGCCAGTAATGCCTGCCCTGATGAGAAAATTAAAGTACAGTTGGTGCGGATATTTTTAGAGCTTAAATATTTTACCGCTTTAATTCCTGCTTTTGTACATGGAACTTTTACGACGATTTGAGTGTGTAAGGCCGCTAATTCTTCGCCTTCCTTTATCATGCCTTCAAAATCAGTAGCAATCACTTCAGCGCTCACATCGCCATCAACGATATTACAGATGTCTATATAGTGTTGTTTAATCTTGTCTGCACCTTTAATTCCTTCTTTAGCCATTAGTGAAGGATTGGTGGTAACACCATCTAGTACGCCAAGATCCTGAGCTTCTTTAATCTGTTCCAGATTAGCCGTATCGATAAAAAACTTCATGTTAATTAATTTTAGGTTTGGTTAATGATGATCGAAAATACATTATTTTTCCCGATGATCAAAAGATGAACGAACTGTTCTTTTAGGAGAAGTGGATTGTGGTTTATATAAACAAAAAAA
>NZ_JAKJSD010000037.1 GCF_029029505.1 Ancylomarina sp. DW003 | reverse complement strand
ACCCAGTATGGTAATATAAGGATTAACTGAGGCTTGTAAGAATGTGTTTCCCATCCCACTAATAAAAGAGGCTACCAAAAAGAGTGGTAGGCTTTCCATTTGTGCTGATGGAATAAACAGGTAAAATCCTACGGCAAACATTAAAAATGACAAGGCCATGGTTCGCTTGTAACCTATTTTGCCGATTACTAAAGAGGCTGGATAGCCAAAAATAAGAAAGGCTGAAAAGGTTGCTGCAATCACTAAATAGGATTCTGCTGAGGAAATATTAAGCGCTTTGTTTAATAGGGGGATAATATAAGAGTTGATTCCTAAGGCAAAGCCTATTGCAAAAAACATCACGCCTACAATTATCAATGGAACTAAAAAATTCTTTGTTGGATATTTTACATCTTCTGTCTTAGCCATAATACCAGGGTTAGTTGAGTTAATAATTCGATTTTATAATTTTTATATCTTACGAAAGACATACTAAGGTCTTAAAGCCATCAATTGTTTGACACATTCAGCCAGATCTTTAGCATATTTTTCAGTCGTTGCTTCAGCGTAAATACGAATAATTTGTTCTGTATTAGATTTTCTCATATGTACCCACCCTTCAGGGAATATAATTTTCAACCCATCTATGGTGTTATTGGGGTAATCAATGAATTTTCTACGAACTTGTTCCAGAATTCCATCTAAATCGACAACACCATCTAATTCGATTTTTTGTTTTTCGATCTTGTAATCCGGATAAGTTGCTCGTAATTCAGCCAAAGTCATTTTATTTTTTGCTAAATAGGTCAGGAATAAAGCAACACCAACAAGAGCATCTCTACCATTGTGTAATTCAGGATAAATAATTCCTCCATTTCCTTCTCCACCAATAACAGCAGCTTGCTTATTCATTTCTCGAACAACATTGACTTCTCCAACTGCTGATTCAAAAAATTCCACACCATGCTTCTTTGCAATATCTTTCAAAGCCATGGTTGATGACAAATTTGCAACCATTGTTCCTTTTGTATTCTGAAGGACATAATCAGCTACAGACACTAAAGTATATTCTTCGCCAAATGGATTACCATCATTACAAACAAGAGCCAAACGATCTACATCAGGATCAACAATAATTCCCAAGTCTAACTTCTCATTTTTAACAAGCTCACTTATTTCCACAATATTTTCAGGAAGTGGCTCAGGGTTGTGAGCAAAATGCCCATCAGGTTTACAATTAATCTCTTTTACCTTATTTACGCCCAGTGCTTTTAATAAACGTGGAATAGCAATTCCTCCAACAGAGTTAACCGCATCAACAGCAACCGAAAAATTTGCAGTTTTAATCGCTTCTACATCTACAAGTTTTAAGTCAAGAATATGCTCAATGTGCTTATCTAAATAGTTTTCATCAGATGAATAAGATCCTAAATCATCTACTTCGTTATAAGTGTAGTTCTTGTCTTCAACCAATTGGAGAATATTTTTGCCATCCTGATCAGAAATAAACTCGCCTTTACTATTCAATAGTTTCAATGCGTTCCAGTTCTTTGGGTTATGACTAGCCGTAATAATTATACCTCCACCTGCATTCATATCAGTTACAGCCATTTCTACGGTTGGCGTTGTTGCCAGGCCAAGATCTATTACTTCTATTCCTACCGAAATCAATGCGCCTACTACAAGCTGGTTTACCATTTCGCCACTGATTCTCGCATCACGACCAATCACAAGTTTTTTTGAAACGCCACTATTTTGTAGCCACATACCAAATGCGCCAGCAATACTCACCACATCCATAGGTGTCAGTGCTTCACCTGGTCTACCACCTATCGTGCCTCTGATTCCTGATATTGATTTTATTAAAGTCATTCTTATTCTCTTAAGGGTAATTTCATTAACAAGGCAAATAGCCTATTTTAAAATCGGAGCTAATACCAAATTAACATCAAAACCAATCTTATAAAATGGTTCTTTTCAGCTATATCTTCGTTAAAAAAGATGCAAGGTAACTCGGCTATCTCTTACTGTTTTGCCTTGATCTAGCTAAAAACTATTCCTTTTTAATTAAAGCTCATTTTGAAATTAAATTGGTATAACTTATATTAACTCCACAGTTTTGAAGGGTAAACTCCTTTCTCAACCAATTCCAGAATTGCTTTTGTTGCTTTTTCTTTATCTTCACGATAAGTCACACCAAACCATTGAGCATCTGACTTTAATACCTTAACACTTGTATTGTCACAGTCAATTATTTTAGCAACAACAGAAGGTATAAAAAATTCAGATTTTAACTCCTGTCCAGCTTCAACCAGAAAACGTCTAAATTGATCTTCCAAGTGATTAAAAAGTTGAGGCTTAAACCCCCAAAAATTCATCGAAACAGTTGTATCTTCAGCAAGTGGAATCCACTTATCATTTTCTTTATAAGCAATTCCATCCGGAAGCCTCTCAATATGGATTCGTTCAATAACCGTTTCTAAGTGCTCAATTTCATTTGTAACACATACGCCACGAGAAACATAACCATTTTCAGAAATAGTGTTGGCAAGTTTATAGCCTACCATAGCATATTCTTGCTCTGAATTTGAATGCGTTAAGAAATCTGCCATACTCACAAAAGCCTCTACTCCATAATAATCATCTGCATTAATCACGGCAAATGGCTCATTAATACATTCTTTAGCCATTAATATGGCATGACCTGTCCCCCATGGCTTTTCTCTATCTGATGTGAAAGATGCCCCCTCAGGTACTTTCGCAATTTCCTGATTCACATAGTCAACCTCAATTTTCCCGGCAAGTTTTGCATTAAAGAGTTCCTTGAATTCTTTTTCAAATCCTTCTCTAATTACAAAAACAATCTTTCCAAACCCTGCTGCAATTGCATCATGAATTGAATAATCAATAATAGTTTCATTTGATGGCCCGATTGGGTCAATTTGTTTTAATCCACCATATCGGCTTCCCATTCCTGCTGCAAGTACTAATAGTGTCGGTTTCATATCTTTAATTCTAACTTTAATTTATTTTAAAACATCTTTCATAACATTAGACAGAGTTCCCATTAATGCAGCATCGTCCAACAAATCAGAACATACCACTTCAGTTTCAGAACTAATCCTATCCATCGCGTATTTATTCAAAACCATATTCACAGGATCAACAATATATTTTCCTACATGAGCCAATCTACCTCCCAATATTATCATTTCGGGGTTAAGCAGGTGAATTAAAGTAACCAGACCTTTACCCAAATACTCACTCATTTTATTCAGCTGATCAATTGCAAATTGATCTCCTTCAAGAATAGCTTTAACAACTGCTCTCAAATCTATTTCTTTACCTTCGGCTTTATATTCTGTTAAAAGACTTGGCTGACCTTTATCAATAGCCTCAGTAATATTTTTTACTAAAATTGCTCCGGATGTTAATGTCTCCAGACAGCCTATTTTCCCACAATAGCACAAGTCACCATCAGGATCAATTAAGATGTGTCCAAACTCTCCGGCAAAACCATTCTTTCCACTGTATAGCTTGCTGTTTAGAATAATACCGAGTCCTATACCATTACTTAAATTCAAGCACAGAACATCTTTTTTATCCTTAGCTTTACCAAAAGCTTTCTCACCCAAAGCCATCATTCTGGCATCATTATCCATTATCACAGAAAACCCAAATGCTTTGCTTAGGTAAGCTTTCAATCCTTCTTTTGCAAAAGATAGGTGCGTAAACGAAATACCATTTTCAGTATCAACCAAACCCGGAATGGATAGTCCCATAGCGACTACATCAGTTGAGGCTACATTCATTTTAACAAGCATACCATTAACTTTATCGACTAAGCTATCAGTATAAGCAGATGAATTTTCTAAATCATAACTCTTAAATTCCTCTCTGCAAATAAGCTGATTGTTTAAATCGAACAGGGCTATAGTAAGTGTATGTAAATTGATATCAACACCAACTACATACTGATACTCGGGATTGATACAATACAGGTTTGGCCTTCTTCCTCCAATTGATTCTCCAATACCATTATCCAAGAGCACACCAAAACCTAGTAAATCATCAACCAATGAAGCAACTAAAGGTTGACTCATTTTAGAATAACTTACAATCTCGGCTATAGAAGCATTTTTATTATTATAAACGTTGGAAACAATCTTACGATATTGCCCCAATTTTCGTTTTCTGGCATTTGCAGTTCCAGTTACCTCTTTCTCATATTTAAATTCTGGTCTCAAGTTGATTTTGTTTGGTTAAGGTTTATTTTCATGACAAAAATAAATTTATTTTTTAAAGAATCATATACTTTTAAAATATTTTTTAAAAGATTTCATCAATATAAAATACACTACAGTTACACAAGCACAACATTAATAAGCATATCGATTTAAAATAACTTTAACAGGGGAATAGAAAAACGAAAAGCAATACCAATTCAGCAAGCAATCTTTAAACGTAATTCTATGGTCAACTTGATTATTAGATAACAATGTTTAATAAAATTTCTATTTTTAGGCCTACATTGTCAAGACATACATTCAAAATAGCAATTCTCCCAAATGAAAAATGAAGTCCTTATTATTGAAGATGATATAAGCCTGCAAAAAACCATAAGTGATTATCTAAAAAACATTGGCTTTATTTGCTATGAGGCTGAAACACTTGCTGAGGGGAAAAAGCTGTTTGAAAAGAAATTCTTTCCAATTGTTCTTCTCGATCTTAACCTTCCTGATGGTGTTGGTTTTGATTATATTCCTTTTATTAAATCAATTTGGAATAAAACAGGTGTTATAATTATTTCGGCAAGAGATAAGCTGGAAGATCGTGTAGATGGATTGAATCTGGGAGCGGATGATTACTTGGTTAAACCTTTCCACTTATCAGAGCTCAATGCTCGTATTAGTGCCCTGCTAAGAAGAAATTTTCAGCCAGAATGTTGTCTGTTAAAATTTAACGAAATAGAAATTGACACTCAAGCTCAAATTGTAAAACTCAATGATAATGAAGTTGAATTTAGCCGTAAAGAATTTGATTTACTTTTATTCTTCTTCGAAAATCAGAAAAAGGTATTAACTAAAGAAAGTCTTTTTGAACATGTGTGGGGTGAGAATTCTGCCTTTATGGATAATTCTGATTTCATTTACACACATATTAATCGACTTAGAAAGAAAATTAAAACTCATACAGGACAAAATTATATAAAGACTGTGCATGGTTTTGGCTATAAATTTGAATCGTAATTCTAATGAAATTAATTACTAAAATAAATAGGTCTTATTTCAAGTATGGACTTTTTATATTTATAATTGCTGATATAATCAGTGTTTCGATTATTCTGCATATTGAAAAGATAAATACGGATGAGGATTTAAGAAATGGAGCTTTTCAAATAAGCAAAATCATAAATGATCATGGAAATTTTCCAGACATACCCCCAAACTATTCAATTCAAACATTAAATTCTTTTAAAACAATCCCTCAATACTTTAAGGATACTGTTTTATTTGACACAGAAGATCAGGTTATGCAAGAATTCCGTGAATTCGGATATTCAAAAATAATAAATGGAACAAATTATCTTATTATTCATCGAGACTGGAATGATAGTTTCTTTGATGAGTCTCTTGAAATCACACCTGTTATTAGTCTAATACTTGGTTTTATTTTTGCTGGCCTATTATTATATACCCGAATTATCAGTAAAAAGCTCTGGAGTACATTTGAAAAAAACCTGAATATCCTCAAAAATTTCTCTTTTAGCTCCACCAACCGCCTTCATTTAAAGAATACAGATATCGATGAGTTTGATGATTTGAACCGCGTTTTAACAAAAATGTCTGAGCGATTACAACTGGATTATCAAGCATCTAAAGAATTTTCAGCCAACGCTGCTCACGAGTTTCAAACACCATTAGCTATCATCAGGAATAAATGTGAGAATCTCTTCTCAAAGTCTGATTTAGATGAAGAAACCATACAGTCGCTTAGAGAAATTTATACGTCTACCGATCGCTTATCTGGTATTACCAAGGCTTTGTTGCTACTAGCCAAAATTGATCATGGTTTATTCAATAACAAAAATACCATTTCATTCAATAAACTTTTCCAAGACTGGCTTCAATCATTCGATGATATTCTTCAAGATCAAAACATATCAGTTAATGTCCTTGAAAATTATCAATTAAAAGCTCAAATGGATGAAAGATTAAGTAATCTACTGATTCAAAATTTACTCACTAATGCAATTAAGAACAGTCCTGAAAACAAAACAATTCAAATTGAGTTAAATGATAATAATTTTAGTATTTCGAACTATGGTGATACGAAGATCGATCAACCAGAAAGATTGTTCGAACGATTTTATAAAGAGAATAAGCTTAATAATTCTTCGGGAATTGGTTTAGCCATTGTAAAAAAGATAATCGATCACTCAAACTTCACTATCCAATACTCTTTTAATAATTTTAAACATACTTTTACAGTTGCTCTAAGTTGATGTTAGATTTCTGTTAGAACTGGCGAGTTTCTTTGGTTTGTTGAATTTTCAACAAGAATCACCACAGATCTCAAACAGTCATGCAACAGAACAATTTTATTCGTAGAAGTAAATCTCTTGCTCCTCTACTTAGCTTCTTATTTATCTCTATTGCCCTATTCTTCACATCTCGATTGGTTTACAGTTTTATCTATTGGGAAAGAATCACTTTAGAACCTCAATTTTGGAAACTTTTTATTGTCGGTCTTCGAATTGATTTGATTTTAATTTGTTATTACACTAGTCTACCTTTACTTGCCTTCCTAATAGTACCAAAATACTGGATACTAAAAAGCCATTATTTCTGGGTAAGTTACTTTACGTTTTTTATTGGCTTAACATCTATGATGGAAATGTCAACTTTTGCCTTTATTGAGCAATATGATTTGCGACCAGATCGTATTTTTATAGAGTACCTCGATCATATAAAAGAAGTTTCCGGTACTCTAATTGGGAATAATCCATACAGTTTATTCTTCACGATTCTATTCACAATAATTATTAGTGTATTAGCATGGCATTTTTTCTCAAAAATGATTAAGACATACGAATCAAGCTCATTAAAAGAAGGTTTAATCCTTTTACCAATATTAGGCGGACTTGTATTTTTAGGTGGCAGATCCAGTCTTTCACCTCGGCCAGCAAATGTTAGTACAGCCTATTTTAGTCATTCGAGTAAAATGGCCAATGAGCTAAGTTTAAATTCAACATTTTCGGTATTCTGTGCTTACCTAAAAATGAAAGATGAAAAAGATCCTTCCCGAAAATATGGGAAAATGAGTAAAGAAGAAGTCATAGAAAGAGTTGAAAAGAGTGGCTCCGTAAAATGGAATAAAGGACTTAATGCTAAAATCCCATTCTTTCACAAACAGGAACCAAGCACAAAAACCAATAAACCCTATAATATTGTTGTCTTTATTCAGGAAAGCTTAGGCGCTGAATATGTTGGTTGCTTAGGTGGTTTACCGCTAACTCCTAATTTAGATAAATTGAGTCAGGAAGGCATGTTATTAACCAATCTCTACGCAACGGGCACCAGAACAGTGAGAGGTATTGAAGCTACAATTTCAGGTTTCTTACCTACGCCAGGGAGGTCTGTTGTTAAGTTAGGAAAATCCAGATCTCTATTCTTTACTGTTGCTGAACTACTTAAACAAAAGGGCTACTCCACAAACTTTGTGTACGGCGGTATGAGCAATTTCGATGATATGAAATCCTTTTTTAAAGGAAATGGCTTTACTCACATATACGATCAGCCAAGTTTTAAAACTCCTGTATTTGAAGGTACATGGGGTGTTAGTGACGAAGATTTAGCTGTTAAGGCCAATGAGGTATTTAAAGAAAAAGGGGATAAACCCTTTTTTGCTCTCATGTTAAGCACATCAAATCATGCACCATTCGAATTTCCCAAAGGCAGAATTAAATTGTATGATAAAGAAGAACAAGGCACCGTTCATAACGCTATGAAATATGCAGATTATGCGATTGGTAAGTTCTTCGAGCTTGCAAAAAAGGAATCGTATTATGAAAATACAATTTTCTTAGTGGTAGCTGATCACAACACTCGTGTTTATGGTGATGATCTTGTTCCTGTCAGCAAATTTCATATTCCGGGGCTTATTATTGGCCCAAATATCAAAGCCAGGAGTTGTGCAAGATTATGCTCTCAAATTGACTTAATGCCAAGCTTATTATCAATGGCAGGTATCGAATCGCACCATCCTATGATTGGAACGGATTTAAGCAAACAAAATGAAGAAACGAATGGACGAAGTATAATGCAATTCAGTAACAAACATGCCTATCGTGTAGGAGATACCGTTGTTGTTCATCAACCTAACAAGGCAGCACAATGCTTCCTTTATAAAAACAAGCGGCTTAAGGCAATTGAAGATCAACCTGAATTAATAAAAGATGCCTTAGCTCATGCCTTGTTACCTTGGTACCTGTATTCAAACCGTCTCTATACTCTTCCTGTTAAGGAATCAAAAAATAAAAATATAGTTGAATTAAAATAAGCTTAACTTTTAAATTAACCCACCTCTTTTAATCTTAAAAATCCCTGAAGCGTTTTCAGGGGTTCTTTTTTTAAAGTTTTTCAACTCAAAATATATTTTAAGACCTCAATATCTTTTTATATCTTAAAGAGTAATATGGTTTTAAACTTAAAATTCAAGACATATGAAACAGATATTATTTTTAAGCAGCCTTGCTGTATTTTTCCTACTTACAAGTTGTTCTTCCTCTGGTGGAGATGATGACGATGGTATGATACCATCAGGTGACGATCCTGTTGCACTTAAAGCAGCACAAGATTATTATGATGACAACCTAAAAACATTTATTGCTGACAATTGTGTTTCTTGCCACGAAAATTACCATAACAAGTCCAATGCTAGTAATTACGGATCTTTTGCAAGAGCCCGTGCAGCAGCTACCTCAATGTTCAATCAAGTTAACTCAGGAAGCATGCCTAAAGGTGGTGCTAAATTACCACAAGATGATATTGATAAATTCGAAGAGTTTAGAGATCTGATTAATGCAATCAACTAATTTAAATGAATAAAAAAAGTTGTTCCTCATGAACGAGGAACAACTTTCTAAACATTTCCTATTTTCTTGTTATTTCAGTGAAAATATAATTGGTAAAACATAATTAACACGAACTGACTTCCCTCTCTGCTTACCTGGTATCCATTTAGGCATTGCTTTTATGACACGAATTGCTTCAGCACCTAAGTCAGCATTTACACCTCGTACTATTTTTATATTGACTATAGATCCGTCTAAATCAATAATAAAACTCACATAAACCTTACCTTCCACTTTATTATTCTTTGCTTGCTCCGGATAATCTAGCTTAGCAGCTAAATATTTCAACAAGGCCTCATTACCACCGGGAAACTCAGGCATATCCTCAACCAGAACAAAAATAGGCTCCTCATCATCTTCCTCCTCTTCTTCTACAACTACGTATTGTAAATCTTCAGCCATATCTACTTCTGAATCCAAAATCTCTAATTCATCGTCTACTATATTTAAAACATTAGAATATTTAGGTGAAGGTGGTGGTAAAACTTGGTTTTGACGTGTTATTGGTATTGCACCCTTTACAGCAAATTTCGATACGCCTTTAGGAAGTGGCAAAGCTTGTTGAATCGATTCTTGTTTTCCTCCTTCATTTAATATGCAAAAAAAGGTTAAGAGTAGACTCCAAACCTTTTTCAACTTTATAAATTTAGACTTAGCATACAAGCTAATAAAAAATACCTACCGGCTGCGGAATTCGACTTGGTTTAATTGTTCTGGTAACTTTATTACTGTCATCAGTTCCATCATTTAGAATGATAGAGATTACTCGGTTAGCAGTGGTGCGTGAACTCCCTGATTGGCTGTTGGTATAGCTAATTGCACGTAAGGCTGTTTCCATATTGGCAACATTAGCCTGAATTTCTACTCTCTCTGCCGTTTGAGAAATTACAGTTACACCTGTTCCCGGAGTATAAACTAAAGCATCTTCTCCTGATTGAAAACCACTATCGAAGCTTATTACTGCAGTTTGTGTATCACCATCAATATCAGTGACTGTAACATTTGATGTGAGTGATTCATTTCCATCGCAATAATTAATAACAGTACTTTCCATATTCGATAAAACAGGAGGATTATTAGATTTACTAAAAGTAAAATATTCTCCATTTGCAAAATCTACAGTGGCTTCACGAATTGCACCTGCTGACAAACTAATCGTTCTTGTTGCAACTGTATTCGGAAAAGTCGGATCACTACTCACAAGTATACTTGTTACCGATCCAGGCAA
>NZ_JAKJSD010000036.1 GCF_029029505.1 Ancylomarina sp. DW003 | reverse complement strand
ACATAGCAACGTGATAGCAGAAAATTACAACCGAGTGGCGGAATATATCGACAAGGTAGCAGCAAGCTGCAAAACTCAAAACTTGAATAAGAAAAAAGCTCCACCAATTTTCATCAGTGAAGCTTCCTAATATTTTTGTTCCTTCTTCTTAGAAGAAATAATATAATCCTACAGAGATACGTGTATTACTTACCCAATGTGAGTTGATTACTTCAGCTTTCTCGTTCATACCATTTTCGTCAGCATAAGCTGCAGCAGTATATTCAGCCTCAAGCTCAACTTTTAGATTCTTATATTTTTTGCAAACACGAGGTGCAATACGATACAACTCGCCAATATTCTGGCTACGGCTATAAATCATACCAGGAACAACGTTATCATCTGCTCCATAGTTTTTAGAATATCCAGCTAATAGTGCATATTGCATATCGTTCTTCTTGTACGAAACCTCAGCCCATGAACCTAATACTTTAATTGGTGTATAAGAAGCTTCATTGGTTACAGGGTTTAAACTTTTAGCAGCATATCCACCTAACATTAAAGCATCGGTCATATTAGAACCATATGTTGCTTGTGCTTTAAAAGTAACAGGCTTAAAATTCAATTTTAAATATCCCATTAAAGCATAAGATGATAAAGTTTCGTCAGCCTTATAACCTGTCGTTGTTTCAATAGTAGGTTTGATATTTTTATACTCAGCACTCGCTCCAATCATATGCTTACCAAAGTAGTAATGAGCCTGTCCCTGAATAATTGGTAAACCAGCATTTCTTAAATACTTATTACTTGCTCCTTCAGGACCTGTGCTCGCAAAATCACGCTCAGAGGCCAGAGCAGCTAAAAGTTTCCAATTACCCGTTTTGTGAGTTAAACGCACTTGCGGGTTACGGGCAAATGGCTTAAACGGTAATCCTGAGTTAGCGCCTACAGTAGTAGGAAACACCTCAGTAACAAACAATGGAGACCAAGTTTGGCCAATTAATAACGACGTTTTTCCCCAGTCTAAATTCACATATGCATGACGCATACGTAATCCATTCGCATCTAATTCTCTGTTTCCAACGAATTCTGCTTCTATCAACCCTGTCGTTTTTGCTCCCAATATATCCGGACCTGAAAGCTTCGCATTTACACGAGTTAAAAGCACAGCCATATTGTAAACACCACCCTTATTAATGTCTTTACCATTAAGATCTAGCTTCTCGTCTTGTGGGTACAAAAAGATTAAACCTTCGCGAGCACTTACAGTCTGACGGGAATCGTAAGTAAACAATGAATGAACAAAGCCACCAAACTTAACTTTAACGGGCTTTTGCTCTTCTTTTGATTGTGCAGACAGAAGGTTTGTACTGCAAAAAAATAGAATAAATAAGAATAAATAATTGTTGCGATTCATAGCAATTGCTTAAGTTTAGATTTGCCGCAAAGATAGTTTTTTTAATGAGAGTTAAAATGTGTTAAGAAAAAAGAATTTCATCTTGATCAAAAACCAGATAAAGACCAAATAAACAATTCTAATTCAAAGATTTACAAAAAAAAACTCCAAGAAATTCTATTCTTAGAGGTTTAAATGTTATTTCTAATATTCAATATTAGAAGGTATAAGCAGCTCCTAACTGAATCACTGAATTAAAAGCCTTACCCCCATCTTCAAGGATTTTCGTAAATCCACGGTTATATCTTAAATCTAATGCGAATTCTTCACTCACATTAAACGAAAGACCAAAGTTCAAACCAAAATCTACCTTATTCATATATTCTTTGATATCCTCTGTATTTGTAGTAGATCCCATTTCAACTTCTTGTTCTCCTTTTAATACAAATCCTAACTGTGGTCCAGCATAAAAATGAACTGTGTTTGCAGGATCTAAACGCACTTTAAATAATAGCGGAATATTTAGATACGATGTGTTAATTTCTGCACTCATTCCAGAAATATTCTCATCTGCTTTAACTCCCTGCATAGAGATTACTAATTCTGGTTGAAAAGAAACTATTTCAGTTATAGGCGCATTTACAAATCCACCAAAATAAAAACGGGTATTGATTTTATTGTCTTCAACATCTGAACCAGCTGTATTTGCTAGGTTTAAACCTGCTTTTAAACCAAATTTAACGTCTTGTGCATAACTATAGGAAGCTATTAATAAACAAACAACTACTAAAATTTTCTTCATAACATTCTATTTAGGGTTAATTTATAATTGACCAAATTTATCCTATTTATTCGATATTATGATTTGTCAAATTTGTCAAGTTATTTTAATTCAACAAGATTTAGTCGAATTGACCAACACCCTAAAAAGTTACATAAAATTAGTATTCTTGATAAACAATCAGGGAACTACCCTCGAAATCGATGCGAAAGCTATCGCCCATCGATTCGTTTAAGGTACCATTCCAAAGCATTTCAAGCTTTTGGTTGGTTAGCTCATAACGTAAATTAGCGGTTGTTATAATCGTATCGGATTGTGGTGAGAAAATGGAGACCTGTTGGCCAATATACGAGTCGAAGTTTCGCGAGCGCATTACAGGTGTAAAGGTGCCATAATCAGTCAATATTCTGACTTTCATTTTTTTTGTGTAAGATGGCAGAAGAAAGATATTTCCGATCATATGATCATCTCGTTCGCCAGTAGCTCCTACAATCGTAATATCATTAAACTTATTAGTCAAACACCAGTTAACAGCCTTGGTTAAATCATTGGTATCCTGATTGGAAAGATGATGAATGATATCCTGATATTTTCGTTTAAGATCATCAGAAAGAGAATCTAAGTCACCAACAATAGCATGGGCTTTTATATTTGCTGCTTCCAACTTATTAATGGCTCCGTCGCAACAAATTATAGAGTCCGAAGATTTCAGGATATTTAAAGGAATTTCGTGGGTTGGGAAACTACCGTTAGCCAATATAACTGCTGATCGTGATCTCATTTTCTATCTTCTAAGGTGATGAGTCACAAAAATAGTTATTTGCTTTCGATTGCTTCAGCCTTTGCCATATCTTTTTTCCATTGGAAATAGCCATATAAGGCGAGAACTGTATATACCGCAAATAAAACAGCCGTTGGATAGAGTTCTTTATAAAAATATAAGCCCATTGAGACGGCATCAACAAGAACCCAAACCAGCCATTGTTCAAGAATCTTTCGTGCTAGCATCCAAGTAGCAACTATACTTAAGGCTGTTGTAAAAGAATCCCAATAAGGCAGAGGAGAATCGGTATAATTCACCAAAATAAATGAGATGGCAATATAAATAAACAAACTAGCCAATAATAGTTTGAAGAATAATGGCATTCTTAAGTTGCTTACAGCTAATTCGACCTTATTCTGCCCCGTAGATCCAGACCAATGAAACCAGCCATAAATACTAATAAAAACGTAGTAAAACTGGAGTCCCATGTCAGCATAAAACTTAGCTATAAAAAACACGTAGATATACATCAGTGCAGAAAATAAGCCAACTGGCCAAAGCCATTTGCTCTGCTTAATTTCGAAATACAAAAATAAGAAACCTGAAAGTGTTCCTATTATCTCAACAATATTTGTACTGATCCAATCTAACATTGTGTTTTTATAAAATACCAAGCTGAAAGAAAACTTCCAGCCTGGTAAAACTACATACTTATTTATTAATCTTATCTATTTTTTAAAACCTCAAGCTAACACCAGCCATAAAATTTATTCCTGCTTGTGGGAAATACCCATCCATTGCATAGCGCTCACCACCCGTAATGTAAGAATAAACCCATGCATTAGACTCATACTCGGCATTCAATATATTATTAACTAGAACATTGAATTTCAAACTTTCAGCAAATTTTGGTTTAAATTCATATGAAAAATTCATATTTGATACAGTATAAGCATCTAAACTTCTGTCGTTATTCGATGAATTATCGATATACTGCTTTCCTACATACTGAGAGATTAACTGCGCACCAAAACCAGATTTATTATAAGAGAATACAGAGTTTGCCGTTACATTAGGTGAAAATGCCAAATCAGTCGTTCCCAAATCTGTAACAGTTTGCTCACCTGTTTCCCAGTTGTCAACATGTTCAACAAAATTCTTAATCTTATTTCTACTTAAAGACAAGTTACCATTCCATGAGAAATTCTTCGTAACACTTGCAGCTCCGCTTAACTCAATTCCTGTACGATACGACTTATCAACATTTACCATTACAGCTCCACCTACATCATTTATCTCTCCTGTAAGAACTAACTGATCCTTATAATTCATATAAAACAGGTTAGCTTCGAATAAGAAATTTGTCTCAGACAATTTATAGCTTAATTCATAATCGAACAAACGCTCACTAGTTGGTGTGTTTCCTGGCTTAGCATCGGTATAATTACTTCTATTGGGCTCACGATTAGCTACTGCAAAAGAAGCAAATACGCGATGATTTTCATTAATTTCTAAATTTAAACCCAACTTAGGATTAAAGAATAAGAAATCGTGCTTTTGGCTTACATCTCGTAAATCAGAATCAATACCTTTAATTTTATAATCGATACCTCTCAATTGCATATCGGCATATAAACTCAAAGAATTATCTATGGCAACATTTGCTTTCACGTAGGCATTATACTCTTCCTTAGTACCATTATTATCGTAATATTTATCTCCTAAAAATGCGTCACCTGCATTTTTCATCCACCTAATCTCACCAAAATGGTCGCCATCGTACTTATTCCAACCTCCACCAGCAACAAGGTCAAGCACATCTGTTTTCTTTGAGAATGAGAAAACAGTCCCGTAAAAATCGTTATCCAACCACTTACGACGAATAATATCTGTTTTCTCTATCGTTTCAGATCCAATTACAATTGGAGCCAATCCATATTTTTTAAGTTTATCATTTTTCTTAAACTGTTCGTAATAACCTTCGCCCTGGGTATAATGGAAAGCCAAATTGAACTTCGTATTATCCTTAAACAAATGTGTTAAGAATAAGCGATAGTGCTTTTGCCAATAATTATCAGTTTCGTTCTTATAAGTGTATTGGTTGTAAGTTCTGGAATCAGATTCTTTCATGTGGTCAACCACTTCCTGACTAACCAACCAGTGGTCAGCATAGCGTTGCATGCCATCTTCATCATTTTCTAAACGAACTTTAGGCACACCATTCCAAGCTTGGTATGTTTTCTCTCTTCCAACTATAACATTTGCTTTTACGCTTGTTCTATCGCCATAATATCCTCCTGAGAAATAAGCTGACTGAAGATTAGAGCTTGCTCTATCGATAAATCCGTCAGAAGTAATCTTTGATAAACGCATATCGAAAGCAAATCCTTTTTTAAGGCCTGTTCCCAACTTAACTGTATTCTTAAATGTATTAAATGATCCAGCAGAGCTAGAAATCTCAGCATATGGCTTAGCGTTTACATTTTGAGTTTGCATATTGATACTAGCACCAAAAGCTCCTGCTCCTGCAGTTGATGTGCCTACACCACGTTGAATTTGAATATCATTCAAAGATGAAGTAAAGTCTGGCATATTTACCCAAAACACACCATGTGATTCTGAATCATTCAATGGAATACCATCAATTGTTACGTTAATACGATTAGCATCCGAACCACGAACACGGAAACCTGTATAACCAACTCCTGCTCCGGCATCGGTAGTCGTTACAAAAGAAGGCGTAATCGAAAGTAACATTGGAATATCCTGCCCCAGATTTCTTTTAGACAATTCTTCGTTACTAACATTCGTAACAACAACTGGTGTTTTTCCATCTGCACGCGTAGCTGAAACCAATACCTCATCAGCAAGAATAGCTGAATGTTCCAGAACAAAATCAAGTTTTAAATCTGATTTTAAATCCTCGTATTGAACTTGTGTTTCAAAGGCTATAAAACTAACTACAAACTCATAAACACCTGATTTCAAATTTTCAATTTTGTACTCACCATCTGTATTTGTTGAAACACCAATAGTACTTCCTTTAATCACAACCGCCGCGCCTGGCAAAGGATTACCTTCCTTATCAGTTATCTTACCTGAGACAGTAATTTGTGAAAATCCTGCAAAACAGAAAAACTGGAATACAAGTAGCAAAGCAAGCTTTGTAAATAAAGATTTTGTTTTAATTGTAGACATTACAATAAAGTTTTTTAGGCTGATTTAGACAGCGTTTAATAAAAAAATATTGCAATGAGGTTCTAAAGATGAGATATCAGGCGAATAGTAATTTCGCAATTCCCTACGCCGGCATTATCCGGATCAGGTATAAGAAACCGAAATGAATCTGTTTCTAAGGGTATAATCTCAGCCCGTTTATTTAAGGCACCCCACTGTTATTAGTTCGCAAAGGTAATTTGATTTGCTTAAAATACAAGCCTATTTCGACTCAATATAAGGCAGTATAAACTTATGATTATCAATAAAGATGCGAGTAAAACATTTTATTATTTGAAACTATTAAACATTAAAAAAGCACCCATATTTATTGGGTGTTCTCATAATTAAAGACTTAACAATCTTTATTTTTTTTAGGTGCTTCTTTTACACCCATCACTTCTTTTAGCGCTTTCACAAAAACAGATTTTGGAAATGCACCTTTAGCCATTTGAGGCTCTCCTTTTGCAGGAATAAACAAGAAAGAAGGAATGCTGGTAATTCTAAAAGCCGCAGCAAGTTTTCTCGCTTTGTCAGTATCTACTTTATAAATCTGAATGGCATCGCCATATTCCTCCTGCAATTCTTCCAAAATTGGAGCTACTCTTTTACAAGGGCCACACCAGTCGGCATAAAAATCTACAATTGCCGGCTTATTTCCCTTGTATACCCAAGTCGTTTCTTTTTCGAAATCGTAAACTTTCTCCTTAAAGCTTTCATCATCCAAAGCAATCACCTTCGATTGAGAGAAAGCAGTTATGCTCATCAAAACAAAACTGAAAAGAAAGGCTGATTTTATTATCTTTTTCATCTTTAGTCGGATTTAAATTGAAGTTCAAATATAGTCTAATAATCCAGATTTGCCAGTCTATTCGCTAACACCTAATACATCCTGGAAAGCTTGCTTAAAGGATTCTTTAGGTAAAGCACCTTGCGCCATTTGTGGCTGTCCATTTTGTGGAACAAATAATAATGAAGGAATACTCTGAATTCCAAAGATCGAAGCCAATTCTTTCTCTTCCTCTGTATTAATCTTATAAATTTCAAGCTTCTCACCATACTCTTTCTTCAAATCTTCAAGAACCGGAGCTACAGCTTTACAAGGTCCACACCAATCAGCGTAAAAATCAATTACACAAGGCTTATTTCCTTCAAATTTCCAGTCCTTATTATTTTCGAAATCAAACACCTTTTCTTTAAAAGATGCTAATGTTAAATGTTCTACCATAGTTACTAAATTTAAAAATATAAATATATGGATTTCTACATATCAATTAACATGCCACAAATAATTACTGTCATAATGCCATAGGCAGTGAATAAATTCATTGGAATTTGTACAAATCCATATTCCAATTTATTATCTCACCTTATATTTTAGAATCATACTAAATAATTGTAATTTTGTCGTTTCAAGGAGTAAATGCACTTAATCAAACATATACTCCTGAGTGCATACGAAAACAAAAAAGAACGTGAAGAGATTTTTAACACACCCTATATTCCCAATATTATCAGAAATTGTGACCAAAGAAAACCTTGAATCTTATGTGATAGGAGGTTTTGTTAGAGATCTGTTTCTAGAAAGAGGATCAAAAGATATTGATGTTGTTGTGATTGGTAGCGGCATTGAACTCGCTAAGAAAGTTGCTGAAAAAGCTGGCAATACGAAAGTTTCTATTTTTAAAAGCTATGGTACAGCCATGCTTAAATACAAAGGATTCGAGGTTGAATTCGTTGGGGCACGTAAAGAATCTTATCAGCGTGAATCTCGTAACCCAATTGTTGAAGACGGGACTTTGGATGACGATCAAAAAAGAAGAGATTTTACAATTAACGCATTAGCCTTAAGTTTACACAAGGATAACTTTGGAGAACTACTTGACCCTTTTGGTGGCGTAGAAGATCTTCAACACAAAATTATAAAAACGCCTCTCGATCCTATTATCACTTTTTCTGACGATCCGTTGAGGATGATGCGAGCAATTCGTTTTGCAACGCAACTGGATTTCAAGATTTCAGATGTAACTTTTGAAGCAATTAAAGCCAATAAGGATAGAATTCATATCATCTCGAAGGAAAGAGTTATTGAAGAAATGAACAAAATAGTTATGTCGGCTAAACCCTCAATTGGTTTTAAATTACTTGACGAGGCTGGTTTACTGGAATTGATATTCCCAGAGTTTCAGAAACTAAAAGGTAGAGAAACACGAAATGGTATCAGTCATAAGGACAATTTCTACCATACACTTGAAGTGCTGGATAACCTGTGCTGCCACTCTGACAACTTATGGTTACGCTGGTCGGCTTTACTTCACGATATTGCCAAGCCTAAAACTAAAAAGTTTGTAAAAGGTATTGGTTGGACCTTTCATGCTCACAATTTTATTGGTGAGAAAATGGTTCCAAAGATTTTTAAGAATATGAAACTACCTTTGAATGAAAAAATGAAATTCGTTCAGAAAATGGTTTCTCTGCATATGCGACCGATTGTTCTGGCTCAGGAAGTTGTTACTGACTCAGCTATTCGTCGCTTACTTTTTGATGCTGGTGATGATATTGAAGAGTTAATGCTCTTGTGCGAAGCAGATATCACTTCAAAAAATGAAGCTAAAGTCAAGAAGTTCCTCGATAACTTCCAATTGGTTCGTAGCAAGCTGAAAGAAGTTGAAGAAAAGGATGCTATCAGAAATTTCCAGCCACCAATTAGTGGTGAAGAAATTATTAGCACATTCAATCTATCTCCATCTCGTGTTATTGGTGATATTAAAACAGCAATAAAAGATGCTATTCTCGATGGAGAGATTCAAAATAATTATGAAGATGCCTATCAATACATGCTCAAAAAAGGTGAAGAACTTGGCTTAAAAGCCGTCGAAAAGAAATAAATAAGAGAAGCTCGAATCGTACATTCGAGCTTTTTTTATACTATCCTCAAACATAATTAAACAACATATTATTATTAGAGAAAAAATGCGGTAATTATATCTACTTTTGCGCCGTCAAATCAAATCATCTAGAACAACAAATACACACGAATGGCTTACGTTGATAATACCATGATTATCAGAAGAGATTTAGTTGCTAATATGGCTGAACTCTTCAACGAAGAAAAACTTATTTCCAATCTTGATAGAGTTCCTCTGGAAATGGCACCTCGAAACAGAGAAAACTCTGATCGCTGCTGCATTTTTAAAGAAAGAGTTATCATCAAAGAAAAGCTTATTCCTCTTTTGGGTTTCGAATTGGAAGAAGATCGTGATGAACTTAAAACCTTAGGTGAATACGCTACTGAAGCTCTTGAAAGAGAAAATCCAATAGATAAAATCCTTACCGTAGTAGATGAAGCTTGTACATCTTGTGTACAAAATTCATATATCGTTACGAATCTTTGTAAAGGTTGTGTGGCTCATCCATGCATGATGAATTGTCCTAAAGAAGCTGTTAGTTGGAACGCAAACGGACAGGCTCAAATCGATCCTAAAACCTGTATCAACTGTGGTATTTGTATGAATGTTTGTCCTTACCATTCGATTATTTATATGCCGGTTCCTTGCGAGAATGCATGTCCCGTCGGAGCTATTACTAAAAATGAACATGGTAAAGAGCAAATAGATGAAGACAAGTGTATCGACTGTGGAAAATGTATTACAGCCTGCCCTTTCGGTTCTATCATGGAGAATTCTCAGATTATCGATATTATGAAATCGCTTAAATCTGATCAAGAAACTATTGCATTAGTCGCTCCTGCTTTATATGGTCAGTTCAAGTTTAAAACAGAGAATGTAATTGGAGCTATAAAAGAATTGGGCTTTCACGATGTTATTGAAGTAGCTAAGGGTGCTAATGTAACTACAGAAAATGAAGCTGATGAATTATTAGAGCGTCTGGAAGACAAAGCTCCTTTTATGACCACATCATGTTGTCCTGCATATGTTTCAGCTGTGAAAAAACACATCCCAAATATGGAGCAATATGTATCTCATACAAAAAGCCCGATGTATTACGCAGCAGAGATAGCAAAGAAGCAATATCCTAATGCAAAAGTTGTTTTCATAGGTCCTTGTATCGCTAAACGACGCGAAGGAATGTCAGATCCAAACGTTAATTACGTTATGACTTTCGAAGAGTTATCCGGACTATTTGCAGGTTGGAATATCAATATTGATGGTAATGCTATTGAATTGGATAGAAGCATTAAAAATCATGGACGTGCATATGCTGCTAGTGGTGGAGTTGCTCAATCGGTACTTGAAGTTAAACCATACGTTAATATTAAACCAGTTATTGTTAACGGTATCGATAAAAAGAAAATAAACATGCTAAAAGCTTTTGCCAAAACAGGGAAAACAAGTGGTAACTTTATTGAAGTTATGGCATGTGAAGGCGGTTGCATTGCGGGACCTAGCTCAAACTACGATCCTAAGACAGGTCTGAAAATCTATCAAAACAACTTGAAAGAATTTCCTGAAGATTTATAAATTGGAATTACCTCTAAAAAAAAGGTTGGCTTAATGCCAACCTTTTTTTATATCTCG
>NZ_JAKJSD010000035.1 GCF_029029505.1 Ancylomarina sp. DW003 | reverse complement strand
TTTTTATACCTATGAATTAAACCTTTCTATTTTGCTCATGTCTAAATTTTGAAAAACGATACGAAATGGGAGAGGATCCTAATAATTAAAATCCCATTTGATTCGAGATAATTTACTTAATGTTTAACGACTGTTTATTTTCTTGTTTAAGAAGATTTAAGCTGAAAAAATAAGGTGATATGAAAACTAAAATAACAACATCTATACTTGTGGCTTTAATGCTAATAAGTGGAATTAGTCAAGCGCAATACCGAAAGAAAACTGAAGGTACTAAGAAAGCAATGATTCAATTAACCGAAGAGCAAAAGAAAGACTTAAGAGCCAATAGGGTTGAATTTTCTAAAGCTACAATTGATGTAAAAAATGAGTTGAATGAACTTAAGGCTTATCAGAAAACCTTAATGTCTGCTGAGAAATTAAATGAAAAAGAAATCTTCGAGAATATAGACAAAATGACTGTTTTGAAAAAACGGTTGATGGAAGAAAGAATCGAGATGCAATTAGCATGTTCTGGGTTATTAGACGATGAGCAAAGAATGTGTAAAGGGATGTGTTCGGAACGATCTAAAATGCGTAAACAACATATGAGACATGGAAAAGGTCAGAAGCAACAAGGGAATAGAAAGGCTCGGTTTGAAAGAAGAAAAGATAGATTTAAAGAAGCTTTAAACTTATCTGAAGCTCAACAAGAGCAAATGAAAAATTTGAAACGAGAGCATAAGAAAGCAAGTCAAAACTTAAGAGAGGAAATGCAAGAGCTTCGACTAAAGCAGAAACATTTATTAAATGATGAGAAGCCAAATAAAAAGGCAATTCAATCTAATATTGATAGAATGTCATCTATTCAAAATCAATTGGCTAAAGAACGCGTGTTAAGTCAAAAAGAGATTCGTGATATCTTAGATGAAGATCAGTTGGTTTTATTTTTATCAAAAGCTCATCATATGCAGAAGAGAGGAAAGAATAGGATGCACAGAGCATTCTAGATAAGCGGTAAAGGTTAGTTTAGATTCAAGGTTTCGGTATTCCGAAACCTTTTTCTATTTTTGGAAATCCATTTTATAGGTCTGATCTTTTGATTTTGACACAATTAAGTTTGAGCTTAATTGAAAGGAAAATATTTTGACAAATAAATTTAAAAATATGAGATCGACTGCTTTTTACATCCTGATTATTCTTTTACTTTTTTCTGCCTGCCAAGTTGAGCGAAAAGGTGATGTTACTATAAAAATTATTGCTACCACAGATGTACATGGAGCATTATTCCCTTACGATCTGGTAAATGATAAAGCAGCCGGAAGTTCTTTGGCCCAGGCCTATACTTACATCAGTCAAGAACAAGCCAACCAGAATGTGCTCCTGGTTGATAATGGGGATATTTTGCAAGGAGAACCTATGGTTTATTATTCAAACTTCGAAAAAACAGATAAAAAGCACGTTTGTGCCGAAGTAATGAATTTTATGGGATATGAAGCTGGCGTTGTTGGAAATCATGATATTGAGCCTGGCCATGAGGTGTACGATCGCTTGGTTAATGAATTTGCTTTTCCATGGATGGCAGCTAATGCTGTGAAAAATTCTGATGGATCACCCTACTTTAAGCCTTATACAATTATTGAAAAAGAAGGTGTTAAAATAGCTGTAATAGGATTTATTACACCTGCTATTCCACAATGGCTGCCAGAGAAAATTTGGTCGGGTATGCATTTTGAGGAAATTGAAGTTTCTGCTAAAAAATGGGTGAAAATTATTCAGGAAAAGGAAAAACCAGATATGCTTCTTGGTCTTTTCCATTCAGGAATGGGAAATACTGAAGACAATCATGCTGGTGTCAGAGAAAATGCTGCTTGGCGAGTAGCCAAAAACATTCCGGGATTCGACATGATTGTATGTGGACATGATCACCAGGAAGCTATAAAATGGGTTGAGAACACAAAGAAGCAGAAAGTTGTAATTGTAAACCCCAAATCGAGAGTTCAATTTTTAGCAGATGTGACAGTGCAATTTAAGTTGAATGAGGATGGAAAAACATATTCAAAAAAGTTAAGCCCTCAATTGATTGATGTGAAAGCATTATCTGTCTCAAAGCCATTTATGGAGAGGTTTAAGGCTGAATTACAAGAAGTAAAAGACTATGTGTCAAGACCAGTAGGACGATTTACTAAAAGCATCACAACAAGTGAGGCTATGTTTGGTGATTCTCCTTTTGTAGATTTAATTCACAATATTCAATTGGATTTGGCCGATGCCGATATCTCCTTTACAGCACCATTGTCTTTTAATGCAAGTATCGACTCAGGAGAACTCCAAGTTCGAGATCTATTTAAGTTATATAGATTTGAGAATTTGCTTTATACGATGAATTTGAGTGGTCGTGAGATTAAAGATTTCTTGGAATATAGTTATGAGAAATGGTTTCGTCAGATGAAGAAGAAAGGAGAGCCAATGTTATTTATCGAATCTTCTGGTAATCGAAACCGATTGAGCACCATGTTCTTTAATTACGATTCAGCTGAGGGAATTGATTATACTTTGGATCTGAGAAAAGAAAAAGGAAACAGAATAAGTATTAGCAAGATGTGCAATGGTGAAACTTTTGATATGGATAAGATGTATAAAGTTGCTCTAAATTCATATCGAGGAAACGGTGGCGGTGGTCATCTAACAGAGGGAGCTGGCCTTAATAAAGAAGAGCTTTCTAAGCGATTGACCAACTCGACAACAAAGGATTTACGATTTTATTTAATGAAATGGATTGAAGAAAAGAAAGTTGTAGATGCAACTTGTAATAAAAACTGGACAGTTCAACCCAATGCGTGGTGGAAGCAAGCTAAAGCTCGTGAGTTCGAATTATTGTATGGTAAAAAATAAGTCATATAGCAGGAATAGAATTAATAATTTGAGGAGAGAGAGAAAGAATGCCGCAGGATGAAGAAATTGAATTGTCGGGTTTGCAATTCGAGAATTTATTGAATAAAGAACAAAAAGAAGCTTTTAACTATTTATTAAATCACACCGTATTTTGCCCCAGCTGCTCCAATATTTGCCCAGATGGTGTAATGGATTATAAGACTGTTTTAACCGACGCTGATGAGGTATTAATGAAAGGAAAATGTGCCAAATGTGGTAGTGGTGTTACACGACTGATGTTAATCGAAGAAGATATAGCTTTTGCTGATAGAGTAAAAGCTATTCGAAGTAATCGATAAAAATAATGACTAAAAAAAAGATCCAAACTAAAGCAGTTTGGATCTTTTGTGTTTTATAGAATTACTGATAATTAGATATCTAATTAAATTTTATAAATTTAAAAAAGCATAACAGTAATTTCATATCCTGAGAATATAAAATCATAATGTGATGGGCAATGAAGGAGCAGATAAGGCAATACTACCTGATGAGATTGTAAGTAGTAAGATATATTTTATTAGAAATGTGAAGGTGATGTTAGATAAAGATTTAGCAGAACTTTATGGTGTATTAACAGGAAATCTAAATAAAGCTGTTAAAAGAAATATCAGACGTTTCCCTGAAGATTTTATGTTTCAATTAACGAAAAATGAATTTGAGAACTTGAAATTCCAATTTGGAACATCAAGTTGGGGAGGTACAAGAAGCTTACCTTACGCTTTTACAGAACAAGGTGTTGCTATGTTATCTGGTATTCTAAATAGTGATAGAGCAATCTTAGTAAATATCCAAATAATGAGGATCTTTACTAGGACTAGAGAAACCTTAACAGATAGTTTGAGTGTGAAATTAGAAATTGATGAAATTAAAAAGAAACTTGAAAGTCAGGACAAAAATATCGAATTGGTGTTTACTTACCTTGATGAACTAATAGAAAAACAAGAAGATCCTAAACCTAGGGAACAGATTGGATTCAAGCCAAATGAAAACTAACTCACATTCAAGGTGTTGATTGTTAAGAGCTTATTGGATTGTTAAAGTGAAATAACACATAAAAAACTCCAAACTAAACAGTTTGGAGTTTTGTATTTTATAGGTTTGTTTCTCTAGATCTGAGATTCGATATACTGAATCAGACAATGAATTATTTTAATATGAATTTCCTGAACACGATCTGAATAACCTGTCCAAGGCACTCGAATTTCAACATCGCAAAGCTCAGCCATTTCACCACCTGTTTTTCCGGTTAAACCAATCACGGTCATTCCTTTCTCTTTAGCGGCCTTTATCGCATTAATAATGTTTTTTGAATTACCAGAAGTACTGATTCCAAAAAAAACATCACCCTTTTGCCCCATACCTTCTACATAGCGCGAAAAAATATAATCGAAACCATAATCGTTACCCACGCAAGTAATATGGCTAGGATCTGATATCGCAACAGCAGGCATAGCAATGCGATCATTTCTAAAACGTCCTGTTAGCTCTTCTGCAAAATGCATGGCATCGCACATCGACCCTCCGTTACCACAAGAAATAACCTTGCCACCATTTTTAATAGAATCAGACATAGCTGCTCCGGCTTTTTCAATGGTAATAAAATTTTCTTCTTTGCTGATAAATGCTTCCAAAACCTGGTGAGCATCATTAAAGCTACTTTTTATATCTTCAAGAATCATAAGGTTCAATTTTTCTCAAAACTACAATAACAATTGCCAACTTACAATAAGAATTGAAAAATCGTATTTTGTAAAGGGCATTTTAGATAAGGACTTATGCTAAGATGCGAGGAAATAGTTAACTTCGGGTTTAGTTCAAATTCTACCAGATAAAATACATCATATAATATGAGAATGAAATCAAAACTTTACGAGATTATTTTCGAATCGGACACTAAAATAGGTAAGCTTTTTGATGTTTTATTGTTAGTGATTATTGTACTTAGCATTCTCTTGGTAATACTGGAGAGTGTTCCATCCATCGAAAGAAAATATAGCCTAATATTAAAGATCTTGGAGTGGAGCATAACCATTATATTTAGCTTAGAGTATTGTATGAGAATTTGGATTGTGTCAAAACCGAAAACTTATATTTTAAGTTTTTATGGCATTATCGATTTCTTGTCAATTTTACCAAGTTATATTGGTTTATTTTTTGTTGGAACCCATGGTTTGATGGTTATTCGAGCTTTACGATTGCTTCGGGTATTTCGAATTTTGAAATTGAGCCGCTATACAAGTGGTGGTGCGGTTATCATTAGAGCTTTGAAGCAAAGTCGATATAAAATTTCGGTGTTTTTATTTGCAGTGCTGACAATGGTTGTGATTATTGGAACCATTATGTATTTGATAGAAGGAGCCGAAAATGGATTTACAAGTATCCCAAGGGGGATCTATTGGGCTATTGTAACCCTAACAACTGTGGGTTATGGCGATATTTCACCGAGCACTGCTTTAGGACAATTTATAGCTTCCTTTGCCATGATAATTGGTTATGCGATTATAGCTGTGCCTACAGGAATTGTGACGGCAGAATTATCAAAACCAATGAGAGCTTTGCCATCAGGTCAGGTTTGTGAAAACTGTTTATCAGAGGGACATGATGTGGATGATCAGTACTGTAGACATTGTGGTGAGAAATTGCAATAAGTGTGATAGAACTTAATAGACAATGAGATTCTATCTGAAAATAAATAAAGAATTGAAGAACAATTACTTTGTTAATATATCATAAATACCTTCATGTCTGAAATGTAAATCTAGTCCAAAATTCAGTATTTATAGCTATATTTGCCTTACAATCGAAGAAAATATAAAAAGCATTAACACAAGGAATTATGGCATTACCAGGTTTTTTTAAAAAGCCGGAGCACAAGAGATTCAATATTGAACCTCGCTATTGGGATCCGGCAAAAGAAGAGCGAGACGAGAGAGAGAATCGTATTAAAGCTGAGTTGGGAATGACAGATGAAAATGGTCAGTATATTCCAGGTATAAAAGGTCAGTTTAAGCGTTCTTTGCGTCATAAGCACGCCGATGTGAGACAATCTAATAAGAAATCGAATATTCGTTTATTCATTATACTTGTTATTCTTTTAGTTGTGGCTTACGGTTATGTCTTCGGTTGGGATCTCTCAATACTTAAAATGTAGCGAGTCTATTTGAAACGAAACTTTATTTTGAAGCTTCGTTTTATTTTATTTCCCTTTTTTGATTGTTGGGAACAAGGAATGTTTATCTCACATTAAATTCTATATGTCCGATATTATACAAATACTTCCAGATTCAGTAGCGAACCAAATTGCGGCAGGAGAGGTTGTTCAACGTCCAGCTTCAGTTGTTAAGGAATTGGTTGAGAATGCAATTGATGCAGGAAGTACTTCCATAAAAATAAACCTCAAGGATGCAGGTAAAACACTCATCCAAATTATAGATAATGGTTGCGGCATGTCGGCAACGGATGCCAGATTGGCTTTCGAGCGTCATGCGACTTCAAAAATTAAAGCTGCTAAGGATCTGTTTGCCATTCGTACAATGGGTTTTCGAGGAGAAGCTTTGGCTTCTATTGCTGCCATTGCCAATGTCGAACTAAAAACAAAACGAACCGAAGACGAGTTGGGTACTCATCTTGTGATTGATGGTTCTGAATTGGCTTCTCAAGATTCTATTGCTTGCCCACCGGGAAGTAATTTTATCGTGAAGAATCTTTTTTATAATGTTCCTGCACGACGAAAATTTCTCAAAGCGAATTCAACTGAACTTCGAAATATTATCACTGAATTTCAGAGAATAACTTTGGCTAATCCTGAAATTGAGTTTCAGTTGATTCATAACGATGCCGAGGTTTATAATTTGACACCAAGTAATACACGTCAGCGCATTGTCAATATTTTTGGTCGTAGTATCAATACCAGATTAATTAGTATTGATACAAATACGAGTATTGTAAAGTTGACGGGCTTTATTGGGAAACCTAAGAATGCTAAGAAAAGAACGGATGAACAGTTTTTCTTCGTGAACGATCGCTATATGCGCCATCCGTATTTTCACAAGGCTGTTTTGTTGGCTTACGATAAAATTTTGCCGCCTGATACTATACCGCCTTATTTTATTTTCTTCGAGGTTGATCCTAAGATTATAGATATTAATATTCATCCAACAAAAACAGAAATCAAGTTTGAGGATGAACAAGCAATTTTTCAGATTATTCAGGCCTCAATTCGTGAGGCTTTAGGGAAATTTAATATTGTTCCTTCTATCGATTTTGATGAGGATACCAGTTTAGAAATTCCTGTTGCAAATCAGGATTCTGGAGAGGTAGAAATGCCAATGATTAAGGTGAATCATGAATTTAACCCTTTTGAGGCGGATTCATCTTTCAACCCTTTCGATGCTGAGAAAAGTTTTAACCCTTTTGAACAAGAATCGAATTCAATAGAGAACAATCAATTTTATCAGGAATTTAAATCTAAGCCAAGTTCTACGCCTGCTTCCAGACCAAAGAAATCTGTTCCTAAAGATTGGGACACGCTTTATCAGGAAAGGGAACCGGAACTGATTCCAGATTATCCAATAGATAAGCAAGCGGAGGTGAAACGACCTCCAATGCCTGATTACTTTCAACCACAAGAGGCACCTCAAACTCAGGTGCAACAAAAGATTTTTCAAAGAGAACCGCAGGTTAAGACTCAAGGTTTCTTTCAATTGAAGAACAAATATATTTTGACGCCAGTACGTTCTGGTTTGATGATTATCGATCAGCGAAAAGCGCACGAGCGTATCTTGTTCGAAAAGTTTAAAAATTCTGTTGAAAACAATCAGGGAGTTGCGCAACAAACACTTTTCCCACAAACCGTGGAGTTTAATGCTTCAGATTACACGCTTTTGCAAGTGATTATAGAGGATGTTCGTGCTTTAGGTTTTGATATTAGAGAATTTGGAAAAAAAACCTTTGTGATTAATGGAACACCTGCCGATATTCAGAATGGAGACCCTAAGGAATTGTTGGAGAATCTTTTGGAAAACTATAAGGTGAACCAATTGGATGTGAAGGTTAAAGTTCGAGAGAATTTAGCAAAGGCTTTAGCAAAGGCATCGGCTGTAAACTATGGGAAAACACTTAGTTCTGAAGAAATGAGTGCTATTATCGATCAGCTTTTTGCTTGCGAAACTCCAAATTTCACACCTGATGGGAAAACCATCGTTTCAGTTTTGGAAACTCAGGAACTTGACAAACGTTTCAGATAAATACTGACAACTTGACTTTAATTTCGCTAATTTATTTCTTGGTACGGCTCTTGTAAGAAGAAAGATCTGCAAGAGAGATTTATTATGGATAGATAGTGTCTCTGTATGAGTAGTTAGGATTTTTAAGCATCATATAAAAATATTAATATGAGTAATTTTCAATCATCTTTCTTAAATCTGCCACCGGTAGTTAAAAATCTATTGATAATAAATGCATTGATGCTTTTGGGATCATGGGTTTTAGGGCAAACTGGTATAGATTTGAGTAAGATATTAGGTTTGCACTTTTTTGCATCTGATAATTTCATGCCGTTTCAGTTTGTGACGCATATGTTTATGCATGCTGATTTCTACCATTTACTATTCAATATGTTTGCCCTTTTCATGTTTGGTAGAGTATTGGAATCGGTATGGGGACCTAAACGATTTTTGCTCTACTATATGCTGACAGGGCTAGGTGCTGCTGCATTGCACTCTTTTGTTTTGTGGTTAGATTATGCTTCCGTAATGAAGGCATTTACAGCTTTTTCAAATACGCCAACACCAGAATTGTTTTCAGAAATCATTAAGGAATCTTTAGGTAGACCAGCAGCTTGGGTATACGAATTTGCTGATCAGTGGGCAGATAATCCTGATAGTGTCGCTTATGCCAATAAAGGTATTCAGATTGCTCGTCAGGCAATAACAGAAAGTATTAATGTTCCAACAGTAGGTGCCTCTGGTGCTGTTTTTGGTATACTTCTAGCTTTTGGAATGTTATTCCCTAATACCGAGTTGATGCTGATTTTCCCTCCAATTCCAATTAAAGCCAAGTATTTTGTAATTGGTTATGGTCTTATAGAACTGTATTTAGGTTTTCAGAATAGTGCAGGGGATAATGTAGCCCACTTTGCTCACCTCGGAGGTATGTTGTTTGGCTTTATCCTGATAAAATATTGGAACAAGCATTCTAATCGTTTTTATTAGAAATTGTAATAATATTAATGAAGAACATACGTTCAATAATTAAGGTATAAAAAAAGGAATTGTTAACTTTAAGTAACACAACCAATATCAGATTCAAACATGAATTTTAACAACCCATACCAATCTTATTCTCATCAAAGTATTTGGGAAGGCATTAAGAACTCTTTTAAAGAGGGAAGCACGCTTAGTAAGTTAATTTACATCAATTTGGGAGTATTCATACTTGTAAAGATAGCTGCTGTTGTTGCCTTTTTGTTTGGACTAGGGCCAAGCGAAGGGAATTTTGTATTGAATTGGTTGACATTACCTGCTGATACTTCGGAACTACTATATCGTCCCTGGACGGTGTTTTCTTATATGTTCTTACATAAGGGATTTCTTCATATTCTATTCAACATGCTTTGGCTGTATTGGTTTGGTAGAATTTTCCTGAGTTTTCTCGATCAGAAAAAACTATTAAGTGTTTATTTAATTGGCGGTTTAACTGGGGCAGCAGTCTTCATTTTTGCTTTTAATTTGTTTCCGGTTTTTGAGAATGTTTTACCTATAGCAGTGGCTTTAGGTGCTTCGGCTTCGGTAATGGCAGTTGTATTTGCTGCGGTTAGTTATTCCCCAAATTATATTGTAAATTTAGTATTCCTGGGACCTGTTAAGATCAAGTATATTGCTCTTTTCTTCGTTCTTACTGATATTATTCAGTTGCCTGATGGTAATGCTGGTGGGCATTTAGCTCATTTAGGTGGTGCTTTTTATGGTTGGCTATTTATCACACAATTACGTAAAGGAAAAGATATTTCTTCGGGCTTTAATCAGATGATGGATACCGTGTTTTCATGGTTTAAATCGAAAAAGAAGATGAAAGTGACACATAAAAGGTCACGTACGGGTGATGATAAGGCTTACAATAAGCAAAAGAAGCAAAAGCAAGAGAATTTGAATGAGATCCTTGAAAAAATATCTAAATCGGGTTATGATAGTCTTTCGAAAGAAGAGAAAGAAATTCTATTTAAGTCGAGTAAGGACTAATAGGGATAAAGTCTAAAAAGTAACAAGGTTAAAGTATTTAAAGATTTTCCTTCACGAACTTTGCGATATATTCTCGGTGGACTTTGCGTGAAATTATTACAAACAAAAATCAAATTTGAAGAAAATACTGCATAGGGGATTAGTTCTGTTTAGCCTGATTTTTTCAGGAGCTTTGCTTGTTTCCTATTCTGCTGCGTATATCAATCCCGGAACCATAGGCTTTCCTGCCTTTTTTGGTTTGGCCTATCCCTATCTTCTTTTTGCCAATTTACTTTTTGTGTTTTACTGGATGTTTCGTCGTAAATGGACTTTCCTCTTACCGCTTATTGTTATTCTTATTGGTTATAGTAGTATAGGCGATTTTTTTCAGCTAAGTGGGGGAGATAAGAAGGTAGCAGCTGATTTAAAGCCCTTAAATGTCTTGTCCTATAATGTACGCTCATTTGATCGTTACAAGTGGACAAAAGATCCTAATACACCTAATAACATCATTAAATTGATTAATTCTCAGGAGCCAGATGTGGTTTGCTTGCAAGAATACCGAAGCACAATAAATGGGTTTCTTTCGCTAAAGAATTTAATGAAAGAGTTAGGAATGAGGTATGTGCATTACAGCAATAGAAAGAGTGGTGTAGCCATATTTTCGAAACATAAAATACTAAAAAAAGCCAGCCTCTCTTTTGGCAATGAGCACTTGTGTAAGGCAATTTATGCTGATCTTCAAATAAAGAACAAAGTTCTTCGTGTTTATAATTTACATCTGGAATCTAACCGTTTTGTTGGTAAAAATTACAATTTTATAAAGAAAGAAGAATACCAAGGGAATGAGGAAGATCTGGATGAAATTAAAGATATTTCTTTGCGATTGAGCCATGCTTTTGCTCGTAGAGCAGAGCAAGCGCTTCAAATCAAAGAGCACGTAAATCAAGCACCACATGAAACCTTGATCTGTGGCGATTTTAATGATACACCTAATTCATATGCTTACCATCAACTGTCTAAGGGTATGAAAGATGCTTTTGTGGAGCAAGGTAAAGGAATTAGTACAACTTATTCCGGTGACTTTCCATCATTCCGTATCGACTATCTTCTTTATTCTGAAGCTATAGATTGTATTAAATATGATCGTATACGCAAGCGTTATTCCGATCATTATCCTATTTGCGGGAGCTTTGTATTTGCTTCAAAATAGTCCTTAACTCTTCTCATTATCATCTCTGTTTTAATTTAGTTGGGACAATTTCTCTTTGATTGGTTTATTCAATCGTTTTATATCTTTTTTTGATGATGAATTTCGCTTCTAAAGCTAGGTTTTATAGTGTAATTGCATTAAAATGAGACTCTTCGAAATCGAATAGTAGAAAAATAAGATGTAAAATATTGACATATTAATTAATATTTAACTAGATTAGTATGTGTTTTTAGTTAAACAATTTTTTCTATATCATAGAAATAGGAGTTAAGTTTTACTCAAACCCCAGAATTTTACTGAATAGAACAGTAAGTAAATCAAGGGAAAGTTGAAATCGTTTAAGGGAATCTTGAAATAGAATAAGGGACTCGGTAAAATAATCAGGGTAATGCATAAAAGCACCAAGGGAATGCGTAAAACGACCAGGGGAAAGTGTAAAACCTTTAGGGGAATTAAAAAATAAACAAAGGGAATCGATTTAAAGGCAAGACTACTAAATATAAGAGGCCTTTTATAGAAACAGGCTGGTAGAGTAACATGTTGGGAGGGGAGATTAAGGACTAAGAGTTGAATTGGAATTAATTTAATCATCATAGTATAATCAAACTAATCATTTAAAGATGAGTACTTATTTTAAATTTAGACAGGAAGAGCTTCCAATAGTGGGAGAGATTCTATTGCAGATGTTTACAAGAGATCGTAGTGCCTTCGAAAATTTTTCAGCAGAGTACAACGATGAATTCCTTACTCAGGTAAGCAATCAGATCAAGAAAGTAAATGAACTGACTCAGGCACCAACCCTTAGTGCTGAGATTAAAAAAATCACCGCCGATTTATATGAGTGTGCTGATGGTATTATACCCCAGTTAGATCTGGTTGCAGCCTATGCACAACGTGCTAATAAGGCTTTGACTGTAAGGGCTGCTGATTTTGGGGTGAAACAAGCCAAAAAAGAAGTTAGAAGAAAGAATATAGAAGCCTTTTGTGCTAAAATGAAGGTTGTAGAGCAAAATATTGCTAACAATATAGAAGCTTTAAAAGCTAAAGGTTACAAGGAAACTCTGGGAACAAAACTTAATAAGCTGACTAATCAGGCTTATGACTTAAATCTTCTACAGGAGGAAAAATTAAGAGAGAAAAAGGAATTGGTTGTATCCAATCATGTTCAGTTTTCTAAGCTTTGGAATATGTTGAGTGATCTTTCCAAGACGGGTAAATTATTGATGAAGACAAATAAACAGAAGAGTGAAGATTATATGTTCTCTCATATTATTAATCAAGTACGTAAGCCAAAATTAGCACCTGTTGTTAAGAAAAAACCGGCGCCTGTTACTGAAGATTCTAAAGAGGAAAAGCCAGTAGAAGAAGCTGTTTCTTAGCTAATGAAACTAGATTTGTGCCATAAGTTTAGTGATTGTTTAGTCTGGCTTATATTAGTCTATGAGTAGGCTACTGTTGTGTAATAAAAA
>NZ_JAKJSD010000034.1 GCF_029029505.1 Ancylomarina sp. DW003 | reverse complement strand
GGCTAATCCTAATGGATCAGCCCTTTTATATATCTATAAAATGCCTATTTAGAAGCCACTAAAGCAGCCATCGCAATAGAGTATAATTTAGTCTTTACACTATCACCGCGTGAAGAAAGAATTGCAGGAACCTTCGCTCCCATCACCATTGCACCTAGTTCAGCTTTTGACAATTTCGTATTTACTTTGTAAAAAACATTACCACTTTCGATATTTGGGAATACCATACAGTCAGCATCACCAGCAACCATTGAATCCAATTTCTTTATCTCAGCAGATTCTTTGTCAATAGCAACATCAATCGCTAAAGGTCCATCAACATAAGCACCCTTAATCTGACCACGATCAGCCATTTTAGAAATAATAGCAGCATCAACACAAGCATCCATCTTAGGAAGAACTTGTTCTGAAGCAGCGATCATAGCAACTTTTGGCTTTTCAATTCCCAATGATTGTGCAACCTTAACTACATAGTTTGTAATAGCAATTTTCTGATTCAAATCAGGCTGAGGAATAACAGCAACATCGCTTACAACTAATAGTTTGTGATAATTTGGATTCTCCATCACAGTTACGTGACTCAAAACAGCTTTAGGAGGCATCAAACCTTTTTCTTTATTAAGAATAGCCTTCATATACTTATCTGTACTTACAAGACCTTTCATAATCATATCACCTTCACCACTATTAATCAACTCAACAGCTTTTTGTGCTGCCTTAAGTTCATTGGGCTCATGAACAATAGTAAAACGAGACATATCGAAGTTATGCTCCTTACATGTTTTTTCAATCTCAGCTTCGTCACCAACTAAAGTTGCATCAACAATACCTAACTCTACAGCATCGTTTACAGCTCCAATTGTATGAGAATCGTTAGCATATGCGGCTACCAATCTCTTTTTTTCATTGTTTTTAAGCGTCTCAATGACTTGATCTAAACGTGTAATCATTTTGATTTATTTTGGTGTTTGTATTTTGTTGTTGTTTGATGTCCAAATTCAAAAGGAAACCTTCCAAATACAGTTATCTTTACTGTAAGGCAAAAATATAAAATAATGCATGATTTGCATCCAAATTCAATCTAAATATTATTATTTATCAGCATTAAAGTGAATTATCTTATAATGTGTAAGTTTAGAGTAGAAATCACCTGGCATCTTTAAGGTTAACCAGATTTAGTTTCTCTACCAATTTACCAATACTCAAACCTTGAACTATAATAGAAAATAGAGCTACAGAATACATTAAGAAAACAAACAGATCGCCAAAATGTTCCAGAGGAACAGATAATGCAAGTGCAATACCTAGAGCGCCTCTTAAACCTCCCCATGTCAGCATCAGTATGGTTTTCCTATTGACTTTTTTGTTAGAGTGTTTAATTAACTGAAAAGGAATTAGAACAGAAATATATCTCGATATTAAAACCACTATAATTGTGATTATCGCAAAAGGAATATTAACCACATCGGGATTGATGATGGTTATGAAAAAACCGATCAGAACAAAGAGAACACCATTCAAAATCTCATCTAAAACATCCCAAAATGTTACCAATTGTATCAAATTGCTCTTAGAATATTCTTCACTATGTATCTTCTTACCAAGATACAAACCAGAAGCAACCATTGCTAAAGCTGGAGAAACATGTATATATTCAGCTAATGAATACCCTCCTGATGCCATAACAATTGTAAGCATGACATGAGTTTTGGCATTATTATCGGTTCGTTTAAGTATTTGAAAGCCTAAAAAACCAATTAGTATACCAAAGCCAATACCACCAAGAGCTTCTCTAAAAAACAGAAAGAAAACTTCATCGATATGAACGTTTTGATACCCCCTGTTAATAACCTGTAATATAACAACAAAGAGAACCATGCCAACTCCATCATTAAAAAGAGATTCACCTTCGATATTCATCTGCAAATCTTTTCGAACACTATAGTTTTTTAATATGCTCAAAACAGCAATGGGATCGGTAGGTGATATCAAAGCCCCGAACAATAGAGAATAGATGTAAGGAATATTGAGTGATAACAGCTGAGCGGCGTAATAGGTTAATGTACCCACCAGAAATGTTGATATCAAGGTTCCAAATATGGCAAAAACAAAAACGGCTTTTCTTTGTTTCTGTAATTCCTGAATATTTATATGCATAGCCCCTGCAAATAAGAGAAAACTCAGGATAATATCCAATAAGAACTCTCTAAAATGAATATCTCTTTCAAAGGTAGGGATATATTCATAAGCCGAAGGTGCAAGTTCTTTCACGAGCAGGATAAATACAGACATGACCAATGCCAAAATCATCATTCCAATAGTAGAACTTAACTTTAAATATTTTGCATTTACGAGGCTAAAAAGAGCCGCAAAAGCAAGTACAATTACAAATGAATCAAACATTTTTAAATTATTATTTGTATAAATAAAATCCCAGATTGGGATTTGTGTAAAACCATATCCTTTATAAGGTTTCCCGGAGATTGGAAACCCCACCTTGGTATCGCAAATAAGAGAAGGAGACTCTACTATTTCTACCCGTGAAAACATCAAAACATATTATCGATCATCAAAGAGAATCCATGTCAATCTGACATTTCAAGTTCGCAATACCAAGTCAATTAAGATAAACCAATCTCTTGAATCCGACTCTCTTTCGTGCTGCAAATTTATAGAAAACAATAAGGGACGCAAACAATTATGTTCTTTGTTTTCAAACTTTGAATTTCATTTAAGCATAGATTTACAAAAACCAACATACATCTAATAAAGAACAAGTTAAAATTAGTCAGCAACGAAAAATATCAACATGTTTTAAATACTAACTTTGAATAATGGCAATAAAAAAAGCAGTAGCCCTAAAGACCACTGCTTTTGAAACAATGCAAGTTTGTTTTATTTTTTATCGTAAGCGTACCAATATGCAGTTCCTACAAATAAAGCTCCCCCCACAATATTACCCAAAGTGGCAGGAATAAGGTTTTTCACGATAAAATCCATCCAAGTGATATCAGCACCATGAAATATAGCAACAGGAATAAAGAACATATTTGCAACGCAGTGTTCAAAGCCCATTGCAACAAAGGCCATTACCGGAAACCAAATTCCCAGTATTTTACCTGTTGTATCTTTAGCTGCATAAGCCAACCACATAGCTAATGCCACCATCCAATTACAAGCAATTCCCTTTAAAAAGGTCTTGTAAAAAGGATTTGATGTTTTAGCAACTGCAATATTAATTGCAGAATCCATTGAAGGAGAATGCATAATTGCCTCGGTAAGATATACCAAAAAGTAAGCAACTATTAACGAACCCACAAAGTTACCCAAATATACAATCGTCCAATTTTTCAATGGCACTTTAACAGACATACGCTTAGATAAGACCGACGGAATAAAGTAAGCTGTATTACCTGTAAAAAGCTCAGCACCAGCAAGAGCACACAATATTAATCCCAACGGGAAAACCGCACCGAAAAAGAATTTTTGCAAACCAGGATTGGTTGCAGCCAAGCCTGGCATTGCACCGCCTACAACAAGAGCCAAAAGGCTACCCATGGCAATATATCCACCAGCTAAAATAGCTAAGACAAACACTTTCTTGGATGCTGTGTCACGTTTTGCTTCCGCTGTATGATTAACAACCTTAACTGTCTCTTTAGGTGAATTAAAACCTGGGTGTTCAACAGTTAAAATTGGCTCCTTCGATTCTGCAACTGTATTACGCTTAACTGTTTCAACAGCTTCTTCAAATGTATTAAAAGACATGATTTAAATCTTTTACAAAGAGTTCTACTCTATTAATTAATAATTACCTCTTTAAAATACTGACTCAATATCTCTTCAGCACGAGTCAATTGCTCTGAAGTATTTTCCGGCACTCCTTCGAGTTCATATTTCATTCCCAGATGTTCATACTTGTGAATACCTAGTTTATGATAGGGCTGAATCTCCAATTTCTCAACGTTAGAGTAATCTTTGAAATACTGTCCCATTTCGTGCAAATAAGCTTCTTGATCGGAATAACCAGGAACAAGCACATAACGCAACCAAACCGGCGTGTTAGTATCCTTAAGATACTTGGCAAATTTCAAGGTTGTTTCGTTTGTTTTACCTGTAATAGTTTTATGCCAATCGGCATTAATATGCTTGATATCCAAAAGAACTAAATCTGTGTTCTTAAGAAGATTTTTAACATCATCATTAAAAACATTACCATTGGTATCGATACACGTATTAAAACCATCATCTTTTAATTCCTGAAAAAGAACAGAAAGATCTTTCGCTTGCCAAAGAGGCTCTCCTCCTGAAATTGTGATTCCTCCGGTTTTACCAAAAAATGGTCTTTGATTGCGAGCCTTACGCATAATTTCCTCATTAGGAGTTGGTGTTCCTCCTTTAAAAGTAATCGTATCAGGGTTCGCACAATATAAACACTTAAATGCGCAGCCCTGTAAAAAAACTACGAGTCGAATTCCTGGCCCGTCATAGGTTCCTAGTGATTCGAATGAATGAACGTTTAGCATTTGTATGTTTTAGTATAAGTAAAAAACTCATCTTTTAATATAAAGATTCCGGAACCCCATTGGAGCCCCGGAATTATCTTTTTTCTAATCAGTTTGATTACATTTTCTCGAAGAAAGAACGAGAAATAACCTCTAACTGCTGCTCGCGAGTCAATCTTACGAAGTTTACTGCGTAACCTGATACACGAATAGTCAACTGCGGGTATTCTTCCGGGCGCTCCATTGCATCCATAAGAAGCTCACGGTTCAATACATTTACGTTCAAGTGATGAGCACCTTTAGTAAAATAGGCATCCATCATAGTCACCAAGTTCTCTTGACGTGATTCTTCTGTTGCACCTAATGACTTAGGAACAATTGAGAAAGTATTTGAGATACCATCCAAAGAATCTTCGTAATTAATCTTAGCTACTGAGTTCAATGAAGCAATAGCACCATTCTTATCACGTCCGTGCATTGGATTCGCACCAGGAGCGAAAGGCACACCAGCTGCTCTACCATCAGGAGTTGCACCAGTCTTCAAACCATATACCACATTAGAAGTAATAGTCAGAATAGACATAGTAGCTTCAGCATTCTTATAAGTTGGTAGATCTTTCAACATACCATTAAAGATGTTTGGAATCTCAACAGCAAAACAGTCTACTGCATCATCATCGTTACCATAAAATGGAAAATCACCTTCAATTTTGAAATCAGCTGTTAAACCTTCTTCATTACGTACAGAAGTTACTTTAGCATTTTTAATTGCAGATAACGAGTCAGCTACAATAGAAAGACCGGCAATACCGTATGCTAGGTTAATAGCAGGGTTTGTATCAACCAGAGACATTTGAGCTTTCTCGTAGTAGTACTTATCGTGCATATAGTGGATAATGTTCATTGAATCGCTATAAACACGAGCCATTTGCTTCATCGCAATCATATAGTTGCTCATTACCTCGTCATAGTTCAACACGTCGCTAGACATTGCCGGAATACCTTCGATAAGTAATGTACCTGTTTTCTCACAACGTCCACCGTTAAGAGCCAAAAGAAGTGTTTTAGCCAAGTTACAACGAGCGCCGAAGAACTGAATTTGCTTTCCAATCTCCTGGTAAGAAACACAACAAGCAATACCATAATCATCAGACTTACGCGTATCACGCATCAATTGATCATTCTCGTACTGAATAGAAGACGTATCGATAGAAACCTGAGCACAGAATTTCTTGAATCCTTCTGGTAATTCGTCTGACCAAAGAACAGTCATGTTTGGCTCTGGAGAAGCTCCCAGAGTGTATAGCGTGTTAAGGAAACGGAAAGAGGTTTTAGTTACCTTAGTTCTACCGTCCATAGTTTTACCACCAATTGACTCAGTTACCCAAGTTGGGTCGCCAGCGAAAATCTCATCGTAAGCATTCATACGAAGGTGACGAACCATACGCAATTTCATTACGAATTGATCAAGCATTTCCTGAGCAAATTCTTCAGTAATTGTACCTTCCTGAAGATCTCTGTCGATATAAATATCAAGGAAAGTAGAAACATTACCCAGTGACATTGCAGCACCATCTTGCTCCTTAACAGCAGCCAGGTAACCCATATATACCCACTGAATAGCTTCTTGAGCTGTTTCAGCCGGACGATTCAACTCTAAACCATATTTCGCACCTAATGCCTTAATTTCACCTAAAGCTTTAATCTGCTCTGAAACCTCTTCACGAAGACGAATCAATTCATCTGTCATAGATCCGGTCAAACCTGCTAAGTCAGCTTTCTTTACTTCGATCAAACGGTCGATACCGTAAAGAGCCACACGACGGTAGTCACCAATAATACGACCACGAGCGTAGTTATCAGGAAGGCCTGTAAGGAAACCTAATGAACGAAATTTACGAATTTCATCAGTATAAGCATCAAAAACACCATCATTATGAGTTTTTGCGAAATTGCGAAAAATATCCTTAACACGATCTGAAACTTCAAGACCTTGCTCAGTACATGCTTTCTCAACAACCGCAATACCACCATAAGGTTTCATTGCTCTACGAAGCAATTCGTCAGCCTGAAGACCTACGATTAACTCCAATGATTTGTCGATATATCCTGCTCCGTGAGAAGCAATTGTTGATACTGTTTCAGTATCTATAGAGCGAACACCGTTGTTTGCGCGCTCTTCTTTTACTGCATCTTTACAGATGTCCCATAATTTTTTTGTGCGTTCTGTTGCTCCAGTTAAGAATGAAGCATCTCCTTCGTAAGAAGTTAGATTGTTACTAACGAAATCTCTTACGTTAATAGTTTTTTGCCACTCACCGGCTTTGAATTGCATTTTAGTCATGCTAACTTGTTTTAATTCTTTTGGTTGTGTAGATCGAATTATCACTATAAATAATTCGGTAAAAAACACCAGGAAAAATCCGCATCTCCCCTCGTTTTTACGGCCGCAAAGTAAAGATTTTAATTGTTCCTGTGCAAGCATTATTTCAATATTTTGCAATCTCGAGATTACAAAACTCCACAAGCATTAATAATCAATATCTTACATCGCGAATTAGTTGTTTTTTCTATTGATTTGACTGAAAATTGCTGATAATCATGCTGTCAAACAGTTTTACCAAAAGATTAAATTCTTCTTAAAATGCAAAAAGAGATTTGAGAGTATTTTATTAAATACAAATTATTATGAAAAGATTAATTGGACATTTAAAAACATTAAAACAGGACGTTTCAATTGCAATTTTTCTGTTTAGAAAGTAGTGGTCAACAATTTACTTACTTATCAAGTGGAATAAATACGGAGAAGATTGTTCCTTTATCTTTTTCAGAATCAACCTCTATTTTACCATTGTTTAACTCAACAAACTCCTTGGAGAGCATCAAACCAAAGCCGGTACCAGTCTCTTCAGAAGTTCCTGTGGTTGAACTAACAGAATCTATACGAAAGAGCTCATTTAATTTTTCAGAACTCATTCCTACGCCATGGTCCATTATTTTAATCACAGCCATATTCTCCAATTCTTCAATATCAAGTTTGATAAGATCTTCAGGATAAGAATATTTAATTGCATTAGAAATCAAATTGCGTACAACCGTTTCTATCATGTGCTTATCAGCCATTACAAAAAGGTCAGGAAATTCACCCTCTACCTTCACCTTTTTAATTGCCGCAAGTTTTTGATGAATCTCCAGATTATTCTGCATCAGAATTCGAAGATTAAACGATTCTATATTTGCTTTCATATTACCCTTTTGAACATTGGCCCAATCCAGTAGATTTTCAAGCAATTTGAATGTATCATCAGAACTCTTATAAATCATTTCGATTAACTCGGACTTTTCATCACTATCGAGAACCTCGTCATGATCAACTAACATTTGAGAGAAGCCACGAATGGCATTAAATGGACTACGTAAATCATGTGCTATAATAGAAATGAACTTATCTTTAGCCATATTGGCTGCTTCTAATTCTTCATTAAGTTTCTTAAGATCCTTTGTCTTCTCGTTTATCATTCTTTTTAGGAATAACATTCTTCTACGAGCACGATTTTTACTGGTTATGTATGTGAAATATATTAAGGCTAAAATAAATAAAGTAAGAATAGTGAGACTGTACCATCTTAAATACCAAGTTTCATTTACTCTAATTGGCATAATTGTCTCTTCACTCCAGTAATAATTTCCGGCATGCTTTGTTCTTAAATGCAATTGATAATCACCAACCTTTAAATCAGATATTAATATTTGATTCTTCGAGCTTAAAGCTTGCCACTCTTTCTCTTTTTTCGACCCCGTAATGATACAATACTCAAATAAATTCTTCGACTGAGGATAAAACAAACTACTGACATCAAAAACAATGGTATTCTTTTTATTCAACTCAAATGTCTTATTGGAAAGTAGAGTATGCTGCCCTTCAAACACACCATAAATTAGAGGATTGGGGCTTCGCCGTGGTTTCTGATTAACATCAGCGTAAGTCAAACCATTACTTGTTCCTACCCACAAAATACCATTAGAATCAACTAACATATTACCAACATAAGATGTTTTAGATGGTAATCCATCCTCAGTCGTGAATAAGGTGAGGTCTGTTCCAGATTTATGCAATATTCCCTTACTCCCACTTATCCATAAATCTCCGGCACTATTTTTACTAAGCGATACAATTTCCTTTTCGGTAAACTGTCCTAAATCAATTCGCTCAACTTCTCCTTCATAATACTTTATCAAACCTATAGAGCTGCCGATAAAAATACTATCACCATCAACTTCTATATCTCTTGTCCAGAACTCTTTTTCCTTTAAGAAATCAGCTTCAACACTAATATTTCTTATGCAATCTCCTAAAAAATGATAGGTATATAGGTAGGTTCCATTATTAGCACCACTAATAATTAGATCTGTTTCATTAACATATTCCACATCACGCGCTACACGCTCACCACCAAATTGTTGCAAATATGAAGTATGTCTTCCATCTATCAAGTCTAACTTAAAAAGCTCAAAGTTACTTATTACCCAAGCTTCATTTTTTGAATTAATCTCAATATCGGTTACTTCCAAATCAGATAATTTGAAATGGTGTATTAACTTTTGATTCTTGTAACAATTCACCTCTCCTTTATCGTTTCCAACTAAGACTAAATTTTCCCAAACAGCAAATTGAGTTGAATTTATCTCATTCAAAATTAAGTGGGGATCAACACTATAGTCTGATTTTATTTTATAAATATCCTTTCCATTAAGATAATAGGTGAATTTATCATCTTTCTCCAGGTCTTTAATAAAATCACTTGTAAGATCGAGTAATTGAGTCGAAAAAAATTCCTTTTCCAGATGTATAACTCCCGAATTAGTTGCACTCCAAACACAACCAAATCGATCACGGGCCATACTATTTACTGTAAACGATGGGAATCCTCCTACCGGATAAATACCAAACTCTGGTTTGAAATGAATTTCAACCATTCCCTGAAACCACGTCCCCACCAAAAACCGATCAGTCTTAAACGGAATGATACAAGAAGCGATGATATACGGATCAAGTACCTTTTTGTTTACAATTCGCCCCTCTGACGAATATTTATAATTCATCAATCCCTTTGATGTTCCAATCAAAAACTCATTGCTCTTATACAAAAACAGGGAATGAACTATAAATTCAGATTTATCATTGACTTGTAAAAAACTTTGAGAAGTTTCATCAAACTTGTAAAACCAGCCTTTCTGAGACACAAGCATCATTTGACCATGGTCCAATTCCATAAATTGATAAGATCTCAGATATGAAGTTGACTTATTCTTCTCATCCATTTTATATTTGGTCAATTGCCCATTCTGATAAGAAAAAATATCTGTATGATCCGCTATCCATATTCGATTCTTACTGTCTTCGTAAACGCTCTTAGGGTATTCCGGACTATTAGCATCATTATTACAATCAATAAATAACTCAAGCTTGTTGTGCTCTACACCACCAACAATCTTATAAATAGCATCATCAGCAATAACCAGAACGGTTCCGTCTCGAAGTGTGGAAAAAGCTTTAAAAAAAGATGACTTCCCCTCCGGAACCGGAATAAGATGAAATTCGTTATGCACCAATGTGTATAAACCATTATCTGTTGCAAAATAAGGTACTCCCTTTTGGTCAACAACAATATCTTTTACCAATTCCTCAGACAACATATTCTCTTTGTTGTATTCAGTCATGCTAAAAACTGTACGCTGAGCGAACAGAGTATTAGTTGACAATAAAATCATCAACAATAAAACGATTGATAAGGTATGAATGAATCTATTCATTAGTGTGTATTACATGGTGTTAATAACTAAAATAGCGATAAAACTCTCTATAAAAAAATATTTCTGTTAAATAACAGACAATAAACTCTAATTTTATTATCAATCATATTAAACTTAAGTCGATCAATAAACATCTTGTATCTCATGCCGTACTTAACCTAAATTTTATCTCAAGTCGTTATTCTTTGATATTTAATTGTTCTTTCATTTTGCTTCAGCTAAAAAAACAAACGCCTTTTACCTTAATTTTATAACTAAGGTAAAAGACGTTTTTTATTAGAGTACTCATTGAAAAATGGTGCGAACAGACTTGTTATTTTAAAATATTAAAACATTCGCTACACTTTCCAGGCATATAGGTTATATATTTGATTAAAACCATTTGAGCTTGGATTGACAAATTCTGATTAAGAACGCTCTAACCAAATACGTTTTTATCAAGAATATCCAAGCTACTTTGACACCTATTAACTTGCCTGATTTTCGTAAATTTTAGATTTAGCTCCTGCTAAATTGTAATGTTTACGAACTGTTTGTTTTGTTTTTATAAGAGATTGTATTTCTAATCTATCTTCTTTAGAATGCACACTTTTCTTGACATGGAATATGGATTTAATCTTATGAGCTGAGACATAAAACACCTTTGTTATTGATACTGCAATAAGTCCAAGACTGTTTAACAGCAAAAGTTTCAACAACTTTCCTAAGGATTGATTCTGTAAATCCAATCGCTCCGTATTGATACTAACTGTACGAGTTTCTACCTCTTCCCCTTGCTTGATATAAGCAAGGAATTCTTCATAATTTGCTTCTTGCATGGCATCAATATTTAAATTACAATCTTTCAAACTTAGTACACTTGCTAAACCAACTTCCTTTAATAAGTTAATTCTAACACGATCTTCTACTTTAAATAAACCGCTTAAATCATTGGAAAACCTACTATTTATATCAAGTTTAGCTTCTAAAAATTTACTTAATAAGCGATCACCTTCCGGGCAACTACTGTGAGTAATAAAGCGAAAAGTTCTAATTATAACTTTACCCTCTACTAAATCACAGACCCAATACCCCAATTTTATCTTCTTAAACCTAACTGGTAACAGAAGATTATTTTTGAATACGATAAAATCTTTAACACCAAAAGTATTTAAATTCAAAATATCGTTTAAAATGCTTGAATCAAACTCATTTAAGCGTTCCTTTAGTTTATTTAAAGCATGCACCTGAACGTATAAATTCAGATTTTTCTTATCACACTTATAAGTCCTTGGCAATTTATGCGAAGGAATACTAAGCCACCTTACATCATTTGAACACGATAACTTAGCAAGTTTATAAACCGAACGGCAAGCTCGATTAATCAGCATTGACTCTTGTCTGGCCCAATAAACAGAAACCTCAGGCGTTAAAACCATATTTAATTGCCCATTCTGGTCTACCCGTTTCATATCAAAAGCATAATACTTCTTTCGTGGGTCATTTATACGGCTAACTAACATGGCAAAGCAAGCTGAATACAAATCAGGTACTTTTTTTAATAGAGAAACACCTTCTAAAATAGGTAATGCAAAAGCCTCTTTCAGTTTATTTCTACGATTTTGCCCCTTTATTCTGTGATAAAGCACATGATAAAAGGCTGCCAGAACATTATAATCAAATACACTAATTCGTTTCCCTTCATGCTTCAATCTAAATTCAAAGATGAATTGTTGATACTTATCATCTAGCATTTGCAATTCTGCATCACTTATCGAATTATCTGAAACTCTTACAGGCTTACTAACAGACCAAAGCAAATCAAAAATCATTTGCTTTTCTTTTCTACTCAATAAATCTATAGGTGTAAAAGTTTTTAGATGATTTTCCAAAACATGACTAAGACGCTCTTCAAAATACAGAAAGAGCTTGAAAGCCTCAATTCCCTGAGTCTTCACCATTTCTTCTCGAAGTGTTAAGCTATCTTCCATCCTATCATGCATTAGATCTCTCGTCTGTTCTTTAGCTTCAATTTTACTTAAGTCTCTATAAGTAAACAACCTGAAAATTATAATATATATTTCTAAAGAGCAAGTTTTTGAGGATAAAAATGCAAGAAAATCGATTTTAATCCCAATTTATCGACTGTTTAAATAAGAATAACGACACTTTATCACTCACACTTATTTTCTCACTAAAAAACAACAAGCAAGAACAGTTTTAAATAATAATAATTAAGCCTTAGTTTATTTAGACTAAATACATTATAGAATCTATCAATTAAAAGGTGTGATAAGAAGATTAAACCGGGATAAAAGTCTATTTTTGAACGACCGTCTAACAGAAATATGAGAACTATGAAATTTAAATTGCTCCTTATCTTACTTTTTCCTGTCACACTTATACAGGCACAGATATTAAAACCTCTTCCTCAGGATATAAACAAACGTATACTGATTGCCCACCCTACGGCAAGCAATATCGAAATCATGTCAACTCTAGCCAGTAAAGGTCTTCTCGATCTGGACTCTGTTCAATTGATTGGCTTATATCACAAGGGAGAAAAATACGACTACACAAAGGCTCAAGCTGTATTAGATACGATTACAACGCTTAATATGTATCTACTTGAACTTACAGATAACTTAAGACCTGATAAGCTTTATGAAAACAATGACTTAAGTGATGAGTTTAATGAATTATTCAAAAAGAGTGAAGCTGTCTTTTTCTTTGGTGGACCTGATATTCCATCAGAGCTTTATAATGAAGTACAGAATCCCTTAACCAAGGTTTACGATCCCTATCGTCATTATTTCGAAGCGTCCTTCATCTACCATCTTTTAGGTGGCTATCAGGATAAAAACCACAAAGCCTTATTAAAACAAAAACCGAACTATCTGGTTCATGGCATTTGTTTAGGCATGCAAAGTATGAATATTGCTACCGGTGGCAGTCTTATTCAGGATATTCCATCAGAGATCTATCAAAGTGTAGAAACAGAGGGTTTACCACACTTAGAACAGAACAACATTCACAGAAACTATTACAAACAGATGCCGGAGAATGATGAATTCGAATTAAGCGGCTTTCATTTTCACAACATCAAATTCAAAGGAAATTTCTTCAAACAACTGACTGGTATAAAGTCAAACAGTCAACCTTTAGTCAACTCCTATCACCATCAAGCCATTGAAAAATTGGGCAAAGGCTTTAAGGTATCTGCACGATCTATTGATGGTAAAATAATTGAGGCTATCTACCACAAAAACTACCCTAATGTATTTGGGATTCAATTCCATCCCGAAAGATCTGGTTTCTACAACCCAAAGGACAAGGTGATGTTTAAACCCAATGGTGAGACCAAAATCTTTCCTGAATGGATAGATCAGGAGAGCATGAACTTCCACAAAGCTTATTGGAAGGCAATAAATAAGATATTGAAAAATCAATAATTATATGGGAAGACTACCAACATTAAGATAGTGGATAAATTAAACCACACTCTTGTTTATAAATCATATTGAATACAGGCCTGATAGACTATAACCTATCAGGCTTTTTCTATTTTAACAGTATTTTATTCTTATTTCATCAAACTATTTTCAAGCGGAATATATTCATCTTCTAAAACATATGCCGCGTGCAGCAAGCAATCTTCAAGCTAAAAGAAGTTTCCAATCAAGCCTGGCGCCGTAAATAAATTTGCTTTTAAGACGTAACTTACTTATATTAAATAGCAAATCAATCAAAAAGATGTACTTCCAAAACTAATTTGTAGAATTCTACTCTATTTTAATTATTCACACACTAATAAGTAATAAACTATGGCTAAAGTTATCATTTTTGGAGTTTTAGATTCGGCAGAATTAGCACATTGGTATTTAGAAAACGACAGTGATCATGAGGTGGTTGCATTCACAGCCAATAAGGCTTACATAAAACAGGACTCCTTCAAAGGTCTTCCATTGGTAGCTTTTGAAAATGTAGAGGAAGTATATTCACCATCAGAGTATAAGCTATTTGCACCCATGACTGGTCGAAAGATGAATAAGCTTAGGGAAAAGATTTATCTTGAAGGCAAAAAGAAAGGTTACGAATACATTTCCTACATCAGCTCGAAGGCAACAAACCTGGGAGTAGGAATTGGTGAGAACTGCTTTATCTTAGAAGATAACACCATCCAACCCTTTACTGAGATTGGCAATAATGTTGTTCTTTGGAGTGGTAATCATATTGGCCATCATGGCGTAATAAAAGATCACGTCTTTTTTACATCTCATGTTGTAATGTCCGGGCACTGCATTATTGAATCGCATTGCTTTTTCGGAGTAAATGCGACTCTAAGAGACAATTCACATCTTAAAAAAGGAACTTTATTAGCTATGGGAGCCTGTTTAACGTTGCAAGAAACAGAAGAATGGGGTGTTTATGTTGGTAGTCCGGCAAAAAAATTAAAGGATAAAATAAGTCATGAAATCTATTAACTAAGCACAAGTATAAATCTCTTGACAAGAAATATTTATTAAATAAACCTTAATATTATGATTTTAGGTGTATCAGGCTGGTTAGGAAATAAAATTGGAATGCAGGAATCCCATGTAAGAATAGCATTTGTATTGGCCTTTTTATTGGCAGGATTGGGTTTAGGCATTTACCTTATCCTCTGGATAGTGAAACTCCTTTCAAATTAGTGTATCAAAAAAAGGTCTGACTGATTAGCAGTTAGACCGAAATATTTTATTTAGCCTGTCGGCCTCCTTGCTGCTGACAGCGTTAATTTATTCAAAGCTGTATAAAAGTAAACACTGACAGATCCTTCGGGTGCTTTCAGGTTTAGTCTATCAGTTACAAAAAAAGATCTGTTAGGTCTTGAATTATTATTCTATGACATACTAACTTATCGTATGCCTATACTCTTCCAATAAGGTTTTCCCTTCTGCAAAATGATTATCCAAAAGAGAATACAAATCGGACATGTGATTGTTTCTGCGGCGAACCAGTTTCATTAACCACAAACTGAATAAAGATACAGCTAACAACAAAGCCAGAATAATACTTAGGAAACTCAACTTCCCTTCTTCATAGAGTGGCACATCAGTTAAACCAAAGACATCAGCTATACTTTGCCCAATATTCATAAAAAAAGACAAGAGAAGCATAAATCCCGACGTTATGGCAACCAAACCAAAGAAGAGGCGCAATAAAAACAAAAAGAATCTCATTCTGTTCACTGAGGGTCTTCCACTAAATAAAGTATAATACCTCTCCTTTGATTCTTTTAACCAGTTTTCTAATACACTGTAGTTCATTTTATCTAAAGAATTTACTTCGTTTAAGTCTATCTAAATTTAAAAGCCAAAGTTAACAAAACATATATAATCGAAAAGAATTACGAAATCTTAATATTTTATTAAAGCTTTTAGTTTGCTTGCAACTGACTGTGTTAAACGATACTTTTGGTTTGCTTACAGTAACGTAGTTCATGATACCTTTTTATAAAATTATGAATCATGCATGTATCTTTGATGTGTTGAATTACAACCAGCTCTTGAAATACTCTTAATTGTACTTGGTTGTGATTTGCTTACAGAATGTATCTTTGATGTGTTGAATTACAACTATCACACTGGCAACTACTACATCTACACAGTTGTGATTTGCTTACAGAATGTATCTTTGATGTGTTGAATTACAACGCCTGCTTTTATGGATTGGGAGATTACTGTGTTGTGATTTGCTTACAGAATGTATCTTTGATGTGTTGAATTACAACAAGTTAGGAATATTACCACCAGTAAATCTAGTTGTGATTTGCTTACAGAATGTATCTTTGATGTGTTGAATTACAACTCGTGGAAAGTGGCGCCTATCCATCCCCCGGTTGTGATTTGCTTACAGAATGTATCTTTGATGTGTTGAATTACAACTTTTTAACCGAAGCCCGTAACGACTCCAGTGTTGTAATTTGCTTACAGAATGTATCTTTGATGTGTTGAATTACAACGTTAGGGACATAAATATAAACGTCCCTAGAGTTGTGATTTGCTTACAGAATGTATCTTTGATGTGTTGAATTACAACTATTCATAGGTGAATCTTCACGAGCGGCCAGTTGTGATTTGCTTACAGAATGTATCTTTGATGTGTTGAATTACAACTAGTGTAGTGAACATTAAATTTTTCAATATGTTGTGATTTGCTTACAGAATGTATCTTTGATGTGTTGAATTACAACAATTAAAAAGGTATGCAGTTAGGACTACGTGTTGTGATTTGCTTACAGAATGTATCTTTGATGTGTTGAATTACAACCTTCTGTTCTTGATGTTGTTGGTGATGGTTGTTGTGATTTGCTTACAGAATGTATCTTTGATGTGTTGAATTACAACTAGTGTAGTGAACATTAAATTTTTCAATATGTTGTGATTTGCTTACAGAATGTATCTTTGATGTGTTGAATTACAACT
>NZ_JAKJSD010000033.1 GCF_029029505.1 Ancylomarina sp. DW003 | reverse complement strand
ATTTGGATCTATAACAACCGAAGGCCTCATTTGAGTTTGGGTTATAAAACACCTAATTTTATACATCAAAAATCCAGTGAGGATAGCCTCACTGGATCATATTAGTAATTTTAAATGTGTCAACCTATTTCAGGACGACTCACTCTGTGACGATTAATTTTGACCTAAGTTCTTTAAAACAGAGAATGTTTTATCAATGGCTTCGTCATTTACAACAATAGTAAACTCATTGGTTGTTGAAATAACTTCACGAATATTAATTCCTGCCCAAGCTATACTTTTAAGAATATGATAATAGAAACCTGCTTGCTGTGCATTCACATCGGGAAGCTTAAGTGTTACCGCTGATAATCGACCACTTTTACTTAAAAGACTCTCTTCCTCAAAAATTGATTCTACTTGCTCAGCTAATGATTGACTCACCACCAAATTCGATTCGAAAACACCTTGTACCATGGTATAGAAAAACTCCTGGTTTGGTCCAATTGCCCGAAGCAGATCGGTATGCCTTTCAATCAGCATACTTGAGTTTTTATAAGTATAATCAACCAATTGTGAACGTACAATAATGTCTCTCACAACAACTTCAGCTCCAAGGTGAGAAATTTTTCCATTCATTTTTGGAATCAGCCTATTGATTGACATCACAATAGCACCACTTTTAACTTCACCACCAAAATGTTGTTCCACTTCGGGTTGAATTTTACGAGCTAATGAGGATACATTTATTAAACCTTCAACCAAAGCTTCGGCCAAAAAGGGCTGATGAGCAATGATTTTTTCTACAATTTGTGAGATACTTAGCATATTCCTATATTTTTTACAAAAATAGACAATTTGTTTAATTTTTCACATCTATATGCTAATAAGTGTTCTTTCTTATTAAAGAAAAATGAATCTGCCTTATACCCATAATTCTAAGCATAAAAATCTATATTTGTTCGACCGTTAGGGGTGCTTGATTCATTCAGGCTGAGATAAAACCCTGGAACCTGATAGGCGTAATTGCAACGTAGGGAAACGATAACTGATATGAGCCTTTCATATTATCAATAGCCGACCATTTCGGTACCTATCAATTGTTTTTATCTATCAGTTTAAAGTAATTTTTATTTTTTATGAATTTGAACAAATGCGTGTAAAACAAATAGTTAAAAATTACAATCGAGTTCTCACAATAGCAGGAAGTGATTCGGGAGGAGGAGCCGGAATACAAGCTGATATTAAAAGTATTTCCGCTTGTGCTTGCTTTGCAAGCTCTGCAATAACAGCAATCACAGCTCAAAATACGCTTGGCGTTCGTGATATTCATCCTATACCTGTGAACATTTTAAAATCACAAATCGAAGCTGTACTTGATGATATTGGGACAGATAGCATAAAAATTGGGATGCTACATTCTTCTGAAATCATTCAAGCTGTTGCAGATTGTCTGGATAAATATCAAGTTAAGAATGTGGTTCTCGATCCTGTAATGCTTTCCACTTCCGGACACAAACTTTTACAGAATGACGCTATTGATCGATTAAAAATTGACTTATTTCCCAGAGTAAGAATTATCACACCCAATTTACCTGAAGCAGAATTATTGCTAGGTAAGAAAATCAATAAACAAGCGGAGTTTAAATCTGTTGCAAAGGAATTAGCTGAAAAATATCAGGTTTCAGTATTACTAAAGGCTGGTCATTTAGATAATGACAATCTAATTGATGTCCTATATGATTTTGAAAATTTGGAATGTACCAATCTTGCTTCAAAACGAATTGTAACAAAGAATACACATGGAACGGGATGCAGCTTATCATCTGCATTAGCTTCCTATTTAGCCAAAGGACTTAATGTGTCAGAGGCTGCAAAAAGAGCGAAAATATTTATTACAGAATCAATAGATGCAGGCAGACAATACACAATTGGTTCTGGTCATGGACCTGTACATCATTTTCACCAATTTTGGAAATAGTAAGAATCGAACCAGATAAATTGTTTTTCTTATCTTTCAGATACAAACATTAAATCTGAATTTATGAAACCATTGAATTTATATCTGACTCTGATTTTCTTTCTGTTTATTTCGGCTGCCTGTCAGAAATCTAATAAAACAGATAAAATAGAAGGCTATAACGCTGAATTAGCTCTTAAATTAAAGGCTGATCAATATGGAATGAGTCCATATGTGATGGCATTTTTGAAAAGAGGTCCCAATAGAAACCAGGATTCTCTTACTGCAGCTAATTTACAGAAGGCTCACCTCGAAAATATAACACGATTGGCAGAAGAAGGAACACTTGTTCTTGCAGGTCCATTTATGGATAATGGTGAAATCAGAGGGATTTATATTTTTAATGTAGCAACTATAGAAGAAGCCAGAAAGCTGACAGAGAGTGATCCGGCAATTAAGGCTGGCCGATTGATTATGGAATTGCATCCATGGTACGGTTCTGCAGCCGTAAAAGAGATTAATGCGATTCACAATCAATTATCTAAGGAGTCGGTAAGTGAATAGATCCTTACTACCTGAAATAGAAAAACCTCTTTGTTTTCACAAAGAGGTTTTTTTCATATACCTAAAATTTTAATGTTTGTGTTTATGCTCTCCAAGATAAGCATGTGAAAAATCGTGTACCGTATCGTTAAGCTTCTTAATCATTTCCATATTCGTACTTTGCTTAGCTTTCATTGCATAGACACATATTTTATGCAAGAGTTCTAATTGTTTCATGCTCTTAGCTTTCTTTACAGGATCATCGCTAACTTTAACACGCTGAAACATGAAATATTGAGTGGCTATAGCTTGAAGCTTGTTAGCATGCTCTTCCTTATTATTCACCCAACGCACCAATTGGTTGTAATCTGGTTTCTCTGCTGCAGAAAGTTCTGCAATCAATTTCATACTTTTTTCAATGGTTTGAATATGCTCGTACATCATTTTTACACGAGCTTCGTCGTTGTATATACCACATGGAATCTCGCAATGTGCGTACGATTTAATTGATCCAAAACCTATGAACATTAAGCAAATAAGAGCCAATACTTTTATCTTTTTCATAACTTATCTTTTTGTTTTTAAAATTTTAATTGAAATTAATCTAAATAAGCGAGATCTGAAAATATTAACAAGCATAATTAAGAGAATCAACTCTTTTTTCATTCTGTTCTCTGTAACTCAAAATACAGGAATAGAATGCTCATTGAAACTTACAATTCATTTATATTTGTAGCATGAATTCTAAAACGCCTTTTTGTCTGATGCCCTTTATACATTACCACGTGGGTAATGCAGGATATGTGAAAGCTTGCTGTGTAGCCAATATCAATTATGGGAATTGTAATACACAATCTTTCAATGATATCTGGAATGGAGAGGCAATAAACAAGTTAAGAACTAAGTTTAGAAATGGAGAATCTGATCCGCGTTGTGTAGTTTGCCTTAATATTGAAAAAACGGGAGGGAAGAGCATTCGTCAAGAGACGCATGAACGATTTTTATTAGAACACACAAGCGAAGTTGTTTCTTCACCAACATATTTCGATATTCGCTTCTCTAATGCATGTAATTTTGCATGCCGTACCTGTTGGCATGGTGCGAGTTCATCCTGGTTTCCCGAAGCTAAACAACTGAAACGCAATTGTGATACTAAGCCTTTAATTCAAAACATTACCGATTTTGAAAAATTCATCTCGGAAACAGGAGAGGCTCTATTGCAAGCCGAAGAGATTTATTTTGCCGGAGGTGAACCCTTAATGAGTGAAGCACATTATTTACTTCTGAAATACCTTATCGATAATAAACACACTAAGCTTCGTTTACGCTACAATACCAATTTCTCTATTCTCGAGTTTAAAGGACATAAAATCTTAGACTATTGGAAACAATTTAAACACTTTGAAATACTTGCTAGTATAGATGCACATAAAGAGCTTGGGGAATATATTAGAAAAGGTTTTAATTGGGATGCTTTCATTTCCAACAGAGATGCCATAAGAAATTTAGAACACATCAAATTTAAAATTGCGCCAACAATCTCTATTTTATCAATTGCTAATTTACCAGAGCTCTATAAAACATGTCTCGACTTGAAAATAATTAAAAAAAATGACCTCTATATCAATGTTTTAGAACGTCCTCATTATTATAATACCAAAGCTATACCAAACGCAATAAAAGATAAAGTCGCTGAAATCTTTGAAGATTTTTATTCATGGGCTAAGTTAAACGATATTCCAGATTTCGTTTTAAGTCAATTCAAAGAGTGTATTAACTATATGCAAGCAGAAGATTTAAGCAAGCATTGGAAAAAGTTTATTGCCGAAACAAAACTTTTCGATAAAATGAGAGGAGAGATGTCGATTGATCTAAAAAATACCTTTGGAGATTTTTACAAATAATATAATGTATAGAAAATTGACATTATTGATAAATAAATCTATTTCAAGCTAAAATTTGACTCTGGAATATCAGTAATAATAAACCGAAAAACAATAGATTATAATGTTTTAACATGCTCCAAAGAGTCCTATTTTAGGGCTATTTTAGCCAAGTGTACATATTCAGTTTAAATATGGCATTCTCAGAGGGGTGAATTCAGAAAAAAATAACTCCTAGATTAATTCTCATCTATTTTAGAGTTTATTTTATGGTTTTCTAAAGCATCTTTCACTTCATCAACCGAAGATGTTTGCATGAGCTGGTGGCACAACTTAGATGCTCCATAAAAATCTTTACAATAAATTTTAAAGAATCGTTTTAGAATATTAAAATTTTTATTCCCTCCCCAAGTTTGGGAGTAAAGCTCAGTATGTTCCCAAAGCATTTTTAGTTTTGTTCCTTCGTCAATATCAGTCATGCTAGGGTTGAACATCCATGGGTTCTTAAATATACCACGACCTATCATCACGCCATCAACCCCGTATTGTTTGACTTTATTTAAGCCATCCTGATACGATATTATATCACCATTACCAATGAGCTTGATATGCGGAGCCAATTGGTTTCTTAAGTGCGCAGCCTTCGCAATCTCGTTCCAGTCAGCTAAACCTTCCGACATTTGCTTTTGAATACGTCCATGAATAATCAGTGCATCAATAGGCATTCCTAATAGATGAGAAATCCACGACTCTGTCACAACCTCTTTAAACCCGATTCGGGTTTTAACACTAAGTGGCAGGTTAGAACCTTCACGAGTAGCTAAAATAATTTCTTTGGCTAATTCAGGCTCTTGAATCAGAGCAGAGCAACAGCCAGATTTTACAACATTCTTTACAGGACAGCCCATATTGATATCTATGCCATCAAAATCAGTCTCCTGAGCGATATACTGAGCTGTTTTATAGTACTTCTCTGGGTTCTTGCCCCAAATCTGTGCAATTAGTTTTACGTTATTGTCCTTTAGGATTTGTTTCTCACTATGATTAATTTGTAAGCGATGCTTCACTTTATCGTGACCAATTTCGTGGTACATACCATCGGTTGAAGTAAATTCAGAGAAAAGAAGATTAAGCTTTCCTTTTTCAGAATTTCTCATCACAATTTCTCTAAACACCGTGTCGGTAACATCCTCCATAGGAGCCAAAGAAAAAGATGGGGTATTTTGTTCTTGCCAAAAATTTGATCGCATTACTTTTATTTAGAATTAATAAATATTGCAAATTTAAAACTTTTATATCAGTTCTCAAAAGCAGAAAAGCCTTAACTCATAAAACACGCTGGTTTTATGAGTTAAGACTTTCAGTAAATCTTGATCAAACTCTCCGTTCAGAACCTAAAAATAAAGGGTAACTCCTAATGATAAGTTCCAAATTTCGCTATACTTAACGTAGTCTGTTCGGATAGCTTCGAGCAAATAATTGTCCATGGTACCAATTTCTGAATAAAAATCAATCCCTTTAATCGCTTTAAATGGTAAAGGATGGTACACCATAGCACCAACAAAAGGGGCAAAGTGAATTTTGTTTTGGAAATAATAATCATCCGGGAAATAACCTGGTAACTTGCGATACGTATTGTGAGAAGAGCCAAAATTAATACTTAGGCCGGCAAGTGGACTAATGATAAAATCTTTATAATGGAATTGCTTGATTAAGAAAGTATTCTTGAAAGCAAAAGTCCTGATAATTTCGGGGTCATATTTACTATCGGCTCTACCATACATAAATGTTAATTGATACCAATTATCAACTAAATAGTATGTCGCTCCAAACGATATAAAGCCTACATTTCCAGCATATTGAACCTTTGCAGCTCTAGGTAAGTACCATTTTCTTTTTAAGCTGTCTTGTTTGATCTCCTCTTTTTCTGCAGCGGCAATCGTGCTAGAAAAAAGCAGAAGGCATATAACTATATATATAAATCTTTGAATCATATCCATTTCTTTTATTCTGATATTGAGATATACTTTAATTAATGAAAATTAAAAATCTATTTTCTCAACACTATAACTATTTTCATCTATTGAGATAACAGCATAATCCCTATCTGGTGTATCACCTACAACCAAATAATCAATTTGACCATACCTTTTGTCAAAGTAATACTTGTGAGTATGACCATGAATGGAAAGTTTGATATCTTTTTCTTCCATCATTAAATTAAATATACGCTCGTTTCCATAGTTGTATTGATCTCCCCACGGTGGAATATGGGAGACTGGAATCACATGCTTGTAATTAGCATCATTCCTAAGGTTTGCCTTAAACCAATCGAATTCCGGATCTCGATTTTTATTCTCCCAAATTATATTATCAAACATGACGAACTTACATCCCCTGAAAGTAAAAATATAATTAGTTGGTCCGAATGATTTTTCATAAATAGCCTTACCATTTGAAAGATGATCATGGTTTCCAATAACAGTAAGGAAAGGTACATTTAGCTTACCTATAATCTCGTTAAACCAAGTGAACTCTTTATGCAAAGAACTCAGCGTAATATCTCCACCATGAATGACAAAATCAATATCATCTCTGGAATTAATATCTTTTATTTGATCTTCAAAATCATCATAAAATGTATGATTATCTGATATAAAGGCGATTTTAAATGAGGTTTTATCACCTTCAAGAGCTTTTATTTTTGCTAAATTCTTTGCTGTCAGGTCACGATATTTCTTCTCTACGACTACATCGTAAGGACTGTATTCAAAGGGCATATCACAAGCCGTTAGTAAGCCAGCTAAGGTTACGGCACTAAGTAAACCAGTTTGTTTTAAAAACTTTCTTCTTTGCATTATCTATTTCTTGTTTGATCGGATATTAATCTATTTCCTTTTTGAAAAGGACTATAAAATTAACTAATTAAAGAGTTATGTCTCTTTTTTATAACATTAATTAACTTATAATATTATGGAAAACGATTACGTACCAGATAAAAAAGGTAAATACCCTAAAATTAAACGATCTTGTAGCTAATTTACCACAAGATCGTTCAAAATACAATTATAAAAGGCTTACTAATCCTCTTCAGTTAATGAAAAGAAAGCATTGACAGGCTTATCAAAAAGTTTTGACATTTTAAGAGATAGGACAGTTGAAGGGACATATCTATTTTTCTCAATAGAGCTAATTGTTTGACGAGAAACACCTATTTTCTTAGCAAGTTCTTCTTGTGTCAAATCCAGAATAGCACGTTCTACTTTTATGGTATTTTTCATCGTTAGTCTTCGATTGAATTGAGAATTTTCAGTCGGTTTTTAGACGAATGAAATGTTCCAAGATAGATACCTAACATCCAAAGTGTCATATGTAGAGATGAATGGTCCTCAATTGATCCTCCAACCCAGAAGTTTAGAAACACTAGAACAAAGTGAGCCAAAATACCTGCAAAAAATGCATAAAAAATTGAATTGGTTCGAATTTGCTTAAACATTTCATCTTCAAATTTCTCTGCAGATAATGAAACAAGTATTAAACCCAGTATTAAAACTAATATGGTATAATATCTATCAATACTAATTTCCCAGATATCCAGACTAAAATTTACAATTAAACTTAAAATAGCAACACCAATGCCAATAGACTTAAACCAATAGGGAAGAAGCTTGATTTTGTCTTCGATAACAAGCATTCTAATATCCTTTTTAGGTTGATTGCAAGAAAAAGTATTCCGATAATCGAAATTGCGAATAAGCTAATTATTTCATTTTCCTCCATAATATAATGTTTAAATATTTTTACGTTAAGACAAAAACACTTTACATTTTGGAAAATACAAATATCATATGCAATTTCTATAATTTATTAATTCAACTTAGATTTTACAGCTTCAACTGTTTTCTTGGAATTACCTATAAATGCTTCACCATTTACGATTATAAAAGGGCGTTTAAGAAAAGTGTATTCATCAAGCATTAGCTGTTTAAAATCCTGCTCCGACAAGTTTTTATCTTTTAAGCCCATCGATTTATATTTCATTGCACGCTTACTAAATAAGGCTTCATAGGAACCAACTTGTTTGGCAATTACATCAAGGTCTATTTTACTAATATTCTGAATTTTAATGTCTTGTTGCTCAAATTTGTTGTCAATGCCCAGTTCTTTCATAATTCTTTGGCACGTGGTACAGGTTGATAGGTAGTATATTTTATTTTTCATATGGTCTTCTTGTTTTAGTATTAAAACACAAATCTAATTAATTTGTCTTTAATTTATTGAAAATAAAAGAAGCGACTTTTATTGAGTCGCTTCTAAAATCTTTTAGGATTCCTATTGGTGAAATCTTATTTTTTTGTCGTTATTTCAATAACGCCGTTTACTGCCTTTTTACCATACTTGTCAATTGCAGACTTATCCTTTAAAACCACTATCGTTTCTATTTCATCAGGATATATATCATCAGCCTTTTCATCAACATCAAGCTTTACGCCATCCACATAAACAAGAGGAGCTTTCTTAGAGTTTCCTTTAAATTTTAAAATATTCTCTTTTATTGACTCTTTATCTAAACTCTTTTGGGTTTGAATTAGTATGACACCATTCTTACCTTTTTTACCATAAGCATCAGCATTGGCACCTTTTAATACCGAAACAGACTTAATCTCTTCTTTATTTAGGCTTTCCATTTCTTCCATGCTAATCTCCTTACCATTCATAATACAAAGTGGAGGGTTTTTAGAACCAAACTTGATCTTTGCTTTTTTATTCTTCTTTTTACATTTCTCAATTTTCTCTTTCAGTTCTTTCTGGTATTCAGGCGATTCCATTTCTTTTAAGCGTTCTTTAATATGCTCATGGCTTTTCTTTAGATTCTCTTTCAGATTATTCTGGAAATCAGAGGATTCAAATTTTATAATCATCTCTTTGATCTTTTCTTTTTGATTCTCCATCATTTTCTTAAACTCACCAGATTTAATTTTTTCAATCTGAAGCTTTAAACTTTCTTTACTACGCTCTAAAGTCTCCTTCATTTCACTGCGAAACTCTTCCGAATTCATCTTTTTTAAGGATGATTTAATCTTTGCTTTTAAATCAGCTTTTTCTTGCTCACTAAGATCTTTGTTATTATCTATTTCTTCAAATGAATCAATTTCTTGTAACTCATCCAGCTCCTTAAGCTCAATTTCAAAGTTTGCTTCTGCTTCAAGTAATTCTTTCTCGATATTAATATCTATTGACTCCAGTTCTTTTAGACTCTCTTTAAGCTCTTTTATTGATTCTTCATTAATTTCTACTTCTACAGTTTCAAGCTCTTTAAGAGCTTTTTCTATTTCTCTTTCAGTCAGTGTATCCGATATTGACACTGGACTTAGAGGTGCTTCAGGCAACACAGGAAATTCAGGCGATACAGCTAAAACAGGAGCAACCGGGGCAACAGCTTCAACCATAATATTTGACTCTTCTTTAAGATCTGGATACGAAAGAGTGGACTCTTTGCTTAAATCGACTTGAGAACTATCTGGAAATACAATCTTAGTATTTTTAGTTTTCTTAGCAAGTCTCTTTTTCTTTTGAGGAGCAAACATTACTGGCCCAATCTGGGAGGATTGACTATCATACAGATCTGTTGTAGTCAAGTTCGTAGAAGGTGATACATCTTTCTGGTTTTTCGAATTTGCGAGGTTCGAAAAAAGAACCATACTAGACAGTGCTAGCACAAATAAAACACTTAATAATCCTCTTTCCAATTTTGGATGCTTTATTGTCTCTGGATTTAAAATTCGGCGAACTCTGTGCAAGAGATTGGCCTTTTTACCCGAAAAATTCAAGACTAATTCAGGCTTCTTTTTTCTGATACTTTCCATATTATTTAAGGCTTTAATTAGAGTTAAGGATTCACCACAAACCTTTACCGCAAGATCATCACAAATGTGTTCTCTTTCGGTATTAACCACAGAAGACAGCCACCAAACCATAGGATGATAGAAAAACAATATCTCGATAATACCCTGTATAAATTGGACTAAATAGTCGTGACGACGAATATGAGCCAATTCATGGGCAATAATAATTTCTAATTGATTATCAGGAATACCACTAATTAGACTAACAGGTAGAAGTATTACGGGTTTAAAATACCCCACCAAAGAAGGTGAGTCTATCAAAGCCGATTCTCTGAATACGACTTCTTTTTTTATATTAAGGCGCTTTAATAGATTCTTAGCTAGAATCAAATGTTTAGAATTTAAATTAAAAACCTTAACATTCTTTATTCGAATGACTTGTAAGTAGCTTATTATCATCTTAAATGATAGTAATATAACGCCTACTAACCAGGTTCTTAATAAAATAGGGAACAAAACATGAGTCGGAAATAAACTCTTAAGCCATACCAGTGAAAAATTTGACACTTTTGTTTGATTACCTAATTCATAGGTAGCAAGCTTATTTATGCCACTTTCAATCATTACTCTTTCTGGTAAGGCAATCAGAAAGGTTAAAGCTGCCAACACAAAAATAAGAAGCATTGCCATACTAGCTATAGCATAACGCAACTTCGCATTATTTCTATCGATTATATGAAAGGCTAAGGCGACAAGACCTGTAATTATAACCGCTTGCCAAACAGAGTGGAGGAGAGTCCATGCCAAAGCTTCTGACAAGCTATGCAAGCTTAGATTACTTAAGTTCATGATTCTCTTGTTTTTCTATTGTTTCAATCAATTTCTTTATTTCATCAAGTTCCTCAGCACTACATTTCTGATTACCCAGAGCTTGCAATACCATTCCGGAAGCAGATCCACCAAAAAGACTTGTTACAAACTTATCAATCAGTTGATTTTTAGTCTCTTTTTCTTCAATTAAAGCTGTATAAATATGCGTACGTGAGTCTTTGTAACGATCTAACATCCCTTTTTCAGTCATTATTTGCATGACCTTAAGGCTTGTTGTATAACCTACGTTACGTTCACTTTTAAGCTTATCGTTGACAAATCGAACAGTTGAAGGTCCATATGTCCATAAAACTTGTAATATTTCTAATTCAGCTTCGGTTGGCTTTATCTTCTGTGATTTCATATGTGGTGAATCTGTACTACGATTAATTTCGTATCAAATATATACGATAGTATTCGTAATTCAAAATTTAATTACGATTAATTTCGTATTTAGATCAAAATACAATTTATATCATCGAAAGTATGAGGCTTATATCTAGCTGTCTAAGTGTTGATTATAAAACAATGTCCAATTAAGAAAACTATGTAACGAATTAAAGGAGCATGTAAAGTACTTCTTTAAATTGTCTTCTTAATTAAAGGCAGAACGAGCAATTCGGAAGATTAGTCTCTGAGAATAGACTAGCATATTTAGCATTGACAGGTTTTCAAAAGATGACTTAAAATATTCAATTCTCAGAAGAGTTTACTGAATGGAATGTTTTTATTTGGCAAAACATCCTTGTCTTATAATTCATATTATGTTTAATAATGTAGATTTAAATATATAATTGAATTATTACCAATCCTGCAAAAGTAAAAAGCCTCCAAGAAATTAATCTTGGAGGCTTTTAATATTATTAAAAGAACTTTTACATGCTCTCTAATTTTACTTTATACTCTTCGTACTTCTTCATATACTCAGGCTTCTCGTTTCTTAGCTTGAAATAAAGCTCTTTCAAAGTAGAAACAGAGTTCTGCTCGTCAGGCTTAATCTCAACAACTTTTGTAAAAAATGGAAGTGCTTCTTCATATAATTTGAATAAGTTCTTAAGAGCAGCATCATATTTCTTCTGATCCATAATGTCGTTAGCAACCTTACGAGCTTCTTCAGCAATATTTAACTGAATAATACCTAAATTGTATTGAGAAATATAATCCTTAGGATCTTTTTCGAAAGCAATTTCATACATCTCTTTTGCCTTAGCCGGCTCGTTTGTTTTCTGATATAAAGTTCCTTTTTCTCTATAATAAGAACCATTCTCCGGATCTAAAGCAATTGCTTTATCAAGATATTCTGCAGCTTTCTCTGGTTCACCACCTAATAAGTAATGGTTAATTAGCTCAACTAACATATAAGCATCGTTTGGATACAATTCAAATCCTTTGTGAAGGTAAGTTAATGACTCCTCTCCTTTGTCACTCTTAGCTAAAACTTTAGATAAGTATGCATAAGCTTTGGCACCACCATAATTATAACCTATTGTTTGCTTATAATATTTAATTGCAGCTTCAAGATTATTTGCTTTCTGAGCAGCAAGACCTGCGTTAAAGATAACAGCAGTATCAACAGCTAAGTTATCAGCTTTGAACATCTCCATGTTTTCAATTTCCAAAACTTTTTCAAAAGCAGTTAATGCTCCGGCATAGTCTTCTGCATTATAAAATTGAACTGCTCTGTTTGTGAAATCAGGAATAAGGTTAGTCATCTGAGCTTTGACAGCTTTTGCATACTTATTCTTAACATCTAACTCCATACACTTCACATAAGCTTCGTAAGCTGTTTTAAGTGGTGCATCACTTAAGTTTTTATAAGCAGGAAGTGGACTTTCGAAAATAGCCTGGTATACTTTACCTTGAATTAGATAGGCTTTTGGCCAAGCAACACATTTTTCATGTCCCATACCTGCATCAATAGCTTCTTTTGCTTTGTCTAGCTTACCTGAATTCAGGTAATTACTAGCTCCTGTTACTTTACCCTTTTGAGCGTTTACCATTGAAACACACAAAAGAAGAACCATAAGGAATGATAATTTTTTCATCAATTAAATAGTTTTTGTTTTGTTTATGAAGCTTTCCTGAGCATTTTTTGTCGACAAGAAAGCTTCATTCTATAGTTTGTTTTGTATAAGAATCCTGCACAAATTTAATTTATAAATCGAAAATTTAAACATAATCATTTTTTTATAATTATTCTAAGTTCTAAAACAGACTTGTTTGCTCTTCATCAGAGTTATTATTTGGCTAATCATCGTCTTTCTTTTCAATCTGATCTTCCATTTTATTCTCAATTGGAATTTATCTCTATTTTAGTTTGACAAACTATAACTTTAGATGCATTCTCATCATCGATTAACTCTTCTTCACTAGCAGTAATTGCTACCATACTTCCTCGTAGTGGCTTTTATTCCAACCAGATTGCTCAATTTCTTGAACGATTTGCAATTTAAAAGACATTGGGTAGTCTTTTAGGGTTCTTTTAACACACTCATTTTTAGAACTTTTGTTCATAATAGTACTTTTTGTGTAGCGCTATTTCAGGACGAGATAACGGAACATAAAAAAACCTCCAAGAAATTAATCTTGGAGGTTTTAATATTATTAACAAGAACTCTTACAAGTTCTCCAATTTTGCTTTATACTCTTCGTACTTCTTCATGTACTCAGGCTTCTCGTTTCTTAGCTTGAAATAAAGCTCTTTCAAAGTAGAAACAGAGTTCTGCTCGTCAGGCTTAATCTCAACAACTTTTGTAAAATATGGAAGTGCTTCTTCGTATAATTTGAATAAGTTCTTAAGAGCAGCATCATATTTTTTCTGATCCATAATGTCGTTAGCAACCTTACGAGCTTCCTCAGCAACGTTCAATTGAAGAACACCTAGATTATATTGCGAAATATAATCCTTAGGATCTTTAGCGAAAGCAACTTCATACATCTCCTTAGCTTTGGCAGGCTCATTTGTTTTCTCATATAAGGTGCCTTTCGCTCTGTAGTATGAACCATTCTCCGGATCTAAAGCAATTGCTTTATCAAGATATTCTGCAGCTTTCTCTGGTTCACCACCTAATAAGTAGTGATTGATTAGCTCAACTAGCATATAAGCATCGTTTGGATACAACTCAAATCCTTTGTGAAGATAAGTCAATGACTCCTCAGCTTTTTCACTATCTTTCAATACTTTTGAAAGATATGCGTAAGCTTTAGCACCACCATAGTTATAACCAATTGTTTGCTTATAATACTTAATTGCAGCTTCAAGATTATTTGCTTTTTGTGCAGCTAAACCTGCGTTAAAGATAACTGCAGTATCAACAGCTAAGTTATCAGCTTTGAACATCTCCATGTTTTCAATTTCCAAAACTTTTTCAAAAGCAGTTAATGCTCCGGCATAGTCTTCTGCATTATAAAATTGAACTGCTCTGTTTGTGAAATCAGGAATAAGGTTAGTCATCTGAGCTTTGACAGCTTTTGCATACTTATTCTTAACATCTAACTCCATACACTTCATATAAGCTTCATAAGCTGTTTTAAGTGGTGCATCTGTTAAAGTTTTATATGCAGGAAGTGGACTTTCAAAAATAGCCTGATACACTTTACCTTGAATTAGATAGGCTTTTGGCCAAGCAACACACTTTTCATGTCCTATACCTGCATCAATAGCTTCTTTTGCCTTATCTAGCTTACCTGAATTCAGGTAATTACTAGCTCCTGTTACTTTACTCTTTTGAGCGTTTACCATTGAAACACACAAAAGAAGAACCATAATGAATGATAATTTTTTCATCAGTAAATAGTTTTTGTTTTGCTTATGAAGCTTTCCTATATATTAATTGGACAACAAGAAAGCTTCACTTTATAGTTTGTTTTTTATAAGAATCTTGCACAAATTTAATCCATTAATCGACATTTTAAACAAGATTATTTTCTTTATAATTAATCTAAGCTTTAAAACAGACTTGTTTGCTCACCATCAGGCGTATTATTCGGCTGATCATCATCTTTCTTTTCAACTTGATCTTCCGCATTATTTTCTACCGGAGTTTCAACTTGATTTTCGGTTTGATCGGCAACAACTTCGGTTGAAGCTTCTTCACCAATTAATTCTTCTTCTCCTGCAGCATTTACCTTAGCAACAGCTGCAATCGAATCGTCCTTCTTGCTTAAGTTAATTAGGCGAACTCCTTGTGTAGCACGTCCCATAACTCTTAATCCTGCAACTGCTAGACGAATCGTAATTCCGGATTTGTTGATGATCATCAAGTCATCGTTATCACTTACAGACTTAAGTGCAATCAGTTCACCTGTTTTATCAGTAATATTTATGGTCTTAACACCTTTCCCTCCACGATTCGTAATTCGATAGTCATCGATATTGGAACGTTTTCCATAACCGTTTTCAGAAACAACCATAATGTCTTCGTCAGAATTCTCAACACAAACCATGCCAACAACCTCGTCAGCCTCGTCACGTAGCGTAATTCCTCGTACTCCAGAAGCTGTTCTTCCCATTGCTCTAACCTGATCTTCAGCAAATCTAATTGCTTTACCAGAACGAGCAGCAATTAATATTTCTTTCTTACCATTCGTTAATCTCGCCTCCAATAATTGGTCACCTTCACGGACAGTAATTGCATTTACACCATTTACTCGAGGACGTGAATAAGCTTCTAAGGAAGTCTTTTTGACAACACCTTTCTTTGTACAAAGAACAATATTATTGTTGTTAATATATTCTTCTTCTTTTAGAGTCAGAACATTGATATAAGCTTTTACTTTATCATCTGGCTCAATATTTAATAGGTTCTGGATAGCACGACCTTTCGATTGCTTCGATCCCTCTGGAATTTCATACACTTTCAACCAGAAACATTTACCTTTTTCAGTAAAGAATAGCATGGTATTGTGCATAGTAGCCATAATCATATGCTCAAGGAAATCTTCATCTCTGGTATGAGATCCTTTCGCTCCTACACCACCTCTATTTTGAGTTTTAAACTCTGTTAATGGTGTACGCTTGATATAGCCCATATGAGAAATAGTAATTACCATTTCTTCATCAGCATAGAAATCTTCCGGGTTAAAATCCTCTGAAGCGTATACGATTTCAGTTCTTCTTTCGTCACCATACTTCGCTTTAACCTGAAGTAATTCATCTTTGATGATACCCATACGAACGTCAAGATTGTTCAAGATAGTCTTCAAATGATCAATCAATTTCATGATCTCATCATACTCACCTCTCAACTTATCTTGCTCAAGTCCTGTTAATTGACGAAGACGCATTTCAACAATTGCACGTGCTTGAATTTCAGTCAATTCAAATCGCTCTATTAATGATGCACGAGCAATATCAGGGCTCTTAGAACCTCTAATAATCTTAATTACTTCATCAATATTGTCTGAAGCAATAATTAAACCTTCAAGAATATGAGCTCTTGCTTCTGCTTGCTTTAACTCATACTGAGTACGACGTACGACCACATCATGGCGATGCTCAACAAAGTAATGAATCAAATCCTTAAGATTTAATAATCTAGGTCTTCCCTTTACCAGTGCAATATTATTCACTGAGAAAGATGATTGCATTTGTGTGTATTTGAATAATTTATTCAATACAACATTTGCAATCGCATCACGTTTCAAATCAAAAACGATACGCATCCCTTTTCTATCCGATTCGTCATTGACATTAGAAATGCCTTCAATCTTTTTATCGTTGATTAAATCAGCGGCTTTCATGATAAGCTCAGCCTTATTAACCATATAAGGAATTTCTGATACGATGATTTTCTCACGGCCAGAATCTGTAACCTCTATATTTGTTTTAGCACGAACAACAACACGCCCTCTACCTGTCTCATAAGCCTCTTTTACACCCTGATAGCCATAAATGATACCGCCAGTAGGAAAGTCAGGAGCTTTAACAATATCAACTAACTCATCAATTGTAACATCGTTATTATCGATATAAGCAATGGTAGCATCAATCGTATCAGTTAAATTATGAGGAGGCATGTTAGTTGCCATACCTACTGCAATACCCGATGCTCCATTTACTAATAAATTTGGGATACGAGTTGGAAGTACAGTTGGTTCCTTAAGTGTCTCATCAAAGTTAAAAGACATATCAACTGTATCCTTGTCAAGATCAGCAAGGGTTTCTTCCGCTATCTTCTTCATTCTAGCCTCGGTATAACGCATAGCTGCAGGGCTATCACCATCAACCGAACCAAAGTTTCCTTGTCCATCAACCAAAGGGTAACGCAACGACCAGTGTTGAGCCATTCTAACCATGGCCATATAAACTGAGCTATCACCATGTGGGTGATACTTACCGAGAACCTCACCTACGATTCTTGCAGATTTTTTATGAGGTTTATTTGCGGCTATACCCAATTCATTCATTCCGAATAATACTCGTCGGTGAACAGGCTTAAGTCCATCTCTAACATCTGGTAAAGCTCGGGAAACAATTACTGACATCGAGTAATCGATGTAAGCAGACTTCATTTCCTCTTCAATATTAATGCGTATGATTCTTTCTCCCGTGGTCATATATTTTATCTTTTAGATTCTATTCTTTAAATGGGAAATATAATTCCTGTTTTTTGATCAAATGAAGTATTCCTTTCACGGATCAAAACACAGAAAGACAAAAGTAAAAAAATATGGCAATTTTGACAATAATTATAAGGGTAAATAAAGGCCTATTAAGATAAATATTTTAGCTATATTAAGATCGATGATGTTAAGTCCTTTAACCTTCGTCCTTTAGTCTTAAAGACAGTTAAAATCAACATATTTTTACTCTAAATTTAGTTCGAATAAAAATATTCTTATTAAATTCACAAATAACGAAACGCATAAGCACACAAATTAAAACATATTAACTATATGGACTCAAAATTTTCACCCCGTGTAAAAGATGTCCTTTCTTTAAGCAAAGATGAAGCCGAAAGATTAGGAAACAGTGCCATTGGTACTGAACATCTATTTTTAGGGATTCTGCGTGAAGGTGAAGGTGTTGCGATCAGCATTCTTAGTTCACTAGGAATTAACCTTCTTGATATTAAACATGATTTAGAATTTAAACTTCAGAATACGACACCTGACCGACTTGATCAGGATGATATTCCTCTGCAAAAATCAGCTGAACGTGTTTTGAAATTAATTTATCTGGAAGCCAAAGCTTTAAAGAACCAAACCATTGATACAAGCCACCTTTTACTTGCTATTCTAAAGGATGAAAAATGTTTGGTTACACGATACTTAGATTCTAAAAACATAGACTACAATACTGTGAAAAACAATATAAATTCAACATTACCAAAGGCTCAAGCCGATTTCCCTTCTGAAGAAAGAGAAGGATCTAGTGGAATGCATGGCAACAATCCTAAGCCGACTTCAACAGGAAAATCAAATACACCTGTTCTCGATAATTTTGGAGTTGATATCACTCAGGCGGCTGAAGAAGGAACTTTAGATCCAATTGTAGGTCGTGAGACTGAAATTGAGCGCCTGGCACAAATACTTAGTCGTAGAAAGAAAAACAATCCAATTCTAATTGGTGAACCTGGCGTAGGTAAATCTGCTATTGTTGAGGGCTTGGCCCTTAGAATTACTCAAAGAAAGGTTTCTCGTGTTCTTTTCGACAAAAGAGTTGTGACACTCGACTTAGCTTCTATTGTTGCGGGTACGAAATATAGAGGTCAATTTGAAGAAAGAATGAAAGCTATTCTTAATGAATTGGCTAAAACAACTGATATCATTCTATTTATCGACGAAATTCACACCATAGTTGGTGCTGGTGGCGCTACAGGCTCACTTGATGCTGCTAATATGCTGAAACCAGCTTTAGCTCGAGGCGAGATTCAATGTATAGGTGCAACAACACTGGATGAGTACCGCCAGAATATTGAAAAAGATGGTGCATTAGAGCGTCGATTCCAGAAAATTCTGGTTGAGCCAACATCCATTGATGAAACAATATCAATATTGAATAATATCAAAGAAAAATACGAAGATCATCACAATGTCTTTTATACACCTGATGCAATTGAAGCTTGTGTAAAGCTAACAACACGATATGTAAGTGATCGTCATCTTCCTGACAAAGCTATTGATGCTCTTGATGAAGCTGGTTCACGAGTTCATATTTCTAATATTCTTGTTCCAAAAATTATTGAAGAACTTGAAGCTGATATAGAAGAAACACGCCAACAAAAGATTAAATCGGTTAAGGCACAAAAGTTTGAGTTAGCAGCTAGTTTTCGTGATAAGGAAAAGCAGTTGATGGATAATCTGGAGAATGAGAAAGAGAAGTGGGAAAAAGATTTAAGTACACAAAAGGAAAAAGTTGCAGAAGAAAATATAGCTGAAGTAGTTGCTATGATGACCGGAGTTCCGGTAAAGCGAATCGCGCAAGCAGAAGGCTCTCGCCTACTTCAAATGAGTAATCAACTTCAAGGCAAAGTAATTGGACAAGATGATGCCATCGGAAAAATTGTTAAAGCCATTCAAAGAAACCGTGCTGGATTAAAAGATCCTAACAAACCAATTGGTTCATTCATCTTTTTAGGTCCTACCGGTGTGGGTAAAACACAATTAGCTAAAGTTTTATCAGAATATCTATTCGATAGTTCTGAAGCTCTTATTCGTATCGATATGAGTGAGTATATGGAGAAGTTCGCTGTCTCTCGTTTGGTAGGTGCACCTCCAGGATATGTAGGTTATGAAGAAGGTGGTCAATTAACGGAAAAAGTTCGTCGTAAGCCTTATTCTGTAGTACTCCTGGATGAAATTGAAAAAGCTCATCCTGATGTATTTAATATTCTGCTTCAATTACTTGACGATGGTCAATTGACCGACTCTTTAGGCCGTAAAGTTGATTTTAAAAACTGTATTGTCATCATGACATCTAATATTGGTTCCCGGGAATTGAAGGATTTTGGCAAGGGTATTGGTTTTCAGTCAAAATCTTCCGGAGATAGCGATTATGCAAATAGTATCATTCAAAAAGCCCTTCGCAAGGCCTTTGCTCCTGAATTCATCAATCGTGTAGATGATCTGATCATGTTTAACTCATTAAGCGAAGAACATATTCATAAGATTATTGACATTGAATTAAAAGGCCTTTATGGTCGTATTGAAGAACTTGGCTTTAAAATTAAAATATCTGGTGCAGCTAAAGATTTCATTGCGCAAAAAGGCTACGATGTTCAATATGGAGCACGACCTTTAAAAAGAGCTATTCAAAAATACCTCGAGGATGAAATGGCTGAAGTCATTATTAAAGCCTCACTTACCGAAGGCGATACCATTTCGGTCGGTTTAGATAAGAATAAAAGTAAGATCATCACTAAGATCTTGAAACAAAATAAGGAAGTAGAATAAACCTTAAAAATGCCAGCAATGCTGGCATTTTTTCTTTCATATTATCCAATAAATTCTCTATTTCTATTTAGTTTAAATAACCAATATTACTATCTTTGATACTCAATTAAATAAAAAGGGAGTTTTTTATCCCAATTTCTTATTTAAGTTATTAAATCACACTAAAATACAAATCAAATGAACAAAGACAACACTAAAGTGACATTTGCTGGCGGGGCAATCACAATTGTAGGAAATGAAATAAAAAAAGGTGACAAAGCAGAAAATTTCACTGCTCTTAATCAAGGTTTAGCTCCTGTTTCTCTTTCCGATTTCGATGGAAAAGTTAAGATTCTTTCTATTTTTCCTTCTGTTGATACCGGCGTTTGTTCAGCTCAAGCTCACCGCTTTAACAAAGAGGCTTCTAATTTAGGTGAGAATGTACAAATCATCACTTTGTCTAACGATCTACCATTTGCTTTAGGACGTTTTTGTGGTGCTGAAGGTATTGAAAATTTAATCACGCTTTCAGATCACAAAGAAATGGATTTCGGATATAAGTATGGATTCGCCATTGAAGAATTACGTTTATTAACTCGTGGCGTAGTAGTTATTGACAAGGAAAATACAATTCAATACGTAGAATATGTTCCTGAAGTAACTGATGCTCCGAATTTTGACGCAGCAATTGAGGTCGCAAAGACTTTAGTTTAAGCTGGAACGAACTATACAAAAAGGTACTGTTGTAAATTCCAAATTTTAATTATAAAACGTAACTTACCTTAGACGAAGGAAGACTTCGGTTACTTGTTTATACAGAAGTTTATCTTGAGTAGGCAGTTCTCTATAGAGTTGCCTACATTTTTTTATTCTTGACAAAGGAGAGACTTAGTCTCCTTATTA
>NZ_JAKJSD010000032.1 GCF_029029505.1 Ancylomarina sp. DW003 | reverse complement strand
ACAAAGTTATTTAAGGAAGCGACATTCCGTCACTCGGTTGATCTATTCCGTTACTCCGTTGTTACGTTCCGCCATCCCGTTATTGTCTTCCGCCACTCCGTTAACACATTCCGTCACTCGGTTGATCTATTCCGTTACTCCGTTGTTACGTTCCGCCAACAGCAAAAGTCAACAGTGCTAGACCCTATTGCAAACTAGCTAAAACAATTAACAATACGATAAAAAGGAAGACAAAACAAGAGAACAGAAAGCCTTTACGGCGATCAATAATTGCAACAGAAAGGCTTAACATTGCAACCTATGGACAACACAGAGCAAAATGAGTAAACAAACTGATAATAGGAAGACCACACAAACTAATAGTTTAAGACCTAAAACAATATAAGCTCAGCAACTCTTTAAGCATAACACACCTCATCCTAATGGCTAGGCTTAAACATTTCTATCATAATTGGTAATAAGAAAGGACTTATTTAAGGGGATTATTCTTACTTTAGGCTTCGAAAAATAAATTAACACCTTTAATACGATATATAAACAACCATGTGCTTGTTATAAACTAGTTAGACAAAATACGATAACAACCAATCATTAATTGATTCTTGAATGACAACAGAGAATTACGTTTATAGATATTATAAAATTTCAATAAGTATTGGACCATTTTATTCTTGTAATGACACACGAGTCTATAAGATACCAAGATTGATAATGCCATATGTAATAGGAATTTTATATTCTATTTTAACGTTATTTCTTGGATTTTGGGGATTAGGTATATTATATCGATTTCGCGGACTAAGAAACTCCATTGAAGCCATACATGTTAATTTAACAGGAGGAGAAGATATTACTCAAAAGGTAGATGACCATGACTATGATGAGAGAACCAACTTCATCTATAAAAATATTTTGAGAGAAACTTCAGAAAAGATTATGAAGAAGGAAATAGAAATTATACTAGAGATTCAAGATTACTACCTAGAAACTCAGTTGCCGCTGTACAGCGACGAAAATTTAAATTTTATCATAATTAACCTTGGAAAACTCGATATTCATCGGATTCAAAGAGAAGAATTAAAAGATATCTTTGATGGAATTGAAATTTATAATAAACAATTTGAAGAAGAGAGGTACTTAGCCTAACATATGTATAACTCAGCCTATCGCATTTACACGATTGCTAAAATTGAAGAAGTTATTACAGGTAAATATATAGACCCAACTTTTATTGTGACGATTAATACTGAGGAGTATGACAAATTATTGAAAGTAAAGTATCCATATTTTAAGAAACCAGCCTATTTGATATTTGATCCGTTTAAAGAAGATAATAATAAGGAATAAAAGGATTGCCAATACCAAAAGTAACCGTTGCACAATTTAAAATATTGAATAAAGTATTGCTTTATAAGAATAAATAAGCCTACTAAGCAAGTAATTAGATTTATATAAAAACAGTGTATTATATGGTTTTCTATATTTTTCTTAGTTGCGCAACTGCGGTAAAAACTAGGTTTCATGGGCGGTGATGCGCAGTTCGAAAGTTTAGTTCGATTAAGAAACACCAGCAAGTCACATAAATTGGTTTGCTTAAAAATATAAACAATTAACTGAATAAAATGAAAACAATAATTATTAGCTTGATAGCATTAGCTCTATCTTCAATCAGTGCTTATTCGCAAAAATGTGAAGTTTCTAAAGATCCATTTACAAATGAGCAAATCGTTACTTTTAACTTCAACAAAAAGGCAATATTGTATGAATTTAAAAATGATACAGTCAGATTTGAGATGAAGTTTAGGTATAAAGGTGAAAAGAATGTTATAATGGCAAAAGGTGCAAGTTTACTTTATAAATTAGAAAATGGGAAAAGTATTAAATTGAAATCGGTTAATGACTCGTATCCTAATAGTTATGTCTATGCAAATCAAGTTGGAACCGCATATTCCTTGGTATTCAACGTGCCAAGAGAAGACCTTAAAGAAATTGCAAATTCAATTATAACTGTTATGAGATTTCCTGACACGAATGGCGGGTATGTGGATCTAGTATCAAAAGGATCTGGTAAAAGAACATTTAAAATTATCAAAAAGGGAGCACAATGCATGTTGGATAACCTATAAATCAGTAGTTATTCTCTACTTTTCAATATGATCTGAAAATAATAACACCCAACTATAAATACAAGGCTGCCACTCCCCGATTGGCAGTCTTTATCGTATCATATCCCCCACGATTAGAACTGCTCTAAACCTAATTCAGGAGCCTTATCAATTAAATGGATTGGGGCTCTATTGATAAAGCTGTACAGTTTGAGGGGGAATTCATTTTATTTTTTCTCGCCCTACGTAAGGACAAAGAGCTCCCACCATACAGCAATATCTAATTTTAAGGACGGAAGCAAAAGGGAATGTTATAACAATTCCCTCTGCATTCTTTGTGGTTTTAGAAGTTTCCTTACTGACTCAAGGATACTGCTTGTGACGGGTATTCTTTTAGATTTCGGAACACAAACCAAATTATTGCTGATATCAAAAGAAGTACCATGCCGAAAAACGGGGCGATAAAAGAAACTTTTAAACCACCAGCGATATATTGTGGCGCAACACCGGCACCACCAGCCTTTTGTATAGAATGAAAAGCAGCCATAAGCCCAACCATTTGCCCGGTTATCCCTATTAAAAATGCCAAACTGCCAAAAAACAAAATACTATCGTTCGTCCTTTTGAGTTTTTGAGGGTTTTTATTACCACGATACAAAATGATAAAACGAACTGCCAGAGCAATTACAATTATCCACATCAGGTAAACAAGGGACATAAAAGTAGGACCTCCTTCATAAAAAAATCTAATTATCATGATTTTAAGTTTAAAAGATTAATAATGGAACAATAGTAAAAATTCATGATAAGCTTTAAAAACATATTATAGGAACAACACAAATGGCATCCTTAACAACAAATTTAAAACAATAAATAGTATTATTGTTGTTCGGGGTGGGTTTCGTGCTGTTGGCATAAAATAAGAACGTTATTTAACAGCAAAGCTTTTTTCGTTTTATATTTGCTACTTATGGCTATCAACAAAAACATAAAATCACATAAGAATGCCTTTCCTTTTTGGGAAATCATTTATTGGTTAATAGCATCTTTATTCATGTTTTTTGTTTTCAGTAACAGACATTACGATATTCAAATTCGTACAAGCTTGTCCATCTTGCTTTTAGCCATAAGTTTTGTAAATGCAAGGGTAACCAATAAAATTCTAATTCCTAAGTTTTTATTCAAAGGTAAAAGAGGTCTGTTTTTATACCTACTCTTTTTCTTACTTATTCTATCCTTATGGCTTATTAGTATTGCTCTTTTTCTTATCACTTTGTATAGCAGCATAAGCCTCTCCAATACAATTTTGCCTTTATTCGAAGATGTTATTATTCTTCTCACAGGCACCTATCTAATTTCACTGCTGTCTTCTGTTTTTTATTTTACAAAAGAATCCTTTCAATCGAAAGAAGAAAAATCAGTTATTGAGAAGGAAAAAAATAGGCTGGAATTAAAATTCAAAGAGGTACAACTGGAATTTCTTAAAGAGCAAATCCATCCTCATTTTATCTTCAACATGATGAATAACCTTTATGCTCTGGTAAATGAAAGTACTGCTCTTTCAAGAGAAGTTATTGTACGCTTATCCGATTTACTGGAATATATGCTTTACGAATGCAATACAGAGAAGGTAGAATTAAGCAAGGAAGTTAAATTCATCAACAATTATATTGAGCTTGAAAAAATAAGACATGACGAAAGTTTTAATGTCAAGACTGATTTTCCTAAGAATATATCCGGGATAAAAATTGCCCCTTTAATTCTGTTCCCCTTTATTGAAAATGCCTTCAAGCACGGACTAAAACAAACAAACAAGGATTTTATTTCAATGAAATTAGAAATTACTTCACCCAAAATACAATTCAGTATAAATAATTATAAGCATGATACTGCACTTGCCGAGGACAAACCTAAAAAGAGTAAAGGTTTAGGCCTTAAAAATGTGCGAGAAAGGCTTGAGCTCTTGTATCAGAATAGATATGATTTACAAATATCAACAGACAACAATATTTTTGAAGTTAAACTAAAAATTGTACGATAATGCCTGGTAAAAAAAAATATACTTGTTTGATTATTGATGATGAACCATTGGCAATAAAAGTGATACAGGAACATCTTGAAAATTTCAGGGATCAGTTTGAGTGTGTAGGAATGTACACTAAACCTATTGAAGCAATGCCGCTTTTAAACAAAGGAGATATTGATATATTATTTTTAGATATTAATATGCCATCCATTTCCGGCATTGAATTTTTAAAAGCCATACCCAATCAACCCTATGTAATCTTTACAACTGCTTACAGGGAATTTGCTGTTGATGCTTTTGACCTTAACGCTCTTGATTACCTTGTAAAGCCTATTTCTACCGGAAGGTTTTTAAAGGCTGTCAACAAATTTCTTTCATTGGAACAAACACATCTTTCAAAGCCAAAAGAAATTATTCATATTAAGGCAGATAAAAAGAATTATAATATTCCCGCAGAAACCATACTTTATATTGAGAGTCTGGATAATTACATTAAAATTAAAACAACAACGAATAGCCTTATCTGTTACGAATCATTAGCTTGCATTGAGAAGGAATTGCCGGCAGAGGTATTTATACGTATCCACCGTTCTTTCATTATTAACATCAAGCAAATTGACCACTACACATCGTCATATATTATGCTGGATGATCGGCAATTTACTATTGGCAGAAATTATAAAGAGCAAGTATTAAGCAAACTTGAAAAACAATAAGCTCTTTTAAAACTTGCAAAAGAGCTAACAAATACCAAATCTAAACCTTTCTCCCATAAATACGCTGGCTACAAACTTCACTATCTATATTGGCAATATCAGGTAAACGTCCCCACAATTCAAAATCAAATTTCTCAAGAAGCTTTATACTTGCAGTGTTTGGTTCCAAGAGGATAGCAAATAGGTTTTTAAAACCGAGTTCAGGAGCTTTATCAATTGCAAAATTCATTAACTGATTAGCATAGCCCTTTCGGAAATGTTCATAGTGGATGTAATAGCTTACCTCAGAAGACATTTCCAAAGCTCGTCTACCAGAACGCCAGGCTGAAAATGAAAACCAAGCTACCACTTCCCCATTTACCACGCCTACATAAACAGGATATTTGTCTGCCGGATGCGACTGCAACCATTGCTCACGCTCTTCCATACTAATGGGATCAAGGTCAGCCGTACAATATCTGGCTTCAATAGCTTGATTATATATGGCATTGATTGCTTTAAGGTCGGTTTGTTGGGCTAAGCGTATTTGCATAGGTTAAATATAGAAATTAATAACCGCCAAGTTCGCAAAGACAACGCTATGTACACAAAGAAAAACACTTTGCGACCTTTGCGAAAGCCTTAGCGGGCTTAGCGGTTAACTATAAATGGGGATTTAATTACCCCGGGAATTTAGGGAATTTCTGAAATTCAGGATCACGCTTTTCAAGGAAAGCATTTTTACCTTCCTGAGCTTCCTCCATTAAGTAATACATCATGGTTGCGTCGCCTGCAAATTCCATTAAACCACGCTGCCCGTCAAGTTCAGCATTCAAACCACGTTTAATCATACGCAATGCCATAGGACTACGCATCATCATAATCTTACACCATTCAACTGTTGTGTCTTCCAAATCTTCAAGAGCAACAACTTTGTTGACCATACCCATTTCTTCAGCTTCTTTGGCAGAATACTGCTGGCATAGGAACCAAATTTCACGCGCTTTTTTCTGACCAACCTGGCGTGCCAGGTATGAAGAACCAAAACCTGCATCGAAACTTCCTACCTTAGGACCTGTTTGTCCAAACTTAGCGTTATCCGAAGCAATCGTTAAGTCGCAAACCACGTGTAATACGTGACCACCACCAATAGCATAACCATTTACCATTGCAATTACTGGCTTAGGCATTGAGCGAATAGCCTTGTGCAAATCCAAAACATTTAAACGTGGCACACCACTTTCGTCGATATAACCACCTACTCCTTTTACATTTTGGTCTCCACCTGAACAAAAGGCTTTATCACCCGTTCCAGTGAATACAATTACACTAATGTCTGCACGCTCACGGCAAATATCCATCGCATCAAGCATATCGAAATTCGTTTGTGGACGAAATGCATTATACACCTCCGGGCGGTTAATGGTAATCTTTGCAATACCTTCGAAGAAATCAAATTTGATATCCTCGTATTCTTTTATTGTTGTCCAGTTTCTAGTTGTCATCTTTCTTTGTTTTTCAACCACAAATTTCACAGATTCTCACTAATTAAAAATGTAGAAACATGTTCCATTCTATGGCTATTATATAGCTATTTATATTTCTCTCAAAGTCTTAAAGTAGCCTTTTAGAACCACATCATTCAATTCTCTTGGTGTTTTTATCTCTAAAATACCAGCTCTGTTCTTAAGTTTAAAAAAGTCAGACAGAGTTTTATTTAAAGCTTCTAAATTATCGGCATAAAAATAATCTAATCCGTATGTTTCCGCAAGCTTATCAGCACGATATTCCTGAGTCGTTTCAAAATACTCGTCTAACTCAGGCACATCTGATGGGCCAGGAATAAAACGGAAAATTCCACCTCCGCTATTATTAATCAAAACGATCTTTAATCTATTATTCAGATACTTATTCCAAAGCCCATTGGTATCGTAAAAAAAGCTAATATCACCCGTAATAAGAGTTGTTAACTTATCATTTACATGACAAGCTCCTACTGCTGTAGAGGTGCAACCATCAATACCTGATGTTCCCCGGTTGGAGTTGAAAACAAGATTCTGTCTCATTTTAAAAAGCTGCGCATATCGCACTACTGAAGAGTTAGATACCTGTAAGTTTCCACCATCAGGAACAGCTTCTAAAACCGTTTCAAATGCTTTTAAATCTGACCATTCGCAATTTTCGAGGAAAGAATCATGTTTCAAATCACAGTCTGCATCTTTCTTTTTCCATTCTTCTGCATAATTACTTTCACAATCAGCTAAATCAGTTAAGATATCCTCAAAAAAGCAATCCGGAGACATATCTATATGAGATGTCAAGCTTTTGAATGTATCTATAAATGTTTCCTCTTTCCCAACAAACCAATGTTTCTTGGGTGCATAGTCTCGTAAGAAGGACTTAATCTTCTTCGACACAAGTGGTCCTCCAAAACTAAGGAGTAGGTCGGGTTGGAAGCTTTGCATTTCATCAAGCGAAAAGCTCGTAATGACTCTATCGATGCAAGGAAGAAAATTTTCGTTCTCCAAGTTCGATATAGATTCAGTAAGAACAACAACTTGTTTATATTTAGCTAACTGACTTATATACGAATTAAGTTTCTCATTTTTTGGTAACAACCCGGCAAGAATTAAAATCTTATTCGATGCCTTCCATTCTTGTACTAACTGTTCTCTATTTTCCTCTGAAATAGCATCCTTAGTCACAATTTTATTTATGATTCTTTCAAAATTCGTTCGCTTAGGTCGTTCGCCATAGAGGGGTTCGCGAAATGGAATGTTGATATGAATCGGACCTAGTCTTCCTGTTAGCGATTTAGACAAGGCCTCATTAGTTACTCTGTTAATATGCCACAGATCGTCTGTTCCTTCAGTAGCGATAGGTAAATGATAACTTGCCTTTACAATATTCTTAAGCACGTCAATCTGATTAATGGCCTGACTATCATCTTGCCCAATCCATTCCTGAGGACGGTCGGCAGATAAAACAACCAAAGGTAAGCGCTGATAAAATGCCTCTGCAATGGCCGGAGCATAGTTTAATAAAGCTGTACCTGAAGTACAAACCAAGCCAACTGGTTTTCCTGTCTGCTGAGCAATTCCCAAAGCAAAATATCCGGCACTCCTTTCGTCAACAATTACCGGGGTTTCAATTCTTCTGTCTCGTGCAAAAGAAATCGTTAATGGCGCATTTCTCGATCCCGGAGAAATTACAACATGTTTCATTTCTTTGGCAACACAAATATCTATTATTTCATTAACACCTAATATATCTGATGTATTTTGAGTCATTCTTCTTTTTTTAGATCTGAAGTTCTATCTGGAATGGTTTTTAGCTTTAATTACAGACAATAAAGTCTGTGCTTTATGCTGTGTTTCATCCCATTCTTTTTGCGGGATAGAATCCTTAGTAATTCCACCTCCGACGAATAAAGATAATTGATTTTCTGTTATTTTCATGCTCCTCAAATTCACATAAAGAGCAAGGTCTCCATTCTTATGAATCGGTCCCAAATAACCAGCATAATATTCTCTATCATGCCCTTCAATAGCCTTTATAATGTCCAAAGCTTTCTGCTTGGGTAATCCACAAACGGCTGGTGTCGGATGTAATGTTGAAATCATTTTAGCCTTAAGCTTAAAACTTAATTCCTGATCAATTTTATATTCCGTTTTTAAATGAGCAATCTGGCCTGCCTGAACTGTAAATGGTCCCTTTTTCTTGAAATGATCAATCTTGTTTGCCTTAAATACAGATTCGATATAATCGCTTACAAAAGCTTGTTCATCAATTTCCTTTTGCCCCCAACAAATAGAATCCAAATCAGAATTTAAAACAGGTAATGTGCCTGCCAGTGCTACAGTTTTAACAGATTTGCCAGAAGATTTCAACAAAATTTCGGGACTAGCTCCCATCCACAAGCATTGCCCGGGAAGAGAAATAAATGAAACAAAAGCATGAGGGTAACTCATACAAAGCTGTGTAAATAGTGCGGCCTTATTATTTTTAGAATCCCACTGTTCGTTCAAAATACGAGACAAAATTACTTTCTGAAGATCCTTTCCATCTATAGATCCAAGAAATTTCGCAATTTGAGAAAAATAGTCTTTCTCTTCAGTCTCAGAATTATCTTTAATTTCAGAATACTCCAGTTTATTCTTAATCAATTTCAATTTTGAAAGCTCACTATCATCTATACGTTTAGAGTTAAAACTTAAATCCTTTCGCATAAACCACTTCGAGTGATTACCAGACGTATCAAAAGGAGTCATAACAAATCCCTCCTTCTCAACCAGCTCGGTAAAATCTCCAAATTTCAACAGGTTCAAATCTCTTTGAATACCAATTTCAATAATCTCTGAATTCGGTAAGCGATAAGCAAAAAATGGAAGATGATTAATTAAGGAATACTTAAGAATCTCTTCCAACTTCTCTAGAGTAAGCGCATCTATCATAGCTGTTTCTTTAAAACAACATTAGTCAATCGACAAATTGAAATAAGCTTGTCTAGTTCATTACAAATGTTGATTTCTACAATATGACTGGTTCTTCCCTTATGAATAAACTTAGCAGTTGCCTTTAGGTTTCCTTTTTTTATGCTACGAATATGGTTTGCGTTAATCTCCATACCTTTTACATCATAACGATCTAAGTCAACATTAATAACAGATAATGCAGAACCAACTGATTCAGCTAAAGCTAAGCTTGCTCCACCATGCAGTATACGCATCGGTTGATAATGTTTTGATGTCACAGGCATTTCTGCAACTAAATAATCTTCACCTACTTCGGTATATGTAATTCCTAAATGTTCCATCAGCGTATCGATACTGATCTTATTTAGAAGTTGGAGTTTATCTTTTTTGTTAATCATTTAACAAATATAAGATAATACAGAGAGATGAGAAACTTGTGTAAAGATTGATTTGAAGAAAGAATACACTTATTTCTTAGGGTAAACAGAAGCTTTTAGAAATGAGTACAAAATTATAGGGCACAAAAAAAGCTCAATTAACATTGAGCTTTAGAACGAAATTCTTTAAAAGAATTAGTCAATTTTTACATTAACTGCATTCATTCCTTTTTTTCCTTCAACTACGTCGAAAGAAACTACGTCTCCTTGATCAATTTTATCAATTAATCCTGTTACGTGAACAAAGATGTCTTCGTCTGTCTCATTGTTTTTAATAAAACCAAAACCTTTAGTTTCATTAAAGAATTTTACGGTACCTTGTGGCATTACTTCAATTTTTTGTTATTAATAGCGTGGTAAATTTACTTAATTTGATGAAATATAATAATTATGAGTCAATTATTTTAAAAAAATCTATTCCTTTTTTCTAAAACGACCTGATTTAGATCTCCTTTATTAAAGTCCTTGACTTTAAAAGCTCCTTCATTAACTTAACAAGTTGTTAATTCAATTGGTAATATGATGCCCAAAAGACAATTTGAGTACATTTGCAGCACATTAAACAAGAGAGATAAGAAATGAGCGAAAGATCGAGTACAAGTGCAGGTTATATCTATACTTTACAAGCCTTCCTTGCATGGGGAATTCTTCCTATTTACTGGAAATTGTTAAATTCGGCACCTGCTCTTGAGATTCTAGCTCATCGAATATTCTGGTCGTTTGTTTTCCTGTTTTTATGGTTATTTTGGAGCAAACAAAGACGCAGCTTAGGCCTGCTTAAACAGAAAAAAACTCGGAATAGTCTTCTACTAAGCTCTCTTCTTATAGGATCAAACTGGGGCTTGTATATCTATGCAGTTAACTCCAATCAGATTATAGAGGCTAGCTTAGGTTATTACATCACGCCTCTTATGAATATTATGCTTGGCATGATCGTTCTGAAAGAGAAACTTGATAAACTCAAACTATCTGCTCTTGTTATTGCCAGTCTATCTGTGTTATATCTCACTTTTGATTATGGGCAATTTCCTTGGATAGCTGTTGTCCTTGCTGTTTCATTCTCGGTTTATGGCTTAATAAAAAAGACAGCAGGTATTGAAGCTATGCCAGCATTGAGTATAGAGACTCTTATATTAACACCGATTGCAGCAGGATTTATTGGCTACAAATTAATTGCTGGCACCGGATCACTATTTGTAGGGTTAAGTTCGATGGATATTCTATTTATCATGTCAGGGGTTGCAACAACTCTACCGCTTTATTGGTTTGCCAAAGGTGCTCAGCGAATTCCTCTTTCTTCGGTAGGATTTATGCAATACATCGGCCCATCAATCATGCTAATAATTGGAATCGTAATGTACGATGAATCGTTCAAACAAGAACAAGCTATTGCTTTTGGGTTAATCTGGATCGCACTGGTATTATATACGATTTCGATGATTCGAAACACCAGAAAAAATAGAATAAAAGCATAATTCCTAAATATGCTATTGGACTTTTTCTTTTCCTAAACCACTGCTTCCGGCATCAAAAACAAATTTCCATTCATTTTTATTGTTCTTTTTCCAAATAGAAATATAACAACCTCTAAATGTTGAATCTGGAGTTACATACTTATAATAGCCATAAGTGTATGCCATATCTCCGGAACTCGAAATATCAACATGTTCTGGTGCCCAACTTAAAGTATTCCCTTTAACTTCTCTGCTGGCAAGCAAAGCTTTAATATTATCATTTCCAACAATAGGATGAGAATTATCGCGAAACATAACTGCTTTAGGAGAAGCATATTTATAGAATGAAGCTGACATTCCATGCTCCTGTGAATAAGCCGAAAAGGCGCGATCAGTTTCAAGTACTGCATTACAGTCATCAATCAGTGAGGTTGATCTTCCACAAGAAGTGATACATAGATATATCAGGAAGGCAAAACTAATCTGAGATACTTTTTTTATTGTCATAGCTTTAATTTTCATCCAAAATACCAAAAATCTTTTGTATTCTTGAAGAACAAAATCAATTTAACCTCTAAACAATTTCGATCATGCTAGTCAGTAAAATATCTCAAGAAGTTAATCTTACAGGAATAGAAAAGAAACAAATTTACAGCAACGGGAAGTTTGAATCACTTATCGTTGCAGTAAAAAAAGGAATGATTGTACCTGCACAGCCCGCTCCTGCCAATGCTGGCCTTTACATGATATCTGGAAAAATTGAGTTTGAGATAGCTGGAAAACAGACTTTTGTAGAAGCTGATGATTTCTTCTCATTTCCTGAAGGTGAACTACATGCTCTAACCGCTCTTGAAGATTCAAAATTCATCATCTCAAGAAATCAATTCGAATAAAACTTTCGCATACAAAAAGGCCGTCAAATGTATTCGACGGCCTTCCTTTATTTCTTAGAGCTATATTTTACTCTTCTCCTGAAGCTTCTTCCTCAGTTTCAACTTCAATCAACATATCGTTCTCCTGAAGAATATTATACCATTGGAAGATTTTTTTCATGTCTGAAACATAAACTCGATCTTCATCATAGTTTGGTAAAACTTCTCTCATATAAGCTTTCAACTCATTTCCTGAAGATTTGTGATTAATTGCTTGTCCACCCTCTTCTTTTTCTTTGATACTCTTGAAAACCTCTTGTAATTGAAGATCACCTTCCTCAGTAAAAATAGCGATATCTTCTAAAGCCGAAATTTTTGAAGTCGCATGTGCAGGCATACGTTTCTTATCGATTAAAGATTCTACGATAAAACCACTTTTCGAGTTTGAAACTAGTTTGAACAATCCAGGCTGTCCTGATATAGCTAATATTCCTTTCAACATATTGTCATTTTTTTAGTTGGAAGCACAAAAATAAAATTCCAGTTGATTAAAAAAAACTAAATACTACTCTTTTTTAACCCACAACCTTCAATATTATGCAAATGCTCTTTCTTTTTTTATTTTTTCGTAAGCCTCACTTACTTTTTGAAATTTTTCTTTTGCAGCCTTTTGCACATCTTCACCCAAATAACTCACTTTATCAGGATGATATTTAACAGCCATTTTTTTGTATGCTTTCTTAATCTCGTCATCAGTAGCTGTTTTTTCAATCTCTAAAACTTGATAAGCCCATCCGGTTTCCTGGATAAACATTGATTTAATAGAGTTGAAATCTGCGGACTTCACTCCCATATGGTAGTAAATACGCTCAATCATATTTAATTCAGTCGCATCAATTGATCCATCAGCTTGAGCAATGCCAAATAAGAAGTGTAAAAGTTGTAGTCGCGATGAATAATCTAATTGCTGACTAATCTGTACACAAACCTGTTCTACAGGAATATCCCGGTTTAACAGATCTCGCAATAAAGTTAAAGCTTCACCCGTTTTCTCCGTTCCAAAACTCTTAATAAGATAGGCTTTTATATAATCAAGTTCTGATTTAAGCACCTTACCATCAGCTTTCATTACCGCAGCAACCAAAACCAATAAACTCATTAAGAAATCACCTTGAGTTGTTCCAGACCTACCTGTGGTAGCTTTCATATCTGCTGAATCGAAAGCAGATCCCACAAAATAACCTAACACGCCACCAATTGGACCTAAAAATGCCCAACCCAGACCTCCAGCGATCCATTTTCCAAATTTTGCCATATTTTAGATTTGAATATTTTTTACTTTTGGATTGTCCCAGCCATTAGCTAAATCAATCGTGAAAAAACAAAGAAACAAAAGAAGTAGGAATAACACACTTTTGAAAGAAAAAATTATTCAGAGCTTAACAAAGTTTAACGCCATTTTTCATCTACATCATCGAATTAATCACTGATTACTAAACATTAAGCAATTGCTCGTGTATATTTAGTATTTGTGGTATCAACAGGTCGTCATTATTATAAATTACGAAGTCTGATTTTTTTATTTTCTCCTCTTCTGATATCTGCTTACTCATTCGTTCTAAAACCGATGCTTCAGAACAATTATCACGTTCCATAACACGATTGATTCGAATCTGATTATCAGCTGTAACTGTAATTATCTTGTCAAAATTCTTATATAAGCCTGTATCGAATAAAATTGCAGATTCCTGAATGACATAATGAACATCAGATTGTTTTTGGAGCCATTGCTGGTAATGTAATCGGACCTGAGGATGTACAATAGCGTTAACCTGTTTAAGAGCTTCCTGCTTGCTGAAAATAATTTTAGCCAATTCAGTTCTATCCAAATCACCTGATTCTAAATAAACTGATTTACCAAAAGCATCAATCAAACGTTCTCGAATAAGCTTATCCGTTTGCATTAATTTCTTAGCTTCCACATCTGAAATATAAACAGGAATATTCAATAATCTAAAGAAATCAGCTACTACCGATTTTCCGCTACCTATACCTCCTGTTAAACCAACACTCAATGGCTTATTCATCAATTTATAAATTTAATTTTCAACTTAAGGAAAGACAAGTAAAGCTAAACTTAATTTCGTTTTTCAATTAAATAAACCACCTCCTCAGGGTAAAAACTCACATTAGAAATATTTAAAGGTGAGTTCTTCAAATTCACCTTAACTTTATTATTCTCCAGATCTATAGATCCATAATCTATTTCTAACTCAAACTGTTCTTCAGATATGGTTTCATAATCTTTAAGGCCTACCAAATAAGAAACCTTAACTTGGTGAGGAAACAAACGCATGTATACCGAATCAGGTAAATTTAGGATCTTTAAGCCAACTTGTTTTTGTGCCTCAGTGAACTGCTCAACAGGTAATTCCACCTCAACCTTTTTCTCAACAAACTTCAATCCTTCTATCTTTACAAAATTCAATTTCTTTTTTGTCGATTCATTCAGTTTCTTAAGCTCTAAGGTTTCTGTTTCTATCTGCTTAATACTATCTACAATAGATTGAGCTCCAATTACCCAAATACTATCAGGTTTTAACATCACATCGCCTCCCAAACGAAATTGAGGTTCAAACTTCAAATTTGAATTAAAATGAACTGGCAGCTTTTTTTCAATTAAAGATGAAAACTGGAAATTTATCGTATCGGGAGAAATATGAGTCACACTAATGGCTGATGAAAGCTGTGCTGCGACAGCACTAGTCATTCTATTAGTTGAAAACCGGATAATATTCTCATCTGATTTTTCCAGCCTGTTGTTCGTATATTCATTTACAGGGAAATTAATCGATTGGAAAAAGCTCAATTTATATCTCAACAAATCGAAACCATAGGCGCGAACCGTTAATCTCAGTCGCGAAGGCAACTCGTTACTTAAAATCTTTTTAGATGGAAAATCACTATATGAAACGGGATAGTTTACAGTGGTGGTATATTCTTTACTTAGGGCATTTAAGAACCAAAATATGGTGGCCAAACCAACGAAAAACATATAAATAACCAACTTTCTGTTGGACTTTATATTTTCCCTATCAAATACATCTTTTATTTTTCTGAAATCCGATAATGTCAAAATCGTATATTTTAAGAGGTTATGCCATTTTTCAAATCTAAAATTTGAGCATTGCTTATCCTAATTATTCAAGCATGAATTTAATCAAAAAAAGCTATTACTCTACAAAGTAATAGCTTTTAGGCTAACAAAAATACAGCTTTTGTATTTTATAATATAATCAACAGTGAATAGTCACTATTTTTTCATCTTATTTCTGAGCAACGTCACTCATGTCTTTAATAACAGCAACTTTGTCAATTTTTAAACGAGACTGTCCTTCTACTTCCATAATAAGTGTTGTTTCATGCAACTCAATTATCTTACCATAGATACCTCCTGTAGTAACAATTTTATCTCCTTTTTTCAATTCCTCACGAAATTTCTTTAGATCTTTCTGACGCTTCATCTGTGGACGAATCATGAAAAAATAAAAAACAACAACAATTAATACTAAAGGAAGAAAAGACATCAATGGGCTTTGACCTTCCTGAGGCTGTGCCATAAGCACAATGTTTAATAAATTAAGCATTTGATATAAATATTAAATTATAAATTAAATTTTCAATTGTATAACTACTTTATAGTAGCTGTAATTTTAAGCTCTTTTACTTTTCGTTTTGTATTGGCGAATATACTCAAAACCTTGTATTGTTTACCATGTCTTTTCTTAGAATCGAACTCAACAGTAATTTTTGATTCTTCACCAACCTTAATAGGCTGCTTCTTCCATTTTATAACTGTACATCCACAGGAACTCTCGATGGACTTGATTATCAAATTGGCGTTACCAGAATTCTTAAAATAGAATTCACAAACAACAATTTCGCCTTTTGAAATTGTTCCAAATTTATGGATTTCTTTAGTAAACGCAAACTTTGGATAAGCCTTCTCTCCATCAACTTTACCATTGTTTTGTGGTAATTCATTTTTACTCTTAGCCCCTGCTTGCACAGATTGCTTGCAAGATACCAATGGTAAACTTACAATAAGAATAAATAAAAAAAGCTGATTGAAAAAAGACATTACTTATATTTTAAAACAATGCAATTAAAGCAAAATTTAATCACAAAAATAATGAATTGAATTATTTTAACGAAAAACTTAAACTAACCCGGATGAGACAAGTGCTCATTCAAAATATTGATTCCAAGACCTATTAAAATTAAACCACCAATTAAAGTAAATTTAAATTTTACTTTAGTTCCTAGCTGGCAACCAATAAAAACACCAATGAAGGATAAAACAAAAGAAGTTATACCAATTGTGTAAATAGGAATGGCTATAGAAATATCAAGGAATGCAAAGTTTACACCAACAACCAAAGCATCAATACTTGTAGCCAATGCGAGTCCCATAACAACTAATTGTTTATGTGGATTAAAACAACAATTATCATCTGACGACTTTAAATCGTCATATATCATCTTTCCTCCCAATCCTAAAAGTAATACAAAGGCGATCCAATGATCAAAACTAACGATATAATGTTTAAAGCTAATACCAATCAGCCAGCCAGCAATAGGCATTAGAGCCTGAAAAAGACCCATATAAAAAGCAATTCGAATAAAATGCCGTGGATTAAACTCTTTTAATATGAGCCCTGCTGTAATTGAAACAGCAAAACTGTCCATTGCTAAACTTATTGCGATCAAAATAATCTCGAAAAAGCTCATCGTACCGTAATAGAATAAGAAATCGAGAAAGGACAAACAGAATTTTGCAAAAATACTATCGTTAGGTTTTAAACAAAGGCTAGAACCCGAATACAAGTAAATATCTTAAACAACGAATATCCTTTCAGAGAATAATTAATAAAAAAAGATAAGGGAATCGTCTAAACAATTCCCTTCATTAACCTTATGATTTAACAGCCTTTGATTCTTGAATCAAACCTCGACCAATCTTATTAACCTTTCCTTCTTTCTGAAGATCTTTAACCATTTTATCTAACAAACCATTGATAAAAGTGCTTGAATTACTTGTACTGTAATATTTTGCAATTTCAAGGTATTCGTTAAAACTAGCTTTGACCGGAATACTATTGAATTCCTGCACTTCAGTAAGTGTCATTTCCATAATCAGGATATCCATAAAAGCAATACGCTCAAGATCCCAATTCTTTGTATTCTCTTTAATTGCACTCAAATTTTCATCGTGCTTAAGAATTGTTTTACGGAATAAAACACGAACAAATTCTTCATCATCGCTATCCTTAAATAACGGCAACAAAGCTGTATGTTCATTATCATTTAGCTTAAATTGCTTAATTGTACGAACAACCATGCTCAAAATAAACTCTATCTCATCGTTCCAATAAATGCTTTTATCTTCCATTAAAGCATAGAAATCTTCATCTTTTGCAAGAATATTCATAAAGATTTTCTCTACTAACTTTTTGTCAGCAGCAAAATCGTTATTCTCAGCATTCATATATTTACTATACAAATCCGATTCAGTAATTGTTTTGTATAAACCTCTAACAAAACCATCCTGATCATCCCATGAGATAGTATTGTTTTCGATATAACTTTTCAACTGAACATTTTCAGCCAGTTGTTTTAATACTTTATTATCGATAAAACGGGTGTTGGGATGAATATCTACGGGAGTAGGTACCAATTTGTTGCGACCAGCTTCAATTTTCTTTTCAGCTATAAAGGCAACATCTACAAGCAGTAGAAGTAGATAATGATATAAATCGTAAGCTTTTCCAATACTGAAAAACAACTCTTTTTCTGCTTTTGCTAATGAACGATCATCATTCTTGTAATAAGCGTAAAGCATTTGTAACACTTTTACACGCAGCAATCTTCTACTAATCATACTTTTAAAGAACTTTGTTTATTACTCTGACAAATACAAAAAAACAATCACAAAATAACAAAAGGTTATTTCGTCAATCATTATATTCTTGTATCAATCTACTTATTTAAACTCGATGCAAATGTAGCTATTTTTTTTAATCAGCCAAAAGCTGCATTACTCCTTTTGTTACATAGCCATCTAAAGAACCTCAGCAGACATTTCTAAAGGATTAAATTACAAATATTTATTTTTTTTCGAGAACACAACAAACAAATTTTATAGAGCTAAATCTGAATATTTAATTCCAATTTAAATAAGCTATAAATAAAGTTCTGCCCTTCAGCTATTAAACAAAACAATTTCTAAATGTTCAAAATAATTTCTTCAATAAAGTCGAATAAATGTATATTTTTTTTTATTTTTGAAATATCAATAAAACAAACAATCTCATAAATTCATTCTGAAATGGAAGGTTACGGTAAAAAAGAGGAATTCGTAAAGAAGAATCGTGAAGATATTTATTCTAATGCGGTTAGAGCTGGGAAGAGAACTTATTTCTTTGATGCAAAAGCGACTAGAAACGAGGATTACTACCTTACTATTACTGAGAGTAAAAAACGATATGACAAGGAAGGAAATTACACTTACGAAAAGCATAAGATTTTCCTTTACAAAGAAGATTTCGATAAATTCTCAGAAGGCTTACTGGAGGCCATTGAGATCTTAAAAGAAGCTAACAAAACGCATACTGAAGAAACTGTTGAAGTTGTTCAAGAAGCAGAAGTATCTTCAGGAATAATAGATGGCTTGGAGGTTGAATCTTTCTCTCAAGTAGAATTTGAAGATCTTTCAGAGTAATATTTGCGCTAAAACTTATAAATATTGGAGCTATCGGTTAAACCGAATAGCTCTTTTTTTAGCTAAACATTTCTTTAAATTACTGCATTTATACCTTCAACTAAATACTAATCTGATCGTTTCATAATTGAAGACAAACAAATCTCTTTTACAGATAACGAATCACATCTATAATACCTATATGTTGTGATTGTTTTTAATCTCATTTTCATCTAGATTTGTACTAAATTAAAATAGATTCTCTCAACGAAACTTATCGTTTCCGACCAAACCGATCTTTTTAATTAACTGAATCGATTTAAACTAAAATTTTAAATCAAAATTATTTTTTGTGAATGTTAATATTACATTCACTCATTACATTATTGATACGCACCAAAATATGAAGCTTTCTGAGTTAACCGATAATCAAGAAGGTATAATAATAAAAGTACAGGGATACGGCGCTTTTCGTAAAAGAATTACGGAAATGGGTTTTATCAAAGGGAAAAAAGTAACTGTAATTAAGAACGCTCCCCTTAAAGATCCCGTTGAGTACAATATTATGGGCTATCAGGTGTCCTTACGTCGCAGCGAAGCTGCTCTTATCGAAGTCATTACCAAGGAAGAAGCTGTTGATTTAAAAATAAACAATTTCGAAGGCATTATTGATGATGAAAAACTAAAATCATCTGCACAGGAAAAAGGTAAAAACATTCACGTTGCTTTGGTAGGAAATCCAAATGCAGGAAAAACAACACTCTTCAATTTTGCATCAGGATCAAAAGAACATGTTGGTAATTATTCGGGTGTTACGGTTGATTCAAAACTTGCAAAAGTTCAACAAAACGGCTACAATTTCGATGTAGTCGATTTACCAGGAACCTATTCACTAACAGCATATACATCAGAAGAATTATACGTTCGTCAATATATTACAGAAGATTTACCTGATGTGGTGATTAATGTTGTTGATGCTTCAAACCTAGAGCGAAACCTATATCTCACAACGCAGCTTATCGACATGGATGTTAAAGTTATTTTGGCTTTAAACATGTATGATGAACTGGAACGAAACGGGGCTCGATTTGACTATAAAGCTCTTGGAAAAATGCTGGGTATTCCAATTATACCAACCGTTAGCTCAAAAGGAAAAGGCATAAAAGATTTATTTGATAAAGTGATCGATGTTTATGAAGGGAAAGATCCTGTCGTGCGTCACATACACATCAACTACGGCCCTATTATAGAGAAGTCGATATCTAAGTTGCAGGCTTACATTAAAGCAGACAGAAATTTAACCACTATTGCGTCACCTCGTTTTTTAGCTGTAAAACTTCTTGAAAGTGATGATAAAGCTCTTGAATATATCGAATCCTGCTCAACCCATGAAGAGATACACGAAACCCTCGGGCAAGAGAGCAAAATAATTGAATCTACCTACAATGAAATATGCGAAACCGTTATTACTGATGCTAAATACGGCTTTATTGATGGCGCGCTAAAAGAAACATATACCGAAAATCCAATTAAGAGGAGAAGAAAAACAGCAATAATAGATACGTTTCTAACTCACAAACTTTTTGGTTTTCCTCTGTTTTTCTTTTTCATGTTCCTAACTTTCTATGCCACATTCAACTTGGGGCAATACCCAATGGATTGGATAGAAACAGGCATTACATACTTGGGTGAATTTATGCAAACTATTATGCCTGATGGTCCTCTTAAGGATTTGATTGTTGATGGTATTATTGGCGGTGTTGGTGGCGTTATTGTATTCCTACCAAACATCTTAATTTTATTCTTTTTTATATCATTTATGGAAGATACAGGCTATATGGCACGTACTGCTTTCATTATGGATAAATTAATGCATAAAATAGGCTTACATGGTAAATCATTCATTCCACTAGTTATGGGATTTGGATGTAATGTACCAGCTCTAATGGCAACCAGAACTCTTGAAAACAAGAATGATAGAATTCTTACCATGCTGATCACACCATTCATGTCTTGTTCTGCTCGTCTACCTGTCTATATTTTAATTATCGGAACCTTCTTCCCGGAAAATTCAAGTCTGGTTCTCTTTGGCGTTTATATTCTTGGAATACTATTAGCAGTAATCTTCGCAAAAGTATTTAAGGCCAGTTTCTTTAAAAGCAAAGAAGCACCTTTTGTTATGGAATTACCTCCATATCGAATCCCAACCCTAAAGTCTACGATTATTCACATGTGGTCTAAGGGTGGTGAGTACCTAAAGAAAATGGGTGGAATAATACTAGTTGCTTCAATTATAATTTGGGCATTGGGATATTTCCCACTTGATGTAGATTATTCTAAAGACTATAAAGGACAATTGGCTCAAAATGAAGCTCAATTTAATAATGAACTTTCAATTTCGAATCCTACCGAGCAAGTCAAGCTGCGTAAAGATTATGAATTATCTTCAGCAGTAATCAAGAATCAAATGCTTGAAGAAAAACAAGAACAATCATACATTGGACAGATCGGGAACTTTATTGCACCAGTTTTCCATCCTCTGGGTTTCGATTGGAAAATGACGGTAAGTATTCTGACAGGAATAGCAGCCAAAGAAGTCGTTGTTAGTACAATGGGTGTTCTTTACCAAACAGGTGCTGAGGTTGATGAAAACAGTGAAGGCTTAAGAAACAATCTGCGAAATCAAAAATTTACAGGATCATTTAGAAATGGAGAGCGTGTATTTGATACAGCTTCTGCCCTGGCCTTTTTAATTTTCATATTAATTTATTTTCCTTGTATCGCTGTGGTAGCAACTGTTACAAAGGAATCAAATTGGAAATGGTCAGCTTTTGTAGTAACTTACACAACTGCTTTAGCATGGATTGTATCCTTCATAGCTTATCAAATTATCAATCTCTTATAGTACTATGGACTTTCAACTATATACAACATATCTAATCATTTTAGCAGCTGTCAGCTACTCACTTTATCATTTATATAAAGTAATAAGGCCAGCTAAAACATCATCAATATGTGGTGGGTGCGCCTCGTGTGATATCAAAAAGGAATTAGTAAAAAACAAGATTAAAATTGAAGACCTAAAAATGGTAGAGGTTTCTAAAAAGTAAAACTCAACTTATTTTTCGATAGAACAAATAATTATCTTTTCAATTAGATAAATTCAACGCAT
>NZ_JAKJSD010000031.1 GCF_029029505.1 Ancylomarina sp. DW003 | reverse complement strand
AGAACTTCCCGCTGTATTAGCGGCTGCAAATATAAGAAACTTAATTCTAAACTTGCAAATCACAATTCATTTTTTTTTGAAATTTTATTTTCAAAAAAAACTTAGAGCTAAAAAATGAGAACCTGACACATTGATCAAAATTCTCAGTCTCTCCCGAATCGTGAGGTTGTTTAGTAGGTGTAAATAATCTTTTAAAAAAAATAAAAAATTCCTACGACCACCCTACCACTGCCTATAAAATACTACTAAACAACCATTTTATAAATCCACTCTCCGTTGAAAGTGGCTACAAATATAAGGGCAAAAAGCAGTTACTTCCAAACGATTTCCAATAAAAAAACCTCAACAAATCGTATCACACTGATTTATTGAGATTTATTTTTCAAATAAGTTTTACAAAGTTCTTTTTCAGAATTATTCTCCTGAATTTAATAGTCTATGTAATCGCTCCAATTGACCGGAATCCCCTAATACAAAAAGTTGAAACTTTTGATCTAAAATTATATTAGGAGATGGGTTATAAATATAATTCCCGTCGTTATCTTTTAATCCAATAATATTGGCCCCTGAAACATTCCGAACATTAAGATCTAAAATCGACTTTCCCACAAAGCAATCTGCAAGTTCAGAACATGAAACTTCCATAAGATTTACTCCTTTAATCGATTGCAATAAAATTTTATCTACAAATTCAATCACATCAGGTTGAGCAACCAACTTCGCCATCTGTTGTCCACCAAGTAAATCTGGCATAATCACATTATCAGCTCCAGCTCTTTTTAACTTATTATCAGATTGCATTTTTGAAGAACGAGATATTATTCGAATATCAGGATTCAATTCTCTTGCCGTCAGACATACATACACATTAGCTGCATCGTCAGGAATTGCAGTGATCAATGCCTTTGCTTTAGTAATATTCGCTAAGGTTAGAACTTCTTCAAGTGTTGCATCTCCCTGTATAAACAGCAGGTCGGGTATTAAACGGATTTTATCAATGCTTGATTCTTTTGAATCAATTACTACAACTTGTTCTCCATGCTCTACCAATTCAAGACTTGCCTGACGACCATTACGACCAAAACCACAAACAATGACGTGATTGCCTAATTTCTCAATTTTTCTAGCCACTCGATAATCTTTTAAATTTCTACGAAAAACACCATCTAAAATAAAGCGGGTAACCGCTGATGCTATATAACCAAAGATACCAAAACTGGTTAGTATCAAAAATATAGTAAAAAGCTTTCCATTATCCGTAAGGTCATGTACTTCTTTAAACCCGACTGTCGAAATCGTAATAACAGTCATATATAAAGCATCTATAAAACCATAAGCACCATTGATTTGCATAAAACCAATTGTCCCAATAGCAATAGCCACAAACATTAGTATCAGTGCAATACTAAGTGCTCTAACATTTTCCTCCCAGACCCTACGTCCCTTTAACGACATTACTTCTATTTAATATGAAAAAATAAAATCTAATTTAATCAATCTTATCAAATCCCAATAAGTTAAATTGTTTTTATTCTATACGAATAATCCGATTCCCCAATTCACACTCTAAACATCTATATTTACCACAATATTCCGCTTTCAGATGCAATAAAGACTGAGAATCATAAGCAGATTTTGATTTCACCCCACTTTCAACCCAGGATTTTATAATATTATTCTTCTCTGGCTTTAAGTTTTCTAGAAAAGACAAGGCTTTATCGATATAAATAGGCTTATCAGTTTCTTTACCGTAAAGAAAAAACATTGGAACAATTGCATTAATAATAAGAATATCGACTGTAGCTTTCCCCATAAATTTCGATTTAGAATCAGCAATTTCGCCAAACTTATAGTGAGTTTCCCAATAAGCAGAAGCCTTCACCTGTAATAATGGATAAAAATCGAGAAGGTTATCAATCTGAATAAGTTTCGAAAACAAAGATTGAGACTGGTAAATTAGAGTCGCTAATTGAGCTATGCGAACAGTAGGGAAATTTAAAGGGTGAAGTCGCATAAACTTCCATTGCTCCTTTTTTATTGGCATCAATTTAAATTTGCCTTTGAGAAATTTATACTCTGATTGCAAATCAAGGTAGTATTTATCATCAGAAATCTGATCATCTAAAAAGCCAGCCTGCCCAAATAAAATAGCTTCAATCTGAAAAAGAGAATCTTTATGTTTGGCTAAAACTTTTAAAGGAATAGATCTTGCTAACTGCTCAAATGGTTCTGAATTCACATTCATTCCAAAATATCGAGACATTAGCTGATAAAGTGTTTCTTCCCAAGAGCTGGAATTAAATGCATAAATCTTTTTGATTTCAACAGATTTTCTTTCCAATCGTTCCAACAACATTCTATCCAACCAATGTTTCACGAAGAAATTATTCAAACTTGAGATATCATTCTGACAAGGAATCCACAATTGAGATTCCATTAATGATTGATATCTATTGGCATATTGTTCAGGAATTACCAGTTCCAAACTAGGCAGAATACGCTTATCTGACAAAACTACTTCTACATCACTCTCCATAACAACATGCAATATTACATTATTGTATGCCGGATCTATTTCATGTTGATGTTTATACCAATCGGATGATTTTTTATGGATTTCAATATTCCCAACCCACAATAAACCGTCGATTTTAATTCGAGCCTCAAAAAAATCCGGACCAGAATTAATATTTAGTTTTCCAACTTCAACAATTTCAAGCTGCTGACCTTGATTCGAAACCAAGTTTTCTTGATTAAAAAGTCGATACTTCCAGATATAATGCAGAAAATTCTCATTCATAAATCAATTTCTATATTCTTACAATAGCAATTAAATTTATGATATGATTTCTAAGAATCCAATAAAAAAAGCGATGAATATAAAATTCATCGCTTTCCTAATATCTTTATATCAATATTACAAAATTCCTTTAGCGCTCATCAGAGCAGCCATCTCTTCTTGGAGTTCAAGAGTTTTTTCACGAGCTACATCAGCAAAGTTTGGTGTTGAATCAGCATAAATAATGCCCCTTGAGGAATTCACAAGTAAACCACAATGATCATTCATTCCATATTTGGCAACTTCCTGCAAGCTTCCGCCCTGTGCTCCAACTCCCGGCACTAGCAAAAAGTGATTTGGAGCAATCTTACGAATATCAGACAACATTTCAGCCTTAGTAGCACCTACTACATACATCATATTATCATGAGAGCCCCAATCCTGTGATTTTTCAAGAACTTTCTCGAACAATTTTTGCTCACCTTCTTGAAAGAATTGGAAATCGAAAGCGCCCTTATTTGAAGTTAATGCTAATAAAATAACCCACTTATCTTTATACGAAAGGAAAGGCGTTACCGAATCTTCTCCCATATAGGGTGCAACCGTAATAGAATCGAATGGCATATTCTCAAGAAATGCACTTGCATACATTTTTGATGTATTTCCAATATCACCACGTTTAGCATCTGCAATTAGAAAAATCTCCGGGTAATTTTCCTTGATATAACAAACTGTTTTCTCCAAAGAAAGCCATCCTTTAGCTCCTTTACATTCGTAAAAGGCAATATTTGGCTTATAGGCAACAACCAAGTGTGCAGTTGCATCAACAATAGCTTTGTTGAATTCAAAAATCGGATCTTCCTCCTTTAGCAAATGCTCCGGAATCTTTTTTTCATCAGTATCTAAACCAACACATAGGAAAGATTTCTTTAATTTAATTTGTTCGAATAAAGCTTGATAATTCATTTGTAATTTATTTAATGGTTGTTTTGTTTCTCTATTATTTACTGATTCATTAAAATGAGATCAAAAAAAAAGGCAGTAGTTAAAAACCACTGCCAAATATCATTATAAACCACTTTCCTTAAGTCGCTCTGCATTTTCTTCAACCTGAAGCTTATCGATAATCTCTTGGATATCGCCATCAATAATAGCGCTCAAATTATACATCGTCAAATTAATTCTATGATCGGTAACACGACCTTGTGGGTAATTGTATGTTCTAATTTTTGCCGAACGGTCACCAGTAGAAACCATTGTCTTACGCTTAGATGAAATTTCATCCAAATACTTTTGATGTTCCATTGCGTAAATACGAGAACGTAATTCGATCATCGCTTTAGCTAAATTCTTAAGCTGAGACTTCTGATCCTGACAAGTTACAACAATACCTGTTGGAATATGAGTCAAACGAATAGCCGAGTAAGTTGTATTTACCGACTGTCCACCTGGGCCTGAAGAACAGTAGGTATCTTTTCGGATATCACTTTCTTTTACATCAATATCAAACTCTTCAGCTTCCGGTAATACAGCTACTGATGCAGCACTAGTATGAACACGCCCCTGAGTCTCAGTTTGAGGAACTCGCTGAACACGGTGTACACCTGATTCATATTTCAAGACACCATAAACATTAGCTCCTGTTACATTCAAAACAACTTCTTTGTACCCCCCCGAAGTTCCTTCACTACAAGAAGACATTGTAACTCTCCATCCTCTACTCTCACAGAATTTGGTATACATTCTATATAAATCACCTGCAAAAATACTAGCCTCATCACCACCAGCACCCGCACGAATTTCAAGAATCGCATTTTTAGAATCTTCAGGGTCTGCAGGTACCAAAAGCAATTTAATATTTTGCTCCATTTCTGGTAACTTATCCTCAAGCTCTTCCAATTCCATTTTTGCCATTTCGCGCAATTCTTCATCGCTCTCAGTGGCTAATATCTCCTTTGATTCGGCAATAGTATCAAGTGCACTTCTATATTCTTTTGCAGCAGAATCGACTAACTCCAATTCTTTATATTCTTTGCTTAGCTTAACATAGCGTTTCATATCACCCATAACATCAGGGTCGGTAATCAGCTGACTAACCTCCTTGAAGCGGATAAAAACACCTTCTAGTTTCCCTAGTAACACATTATCGCTCATTCCTATAATCTCTTAAAATTTGCACAAAATTAGGAAAATAAAATCACTTTACTTGATTTGAAGCTTATTATTAGAACATTTGAATATTCAAATACATCATAATGATGAAACAATAGCTTTTTTCCTTTTAATTAAAACAAAACCAATACATCTGATTCTGTCTGAATTTCATATACAAAGAAGCCGATCATTCTATATAAAGAACGATCGGCTTAATCTATATTATATAGTTAGTATTCGAACTTTCCGAATTCACTTTCAATAGTCAACTTCTTGCTATCTGAGGCTTCAACTCGTCCAACAATTTTAGCATCTACATTAAAGCTCTTCGAAATTTCGATAATATCATTTGCAATTTCAGCAGGCACATAGAACTCATAACGATGTCCCATATTAAATACCTTATACATTTCAGCCCAATCTGTTCCACTTTGTTCTTTAATCAATTTGAACAATGGAGGCACATCAAACATGTTATCTTTTACGATATGAAGATTGTCTACAAAGTGAAGAACTTTTGTTTGAGCTCCACCCGAACAATGAATCATACCATGAATTTGAGAACGAAACTTATCCAGAGCTACTTTTACAATAGGAGCAAAAGTACGAGTCGCAGACAATACTAACTTACCCGCATCCAATTCTGTACCTTCAACAGCATCTGTTAATTTACAATTACCAGAATACACCAACTCTTCAGGAACTGCACCATCATAGCTTTCTGGATATTTTTTAGCAAGATATTTCGAGAAAACATCATGACGAGCAGAAGTCAACCCGTTAGATCCCATTCCGCCGTTATAAGTTTCTTCGTATGTTGCCTTACCAAATGACTCCAAACCAACGATAACATCACCAGCTTGAATTTTTTCATTTGTGATAACATCCTCACGTTTCATACGGCAAGTAACCGTAGAATCGACAATTATAGTACGAACCAAATCTCCAACATCAGCCGTTTCGCCACCAGTTGAGTAAATATTCACACCTAGCTCACGGTACTCTGCAAGCAATTCCTCAGTTCCATTAATAATTTCAGAAATAACCTCACCTGGAATCAGGTTTTTGTTGCGACCAATTGTCGACGAAAGCAGAATATTATCAACAGCACCAACACAAAGTAAATCATCAAGATTCATAATGATTGCATCCTGAGCAATACCTTTCCAAACCGACAAGTCCCCCGTCTCTTTCCAATACATATAAGCTAAAGCAGATTTTGTTCCTGCCCCATCAGCATGCATGATATTACAGTACACATCGTCTCCCGTTAAATAATCAGGAATCACCTTACAAAAAGCCTTTGGATAAAGCCCTTTATCAATGTTTTTTATTGCATTATGCACATCTTCCTTTGATGCGGAAACGCCTCTTAAGTTATATCTTTCGTCTTTTCTCATGGTTGGATAGTAGTAAAAAAAGCGTCCTGCTTGGCAGAACGCTTTTGTTATTTTTTTGCCGTCGTAAAGTTAGTATTTTTTCCTTTTAACGAAAGCCCTATTTTTCAACTATCTCTTTGATCGATTTGCTTTGTCAATTCTTTCAATTTTTACTTCGGTTCGTCTATTCATTTGCATAGCAACCTCTTTCTGCTTTTCATCAGTTAATTTATAAATAAAAGCTTTACTAAGCACATCACCAACCTTAAGGAAGTTGTACTTATCCTGTCCTTCTTGTTTTACAACCCAAGGCTTATTCTCTCCAAAACTTAAAGCTTTCAATCGAGAACCACTGACACCTTGCTCAACCAGATAATCTACACACACCTGAGCTCTTAAGTTCGAAATACTATCATTCAATGTTTTACTTCCAATATAATCGGTATGCGAACTCAGCTCAATAATAATGTCATTGTGTTCTCTCATCGTTTTCACAAGATCATCTAGTGCTCCTTTAGCTTCGCTGGTCAACTTCCATTCATTGAAAGCAAATAAAACATTTTTCAATCGAATTGGAACACCAATACCTTTTAGTTCAAAATTCAGGTCCAGATCAAGTTTATCATCCACACCACCTGTTTCGATAATCTTTCTCTCTGTTAAAAAATCATCTCCCGAAACAGTTATGGTATATTTTGTATCAGCATGTATTGGTAATTTAAACCCTCCATTGTCATCTGGGTCAATATTTGATCTCTCACCTTTATCAGATTCCATTTTAATTCGGATATTTCTCCCTGCCAAGCCCTCATCAAATGTAATTCGTCCTTCGGCAATTTCAATTAACATAGAATCGATTTCCATTTTTTCAAATGAAAATATATCATCATTACCTTTATTTCTTGACGAAGCAAATAAACCTTTATTTTCTCCAGGTTGAAAAACAATACTAAAATCGTCAGTCTCTGAATTTATAGGATACTTCATATTCTCAACATCCCAAACATCTGCACGAGGCCTAGCAACATATATATCCAAACCGCCCATACCTTCGTATCGATCAGAAGCAAAATATAACATACCATTCTCCCGAATATAGGGGTAAACTTCATTTTTAGACGTATTGATATCTTCGCCCAAATTAACAGGAGCTCCCCATTGTCCACCTTCAGCTTTTACCATCCAAATATCGTTTCCTCCAAAACCACCAGCCATATCGGATACAAAGTAAAGCGTTTCACCATCTGCCGATATTGAAGGATGTCCAACTGAAAGTGAATCTGGCACTAGGTTTAATTTCTGCATATCGCCCCATTCATCTCCTTGCATGGCCATACTGTATATCTTAGTTCCTCTGTCTTTCCCATCCACCTTTCGCGAAGAAGTAAAATAAAGCACATTTGTTTCCAGGTCGATACAAGCTGTACCCTCATGGAAAACTGAATTGATGCTATCGCTTAGACCCACTGGCTTTTGCCACTGAAACTCATCCTTTATTATTATTTTAGAATCAACAATTCGTCCTCTTTTATTCTTGATGTTTCTTTTTACCTCATTTGTATAATCCGAACGATATAAATTAGAAAATTTATCACCTGTTACACCATCAATTTTAGAGCCCAAACTGCCTTTTCTTGTACTTGTAAAAACAATAATATTGGTATCACCACTCAAATAAATCGGGGCAAATTCACTGGCCCGTGTATTAAGTTTATCCATTGGCTTGATAATATAAGCCTGAGGGTTCTCTTTCCACTCTTTTATTTTTTCAAATACTTGCACCAATCTTTCTTCATCTCCTCTTGAGTTTTCAGGTACAAAATCCTCATATATAGAAAAAGTCTCTTCAGCATCCTCCAAGTTTCCATTCTTTATTTCAACCTGAGCCAAATGCACCAACGCCTCAGGGAAAGAATCTCTTCTTCGCACAGCTTTCTTGAACCAACGTGCAGCTTTATTCGTTTCATTTATTGTTTCAAAACTGAGTCCGGCTTTATAAGCCACATCAGACTTGAAAGTATGATCTTTCGATTTATCGTAAGCTTTATCGTAATAGGATTGAGCTTTAAAGAAATTGCCTTTCCCATACATCTCATCCCCTTTGCGGGCATAATATTGCGGTGAACATGCAATGCTTAACAGCAAACAAAGACTTAGAATAGTTCCAACTAAAATCCTCATATTAATAATGATATAGGTTATTCAAAAAAATTATTTGATCTTCCAGTTTAGGAATTCCTGATAAAGATACAAAAGCCCTTAAGCTTTCCTCTCATATGAAGAACATTAATATTGATAAACATATATAACAATAGATTTATTGCACAAAACATGATAAAATAAGCCCTAAAAACAAAAAAAAGAGCTCCAATTGGAGCTCCTTCTCATCTGTTTGTATATAATTTAGGCTAAACCTATTAATTATTGAATAACAACTCACGGTACTTAGGCAATGGCCACATTTCATTATCAACAACCAACTCAAGTTTATCGATATGGTATCTAATTTCATCTAGATAATGGCAAACATTTTTATCGTATGCAAATGCCGATTCGGTTGCATCTTCAATCATATTACACTCCTTACGAGCTGCAACCATTCCTATAACCTTAGCTTTAATTGTAGAGATATGATTTGAAATTTGCCTAATCAAGTCCTTTCTAGCTCCTGCCATCTCCTCAAACTCACCATTATCAAAAATGTCTCTCAAACCTTGAACATTCTGTATCAACTTAGTCTGATAAGCTACAGCAACCGGAACAATATGGTTAATCGCCAAATCTCCAAGTACACGTGATTCAATCTGAATTTTCTTGGTAAACTTTTCCATTTCAACTTCTACACGAGCTTCAAGTTCTTTATTAGTCATCACACCACTTCCAACCAATGCTTTCTTAGCCTCCGGATCTAAATACTTAGAGATTGATTCTGGTACACTTGTAATATTTGTTAGACCTCTCTCTTTGGCTTCTTCAACCCAATTATCAGAATAACCGTCACCATTAAAACGAATTGGCTTGGATTCAATAATCATCTTTTTCATCACCTGGAAAATGGCTTCATCTTTCTTAATACCTTCTTCTATTAAGAAATCAACTGCATTTTTAAATTCAGTCAACTGAACTGCAACTGCTGCATTCAAAGCTGTCATGGCTGCCGCATTATTCGTACTGGAACCTACTGCTCGAAATTCAAATCGATTTCCAGTAAAAGCAAAAGGAGAAGTACGATTACGATCCGTATTATCAAGAATAATCTCAGGAATACGACCAATACCCAACTTTAATGCAGTTTTCTCATCCGGAGTCATTTTTCTCTCTCCAACTTCTTCTACAATCTTATCTAGCATTTTAGAAACCTCATCACCAAGGAATGCTGAAATAATTGATGGAGGTGCTTCGTTAGCACCCAGTCGGTGACTATTGGAAGCCGTTAATATTGATGCACGCAATAAATCCTGATTTTTATAAACAGCCATCAAAGTATTTACAACGAAACATAGAAATTGAATATTTCCTTTTGGATTTTTACCTGGAGCCAACAAAACAACACCTGTATCTGTTCCCAGTGACCAGTTATTGTGCTTACCTGATCCATTAATTCCGGCAAATGGCTTTTCGTGAAATAAGACTCTGAATTTATGATGACGAGCCACCTTTTTCATTACATCCATCAACAATTGATTGTGGTCGTTAGCTAAATTCGCTTCTTCATAAATAGGAGCTAACTCAAACTGACTTGGAGCCACCTCGTTGTGACGAGTCTTAACCGGAATACCTAACTTATGACATTCCAACTCCAACTCCATCATAAAATTCGTTACACGCTCAGGAATAGATCCAAAGTAATGATCATCCAACTGCTGATCTTTCGATGATGAATGTCCCATCAAAGTACGCCCCGTTAAAGCTAAATCTGGTCGAGCCTGATATAAAGCCTCATCGATTAGGAAGTACTCTTGCTCCCATCCTAAATTGGTATGAACCTTGGTTACATTTTTGTCAAAATACTGACAAACCCCCACGGCAGCCTCATCCACAGCAGCCAGAGCTTTTAAAAGTGGGGTTTTGTAATCAAGAGCTTCACCTGTATAGGAAATAAATACCGTAGGAATACAGAGTGTTGTTCCTACAATAAAGGCAGGCGAAGACACATCCCAAGCCGTATAACCACGCGCTTCGAAAGTTTGACGGATACCACCTGAAGGGAAAGATGATGCATCTGGTTCTTGCTGAGTTAATAAGTCACCTGAGAAATTTTCTATCATATGACCGCCATCGCCATAATCGATAAAACCATCGTGTTTCTCGGCTGTACCATCTGTTAGAGGCTGAAACCAGTGAGTATAGTGAGTCACATTGTTTTCAATTGCCCAAGCTTTCATACCTGCTGCAACACCAGAAGCCATTTTTCTATCAATAGCGCCACCATTCTGATTAGCATCTATAACAGCTTTAAAAGCTTCCTTTGATAGATATTTTCTCATAGAGTCCGTATTAAATACTAGATCTCCATAATAATCAGTCACCTTATTGGAAGGTAATTTCACTTCCTTAGGAACTCTTGACAATAGCTCAGTTAGAGCTTGAAAACGAATAGTGGACATGGTTGTTTGGTTTATTAGTTAGAATAAGGGGGTTTATTTCTAAAAAGCATCTTTTTATGAGATACACCCCCTACGAATGATGGTACAAATATGAGGAAAAGTTTTATTCCATCAAAATATATTTGATAAATGAGGGGTATTGTCAATAATTACATACAAATATTCAAATCACCCCTCAAAAAAACAGGGGTACATAATTCCAAAAACCAATAAATTTGAAAATACTACTTTCTTAGGAAAATATAACCTTGTTCAAGGTAAGGCCAGATCAATAAAATATGCTTAATAATTTGTGGGAATCTTTCTGGCATTCTTTAGCAGATAATTCTTGACATCATCTTTAGAAGAAATCAAGTCATAGAATTCAGAAATGTAAGCTAGTAGCTTTAGACGGTTCTCTTTCTCAAGGAAGGTAAAATCAGTAACTAAATTCATGAGTTCTCCTCGACGCTCATGAAATGACGAAAATGCATCTTCAAATTCTTCATCGGACCACTTGTAACTTTTATATCTACGCTTATACTTACTATTCAAATCAATTTGAGGATCAGGAACAAAATATTCATGGCCGATAATTGCAGACCAATCAAAATCGTAAGGAACAGCAACTGGCAAACTATGTTCGTTTACCGATAAAAGATCAATATTATGTAGGCGAGAGACATCCCAATCACAATTTCCAATCATACACTGAAAGAGTGACAATACCAGAATATTCTTTCTCAAAATTTGAAACTGCTTAATATTACGAAATTTCAAAACCTGTCTTCCAATACGATTTGCCATTTGAGATCTATCCTCTATAAAAAAACCATACCGCAAAAGAGTGTCTTGCTTATCACTACCTATAAAATTTACTTGTGCCAACCGAACACGATAACTATAATCTGTAAATAAATTATACATCCGATAGATCAAAAATTCTTCAAGTGTATGAAGTTCATAATCCTTTTTGTAATTCTGACAATGACTTACATACTTTAATTTATCTTGCCCATGGAAAATAGTTCCTTGCGTTTCATCAGACTGAAATTTAAACTTTAAAGGAGGGAAGTCGCAGGTTTGTTTTCTTAATCGAAAATGTCCTCTGGTTCTCAATTTCACGTTCATATCATGAAAATTACAAGTGGGATTTGAAACACTTAGCTTAGCATCGTGATATTTTCTATTTTCAGATATATCATCCAATAATTTTACAAAATTGCAATTCAATTCAATCTGTAAGGGGGTATCACTAGCAAACAAATCAACATAAGCAGTACTATCAGTAGTTTGCAAGTTCAAAATTGCCTGCGAACCAAATCCTGAAACTATAAAAATCAATAAAAATATAAATCGCTTAGTATTCTTCATTTTAATATTATGATTTTCCAAATTGAAAGAAACATTCAATTACTTGATGTATTCTTTTTCCCCATTCAACAAACAGCGATAAAACTTATCGTCAACAATTAATAATATTTGTGGTCGGAATTGCACATAGCCCATAGGAACATTTAGTGCACATAATTTTTTCTGATACAAAAAGCTTATCTCATCCAGTTCAGTATGTCCAAACATAATTTGATTCGCTCCATAAAATTTCAACACATCATCAAGCTCTTCTTCAGTAATTTTTGAATAATACCTTGATTCTCTCATATAGCCACGATACCACAAAGGGTTACCAGGAAAATATATTTTCTTTTTTAACTCAGCCGCTGACATCGATTCTGCATTCTGCAGACTGTATCGAATATCCTCATTAATCTTGTCGATTGACAAGTTCTTTTTAACAACATCATGAGACAAACCACCGTGTACAAAAAGCTTATCATTAATCTTCAATACAGAATTTAAAGACCTCAACCACCTTCCTAAATCTGTATTTTCAGCGAAAAAACTGTAATAGTTCATCAATAATCGCTTACTCAGATTCTTATATTTTGGCGCAATGTAACGTGAGTCATTCATCAGAACCATCACCTCGTGATTACCCAAAATTAAATGCACTTTACCACCTTGCTTAAGTGCTTTTCTAGATATTCGTCTAATAAAATGTAAGGCTTCTGTAACCTTGTCGCCTCTGTCAAAAATATCCCCTACAAAAACCAAATGGTTCTTTCCAAACAACCACCTATCAGACTTATCAATCACCTTATTTGCAATAAGAAGCTTTCTCATCGTATCAAACTCACCATGAACATCGCCAACAACCATAATTGAATCAACTCCCTTAAAAGTCGATTTACTCAGTTCGGGTTTTTGCTTCTTTAACCAATATCGATTTTTATCTCCATAAAGGCCTTTAAACAAGATAGAATCTTTCTTAACTTTTATATACTTCTGCTTAACCTCAATACTATTATCATCATACTTATGCTTGATATACCAAACTTTAACCTTATCATCTCCCTTCCAAAAGAAATGAGGTCCATCTAAATAATTCGGCAAATTAATCTTATTGACATCTCCACTAAAAATTTTATCGTAAGATGAAAATGCGCCTGAGCCCAACCGTTTCTTCTTTTGAGCTTGTGTACAAAACACAAACATAAAAAAGGATAAAAACAGAACCATCCTCTTCATCTTAGAAAAAGTTTTCCTCAAACAAGTCATATTTATCAATCTCAATACCAAAACAAACAATCTCCTATATATCAGTTTTATAATTAATCCTATCTTTTCAAAAAGTGTTCACTATAGCTACAAACAGTGTTCATTAACGTACAAACTTACAAACACAAGATGCATCCCAAATTCTTTAAAGTGCTACTATTTTTTCCAAAACAGTAGCTCCTAAATTCAGATGCCCTTTACTTTGAACAACATCCCAGCCTCGTTTCTTCAATTCTTTTGTAATAAATGCATTTATCATGCCATGCCCTACTAATATAGCAGTTTCTTCCTGACTAGCAAGCTTTTCAAGATTATCAGCAGCTAATACAACTCGTTTCATTGCCTCTCTCCGGCTTTCAATACCTTTAGAATTTAGTCCTAGAAACCAAGCAAGCCTACTAATGCCTTTCCATAAATCCATTGGCAACTTTATAACAGGTGTAGCATGAACTATTTTCATATCGAACTCTCTAAAAATACTGTCCGATACGATAAGATACGAATCTTTAAACAAAACAAGAGCTGTTTCTTGAGAGCGTGGCAAACTAGAACAATAAATCTGATGTGGCTTTTTCAAGTTGATAACAACCTGATTGGAATCAATTTTATGAATAGGAACCCTATCGTAATCCTCAATATATTTCTGAGCCTCGCCTGAAGAGCTTAGAAAGCTCTTATGAAGATTGGGCTTGGCGTGACGAATTAGATAGATCTGAATTTTTCGCTTCTTCTTTTCCAGTAATTGATTCTGAACATTTTCTGAAACCTCATCTATTGAAGTAATATCAAAATCAGTTCTTTGTTGCTGTGCAAAAGAAACAACAACGGATACATAAAACACAACAATAATTGAAAGTATAGATCTCAACATATACGAAAATAACAAATCTGAGTGATATTCTTATCACAAGATAAGCTATATCACATATTCTGGTAGATCAATATCGAATTTTTGCAACCTCCTATGCAAAGCATTCCAGCTTAAATTAAGAAGTTTTGCTGCATGAGCTTTATTATAGTTACATTCTTTTAGTGCACGAATAATAACTTCACGCTCAATTAATCCCAAGTCAAAACTTTTCAACATTGTATCATGTCTCCCTGCTTCATCTACAAATGATGGGAAATGGCTAAGATTTAAAGATCTACCATTACAAAGGATAACTGCGCGCTCAATTAAATTTGACAATTCGCGAGTATTACCAGGGAAAGAATATTCGATAAGCTTACGTTCCGTGTAAGGATCGAAACCATGAATAGCTTTCCTCATCCTATCCGCATACTGACGTATGAAATAACTCATCAACAAAGGAATATCTTCTTGTCTTTCCCTAAGGGGTGGAATATACAAATCATACTCACAAAGCTTTTGAATCAAATCCATTCTGAGACTACTCTTCTCTTTCAAATCGTCTAAACAACCTGTACATGAAGAAATTAATCGCACATCAAAATTCCTACTTCTTTTTGCACCAATTTTAGTAAATTTTTTGTTCTGCAAAAGAGAATTTAGTTTTCCTTGCTGATATACTGACAAGCCTGCAATTTCATCTAAGTATAAAGTGCCTCCCTGAGCAACTTCAAGCCAACCAACTTCACCCTTTTCATCACCTCTTACAACAGATTTATTATAACCAAAGAATTTCTTCTCAAATACCACGTCAGTTACTGATACCATATTAACAGATGCAAAATTCTCTTCACGCCTTCTTCCTTGCATATGTATTCGCCTTGCAATAGAATCTTTATACAAACCAATTTCACCAGATACAAGAACAGAGACCCTATCATCTTTAGCTAACTCATCAATAGTTTCATGAACTTGTCGCATTGATTCACTACAGTAAACCAAGTCAGGCGATTTTTGCTGATTCATATTTTTAGTCAAGAATGAATTGTGTTTTTCTATCTCATTCTTTTTCTTTCTCATCGCAACAAAACTCTTCCCTCTTTCTATCGATATCTTCAAAGCTTTATACTCAATCGGCTTTTTTAAAAAATCGATAGCACCCAAATCAAAAGCTGCAATAATATGTTCATCTTCAGCACTTCCACTAATCATGATGACATCTGTTTCCGGATGCATTTCTTTTACATGCTTAAGCACTTCAACTCCATTCATCTCAGGAAGGTTAAAGTCACAAATTAAAACATCAATCTTTTCTTTCAACAACAATTCAAACGCTTCAAAAGGCGACAATGCAGTATAAACCACGAAATCCTCCTCAAGCATAGTGGCTGCTAACTTCAAATACAATGGATCATCATCAAGAATAAGGGTGCTTAATTTATCACTCATACCAATATCTACCTAAAACAATTTCATTCCCACACTAACTGCCAACAGAAAGTATAGATTCTCAAATACATAATTATTTAAAACCTCATTTATCAGGAATATCTAAATTACAATATTATTCATCAATCATCTAATTTTAAATGCTTAAAGTTTCATAATTTAAACATAAACCCGAAAAAGATTAATGACATAAGAAAAATATTGCATATAATATAAATGAATGGTAATTCTACGAATATATTCAGTGTGAGGTACAAAAAAAGCCGATCTTCTGATCGGCTTTTTGGGTGGTGCCACCTGGAATCGAACCAGGGACACATGGATTTTCAGTCCATTGCTCTACCAACTGAGCTATGGCACCCAATGGAATTCAAAAAATAATAGTGGTGCCACCTGGAATCGAACCAGGGACACATGGATTTTCAGTCCATTGCTCTACCAACTGAGCTATGGCACCTTATTATAATTTGTTGTCAAGTTTTAAGTGTGGTGCCACCTGGAATCGAACCAGGGACACATGGATTTTCAGTCCATTGCTCTACCAACTGAGCTATGGCACCGCTTTACTTGAGCGACACAAAAGTAAGCAAAAAATTATCGCCTCCAAATAAAAAATAGGAAAATACACAGGTTTTTAATCGATATATAAAGTTCTTATTACCTTTGCAGCCTAATAAAACTCTATATGCTTTTCGAAACTCACACATTATCAAATGGTATCCGTTTAATCCATCGCCAGGTGGATCAAAAAGTAGCACATTGTGGAATCATTCTAAATACTGGTTCTCGCGATGAAAGTGATGACGAGTGGGGTATTGCACACTTTATAGAGCATGTTATTTTCAAAGGAACAAACAAGCGTAAAGCCTATCACATCTTAAATAGAATGGAAGATGTAGGCGGAGAACTTAATGCCTACACCACAAAGGAAGACACTTGTATTTACGCCACATTCCTGGACAAAGATTACAAACGTGCCTTGGAATTGATAAGCGATATCAGCTTTAATTCCATTTTCCCTGAAAAAGAACTGGAAAAGGAGAAAGAAATCGTTCTCGATGAAATCAATTCATATAAAGATTCGCCTTCTGAATTAATTTTTGATGATTTTGAAGATTTAATATTCAAAAACGATTCTATTGGAAGAAATATTTTGGGCACTCCTGAAAATATAAAAAGTTTCACAAAAGAGAACATTCAAAAATTCATAAAGAATAATTACCACACCGATCAAATGGTAATTTCATCAGTCGGAAACATTTCTTTTAAGAAATTGATTAAAATGGTTGAAAGCTTTTTCTCCGGAATTCCAGAAAATTTAAGAACCAACAAAAGAGTCAAACCACAAATCTATAAACCAAGAACCCTCACTTTAGAAAAGAACACACACCAACGTCATTGTATACTAGGAAATGTAGCTTACGATTTAAATGATGATAGACGAATTCCCCTTTCATTATTGACTAATTTACTTGGTGGCCCTGGAATGAACTCTCGCTTGAATTTGACTCTTCGAGAAAGACATGGCTTGGCTTATAATATAGAGTCAAACTACTCACCATATGTCGATACTGGTGTTGTAAGCATCTATTTTGGTACCGACAAAGGCTATTTAGATAAATGTCTGTCACTAATCTATAAAGAGATGGATTTACTATGCACCAAAAAGCTTGGAGCAATGCAACTAAAACGAGCAAAAAATCAAATACTAGGACAAATTGCTATTTCTTGTGAAAACAATGAAAACTTGATGCTTAGTGTTGGGAAAAGTTATCTTCTTTATAACAAAATAGATTCTCAGCAAGATATTTACGACAAAATTGAGAGCATTACAGCTGAAGAACTTCTTGAAGTTTCGAATGAGATTTTAAACAAAGACAATTTGACCACTTTGATGTATAAATAATGTTAGAGGTAAATAAAGCACTAGAAGATTATATATTAGGGCACTCAGAAAATGAGGATCAAGTCCTAAAAGATTTAAACAGAGAAACTCACGTTAAAATGCTACGTCCACGAATGCTTTCAGGACACCTTCAAGGCAAATTTTTAAAGATGATTTGCCAAATGCAGAATCCAAAACGTGTTTTAGAAATTGGTACCTATACTGGGTATTCAGCGATTTCTATGGCAATGGGAACCTCTTCTGATTGTGAAATTCACACCATAGATTGCAACGACGAATTAGAACATTTCACTCGTAAATTTTTCAAACAGTCTGGTTGTGAAGAGCGTATAAAATTTCATATTGGTGAAGCTCTGGATATCATACCGAAACTTACCGGAGAATTCGATTTGGTATTTATTGATGCCGACAAGCGCCAATACATTGATTATTACGAAACTATTATGCCTTTATTAAAACAGGGAGGCTTCATTCTTGCTGATGATGTTTTGTGGGATGGTAAAATTATCGAGAAAATTGATCCAAACGATAAACAAACACAGGGCATTATAGATTTCAACAAACATGTTCAGAATGATGATCGCGTTGAAAACTTAATGCTCCCTATTCGTCATGGTTTGATGATGATTCGAAAAAAATAAAATCAGATTTAATAAAATTCAAAAGGTTTCAACTAAGAGCAATGCTCTTTTTTTGGAACCTTCTTTTTACAATCTTACTTCGTTACAACTACTAAACGTTTTTTTCCATCCATTTTTATTGTAAATGGATTTTCAAATCTCACATGCTTTATTGCGCCATCTTCTTCAATCAACTTCTGTGATTTCAACGTTTTGTAATCTATATGCGATTCTTTTGAATGATGATAAACAGAACAATAGCCAATATTCATAGAGGTGACGTTATGGAAAAAGTGCGAACCGGAAGAAGCTTCTAATGGATAATCTTCATAGCTGGTTTCTACTATCAATTTAGATCTGGAAATATCTTTCCATTTTACAGGAATTCCGATCCACTTATCACGAGTTCCCCATCTACCTGGGCCTACAAGAATATAATTTTTATCTTCCTCGTGCATTCTTTGATTTATCTCAGCAATCTTATCTGCAATTTGAGGTGTCATATCTTTTTCAAACAAATCCGGATCAATAAAAATTACATCAGCAATATCCTCAATCAACCCATTTCCCATCCCCTTATCTGATATAAGCAAGCTTTCTTCAGGAACGATACTGTCCAAATCGATATTATAATCATCCGCACCCGCAACAAGTGGTTTTATTTGCAAGATATAAAATGAAGATTTGCCATCATCATCTCGATTTAAGTCAACAGAAAACTCAATTTCAACAGCAGACCCCATAGCTTCTTCTATAATCTCCAAAACAGTACGAATCGTTTTCGCTAGTGGAATATGATCGTATTTTAGAATATTTGCAAAATTCACAATCCTCGGTCCGTATTTATCCAAACCCGGACTTACAATATCATTCTCTACATCATAAACCGAGGCACAATGAGTCAGTGTTCCATGATCCTCAGCATCATCAATATCCAAACGAATTAAGCCAGCAGTATCACCCTCCAGAAGATTCAACTCCTTCTTTTTAAGGTTAATTGCGTAAAATTCAAGTTGAGAATTCTTAAACTGATCCTTAGGTGTATTATTTTCGCTAGCTGGAAAAGCCGGTGAAAAACGATAGGCCTTTTCGCCATCGACAACGTACTTTCCCAAACCTACAGCTATAACCGCAAAACCATCCTCCGGTTTCATATGCCCGTATGGGTAATAATTGTACGATTGCGCTACGCCGCTAATGTGAGGATAAAAATAATTCTCATAAGTATTTCCAACCACTTCCTGAATCACAATCCCCATTCTCTCCTCATCAACAGAGTAATTATTTCCATGAATACTCGTTTGTGATTCATTTGAAAAAACCGAAGCATATACCAATTTTATCGCATCTAAAACCTGATTCAATCTTACATTTAAGTCTGGATTACTATTGGGTAATAAATAAGTTTGAAAAATTCCTGCGACAGGTTGCTGAAGAGAATCTTCAAATAAACCAGAAGAACGTATTGCTAATGGTTTATCGAAATTGGATAGAATATGTCTAATTCTATTTTTCAATCGAGATCTCAAGCTTCCTTTTAAAAATAATTCTTGAATCGCGGAATAATCTGATACAGTTTTTATCTTTTCAAGTAAATCGTTCCGCTCTATGAAATTCATATATTCATCAACACCAATAACAGCAGTCATGGGAGCTTTCACATTAATACCCGGAACATAGCTACTCAAGTTCAGGTTATATAGCATCGAATTTATAAATGCCAAACCTCTACCCTTTCCACCTAGTGAACCTGAAGACAAGGACACAATATTTTCAGCATTAAAACCTGGCTGAGTTTTAAAAGCCACAATCTTTCCCTTTCTTTTCTCATTCCGAAACTCATGAATCATACTTATCAGGTAAGCTCGGATATCTTCAGCAGATTTAAAATCTGTTGTTTTATATCGAGCAATCATCTTTGCGATTTTAACCTCACCACGCGCCATCAACCAAAGAGAAAAGTTATTTCTATTGGCATGGTATATTAAAGATTCGGCTGGAATATTATAAAGATGTTCTTCAAATTCCCGAAGTGATTTAGCTGTAACAATGGCATCACCATGAATATTTTTGTATACAAAATCGCCAAAACCTAAGTATTCTTCTATAAACGAGCGAATATCCTGACGTAAACTATCCGAGTTCTTCTCAATAAAACTACACTTCAATTCCTCAGCGAATTCTGAATTACTAACTTCCGAAGATTGAAGAATTGCAGGCAAATTTGGCATTTCGCTTCTGATTTGTTCCACCAACTTAATTCCCGCCTTCTCGTCCATCACTTCGTTCATTTTATATTTCACATCGGAAATTAAACAAAGTAAATAATCCTTGTAGCGACTATAAATAGAGAGAGCCTCTTCATAATTTGAAGCAAGAAGAACTTTAGGTCTAGCTCGCATTCTCAGAATCTTATACTGAGGATCTGTCGTTACATCATCAATTATACGTTGTGTTTGCGCCATAACACTCTGATACAACATTGGTAGATATCGAGAATAATATTTTGCTGAATCTTCAACCAAAAGAATGACTCTAACAAGCCCAACATCTGTATCATTCTCAGCATTCACCCGATCCTCCAAACTCTTGATCATGGCAATAAACACCTGAGATTCCCCATTCCAGACAAACATTTTGTCGATATAATGTAAATGTTCCCGCTGCTCTTCATAAAATCCGATATCCGCATCATTATTGAGCAAAAGAAAAATAGAGATATAAGGAAAATCTCGTTTGACTCTCTCACTTAACTCAATTGGCGTTTTTTTATCAACCCCAACCATAACAATAATCATATCGAAATGTTTTGAACGCAGCTGCTTCATTGCTTCATCGTAACAAGAAACTCCGGTTACTCTTGGCATCGATGATAAATTAAGCTGATGATATTCATCAAAGATTTGTTCGGTAAATCGTCCTTCTCGTTCAATATTATATGCATCATAAAGATTTGCAACCAATAAAATTTCTTTCACTTTAAATGGCATCAAATCATGATAAACATCTCTATCAGCATTATTCCGATTCAAATAATCATTCAGAAGGTTTCTATTTTCAACTCGAACAAAAGGTCCTTCAATATAGGCCTCATCAGAATAATCTTCCTCCGTTTGGGTTATTAAATTTTTTCCTGCTTCGGTATTAATATATCCCGAGATTATATTTGAGATATTATTAATCAAATCTCTTTCTTCCTTGAGAAATGGACCTTCATATAAATCGGGAAATTCCTTTGTATAGAATATTTCAATTAAGCCAATACGTTTATCGATACAGTCAAAAGTTTGATTTAAAACCCATTCTGATTCAATAAAGCTTGGACTTAAGTATTGTCTCCCATCAAAAGTAATACGCGCAGAAGTATAAGGAGGATATTGCATCGCATCCTTCAATATAAAGCTGATATGCTGCAAAGTATCAGAAATCGATTTAGCCTCTTTAATAATTCCGGTAGTCTTATTAATAGCAGCCAATTCCTTTAGTCGCTCAATATTCTCTTTAGCTAATCGAGAAACATTTCTTTTATCAGATTGTGATGTCATAAGCCCATTTTTTGCACACTCTTAAATCTAACAAAAAATCATATCATTTAAAATCTTGACTATCAAGTATTTCTTTTTTACCTTTAATAGGGAGTCTAAGTTACAAGACTTTACTCATTCATCGGAATTCAATATTTCCAGTTAGATAATAAGATCGATTTTCCAACCTAATACACTTTTGATATGACAAGCACTATGACAAACTCTATGACAAGCGCACACAAATCAAGCTTTGGAGAAGAATTCATGAATAACTTAATTAGTCGCAATCCAGGTGAAGTTGAATTTCATCAAGCGGTTCATGAAGTCACCGAATCACTACTCGATTTTATCGAAGACAATCCCAAATACAAAAACGCAAAAATATTGGAACGTATGGCGGAAGCTGAGCGCATAATCATTTTTAGAGTACCATGGGTGGATGATAAAGGTGAAGTTCGAGTAAACAGAGGCTACCGTGTTGAAATGAATTCAGCAATTGGCCCTTATAAAGGTGGGCTCCGATTTCACCCAACCGTCAATCTTGGCATATTAAAATTTCTAGCTTTCGAACAAGTTTTTAAAAACAGTCTTACAACCTTACCAATGGGTGGTGGAAAAGGAGGTTCCGATTTCGATCCAAAACAAAAAACCGATGGTGAAGTCATGAGATTTTGCCAAAGCTTTATGACAGAACTATCAAAACACATTGGGCCCAATACAGATGTTCCTGCTGGTGATATTGGTGTTGGCGGACGAGAAATTGGATTTCTTTTCGGTCAATATAAAAGATTAAGAAATGAATTTACTGGGGTACTTACAGGAAAAGGACGAGAATGGGGCGGTAGTTTGATTCGTCCTGAAGCAACTGGGTATGGTACGGTTTATTTTGCTGATGAAATGTTGAAAACTAAAAAAGATAGTTTTAAAGGTAAAATTGTCACAGTTTCCGGTTCGGGTAATGTAGCACAGTTTACAACTGAAAAAGTAAATGAATTAGGAGGCAAGGTGGTCACTCTTTCTGATTCTTCTGGTTTTATTTATGATTCTAATGGTATCGATGCAGACAAACTAAAATTTGTAATGCGATTGAAGAATATCAAAAGAGGACGAATTGAAGAATACGCAAAGAAATTTGGCGCCGAATATTATCCAAATGAAAGACCTTGGAAAATAAAATGTGATGTTGCTCTTCCATGTGCTACTCAAAATGAAATAAATAAAGAAGAAGCTCAAATATTGATCAACAATGGTTGCATTTGTATATCTGAAGGAGCAAATATGCCATCCACACCAGATGCTGTAGAAGTTTATCTGGAAAATAAGATACTCTATGGTCCTGGCAAAGCAGCAAATGCCGGAGGTGTCTCAGTATCAGGGCTCGAAATGTCGCAAAATTCATTGCGAATGAGCTGGACTCGTGAAGAAGTTGACGGTCATTTGAAACGAATTATGGAAGATATTCATGCCACTTGTGTGAAGTACGGCAAAAAACAAGACGGTTTCATCAACTATGTAGATGGAGCTAATATCGGAGGCTTCGTTAAAGTAGCCGAAGCCATGTTAGCACAAGGTTTAGTATAAAAAA
>NZ_JAKJSD010000030.1 GCF_029029505.1 Ancylomarina sp. DW003 | reverse complement strand
TTTTTTAAATCCATAAATAACAATGATGGTTTTTTCCGACATTAAGCCGTATTTTTCATCATAATGATGGATTATTCCAACATTTTAATCATACAACCAAACTGTATCGAAGGGGAACGAATATGCGAAGCATTTGAACATGAAACCTCAGCTGAGAGATTCCATAAAAAAAATACGACTTAATCTATAAGATGCCTATCAAACATATTTACTTAGATTCTTTCCTTTTTACAATGCAATATTACTTTACTAAATATTATCCCTCTGTTTACAAGTTTATTTTTATAAATTTGAGAGGAGATAAACAAAAAGCTGCGTTTAGCATGCCATATTGGTATGCATTGTGCACCTTTTTAATCTGATATAAGAAAAATAAACGCAATTACGTTTATTTATAAGTTACCCGCAATACTGAATAAGTCCAGCAAAATAAATTAACATGAGATTAAGAAAAATAAATATTGAAAATTTCAAAGGCATAAAGACAAAAAAGACAATTGAATTTGATGCCTTTAGCGTAATTGTAGGACAGAATGATGTTGGTAAATCTACTATATTAAAGGCTGTTGACTGTTTTTTAAACAATACAGCACTTACGAAAGATGATTTAAACAATAATGCAGAATCAGAAATAATAACAGTATCCTTAGAATTCGACCCGTTAGGTCAATCGATAATAATTGACGAAAATATACCAACAACATTTGAAGATGAAGAATTGTTGAGTTCAGATTCATTGCTTGTAATCAAAAAGAAATGGGATACATCAAAATCAAAAATTACTCCAGATACTTTCATCTTAAGAAAGGTTTATAACGAACATGATTTCTTGTCCTTGACCGAGCGACAATTGATATCGAAATGTGGTGATTTAGGAATTGAAACACAAAAAGCTAATGGTGATGAGTTTAATAATAAGGAGAAACGCCTTAAGATTAGACAATATAACATAGATAATAATATAGATTTTACTTTTGAATTTGAAAAACTCCCAACTAATGGTAGTAACAGATTTAAAATAATACATGATAGATTAAAAAAAATACTCCCACGTTTTGAGTATTTCAAAGCTGATACTTCCTTATCTGAATCAGACAATGCAATTCAAAAATTCTTCAAATCAATAGCAATAAAAACTCTAGAAGAAGAAATTGATACTTCTGGCATTGAAGGCTCTATAAAAGAAAAACTTAATGAAGTTCTTGATAATATCACGGCTAAAATAAATGATGTTGTTGGTGCCGAAGAAGAAGTAAAGCCTACAGTTGATTTTGATTGGACAAAATTAGTATCTACTAAATTTCAAAGCACTAAAGATGGTGCAGATGTTCCATTAAGTTCTAGAGGAGATGGCTTTAGACGAATTACAATGATGGCGTATTTTGAGTATTTAGCCGAACAAGAAGCATCTGAATATCAAAAGATAATTTTTGGATTTGAAGAACCTGAGACATTTTTACATCCTTCAGGTCAAGAAAATTTGTTTCATAAGTTGTTAGATTTATGCGAGAATAATTATCAAGTAATCATTTCGACTCATTCTCCAATAATTGTATCAAATACTCAAAAATCTAATTTGATACACATACATAAAAATGGTGGAAGTTATAATGTTGTTCAGCAAATTAATGATGTATCATCAATTGCAGAAGATTTAGGTATTAAAGTTGATAACCAGTTTATATCAATGTTTGATAGAGCAAAAGTGCTTTTCTTGGTAGAGGGTATTGACGATGTGATAGCTTTTAATCATGTTAGTTCTATATATAAAAATAATGGTTTAACTGACCATACAATAGAAGAGAAAGAAATAGCAATAATCCCGATTGGTGGTTGTGATAGCATGAAGCACTGGGTTTCATTAAACTTATTAAGTACACTAGCAAAACCATATTTTATTTTCCAAGATAGCGATAAAACTACTGAAGATGAAGATTCACCGACACGGAAAAAATTAGAAGATATGGGTTTTACTGAAGAAACTGATTTCTTAATTTCTAAAAAGAGAAATATTGAAAATTATATACATTCTGATTCTCTGAACCGTATCGTTCCTGAGGCTGGCTTAGAGTATGGAGATTTTGATAATGTAAAGCAAATTTGTGGTAGACATGCTTTGGCGGGGAGATTAGGTGGTAAAGGTGTTACGTCTAAACATTTCCCTAATCTTACATATGAAGATATACGATCTACCTTTTATGATGGAACGGAAGATGAATTTATAACTGTTTATAATAAACTAATCGAGAAACTTAACTAGAATGGAATTTCCGATAAGGAATATTACGCATACAATCGACGCGAGGCTTTAGATATATTATCTAAAAGCTTACCTACAGAGTGGATAGTAAGGGAAATGACCGAAAGAGATTACGGCATTGATTTATACATTGAAATTGTAGGAAAAGATAGAAAAGTTACTGGTAACTTAATTGCAATTCAAGTAAAAGGAAAGAAAGAAGTTAAATTTAATTCAAAAACCGAATCGGTATATTCGGGTATTAAGAGAAGTACTATAAACTATTGGAACAATCTTCCAGTACCTGTGTTTTTTATAGTAGTATGTATTTCTACCCAAAGAGCTTTCTGGACAAATGTTAACATGCAAAATAGAGAAGGTCGTTTTAAGGGTAAAAGCAAAACAACTTCTCTAAGGCTTAAAGAGAAGTTCGAAATTAATGATAAAGGTTTATTAGCATTTAATCTAGTTTATTTGAGAGAAAAACGTTGGCCAGCAGTTGAATCTGCAATAGAGAAATCCTTGATGTCCTTTACCTCTTTCGGCCCTTTTATTTTGCTTTGTAAACGAAAGCCACAAAATGAAATTTGCACCTCCACTATTCAATATCTTCTTTTACAACATTATGAAAACTATACTCTACTATCTCGTTTTTTACATGTCAAAAAACCTATCCCATTACCCAATTGGTATGATAAACATGTTGAACAGATAAAGAGTGGAAAAGCTGAGAATTCATTTCGTTTTACCTATGGCTTAATTTGGGAAATGATAAAAGGTTTTGCGAATGCAATGAATAGCAACAAAAATTAATCAAGATAAAAATTGGACTTATGAGTTTACGATATGGCTTGGTTCCATTCCTTTTAAATAAGAGTAAAAACAAGTACAAGGCTCTACCTACCGATAATGAATCGATAAACGAAGAAGACATTATTGAAGAAATGATTGCCAAAGGGTCTACGGTTAGCAAGGCAGAAGCCCTGGCAGTTATTGAAGAGTACGAAGCTGCTGTTTGTAAGGCAATTGAAGAAGGGAAGAATATAAACACGAGAATGTATAAAATTCATGCTGCCATAAAAGGTGTATTCGAAAGTGAGAAAGATATTTTCGACCCCCAACAGCATTCAATTCAAATTAATATTAAAGCTGGTAAGAGACTAAAACAATGTATTGAAAATATTCAACTTAATAAGGTAATCTTGAATGATAATGCACCTATAATCCTTTCCATTAAGAATTTGAACACCAACAAGTCAAGCCAACAATTCTCTGGCAATCAAGTTATTTCGATCATTGGAAAGAAACTTAAGTTTGACCTAAACGACCCAAAGCAAGGTATTTTCTTTGTGAATGAAGGTGGGACAGAATTTAGAGTTGATAATCTTATTAAGCTTAAACCTTCAGAACTTATATTTATTGTACCCGATCATATCATTGGCAACAAATTTTTTCTTGAAGTAAGATGCCTATTTCCCAACTCCAGTCAACTTAGAGTTAGCAAATATTCAGAATATTTGCTGCTGGACAATACCTAAGGTCCTTACAAGTTTAATTCGATAATTGAATGCTATATATGCTTATAAATTTCATCGACGACGCTTCCCATTTTCTTCGACGAAAAATTCAAAATTCTTCGTCGAATCATTTCATCTTCTTCAACGAAAAATATCACTACTAATAATAGCAACTAAACCGTATCGCAATAAAGTTTTAAACGATGCGCGAACTCTTCTGGTAATACACCTTTCTTTCCTCCAAATAATTGAGCACATAGTCGAAACAAGATGCATGCTTACCCAATAACTCAGGAGGGAAAACGCCTTTCTCGGTAAACAAGCCCTCCAAAAACAAGTTGGCAACTGCCGTAGCGGTATAGCCCGTAGTTCGTGCCATTGATGATGTTTGGGTGTCCTTGCAATATTCATCGTGCAATTTATAGGTCAACTCCTCAGTTTCCCCTTTAGCATTCTCACCTGTCAGTTTCACTCGCATAACTGTTAGCTCCTCTTCCCTTTCTCCCAGGCGCCACTCATCCATGAGAATTTTACTAGTGAAATCTCTTGGACGTAAAGAAATGCCATCAATATCCAGAGTTTCCTCGCTGAAAAAACCACTTTCTTTCAGCACTTTCACATACTCCACATGTCCGGGATATCGCAATGTTTTTTCCTTCATATTCGGAATATGCGGCATAGTGTAAATGATGGATCGTAAACCATCCGTATTAAAGGCCTCCAAAGTACCCACCCCATCGAACTCTACGTATTCACAATCGGTTAAGGGCTCGCGAACAACCACCTTGGAATTCTCGACATACCTGGCCGGACGCATATATTCTTCAATCACATCGAGAGGTGAAAATGGTGCTTTATAGCAAAAGGGCCATTTCTTTGTTTTGGGCAATCCACCTACCAAACATTCAAAATCGGTAAGTTTCATGGTCTCGTTATAACGACCTAAAATCAAATTTCCCATACCAGGAGCTACACCACAATCAACAATAGCTGTTACCTGCTTTTCTTTTGCGAGCGCATCCAATTCCAAAGCATTTTCGGGAAAGAAGGAAATATCTACAACATTTACCTCAGCTTCTATGATAGCCTTTAGGGTCTCGAATCCTAAAAAGCCAGGCACGGCACAAATAACCAAATCGTACCATTTCACCGAAATCTTTAATTCAGGAATGTTGCAAACATCCAATTGCAAACTTTTTAAGCCTTTGTGCTTTTTCTTTGCACGATCTAAAATGGCTTGACTGATATCGGCAAGTGTCACATTATGGGTTTTGGCCATATCGATAGCCATTGCACTACCCACCATACCTGCACCTAAAACTAGAATATCGCTCATAGGAAATCATATTTCGGTTTAAACTCTTATAAAGTTCCGAAATATCAGTTTAGGAAAAAAAATAATTTAATCCGTCACCTTAATTTTAAAAGTGAAATATTTTTGAGCGGTGTAGCTAAACAGAATTGCAATCAGTGTTGTCACTATTTTCGATGGTGTTGGGTACCAACCGCAGACCTCTACAAAGAGCTTAAGGAAAACGTAATTCAGAAACACACTTCCCATAACGCTCAGTCCATATCGAAAAAACTGAATGCGCTTTCGTAAAAAAGAACCCGGAAAGCTAATGTATTTAGCTAACACAAATCCAATAGGGAAAGTAATAATAAAAGACATAATAAAAGCAGCAATATGCGGTGATATGGCATAAAAGCCAAGCTCAACAATTTGCTTATCGAGAACAAAATTGTAGAATATAAAGTACAGGAAAATATCTAAGGCTGTATTTGCTCCACCGGTTGCTGCATACTTAAAAGTCTGCAAGGGCATAAACCTCCTGAAAGGTGGATAAAACCAAAGAATAACTTTCTCTATAAATCTTATAAGTGCGTAAAATAAGCTCATTTCTTTAATTTGGAAGACAAATATACAAAAGAAAAAACACTGTTCTTACCCGTTTCAGGCTCTTTCCCCTTTGTTTTACTTCATTTCATCGACTTATCGCATTTAATATAAACTAAGACTCACAATATTTATACTTTTGTCCATTATCAAACTTATGGACAAAAATACACAAAACGTTTACGAACTAGAAAACTCCGGGATTACATCCTTATTGTGGAAGTACTTTCTTCCTGCATTTACCGGAGTCATAATTAACTCATTATATAATGTTGTCGATCGTATATTTATAGGTCAAGGCGTTGGAGCAGAAGCACTATCAGGCATAAGTGCTGTTTATCCTATCATGCTTATTCTTATGGCTTTTGGCATGTTAATAGGCATAGGTGCCGGCGTTCGTATTTCCATTAACTTAGGGATGAAAAATTTTCCCCGTGCAGAAAAGGTGCTAGGCAATTCATTTATTCTGATGCTTATCGTTTCGGGAATCATTAGCATTGTTGGGTTTAGTATTAAAGATCCACTGCTTCGTTTATTTGGTGTAGAAAATGATACAATGGCTTTTGCCAATGAATATCTGAACATTATTCTCGTGGGGGCTGTTTTTAGTGTGGTTGGTTTCTCCATGAACAATCTGATTCGCTCCGAAGGCAATGCAAAAATTGCCATGTATTCCATGCTGATTAGTGCAGGTACAAATATAGTACTCGATCCCATTTTTATCTTCTGGTTTGATATGGGTGTTGCCGGTGCTGCCTGGGCAACAATTATATCACAATTGGTCCTTTGTGTGTGGGTCATCCGTCATTTTATAAGTTCGTCATCAGTAATCAAACTACGTAAGGTAAACTTTAAACTAAACGGGCAAATCATTCTCTATATTATCACTATTGGATTCGCTCCATTTTCTATGCAGATTGCAGGTAGTTTTGTACAAGGCTTATACAACATACAACTGATAAAATTCAGTAGTGATATAGCCATAGCTGCCATGGGTATAATCAATTCGGTTGCAATGTTAGTCGTCATGACGATTGTTGCCATTAATATGGCAGCACAACCTATCTTTGGCTTCAATTATGGCGCAAATAATTACAAGCGGGTTAAAGACACCCTTATTATTTGCATGAAAGCCGCAACAGGAATTGCGATTGTGGGATGGCTTATTGTCCAATTCTTTCCCGAAATGATCGTACTCGCCTTTAATAACTCGAGCAAGGAATTATTAAAAGTGGGAACACAAGGTCTTAGAACCTTTCTAATTGCACTTCCCGTAATAGGGTTTCAAGTGATTGTTGGAAACTATTTCCAATCGATAGGTAAAGCCGGCACCTCAATTCTACTTACCCTGATGCGACAAGTCATATTATTAATCCCGATATTATTTATCCTACCCAACTACCTGGGATTGACAGGTGTTTGGTTTGCCAGTCCGATTGCAGATGTAGGATCGGCGCTTATTGCAGGCTATTTTATTATCCGGGAAATAAAAAACTTGAATGGGAAGATCCAATAGATCAATAGAATCAATTCCAATGTCTTCCCTTTCCAAGCAGGTTTACTTCTTCCTCCAAATGCTCATTTGCGCTATGGTGTGCTGATATTTACGTGCTGTTTCACGAATTACAAATGGGACATCAGTCGGCTCTTCAAGCAATTCGAAATGCTCAGACAGTTGTTCTTTCAATCCGTCGAGAGTGCTAAAAGGCTCACCATCCTTTCGGTAACCGCCTACCCAATTCTCAATATCGGTAAACTCTTCTAACCAAGTATATGGAGACGTTAATACAAGCAAACCACCCTTATTCATTCGATGATGGACATCTTGCAAGAATTTAATCGGATCGTATAAGCGATCAATCAAATTGCCGGCAATTAGCAAATCGTATCCTGTAAAGAAAGGTTTTAAGTTACAGGCATCTCCCTGAAAGAATTCCACCTTATCAGCATAAACATCCAAGCCAAAATCTGCCAGCTTAATCTCCTGAAAAGTATCCAACTGACCTTCTTCAATTCTTGAGTAACTCAACTTTCCACTCTCTTTCAACTGAGTACCAATACGAATGAACCGAGCCGAAAAATCTAGTCCCGTCACCTTATCAAAATGCCTTGCCAATTCAAAACTTGTACGTCCGGTAGCACAGCCTAAATCGAGAGCAGCACCTTTATTCGTATTTTTTAGGTGCTTCTCTATTCGCTTAAGACAAGCCAAAGAATAGTTTTCAACTTCAAAATAGCTTGGCCCATACTGAAATTCACAATATTGTGAAACCAAATCGTCACTCTCATAATAATCATCCTTTATGACCAACTCTTCTTCCGATTCGATATATCGAAAACCTGCATGTTGGAAAAAATGACGACGGAAAGCATAACGCGAATCCTTTATAGCCAAATTTCCTGTTGAAATCCAAGATCCACCTTTTATCAAATTATGTCTGGCATCAAAAGTTGGCGTTGAGAAATCATCGTAAAATGGATGAATTTCAAAACCATCGAGAGCCGAAATTGGCATTTCGGTCCACTGCCACACATTACCAATCACATCATACACACCATTAAATTCAAATTTATCCACAGGACAGGAAGAAGCATAGTGCTCTAAATTGATATTCCCCGGAGCTTTTTTCCAATAGGGTTGATCAGGTATGTCTAAGGAATTACGTAACAAGTAATATTCTCCTTCGGTTGGCATTCTTAATTTCTTCCCCGTTTGGACTGATTTCCAATTGCAAAAGGCTTTTGCCTCAAGGTAATTAACCTCAACAGGCCAATTCCAGGGCATATCAATTTCTTCTAACATACACCTTAGTTTCCAAGCTTTACCATTTTTCACCCAAAACACAGGATGATCACAAGCCTTGTATTGTACCCAGTTCCAGCCCTCTTCAGTCCACCACTTTTGAGTTTTATACCCATCTGCCTCAACAAAAGTCTTATACTCCTGATTCGAAACCAAAAACTTCGAAGATGAAAAGCCCTTAATATCTGATTTCAGATTACCAAATTCATTATCCCAACCATATAAGGCATCACTGCGTTCTTTACCTAATTTCACGATACCTGATTCCACTTTTACCAGTTCATTTTCAGGAGCACTTCCAGATTCATCACAAATTTGAAAGAGAGAGTTTTCCTTCACCTTATCAATAGGCAACTGACGAATTAAAACCGAAGAGGTTTCGATATGAATACGTTGATGTTCAATTCCCATTAGAATCACCCAGAAAGGTTCGTTCCAACTGATTGGCATTGCCAGAGGTAAATTATTAATAAGCTCTTCGAGCATTGTTTTTACTTGCCTACGGTAATCTCTAACAGATTGCACACTTGGCCAATCGTAATGTGCTTCATTCAAATCATCCCAGGACATTTCGTCAACACCAACAGCAAATATCGATTCAAATTTGGGATTAATTCTCTCGCTAATTAAACCTGCCAACAATAATTTATTGACATAGAAAGTAGCCGTATGACCAATGTAAAAAATTAAAGGATGACGAAGTGGATCTGCTCGCATGTAAAAAACATCATCTGTTTTTAATGAATCGTACAAACGGTCGTCTAATTCCCAACTTGCCTGGAAATATTCAAGAATTTCTTTTCGCTTTTCATCAGGGGTTCCTGAATTTAAAATGGGGGTTTTGGTTACGAGTATATTTTGGAAAGTTTCCATATCAATCATATTGAGCAGTCTTATATTCTACATTTTATCTTATCGTATTGAAGTTAAGAAATTTTATTGCACAGGAATGTTAAATACAAAAAAATCATTCAGGCAGATATTTATCAAGCTTCTCTAATTTTAAACTTAGATCGGTAAAATCCTTTCTTTTTGCTATGTTTGATAAAAGATTCAGACGTGAAGGTGCAATAACTAACATTCTATACATACCGAAAGCTATGGAGATTCACCCATTCATAAATAAAACCTCAGATATATCCGTTAGGAATATTGAGCACAAAACACCCTATGATTCCTATAACATTCATCGACATACCTATTACGAGATTTTCCTGTTTGAAAAAGGTAAAGGAGGAGAACAACTCATAGATTTTAACACCTATAGGGTCGAATCAAAAACTCTTTACATTGTCGCACCCAACCAAGTGCATTTACTAAAACGCTTGGCTGGTGAAGATGGAATTCTCTTGCAATTCAGTCCGGAATATCTGAGTACAGCTATGCCTTCTATTTCTGCAGATTTATTGTTTTCTTTTAAATCAAATCCGGTAATCAAACTTACCAATGATGATTTTGATAATTTAATTTATTCTTTTCGATATCTAAAGAAGCTAGGAACATCAACTGAAAATCTGAAAGATGAAAAATTACGTCACTTTTTTTCATTCACCATTTATCAGGTTTTAGGTATTCTTGAAAATAAAAATAGTACCAAAAAGAAGGATAATCTAACACTACAATTTCTGAAACTAGCTGAGAATCGATTTTCCGAGATGCGCAATATTGGGCAATATGCAGAGGAACTCCATGTTTCAAGCACAAAACTCAGCTTTAGTATAAAAAAAGACCTTGGTAAAACACCATTACAAATCCTGCACGATTTATTGATAGTCGAAATAAAGCGGTTGATTATTATTGAGCAATTATCTCATAAAGAAATTAGTCATCGTCTGCATTTTGATAGCCAAAGCTCTTACAGTCGTTTTGTTTACAAGCAACTTGCTTGCAAACCAAGTGATTTGTCAAAATCTTTAGAAATTCACAAATAATCAGTAGAATTTGCTAAGCCTTGCTCCTGCTCCCCAATATATCTTTGCTCTCAAAAGATATTATGAGATCAAAACAGTATTGGTACCGATTACTACACCGTGATTTTGGCTATTTCTATATCGGTCTGATTTTGTGCTTTTCCATTTCGGGCATAGCACTTAATCATAGAGATATTTTTAACGCACAAACCTATGTGCTTAGAAGTGAATCGATACAAATTAAGCTTAAAGACAGCCTTACAATTGCTCCTGAAAGTTACATTAAGAACATATCAGCTTCCTTTACTAAAAATAAATACAGAGGAATTCGAATAGATGGAGATGAAGCACGGGTGTATTTCGAAAATGCATTTGCAAACATCAGTTTACTCACCGGAAAAGGTGACATAGAATATATCGAAACCATCCCTGTATTGGGGCATATGTCTACCTTACACAAATCGATGAATAAGTGGTGGGTTTGGTTTTCAGACATATTTGCTCTTGCACTAATTCTTATTTCTGTTACCGGAATTCTCTTATCAAAAGGAAAGTATAGCTTCAGAAAAAGAGGCTGGATTCTGACCTTTGGCGGACTCCTGTTCCCCATCATCATCCTATTCTTTATATAGATAAAACACTTAATTAACTTTATACTTTGCAACTTATGGAATTACAACTAATCCTCTCTTTTCTGGGAGCATCCATTCTACTATCCTTAATACCAGGGCCCGATAATATTTTTGTTTTAACTGAAAGTTTAACCAAGGGTCAAAAAAATGGTATAGCCATCTCTACAGGACTTTCAATCGGGGTTCTGATTCATACCCTTGCTGCTGCAACAGGCTTGTCAATTATTATTCAAAAGTCTGCATTCATTTTTTCTTTAATTAAGTATCTGGGGGCAGCTTACCTGTTCTTTCTGGCTTACCAAGCCTATAAAGAAAAAAAACCTTTAATACATATAGAGACAGAAAATCCAAACCAACAAATTCAAATACTTCCACTCATTAAAAAAGGATTTTTAATGAATGTATTAAACCCCAAAGTGTCCTTGTTTTTTATTGCATTTCTACCGCAATTCATAAGCACCAAAGGGGTTAACATGACAATACAGATGATAATTCTTGGTGTTATATTCATGCTGCAATCCTGGATTATTTTTAGTTTAATAGCCATGTCATCAGGTAAACTAAATAAGTATGTACAGAATATAAAGTTTTGGAAAATCACCCAATGGGGTAAGATTGGTGTTCTTACCACTTTAGGCCTGGCATTAATGCTCACGGAAAAATAAGCACATAAAAGTTTACTTCTAGTTCTCTGTCTCATCTTTAAGTACTGAATAGTATAGTGGCTGTTATCAACACAAAATTCGATTCGTTAAATAGTTGTTAAAAGCCGATTTTAACGTCTATTAATCGAGTCAAAGAAATTTAATATGATAATTTTGGCTTCGAAAGGAAATCCAGACTAAACCTTTGGGTTTTATTATCGTCTAAGATTGGCATTCCCACAAACCAAAATATTTCAGTTTGTGCGAAACAAAATATAACCAACTAACTTAGGACAACAATGAGCCTTAAAGATGAGCTCATTAAACAAAGGACTTAAAACATGAAGAGATCATTATTATTACTTGTTTTTGCATTTCTTGCCAGTACTATACTGGCTGAAAAAACTGTACCAAACACAACAGGGGCAGCTGGTGGTACAATTAAAGGAATTGTGAAAGACAAAGATTTAAAAACAGCTATTGAATATGCTACCGTTTCTGTTTATCGAATGGCAGATTCCAGCTTGGTAAACGGAACCATAACCAATTCCAAAGGTGAATTCGCTCTTAAACAATTGAAACCAGGTAGGTATTATGCCGAAATTTCATTTATCGGTTATAATAAAAAAACAGTTCGTAACATCCCTATTGCTAAAAACAGAAGGCTTGCAGACTTAAAGGAAATCATGCTTACGCAAGCTAGCGAGGCCTTGGGCGAGGTTACAGTTAGCGCAGAACGCTTGCCGGTACAGTATCAAATAGATAAAAAAGTTATACCCGTTAGCCGTCAGTTGACCACAGCCAGTGGCAATGCTGTTGATGTACTGGAATCAGTACCGTCAATAAACGTAGACATTGAAGGTAATGTAAGCCTTCGTGGCAGCAGCAGTTTCACGGTATTAGTTGATGGTCGTCCTTCCATTTTGGAAGCTGCCGATATCTTGACTCAAATGCCTGCCAGTGTCATTGATAATATTGAAATTATCACGAATCCATCTGCAAAGTACGATCCGGAAGGCTCATCAGGTATTGTGAATATCATCACAAAAAAAGGAAAGCTAAAAGGAACTTCAGGTGTTGTAAATTTAAACATAGGAAACTTTGGAAACCGAGGAGCCGATTTCCTGGTGAATATGCGTAAAAACAAATTCAATTTTCATTTTGGTCTTGATTACAACAACCGTAATTTTTCGGGAAGCAGAGAAACTGAAAACTGGACCACAACAGCAGATGGTAAAACAACTTACGTCTTCTCTGATGGAGATACCGACCGTGAACGCTTAGGCTATGGTTTACGTACAGGTTTTGATTATGAAATTGATACTAAGAACCTAATCACTCTAGGTATTCGTTACGGAGGCAGAGAGATGAATATGGGTTCTGATCTTGACTACACAGACTATTTTACAATTAATGGCGGGACTCCAAGTCCAAAACAGGACTACACAAGTACCGATGACTGGAATCGTGAAATGGAATTCTATAATGCCAATTTCAGCTATCAACGCAAGTTTAAAGGCAAAGGGCATCAATTACTAACTCAATTGAATTACTCTTATCGCGACGGAGATGAAAAGTCTAAAACGGAACGTCAGCAAAACGGGACCATTGTAGATGGTAAAAAGGCAACTGAAAAAGGTCCCGGAGCTCATTTAGATATTAGAGCAGACTATACCCTTCCCCTGGGAGGCAAAAGCAAATTTGAAGCCGGCTATAGAGCAAAACTTCGAAATAGTGAAGATATCACCACACAATCAGATTATATCTCTGGCTCTTATGAAATTCAAGAAGAATACAACAAAGAGGTTGACTATAAAAAAGATGTTCATAGTGTTTATGCACTTTATGCTGACAAAGCCGGCATATTAGGTTACCAAGTTGGCTTAAGAAGTGAATATACCGATAGAGAAATCAAATTTAAGGGTGTTAGCGAGGGATTTACAATTAATCGCTGGGATTTCTTTCCTACCCTTCATACTCAAATCGATTTAAAAGAAGGTAATCAGTTAATGGCCAGCTATACTCGTAGAATTCAGCGCCCACGAGGTTGGAACCTCGAGCCATTTGTAACCTGGACTGATGCTTACAATAAACGTCAGGGGAATCCAAGCCTGAAACCTGAATATATCGATTCATATGAATTGGGTTTTCAAAAACGTATTGGAGAGCAATCTATCTCTTTTGAAACCTATTACAGAATGACACATAACGTCATGGAGCATATCCGTCGTCCTGACCAGGAACTAGAGAATGTCATGGTATCAACAACTGAAAATGTAGGTACTGATTATTCCTTAGGTATAGAAACAATGCTAAATCTAAGTTTTGCCAAATGGTTTAAAAATGATTTGATTGGTAATATTTACCACTACAAAATTGAAGGTGATTACACATTATCAGATGGTACCAGCCAAATAGATTTTTCAACAGAAAGTTTCAACTGGAGTCTTAGAAATAATTCAACTTTCATGTTCAATAAAACAACTCGTTTTCAGGTAAATGTGATGTATCATTCTGCCAGCAAAAAGGCACAGGGTGAGCGTAAAGGTTTCTTCACGGCAAATTTAGGATTGAAGAAAGAGTTTTTCAAACGCAAACTTTCAGCAACTTTACAAGCTCGTAACATATTGGGTACGGCTAAACACGAGAATATTAATGAAGGTCCTGGCTTTTATAATTACTCTAAGTTCGATAGGCAATGGCCAAGTATTAAACTTAACCTAAGCTATAAAATCAACAATTATAAAAAGAAGCGTGATCCTAAAGAAGATATGGAAGAATTCGAAATGTAAATTACTACTTACAACTACAATGCAAGAGAGGTGTTCATATGAGCACCTTTTTTTATTTAATGTCCTGATTTATTATAGACAAACTCATCTTTAAGCTTCTCCTATTATTAAGCTTTTCTCGCTTCAACTACTAAGGGTATACTACCATCTGCAAACGGGTCTTTCTTAAAATTACCATAGAACTTGACATTTGAGAAACCGGCCTCCTTCAATAATTTTTCAATATTTGCCTTTCTTATTGCCAAAAGAGGGATCGAATTACTTATACTCTCCCCGGTTTCTTTGATCGTTAAAGTCGTTTTAAAATCAACTACCTTATTGTTTGAATGCAAAGTGTAATCACGTTTAAACCTGATGGTATCATTCTCTATAGTGGGAAGAAAATTGATTTTTTGATCTATAATTCTGTCGTAATTAATAATTTGAAACAGAAGTTTTCCACCCTTTGCTAAGCAAATATGGGCTTTACTAAAAAAATCGGATACTAATTCTTCAGATTCCAAGTGTACCAATGTATTTCCAAAACAGACAACCAGATCAAAATGATTCTCTCCATATGATTGATCTATCTGTAACATATCTTCCAAATGAAAATGAAGATTTGTTTTCTCCTTGCTTTTTTCAATGGCTTTATCAATCATCCCTTCGTCCAGATCTATACCAACAACTTCATTAAAATGATTGGCTAAGTCCATAGATAAATCTCCAATGGCACAACCAATATCTAAAATTCTTAATTGCTTAGTATCTTCTTTTGCTGAGAGAATAAAATCGATTTGAACTTTATTTAAAGGAAATATATACTGGTAATATTTTGATATACTTTGGTAGAAATCCATACAATAAAAATTTACTTTTGATAGCGATACAATATATAAATTAATATCTGAAGCAATCAGGATTATAACATGTACAATGCTATGATTTCAGAGCTTTTATTCTTCTCTTTAGTGGTTTTATTCGAAACACAAATCCAAGTCCAAACAAAATACCATATAGCAACCATGATTGATCAAGAATTATCAAATGAATCATGACTAACAGAACAGCAAAATAAACCCAACGGTGAAGACTTTTCCATTTTCGCTTCATTAGTTTCATCGCTCGTTTACTAGATGTCAAGGTCAAGCTAATGATAATTAAGAAAGCTATAAATCCAAAAATCAATTCAGGGCGAGTAAATATTTCAAGTACACCTTCTGATAAAACAAAAACCAACACATGTAGTGTTGTGAAAAAACCTGTTGAAATACCTATGGACTGACGAAAATAAAGCGGAAAACTCTTTCCAACAACAAGGCTTATTGGCGACATAAGAAAGGCAGCCAATAAAAAACGAATTGCCCATAAGCCTGTCAGGGAAGTTACAAATTCAATACCCGGAATGAAATCTCGATCTAATCGATCAGCTTCCTCATCGCTGAGCTCAACATCAACAAAACTTAGCATTTCTTCACCAGTTTGCGTCACATCAATTTCAACAAATTGAATCAGTCTCCACACTACAAATGTGGCTACTAACAAAACAGGTAAAATTCCTAAGTATCGTTTTTTCAAAAGCATCTAATCAATCTATATTCATGGAATATTTAATCTTCTTTACCAGACAGAATTCATCTTCAACACAAAAAAAGACAAAAAACTCCGATTAAAAGAAAACCTCAATCAAAATACCTAAATGTAGGTATCAAAAAAAGCTTCAATCCATAGATTGAAGCTTTTAAATATTGAGTGAATGTGTAATTACATTCCTAGATTTCTATTTTTGTTTATTTCATCCTGCAACTTTCTTGCTAGTTTTTGCTCACGAACTAATGCATTCTTTCTGTGTGTATCAAACTCTTCTCTTACTTCTTCTAAACGAACTTGAGTTTCCTTAGTAACGGAGTTACTTCTTTTGAATAATAGAAAGAAAAAACCAGCTAAAACCAATAGGCCTCCAACTAAACTCCAAATAAATACATTATAGCTTGCCTTGGACATCTGAATTCCCAATAAGGACATGCTATCTTTTTCGCCTTGAATCGTTGTTAGTGACTCTTTGCTTTCTTTTAAGTCTAATTCCAATGAATTAATTCTCTTATCTCTTTCGGCTACCAACTTCTCAGAGTTAATAAAATCTTGTCTAATGGCATTTAAACTATCAACAAAACCATTCTGAAAGTTCTTCATCCAGTTAATCTGAATAACCTTATAATTTTTCCAGGTATCACCTTTTTCCATGATGTAATCAAATTGCTCTTTAATAGTAGCATCTTTGATATAAGGTTTAATTCTAGCCACAGTTTGTTTTTTCTGTGTTGTTTCTGTTTTATTCTCCTGAGTTTGTTCTCCTTCATTAGTTTGTGCAGAAAGAGTAAAAGACAGGCATAGAATTAAGGCAAGGGTCGAAAAAAGTTTTGTTGTATTCATCAGATGTCATTAAAATGGAAAAGTTGTATGCACAAAGAAAATAAAAATATATCGATTCTTTATCTAATCAAAAATCTTTTTTTCATCAAAATCTACAAATATCCATTAAGTTACAAAACATTAAAGAAAATACGAATTCCAGAATTCTATTTCTAATCACAACAGCTTACTTACATCATAATAAACCACTTTTAAAATCAATCAGTATAAAATACTAAATATCAACACAAACAACACTAACAAGACAATATTAAAATTTTACTAAACACAGGACAATACATTAAAAACCAGAACATAATTTAAAAACTCTTTGGGAATTAACCTCAAGTTTCGCCAAGTAATTACATAACAGAAAAATAGCGATTCGTCAAATTCAGGAAATCGTTCACAATAATAAAATTGGAATGGTTTAACGACTTGTTCTTCCTTCTTAAAATTAGCTTCTAAAATAAAAGATAGTTTGAAATTTAAGCCTCCAAACTTTTAGAGTTTGGAGGCTTAAGTTTATTTCAAAGGAACATAAACGTCTGTCTTAAGTTTTTCGGGTTTCGTATCTTCGGGAGAATTGTGGTAAATCTCGAAACATGGCAACTCTCTAAGTTCGTATTGACTATTAGGCAACCATTCCCCGCAGATGTAATTGTACGTATTTATCAAAGTCTCATAGGCTCCCTTATGCTTAAATATGGCATATTTTCCCCCTTCAATTGTCTTAACACCTATTTCTCCCTCTGCTTTTATGTCTTTCTTACATACTATACACGCTTCATATCTGCATTTTTCAGCGTCAGTAATATTCGGGTCATCCAGACTAATACCTATACATTCTGTTCCAAATCCGAACAATTTATTCTTCTCAGCAAAAGTAACAATTCGTTGCCAGGCCAGCTTTGTATTTTCATCACCATACTTCCCAATGGCAACCGAATATGCAACCTTCTTATCTTTTATATTCTTAATCTGTGGTTTTAAAGAAACATTTTTCATTATTACATTTTTATTTATGTGACAAAAATGATGCAAACCAACTCGTTCATTTTTCCGCAAATCACTTGGAGATACTTGAAAATGTTTTTTAAAAGCTTTATTGAAAGAGCTAGGTGAATTATAGCCAAGCTTATAAGCAATCTCAACAATTTCTAAATCTGTGTGCTGCAGTAGAGTTGCCCCTGCATCCATTCGAACCCGAATAATATAGCTACCAATGGATTCACCTAAATAAGCGCGCATTATTCGGTGAAAATGAAAACTTGAATAATTTGATATTTCCGCCAAAACTGTGATCGACATTTCATCCCCCAAGTGAGAATTAATATATTGCAAAACATAGTTCACTCTCTCGGAATGACTTTTTTGAGTTTCAAGCTTTCTTTCCATTAGTGTAATATTATTCATTTGTAAAGTCAAAATTAGTCCTTTTCACATGTGCAGACTTTTCCAATCTTGCTCAAATTGCGATACAAAATAAAAACATTGAACGTCTCTAATTAATTTTTCAAACATAAAATACTTATTTCATAAAAAACTATCTTAGGGCTATGAATACAACCAAAATCCTCACCATATATTTTTGTCTAATTATTAGTCAACTCTCTCCCTCTTGCCAACCTGATACAAAAGAAAAAAGACTTAACATTTTCGCTGCAGCCAGCCTGAAAGATGTTTTAACAGAAACGGCCGAAGCATACAAAAAGGAAACAGGTATAAAGCTTAGTTTAAATTTTGCCTCTTCAGGTATACTTGCCAGACAAATAGAACAAGGTGCAGAAGTTGATTTTTTCTTTTCTGCCAATAAGGATTGGATCAGTTATACTACTGAGAAGAACCTGTTAGATAAACATTCGGTACTCAAATTAGCAAGAAATAAGATGTGTATTGCTGTTCCAAAAGAAAGTCATTTACAAAAGCTGACTCAAATGGACAGATCAAAATTTTCTTCTCTTTTCAATGGTCGGTTAGCTATAGGCAATCCAACTCATGTCCCATCGGGCAAATATGCAAAAGAGATATTAGAACATCATGAGCTTTGGAAGGATTTAGAAAAAAGCATATTGCCCTGCAAGAATGCTCGGGAAACACTCCTTATGATCGAAATGAGAGAGGTTGATCTGGGAATTGTTTATCTTTCGGATGCTAAAAAATCGAAAAAGGTTCGCTGTATATATGAGTTTGCTGAGAAAAGTTCTTCTCCTATTCTCTATTATTCTGCTCATCGATCAACATCTAACTCTAAACTTCTTGATTTTCAAAAATTCTTGAATAAGACTGAATCTAAAGAAATTTGGGAAAAACATGCATTTATTGTCAATGACTAACTATATAGACTTTACGACCACAGAATGGGATGCTATTTCTCTCTCCTTGCAGGTTGCTTTTTGGAGTGCATTACTCTGTCTACCATTTGCGATATTCACAGGTTGGTTTTTAGCCAGACGTAAATTTAAAGCCAAATTCCTATTCGAGGGTTTTATCAATTTACCCTTAGTACTTCCACCTGTTGCAACAGGGTTTATATTACTTCTTCTTTTAGGTCGCAATGGATTAATTGGACAATATCTTAATGAAATGTTCGGTATTAAAATTGCGTTCAGTTATTACGCTGCCATTATTGCTTCCATGATAGTTGCCTTTCCATTAAGTGTTCGTAGCATGCGTCTTTCAATAGAAATGATTGATCCCGCATATGAAGAAGCGGCAAAAACTCTTGGTGCAAACCGTTGGCAAAGTTTTTTCAGAGTTACATTGCCTATGGCTTTACCAGGTATCATATCAGGATTCATTCTTGCCTTTGCTCGTTCATTAGGCGAATTTGGTGCAACCATTATTTTTGCCGGTAATATTGCCGGTGAAACACAAACTTTACCCCTTGCTTTATATTCTGCGATTCAAATACCCGGACAAGAAACAAGCGCGTTTCGATTACTCATTATAGCTGTTCTGTTCTCATTTATAGCCATGGCCGGATCAGAATTCCTCGTAAAAAAACTTCATCACCGTAAACACAAAGCATGACAACACTTTCTATCGACATAAAATGGTCTAAAGACAACTTCAAGCTTGATATAAGAGCTGATTTTTCAGAAGGAATTACGGGTATATTTGGTTCTTCAGGTGCAGGAAAATCGAGTTTATTACAGCTGATTGCAGGTTTGGAAAAAATCGACGAAGGGCAGATTAAAATTGGTTCAGACATTTTAGATCACACAGAAACGAAACACTTCACTCCTTCTCATAAAAGAAAGCTGGGATACGTTTTTCAAGAAGGACGACTGTTCCCTCATATGAATGTGCGTCAAAATTTACTTTTTGGAACCAAATTTCTAAAAAATAACGAACAACAGTTTAATTTTAACGAAATTGTTGAACTTCTGGAAATTGAGCCTTTATTAAAAAAAATACCAAAGCAACTTTCAGGTGGTGAAAAACAAAGGGTTGCCATCGGCAGAAGTCTGCTATCTTCCCCTAGATTGTTATTAATGGATGAGCCTTTTTCTGCACTTGATGTTTCTTTACGCAGACAGATCATTCCCTTTCTTACAAAAATCAATAAAAAACTAAAACTCCCAATTTTGGTCGTAAGTCACGACCTTCCTGATTTATTAAGCCTTAGTCAGAAGTTATTGCTTGTAAAAAATGGACAGGTATTAGCACAGGGGAACTATTTTGAATTAGTCGAAAAAGATCTCCTGATCGATATTATGGAAGCATCCGGATTGAATAATGTGATTTCATTCAAGCTTACACATGTCGAAACAAATTATTATGAGTTAAGTAAAAAAACAGAAGGCGGAGAGCTAAAGATTAAGCGACAAAAGCAGATGCAACATTTTGAAATAGGCGATAACATTAACGTTTCGCTTCGTCCTGAAGATATTGCAATTGCTCTTCATCAAGTGAAAGATGTTTCTATCCGTAATCAACTGGAAGGTACCATATCAAGCATTATTAAACATGAAAATAGAATATATTGTCTTGTAGATGTAGGTTTCAAACTTTTGGTTTCTATTACCGAAACTTCGCTTAACTCACTTAAACTGACTCAAGGCAAAACAGTTTGGTGTCTTTTCAAATCAATGGCTCTCAAAATTAATATTTAAGTTCTAAACTTCCTGATATCAAAACTTTTAAAATATCGTTAACAAAACAATTCAGACATTTAGGTATTAATTAGAAATTTATTACTTAGATTTGTCATAGAATTAGAATCCAAATGAAGAGTCATAAAAGACATATCGCATCAACTTCTACATCTCAGAATCCCTTTGAGATGAATTTGACTGTATCTACATCTCTGACTTCTTTCAATTCAAATATTTCTTTCTCAACCAGCAATTTAAATTGTTGTTGCTGCTGTTGTACCTCTTGTTGTTAGTCCCATAAGAATTACCGTTTCTTTTAAAGACTCTCAATTATAATGGGTGGCTTTTCTGCATCCCATATTTTTCTATTTCAATTACACTTTTATACATATAAAAATGAACTATCTAACGAAAGTTATGGAGGAGCTTCAGGCTTCACGTGAAATCAACGAGCTTGACCTTCCGGGAAGAGACTTGTGTCAAAATTTTGTGGAAGAAGCCATGAATAGCTTATTTCCAATCAGTGCCCGAAGATCAAAAAGTCACTGCGCGCAAGAAGCTTTACTAGTCCAATTAGAAACCCATCTGAAACTATTACTACTTCCTATTAAAGAAGAGTTGCATCAGCCCATTGATGATATTGCTAAGCAGTTCATGATTGCCTTACCAAAGGTTTACAAAGCTCTTTTACTTGATGCTCAAGCCATTCAAGACTTTGATCCTGCAGCTAGAAATCTTGGTGAAGTTATTGTTTCCTATCCTGGTTTTTTCGCCATTATGGTTTATAGGTTGAGTCATGAACTCTATCTAGCCAATATTCCCATTATCCCAAGACTAATGAGTGAATATGCGCATTCTAAAACTGGAATTGACATTCATCCCGGAGCTAAAATTGGTAAATCATTCTTTATTGACCATGGTACAGGAGTCGTAATCGGTGAAACTGCACTCATCAAAAACAAAGTGAAAATTTATCAAGGTGTTACACTTGGAGCACTACAGGTGAAAAAAAGTCTGGCAAAAAAGAAACGTCATCCAACCGTTGAAGACAATGTGATTATCTATTCCAATGCAACTATTCTGGGAGGAGAAACCATAATTGGACGAAACTCTGTTATTGGCGGTAATGTTTGGTTGACTTCGAGTATTGATTCCAATTCTTTGGTCTATCACACACATAAAATTAAAGTCAGATCAAGTATCAACGAGAACAATATTATTGACTTTCAGATATAAAAAATTAACACAAACTAAATAATACACAATCATGATTTTAAACAACATTTTAGAGAATATCGGACAAACACCAATTGTAAAAATCAACAAACTATTGGGAAAAGATACCAAGGCTTGGATCAAATTGGAACGAAACAATCCGGGAGGAAGTATTAAAGACAGAATTGCTCTTTCGATGATTGAACAAGCCGAAAAAGAGGGTATTCTAAAAGAAGGTGCCACTATAATTGAACCAACATCTGGTAATACAGGAGTAGGACTAGCAATGGTTGCAGCTGTAAAAGGCTATAAACTTATTCTTGTAATGCCGGAATCTATGTCAATAGAACGAAGAAAATTGATGTCAGCTTATGGTTCTGAATTTGTCTTAACTCCTCGTGAATTAGGAATGAAAGGTGCTATAAATAAAGCTGAAGAACTTATTCAAGCTACTCCTAATAGTTGGATGCCATCACAATTTGACAACGAAGCAAATGTAGATGCACACAGACAAACTACCGCTCAAGAAATTATTGCAGATTTTCCTGATGGCATTGACTATCTTGTTACTGGAGTTGGAACAGGTGGACATATTACAGGAGTTGGAGAAATACTAAAAGTAAAATTCCCAAACCTAAAAATATTTGCTGTAGAACCTGAAGCTTCTCCTGTCATTAGTGGTGGTGCCCCAGGTCCTCACCCTCTACAAGGAATTGGAGCTGGCTTTATACCAGAAAACCTGAACGAGTCCATACTTGATGGTGTTATAAAAGTCAGTCAGGAAGAGGCTTTTTCAATGGTTAGATCTTTAGCAAAGGAGGAAGGTATTTTAGCAGGAATTTCGACAGGAGCTTCATTAGCAGCTGTGGCAAAGAAAAAAGATGAGTTTGGCACACAGGCCAGAATCTTAACTTTTAATTACGACACAGGAGAACGTTATCTTTCAACTGAAGGTTTATTCTAAAAATAAAAAGCAATCGAAAGGATTATCCTTTCGATTGCTTTTATTTTATCAACACAGAAAATTAAGAATTAATTACCTTTAGTGAAATATCAAAATAGGCATGTGCGTTTTTACGAATAGTTTACGTGACATTTGCCCGAAGAATAGTCTCTCAAGCATATTGTGTTTTCTTGCCATTATAGCAATCATTCCGATATCATTTTCATTTACATAGGTTTCTATTCCCTTCATTTTATCTTCCATTTTACAAACCTGGCAATGAACTGTATCATCCCCTAAAGATCTTTTAAGGTACTTTCGTAAAATTCCCATTCTATGCTCCTCCAAAGGATGATCACCTTCCTCCTTTTCGAAATGTACACAATGAATATTCATAAAGAATGGCTCTGTAATATACTTCAGCGTAGCAATAGCCTTAAAATCGGCTTTATCAAAATCAGTTGCATACATCACTTCTTTTATATTATCCAAGCCCGGATTTTCTCCTCTATCTGATAATATTAGCATAGGAACTTCTATATTATCGATTATAGACGACACTACAGAGCCTAAAAGATTCGATGTCCCAGCAGTTTCTCCTCTAGATCCCATCACCAACAGATCGGGTTTGTATGACTTTGTCATACTGATAATCTCAGAACTCGCCATACCTCCGGATAATGCAGTATCAATTTCGACTCCACCTACCTTATCCTTTTCAATTCTGGCAGTTAAATAATCCTTTAATTCTTCGATCTTTTTCTGAGCATTTTTCTCTACCTCTGCTAAAACTTCAACTACAGTAGCATTATAGGTATAACTATCTGAGAATGGGACCGTTTCTATAGCTGACGCAAAATAGGTGTGAAATAAAAGAATATCAGCATGGAACTTCACTGCTAAATTGTACGCATAATCACAGATTCGAGGTGTAGTATCAGAAAAATCGACAGGAACCATAATTCGATTCAATTCCATAACAGGCGCAGTTACTAAACTGTCTTCATCATTTTCGACATAGGTCAATTTAAACCCTTCAATAACTTTCAGTGCCGTAACTAAATCCTCTTCACGGATTCTAACCTTTACACCACCTCCGATGGCAGATTGTAGCAAGTTGAGATTTTTTAAGAAGCACTCAACTCCTTCCGATTCCAAACAGCTTTTAAGCAATTGTGCCCTAGGGTAGCTATAGGTTGCTAATGTTATAATCCTGTCTTTCATATGTGTCGATTTTATAAATGGTTTATACTCCAAATCATCATACCATTACAAATAAGAGTAATGGAACTAATAAAAAACAAACAATGCGGTAAAGGCTTTAACTAACTGAATAGTTTTTACTCTTGATTTTCTTATCATTAAGTTCACTATACAATTTAATGAAAATTCAGCTAGGCTCAAAAAAAATATTGAGCAGTAAAAACAAAAAACTGTTGAAGAAAAACTTAAGCTTTAAAGGTATTTGAATATTAAAAAAAGATTGATTACTTTTGCGGCTTAGTAAAACTATTAGTAACTAGTTTATTAATTAAACAATTTTAAATTATGTTGAATCATTACGAGACCGTTTTCATTGTAACTCCCGTTTTATCTGAAGCTCAGGTAAAGGAAGCGGCAGAAAAATTCAAGGCTCTTATCATCGAGAATGGTGGTAAGATCACTAATGAGGAGAATTGGGGACTGCGCAAATTGGCTTATCCTATTCAAAAGAAAAGCACTGGTTTTTACCAATTGCTTCAATTTGAAGCTCCAGGCGATACTATCGAGAAATTGGAACTTAACTACAGACGTGACGAGAAAATCATCCGTTTCTTAACTTTCAAACTTGATAAATACGCATACGAGTATTCAATTAAAAGAAAAGGAAACCTTAAAGCATCTAAAGAGGAGAAATAGTCATGGCACAAAATCAATCAGAAATCAGATATTTGACTCCACCAACTGTAGAGATCAAAAAGAAAAAGTATTGTCGTTTCAAGAAGAACAAGATTAAATTCATCGATTATAAAGATCCTGAGTTTTTGAAAAAGTTCTTAAACGAACAAGGAAAGATTTTACCACGTCGTATCACTGGTACTTCTTTAAAATATCAAAGAAAGGTAGCTACTGCAGTTAAGCGTGCTCGTCACCTAGCTCTTCTACCTTACGTAACTGACATGATGAAATAATCTTTTAAAGAAGGAGGAAACGAAATGGAAGTAATCTTAAAACAAGATATCCATACTTTAGGGTATAAAAACGATATCGTAACTGTTAAGAACGGTTACGGAAGAAATTACTTGATTCCTACTGGTGCTGCTATTCTAGCGACTGAGTCTGCTAAGAAAATGCACGCTGAAAATATGAGACAAAGTGCTCATAAGCAGGAAAAAATCAAGAACGAAGCTCTTGAGCTTGCTAAGAAACTTGAAGCTGTTACAATTACTTTAGGTGCTAAAACTAGTACTACAGGTAAGATTTTCGGTTCTGTAAACAACATTCAAATTGCTGAAGCATTAACTGCACAAGGATTTGAGATTGACAGAAAAGTTATCGCAATCAAAGATGCTGTTAAAGAAATCGGTAAATACACTGCTACAGTAAAACTTCATAAAGAAGTGAAAGTAGATATCGCTTTCGAAGTTGTTTCAGAATAATCTGAGTACAGCTCAATTAATTTAAGTTAAGACACAACTTAAATCTTTTCAAACAAACATATAAAAGCCACTCCTTTTTCCGGGAGTGGTTTTTTAATTTTACCCCTATACCAGCCTATTTTCTTTTAGGTTTTCTGAAGAATGTCATAACCAGCTACAATTCATGACAGATATTCGACAATTGATGTCATTCCCTTTTTTATTCTTCATACTTATCCCGAATATTGTACTTAGAAAATGTGATCAATCCGAATACATTGAATTGAGATTAAAGGTTCAATTCACGTTCAACATCTTTTTTAATTGAAGAGATCACAAATTTGAATTTGGAAATTTTAAAAACAAAAGCATATGAAAGCTCTATTTAAAATCACAATCCTACTTGTATTGGTTCTTCCTTTGCTGACGAATCAGGTACAAGCAAGCAAATTTGGTCCGGAAAAGGAATTAACAAGCCGTGAAAGATCAAACTGGAATGCTGAAAACATTAAGATCTCATCGCATGGAGAAATTAAGTTTAATAATGATTACACTGATATTATAGATATTAGCGATGACGGTTATTTAAAAATTAGCATGGTAAGTTTTGGTATGAAACGAAAGCTTTACTTCCGCTCGTATCGTGGTAAAATAGACAAACTATACTACGAAGGACACAAACAGGTAGACTTTGAGCCCAAAGGTCGTAAATGGATGGAAGAAGTTTTACCAAAGGTTGTTCGCAACTCGGGCTTAGACCTGGAGAACCGTGTAAACAAAGTTTATGAAAAAGGAGGTATTGATGCCTTCCTTTCAGAACTTAAAGAGACTGACAGTGATTATTTTAGATCTCAAATGGTACATTATCTTTTAGATAATAATGAGTTGAAGAATAAAGAGAAAGAAAAACTTCTAAAAGAGTTTCCTTCTTATATCGATTCGGATTACGAACTATCTCGAATTTACAAAAAACATAATTCAATTTTTATTGATGACAATATACTTTCAAAGGAATTTTTCAACAGTTTGGATAAAGTCTCATCTGATTATGAATTATCCCAAATTTTAAGTTCTGTTTTCATTAACAACAACTTAAATGATTCAAGTTTTGAGTTTTTTATTTCAGCAATGGATAATATTGATTCAGATCACGAAAAGTCGAATCTAATTAAGCTGGCTATATCTGAAGGTAAGAATTCAGGAATAAAGCTTGACCTTATACTTAACAATCTAAAAGGTATCAATTCTGATTACGAAAAAGGAGTTATCATTAATACCGTTATCAATGAAGATTTATTTGATACAGGTAATATTGACAAAATCATGGAACTAAGCAGTGAGGTTTCTTCGGATTATGAAAGCGCTCAAATCATGAAAAAGATGCTTAAGCATGATATGATAACACCTGAAAATAAGGAGCAGTTCAAAGAAATGATGAACAATCTATCATCAGAATATTCTTATAAAGAGATTTTAAAAGCCTTTCTGGAATATGACAAATTAGGTGAAGACAATTTTGATTTTATGCTGGAAGCTTCTGATAAGATCACATCATCATACGAATTAAGTAAATTTTATAAAATGATGTTGAATAAGGAAGGCTTAAGCACCAAACAGCAATTATCACTAATTGAAAAAGCACGTAATATCGATTCGAGTTATGAGTATGCTTCTTTTCTTTTAGAGGCAACCAAGAAGCTTGATTTGGATAATGAAAAGATTCAGAATGCATTAATCGACGCAACTCAAGAAATTGATTCAGAATATGATTATGGCAAAGTCATGAAGGCCATATACTCTCATAAAAGAAACTAAAGATTCATAGTAAGTTTTCTAGTTAGAAGAATTTTCATGGCTTTACGATCTATTATTGTAAAGTCATGAACTTTCTCGTTACAGTTAGCCCTTATATGAAACTCAATTCGTAACTTCAAGTATTCCAAACTTTCATAATATTATGTCGCAATATTTACGGTTTATTATAATAAGCCCTGTTTTCGGAATACTTAGCTATATGCTAAGTTATTACAGTCAGATAGGTGAATTACCTTCTTTGCAAGAAGAATTCCTTCCCTTTCTTAGTTCTGCTTTTTTTGGATTACTTGCGGGCTTCTCAGCTTTAGGTATCGGCAAACTTCTTAATACATTTGTTAGCTGGAGAAAGAAACACAGCTTGCGTTTTCTTCTTCAATGCTTAGCTTTATTTATGGCAGGTTCCATTCTTATAGTTTGCTACCTTGAACTCTTCGATATGATTTTGGGTACCCAGATGACCTACGAAGATTTCTGGTCTGAGCATAAGGACGATTTTCTAAAAGCCTTACTTATCCTATTCATTTTCATTTTTGTTTATACAATTCTGGATTTCATGATCTATTCTTTTAACCACCTTAAAAAAGAAGAGATCCAATCTATTGAGATGATCAACAATCAAATGAATCTGCAATTTAAAGCCTTAAAATCTCAACTAAACCCGCACTTTCTTTTCAACTCACTAAATACAATTTCATCTCTTCTCTATAAAGATCCCGAAAAGGCAGAAGAATTTATTCGAAAATTTGCTGAGAGTTACCGTTTTATTCTTGACCAGAATGACAAAGCACTTATTCCTCTTGAAAAGGAACTCGCCTTTGTAGAGGCATACAACTATATCCTAAGAATGAGATTTCAAGATTCCTATAAGCTCAATGTCGATTTACCTGATATAGTCAAGGACAGCTTTGTTCCTCCTTTAAGTATTCAGATGTTAGTTGAAAATGCCATAAAGCACAACCTAATTTCAAAGAGTTCTCCTCTTGAGGTCAAATTAAAATGTCAAGATAATTTCTTACATATTAGTAATAATATTAACCCATTACGAGAACAGGCTGAATCTTTCCAAGTTGGAATTGAGAATATTAAAAAGCGTTATGCTTTTTTCACCAATGAGAATATCAAACTTGAAAAAACAGATTTCTTTACGGTAAGCTTGCCTCTCATCAAAGAAAATAATCGGCATATGAATTAACAAGTTAATAGTATTAGAACATTACAAATGAATTAGCCACTTAAACGTCGTAATGAAAACCAAATATCTCAACCAAACACTATATAGAATATTCGCTCCACTGGTAGCCGGGCTTTTTGTCTACATGCTCATTCTACTTGTATTCGATCGACTATCTGAAATCATCAATAACTTTCAACCTGATGAATTGGTATTTCTTATTCTGGTCAACTATATCTTATTCGAAACTTATCGTATTTGGATTTACTCAATTGAAAAATCGAAGCATTTTATAAAGACCCCTTGGATAAAAACAGGCTTTATGTTTCTGGGTAGTTTTGTAATTACTATTACAGAGGTTTCAGCATGCGTATGGCTTTATTTTAACTATTATATTGGCATGAGCAGTATTGGCTCATATCTAATTTCCTTTCTCATTGTATTTATTTTAGTTGGTATACTTTTTCACCTTTTTTACATCAGCATTACTTTTCTCGACAAACAAAACACTCTCTTACTTCGGAAAGAAGAAGTCAATCGAAAAAATATTAAATACGAACTTGAGGTGTTTCGCAATAAGATCAACCCGGATTTCCTTTACAATTCTCTGGAAGGAATCATTAGTTTAATTAGAAAAGATCATATCGATCAAGCAGAAAAGCACATCGACTATCTAGCCTTATTTTATCGCAGAATTTTGGGCAATCGTTATTCAGAGATTATTAGCCTCGAAGATGAGATAAAGAAAATTGAGCACTATTCGGAGATTCAAAATTACTTGTACTCGGGCAACCTAAGCATTGATTGGCAATTGGCAACTGATGCTAAAGAGATTATGATTGTACCTAACACAGTGCTTCAAGCAATCAACCTAATAGAGCAAACACAGCTTGTAAATAGCAATACAAAACTAAATATTAGTGTTGAGGACGATAAAGAATATATTTGTTTCAAATTTAAATCATCAGCTCGACTGAAAAGGGAAATAAAACCTAAAGTACTACTCGATAGTATAAACCACAGCATTAGTTTTTATAGTAACTTTAAAGCTAGCTGCAGTGAAAAAGATAATATCAGTGTGGTGAAAATCCCTAAAGTAGAATTAGAAAGCTAATTTGAAAATCAAAATATTACAACAATCTAACTATCCCCTAATAGGAACACATAAAGTAAACGCAGCATGAAAGTCATAATCATTGAAGACGAAGTTTTAGCGGCAGAAAAACTGGAACGTTTGATCAAAAAATATGATTCAAATATTGAGATTATAGAACGTTTTGATTCGGTAAGTGAATCAAGTATTTGGCTTGGGACTCCTGACAACAAAATCGATTTGATTTTTCTTGATATCCATTTAGTTGATGGCTTAAGTTTCGAAATTTTTAATCGTGTTCAAGTTAATACACCCATTATATTCACAACGGCCTATAACGAATATGCGCTAAATGCCTTTAAACTAAACAGCATTGACTATTTACTTAAACCTGTAAGTTTCGACGATCTGTTTACCAGCATGAAAAAGCTGGAGAATATGAAAACGTCTTTATCTGCAGAGCCAAATCTCAGAAGTTTCGAAAACTTGAGTCAGGTCTTGTCAAAGATTCAGAAGAACTATAAAACACGTTTCATGATTAAGGTAGGTGAAAAACTGCGCTCGTTCACAAGTCAAGAAATTGATTTATTTTATAGCGAAGGGCGTGACGTCTTTATTCTACTCAAAGATGGCAAACATTATATAATTGACTACAAAATGGAAGAACTTCAGGAACTTCTTAATCCTAACGAGTTTTTCCGAATTGGTCGATCCTTTATTGTCAATATAAATGCGATATCAGGAGTTAATATTCATTCTAATTCCCGATTGAAAGTGAAACTTCATCAGGACAGTGATAAAGAACTTATTGTCTCACGAGAAAAGGTTAATGATTTCAAAGATTGGTTTAGTGGCAATCAAAGAGGATAAAAACAAAGCTTGCTTATCGATATTAAATAAGAAT
>NZ_JAKJSD010000003.1 GCF_029029505.1 Ancylomarina sp. DW003 | reverse complement strand
TTTTATATTTTATAGCGATTGTTGAATTACAATACAGCCTTAACTTCTTTTAATAAAGAATCAACATCTTCTCTTGCTGGAGCTAGAGTTTTAGCTTTTTGGTATTGAGCAACAGCTTTTTTGTAGTAAGATTTAGCCTTTGCAATTTCAGCAGCAAATTTAGCTTTTTCAGTATTTGCCAATGGGTTGGCAGCAGATTGAATTGTAGCTCCTTTTCCGAAATATAAAGAACCTAAACTAACAATAGCATCAGTTTTCATAGAAGACTTAACTTCGATAGCTTTTTTGTATGCAGCTTCTGCTTTAGCAAATTTAGAAGACTTTTGAGCTTTCTGCCCTTCGATTAAGTAATGCTTAGCTAATGTTTTAGATAATTTAGCATTCTTAGCAGGAACAGCAGCGATACCAGCTTTCAAAGTAGCAACCATTTCGTCATACTTCTTTTGTTTTTTAAGAGAAGTCGCTTTTCTAAGGTATGAGCTTGATAGCTTGTATTTCGCAGCAATAGCTTTATCAAAATAGATAACGGATTTAGCGTAATCTTTAACTTTATAAGCTGCAAAACCTACATTGTATACTGTTTTAATATCTTCTGAAGCCTCAGGAGTTCTTAAATAGTTTTCTAAATGTACGATAGCTGTTTTGTAGTCTTTAGCTTTCAAAGCGGCGTTTCCGTCATTCTTTAATTGCACTGCATCTTGTGCAAATGCACCTAAAACACTTAAACAAACAGCTAGGGTAAGGATTAACTTTTTCATATTTTTCAATTGGTTTTTAATTTTTGATCTGGGCCACAATACAATATTAATTCAGTATTTAAAAGGAATTAAAGGTGTTTTGCGTTCAGATCGTAGTAATCTTATGTTTGTAATTTTTGTACCTGTTTTTCAAAAACAAGCCTAAAAATAACGATTTCATTAAATAATCAAATAAAATTGACTAAAAAATTGATGAGACTAGCCTATTGCATAGTGAATATGATCACATAATCAGATAATAAGGCTAAAATAAACTTTTATAACTCGATTTGAACATGTTCCCCAAATCCTGCCGGAGCTTCGTTAAAAGCTTCTTTTAATTGAATTTGCTTATGTATAGCCTGAATCGTTCTAATTACGCCCCCGTGGGTCACAATAGCGATATGTTCATGCTCCAGCTTCTTTATTTCATCCAAAAACTGTACCACACGTTCGTGAAGCATGACAAAAGATTCCCCATTGGAGCATTTCTTGTTCACAAAATCTTCCATCCACTTATCCAAAAACGGATCTTTTATCTCATCCCAAGCCTTACCTTCCCAATCGCCAAAGTTCAGTTCCATCAAGCGATCATCTAAAATTACAGCCTCGCCAAATAAATCTGTAGCCAAAATTTTAGCACGAGTTAACGGGCTGGAATAATAGGCATCAAACTTTAAATCAGCAATGCTGTTTTTAACAGCTTCTAGTTCTTCAGGGTACGATTCTAGTAGTTCAACATCTTTTTGTCCGTAACAAACACCTGGTTCTACATTTACTTTGGTGTGTCTAATAAGGTGAAGTATCATAGTTTTAATTTTTTTTTATAATTGAATTAGCAAAAATAGTAATATGAAATGAATTACAAGATAAAAGCCACCTATTGGTGGCTTTTATTATAATAGAGTGCTGCCTTGTTTCTTTTAGATATGTACAGAGATAATATAAAAACTTAAATAGATGACGATTTCTACTACTTGTTGGGTTGCGCCTATACAATCGCCCGTATAACCACCAATCCATTTCTGGAAATAGCGTCCCAATAAGAATTTAGCCAGGAATGCAGGAATAATGATCAGGAAGAATTTGATATCCTGCAAAAGAAGAATGGGTAAAAGACCTGTCAGCCATAGAAATAGTTGATTGCCTCGACTTAACTTATGTGCGTAATCTTTTGCTTTTGAATTGTCTACGCGTGCATAATCGTGACTATTGACCAGGCTGCCAGCTAGTGTTCTACTAAGTGAATGCGCTACAATTAAAACAATTGGTAATGAACTGGCTGAAATCATTTCCATCCCAAAGAAACGAGCCAAAACAACAAATAGAATCCCAGAAATACCAAAAGCTCCCACCAGAGAGTCCTTCATAATCTCAAGTATACGTTCTTTGGTCCAACCGCCGCCAAAACCATCACAGACATCCATAAATCCATCCTCGTGTAAAGCACCCGTAAATAGAGTGGTAAACACCATACATAGCACAAGAGATATATTAAAAGGCAGTAAGCAATGGCATAAAGCAAAGACAGAACCACTTAGTCCACCAATGATTAGACCCGAAACGGAAAAATATTTGACAGCCTCGTGCTGATAAGCCTTTTCAAACTTAGCCCACTTGGGAAAAGGAATTCTTGTGAAGAAAGAAAGCGCAGTAAAAAAGATGTTGAGTTCTCTAAACATGAAAGGTTGATTAACAATTAAGGATTAACAATTAGTAAAGTATAAAACTAATTATTAATCCTTAATCATTCATTTTGAATTAATTAATCGGCATTACTAACGCCGGCATCTTCGAAACTAGCCATTTCGTTAAGGAAATTAACCGCTGATTGAATCAATGGAAATGCAACGGCAGCTCCTGTTCCCTCGCCTAAGCGCATGCCTAAATCCAATAAAGGCTTTGCTTTAAGCTGATCGAGCAATAACTGATGACCTTTTTCCTGAGACTTATGTGTGAATATACAGTAATCCAGAATATTCGGATTCATTTTAGAAGCTGCAAGCAGTGCCGATGTAATAATAAAACCATCTACCATAATCGTCATTTTTAACTCTGCTGCCTTAAGCATGGCACCAGCAATCATCACAATTTCGAATCCTCCAAAGTAAGTCAGTACTTCTTCAGCTTGGTTTCTACCTCTGTATTTTGAAAGGGCACGCCCCAGAATTTCATACTTGCGCTGCAGGCCTTCATCATCCCATCCGGTACCGCGACCAACACAGGCGCTAAGCTCTATATTGCTAAGAAGATGAAGAATAATAGCTGCCGACGAGGTATTCGCTATTCCCATCTCACCAAATCCAATAATATTTGATCCTTCAGAGTGAATGCGTTCTACCAAATCGGAACCCCGTTTAATTGCTTGCTGAAATTGCTCAGTGGTCATAGCCGACTCATTCAGGTACGATTTTGTTCCATGTGCGATCTTCGCATTTAGAACCCCAGAACTTTTATCAAAGTCGTAATTAACACCAGCATCGATAATACGAATATCAATATCGTGCTGCTTACCAAAAACGTTAATGGCTGCCCCACCATTCATAAAGTTAGCAACCATTTGCCAGGTGACTTCCTGTGGATAAGGACTCACCCCATCATTTGCAATACCATGATCGCCTGCAAAAACCATAATCACCGGTTTTTTTAATTCTGGGCTAAGTGTGTTTTGAATACAAGCAATATGCTTGGCCATTTCTTCCAGTTTTCCCAAAGAACCAAGCGGCTTGGTTTTTAAATCAATTTTTTGCTGAACGGCTTCAGACTTCTCTGTATTAAGGGCTTCTATATTGAATTGAATCATTTTGTATCTGTTTATGTGTGAATATTTGCTTAAGTCAGTATCTAAGATAATTATTTTGTGCTAAAAGTGAACTTAGCAAGCAGAGCATTTTCATCTTTTTAACTTTAACCTTTATCCTTTTTTTACTTTAAACTTAAAGCACGGCTTCTTCTTCAAGTGCTTCACTTACGCCCGCTTCCTCGAATGAGGCCATTTCGTTAAAATACTGAACGGCAGATTTTACCAAAGGGTAACATACCATGGCACCTGTACCCTCACCCAAGCGCATACCAATATCCATAATAGGCTCAGCACCCAAATGATTAAGCATACTGATATGTGCTTTCTCGTTCGATTTGTGTGCAAAAAGACAATATTCCAGAACTTTAGGATTAATTTTAGATGCTGCTAACAAGGCCGATGTAATAATAAAACCATCAATTAGTAGTGTCATTTTTAGCTCAGCAGCCTTAAGCATACCACCCATTATCATGGCAATTTCGAATCCTCCGAAATAAGTCATCACCTCAAGGGCATTATCTGTTTTGCCTGTATATTTCAACAAACCTTCGTTTAGTAGATCATATTTAGTCTTCACTCCCGCCTTATCGAGCCCAGTGCCACGACCAACACATTCTTCCAAAGGAATATCGCCCAATAGGCTAAGAATAAGGGCTGCCGAAGAGGTGTTGCCAATGCCTTTTTCACCAAAGGCGATAAAATTACAGCCTTCTTTATGGCAACCTTCGATAATACCCGCTCCTTTTTCAATGGCTTCCAGACATTGTTCTTTAGTCATGGCTGACTCAAAGCGGTAGTTTTTAGTGCCATATGCTATCTTACGGTTAATGATATTCAAATTAGGCTCAAAATCGTGATCGATACCTGCATCTACCACCTTGAAATTGATACCATGTTGACGTGAGAAAACGTTGATGGCCGCACCACCACCCATATAATTATATAGCATCTGATAGCTTACCGATTTAGGATAATAACTTACCCCATCGTCAGCAATACCATGGTCGCCAGCAAAAACCACAACGCTTGGTTCCTTAATTACAGGTTTAAGGCTGCCCTGAATCTTGGCAATTTTACAGGCAATACGTTCCAATGTTCCCAAAGAGCCTATTGGCTTGGTTTTGGTGTTTGTCTTGTTTAATATTTTGTCGTCGAGCTCAGTAGATAAGCTCTCTATATGAAATTTGTGCATAGGTTTAGTTTGTTTGTAAGGCTCGCAATTTACACAAAAAGCCTTTTCAAACTTAAGGAATATTGATGCTAGAGAATATGTTTTTCTAATTAGCCTAAATGATTAGAATACCTACAATATGGGATTGCAGATGAATAGGTCTGAATATAATTTTGCTTCAAATATTTACTTTAAATTATATTTCGTATGAAAAAAGCAATTCTAATTGTTTTAACTCTTATTAGCACGATGAGTGTTTACGCCCAAAATGGAAAAATTATTGGGCAGATAAAAGACAATAATAATATTCCCTTAATTGGGGTAAATGTAATACTTCAGAATACAACTATTGGGACTCAAACTCACCCCTCGGGCGATTTTACATTGGTCAATATAAAAAAAGGCGAATACATTTTACAACTTTCTTATTTGGGCTATAAAACCAAAGAAATCAAAGTGAATGTAGGTGATAACAGTACAACGGATCTTTCTTTAATTAAAATGTATGAAGGAAATGAAATCTTAGACGAGTTTGTCGTGAAAGGAGAAAGAATCAATAAGTTTTCGAGAAAGCAAACGGCTTATGTATCCAAACTTCCTTTAAAGGATATTGAAAACTCTCAGGTGTATAGTACAATTACAAATGATTTATTGGAGAGTCAGTTGATTACCAATTTTGAGCATGCCTTACAAAATGCAGTTGGTGTGGAAAAGCTATGGGAGTCCACTGGACGTGGTGGCGATGGTGCCGGTTATTATGTGCTACGTGGCTTTAATGTTCAACCGCAGTTGGTAAATGGCTTACCAGGTTTAACAAACGGAACGATTAACGATGCAAATGTAGAACGCATTGAAGTTCTTAAGGGTCCGTCGGCAACCTTGTTCGGAAGTACGGTTACTTCTTATGGAGGCTTAATTAATGTGGTGACCAAGAAGCCATATAAAGGTTTTGGAGGGCGAATTTCCTATACAACAGGATCTTATGGGCTGAATCGTATTTCTGGTGATTTTAATACTGCTTTGGATGATCAGAAGAAAATTTATTTCAGATTAAATACATCTTATCATACCGAAGATAGTTATCAGGATGCGGGATTCAAAAAATCGTTCTTTCTAGCTCCCTCCTTGTCTTACCAAGTGAATAACAAATTGTCTTTTTCATTCTATTCAGAAATTTCGGCAGGAGAACAAACCAATCCAGCTATGCTGTTTCTAAACAGAGCAGCCCCTTCGAAAGCAAAGAATCTGGATGAGTTGAATTACAACAACAAACTGTCGTTTACTTCCAATGATTTATCCATAAAAAATCCGACATCGAATTATAGAGTTGAGATGGACTACAAGATAAATGACAAATGGAGATCACAAACTTTGGTTTCAAGAAGCCATACCAAAACCGACGGTTACTACTCTTATTTGTACGATTTTGGTGCACTTGAAGGAACTGTTTTCACTCGTCATATCAGCAAACAAAATTCAACAAGCAATACAACAGATATTCAACAAAATTTTATTGGTGATTTAAAGCTGGGAAATATCAGAAACAGAATGGTTATTGGTATGGACTATTATCATGTTGCAAAGGTTGATAATAGTTCCGGATATGCCTTCTTTGGTAATGTTACAGCAGATGGAATTATAAGTGGTGATAACCCATTTACACCAACTGTTGAAGACGATGTTTACAATCTTTCCAAATCGGCTGCCGATGCAGCATTGGCCTCTAAAACTTTAAATAATATCACAACCAAGACGGAGGTTTATAGTGCTTATGTTTCTGATGTGATCAATTTTACGCCTACTCTTTCCGCAATGATTGGTCTTAGATTGGATCATTTTGTTGAGGAAGGCGATACAAAATCGAATGAAGATGATTATGACCAAACAACTTTATCGCCTAAGTTTGGTGTGGTTTACCAACCAATTTTGGATCGTTTATCGGTCTTTGCAAATTATCAAAATGGTTTTAGCAATGTGGCACCTGCCATTGTTTCAGAAGCTAATGGTTCAAATCAAAGAACGAAAACTTTTGACCCGGAGCAAGCCAATCAGTATGAATTTGGTGTAAAAAGTAACCTGTTTAATGGCAGATTGAATGCAATGATTAGTTACTATAACATCTTAGTATCAGACAGGGTAATGATGGATCCTGATAATCCAAAAAACAAGATACAAGGTGGCGAGGTTGAAAGTAAAGGATTCGAAATTGAACTTAATGCTAATCCCATTGAAGGCTTAAACATTCGTGCCGGGTACAGTAAAAATGATAGCGAAACAAAGAAATCTGATAATCCTGTCTTGATTGGGGACAGACCATTGGAAGCTGGTCCTGAAGATATTTATAACTTTTGGGCCAATTATGAAATCCCGAAAGGAAAATTGAAAGGTTTTGGATTAGGAGCTGGATTTAATGGTGCAAGCGAAAGAGCCATTTATTACAGCGGTCCAACAAGTTTCTTTACTGTGCCTGCCTACACCATTGCAAATGCTTCCTTATTTTATAAAAACGATAAGTTTCACGTGGGACTTAAGCTGAACAATGTGTTTGATAAGGAATACTACAAAGGATGGACAACCATCAATCCGCAACAGCCAAGACATTTAATAGCTAAATTTACCTATCAATTTTAAATACAGTTTAGTGGTTTATAGCAAGTTCTGTTTATTCGGGACTTGCTATTTTTAATTTAATACGACAAAGAATGATGAAAAGAATGTTTAGGCAATTGCATCTTTGGTTAGGTCTTGGATCGGGAATAATCGTTTTGATTCTATCACTTACAGGCTGCATCTATGTTTTTCAGGACGAACTTCAGGACTGGATTAGAAGAGATATGATAAAAGTGGAGGCAATTGGGGAAAATCAATTTCCTTTAAGCGAATTAACAGCTAAGGTTCAGGATCGTATTGGTACCGATATGGAAGTCAGTTATGTGACCATTTACCCCAATCCTGAAAAGAGCTGGATATTTTATTCCTACAAAAAAAATAAGGAAGGAATCACTTATTTTCAGACCATTGATTACTACCAATCGGCCTATGTTGATCCATACAGTGGTGAAATAAAAGGCATTGTAAATGAAGAAACCAATTTCTTTAATGTCATTAAAATGCTTCATTGGAGCCTATTGCTAAAAACCAGCATTGGTCAACCTATTGTTGGATGGAGTACCTTTATATTTGTTTTTTTGCTGATAAGTGGAATCGTATTGTGGTGGCCCAGGAGTTTTAAAAGAGCAAAGAATTTATTTCAGATTAAATGGACTAAAAACTATTCCTTTTTTAGGAAAATGATGGACTTGCATAATGTTTTGGGAATTTATACCGCATTGGTCGCTTTAATTATTGCCCTTACGGGGATGGTTTGGTCATTTAAATGGTTTATGGGTATTGTGTATGTTATTGCTTCAGGAAGTACGACCCCTCCGGATTTATCGCAACCCAAATCTAAGCCGTCACAGGAATTCGTTGCTGGTGTAGAAAACCTGGCTTTAGAAAATGTTCGTACCAACTACCCCAATGCTGCAGCGTTTAGAATGTACCCTGCAAAGGACAGTACCTCATGTATACAGTTCTATATTCAGGAAAAAGAGGCGAAATATGCGATTTCCCATCAGGTTTATTACGATCAATATTCGGGTGAGAACTTAAAAGAGAGAAAGCATGAGGATAAGAATACCGGAGAGAAACTGATCACAGCCAATTATGACATACATACCGGTAGAATTTTCGGTTTGTTAGGTAAAATAATTGTATTCCTGTCGAGCCTTTTTTGTGCCAGTTTACCTGTAACAGGATTCCTAATGTGGAGGGCAAAGAAAAAAATGAGACGATAAAGGCAAGTTTTAGAATATATAAATTCTTGATACAATGATAAAGGCACTTCGAAGATAGGAAGTGCCTTTATCAGCTTTTGTAAGATCGTGAACACCGGTGATATACGGTTTCTATTTAGCCTCTTTTCTTAAAATCTTTTCCATTTTTCGACCTCTTGCCAATTCATCAATGAGCTTTTCCATACGTCTGCATTGTTTATACAATTCAAATTCATCCTCTATTTCTTCAATCCGATAACCACAAACGACTCCTTTAATCAAGTGTGCGTTAGGATGTATTTTAGCTTTTTGAAAAAATGTTCTAAAAGTTACTTTCTTTTCAATAAGTACTTGTAAATCATCTTTATCATAGCCAGTAAGCCATTCTATTACTTGGTTGAGTTCTTCTTTTGTTCTACCATTCTTCTCCAGTCTATCCAAATAAAGTGGATAAATGGATGCAAATATCATATTGGCAACCTTTTCATTTTTTTCGGCAGTAACTTTCATCTTGAAACTATTTTAATGTTAGTCGTTTAATTTTTTTCTCATAAAATCGTATGCGCCTTTTCTAAGCTGTACGCCATATTCCAAATAGGCTTTCATACAAGCTAGGAAATTTGCCCATCCTGCCGTATTCTCTAAAACCCATTTTAGGTTGGTTTCATTAAGTTCCTTGCTGCCTTCACTTACTCTCACCAGAGTGCTTTTTCCCGTCATGCGTTCTAAAGTAATGTTTACCACAGTTTCTGAGTCCCATACAAATGAAATTGAACGATTAGTTTCAATCTTAATCTCTTTCACAGGAAATTGATCAGAAAATTCTGGAAACTTCCAAATCACTTCTTTGCCCGATTTCAGTGGACCGCTACTCTCTGAAATAAAATACATTGTCATTTTAGCTGGATTAACGATCCCTTCAGAAACTTCTTCAATCGGTTTTTGAATTTGTAAACTTGTATTCGATTCAAGTCTCATAATGATTGTCTTTTTTTATATTATTCTATCCGGATTAACTCGTTTCTAATATTAAACATAGCAGTGTGCAGACACCTCCTCATAATTCTGATTAATAATAATTAAACGATATTATCTGGTCAGAGTACGACAGAAAAACACGCTGAGGGTTTCACTTTATTTGTGAGTTTCTCAATAGTTAGCAAGAATACCTAGTCATACCCTGACATTTGCAGCTTACTTATAGTTAGAGCATGACCTAATTATACTTTGAGGATCTCAATAATAAGGTTCGAAGTGAATGGAATAATCTCAAAATAATAGAGTACATCTTAATTAACATTCTCCTAATTATCTTTTGTGGGATGCTATTGAGGCTTTAGGGGGATTTGTCGTGAAAAATAAAAAAGCTGTAACTTAGGTATCAGAAGCAATTTTCATTAATAATTTGGAGAGACTAATATGAAAGCCATTTTACACAAAGCCGATAGCCGAGGTTATGCCAATCGTGGCTGGTTGGAAGCTCATCATACTTTTTCATTTGCCGATTATTACAATCCTGATCGCATGCACTTTGGTGTGCTTCGAGTTTTAAACGATGATAGAATTGCAGGAGGTAAAGGTTTCGATACCCACCCTCACAATAATATGGAGATTATTACCATTCCCCTTTCAGGTGCACTACAACACAAAGACAGTTTAGGAAATTCAGCGGTAATTAAAGCGGGTGAAATTCAGGCAATGAGTGCAGGAACGGGTGTTTTACATTCTGAGTATAATCCCAATCCGGATGAAGAGGTCAGTCTGCTCCAAATATGGTTGATTCCTAATAAGCAAAATGTGGAGCCCCGATACGATCAGATTTCTATCGAAGCCATTGAGCCTGAAAATGGCTTGAAACAAATTCTTTCTCCTTATACCGAAGACGATGGTGTTTGGATCCATCAAAATGCCTGGTTTCATTTGGGTGAATTTTTCGAAACCTCTGAAAGTACTTATGCCTTAAAAGAAGAAAGGAATGGTGTTTATCTATTTGTGATAGAAGGCGAAGTACAGATTCAAGATTTTAAATTGGAAAAACGTGACGGGCTTGCCATTAGCGAGACTCGAAAAATTAGATTTAAGTGCAAGGAGAAAACAAAAGTTCTACTGATGGAGGTGCCGATGTTTGAATTGTGATTTTTTTTAGATTGAGGGTCTCACTTTTTTTTAAGAAATTCAGTTTTACCCCTTACCCTAAAGTGTGACTGAAATTCAACGACTTCCCTTTAGGGAATTTAAGGGTAAAAGTCGTTGAATAATTTAATATTTGAATTTTAACACACGCCTCTGCCCTGCCGGACATTTACTCATATTATAAAATTAATTAATGTGTTCGTGATCCATCGGATTCCCCTGAAAAGGGAGAATCTCGATGGATATGCCTTGAGATTAATAGATGAAGCTTTCCCTTCTAGGGAAAGTGCCGATAGGCGAAAGGGTGAAAAATAAAACGAAAAGCGGCCATCCCAATAGAGATGACCGCTTCATATATTTTACAGCTTGCTATTCGCTAGCTGTTTGCGCCTAAAATTCCTTTTAGTGTTTTCAAATTTTTCTCTAATTCAATTTTGCTTGCTGCGTCTTTTTCAGTCATAACGGCAGCTTCCAAATCAGGAATGGCGTCTGTTCTCTCCAGTTTAATCAATGCCCAGGAAGCTTTTACTCTTACCATGGCATCCTTATCGCGAAGCATACCCGGAATCCATTTTTTTGACGACCAACAAGCCAGTTCGATCACTTTTTCGATCCCTTCCAATTTCTCAGCACGAGTACCGCTCAATTGTTTGTGGTATTTCGACTGCAAATCGTTAATCTCTTTGGTGTAGATAATCTCATTCTTAAAGAAATCCGGACGAACCACATTCTCAGGATACGAAATTAATTCCTTATTGCAAGTCCAACGCACGATACGAGGTAACATCCAACGCATACCCGGCGTACACTCAGGATGACCAACAAATGAAGCCACTCTACCTTTTCCAACTTCGGCAGCCACAACAAAAGGGCGATTGTTTGTCATATCAGCAGGTGAACCTTCAACGGTGTGCACATCGCTAAGCATGGTAGCTAACTCCATAAATTTTGCACCAGACTTTGCCGGAACCAAAACAGGACCTTCGTAGTACTGACAAAATGAAATTTTTCTGTCCTTCAGCTCAGGGAAAATGGCTTTACCTTCTTTCGTCAATGAAAATTTAGATAAGCCATGACCGCGGTGATCATGTTCAATATCAATGGCTTCACAACCATTCAAATCCAAACTTGGGTAATCAGGTGTTTCGGTCATAATATAAGCACCAGCACAAATACCAACCACAGATTTGCCTTGTTCTTTTACCATTTTCACCAATTTTTCCATACCAGCATCGCCCAAACTCTGAGTCTCGCCTCGTCCGCTACCGCCAGGAAATACAATAGCATCAAAACTATCCAATTCACCAGACATGATTTGAGAAGCACGAACCATTTCGGCCTTCATATTTGGGTCAATATGTAGTGCCTCAATAGCATCGGTAATACACCAGGGGCTGTCACCATTTTTATCGAAAACACCTACACGAATGATTTCCTTGTTTTCAGTTTGTTTTTTCTCAACGCGCTTGCAAGCACTTAAAAAGCAAAAGCTTATGCAAGCAATAAGTAAGAGATTGATTTTTAATTTGGTCATTTTAGTGTTGTTAGTCGGTTATTTTGTGAGTTGATAAAGATAATAAAAGAGAGCATTGCACATAAGTCCGTTTTATGTTTTATCAACATATTTTTTACTGAAAAATTCTATTTTGAAGGTTTGATTTCGACAGGTATACCCGAAATCACAAGACTGACCTTATCGGCCTTTTTTGCAATATATTGATTGATTCTTCCCTGCAAATCGTTAAACCTCATAGCCACTTCATTCCCCGGATGCCCCCCCAATCCGACTTCATTGCTCACAATAATCCAATCACAATCCTGAGCAAGAACTTTGTCCAGTTCAGCTTTAGCATCTTCCAAGCTTTTCTCATCCTGATCACCATTATCGAAAAAGATATTGGTCAACCAAAGGGTAATACAATCCAGCAGAACAAGTCGTCCGGTAAAATCGTGAGAGCTTAAAGCTTTTTCTTCCTCAATACTTTCCCATTGTTCACCACGACGAGCTTTATGTGCTTCAATGCGTGCACGGTGCCCATCATCCCAAACTCGTGATGTTGCCAAATAAACAGGATTATTGGATTGTTCAAGTGTCAGTTGTTCAGCATATTCGCTTTTTCCACAGCGCTGACCGCCTGTAATAAGATGAATCATGATATTATTCTTAACTCTCTTCCTGAAAAGGAGAAATTGTTTGATTAAAACTAATCAATCTATTTGATAAATAAATTGATGCCAATATAAAAAACTGATATGAATAGAATTGTGACAAAACAAACCGCATGATTAATGTAGGCAATACGCTTGATTTCAGAATGCTTAATAGGTCTGTTGTTCTCTCCAATATATGGTTTCTCGACTAGCTTTCCGCCATAATCGTGGGCACCACCAAACTGGCAATCTAAGATGCCAGCAAGAGCCGACTCCGGATAACCGGCATTGGGACTGGTATGCGATCGTCCATATCTGAAAATAAAGACAAAACCTCTGTAGGACAGGCTAACTAAAATCATCAGAAAGGCAGTCAAACGTGCTGGAATAAAGTTCGCTGCATCGTCAATTCGAGCTGCCACTCGTCCAAAATACAGGTATTTTTCATTCTTATAGCCAATCATGGAGTCCAGAGTGTTGATCATCTTATAGGCCATCATAGCTGGCAAACCACCTACTGCGTAATAAAATAAAGGTGCCACCACACCATCCGATAGATTTTCAGACAAGGTTTCGAATACCGCTAAGCGAATTTCTTGTTCGCTAAGTCCTTTGGTATCACGACCTACAATCCACGATAGACGCTTACGTCCTGCTTCTAATCCCTGTTCTTCGAGATGTTTAAAAACCTCATAACCTTCCTGAAGCAGGCTCTTATTGGCTAAACCATAGAATACAAATATGGATGTGAAAGCTATAAAACTCCATTTTTCAAAGCCTAAAATCAGATTTGATAGAAAGAAAAAGGAAAAATAAATGAGTAGGATTAAGCTCAAACTCATGAAAGCACCTTTAGCTATTCTATTTTCACCCTGATTGAGTTTCTTCGTACCTAAACTGATCATATTGCCAAATCCCACTATGGGGTGAGGGATTTTACGTGGATCTCCAAATATCAGATCCAGAATGTAACCAATGATTAAGGGTAGTATTATAAGTTCGATTTGCTCCATTGAGTCAGTGCGTCGATTAAAAGTTGGTTTTTCTCTTTTGTTAATGTGGCTACTCGAATGAATTTTTCATTCAAGCCTCTAAAGTTACTTGCATCACGAATGAGCAGTCCAAATTCGGAAATTAAGTGTTTTTTTAGCTCCGAAGCGCTTGATTTCTCTAGTTCGATCAAAAAGTAAGATGTTTTTGAAGGCCATATTTTAAGACCAGGAATTTGAGCTAATTTTTCAACAAATTCCTTTTTGTCTGATTTGTACTGTTTTACAGGAGGCAAAAAAGTGTCTTTTCTTTGCAAAATGTACTTTCCAGCCTCAATTGCAATGGAATTAACCGTCCAGGGAGGCTTGAAAAATTGGATATTCTGTACCATAGCCCTGTTTGCAATCAAATAGCCCAATCTCAGGCCAGGTATTGAGAAATTTTTCGTCAGGGACTTCACCAAAATCAAATTTGGGCACACATCAAGTAAATCGATGGCCGATGAAATCGCATCAGTAAAGTCGATATAGGCTTCATCTACAACAAAAGTGCAATTCGGGTTGTTTTTAAGAAGCGTTTCCAGAAAAGTCTTCTCAACAATGCGACCATCCGGATTGTTCGGGTTGCAAAGCCAAACCAAACCTTCTGCAAAGAGGGTGGTAGATTTTAAATCGGACCAATTCAGGAAATTAAGCTGATGTTTATTGACCTTGCAGGCATCCTCGTACTCGGCAAAAGTCGGTATGATAATGGTTGAAACCTTTGAATGATAGGTCTGTGCGATTAAATAAAAGGCCTCAGTAGCCCCATTGCAGGTTATAACCTGATTTGCACCTACAGCCTGATCTTGAGCAATTAAGTCGTTTAGACTCTCTGCTGCTGCCTCAGGGTAGGCATGTATCTTATCCCAATTGTCTTGAATAAAGGCTTTTAGATCCTCGGATTTGCCACCATACCAGATATTCGTCGAGAAATTGGCTTTTATAGGGTGTTTATATAGATAGGCGTCATCGCCGTGTCCGTGTAACATATTGAATATGAGTCGTATTTAAAATAAGTTGTCTTTAAAATTAGACCCTTCAAAATAAGCGAATAAAGCCAATAAAAACAATAGGTTTACAGCTGTAATCATATCCGTAAACCTATCATCTCTACAATAAAGAATTAATTCTTTATTTATATTTTTCATTAAAGAAATAAATCTTTAATTGTTTGTATTGCTTTATTTCAGATTAATAGCACCAATTAAATCATTGATATCACTCACCTGATGACGAATCATATACTCTTTTATTCCTTCAACGACCTTCACACTTACTTGTGGGTCGATAAAGTTGGCTGTACCAATCTGAATGGCTGTTGCACCCGCAAGAATGAACTCGATAGCATCTTTTGCATTCATAATACCACCCAGGCCAACCACAGGGATATTAACCGCCTGAGCTACCTGCCACACCATTCTAAGCGCTACTGGCTTCACTGCAGGTCCTGAAAGACCGCCCGTAACAGTAGAAAGAAGAGGTTTACGAGTCTCAGCATCAATAGCCATACCCAACAGGGTGTTGATTAGAGAAACTGAATCAGCGCCTTGCCCTTCAACAGCCTTAGCAATAGACGTTATATCGGTCACATTGGGTGATAACTTCACCATCAGGTGCTTTTTATAGACCTTACGGACCTCACGAACCACCTCTTCGGCCGAAGCACAGGACGTTCCAAAGGCCATACCACCTTCTTTCACATTAGGGCAAGAGATATTCAGCTCAATACCTGGAATATGGTCCAATTCGTTGATCATAGTTGCTGTTTCAACACAATCCTCTACTAGAGAACCCGAAACATTCACCATGACATTGGTTTTATAATCTTTTATACGCGGGTAGATATCATTACAGAAGTTTTCAACCCCTTTATTCTGTAAACCGACAGCATTAAGCATACCAGACGGCGTTTCGGCCATTCTAGGGTAAGGATTGCCTTCTCGGTGGTATCTTGTTGTCCCTTTTACCAAAATGCCCCCTAATTGGCTTAAATCGATAAAATCAGCGAACTCTTCACCAAAGCCAAAGGTTCCTGATGCAGTCATAACCGGGTTCTTCAAAACCAGATCCTTAAGTTTTACTTCTAAATTTACCATTTTAAGTCCTTTACGTTGAAGACAGGGCCCTCAGTACATACACATTTATTACCTTCTTTTGTATCTGTAACGCAGCATAAACAAGCGCCAAAACCGCAAGCCATGGTATTCTCAAGAGAAACCTCACAAGTCACGTCATTCGCATCAGAATAAGCCGCCACAGCCTTCATCATCGGCTCCGGACCGCAAGTAAAACTGTAATCGAAGTTCTCATTTTCTAAAACTGAATGCTGAGTTGGGTAACCTTTCTCACCCTCAGAACCGTCTTCCGTTGTCACTAAAATACGTCCATAAGGCTTATAAGCCTCAAGACCAACGGCATCATAAGACGAACGCACGCCTAAAATGGTTGTTACCTCGTTACCAGCTTCGTGTAAACACTTTGATAGATAAAGCAATGGTGCAACACCACAACCACCACCAATAAGTACTGCTTTAGAGTTTTTAGGGATAGAATAAGAGTTTCCTAAGGGATAGACCACACTAACTGTGGCTCCAATACTCAGCTCACCAAGCGACTTTGTACCTTCACCAATGCGCTTAACAAAGAGCTGAATCACGTTTCTATCGTAATCAACATTGTGAATGGAAAGGGGGCGGCGTAAGAAAACCGAGTTATTATTATCAACTCGTACGTTAACAAACTGGCCTGGTAGAATCTCAGGCAAAGGTTCATTAGCCTTAATATCGAGCACGTAATGCTCACAATTGAGTTCTTCGTACTTAACAAGTTCAAAGTCCTGAATTAGTTTCTTCATACGATTTTAAAGGTATAAAATGGAAGCATAAGTGCTCTAGAGGCATCAAATGCTGTTTAATAGTAAATCGAGCTCAAAGATAAGTGAAATATTAGCTTACACAAAGGGAAATAAGTCAGCTTAGAGACTTTAAAATGATTCAAAACAAGCGAAGCCTATTCTGCTCGTAAAAAAGCCTTAGACAAGTCATCTAAGGCTCTATAGCGTTTATAATGATTCACAATTTAAGCAGGGTTATACTCCTTAAAGGTTTTGTCGCTGTAAAATACGACAACTTTCTCTATACTTTTACCCGTTAAGAAAGCTGAGGCGTCAATTCCAGGCATTTGTTCCGTCTTATTTTGAGTTACTTCAGACACTTCCTTCTTCAACTTAGGTGGCTGACTGCTTTGGTAGGGGGCAGGATCTTCCTCCTTAATTACTTCCTGAAATAAGGAGGCTGAAGCCTGACCTTTTATCATTTCTCCATCACCAGAAATCAACCAGTCGCCACTAATCTGAGGAAATGAGCGCATAATTTTCTGTATAAAATCAAGACTTGGGTTATTACGACCCGATAATATATGAGACATGCTAGAGCGCTGTACACCAATAATATCGGCAAATTTAGAGGCACTTAAGCCTTCATTATTGAGTAATTGAATGATTCTATCTTTCATACTAAGGCGATTTTAATGTGATAAGATGCTTAAAAACTTTACAATTAAGTTGATATTACAATTGTTAATTCCAGCACCTGCACAAATGTAACCAAAAAATTACAAATCCCAAAATTGAAAATTAACAAATAGCAACACTTAAAATACACAAAAGTAATCTTTATACACATGTAGATTTGTTACAAATGTCAGCAAGAAATGAACTTTAGAAAAGATAATATCGGATGTTTACGAAAAGTTGCTGAATAGTCCTTTAATAACAAGTTAATTATAAATTCTGTTTACATATATTGTGTTGTTTAATTGTGTATACAGCTATCAATAATGAGACGAATAACTGGGGCTATTTATATATTCTTTCAGCAAATTAGGTCCGATTTACATCATTAACCTATCATATATCGTAAAATTTAGTTCATATTCGTTAGTAATGAAGTGTTTAGTTATATAACAGACATAAAGATCTGGTTTAAAGCATATAATACTATAGATATTTACATCAAATACTTGTAAACATCTTAATAGATAACAAATGTAATAATATTCTTAAAGTATTACTTTAGTTAAAATACTTAAAGCTCTGATTATATGATTTAAATTTCGTTATAAATATAAGTTTATGTATAACGAAAATAGAAGTTCCATAATTGAATTTTTAGATTGCTTCCGGAAGATTAACTTTGTAAACTGCACCTATTAGTTTACATTTATCACACAATGAACTGAACGCATTTGTTAATTATCTATTTAGGCAGGTTATATCGTGCAGTTCACTTATGTAACTTGTCTGTTTTTATTATTTTTCTAAAGGGTATTAAAAATGTAAGTTCACAAATTCACATTTAGCCTACTTCACTCCTTTTAAAGCTTTAACAATTGTAAAATTCATGTACAAATATTCAGTATATTTTAAATATGTCATTCTCAGAAGGGTTTTGGAAATAGGAAACAGCTCAAAAGCATTGAAAATCAGCGAATATTAACTGAATTATTAATTATAAGAAAGAAGTGAAGGACGAGAAATAGTTGAAATTCTGCAGAAATTAAGTCATTTCATTCATTAAGTAATCGAATTCTCATAATTCTATCGATTTTGTCTATTTGTTCAAAATAGTATTGAATCTGATGAAATAATTTGAAATTTGCGAAATTATATTTTAGAGAGTATTTATGAATCAAAACCCCTCCTGATACATTGATAACACGTACCAATATTAAGATTGGTATTAAATTTGAAAATCACACAAGCTCTAATACCACATAAATCGTGTGAAAAATAAAGAATGTCAATGTATTAGATTCTTTATTGAATGATTCAATTTTAATCCAAGGAGAATAATTAGTGTTGATTTGACCTAAACAAAGGTTAATTTCTAAATAAAATGAACAATTGACTATTCATCGCGTATCGCATCAATTGGTTTTATGGCAACAGCTCGTTTTGCCGGAATAATCCCCGCTAATATTCCAGCACAAATGATAATAGCAAGTGCCATCATGGCCAAATTAAAGTCGACCTCGGGTTGTGTGAACATAGGTTGCTCACCTCCGCTTTTCTCAATAGCCATACTAAGAAGTTCCAATAAGGTCACACCAATAAATAAGCCAACCCAACCTGCCAATCCTGTTAGTACAACTGATTCAGTAATTACTGAACTGATAATCATTGAAGGTGATGCACCAATGGCTCTTTGAATACCAATTTCTTTGGTTCGTTTTTTTACAATGAACAACATGATATTACTCACCCCTATAATACCGGCCATTAATGTTCCAATACCAACAATCCAGATTAGACCAGAAATTCCCATAAAGAGTTGATTGATTTTAATAAATTCTTTCTCAACATTATGAGACCCAATGGCTCTGTCATCATCAGGATGAACTTTGTGTCGTCGTTTTAAAAGTGCCTTCACCTTATCTTCCACATAACTTGCGGTATAATTATCTTTGGAAGTGATGGAATAATGACCAACTCGATTACCGTAATTATAGGTTTTTTGAAGGGTGGTAAAAGGAATAAATACGCATTGATCTTGCCATTCGCCCCAACCTTGTGAATGCATAGAATTAAACACACCTACCACCTGAAAGAAAATACCATTGATTTTGATATAATCACCAACTGCAGCATCACCATTTTCGAATAAAACCTCATTAACACGCTTTCCTATTACCGCAACCTTCCTATTCTTTTGTAAGTCAATTTCATTTAGAAATCGACCAGATACCATATTCAACGGATCAATCTTATTCACATCAGGCACATCACCCAGAATACTAAAAGCACCAGTTTTATCTTTTCTAATTACATTATTATTGGCATTTCCACCTCTGGCTTCTATACGTGGAGCTATAAGTTTAATTTCGGGCACATTATCAATAATAGCTTTGGTATCTTCATTGGTAAAGTTATAGCGTCTACCCTGCTTAAATCCTTTATATGGTTTACTTGTTGGCTGTGTCCAGATAAAAACAGAATTAGTAGCAAAATCGCCCATACCATAATACACGCCATTTTCCAGACCTTTACCTGATCCTAGCATAATAATGAGCATGAAAATACCCCAAAAAACACCAAAAGCAGTAAGAAAGGTTCTTAGCTTATTACTCTTCAAGGCCATATATACTTCGGTCCATCTATCTTTATCAAACATGATTCAATTATTTTGAAATGAATGGTTTAGTCAATTATAGAACTTACATTTTTTTTACTCGTCGGCTAAGGCCTCGATTGGCAGAATTGAAGCTGCTTTTCGTGCAGGAAAAAAACCTGCAATTGCTCCTGAAACAACCAAGAGTATAGTTGCACTTATGGCAACTCTTAAATCCACCGACGGGTTCATAAAGAATTCGATTTGTGTATGAGGTGCTAAAAGTTCCAAGAGAATGACTCCCATAGCTAAACCCACATACCCAGCTACTGAGGTTATTAAAATTGATTCGGTTAGTACCAATGAAATGATAGATATTGGTGTGGCACCTAAAGCTTTCCGAATTCCTATTTCTCTTGTTCTTTCCCGTACAACAATAATCATGATATTACTAACACCAACAATACCGGCGATAATCGTGCCTAACCCTATAACCCATACGAACAGTCGAATACCTGCAAACAAAGACATAGTTCGCTGATAATTTTCCATATTGTTATTGATGAACATAGCCCGCTTGTCTTTGGGATCGAATTTATGTCGGGCAGCAAAGGTGTTTTTTAGATGTTTTTCCATATGCTTCAATTCTTCAATATCATGAGTTTGAGTTGTGAAGGACATATTGGAAATTCGATTGGCTCCATCGAATACACGTTGGGCCGTTGAGATAGGTATATAAACACGCTGAAGATCTCTTTCTGAATGGTCGGTGAATGTTCCAATCACCTGAAAAGGAATATTGTTGATTTTAACATACTTACCTACAGGCTCCTCTTTTTCAAATAGCGCATCCTCTACAACAGTAGAAATAGAAACAACTTTTCGGTATTGCTTGACATCAATTTCATTTAGGAATCGACCTTTTAAGCTAGTCGTGTTTTCAAGAGTTTCGGTATCAGGATGAACAGCAACAATGGAATAATTAACGAATTCAGTTTTGTAGGTTATCAGGTTGTTTCCTCGAATGGTAAAGCGAGAACTAATTTTGTCAACATCCAAACCAGATTGTTTAGTTCGTGAATAATCTTCGTTGGTAAATTGAATACGTCTTCCGGGTTGCATACCATCATAGGCCATGCTGGTTTGCCCGCTATAGAGCCAAAGACTGTTTTCGGCGTCAGCTTTAAACTGATTCACGACACCATTTTGCAAACCGTTACCTGAACCCAAAAGAATGATGAGCATAAAAATTCCCCAGGATACACTAAAGCCTGTTAATATAGTACGCAGTTTGTTCTTTCGGATGGTTTCATAAATCTCTTGCCACTTATCAAGATCGATCATGGATATGGTATTGGTTCAATTTATTCATAAAAATGAATAGTGACCCAATGGTAGTTTTTAATAGCTAATGTGGTGGTTTTCTGTTTTCAATATAATGAAAGATTAGGAAATGAGCAAACTAAAAAAAGTCACCTTCGGGTGACTTTTAACTATATTTTAAAACTAGACTTGATTTAAAAGTCAAGATTCAGCTTGACTCCGGCACGTATCCAGCGTCCTGGCTGTGTAATATTGCCCATATCGTAATAATCATGATCTAATAAATTACTTGCTTCAAGGTATACGGTATAAGATGGTTTTTGCCAATATAGTTTTGCATCGATCAACCAAAATGGACGATAGGTTCTTTCTTCAGTTTGACTTAAATCATTCTTATTATACCAAGTGTATGAGCCGTTCCTGTCTTGCCAGGCAAATTGCCAGTTGGCTCCCAAAGATTTATAAATTTTATGATTCAAAGAAATATTCAATTTATGTTTCAATTGATCAAGTACATAACGAGAGATAAATTTACTTGATGATTTATCCATTTCCAAATAAGCATATTTAATAGAAGCATTTTTGATAAAGAAATTTTCAGAAATCAAATATTCCAGGTTAAAATTTGAAGAAAATTCAATTCCCCATGTATCTAATTCTGTAAGGTTCTGAGCCTGCCATTTATCTTCCGACCTGGCCTTAACCCAATCAATCATATTTCGTCCTTCTCTTCTGAATATTCCTGCATGTGCTTTTAACCCTGTTTTCTGAAACTTTAATCCCGTTTCATAAGTCGTTGCTTCTTCTGGTTTCAAATCGGTATTTCCAATATTGGTTGGTCCCACATAATACAAATCGGTAAAAGTTGGCATACGCAATGACTTGTTCACAGAAGCGTACAACTTGCTATCATCTGTAATTTGATAACTGATATCCAAACCCGGATAGAAGCTGAAACTTCTATCTAAATCCGAATTCCAATTGGCTAGAACTCCGGCAGTAAAGGTAAATCGATCAAGAAAAACATTGTGTTCTAAAAAATAACTCATGTTTGTACGAGTGTGATTTTTTGTAAAGAAAGCTCCTGATTCACCAGGTACTTTCATTGGTTTGTCCATCAGTTCGCCTAACACATTACTCCAAACATTTTCTGATCTAAACTCAACACCAGCGGCGGTTTTGCCTAGACTTGACGAAAAAGCAAAGTTCATGCTTGTTCCGTAAACATCGGTCAAGTGATAGTTATGGTTTGTATACCATGAAGCTGGATTATCTCGAAATAATTCGAATCTATCCTGGCTGCGTCTCCAATAAATATTAGGTGTCATTTTGACTTTGTCATTGGTCGTTAACCGCAAACTGGCAAAAGTTGTTTTATTTTCTTCAAATTGATTTGGGAAGGATGCCGTGTAGAATGAGTTAGCACCGTAGGCTTTTTCATTGTAACCCAACTGAAGATCTAATAATCCGGCTTCTGTCGAAAGTTTTCCCTGATAGAAAACATTTGAATTTCTAAAATCAGTATTCTCAATATAGCCATCACTCGATTTGTGAGCTAAAGCCACATATGACTTCAACTTTCCAGTAATAAGGGTTGTATTGGCAAATCCTGAGTAGAATCCATTCTCTCCTGCGGAGATATTTGCTTTCAGATTATTTTTATTTCCTGTTCCGGTAATAAAATTAATGGCTCCACTAAAAGCATTTGGGCCATATACTCTCGCTCCGGGACCTTGTAAAACTTCAACGCGTTCAATACTTTCAATATCTACAGGAAGATTTAAGCTCAAATGACCCGTTTGTGGATCTGTTATATTCACTCCATTGAGCAAAATCATGGTTTGGTCAAAACTACCACCTCTTATGCTCACATCGGCTTGAACACCATGGTTACCTCGCTGACGTACATCCACATTTAAAACATACTCCAATAAATCCTGCAAGCTTTGAACTGGGGCAGACTCAATCGTTTTCTTATCCATTATTGTGACTACCCTGGCCATTTGAGAATAGGTCACTGTAGCTCGCTGAGCACTAACGACGACTTCATCTAGCTTTTGATTGTTATTCACTAGCACAGTATCAGCCTGTGCAAAAGTATTTTTTGGAGCAGCCACAAGAAAATAAGTCACAAGTAAAGATGAAATAACACATTCTTTACTAATACTTTTAAAAATTGAGTATGATTGTCTTGTCCATTTTTTGAAATAGGACAATTCTGAATTTACAATTACTTTTTTCATTGAAATTTGTTCTGAATGTTACAAATTAATTATTTATGGATTTGTTTTTATCGAGTCTAAATAAGAATCAACTAACCGAACAAATATAGATAATATCTCTTAACATTAACATCTAATCAATTTCGTAATTTTGACCTAGTTGTAAGATATGATTTAAGGCTCTCTTTAGGAAGCAGATAATCACAAATTTATGCCATGAATAAAGCCAGACAACGATTTAATCAAATATATGGAGAACAATCTCCGGAAAGCATTCCCTGGAATTCTTTGGAGTTACCAAGTGCCATTCACCAACTTATTTCAGATAAAATAATTGTAGCATGCAAAGCTATTGATATCGGATGTGGTTTAGGCAATTACGCACGAACATTAGCACAACTGGGGTTTGAAATGACAGCAATTGACTTTTCGGAAGTCGCAATTGATAAAGCAAAGATACTTGCTAAAGAAGAAGAAGAACTTAATATTGAATTTCATGTTACCGATTTTACTAAATCGATAAAATTAAATGAATCAAGTTTTGATTTTGCATACGATTATGGCTTATTACACCACATTTTCCCGGAAAATAGAAAAGTTTATGTGGAAAACGTGATTCATCTACTAAAATCCAAAGCATTTTATCTTTCAATAGCTTTTAGCGAAGATGATGCCTATTTCGAAGGAACCGGTAAGTATAGAGAAACGCCTGCAGGTTCTATTCTTTATTTTTCTAATCTAAAAGAAATCGAAGAATTATTTTCACCATATTTTACCATTCTGGATCTAAAAAAAATTACCATTCCTGGTAAGAATGGTAATCATCAAGCTTATTATGCCTTTATGCAAAAAAAATGAGAAGTTATTCTTAGCTAAGATATTCTGTGAAAATTTCATCAAAGATTTCACCTTTAGTAAGTCTGCCATCTTTTAGACAAATGGTGTATACTTTTCCTTTTGCACAAAGCTTATTATCTGAGATACGATAAATGTCTTCATGAAATATAAGTTTTGGCCCATCCCTATCAATATTCAATTTCACAAGAAACTCATCACCTGAACTAAGCGAAGTTTTAAAGTCAATTTCAACACGAGCTACCATAGCATCAAGCCCTTGCTCATGCAAAAGTTTAAAATTACTTCCTGCAGATTCTAAAAACTCATGACGCGCATGCTCCAAATAATTCTGATAAACTGAATTATTAACAACACCCTGTAAGTCACACTCATAATCGCGAACCTTCAGCTTTAATTCGTAAATATAATTTTTCATTCGATTAATTTTTAATCTAATTTGAAAATGCAAGTTCATAAAAAAAGGATTGCCAAACGACAATCCTTTCTAAATATTTTGTCTATGCGTTACAATTACATGTTCATACCACCACAAACGTGAAGAGTCTGACCTGTAACGTAAGAAGAAAGATCACAACCTAAATAAACGCAAGTTTTTGCAATTTCTTCAGGTGTACCACCTCTTTTCAAAGGAATTTTACCAGCCCATTCTTTCACCACATCCTCAGGAAGTTGACCTGTCATTTCTGTAATGATAAATCCTGGAGCAATTGCGTTAGAACGGATACCACGAGAACCAAGCTCTTTAGCTACAGATTTAGTGAAACCAATAATACCAGCCTTAGAAGCTGAGTAGTTAGACTGACCAGCGTTACCACTAACACCAACTACAGAACTCATATTGATAATAGATCCGCTACGTTGCTTCAACATGGTACGTTGAACAGCTTTAGTGAAGTTGAATACAGATTTAAGGTTGACGTTAATAACCATATCCCACTGATCTTCAGTCATTCTCATTAGCAATGTATCTTTAGTGATACCTGCATTGTTAACCAAAATATCAATAGCTCCAAACTCCTTAACTATTTCTGCTACAACTTTATCGGTGTCAGCAAAATTACTTGCATCTGAAGCATATCCTTTAGCCTTAACACCATATGAAGCGATTTCTTTTTCAGTTTCCTGAGCTGCTTCATTATAAAATAAGTCAGTGAATGCTACATTAGCACCTTGCTTTGCGAACTCAATTGCTACTGCTTTACCTATACCGCGAGAAGCTCCGGTAATAATCGCTGTTTTTCCTTCTAATAATTTCATTTTTGAATATTTTAGATCTGAGAGAGCTTACTTATGATTAAGCCTGATAAAAATTCAGACTTAATTAAACATCACCAATGGGATGCTGACTGTCTCACTAATTAAAAATAATTACAATTTAATAATCTGATACCCTATTCTTTATAGAAAAACGAGAATCATTCAAATCTTATGATTTCCCAAAATTTGACCAACAAATATAATCTATTTTAGATAAAAAGTTACTTCTTAGTTTGAACATATACTCCTAATTGCTCTAGTTCTTTAAAAACAAGTCAGTTTCGGGCTAAATTAGAATACTTACTTTTATCTCTAATTCTGTCAAGAAAAATCTTTTTTCAGATGTGATGTATTCTAATCTATTATTATTAATTTCGCAGACCGATAAAGAGTAGGTTTCTTTCGTTTGCAGATTATTTATAAAGCAATGGTTTTAAGGAAGAAACAATAAATTATCACCAGGTTCATTTTATATGTATGAACTTGCAAATATGTTTTTTTAACTGCCTCTCTCCTTTTTTGGAGACGTAAGAGCTAAAATAAAAGATTTTCGTTTAAATGATTTCAGTTTCAAATCTATCCATTCAGTTTGGTAAGCGTACACTTTTTCAGGATGTTAACTTAAAATTTACTCCAGGAAACTGTTACGGAATTATTGGTGCTAACGGTGCCGGCAAATCAACTTTCTTAAAACTTCTATCAGGCGATCTGGATTCTACTACAGGTCGTGTAGCTATGGAGCCAGGTGAGCGTCTAGCCGTTTTAAAGCAGGATCACTACGAATTTGATGAGTTTACAGTTCTGGATTCGGTTGTCGCTGGCCATGCAGAGCTTTGGGCTATAATGCAAGAAAAGAACGACTTATATGCTAAGCCGGATTTTTCTGAAGCAGATGGTATTAAAGCGTCTGAGTTAGAAGAAGTGTTTGCTGAAATGGGCGGATGGAATGCTGAAAGTGATGCTGCTGAACTATTAAGTGGTTTGGGTATTAAGGAAGCATTGCATTACAAGTTAATGTCTGAATTGAGTGGTAAAGAGAAAGTACGTGTTCTTTTAGCTCAAGCTCTTTTTGGAAACCCAGACAACTTGCTTCTTGATGAGCCCACAAATGATCTTGACCTTGAAACAGTAATGTGGTTAGAGAACTACTTGGCTAACTTTAACAATACTGTAATTGTGGTGTCTCACGACCGTCACTTCTTAGATTCAGTTTGTACTGATATCGTTGATATTGACTTCGGTAAAGTGAAAATGTTCTCTGGAAACTACACGTTCTGGTATGAATCATCTCAATTAGCAGCACGTCAGCAAGCGCAACAGAATAAAAAAGCTGAAGAGAAAAAGAAAGAACTTCAGGAGTTTATTTCTCGTTTCTCGGCCAATGTTGCAAAATCCAAGCAAACCACTTCTCGTAAGAAGATGATTGACAAACTGAATATTGAAGATATTCAACCATCTACACGTCGATACCCAGGTATCATTTTCCAACAAGAGCGTGAAGCCGGTGATAAAATTTTCTCTTGCATGGGCTTAAGCAAGCAAATTGAAGGAGAAACCTTATTCAAAGATGTCGACTTTACAATTGAAAGAGGTGAAAAAGTGATTTTCTTATCGCGTGATCCTCGTGCCATGACATCTTTGTTCAATATCATTAATAATGAGGAAAAAGCTGATTCTGGTTCATACGAATGGGGTGTTACGATTACGCCTGCTTACCTTCCGGTTGATCACAACTCTTTCTTTAATGAGGAGATTACACTTAAGGATTGGTTAGCGCAGTATTCGCCAGATACTTCTGAGATTTTCTTAAGAGGTTATTTAGGTAAAATGTTGTTCTCCGGGGAGGATATCTTTAAGAAATCCAATGTTCTTTCGGGTGGTGAAAAGGTACGTTGTATGGTATCAAAAATGATGTTGAAAAATGCCAACCTTTTGGTTTTGGATACACCAACCAACCACTTGGATTTGGAATCAATTCAATCATTCAATAACGCCCTTATCAACTTTGGGGGTACAGTTTTAATGTCGTCTCATGACCATGAATTTATTCAAACGGTAAGTACTCGTATTATCGAATTAACACCTAATGGAACCATTGACAAACTAATGGAATACGATGAATACGTAACTAGCGAAAAGATCAAAGCTCTTCGCGAGGAAATGTACAAATAGTCAGAATACATATACGAAATATACTATCCCTCTAAAGCTTTTGTTTTAGAGGGATTTTTTGTCTTCATTATTGTTGATAAAAGAGATAAGATTACCGACATACAGTAATACTGCTCGCGAACGTTGGGCAAAACGCAAGACAAAATTTGATGTTTTTGATCCTTCAGAAAGTAATTATTTAAAGATATTCTTTAAAAATTCTTTTTTTTGATAATTAAGCTTAAACAAATACATTTATCTCTCTTTGTATCATTTCGAATCAATTCATTATTAAAAAATATCTGGAAGCATATGAAATACCTAAGTATTATTACCGTTCTATTTATATTTACAGGATGTAAGATTTATAAAAAAGAAAACACGACATATTCATTCTATGTGGGGACTTATACAGACAAAGAAAGTGAAGGGATTTACAAGTATATATTGGATAAGAATGGACATTTAAAATCTCTTGGTTTGGCTGCCATGTCTGAAAATCCTTCTTTTTTAGCTATGAGTGATGACAGAAAATATCTTATAGCTGTAAATGAAATTAGTAATGATGCTAAGGTAGGTACAATCGAATCTTTTTCTGTTGCAAATGATAAGCTTTCATTTATGAGTAAAAGCACAACAGGTGGAGCTCACCCTTGCTTTGTAAATATAAACTCTGATGGATACGTGCTAACGGCCAACTATTCGGGAGGAAATATTGGTTTGCACAGATTAAATAGTAAGGGTGAATTATCTTCTTTGCTTGATATTCAACAGCACAGTGGTAAAGGAATTGGTAATAGACAAGAAGCTCCTCATGCACATTCGGTTTGGTCTGAACCTTTAAGCAACAATATTATATCTGTAGATTTGGGTACAAACGAGCTTTGGTTTTCACAACTAGATACTACTCTTCATAAGTTACAAGCTAAAGATCCATATAAACTGAAGATGACTACCGGGGCCGGACCGCGTCATCTTGCCTTTCATCCTAATAATAAATGGATTTATGTTTTAAATGAACTGAATAGTACGGTAAGCTTAGTTCTAAAAACAGATCATGAATACAAAAAAGAGCTTTCTTATTCGACTTTACCTACAGCATATACCGAGGCTAATTATCCTGCTGATATTCATATTTCTTCAGATGGAAATTTTTTATATGCATCCAATAGAGGACATAATAGTCTCGCTATATATAAGATTAATAAACGTAATGGATCTTTAAATTTATTGAGCCATGAATCCTCTCATGGCAAGTGGCCACGTAACTTCTCAATATCTCCTGACGGCAACTTCTTATTGGTTGCCAATCAGCATTCAAACAATATCGTTTCATTTAAACGAGATAAATCAACAGGCTTATTACACTATATAGATGAGATAGAAGCCTATGCCCCTGTCTGTATTTTATTTTAACTCTTCGAAATCATAAAATTACGAAGGCGACAAGTATAATCTTGTCGCCTTCTGTATGAAATCTGTTTATTTTATTATTTCACCAATTGTTTTAAAAGTTCTCTAACGGCCGCAACAGATTCGACCTTATATCTAGCTGCTGTTCGCTTTAAGCCCACTTTTACTGTATATGCCGTTTCCGGAAGTTCTCTAAACATGTATTCATCCGTCCAATCGTCACCCACTGCAAAAACAAAATCGTAATTTTTATTTTTAAGAAACTGCAAAGCAGCTATACCTTTATTTATTCCTCCGGTTTTCACCTCAATCACTTTATTACCTTCCAAAATTTCGAGGTTGTGATTGGCTATCATGGTTGTCAGTTCATCTTTTAGCTCGTAAGCTCTTAATTCAGCTTGTTCCGGTTCAGCTTTTCTAAAATGCCAAACCAACGAATAGTTTTTTTCTTCGATAAAAGAACCTGGTGTACGATCAACAAAAGTTTCAAGAATTGGTTGTATACTCGATTTCCACGTATCGACTGCATTGGTAAGCATTTTCCATTCTTTTCCGAATTTCTTATACCAAACACCATGCTCTACAATTAAATTGATTTTGTGGCCTTCAAACCATGTTTCAAGACTTTCTCTGTCGCGACCACTAATAATGGTAACTACATTTCGTGGATCTTCTTCAAGTTTATAGAGAATATCATGTAACTCCTGATTAGGTGAAGCATCATTTGGGTTCTTTTTAAAGCCAGTTAGTGTGCCATCATAATCTAAAAAAATAGCCCTCATTTCTGAAGTCTTGTAACTTGAACGAATTCTTTCCAGAATCTTAGAATTAACACGTTTGGCATGTAAAGAATTCTGAACTTTCTGAACCTTCGTTAACGATTTGACAAACTCACTGGCCCACTTAAAGACATCGTAGCGTTTAATCCTATCCTGAAGGAAAATCATACGTTCACGCTGTTCGTCAAGTGGCATATTTAAAGCATGTTGGATACTTTCTGCTATTTCGTTGGTATTATTAGGATTAATCATTAAAGCCTCTCCCATTTCTTTGGCCACACCTGCCATTTCACTCAGGATAATCACGCCTGTTCGATTGGTTCTTGAGGCAACATATTCCTTAGCAACCAAATTCATTCCATCACGCACAGGTGTCACAAGAGCAACATCGCATGAACTATAAAGCTCTATCAGATTCTCAAATGGCATGGAACGGTAAAAATACCAAACGGGTGTGTAATTAATATTACCAAATTGTCCATTTACTTTTCCAACCAATTCATCCACTTCTTTCTTAAGGTTGATATAATGTTCTACTGTCCCTCGAGATGGGACTGCAAGCATTATTAAAGTAACTTTTCCAACAAACTCAGGGTATGATTCCAGGAATTTTGCAAACGCTTCTAAACGATTGGGAATGCCCTTTGAATAATCCAGTCTATCTATGGATAGAATTAATTTTCTGTCGGGAGAAAGCAAAAAGTACTTTTCCAACTCACGATGAAGTTCAGATTTCTCCTGAAGTGGTTTTTGAAAAATATCCGTTGCAGCATTTTTAAATTTATCGTAGTCAATTCCCATAGGAAAAGCATCAACTATAATAACTCTGTCCTCAATTTGAATTTGGTTGAAGGAAATCTCGTAGCCCATCAAACGACGTACAGAACTGAAAAAGTGACGTTGGTAATCATAGGTGTGAAAGCCAATCAAATCAGCTCCCAACATGCCTTGAATCAACTCTTTTCGCCATGGCAGAATTCGAAACACTTCGAATGAAGGGAAAGGTATATGCAAGAAAAAACCAACCGTTACACCTGGCTTTTTCGATTTAATCATTTCTGGTACTAAAAGCAACTGGTAATCATGAATCCAAATGGTATCTCCTTCTTCTAAAGTCTCAAGAGCTTTATCTGCAAACTTCTGGTTCACGTGTACAAATGCTTCCCATAATTCAGGATCATAGTCAATATACTGCGCAAAATAATGAAACAGCGGCCAAATTGTTCGATTACTAAAGCCGTCATAATATAAATCAATCTCTTCTTTAGAAAGATGAACCGATACGCAATCTTCCTTTTCCAACTCCCTATCTATATTATTCGATAATTTTTCATCTATATCATCACTAGGCAAGCCCGGCCATCCTATCCATTTCCCGTTATACTCTTTATAAACCGATCTCATACCAGTTGCTAGCCCACCAACACTAGGTATTAGTTCAATTTTTTCATTTTCAACATTAATACTAACCGGAAGTCTGTTTGAAACAATGTGAATTCTATTCATAAAATAAGAAGTTTTTATTTTGCTGGTAAATAATTCGAAAGTCATGAAAATTAGCTATTTTCAGAATTATTATGTGACGTATACTAAAGTAATCTTTTTTTATGGAAAATTTAAATTATGGTGTGGTAGGAAATTGTCGCTCTGCGGCCTTGATCTCTGAAAAAGGATCTTTAGACTGGATGTGCTTACCTCAATTCGATTCTTCATCGGCTTTTGCAAAACTTTTGGATAATCAAATAGGTGGTAGTTTCGAAGTGCTTCCTGAAAAATACATTCGTAGTGTTCAGTATTATAAAAAAAACACCAATATTCTCCATACACGCTTCGTTTGTGAAGATGGTATATTCGAACTTATCGACTTTATGCCTCGCTATATTGCAGAAAACAAAGATTATTACGCACCACCAGATTTGGTTAGGTATTTTAAGCATATAAAAGGAAAACCAACTTTCCGTATTCTATACAATCCAAAACTGGATTATGCCAGAAACCATACAAAAAGCAAGTTAGCAAAGTCTGAGTTTATAAAATCATATACAACATCAGGAACTTATGATTCACTTTATTTATATACCAGCTTTGACTGTGAATCTGTTTTAAATCAAGATATTATTTGTCTAAATAAACATGAGTTTTGTCTTGTAACCTATAATCAAAAACTACTCAGGCAAACTCACGATAGGATTTATCTTATTTTGCAAAGAACTAAGACTTATTGGTTGAACTGGTCAGAAAAAACAAAGGTTCACTCAAAATATGCTGAAGAGATGGGAAGGTCTGCTTTAGTTTTGAAATTATTAAGTTATCAAAAAACAGGAGCTGTCTTAGCTGCTTTAACGACATCTTTACCAGAGACCATAGGAGAAGTCCGAAATTGGGATTACCGATTCTGTTGGATACGAGATGGCTCAATGGTTGTAAAAATCCTAACTCAACTGGGGCATTACAATGTTGCCAGACGTTATTTGGATTTTATCACGGATATTATTCCTGAGAAAAAGGAAAAAGTGCAAATCATGTACGGTATTAATGGTGAAAAGAAACTCTCTGAGTACGAATTGGAACATCTGGCTGGGTATGAAGGTTCAAAACCGGTAAGGGTTGGAAATGCAGCTTATAAGCAAAAACAAAATGACATCTATGGCATTCTTTTGGATTTGATTCATCAGCAATTCGAATTGTTTGAAAATTCATTGGAACACACCGAAGAATTATGCACAATTGTACGAAGTATTATTAAAGTTGTAGAAGAAAACTGGCGTGAACCAGATAGAGGAATATGGGAAATTCGAGGGAAAAGCCTTCATTTCACTTTTAGTAAAGTGATGTGCTGGGTGGCTTTCGATCGTGCTGTAAAAATATCCAAACTTCTTAAGAGTGACTACTATGTGAATAAATGGACGCCATATCGTGATGCAGTGAAAAAAGATATCATGAAAAACGCCTGGAGTGAGGAAAAGCAAGCCTTTACACAGCATTATGGCTCTGATGATCTGGATGCATCCGTTTTATTAATGGAAACCTATGGTTTTATTGATGCAAAGGATGAAAAGTATGTATCGACAGTTCTTACCATTCAAAAAGAATTAGAACATGATGGGCTTATGTATCGTTATAAGAATCAGGATGATTTTGGTACACCTAAATCTGCCTTTACTATTTGTTCGTTTTGGTTGATAAACAGCCTATATAAAATAGGAAGAAAAAAAGAAGCTCAGGATAAATTTGATATTCTTTTAAGCTATTCTAATCATCTAGGTTTATTTGCTGAGGATATTGATTTTGAGACAAAGCGTATGCTGGGTAATTTCCCGCAAGCCTATTCACACTTAGCTATTATTGAAACGGCTATTAATTTCTCTGAAGATGAAGATGAAAAGTCTGAAGGTTTGATCGATCAATTAAATAGTTAATTTTGTGACATACTCTATATCAAAAGAATAAGGCCAATCAGAAATTGAATTGGTCTTTTCTTTTACTCAAACCAATATTATATTCATAATATAAGTATTTTCGCGCCATATTTATTTTTTAACGCATTGATATTATGAATTCCATACTAGAACAAAATCTCTATTTTATAAAAGAACATGTTGGCATGTTTAAAGCTGCTAATAACTTTGATATATACAATCCTGAAAGCCAAGATGTAATCATGAATTGCAGAGAAGAAAACCTTGGTTTCTTCACCAAACTATTTCGTTTTACAGGGTATAAAAGAATGACGCCCTTTAATATTGTAATCAAAAGCAATTCAGGAGATAAAGTCCTGACTATAAAGCGTGGCCTTTCTCTTTTTATATCTAATGTTGAAGTTTTTGACGAAAATGACCACTTAGTAGGACAATTTAAGCAAAAGTTTTTTTCTATTGGAGGAAAATTCAATGTCTTTGATGCTAAAGACCAACACCTTTGCACTTTAAAAGGAAAATGGACCAGTTGGGATTTTAAATTTCTTAAAGATGAAGTTGAACTGGCTCATGTAAGTAAAAAATGGGCAGGTATTGGTAAAGAACTTTTTACTTCTGCCGACAACTACATTTTAGAGATTTCAAAAGAAGTACCTTCTGATCATCCAATTAGAATCATGATTCTGGCAGCAGTTATGTGTATCGATATGGTTCTGAAAGAGTAAAAAACTTATATCTTAATTTTTACAAGCCACCTTACAAATGTGAGGTGGCTTTATTTTCTATTTTGGGATTTAAATTCATGGGATTTAGAAAAGAGAATTAATGTTTGACATTAACATTAAATGATACTTTTGTATTTAAGCATGTATTTTCATTAACCAGTCAACAAGTAGATTCCCCTTATGTTTTTACCCATTTCAAATAAAGAAGCCTTTTTAAGAGAATTCAAATTTCAAACCTCACGAAGCAGTGGCCCTGGTGGTCAGCATGTGAATAAAGTGAGTTCCCGGGTTGAACTACGATTTAACCTAAGGGAAACGCAATTGTTGAGTGATGATGACAAAAGTATTCTCTATCATAAATTAGCAACACGTATCAGTCAGGATGATATTCTGAGTATCGTTGTTCAGGCAGATCGCTCTCAACTGAAGAATAAGCAATCAGCAATTGAGAAATTCTTTGATTTGTTGACACAAGCTTTTACCCCTGTCAAAAAACGTCGGCCAACAAAACCCAGTCGTCGTGCTCGTGAGAGACGATTAAAAACTAAGCGACTAGATTCTGAAAAAAAGACACGTAGACAATCTCCTGGTTGGGATGAATAAGACTATTAAACGGTAAGATATTTATATTGTTTCCTTCAATAAAAACGGAATATTTTAACAAAATCTATTTTTTATTGATAAAAAAGTAGGGTATTTCAGTTCTTGAATGTTTTTATAACAAACAAGTATTCACAAATAAAAAAATTCCCCTATGAAAAAACAATTAAACATTTTACTAATTGGCTTCATCCTTTTTTCAACGACTTTAGCTTCCTGCTCTAAAAGCGATGATAATAAAGCTATAGTTGAAAATGGAAGTATCAAGATTACAGCAAATAAAAGTTCAATACTTGCTGATGGCAAAGATGAAATCACTTTTACAGTTAAGGATAATAATGAAAAAGATATCACTTCTGACTCAAAAATTTATGTCGATGGTGAAGCCTTAGCAAAAAATACTTATTCTACTACAAAAAAAGGTGAATACACGGTTAAAGCGGTTAACCTGGACAGAGAAGCTAGTATAAAGATTCTGGTTCGTCACTACACAGCAAGGTTATATCTGTCAAGCAATAGAACATCCAAATTCTCATCCGGATCTGAAGAATTCGAATTCAAAGTATTAGACACTAAGTTGAATAATGTGACTTCCAGCGCTAAGTTCTATGTCGATGATCAACTGATCAGCGGTCATACATTTAATTCATCTACAAATGGAAAGTACAAAGTAAGAGCCGAGTATTCAGAATTAAAAAGTGCCGACTTACTGATTGGTGTTAATATGTCGCCTAGAAATGTTTTGGTTGAAGACTACACAGCAACTTGGTGTGGCTATTGTCCTGAGTCAATGTATTATTTAGAAGAACTAAAGGGTAAAACATCAGCTAATATGGTAATATCAGCAATTCATGGTAGTGATGAATTTACTTTTTCTAAACTAGGTAGTTTAGTATCAACATACAACGTAAGCGGATATCCTACTAAAATCGTAAACCGGAATACATCAGTCAATATTTCAGAAGATATCTTAACGAGTTTAGCCAGTGAATCATGTCCATTAGGACTTTCATCTACGATTCAGGTGGATGGTGATAATGCTAAGATAGATGTGCAATTAGAATCATATCAAACCTCCAAAGACATAAAATTAGTGGTTGCTCTTTGCGACAACAATCAACTGGCTGATCAATCAAATTACTATAATGATGAAGCTAGTTCTGCTTTTTATCAAGCAGGTGAAAAGATGAAAAACTTTCAGCATCATTATATTCTTCGTAAAACATTAACCGATTTATATGGGGATGCCATTCCTAACGAGAAATTGACTCAAGGATCAAGCTATAGTTTATCCTTTACCACGGATGTTTCGAAATACAATAAAGCACATTTGTCAGCTATTACTTTTCTTGTAAAGAACAGTGAAGTTATTAATGTTCTTTCTGTTGATAATCTGTAAGCTATAAGTCTCATATTAACCCTATATAAAACTAAAAATAATGACAAAATATAGTCTATTATTAATACTAAGCCTATTTTCTTTACTAACACAAGCCCAGCTTTCGGGTAGTCAACTAAAGGATATTCATGGTACAATGATTCAATCTGAAAGCTTGTTTCCCAATAGCGAGGAACCAGTGGTTTTATGCTTTTGGGCAACTTGGTGTCGTCCTTGCCTTCATGAACTTGAAGCCATTAACGAAGCGATGGATGACTGGCAAGAAGAGACTAAGTTTAAAATAATCGCCATATCGATTGATAACACACGGTCCAGTTCTAAAGTTCCGGCATTGGTAAAAGCCAGAGACTGGCAATTTGATGTTTATATCGATGAAAACTCAGACCTAAAACGTGCTCTTAATATTTCGGGTGTTCCCTTTTGTTGTATCATTAAAAAAGGTGAAATCGTATGGAAACATAGTGGCTATCAACCTGGAAGTGAAGAATTGATTATAGAGCAGCTAACCGAACTATCAAAAAAATAAGCATAAAGAAAATATGAACAAACAAATAATACTTTTGGGGTTTATTTTATTGAGTCAATGGCATCTGGGAAATGCTCAGGATAAAAAAGGAAAACTAAGTGGTAGTTTCGAGACCATCAACCAAATTTACAAGAAAGACAATAAAACCAAAGCTATAGTTCCCGATGATAAATTTGGATCCAATTCTTATCTGAAACTGGATTATCATATTGGTAAACTGACAATGGGCTTGCAATACGAAGCCTATTTACCAAGACTTGTAGGATACGATATCCGCCACAAAGATCAGAAAATTGCAGGTCGATATCTAAAATATCAAGATGAGACATTAGAAATCACTGTAGGAAACTTTTACGAACAGTTTGGTAGTGGTCTTATTTTTAGAAGTTACGAAAACCGTGAATTAGGCATTAACAATGCCATCGAAGGTGTGGGTGTGAGGTTCTATCCTACCGACTACCTGAACTTAAAGGCAATATATGGCAAGCAACGAGAATTCTTCGAAGTTTCAGACGGTACACTGAGAGGTCTTGATGGAACATTTGATTTGGCTCAGTATTTTGGTTTAACCAATAGCCATTTTAATCTAGGTGGAAGCTGGCTAAGCAAGTATGAAACCTATACAGGTGCTCAGGAAGATTTTCCTAGCCAGGTAAATGCCTATTCTGCTCGATTAGATTTCGGAATAAAAAATTGGAGTTTAAATGCCGAATTTGTTCAGAAAAAAGATGACAGAAGAGTCGAATATCCCACTAGAGATATCACTGGGAATGCATTACTTATCAATTCATCCTATGCTCAATCTGGTCTGGGAATGAATTTTACTTTCAGAGCTTTAAAAGATATGAGTTTCTATAACGAAAGAACTGCTAGTGGTTTAAATCTTTTAGTGAATTATTTACCAGCCATTACCAAGCAGCACAAATACAGTTTGTTAAATATTTACACCTATATCACTCAAGCCGATGGCGAAATGGGTGCTCAATTCGATCTTTATAAGAAATTTAAAAAAGGTAGTTTATTAGGTGGAAAGTATGGAACTAAGCTGGAAATTAATTTCTCAGCATATAACGATTTAGATCTGAAAAACATTGAAACGGAGGAAAGTGATTTTCTTAAACTAGGAGACAGTAAACTATACCGCGATTTCAATATCAATTTATCAAAGAAATTCTCAAAAAGGTTGAAAACCAAGCTGGCTTATGCACATATCGATTATAATAAAGGTAAACTGCAAGGCGGTGACTCCCCTATTGTAAAATCTGATTTTTTAGCCAGTGAAATCGAGTTTAAAATCAAACCCAAACATGTTTTGAGAGCAGAGTTACAACACTTGTGGACCAAGCAGGATAAAAAGAATTGGATAGCTGGTTTACTTGAATATTCTATTGCGCCAGGCTTCTCTATGTTTGTTTCCAATCAATACAACTATGGTGATAAGGACAAGATACATTATTATTCTGGTGGCTTTGGATGGGCTAAAGATTCCAAAAACCTGCAGGTAGCTTATGGTAGAAATCGTGAAGGCTTGAACTGTTCAGGCGGTGTTTGTCGATTTGTACCTGCTTATACGGGTCTGAACATTAGCTTTTCGACCAGCTTCTAAACTTATAAGTTTTTCAAAATGAATAGCTTATTTATCTAAATCACAATTTAACTAACCAAATCATTTTGATGGGCATCTCAATTTTATGAGATGCCCATTTTATTTGCCAGATCAAATTGTTTAATTAGTTTTAATCTGTTAAAAAACAATTAAGATATAATAATCATTATTCGGAATTATCTGTAAGTACGAAATATAATTTCAGAATAAATGCGTTATTATTTATTTAAATGGGTGCGAGTATTGGGAACTTATTTAATGACTTCTCTCCTTCTCAGAACAATATCAGTGTTTATTTAGAAATTGACCAATCATAAAATGCAAATAAGAAAAGCCCTAAACAAAGACGCTCTTAATCTTAAATTCTTAAAAACTCAGGTTTGGCTACACACCTATGCCACAAAAGGTATTAATGATGAATATACCGAGTATCTGGAAGCAGATTTCACCTATGAAAACTGTTTAAGATCAATTAGTGACAAAAATAAATACTGCCTTGTTGCTGAAGAAAATAATTTTCTGATTGCATATTGTGAAGTTAATTTCGAAGCTATTCATCCTGATACCAAAGAAAATTGTGCTGAGATGACTGTTTTATATGTATCAGAGCATTTTTACGGACGTGGTATTGGTAAAGCGCTTGTTATCGAAGCAGAAAAGCATCTCTATTCAAAAGGAATTTCGAACTACTGGTTATCCTGTTTTATTGAAAATCAAAATGCAATAGATTTTTATACTTATTTGGGCTTTAAATCAAATTCTTCAATTTACTTTACCATGGGTGAGAATAAATATGAAAACCTTGTTTTTCAGAAAGAAATAAAGAATTAAATAGATTTAATCTCTTTCTCAAGCTGATTTATATTCTCTTAATATTTTTAATTGAGCACCCTACTCCATTGACTAATCACAAAAACTACCGAAGGCTTGCTATTTCGGATAAAAACATCTTATTTTGCGAAAGCTTATTTTTATTGATTCCACATAATAAGAAACAATACAAATACGGCCAGATTTGATAAAAAAGCAAGAAGAAAATAAATGAATTCACATAAAGTAATTAGTCTAAGAAACCTAACTCCATCGACCTATATCATTCGTTTGGAGAAAAAAGATTTCACATTTAAAACAGGACAATATATAACACTGGGGTTTAGTGGTAGCATTGATCGTAGAGAATACTCAATATACAGTGCAGAACAAGATCCTTACATTGAGGTTCTAATTAAGGAAGTTGAAGATGGTTTGCTTTCGAAAAAATTGAAAAAATGCAAGCCTGGTGATGAACTGGATATAGACGGTGCATTCGGACACTTTTCTTTAAAAACTGATGAGATTAAAAATAAGAAATTCATGTTTATAAGCACAGGTACAGGTATTTCTCCTATCCATAGCTTTATACACACACATCCGGAAATGGATTACACCCTTCTACATGGGATTCGCCACAAAGAGGAAGCTTACGAAAAGGAATCTTACGACTCAAATCGATATGTTTTATGTACTTCAGGTGAAAATACTGGGGATTTTAACGGTCGCGTAACAGAATATCTTCTGAAAAACCCTGTCTCACCTGATACAATCTGTTATCTTTGCGGCAATTGTCATATGATTTACGAGGCCTATGATATTCTTGAAAAACAAGGTATCAAACTAGGTCCTATCCATACCGAAGTTTATTTTTAATATCGGTAGCTATATATTGAGTTAATTCAAAGTTGACCCAAAGTTTTAAAGTAAGGATTAGTAAATCGACATGATGATACCTTTAAGGATCATCATATTAACTAATCAACATCGCATCATCTTATGAAATATCATCTTATATCATTAGGTTGTCAAATGAACGCTTCTGACGGAGAGCGCGTTAGAACCGTGATTGAACAAATGGGTTACACCTATACTGAAGACGAAACAGAAGCTAATTTAATTGGGATTTTGGCCTGTTCAGTGCGTCAGAATGCTATTGATAAGGTTTATTCTAAAATATCAAAATGGAATAAATGGAAGAACCGTTCCAACCTAATCACCTTTGTTTCTGGCTGTGTACTACCTTCTGATCACGAGAAATTTCTAAAGCTTTTCGATATTATCTTTCAGATGAAAGATTTACCAAACTTGCCTGAGATGATCCATCAGTATGGAATTACGACAGCTAATGGTGTACAGAAAGGTTTTGACGCTCAAAACGATAATATTTCGGAATTTTGGAATGTAAAACCTGATCATACTTCCGATTTTGAAGCTTTTGTGCCAATACAGAATGGTTGCGATAAATTTTGCTCATTCTGTGCTGTACCCTATACCAGAGGTCGTGAAGTTTCTCGTCCTTCAGTTGAGATTGTCAATGAAGTTAGGTCATTGGTTGAAAGAGGATATAAATCAATTACCTTATTAGGTCAAAACGTGAATTCCTATGGTTTAGACAAGCCTGATACAGAAATCATGTTTCCTGAATTACTTCGTAGAATTGGTGAGCTTGGAAATGAAATAGGAACCGAATTTTGGCTTTATTTTACTTCGCCTCACCCTCGTGATATGACCGATGAAGTGATTGAAGTTATTGCGCAATACAAGTGTCTGGCTAAGCAAATTCACTTGCCATTACAATCTGGCGACGATAAGCTTTTAATTGCCATGAACCGTAAGCATGGACTTGAAAAATACCGTCAATCCGTTTCGACCATTAAACGCTTAATTCCTGAAGCAACCCTGTTTACCGATATTATTGTTGGCTTTACAGGTGAGACCAATGAGCAGTTTGATGCCACTCGTGCTGCTATGAAAGAGTTCGACTTTAATATGGCATATATAGCGAAGTATTCGCCTAGACCTGGTGCTTTGAGTCATCGCTGGTTCGATTCTGTACCCATTGAGGTAAAAAAGAATCGCCATCAGGTTTTAACCGAAGATCTGAAACTAACATCGAGAAGCTATAATAATAGCATGATAGATCAAACATTCAGAGTGCTGGTAAAAGGAACTGCAAAACACGCTGGTTATTTAGCTGGAATGACTGAAGGAAAGATTAATGTTCGCTTTTTATCTGAGAACTCAGATTTAATTGGACAAATTGTTGATGTGAAAATCAAATCAGCTACTGATTTCTCGGTTGAAGGAGATTTTATTGAATAGAGAATAACCATCTCGAACAACTTTAATTACAGTGCTTACAATATAATTTACAATGAAAACAATCGCTTTTAAAACTTTAGGTTGTCGTCTGAATCAGTACGAAACAGATGCTTTAGCTTCTAAATTTCAGAATAATGCCTACAAATTGGTCAATTTTGACGAAGAAGCTGATGTCTATGTAATCAATTCTTGTACGGTGACACATCAAAGCGATCACAAGTCAAGAAACTTCATCAATCAAGCCAATAAGCGAAATAAGGATTCAGTTTTGGTTGTAACGGGTTGCATGGCCAACAATGCTAAAGAAGAATTAGAGAACAAAGATGAGATTAACTATGTTCTCGAAAATGATAATAAATCAGCTCTATACTCCTTGGTTGAAGCGCATTTTAATGGAGAGGTGAAACACCCATCTCAACTGAATAACGATTTGTTTGCCTACGGTTCAACCGAAAAAGGTTTTCATACGCGCAGTATGATTAAAATACAAGATGGTTGTGATAACTTCTGTACTTTCTGTATCATTCCATCGGTGCGTGGTCGTGCCAAGAGTCGTCCATTTGAGGCTATTCTTGATAATGTAAGATCCGTTATTACTAATGGCGCTAAAGAAGTTGTCATCACTGGAGTAAACATTGGTCGATACGAATATGAAAATTATAAGTTTGATGATCTGATTGAAGCCATTCTTAATTTAGATGGAGATTTTAGGTTAAGAATCTCGTCACTTGAACCAGATGGTTTTGGAGATAAATTCTTAGGCTTATTGTCACACCCTAAAATGACACCTCACCTTCACCTTTGCTTGCAATCGGGTTCCGATGAAGTTCTTTTGAGAATGCGTCGAATGTATACGATTAAAACCTTTAAGAATACCGTTGAGAAAGTGAGAGTCATTCGTCCGGATTTCAATTTCACTACAGATATTATTATTGGTTTCCCTGGCGAAAGCGAAACTGATTTTACCGATAGCTGTGATATGATTCAGAATATGGAGTTTGGTCATGTGCACACCTTTAAATACTCAATACGTAAAGGAACTCGTGCCGAAAGAATGGCCGATCAGATCCCTGAAAAGCTAAAAACTGAGCGTAGTGAAGTTTTAAGAGGCATAGCAGAAGAAAGTAAACTTAAATACAGAAGTCAATTTGTTGGTAAAACACAACGTGTGCTCGTAGAGAATATTAATGGGAATGTAGCTAAAGGTTATGGAGAACACTATATTCCTGTACAATTCGAAGCTGAAAATATAAAAACAAATACTTTTTACGATATCCTTGTAACGGATATTAATAACGAAAAAGACGTTGTTTTAATAGGAAAACCAGCGTAGTAGAAGTTCATAAGCTTATCTTCCATGGAAAATAACCGAGTCCACAGCTACCACTTCACTATCATGAAGAACTTTTATTAGAACACAAAGTTCTTCCGTTCTTTTTACGTTTAATCGCGACTCACCTAGGTTAATAACTGATTCTTTCATTGCAAAAAGTTTCCCTTTCTGGAGTGTTTTTTGGTTTTTAATGCGAGAGCGGCTATGCATTTCTATTTCATAATTCAGAAACAGATTTTCAGTACTATTATTTTTTATTTTAGCCCTTACAGATAAAGCGTTTAATTCACCTTCTATCTCTATCCATGCCTTTACATTATGCTCTTCGGAGCTTGTTTTTAAGCCGATAACACAAATGAATTGCAGGAATATAAACAGTTTCAGGAACATAAATAAATTTGGATGAATATTACAATTTAAAGATAGATAAGATTGACATAAAAATTGCTATTTTACGCATTATATCTGTCATCAATATGAGTCTATTAGTCAATATATTATAACATTAGTCATCTCGTCTCAGTATTTTAAATTAAAAAACTTAACACTAGAAAGGGAAATTCCGGAATTATCAAACAACAAAACTTGTATAATCAGCACAAAGGAAACGACGAAGTTCGTCAGAGCTAATTCTAACTTTAATCTTACCTCCCATTATATAGGAAATATTTCCTGTCTCTTCAGAAACGATTATCACATGTGCATCTGTCATTTGACTGATACCAATTCCAGCTCTATGACGCAAACCAAGGCTTCCGGGTATATTAGGATTATCAGAAACAGGTAAAATGCATCTTGCTGCCAGAATTCGATTATTATCCAAAATTAAAGCACCATCATGCAAAGGAGAATTTTTAAAAAAGATGGACTCTAATAAACTTGATGAGATTCGAGCCTTAAGGATTTGCCCTGTTTCTGCAAAACTAAATAAATCAGTACGTTTAGTGATTACAATTAATGCTCCCGTTTTTGTGTTAGACATGTTCTCGCAAGACTCAATGATATCTTCAACCTCTTTATCTTTGATTGATTTATCATCTACTGCTAACCATTTTTCGAAAGAGAATTTCTGACTAAAATTATATCGTGAGCCCAAGTGTAATAAGAATTTTCGAACCTCTTGCTGAAACACAATTAGTAATGCAATTACCCCAACGCCAATAAATTTTCCAAGAATGTTACTTAAGAGTTCCATATTCAAGGCCGTTACAAACAACCAAATCAAATAGAAAAGGAATAGTCCAACAAAAATATTGATAGCCACAGTTCCTCTTGTTAGCATGTAAACCTGATATAGCAGAAAGGCTACCAAAAGAATATCTAAAACATCGAAAAAGCTTAGCGTTATAAAAGCTAGGATCATAAATGAAAAATTAGGCCAATTGTGGCTTGAGAATAATAAAAAGAAGATTTATGGAAAACCTTCTTAACAAAAATAGAAATTTATAATAGATAATCCTTTAAGTGTGATACTCATTTATCGAATCTGAGAATGATTGTAAATTTTTACACACTCAACAGCTTCTTTTACATCGTGCACACGCAGAATGTGCGCTCCACCCGTTAGAGCGAGCATGTTTAGTGCTGTTGTTCCGTTTAAACTATCCTTAGCTTCTCCTCCAAGAAGCCTATATATCATCGATTTACGAGAAATACCTATCAATAATGGACACTTCAATTGTTTGAATGCTTCCAATTGCCCCATAATCTCGTAATTCTGATCAAGAGTTTTTGCAAAACCAAAACCAGGATCTATTATTACATGCTGTGCTCCCAAATCATTTAATTGTCTCACTCTATCCTTAAAGAAATCTAAGAGTTCCCCCATCAAATCATTATAATCTGTTTGAGATTGCATGGTTTGAGGCGTTCCTTTAATATGCATCATGATGTATGGCACCTGAAGTTCAGCTATGGTAGCAAACATTTGATTATCCATCGTGCCTCCAGATATATCATTAACAATACAAGCTCCAAATTCACCAATTACACGTTTAACAAGTTCTGAGCGAAAGGTGTCTATGGATAGAATTACATCAGGAAACTCTTTTCTGATTATGGCTAAGGCAGGTTGCATTCTTCTCCATTCTTCTTCCACATCAATATCTTCCGCTCCTGGGCGAGTCGAATAAGCACCCAGATCAATAATATCTGCACCTTCTGATACAATTTGTTTGGCACGTTTTAAAATAGAGTCAGTATTAATATATTGTCCTCCATCGAAAAATGAATCTGGCGTTAAATTCAAAATCCCCATAACCAAAGGCTTATCAAAAGATATTGAATTCTTACCACACATAATTGATGCGATCTTCTGATTTGAAGAATTTGTTTTATATTTTTGCATGAGATGATTATTTTCAGTCTAAAAACTGAACAAAAATAAAAGAAAAATGTCAAAGCACTCGACTTGCTGAGTGAATAGACAACTTTTATTATTCATTCGATAATCTATACACTGATTTTATTAAGAAATTTTAGCTCTATATAGCAATGACTACTGTAATAGAAACTCAAAAACCTAGCATGACTACCAACGAACAATACGAAAGCATTATCAAAATTTGTACCGATATCTATACAAAAAAGATGAAGGATTACGGAACTGCATGGCGTATTCTCAGACCGACTTCACTTACCGATCAGATCTATATTAAAGCACAACGTATTCGTAGCATCGAAGAAAAAGGAATGAGTAAGATAGAAGACGATATCCGTTCAGAATTTATTGGTATTGTCAATTACTCTATCATGGGAATTATTCAACTTGAATTGGGTACTTCTGAAGAACCATTAGCTGCAGATAAGGCTTTGGAGCTATATAGCAAATACTTTCAGGAAGCGAAAAGCTTGATGGAAAAGAAAAACCATGATTACGATGAAGCCTGGAGAAGTATGAGAGTGTCTTCTTACACGGATTTAATCTTGATGAAAATTAATCGTACCAAGCAAATCGAAGACAACAAAGGAAAGACAATTATCTCTGAAGGAATTGACGCGAATTACTACGATATGATTAATTACTCTGTATTCGGTTTAATAAAGCTTGAATTTGGAGAGTAAACTTTATATGATCCGCATTTCTTAACCCAAACACCCAAAAGTATTTATCAGCATGAAGCTTATAAGAACAGTGAGTCGCCTACTAGTAGGTTTCCTATTTATTTTTTCAGGATTTGTAAAAGCAACTGATCCTATGGGATCAACCTTTAAATTCAAAGACTACTTTGTAGCCTTTGGTATGGATTCCTTTGAAGGGATAGCATTTTCATTGGCAGTTCTCTTATCTGTAATGGAATTTACTGTTGGAATGTTAGTATTATTTAATGTCTATAAGAAATCTTCTGCTTGGTTAGCTCTACTATTCATGCTATTTTTCACGCCATTAACTCTAATTCTGGCATTAACCAATCCTGTTACCGATTGTGGCTGTTTTGGAGATGCATTGATACTGACTAACTGGGAAACTTTTGGTAAAAACATCATTATATTAGGTTTTACACTGATTGTATTTTTTACCCGAAATAAAGAAAAAGACAAGAGTTCTAAACTGACTCATAATCTGTTTTTTGTCTTCTCTTTGGTAATTGCATTAGGTTCAAATATTTATTCATATCGCCATCTGCCATTTATCGATTTTCGCCCCTATCACATTGGAGCAAATGTTCAGGACGGTATGATGATTCCCGAAGGTGCTCCCGTTGATGAATACAAATCGTTATTTAAATATGAAAAAGATGGCGTAGTTAAAGAGTTTGATGAAAGTAACTACCCTTGGCAAGATTCAACATGGAGATATGTTGATGTAGAACAAATCAAGATTAAAGAGGGCTATAAGGCACCAATTCACGACTTCTCTATTTCAAATAATGAATATGGTGATATTACTGATCAGGTGCTTTCTGATGCTTCATATACTTTCTTATTGGTTAGTCGTCATTTGAGCGACATGAATCGTAGCAGACAAAAAGACATTAACGAACTTGCGTCATGGGCCAATAATCAGTCTTACAATTTTATTTGTTTAACTGCTTCAACCGATGATGAGATCAACAAATTTAAAGAAGAATTTGCTGTGCCATATGAATTTTATGCGACAGATGAAATTCAACTAAAAACAATCATTCGTTCCAATCCGGGCTTAGTTCTATTGCAAAATGGAACAATTTTAAACAAATGGCATTGGCGAGATATACCAAAAACAACGGAAATAAAGGCTAATTTAGCAGCCTATTCAATAACACAACATCAAACACTGACTAATAAATTAGTTATTTTAAGTATTACAACAACTTTATTGCTTTTAATCGGGGGCTTCCTTATGCTTAAATCCCGATTTGGAACAATAAAAAACAGATGACAGTTATGAGAAAAAAAATTGTTGCAGGAAACTGGAAAATGAACAACAACCTTCAAGAAGGTATCGAATTAGCAAAAGAAATTAACGGTTTGGTGGAATCTACCGATATCAAAGATGTTCAAGTTATTATTGGCGCACCTTTCGTTCACCTTACAGAACTAAACAAAGCCATTACCAGCAATAAAATTCGTATCTCAGCTCAGAACTGCGCCGATGAAAAAAGCGGAGCTTACACTGGAGAAATATCAACCTCAATGGTTGCATCTACAGGAACTCAGTGTGTGATTCTTGGTCATTCAGAGCGTAGAAGCTATTATGGCGAAACGAGCGAGATCTTGGTTAAGAAAACTAACCTTTGTCTTGAGAATAAACTGACCCCAATTTTCTGTATTGGTGAAGTTTTAGAAGAGCGCGAGAGCGGTAAGCATTTTGACATTGTTAAATCTCAGATTGCTGATGGTTTATTTCATCTTTCTGCTGAAGATTTTGGAAAAGTTATATTGGCATATGAGCCAGTTTGGGCTATCGGAACAGGTGTAACAGCATCTGCAGATCAAGCTCAAGAAATGCATGCCTTTATTCGTAAAACTTTGGTTGAAAAATACGGTAAAGATGTTGCTGATAATTGCTCTATCCTTTATGGTGGAAGCTGCAAACCATCTAACGCTAAAGAGTTATTTAGTAACGAAGATGTTGACGGTGGACTAATTGGTGGAGCTTCGCTTGTTGCTGAAGACTTCATGGGGATTGTGACTGCTTTTTAAGCCGGAAAACAAAAAATAGAAAAGGTTGGGAAACTCAATGTTTCCCGACCTTTTTTTATTTTCAGAATTAAGTTCTTTATTCACTGTCTTGCAAACCTTCTATACACTCGAAAGCTTTTTCTGCATTATCCATATCGACTAATAATTCAATTAAATCAGGAGAACCACTTGGCACACCAGCATGAACACCAGATTGAAAATCATCTTTTACAATAGATGTGATGCCCAATTCACTCAATCTTTCTACGTAATAATTAACATCGATCATTGAGCCTTTAAATACGCAAACACTATGTTGTCCTTCTGTCATAATATATTAGTTTTATAGGTGAAACGACTATTCTATTAAAGATAAAATTTATATGCTTAATATCAAATAATAGAAGAACTAATGTTAGCACTTATATAACCATGCATTCTAAAGGTAATATCGCATAATTGGCCTTCTTTCCGTTGCACCTGTTACCTGAACAAAACCTACTGCTTCGTAAGCTTTAACAATACCTGTCCAGGCAAAAGCATCAGGATATTTGCTAAAGGTTGAGTCGCAAGGAAAACCATCAAGAACTTTCCCTCCCTCCTTTGCACAATAATCCACTAAATAATTTAAGAGAGCTCTTTTGACCCCGCTTCTTCGCCAATCTCTACGAACAAATAAACAGGAAATAATCCATGCCTCTTTATCTTTTATCATCTGAATTTCATGCTCTCTGGAAAATCTGGGAAAACTTTCCATACTCCCAAATGAACACCAGGCAATGGGGTCTTTTTTACTATAAACAATAACACCGGGAACCTGTTCAGATTCAATCATTTTTTTCATTTTTTGAAGATTACCTTCTCCTTGATTTGCTTCAAATTCATCTTCTGGTGAACGCCAGTACATACACCAACAACCTTTGCAAGCATTTTTCTCTTTAAAAAGGTATTCAAAGTCCCCAAAATTAGACGAGTTTAGAGGCTGAAAGCTTAGCTTGATATCTTGATTAGGTTTATCCATTATTCTTGTTTTTTGTTTTCAATATACAAAAAAAAGAAACGTGTTTTCTTAAGAATGATTCAATTTAGGGCGTATTCTTTGGCGGTAAATTTGACTCTTAGAGTACTTGTCATGAAACTTTGATCTAAGCTTAATTCTCTCCTCTTTTGGTAAAGCAATAATCGCTTTGCATTCATCTGTACAACAGCCTTTATATTGTGTCTTACAGGCCTCACATTGAATAAAAAGCAAATGGCAATCATCATTGGCGCAATTGGTATGGGTATCGCAAGCTGCGCCACATTGATGACATTTACTAATCACCTGTCCATCGATACTTTCCCCTAGGCGTTCATCGAAAACAAAATTCTTACCAATAAACTTTGATTTGAGTCCTGTTTGTTTAATCTGACGTGCATATTCAATAATACCTCCATGTAATTGATTGACATCATTGAAACCATGATGTTTCAGATAAGCACTCGCTTTTTCGCAACGAACACCTCCAGTGCAATAAAGTAGAACCTTATTGTTCTTCTTATTCGAAAAATCATCTACAAGCAGTTGTATTTCTTCACGGAAAGTATCTACGTCAGGGCAAATCGCATTCTCAAAGTAGCCAACCTCACTTTCATAGTGGTTTCTCATGTCAATTACAAGAGCATCAGGATCATCTAAGGAATTATGAAATTCCATTGGTGTAAGATGTTTCCCCACATTTGTCACATCAAATGTTCCATCATCTAACCCATCGGCTACAATCTTTGAACGAAGCTTAATAATTAGCTTAAAGAAAGATTTTCCATCATCCTCTACGGCCCATTTAATGGGCATATCTTTTAATGCTACTCTACTATTCAAACATTGGATAAAAGTCTCTAAATTGTGCTCCGGTACACTCATTTGAGCGTTTATCCCCTCTCTTGCAATATAAATTCGTCCAAGACAATTCAAACTATCCAATTCCACAAACAAATCATCTCTGAAGCTTTGAGGATCATCAAGAATGACATAGCGATAAAAAGATAATGTCGTTCGTTTAAAGGTTTCTGCATGAAGCTTTTTCATGGCTTCTTCCTTACTTAGTTTATTATGGAGTTGCATCTTATTTTTATTTGGATTGATTTAAAGCACAAAAATAAGTGATTTAAAGTTTGTTTCAAATAGAAAGCAATAAATAAGATACTGGAGTCTTTTATCTATATCTATGTACAGAAAAAGGCCTCCCAAATGGAAGGCCTTTCAATATATAAATCGATACTACCGATTAGATAGCGTCGATAATTGCATTTAGAGTTGCAGAAGGACGCATCGCTTCTTCAGCAAGCTTATCACATGGCTGGAAGTATCCACCAATGTTCATAGCTTTACCTTGAACTGCGATCAACTCTTCGTTAATCTTAGCTTCATTAGCCTGAAGATCTTTAGCTACCTTAGCAAAACGAGCTGCCATTTCAGCATTCTCAGTTTGTGCTGCAAGAGCCTCAGCCCAGTACATTGCTAAATAGAAATGAGAACCACGGTTATCCAACTCGTTTACTTTACGAGAAGGTGATTTTCTCTCAGCTAAGAATTTAGTTACACCTAAATCAAGTGTCTCAGCGAATAATTTAGCTTCTTTATTGTTAGCATATTCAGCTAAGTGCTCGAAAGAAACACCTAGAGCAAGGAATTCACCCAATGAGTCCCAACGTAAGTGATTCTCTTTCTCGAACTGCTGAACGTGCTTAGGAGCTGATCCACCTGCACCAGTTTCGAATAATCCACCACCATTCATCAATGGAACGATAGATAACATCTTAGAAGAAGTACCTAACTCGATAATTGGGAAAAGGTCAGTTAAGTAATCACGTAATACGTTACCAGAAACTGAAATCGTATCTAAACCTTTTCTGATACGCTCTAATGAGAACTCAATAGCATCAACTGGAGCAAGAATACGAATATCCAATCCTGTTGTATCGTGATTTGGTAAGTAAGCATTTACTTTAGCGATGATCTGAGCATCGTGAGCTCTGTTCTCGTCTAACCAGAAAATAGCCGGAGTTTGAGTTGCTTTAGCTCTGTTTACAGCTAATTTAACCCAATCCTGAATAGGTGCATCCTTAACCTGACACATTCTGAAAATATCACCTTCTTCAACAGCCTGCTCCATTACAACAGTTCCGTCAAATTCTACAACGCGAATAACACCTTCGCCCTGAGCCATGAAAGTCTTGTCATGAGAACCATACTCTTCAGCTTTTTGAGCCATCAAACCAACGTTTGATACAGAACCCATAGTTGCTACGTCGTAAGCTCCATTTTTCTTACAGTCATCGAAACAAACCTGGAACATTCTAGCGTAAGAACGATCCGGAATCAATGCTTTGGTATCTTGTAACTCGCCTGCTGGATTCCACATTTTACCACCATCACGAACAACTACCGGCATTGAAGCATCAATAATTACGTTATTTGGTACATGTAGGTTAGTGATTCCTTTGTCAGAATCAACCATTGCCATATCAGGACGAGACTTGTAAACCTCCATGATATCCGCTTCGATTTCAGTTCTCTTAGCTTCAGGAAGATTTTGAATTTTATTATAAAGGTCACCTAAACCATTGTTGAAGTTTACGCCTAATTCTTTGATTGTATCAGCGTGCTTAGCGATAGCTTCTTCGTAGAATACCTCTACTGCATGCTTAAACATCACAGGATCAGAAATCTTCATCATAGTAGCTTTCAAGTGAAGCGACCATAGTAAACCTTCTTCTTTCGCAGCTGCAATTTCTTTTGCATAGAAAGCACGTAAAGCTTTCACGTTCATTACTGAAGTATCAGCAACTTCGCCTTCTAATAGTGGCTGCTTTTCTTTAAGAACAGTAACAGCTCCATTGTTGTCAACAAACTCGATTCTTACATCAGTCGCTTTAGTCATAGTAACAGACTTTTCGCTTCCGTAGAAATCTTTCTCAGTCATGTGAGCAACGTGTGCTTTAGAATCAGCAGACCATTTACCCATACGGTGAGGGTTGTTTTGAGCATACTTCTTAACTGAAGCAGCTGAACGACGGTCTGAGTTACCTTCACGTAAAACAGGGTTAACTGCTGAACCAAGAACTTTAGCAAAACGAGCTTGTAATGCTTTGTCTTCTTCAGTTGTAGCTTCCTCTGGATAGTTAGGTAAGTTGTAACCTTTAGCTTGTAATTCTGCAATAGCAGCTTTAAGCTGAGGGATTGACGCACTGATGTTTGGCAACTTAATAATGTTAGCCTCTGGAGTTTTTGCTAAATCACCTAGTTCTGTTAGGTAATCAGAGATCTTTTGATCTTCAGTCAAATTCTCTGGAAAGTTAGCGATAATTCTCCCTGCAAGAGAAATATCCTTGGTCTCAACTTCGATACCTGACGCCTCAACGAATGCCTTAATAATAGGCAATAATGAATACGTTGCTAGGGCCGGTGCTTCATCAATCTTAGTGTAGATGATTTTTGATGTTGTTGCCATGTCAGTTGGTGTTTTGGTAATTTTTAATTAAAAAATAAAACTTGATTGTCTGTTTTTCTTGTGAATTAAACAGCGTTTAATTCGAGGGTAAACATATAGATTTTTTTTATTTCAGGATAAAAAAGTGCTTTTTTTTTAACGATTTTTTTCTTTAATCAAAACTCACAATAAGTCAACACAATACGAGTAAAACAACATGTAAAAACATGGATTATTTTGTCTAAATAAGGTCCGTTTAGTCTAAATTATTCGAAGTCGAGGGAAAATTTCTGCTTTAGTTGCTCCAAAACCGGATTTTTCTCACACAAATATTTAAATCTGTCGGTGTCGGTATACAATCTTTTTTTCGTTTCGGTTTGTGTTATTTTGATGATAAAATCAATGGTCGAGTTTTGCAATTCTCTTTTCAGATAATTAACCATTTCATTTTTAACAAGGGCAATATCGTCAGCTTGTATTTGATTGCTAACTTTTACAACTAACTGCTTATCATCTTGAATTTCCGCCGTACAATTAACTATAGCCAAACGAATTCTGTCGCTTTTCTTTCTAACGACAGTATACTCTTTAAGTTTCTCAACTACAGCTTCGGTTGTATATGTTTGGTTTTGATTAGTGGTATAACTCGCACCTGGCTCTTTCGATTTTACTTCTGGTCTGGGACTAGAAGTTAGCTTACTAGTGATTCCCCGACTCATAGCAGCCTTAATAGATATAGACGCAGGATTAGGGCTTGAGGAAGTAGAAATTCTTGCTTGAGGCTTGGCAGCATCTTTATTTACAGCTTTCAGTGCTTCCTGATGTGGATGAACAGGAGCTTTATCTTTAGCTCCTGCAACTTTGGGAGCCGAGGTTCTCCCCTCAACTCGTATTTTTAATAGTCTGCGAAAGTTTTTCTTCAGACTAGCTCCTTTTTTTTTTGATTCAATTATCTGGGATAATTGAATTAGGGTAAGTTCGATAAGTAAGCGTTGATTTTGACTACTCTTATAATGTATGTCACATTCATTAAGAATACCTAAAGCATCGTATAGGAAATCGACTTCGCACTTTTTAGCTTGTTGGGTATATTTTTCCTTAACACTATCACTAACTTCAAGAAGTTGAAGTGTTGCAGCATCTTTTCCTACCAGTATATCTCTTATATGTGAACTTAAACCAGCAACAAAATGATGCCCATCGAAACCCTTTTCTACAATTTCATTAAATAGTATCAAAACATCAGTTACTTTTCCCTGAAGAAAAGCATCTACCATCTTGAAATAGTAATCGTAATCTAATACATTTAAATTTTGAATAACATTCTCGAAACTAATATCCTTTCCAGAAAAACTTACAATTTGATCGAAAATTGATAAGGCATCACGCATAGCACCATCTGCCTTTTGTGCAATCACATTTAAAGCTTCTTCGTCAATATTGATATTTTCGGTGTTGGCAATATGTTTCAAATGACTCACCGCATCACCTACTTTAATTCGACTAAAATCGAAAATTTGGCAACGAGATAAAATTGTAGGAATAATTTTATGCTTCTCAGTTGTTGCTAAAACGAAAATAGCATGAGCAGGAGGTTCTTCAAGGGTCTTAAGAAAGGCATTGAAGGCTTGCTGCGATAACATATGAACCTCGTCAATAATATACACACTGTATTTACCAATTTGTGGAGGTATACGTACCTGATCAATCAGAGTTCTAATATCGTCAACCGAGTTATTTGATGCAGCATCAAGCTCATGTATATTATAAGAACGATTTTCGTTAAAGGATAAACACGATTCACACTCATTACAGGCTTCAAAATCTGACCCTACATTTGAGCAATTAATTGTTTTAGCAAAAATACGCGCGCAAGACGTTTTACCGACACCACGAGGTCCACAAAACAAATAAGCATGAGCTAAATGAGCATTTTTAATGGCATTTTTAAGGGTTACGGTAATAGACTGCTGACCAACTACTGTTTGAAAGCTTGAGGGGCGATATTTTCGTGCTGAAACGATAAAGTTCTCCATACTGAGGTATAAACGAAACGATTAGTTCTTATTCTTACTTTTTCAAGGAATTCAAAGATAAACAATCATCCTAAAAAAGCGATTATTTGATTCAAATTGTTTTCAACAAAAATATCTTTTAAAACCAATAATCTTATTAATTATAGAGATTCACATCACTCACTTCAATATTAAAAATAATTAATATTCATTCTTTTATGTTCCTTTATTATTTTAGGCTACTTAATTAAATAAAAATATAAAACACATAACAACCTGACCTTTTGTTTTTCAACCCCCAAATATCACTAATCTAACAACTCTTATGAAACATTTGTTAAGCAATATTGGCATTACAGCTTTTGTCTTACTATTAATTACCACACAAACTTTTGCAGAAAAAGCACCCATTAAATATGGGAAAGTCAGTATGGACGAAATGGAAATGACAACCTATCAACCAGACAGTACAGCATCTGCTGTTATCTTATGCGACTATGGAATTACAGATATTCCCTATACGAGTAATAATGGCTTCGAAATGACATTTAGTCGTGTTATTCGAATTAAGGTATTAAAAAAAGAGGGTCTGGATTGGGCTAATTTCGATATCCCTTTACGTAAAAAAGGTGATAACTTATCTAGTCTCAAAGCAGTAAGTTATAATCTTGAAAATGGTAAAATCGTTAAAAGTAAACTCAAATCGGATGGAAAATTTATTGAAGAAAGTTCAAAATACATTCAAACCTATAAGCTAACCTTACCGAATGTAAAAGTAGGCTCTGTTATAGAATACTCTTACAGTATTCGATCGAATTATTTTTTTAACTTACGCACCTGGCGTTTTCAAAAGAAAATACCTGTAAAATGGAGTGAATACCGTGTGCGTATTCCTGAATTCTTTCATTACAAGCAATTATCCAAAGGGTATTTAAACTTTACTGTTGCTGATAAAGATTATGGTATTGGAACCCTTCCAAACAAAGACACATATTCTATAGAAAAGTTCCGGTGGGTTGTTTCAGGCGCACCTGCGTTTAAGAAAGAACCCTATATGACGACTTCGAAAAACTTCCTTTCTGCTATTGAATTTGAACTAGGTGGTATTCAACAATACAAAGGTGCTTATAAAAACTACACTAACACTTGGGAAAAAATTAATAAAGAACTTCTCGAACATCAGCATTTTGGCGTTCAGTTAAAGGGTGGTAATTTTCTTAAGAATATTGTCACAAAAATAAATTCAGAAGCAAAAAACGATGTAGATAAAATGAATCTTGCCTTCAGTTTCATAAAAAGTCATATGAAATGGAACGATTACAACGCTAAGTATGTAAACACAAGCTTGAGAGCTGCTTTTAAAGAAAAAACTGGAAATGTAGCGGATATTAATCTAATGCTTGTATTACTGCTAAAAAAACTAGGTTTAAATGCTAATCCGGTTATTTTAAGTACTAGATCGAATGGTATGATTTTCCCTGCTCAACCCAATCTAACCAAATTTAATTATGTGGTGGGAATGATTAAAATTGATGATAAAGAAATGCTTTTAGACGCCACAGAACCACTGTGTTCTTGTAAAATGCTACCTTTTAGATGTATTAACGGACAAGGAAGATTAGTCTCGGCAAATGGAACCCGCTGGATAAACTTAGAGCCTAAGCTGCCTTATAGGCATGCAACGAACAGTAAGCTGGTTTTGAATAATGATGGGGAGTTAACTGGCGAGATTATAAATTCGCACCAAGGGTATGCAGCACTTCGACTTCGCAGACAGTTTGAAGATAAAACCAATGATGAAATTAAATCTGATTTAGAAGAAGACAATCAAGGATTAACACTTGAAGAATTTGAAATCATTAATCAAAATGATATCGAAAAGACTTTACAAACCAAATCGGAAGTTGAGATTATTGATAAGATAGATGATACAGGTGATTTAATTTATCTAAACCCAATGCTTTATGAACAAACTACGAAAAATCCATTTACGCTTGAGGAACGTAAGTATCCTGTAGATTATGGACACTCTTACGATGAAATTTATAGTTTGGAAATTAGTATTCCTGAAGATTGCAGTTTAGAATCAAAACCTGAAAATTGTCGTATTGCCTTACCTAATAAGGCGGGCTCTTATATGTATTCTATTCAGCAAATGAATGGAAAAATCATACTAATGAGTCGCTTAAAAATCACAAAACCATTTTTTGCTTTTAATGAATACCCTTATCTAAAGGAGTTTTACAAGCATATTATTGCTAAACAAGCTGAAATGATTGTTTTAAAAAGAAACTCATAATTTCCATAAGGCTGAATTTTCATTTCCAGGTATTTACACAATAAAGTTTCATTATATATGAATAAAACATACACTCTGCTTCTAGCCATTTTATTGACAATTTCAAATAGTCTTTTGGCAAAAAAGGACGTTATTAAATATCCTGTATCAAGCATAAGCGACGAATTAAAAAAGAATGCTTCTGTGGTCACTCGCTTGGATAAAAGCCTTTTTACTGTCGAATCAATTAGTAAAGCCACAATTAAAAATCATCAGGTACTTACAATATTGAATAAAAATGGCGCATATGCCTCAAAAAAGACAGTTAGCTATGATAAACTATTGTCATTAAAGAATTTTAAAATTTGGATCTACGATGCTGAAGGTAAACTCGTCAAAAAGATTAAAAGCTCTGATATCAAAGATTATTCTGCTACATCCGGAGGAACACTGTTTGATGATAACAGAGTAAAATATTACGAAGCTCAACAGAACAACTACCCCTATACTATAGAATATGAATATGAACGGGAATTCGATGGCATATTAAGCTATCCGGAATGGTTTGCTATAAATGGTTATAACAGATCAGTAGAAAATGCCGAGTTTATAGTCAAAATCCCTGAAAACTTAAAACTAAGAAGTAAAACCTATAATTTTGAAGGAGAATATGATGAAAGCACTGTAGATGGCATAAAAACATACAAGTGGAAGGTAAATAATATCAAAGCTTTTAAATCAGAGCCATTCTCTCCGGATTTCCAACACTTTGTATCTCGTGTTGTATGTGCACCGGTAGATTTTGAAATGGAAGGTTTTAAAGGTTCTCAGGATACCTGGCTGAATTTTGGCAAATGGATGAAAGACTTGAGTAAAGACAGAATTAAACTACCGGAAACAACAATTGAAGAAATTGGAGAGTTAGTAGCAGATTGCAAAACGGATAGAGAAAAAATTGAAGTTCTGTATCAATACATGCAGTCAAAAACTCGCTATGTAAGTATTCAATTGGGAATAGGTGGTTGGCAACCCTTCCCTGCTGAAACGGTTGATAAGCTTGGCTATGGAGATTGTAAAGCTTTAGCCAATTATATGAAGGCCTTATTAAAAGTTGTAGGTATATATTCTAACTATACTTTAGTCAAAGCTGGTAGTGGTAAACATCATTTTGATAAGGATTTTGTCAAGAATCAATTTAATCATGCAATACTAATGGTGCCTTTGGCTCAGGATTCTATTTGGTTAGAATGTACTTCCCAGCAACAGGCCTGCGGCTTTTTAGGTAGTTTCACAAACGATAGAGATGTTTTGATTATCAAAGAAGATGGCGGACAATTAATTCATACGCCTGTTTATACAGCCAAAGAAAACACTCAATTTAGGAATGCAGAAGTATTTATTGCAGAAGACGGTAGCACCAAAGCTATGATAAGAACTAAATATACCGGCTTACAATACGAAAATTTGAGAAGTATATATTACGATGGTTTGGAAGATCAAAAGAAGGCTCTTTACAAAAGCATTAAACTCTCAGATTTTAAAATTGACAAGTTATTAATAGAACAGGATAAAAAAAGTATTCCGGAGTCGAAGTTGGAACTGGAGCTAAATATCAAAAATTACTTGTCAAAGGCAGGAGAACGTTTATTTCTGCCTCTTAATATATTAAACAAGTCAACTTATATCCCTAAAAAATTAAAAGAACGCAAAACACCTATAATTCTCGATTATCCTTATATCGATTCAGATACAATTATCTATACATTGCCAGATAACCTGATGGTTGAAAGACAGCCTAAGACAGTTAGTCTGGATACTGAGTTTGGTAAGTATGATTCTCAAATTGTAGTGAAAGATAATAAAGTGACCTTTATAAGAAACTATCAAAGACACAAAGGTGAATTCACTCCTGATAAATACGAGGCTCTTAGAAAATTCTTTAAATCAGTTGCCAGAGCAGACAATGCAAAATTGATTTTAAAAACTAAACCTGAAGGAGTCTAGGTTGAGAAATACAAAAAGCGAGCTTAAATAAAATTTAAGCTCGCTTTCATATGTTGATAAATTATATCGAGTAGCTTTCGACACTTATTTTTAATTACTTGTACATGATGTTCTGGTTCGAACTTTGAAGTTTAAATCTTCAATATACCCATCAACAGCATGCTTTATACCACCATAAACATCTTTATTTACATTTGCCATCACACATAAATACGGCAACAGATCATTGTTTATAATTTCACGTAACAATTTTTGTTGTGCCATAGGCGCTATCAGCTCCATTTGCTCATCACTGACTTGTTTCATTTTTTGGTAAGTTTCAGCCAATTCTTTTGCCGATGACTTTACCAAATCGAGACAATCTGATACACCAACCAATGATTTTAATAATGGTTTTATTGCTTCACTATCTAATTCCTTTATTAATGAATTAAAAGACAAAATCTGAGATTCGTAGCTCTGTATATAAAGTTTTGGATCATTAACAGCAAATACCTTCCATACTTCCTTGGCATTAGCGGCAACCTCTTTATCTCTCATATATAAGTTGGCTTCTACAAATTGTTCCAGGCATATAAAATCTCTGTCAAAAATAGCATCCTTCGCTGCTAGTTCCTCGGTAAACTCTCCCCTTCCCAATTGGCCAATAGTCTGAGTTAATATCTCATTTTCCTCTTCTATTCTTTGGCTTAATATTGTAATAAATGTATCTGACGACCAATCTTTCTTTTTAATCTCCATGAGAATATTCTGTGCAATATTTTGAACTTCCTTGGCCTTACATTTGTTTACAATCTGTTCTCCCATTGTTATTTCTTTTTATCTGTTTCGTTTTTATTTAGGATTGAATATAGACATAATATACATGTCACTCTGCATCATGAGAGCGAAAATTTATACCTTCTGCAATATGCCATACCCGAAACAATTACATCTCAGCAAATTAGTCTTCATTCGTTAATTTTCATAAATTTGGTTTTCTGTTTGGTAAGCTTAAACTAATTTTTAGAAATTTGGCTGTATCAGAAAAAACATGTAACCTTTTGATCAAAGTTTATGTCTAATAGATATTTTGACAATGAATAGAATTATATAATAAACCAAAATACAAACTCATGAATAAAAATTATTTAAAGAAACTATATGTGTTTCTTGTATGTTTCATTATGCTTACGGCCTATGCTCATGCGCAAGGAACGCGCTTACTGAGACAGCCAACACTATCTAAAACACACATTGCCTACACTTATGCCGGTGATTTATGGGTTTCTGATATGAACAGTAAACAAACCCTACGTTTAACCAGCACACCAGCCGTTGAAAGTGATCCTCACTTTTCTCCAGATGGTAAAACCATTGCATTTACTTCTAACCGTGCGGGTGTTAATGCTGTTTACACTATTCCTTTAGAGGGAGGTGATGTAAAACGCTTAACATGGTATCCTGCTGCATCAAATGCTCGTGGCTGGACTCCTGATGGTAAAAAAGTTTTGTACGCTTCAACTCGCGAAACTGCTCCTTCCCGATTCGATCGTTTGTGGACTGTTTCGAAAGAAGGTGGTGTTTCGACTATGCTAAATTCACAATGGGGAACTAAGGCTTCTTTTGCAGCCAATGGCAAGCAAATTGTTATTGATAAAGTTCGCCGTTGGGATTGGGAATGGCGTGCTTATCGTGGTGGACAAAACACACCATTAATCATTTTAAATCTTGAAGATTCCAGCGAGAAACTGCTCCCTAATGAATCTACAACCGATGTTCAACCTCTTTGGTTAGGCAATAATATCTATTTCCTTTCCGATAGAGATTGGGCTATGAATATTTGGATGTATAACACTAAAACCAGTGATCTAAAGCAAATTACAACATTCAAGGATATTGATATCAAGTCACTTTCAGGTAATAAGGAAAAATTAGTTTTCGAAAGAGATGGCTATCTGCACACTTACGATCTTGCTTCTGGAAAAATTACCCAGCTTGAATTCAACTTAAGAGGAGATTTCCCATGGGCTTCGACCAAATGGGAAGATGTGAGTTCTCGTGTCAGATCAGCATCTTTATCACCTACAGGAAAAAGAGCTATAATGTCCGCTCGTGGTGAAATTTTCACAGTTCCTGTAGAACATGGTGATGCAAGAAATATAACCAATAATTCAGAAGCTGCAGAACGTGCCCCTATTTGGTCACCAAAGGGTGATAAAATTGCTTGGTTTTCTGATGTAAACGGGAAAGGTTATCAATTGATGATTGCCAACCAGGATGGTTTGTCAAAACCTGAAACAATATCTATAGGTGAATCAAAAATGGCATGGGAACCAGCATGGTCTCCTGATGGAAAATATATCGTTTTCACCGATGACGATGTACGTATTCGCTTAATTGATATAGAAGCAAAAACAATCAAAACAATTGATGTAGGTGGTAATAATTTTGAACGTGGCGACCTGGGCTTAAGCTGGTCTAAAGATTCGAAATGGTTGGCTTACGCAAAGTCAGGAGCTAATAACTTCCGTCGTATTTGTATTTGGTCTTCTGTTGATAGTAGAGTCCGAACAGTTACAGATAAAATGGCCGATGCCTTCTCTCCTGCTTGGGATGCTGATGAAAAACATCTTTACTTTTTAGCAAGTACTGACTTAGCTCTGCTCTCGGGATATGTGAATACATCGGTAATGGGAGCTAAAGCTGCTAATTATGGTGCATATATACTTAACCTGAATAAAAAAGATGCTTCGCCTTTTGAACCTCGCAGCGATGAAGAAAAAGTAGCTAAGAAAAAAGATAAAAAGGAATCTAAGGAGAAAAAGAAAGATGCAAAGTCTAAAAAATCAAAGGAAAAGGTAGATAGCTTAATGAAAATTGATTTTGATGGTATTGAGCGTCGGATTATTCCTTTGCCAATGCCTAAAGCTAAATACAATTATCTACTAACCGGACCTAAAGGTGTTGTATTTATTGCTGAAGCCAGCACCAAAGGTAGAAGCTCAAACCTCCATAAATTTGAATTAAAAGAGAGAAAGGCCAAAGATTTTGTTTCAGGAGTACTAGGTGTATCAATTTCGGCAGATGGGAATAAAATGTTAGCTAAAATGGGACCTGTCTGGAAAGTGATAGGAACCAAAGGCCCTAATGGGAAAAGTGCAAAAGCTATTAAAATCAAATTAAAAACGCAATTGAATAGACTGGCTGAATGGAACCAAATGTTTGAAGAAGCATGGCGCTATCAACGTGATTATTTCTATGACATTAATATGCACGGTAGAGATTGGAACGAAGTTTATAAACGTTACACACCTCTTGTGCCTTACATTAAGCATCGCAGCGATTTAAATTATGTGCTTGATCAGGTTAATGGCGAACTTTCAGTTGGACATAGTTTTGTCTTTGGTGGTGATTTTCCTAAAACTGATCGACCATCAGTTGGCTTACTGGGAGCTGATTTAAAAGCCGATGGCAAGCATTGGAAGATACAACGTATTTACACTTCTGAAAGTTGGAATCCTGGCTTATCAAGCCCTTTAGACCGACCAGGAATGAAAGTTGAAGAAGGTAATTATATTGTAGGTGTTAATGGTAAAGAAATAAGCAATAAGCAAGATCCGTATATGGCCTTAGATGGCACATTAGGTCAGCAAACTGTTCTGCATATCAATAACAAATCTGATTTTAAAGGGGCCTGGAAAATTACGGTAAAACCTATTCGTAGTGAAAGCGCTCTTCGCCAAAGAGCTTGGGTTGAAGACAATCGTCGACTAGTTGATAAGCTTTCGGGTGGACGTTTGGCCTATATTTGGGTACCAAACACTTCAAGTAATGGTTTTGTTTCCTTTAATCGTTACTATTTTGCTCAACAGGATAAAGAAGGAGCTGTTATTGATGAGCGTTTCAACGGTGGTGGACTTTTAGACGACTATATGGTTGACCTGATGAAACGTGAAACAAGAGCATGCTTAACCAATGAAGTGCCAAATGGAGATCCAATTCGACTACCAGCTGGAATAGTTGGACCAAAGGTCATGATAATTAATGAGCTTGCAGGTTCAGGAGGTGATTTCTTCCCTTGGGTTTTCAAACATCAGAAAATTGGACCTGTCGTAGGTGCTCGTACATGGGGTGGTTTGGTAAAATCATCGGTACATTATCGCTTAGTTGATGGTGGTGCTCTTACAGCTCCTGACAACGCTGTTTTTGATCCTAACAAGAATGAATGGGTTGGTGAGAACAAAGGAATCTCACCTACTATTGAAGTTCGTCAGGATGCAAAATCCTTGAACAAAGGTATTGACCCACAATTACAGCGCGCAATTAAAGAAGCGCTTTCTCGTCTTCCAAAAGAAAAGAAAAAGATTACACCTCCTCCATTCTCTACACCTGCACTTAAAAATTAATTTAAGCAGAAACATCTAACAAAGCCGAATCTGAAAATCCCTTCAGATTCGGCTTTATTCTTTACAAATAAGAAGTTAATTCTACTTTATTTAACCCACTCCACGACCTCTTCCATTGGAAAACGAGATTGCGGAAATGGTGAATCTTCTTTTTTGTAGCCAAATGCAAGCATTGCAGCTACTCCAAATTTATTTGTATCTACAACACTTTCCAAAGCCAATATTTCTTCAACTTTTGTTCTATCGAAACCTTCAATAGGACAAGAATCTATTCCTATTTGTGCTGCTGCGGTCATCATATTTGCAAATGGTAAATAAACTTGTTTGCAAGCCCAATCAAATATCTTACGATCATCAGTTAAATCAAATTCATTTTCCATAAATCCTTTAAAAAAACCTAGCTTCATTTCCTCAATATCAGCGGGCAACTTATCTACTTCTTTAGATTTGTAACTTAAATAATCTGATCCTACACGCATTTCGTCACCTTTTCTGGCCAACAGTATCACAAAGTGGCTAGCTGATGGCAATTGCTTTTGTGCTCCCCAACTTGGCTCCATTAATTTCTCGCGTAACTCCATGTTTTGAATTACAATAAACTTCCATGGTTCCCATCCAAAAGAACTAGGAGAACGTCTTCCAACCTCAAGGATAAAATTAAAATCCTCTTCGGAAATTTTCTGATCTACTTCAAACTCTTTAATTGCACGTCTGTATGCATGTGCTTTTAAAATTTCTTCTTTCTTATTCTGCATAACTATCTAATTTATTTGAATTTAAAATTATCGGATCTAACATCTTTTAAACTTCCTAAACTCACAAGTAAATATTATTAGTCTTATTCTGACTTATTTAAAAATGTTTGGGCAAATATATTTTATATATACCTTTGTAACAAGTACATACTTTTTACATATATAGTACCCATTAAGATACTAATGCTGATTTTAAGAAACTTACATTTAATACAAATTGTGATATGAGCGAAAATAAATTAGATCCGCCTATTTGTGCACTTGATTATGCATTCAGAAGAATAGGAGGAAAACACAAAGGGCGTATCCTATGGTACATTCATGGTGAAAATAATGTTTTAAGATACGGAGAGCTTAAAAGATTGATCCAAAATATTACTTCTAAAATGCTGACTCAAACCTTACGAGAACTAGAAGAAGATAATTTAATCAGCCGAAAAGTTTACGCTGTCGTACCTCCCAAAGTGGAATATTCATTAACTGAAACTGGCAAAGAACTCATCCCTTTCATTGAACATTTGGGCGCATGGGCCAGAGGAAAAATGGAAATAGAAAAATCTAATTCTTAATAATACTAATGTCTAATCTGTCCTTATGAACGAGATAATAAAAAAGGTTCCTTTCAAGAATGGCTTAAAATTAGAATTTGAAATAATTGACCTGTCTACTATTCTGGAATCTAAAAAAGATATGATGACAATTCCGCACAGAGCACAATTTTATCATGTGTTGTGGATAGAAAAAGGTGAAGGAACACATTTTGTCGATTTTGACCCTATAAAAATTGAGGACAATACTATTATTTTCATCCCGCAGAATAGCGTGAACATGTATGATAAAAATGGACGTTATCACGGTAAGTCCATCCTATTTACAGACAGTTTTTTTAGTAAAAATAAAGCTGACATTCAATATTTGCATTCTAATATGTTATATAGTGATTTATATGATACGGCTAAAATTAAAGTCAACAAAGATCATTCTGATTTAAAAATATTTCTTAATGCAATGGAAACAGAGTACAATCGAGACAACGATAAAGCTCAACTGCCTATCCTCCATAACATGCTGCATATTTTCCTATTGCAAGCAGAAAGGGATATAAAAAAACAAGGTTTTGAAGAACTAGAATCAAGCTCTAATTTGGATTATCTTGTTTTATTTAAGGATCTTTTGGAAGAAAATTTTAGAAAAGAAAAAACAGTTAGCAAATATGCAGCAAAACTAAATATTTCAGAAAAACAATTGCACAAGGCATGCACAGCACTATTAGAAAAAACACCCAAAACTATTATTAACGAACGTATTCTTTTAGAAGCCAAACGCCTCTTAGCACATAGCAATCAAAATATAAAAGAAATTGCCTATAATCTGGGATATGATGAACCTACTAACTTTATTAAATACTTCAAAAAAAACACAAATTATACACCTTCCGAATTTAGGCAACAATTTTAATCCCATATTTCCATTGAGGAGTAAAAGTATCATATAAGGGCGTATTATTACCTTTATGAGCCTTCCTTTTCGTCTCATCTTTGCATTGTAATTAAAACTAAAACAATGCGAAAATTATTTATCATTACAGTATTAACAATGGCTTCATTTATTTCGTGTGAGGCTGATAATAATGAGATTAAAATGAAATTATCGAACAAAGGCAAAGTCGTAGCACTATTAAAAAGTATTGAAACAGGAGCAACAGAACCTATAGGCTATATCAATCCTAATAAGTATATCCAGCACAATCAAGCGGTTGGAGATGGCTTAGCTGGCTTTGGCGCTTTATTGCAACAGCTCCCTAAAGGAAGTGCAAAAGTAAATACCCTACGTGTATTTGGTGATGGCAACTTCGTTATTGCACATACCGATTATAACTTCTTCGGTCCAAAAATTGGAATCGATATTTTTAGATTTGAGGATGGATTGATTGTTGAACATTGGGATAATTTACAAGAGAAAGTTACTGAAACTGCATCTGGACGAAGTCAAATTGATGGTCCCGTAGAAATTAAAGACCTTGATAAAACAGAAGAAAATAAAATTTTAGTAACCAAGCTAATCAATGATATTTTTCTGGGAGCCAACCCAGATAAAATCACTGATTATATTTCAACAGAGCAATATGATCAGCATAACCCCGGGGTAAAAGATGGATTAGCAGGATTGGGTGAAGCCTTAGCTGCACTTGCAGAGGCTGGTATGCCAATGATTTATGAAAAGAATCATATTATCTTAGGTGAAGGAAACTTTGTTTTATCGGTATCTGAAGGAATCTTTTTAAAAGAAAAGGTGGCATTCTATGATATTTTCAGAATTGAAAACGGTAGAGTTGTTGAGCATTGGGACACTATAGAGAAGTTAATTCCGGAGTCAGAAGCTAAAAATAATAATGGGAAGTTTAATTTCTAATATTCAGATAACTCTCAACGAGGATTGTCCTTTTCTAACCTTATAAATGATTAGACATATTATAGCTCTGCTCCTTTCGCAGATGCATCTTTTTGCTAACTTTGCAGCGTTGGCTGGTTTTATTTTTCTTCTTATCGGGGTGTGAGTTATTCTATAATCTCGATCCAATGGCATTCCTGGCTGGAAGACAATATAAAACAGTGGATAGATATCTGAAAACTAAAAACGAGTATCGGCCTAGGCTGGTATTCGTTTTTTTATTGCTCAGATTATTTTTTTGATTTAAAAAATAACGTAACGTTATTTTCTTAACATTTCACCTACAAAACAAACGACATTTAGAGTTAAAGTTTAAGAGAATTCCTTACATTTGCCGCTAACAACAAAACTTCAAATCACCATGCAATCATTAAAAGAACTATACAAAATAGGTTACGGACCATCAAGTAGCCATACTATAGCACCTGGGCGTGCAGCTAAGATGTTTAGTAAGAAACATTCTGAAATTAAGAAGTTCCGCGTAACTCTGTATGGTAGTCTTGCAGCCACAGGAGTTGGTCATGGCACTGATAAGGTTATCGAAACGGTAATTAATCCACGTGAAGTTGAAATCATTTGGAAACCAGAAATTGAGTTGCCTGTACACCCCAATGGCTTATTATTCGAGGCTATGGATGGTGATAAAGTCATTGATTCATGGGAGGTTTATTCTGTTGGTGGTGGCGATTTACGTGATGATACAGGTTTGCTAAACGATGCCACCCAAGTATATGAACTGACGAACATGAACGATATCTTAGATTGGTGTTTGAAAGAAGGTCGTTCATTTTGGGAATACGTAGAGTATTGTGAGGGCAAAGAAATTTGGACTTTCCTTGAAGATGTTTGGAAGGTCATGAAAAAAAGCATTAAGCGCGGAATTGAAGAAGAAGGAGTTCTACCTGGGACCCTACGAATTGCCCGTAAAGCCAGCTCTTATTATATCCGTTCGAAAACAACAACAGGATCAACTGGTAATATTGGCCTCTTGTTTGCCGCAGCCTTAGCTGTTTCTGAAGAAAATGCGGCTCACGGTAAGGTTGTAACAGCTCCTACTTGCGGAGCTTCCGGAGTTGTCCCAGCTGTTCTTTACTTTCTAAAAGAGGATCAAAAATTTAGCGATAAGCGTATTATTCGTGGTCTTGCAACAGCTGGTCTAATTGGAAATATTGTAAAAACTAATGGTTCAATTTCTGGAGCTGAAGTGGGATGCCAAGGTGAGTTAGGAACAGCTTGCGCAATGGCTGCTGGTGCTGCTGCTCAAATTATGGGTGGTACACCAAAACAAGTTGAGTATGCAGCCGAAATGGGTTTTGAACACAATTTGGGACTAACTTGTGACCCAGTTGAAGGCTATGTACAGATTCCTTGTATAGAGCGTAATGCTTTTATTTCTCAAAAAGCTAGAGAATGTGCTGTTTATTCCCTTTTCTCTGATGGCTCACATAAGGTTTCCTTCGATCAGGTTGTTGAAACGATGATGCAAACAGGGAAAGATTTACAATCGAAATATCGTGAAACTAGCCTCGGTGGACTTGCAAGAATTGTTCGTCCTGTGATAAAGAAAGCCTAAACATTTTGTAAAAAAAGAAGGCATTGAAATTCAGATTTCAATGCCTTTCTTTTTAAGACCTTTATATCTTTTAACATTTCAGATTGCCATATTTTTCTAAAAAACACTACATTGCTTACCATATTGTAAAAATTAGCTCATCCTTTTAGTTAGATTTTAAAACAATATTACCAAGAGCGACGTATGGATTCGAAGAAATTGATTGGTTACATTTTAATGTTTTTAGCAGGTATTACTTTCTTACTTTACCTCACATTCCCTTTTTTAAACTTACCCACCGAGAACAAACTATTGATTATTGCAGGAACATATCTAATCAATAAAGCCTTTTTCTATTCTGCCTTATATTTTCTAGGTAAACAAATCATTATAAAAATAGCATCATACCTACCCACTTGGGCTGAGAAATTTATATTTCGCATACTGAAAGTTCGAAAAGTACAATCAATCTAACTTCTATATTATTTAGTTAATTGATTGCTTTTAGACATGTATGATTTATCGTACTTCGGTTTACCTTTAAGGAAACTCAAATAAAACGCATTCCACATAATAAGAAGAACTAAAGCCATAATTGTATACCATTGACTAAGGAAACCAGAAACAGAATATATAATCGCTTCTGAAGGCTTATCTTTTGGATAAATCAATTCAAGTTTGCTCCCTATTGGATAATCTGCATTTTCAGGACCTTGAATTTTGTAGTTTTTATTATCGACTTTATAGATAATTTGAGGATATGTCTCATAAAAAAGCTGTTGCTTAATTTCTTTAATTTCAAAGACGGTTCCTTCACAACGCTCACCTTTACTAATCAAATCCCAATTTCCATAGATAGGTGCTAGTATAATTAAAAGATTGATGAATAAATAGCGCAACTGTTTCATTTGATATTGTGTTAGTTAGAATGGTTAGCTAAAAATAAGAGCTTACATTATTAAATGCAAGCTCTTTATCATTTTATAATCTATCTACAAGAATCTTTTCAGCATCTTCTATCTTCACATCAGGTATCATACCAATTGTAGGAAGTTGCTTATCTGTAAATCTCTTGATGATTGTATCAATTGTTTCCTGACCAACATTGTGCTCACTTAAACGAGTTTTAATTCCCAAACGATTGAAGAAATCTTCAGTTTTAACAATAGCCATAGCTTTTCTTTCTTCTTCACTACCTTCGGTAATATTCCAGACACGTTCGGCATATTGTAGTAGTTTTACGCTACGTTTATCCTTAAGGTGAGTCATTAATCCCGGAAGCACAATAGCCAAGGTTACAGCATGGTCAATACCATGAAAAGCTGTCAACTCATGCCCAATCATATGTGTTGCCCAGTCGCTTTGAACTCCGGCACCAATCAAGCCGTTTAAAGCCATGGTAGCAGCCCACATCATGTTAGCATATTCATCGTAAATTGGTGTTTCAGAATCATATGCTTTTGTACCTTCTTCAATTAAAGTAATTAATAAACTTTCTGAAAAACGATCCTGAACAGGTGAATTAACCGGATAAGTTAAATACTGCTCCATCACATGAACAAAAGCATCAGCAACACCATTAGCTATTTGTCTTTTAGGTAGTGAATATGTTGCCTCAGGATCTAAAACCGAGAACTTAGGGAACAATAATGGAGAACCAAAAGCTAGCTTTTCTTTAGTAGCAGCTTTTGTAACCACACCTCCGCTATTCATTTCGGAACCTGTTGCCGCCAATGTTAACACAGCTCCTAAATCAATTGCTGACTCTACACGAGCACGTTTTGCTAGAATATCCCATGCATCTGCGCCTTTATAACAAGAAGCTGCTGCAATAAATTTGGTTCCATCAAGAACCGAACCACCACCAACTGCCAATAAGAAATCAACCTTCTCAGTTTTAACAATCTCAACAGCTTTCATTAGAGTCTCAAAATGAGGGTTTGGCTCAATGCCTCCAAATTCCTGAACATTAAACCCATCAAGTGCAGAAATTACCTGATCGTATACACCATTTTTCTTTATAGAACCACCTCCAAAAGTGATCAAAACATTAGCATTGGCAGGTATGTGCTTCTTTAATTCTGCAATTTTTCCTTTTCCGAAAAGAATATTTACGGGGTTATAAAAATCAAAATTATTCATAATCTGTTATTTGTATTATTTTTTTACTGAGTGACTCTTTAAAATTTTAATGCTTCAAGTTAAGTCTTATTTCAAGCATTTAAAAGTCTATTGTCTGGCTTAAATATTATTTAACATTTAAGATATTCATATAAACTATTTTTTTGGCTAGATAATAGCCATTAAATCAAGGTTAGAAGATACAATTGAAGAATGGTTTATTAAAATCTGTCTATAAACATCATATATAAGCCTAAAATACAAGAGGAATATACTATATTGGGCTTCCAAATTCAATAATGGACAATCGAAGCTATTCTTAGCTTTATCAACTAATAACAAACCTTTTAACAACACATGAAAAAAACATTTTTACTAGCCCTATTGAGCCTTGGACTTGCTGTGCAATTTACATTTGCTCAAGGCGTTTTAGAACAGAAGAACGATCCATTTTTTGGTGAAAGTTGTACCAGTATAATGGTTGGCAAAAAAGCAACTACTGATGGATCAGTAATTACGAGTCACACTTGTGATGGCCGTTACCGTACTTGGTTAACTTTTGAAAAAGCACAAAAATTTGATAAAAAAGCAACTCACAAAGTTTATAAAGGGACTTTGAAAACTGAGACAGCCTGGGATCAAAGAAAAATGAAACTTGCAGGCGAAATTGATCAGGTAGAATCAACTTTTGCTTATTTGAACACAGCTTATCCTTGTCTTAACGAAAAACAGCTTGCTATTGGTGAAACAACTTTTGTTGGCCCAGAAGAGCTCGTAAATGAAAATGGCATGTTTCTAATTGAAGAGTTAGAACGAATTGCTTTACAACGTTGTACAACAGCACGTGATGCGATTAAACTAATAGGTAAACTTATCAAGAAGCATGGTTACGGCGACTGGGGTGAGTGTATCACTATTGCTGACAAGAAAGAAGTATGGCAATTAGAAATCCTTGGTGAAGGTCCTGATAATATTGGTGGTGTTTGGGCTGCTCAACGTATTCCTGATGGTCATGTTGGTGTTTCTGCTAACATCTCTCGTATTGGAAAACTTGATCTTAAGAACTCCGACTATTTTATGGCATCTGACAATGTATTTAAAGCTGCTAAAGATCTTAAGCGTTGGGATGGCAAAGAAGAATTTAAATTTTGGAAAGTATATGGTGGTGTTGATAAACCATTTAAAATTCGCGAATTCTTCATTCTAAATCACTTTGCTCCTTCTTTGAATCTTGATTTTGAAGCTGATGAACTACCATTTTCAGTAAAACCTGACAATAAAATCTCTGTGAAAGATGTCATGGCAATGTATAGAGAAACTTATGAAGGAACTAAGTATGACATGACTCAGAACCTTAAGGTGATCAAGAAAAAGAAAAATGATAAAAAAGAAGTTATCTCAACAGATACTGTAATCGCTCCTAATGCTCACCCATGGCCAACTGGTAACACTCGTAATTTGAGCAATTTCCTTAAAGAAGGTACAATTGAATATCAGCGTACGGTAGCTGTTGCATGGTGTTCTTATTCATTTGTTACTCAATTGAGAGATTGGTTACCTGATGAAGTTGGTGGTGTAGCTTGGTTCTCATTCGACAATCCTGGTCAAAGTCCACGAATTCCAATTTACGCTGGTACAACTGAACTTCCTGAGTCATTTAACTATTGCGGACAAAAGCGCTACCGCGCTGATGCTACAATTTGGGCTTATCGTAAAGCAAATAAATTGGCAACTCTTGCATGGCAGAATACTCGCGAAGAAATGATGGCTGATGTTGCTCATTTCGAAAACAAAGGCTTTGAAGACGGTGCTATTCTTGAAGAGAAAATTGCCCAGCTAATTAAAGATGGGAAAAAAGAAGAAGCTCGTGAACTTTTAAACAGATACACTAAAGATTTCACTGGAGCTACAATGCTTCGTTGGAAAGAATTAGAAAATAAATATTGGGGAAAGTTCGGCTTAGGATTCTAATCCAAACCTCACAACATAAAAACGCCCGTTCCAACTTGGAGCGGGCGTTTTTCGTTTCTTGGATTCAAATATTAATACTCTCTTCCTTTTTCATCTATCATAGGAACAAAACGAACAGGAATGACATCTTTTCTTACCAGATCTCCATCAATCTTTTTCAATAGAACTAAGCTTTTTACATTTTTTTCTCCAATAGGAATTACTAATGTTCCTCCTTCACCTAATTGATTAATTAATGGCTGAGGAATTTTACTTGGTGAACATGTAACAATAATGGCATCAAATGGAGCGTGCTCCTCCCATCCCATATAACCGTCACCCCATTTTAACTCTAAATTATCGTAGCTCAAAGCCTCAATTGTTGATTTTGCTTTCAATGCAAGTCCTTCAACAATCTCGATACTATAAACTTCTTTGCATATTTCACCAAGAATTGCCGCTTGATAACCTGAACCTGTTCCAATTTCAAGCACTTTACTCTTTGAATTTATATCCAAGAGCTGAGTCATAATACCTACAATATAAGGCTGAGAAATAGTTTGTCCGAAACCAATTGGCAGCGGCGAGTCAGAATAAGCTAAATGTTGAAATTGAGAAGGAACAAATAAATGTCTTTCAACTCTTTGCATAGCTTTAATAACAGCTTTCTCTTTTATTCCGCGAGCTGCAATTTGTTCTTTCACCATTTGATGTCGCAATTGCTTATAATTCATTTTCTGAGCTATAACTTCTGTTTTTTGTCCACATATACTAATCAAAATAAAGAAGCTTATTATTAGGTATCTATTCATTATTGTATTTTTTATAGAAATTAAAGTTACAATAATATCTGAAATATATGTAAATAGACTACCGGTTTCAAACAGATTTCTTATGATCTGTAATTTTATCATCTTCAAAGTAATTCAAAAAACAGGACACAAAAAAAGAGTTGTTGACTATATCAACAACTCTCTAATGTTTTACAAGAGATTAACCCAAATAATAACTCTAGTTACACATCATAGCTGATTGGATCAAACTAACTCTTAATACAATGTGTCCATTAGGTTTATTTCCTATAAACTCTGGTTTAAAACCTGCAAGTTCTAATTCTGATTTAACCAACCTAATTAATTCTGAACTTACATGATTAAAATGATGGGCAACCACTAAACTGCCTTTATTGAATTTTTTTTCGAATTTTTCTAGAATTTTACGCGCTTCAATTTTATTTTGCTCAATTTCTTTTTCTATAATTTGAGAATATGCTGCTACGTTTTTCATAACTAGGTCGATTTAAAGTTGTAAATATTAGATTTGTTTAAAAATGAAATTTGCAATATCTAACAGCTTTCCATTAGATTTTTGCTAAAGATTAAATCTCTTTTCTTTTTAAACCAAGATTTTTAATAACCATCGAAAAGAACATTCTTGAACTTCTCTATGACAATTATAAACCTTTTTTGTTAATAATTGATGATGAAATGCAATTTTATTTGGACGAACAGATTAAAAATCATGATAAAAAACTCACCCTGTCATATATCCTCCTTAAAAACAAGCATTTGATATCAATAACGAAGCAAGTCTGAAAATATTCTATATTTTAATTCAGAATGCATCTAAATTCAACTAACATCAAAGGATCTTCTTCTCTCAAATGAGGATAGAAACCAATTAAAGTATTCCAGAGCTCAATTTTGGATTGAAATCCATCTTTTAGAATTTCATTTGCACTCATATTATTAATTGTTTTAAATTTTATTCCAGTTATTTCAATTGGCAGACTTGATCCGTCAGAAAAATCTGCGATTGCCTCTCCTAAGGGGTAATGAGGTTCCTCAATACGAGCTGTTTGTGTCTTTTTACCTAGACGAATATCCTGATAAAAGCTTTTATGAAAATGTATATGAAGCATTCCGGGCTATTTTTTAGTAATTGTTTATATTATAATTCTGAAAGGATTTGTCTTCACATAAAATCGCTACATTTAAGTAAACGTTTCCTATTTTTCAATATTGATAACAATTTACCTTATATGATCAGACAAAAAATATTTTTATTTGCAAGCCTAATCTTTCCGCTGGTTAGTTTAGCACAAAGCTATTCTAATATTGATTTTGCTCGTCAAATTTCAGAAAAAGATCTTAAAAAAAATGTTAAAGCTCTTTGCTCAGATAAAATGCAGGGAAGAGAAACCGGAACTAAAGGCCAAAAAAACGCAGCTGTCTATATCTATTCACAATTTAAACAGTCGGGTTTAAAAGCAATTGATAAAAGCCAGGATAGTTTATCCTTTTTCCAAACGTTTAATCTGTCTAAGCTAAGATTACCAGATGGGCAGATGAAAATCAAGAACAAAACATTTCGTAATTATAAAGATTTTGTAGCTAATCCTACTCAGGATTCAATTTTCATGGATTTGGAAGTTATTTTTATTGGCAATACACCTATTAAAAATTATTCGAAAACTGATTTTACCGATAAAGCTGTTTTATTTTTAACATCAAATTTTCATAAAGCTTTTTCTCAGGCACATCGAATATGGAAACACTCCAAACCACGTCTAATTCTATTCTGCGATCCTGTAAATGATCGCTTATTTAACCGTTATATACATACATGCAAAAGTATGAGAAATAAACGGTTTCGTTTAAATGAACCTCTTCATCAACTTGACTCAATAAAGCCTGTAGGACAGTCAGATTTATTCACCTATTTAAGAACACAACAGGTTATTCCTATTTCCACTCGACTTGCTAAAGCCATAACAGGTTTAAAAATTAAACAGTTAAAGAAAATAGTAACGAATCAAGATCAAACTAAACTTACTAAAAAACGTCTTCAATTTAAGTTGATTAAGGATAATGACATCGTAGAAACAGAAAATGTTGTAGCTCTGATAGAAGGATCTGAAAAAGCAGATGAGTATATACTAATCTCGGCACACTATGATCACTTAGGATCTCATAGAGGACTTGTTTTTCATGGAGCCAATGATAATGCTTCAGGAACTTCAGCTCTTATTGAGATTGCCAAAGCTTTTAAATATGCTGGTATGCAAAATATGTCTCCCAAACGAAGTATCTTATTTGTAGCCTTCACTGGTGAGGAAAAAGGTTTACTCGGTTCACGCTTCTTTGTCAATAACTCTCCTATCCCATTAAAATCAATCAAAATCAATTTAAATATGGATATGTTAGGTCGAGTTGACACCAAACATGAACAATCCGATTATGTCTATTTATTGGGAACATCGGATTTAAAACCCAGGTTAAAAGAATTAAGTGATAGTATAAACACCTTATACCCAAAACTAGAGTTAGATTACGAATATGATAGCCCAAACAATCCACTTTACGGAGCTTCAGATCAAGCTTCTTTTGTGTCGAAGAAGATACCTGCCATTATGTACTTCAATGGCCTACACCATGATTATCACACCGAAGAAGACACACCGGATAAATTGAATTATAAGAATATTGAACGCGTTGCACAACTTGTATTTCTTACAGCTTTAGAATTAGCAAACCAACCATAGTCTAATTCTTGTAAATCTTAAATTTATGGTCATTCATCCTTAATTTTAAATCTTTTATCAACGAAATAATCTATATTAAAATCATATAATCTAATTATTTGTTCAGTTTATTTCTGTTTTTTAAGATAAGATGAGTTAAATTTGTAAAATATAATTAATACGATCTTGTTTATGAGAGTCATTCTATCCCTATCAATCATTTGTTTAAGTCTAATCTTATTTTCTTGCCAAAGTGAATCTAAGCCTAAAGAGTATGTCGATGAAAACGAAGCTTTAGTCGAAGATTTAAACAAGGTAAAAGGTGATTCCAGAACTTATAATGACGATTTCAAAATACTTGAAAACCCAAAATCGGAAGGTGTTAATTATTATGAACCCACCTCTATTACTGAAGGATTTTCAAGCATACCTAAAGAAATGAGAGAGGCAATTCATCTACCCAATGTTGCTGACCTTCCTTTCTCACCAGGAACTCAAAAAGCCAATATTGTTACCTTTTGGAATGCGACTAACAAACTTATATTCGAAATTCAAATTTCTTATTTCGAAAATAATGCCGAATATAAAGCCGATAATCAGGATTTCTTCATCATTTCAGCGACTCAATTGACTGACAATCCGTTTATTGACAACCCTGATTCTGATGAAGATCCAATAGATGGTTGGATAAAAGACTTTAAAGTTAATGCTCCTGCTGAACCTATTGGTGTCAGAATCTATGAAATGAAGGAATTAACTCCAGATCTACCACTTTTCTATAAAGATCGATTTAGACATTGGTCTACAATGTACCCTTATTATTCATACGATGAATCTGACAAGCTAATTGAGCATACTTCAACAGGTTCTAAAATGTACTATGCCTGGTACGATGGTTTAATTTTCCAGATTGGATATAAATTTTCTGATGAAACGATCGATATGGAAGCTGTAGTTCGAAAGATTATATTAGGATCATAAATTATAAACCCAAACAATGTCTTTTAAGATGTCGTAAGCCATTCTGTATGCCTTCATCTGAATAATGTTGCCAAAAGCTATCGAAACCGTGTTCTACCCCATATAAATACTCAAAGTTGTGGGGTAGTTTTATTTCATCCAGATATTCATGCATACTGAAACTTGCCTTCCTATTTTGATTTCTAACAAATCTATCTTCTGTTCCAATTTCCATATGGAGCTTAACGCCTGATTCAATTAAAATCTCTTTATTTTTTAATGCCATCTCTTTGTTATCAAATAAGGTGTAATCACTCACATAACCCATCGAAATAACAGACTTAAAATTCTTGGGGTATTTAAACAGATAATGTAAAGCTCCACCTCCGCCTCTTGAATGACCTTCAAGGGAAACACCTTCCTTCTCTCCACCAGCCTTAAAATGATCTCTGCAAAACTGGATAAATTCGCCATTTAGCTCAGGAATAAGTAAAGCTTCATTTTCCGGAGTAAACCATTGGATATTATCTCTATCATGATCTCCGCGAATACCAGCAATCACAAGTTCATTAACCTCTCCTGTTAAAATCCATTGATTCAATTGTTCGGCACCAACATACTTAGAGAAAGTTCCTTCATCTCCTCCTTGCCCATGTAAAAACAATATAAGCCTGTAGTTACCATTCGGATTCCAATTGGGAGGTAGATAGACAAAATACGGCACTTCACCTCTAAGCTTAGATTTAAATGAAGATAAAGTAAACTGTCCTTGAGCTTTAGTTATATCGAATACTAATGTCATTTCTGTTAGGTCTGTTTTATGAATAACAAAAATAGCTTTTTGAATACTAAAAGAGATATTCAAAACAATTTATATCAGATATAATAAAAAAATCCTGACAGTTCGATAACATGTCAGGATTAATTTTGGTTGCTAGAATCTAGGATAAATAAAAATTATAAATATTCATCGCTCTTTTGGTTTTCATCTAGAAAGAACAAATTATTACTTATTCACGAACTAATCTAGTTTCATAAGAACTATATTTTAAAATTTCTAAATACTATTTTCTTTATAGTTCATTGGAAGGCGTATCAGGTCCATTATCATCTGTGATAACAACTCTAGGGTTCCATGAACCAGCTTTAATTGGATATGTTTTAACAATACTAATATATTTCACTCCTTCTCTAGGATGATTATATTTATGAGTAACTTTAATTGCCAATTCCACAACCTTCGCTTCTGGATAATAAATCGGACTGCTAGACATTTCAGTTACTCTATTAACTGCAGAATAACCAAATCCCGTAAAATATTTAGGTTTATCACGATATCTTTTCTTTACAAATCCAACTGCATAGCTCACATTTTTCAACTCTGGATTGTGCATTATGTTTGATAAAAAATCAGATGTACCAACACTTATTAAATCTTCGATTTCTATTTTATAAGGAGCACCCATTCTCGGGCTATAATATGCATATTCAGTAGATTGATAAGCAGGGGCGCTCTTTAAATTAAATACTCCCCAAGGTATATGCTGAACTGGTTTTATAGCAGAAGCATGTTGGCTATTATCATTCAATGCCATCTTCATCATATACAAAGAAGAATTCTTTGTGAACTTTAATTTCACATCAAGATCAACATCAAATTTAATAGGTACTTGTGATTTACCAGAATCAATAAAACCTTTGACGAATCCAAGAGCTGCAGATGCAGCTGCAATTACAGTAGTAGCTGCAATCTTTGTTTTTCCAGAAACAACTTCATGGGATACCTCCCTTGCACTCTTTGTTCCAACTGATCCTGTTTTAATTTTATTAACAACCTCTATGCCATCCTCTGCACTGTTAAAAAATGAAACCCCTGTATCTACGCCACTTTTCAATTGGTCAACAAAGCTCCAAAAACCAGAAACTTTTCTTTTAGACAGTATCTGCTCCACAGATCCGTTAATTCCACCTTCTCCTCTGTTTATATCAACTCCTTCAATCGTGTAATCAAAGACAACATCTCTATCTTTCAAAGTAGGATCATAACCTGATAAAACAAAATCTGCAGAATGCCAAAAATGCTGTGCATCATAGCCTTTAGTCGTATGATTAATATTAACCTTTAAATCATGTTTATCAATGGGTGAGTTTCCAGGACCTGAATAAAATGTAAACAATGAAGATTTATCAGAGCTACGACTAAGTTTTAGACAGGCTAACAAGTTGGTAAAACTTGCATTTTGATCTTTATTAAAATAGGTCATAACACGTAAAACACCGGAATACTTATTATACAATGCAAAAGATGGTAAACCTCCGACCGGTGCAATTGTGCTTGAACCAAAGTTACGAAACACTAACATCCAGCCATCTTCCGGATGCATATCCTGATAATCTGATAAATCACTGTTGTTGTTATAAAAGGGTGTTTTCTGCCCTTCGATTCTTAACGATTTGTGGGTTACCGGATCTGCTACATACATTTCCAAAACCTGATCAGTTGTCCAATCCCAATTTTTTGCTCCTATGTCAGATTTTGTCCTTCTTATAGGAGAATCCTTGGGTACCGGAGTGGACTCAATAAATCCATCGTCTTTCATACAAGAGATAATTGTTACTAATAACATTAATAATAGAGAACTTTTTTTCATAAATAAATTTTTAAATTAAAATTAATGAGCTGATAAAATATAAATACTCTAGTAGTCATATAATAAATTATATATTCTCATCCCTTAATTCTTTTATTCATGAAAAAGTAACCCAGAAACATCATTTATTTTTATCAACATAATGACTTATATGGGAAAGTCAACACAACAACTTAATTACAAAGAATTTAGTACTAATGGAAGAATAGATGTTTTTTAACACTCCATGTTATTTAACAAATTACAATGACCACATTTATTAATAATCTAGCAACACTTTAACGAATACCAATAAAAATCCCAACAACTTTGAAGCTGTTGGGATAAACTTTGGTTAATTTATTAGAAGCTTAGGATAAATAGTGGCTATAGGTGTTAATATCCAAGGTTTCTTGTGATTTTTTACAGAAAGAATAAATAAAGGCACTAGCCAATCTTGCATTGGTTACCAAAGGTACATTTAGATCGATAGCTGCACGTCTGATTTGATAATCATTGAAAAGTTCATTTTCGCTTAAGTTCTTCGGAATATTGATAACGAAATCAACCTCTTTACTTCTGATCAAATCTAAGGCTGTCTTTTCACCTTTTTCATCTGGCCATGCTACAGCTTCTATCTCAACACCATTCTCAGAAAGAAATTTTGCAGTCCCTCGTGTTCCATATATTTTGTAACCTTTCTCTTGTAACATTTGAGTGCTCTGAAGGAGTTCGATTTTCGAGCGAATAGGTCCGCTACTAATCAAAACACTCTTCTTCGGAATTCGATAACCCACTGACAACATTGACTTTAGTATCGCATCGTAATAATCTGGTCCAATACAACCAACTTCACCTGTCGAAGCCATATCTACACCCAAAATAGGGTCGGCTTTTGACAGTCTCGAGAAGGAGAACTGTGAGGCTTTCACACCAATATTTTCTAATTCAAACATAGATGGCATTTGCGTAGGAATTGGTCCATCTAACATTGCTGTAGCAGCCAGCTCTACAAAATTGTAATCCATTACTTTGGATACAAAAGGAAAACTTCGACTAGCTCTTACATTACATTCGATCACTTTTATATCATTATCCTTTGCCAGAAGTTGCATGTTAAATGGCCCAGTGATATTCAATGAATTGGCAATTTCACTTGCAATCTTTCTGATACGTCGAATTGTTTCAAAATACAGTTTCTGCGGAGGGAATACCAAGGTCGCATCTCCTGAGTGAACACCTGCAAATTCAACATGTTCAGAGATTGCATCTATCAGAATTTCACCATTTTTAGCGACCCCATCAAACTCAATTTCCTTGGCTTGCTGAATAAATTCACTCACCACGACAGGATATTGTTTAGACACCTGTGTCGCCAAATTCAAGAAATGTTCCAACTCATTTTTATTAGACACCACATTCATAGCGGCACCTGAAAGCACGTAACTTGGACGAATCAAAACAGGGAAGTCTACTTCATCGATAAAGGTATGAATGGCTTCAATACTACTCAATTCTGCCCAACGTGGCTGATCTACTCCCAAATCATCAAGCATTGCAGAGAAAGTCTTTCTATTTTCAGCTCTGTCAATACTCTCTGGAGATGTTCCGAGAACCTTGACTTCAGACTTATGCAATCTCATAGAGAGGTTATTAGGAATTTGACCTCCCACCGATACAATTACGCCTTTAGGTTGTTCCAAATCAATTATATCAAGGACTCTTTCAAAAGATAGTTCATCAAAGTATAATCGATCACAAACATCATAGTCTGTACTTACCGTTTCCGGATTGTAATTGATCATAACTGAACGGTAACCTTCTTTCTTCACACCACTTAAAGCATTTACACTACACCAGTCGAATTCCACGCTGGAGCCAATACGATATGCACCAGAACCAAGAACGATAACTGACTTATTGTCATTCTCATAAACCAAGTCATCTTCACTTCCACTATAAGTTAAATAAAGGTAGTTGGTTTGAGCAGGATATTCGGCTGCAAGCGTATCAATTTGCTTTACAACCGGAGTAATTCCAAGTTTTTTACGTGTATTCCTTACCTGTAAAAGCTCAGATTCCATATTTCCACTTTCAGGTTTTAGAACAAAACGAGCGATCTGAAAATCAGAAAATCCATACACTTTAGCCTTGCGCAATAGACCAGAATCTAGAGAACTTAATTCGTTGCTTTTCTTTAAATCCCATTTTAGTTTAGAAATGTTCTCCAATTTACTCAAGAACCATTTATCAATAGCCGTTAAATCATGAATCTGGTTGACTGAGTATCCTTTTTCGAAAGCCTGAGCAACAGCAAATATTCTCATATCTGTAGGGTTAGCCAATTCTTTATCAACATCCTCAAACTTAGAATGGACATTCCCCACAAAACCATGCATGCCCTGCCCGATCATTCTCAGACCTTTTTGAATAGCTTCCTCAAAGTTTCGACCAATGGCCATCACTTCTCCAACCGACTTCATGCTTGAACCAATCTCCTTGGTCACGCCTTCGAATTTATTCAAATCCCAACGCGGAATTTTACATACCACATAATCGAGAGCTGGCTCAAAACAAGCTGTAGTTGTCTTGGTTACAGCATTCTTTAGATCTTGCAATGCATAACCCAATCCTAATTTTGCTGCTACAAAAGCTAGTGGGTAACCTGTTGCTTTAGAGGCTAATGCTGAAGATCTAGATAGACGAGCATTCACCTCAATCACACGATAATCCTCTGAATTTGGATCGAGTGCGTATTGAACGTTACACTCTCCAACCACGCCCATATGGCGGATAATCTTAAGAGCGAGTGATCTTAACTTGTGGTATTCCGAGTTCGTAAGAGTTTGCGATGGCGCAATTACGATACTTTCACCCGTATGGATTCCAAGCGGATCAAAATTCTCCATATTACATACCGTAATACAGTTGTCGTAAGCATCACGAACAACCTCGTATTCTACCTCTTTCCAACCTTTCAGAGACTCTTCAATTAATATTTGAGATGAATAGGACAAAGCATTTTCTGCTAAGCTTCTTAGCTCATCCATATTATTACAGAAACCTGAACCTTGTCCACCTAATGTGAAGGCTGCACGAACAATGATTGGGAAACCAAGTTCTTCTGCTGCTTCCAAAGCCGCATCAATCGACCCTACAGCCATACTGTTTGGCGTTTTTACGTCAATCTTGCGAAGTTCATTAGCAAATATTTCCCTATCTTCTGTTTTAATGATTGTCTCGATAGGTGTTCCAAGTACTTTTAGATTATATTTTTCAAGAGTTCCTGCATTGAAAAGCTCAATACCACAATTCAGTGCAGTTTGTCCACCAAATGCTAAAAGAATACCATCCGGCTTCTCTTTTAGGATCACTTGTTCTACAAAATGAGGCGTAACAGGTAGAAAGTAGATTTCATCTGCAATACCTTTTGATGTTTGTACGGTTGCAATATTGGGATTTATTAGTACAGTTTTGATCCCTTCTTCCTTCATGGCCTTTAAAGCCTGAGAACCTGAGTAATCAAACTCACCCGCTTCACCAATCTTAAGTGCTCCGGAACCTAATACTAATACCTTCTTTATATTATGAGTCATGTTTTTCTGAGTTAATGTTAATTCTGATATCCCTTTTTTCACTTTAAGCTTTATACTTTACCCTTTATACGCTTCAATCATTTCTATGAAATCATCGAATAAGAATTCCGTATCAGTTGGTCCACTTGAAGCCTCAGGGTGAAACTGTGATGAGAAGAAAGGTTTGATTTTGTGTTTGATTCCCTCACAAGTATTATCATTAGCATTCTCGAATAAAACCTCCCAATCTGATGGTAATGTTGCTGTATCGATGGCATAGCCATGATTCTGAGAGGTGATATAACATCGCTTTGTACCTTTTAAAAGTACTGGCTGATTGTGAGAGCGGTGTCCGTATTTTAACTTATAAGTATCAGCTCCAGAAGCCAGAGCCATAAGCTGTGTGCCCAGGCAAATTCCCATTATCGGTTTATCCTGACTCAAAGCTGTTTTTACGTGCTCTATAGCCTTAACATTCTGTTTAGGATCACCAGGGCCATTAGAAATGAACAGGCCGTCGTAATCTTCATTCGTGAAATCAAAATCGTAAGGAACACGTGTAACAGTTGTATCACGCTTCAAAAGGCAACGGATGATATTGTTCTTCACACCACAATCCAAAAGTAGAATCTTGTGTTTACCTTTTCCGTAGCTCTTAATCTCTGTCGTACTCACTTCAGAAACCAAATGGCGAGAATTAGGATCGATAAAAGGAACGTCTTCAGTAACAATAATCTTTGCCTTCATACTTCCATTATTACGAAGTTTCTTGGTCAGTGCTCTTGTATCTACGCCATAAATACCGGGAATTTGATGCTCTTTCATCCAATCTGAAAGGCTTAAGCTAGCGTTCCAATGGCTAAAATCTTCTGTGTAATCTGATACAACAAAACCAGATAGTTGAATCTTCTCTGACTCGAAATGACGAAACAAATCATCTTCTTTTCTATCACCTGGCACACCGTAGTTTCCAATTAAAGGAAAAGTCGTCACCAAAATTTGCCCACGATACGAGGGATCACTTAAACTTTCTGGATACCCTGTCATAGCCGTATTAAAGACCATTTCTCCGGCTACCGATCCCTTATAACCGAATGAAGTACCCTGATACTCGCTACCATCTTCTAGTATTAGCTTTGCTTGTTTCAACATAAATTGTTTTATATAATGGTTGTTTATAATTCTTTATTCAATTGTCTATTAATATACTAACTTCTCTCCAATAAATTTTGATAGGCTTTATCGATCTTTTCGAAATTAAAGGCCTGAATCGTTTTTTCAAGCTTTGACTTTATTGCCTCATTGCAGAGATTACCCAAACTACCCTCGTGTTGATGCTTTAGGTCTCCTTCAAATTTAAATTCACCAGATTCAACTAAAGCTCCCACTTCTTTATAAGCGTCACGGAATGGCATACCACTTAAGACAAGTTCATTCACCTTCTCCACTGTAAAGAGATATTGATACTTTTCATCATTCATGACAGTTTTGTTGATCTTCACGTCTGCAAGCATGGTTTTAGTCATCTGCAAACAAGAACTAAGCTGATCGAACGCTGGCATAAAAAATTCTTTAGTCAGCTGATAATCTCTGTGATATCCCGAAGGTAAATTCGAGCTTACCGCTTGAATTTGCGTCGGAAGCACTTGCAATGAATTTGCTCTTGCTCTAACCAATTCGAACACATCAGGGTTCTTTTTATGAGGCATAATGCTACTACCAGTCGTTAGCTCGTCAGCAAAGCTGATAAAACCGAAGTTTTGCGAGTTATATAAGCAGGCATCCATCGCTAATTTGCCAAGTGTGTATGCCATATTAGATAAGGCAGATACCACAGCGAACTCTATTTTCCCTCTTCCCATTTGAGCATAAACCACATTGTAATTCAAGCTCTCAAAGCCTAATAAATCTGTGGTCATTTGACGATCTAGAGGAAATGAAGAGCCATAACCCGCTCCTGATCCTAATGGATTCTGATCAACTACCTTAAAGGCTGATTGCAACAAAGCTAAATCATCGCTCAAAGCCTCTGCATATGCACCAAACCATAAGCCAAAAGAGGATGGCATAGCGACTTGTAAGTGTGTATATCCGGGGATAATCACATCCTTATACTTTTCAGAGTTTTCAATTAGCTGATCGAATAATGCTTTGGTTTCATTCACCACTTTCTCAATCTGATGACGTGTGAATAGTTTTAGATCTAGCAGAACCTGATCATTTCTCGATCTTCCGGAGTGAATCTTCTTACCCACATCACCTAAAGCTTCTGTCAGTAGAAATTCAACCTGTGAGTGAACATCTTCAACACCGTCATCAATTGAAAAGTTTCCATTTTGAATATCGACAAATATCTTTTGCAGTTCCGTCTCAACTAAAGCAAGTTCTTCTTGTTCTAGCAAACCAATACTACATAGCATTTTGCAATGCGCGATTGAACCTAACACATCAAATGGTGCTAAGTCTAAATCAAGTTCACGATCCTTACCTACCGTAAACTTCTCTATATCCTGATTGACCTTCGTGCCTTTATCCCAAAGTTTCATCTGTTATAATTTTAAATCATTCAAAAGTTGATAATAGATCTCAATACCTTCTTCTATTTCTGATAGATTGATGTATTCGTTTGCCGTATGTGATCGAGCTGAATCGCCTGGTCCAAACTTTAAGGTCGGAAAGCCTTTCATTATCGCTTGATCTGATGTTGTAGGAGAACCATAATAGCTTCTTCCCATTTTTATCCCTGCCTGAATCAGTGGATGTTTCATATCGATACCTGAAGAATTCATTCTATAGGATCTGGCTTTGACTTCACTTTCTGTATTCTGATCAATCAGAGCAAAAACTTCCTTATTTTGATAGTATTCATTACTTCTTACGTCCACCACAAATCTGCAAGAATCTGGCACCACATTGTGCTGACAACCCGCTTCAATCTGCGTTACAGTCATCTTAACTGATCCCAGCATATCTGATTCCTTATCGAATTTGTAAGTCTGAAACCATTGCAAATCTTTCATGGCTTTCTCAATGGCATTCACGCCTTCACCTCTGGCGGCATGTCCTGCTTTTCCTTTGGCTTCAACATCAAGCACCATCAGTCCTTTTTCAGCAATAGCCATCTGCATTAGGGTTGGTTCGCCAACTATGCCGATATCAATCTTTCCAATCTCGTCCTGAATCAGTTCAAATCCACCTTTGCCCGATATTTCCTCTTCAGCAGAAGCTGCAAACACTAGATTATAAGGCTGTTCCTTTTCATCAAGAGCAAGAAATGTTGCCATCAGAGAGCATAAACAACCTCCAGCGTCATTGGATCCCAAACCGTATAATTTCCCCTCTTCAACAAGTGGATCAAAAGGATTCTTAGTCCAGGATGCAGAAGCATTCACGGTATCCAAATGAGAATTCAGAAGTAATAAGGGCTTAGCTTCTGTATTGTGCTTTCCGAAAGCCCACACATTATTTCCTTTTCGATTGACCTTATATTGCTGATTTTTCAGAACATCCTCCATGAAGTCGGCTGCCTGATCTTCTTCTTTACTGTATGACTGTATACCAATTAATCCCTTAAGGATTTCAATTGCCAGTGTTTTATATATCTCTAAATTCATGACTAACATTCTATTAATTGGGTTCCGAAATACTTATCTTTCGCTATGCTCAAAAGGTTTCCGATAGTTACATCTACCCCTTTATTAAAAGCCCTAAAAGCATTTTCCGTCTTTGGTAACATGCCATTATTTATTGTGCCATTTTCTTTCATTTCCTGATACAAGTTCATGTCTAAACTCTTTAGAAAGCTCATATCATCCTCTGGATTAATCAAGACACCTGCTTTCTCGAAAGAGTAGATCAACTTAACCTGATACTTCTCACGCAATGCGATGGCTAATTCTGTTGCAACTGTATCAGCATTCGTATTCAAAAGCTGACCTTTACCGTCATGTGTGATAGCCGATAGGACTAAAACTTTATCTTGCTCGATATAGGTCGATAAGGCTTCTGTATTCACCTCAATCACATCGCCTACATAGCCATAATCGATACTTTCGTGCTGACGCTTTTCAGATAAAATTAAATTATCATCCGCTCCGCACAGGCCGATAGCTTGTAAGTTTAAAGCTTGAAGTCTTGCAACTATCGTTTTATTGATCAGACCAGCATAAACCATGCTCACAACTTTTAAACTCTCTGCATTGGTGATTCTTCTACCTTCAATCATAGGTGACTCAATGCCCAATTGCTTAGCCAAATCAGAAGCTAGCTTGCCTCCACCATGAACCAAAAGCTTTCGGCCTTCTATCTTTGCAAAAGCTTTAAGGCTTGCTGACAGCTTGCGTTCATCATCTATCAGATTGCCTCCTATTTTCACTAGTGTCAAATTCTTCATGGCTATTGCTTTTCGATTATGGATGAAAAATCACTTATGAATGCCTTGGCATCAGTCATTGTTACAGTTAATGGCGGTAATAATCTCAAAGTTTTATCGCCAGAAGCTCCAGTAAAGTAGGCCTTATCAAAAAGAAGATCTGACTTAACTTTTGTCTTATTCTCCAAATCGATTCCTATCATTAAGCCTTCAGCTCTTACGGCTTCATCACCTACAAGTTGTTTGATTTCTTCTTGAAGATACTGCCCAACTTCAGCAGCATTCTCTATCAATTTCTCCTCTTTCATCACTTCCAAAACGGCAATTCCTGCAGCACAAGCCAAATGATTCCCTCCGAAAGTCGTACCTAACAATCCGGCTTTCCCTTCTAGTTTGGGATGAATCAGAACACCAGCAAGTGGAAAACCATTCCCCATCCCCTTAGCAGTTGTTATGATATCGGCTTTGATATCGGCGTGTTGGTGCGCAAAAAACTTCCCTGTTCTTCCATATCCCGATTGAATTTCATCGAGAATAAGAAGGGTTTTATATTCTTTACAGAGTTTCTCTGCTTGCTTTAAAAATTTAGATTCTGGTATCACAACGCCATTGACGCCTTGAATTCCTTCTATAATGAATGCAGCTACATCTGCTTTTTCAAGCTCAGCTTTTAAAGCCTCAGTATCGTTCATCTCTATGAAAACCACATTGTGCTTGGCATTATAGCTAGAAGCTAGTTTTGAATTGTCAGTTACTGCAAGTGCACCACCTGTTCTTCCATGGAATGCGCCTTTTATCGCAATCACCTTCGATTTTCCTGTGTGGAAAGCTGCAAGCTTTAAGGCATTTTCATTGGCTTCAGCTCCCGAATTGCACAAGAACAAGTTGTAATCGGTATAGCCTGATAATTCGCCTAGCTTCTCTGCCAATTGGTCTTGAAGCTTGTTCTCAACCACATTGGAATAAAAGCCCAAGCATTTCATCTGATTTTCAAGACGAAATAAGTAGTGAGGATGAGAGTGTCCGATAGAGATGACACCATGACCTCCATAAAAATCTTTATATTCTTTTCCCTCAGCATCAGAAAGGGTAATGCCCTCGCCAGAAACCAAGTTGATATCGTATTTTGTATATGTTTTGAATAATTGCATGTCGTAATCTGTTAAGAAATTGAGATCGGTATGTCGAAGGTTTGAATGGCAATAGAAACCTCCTACCACCAATCTCAATTCTATTTTTTATTTAAAAAGCAACTGACTTTAATCTTAAGCCTGCATCTTCAGCTAATCCAAACATGATATTCATATTCTGAACAGCCTGTCCTGATGCTCCTTTCAAGAGGTTATCTATACTCGAAACAATAAGTAGCTTATCGCCATGTTTCTCTAAGTGTAAAATGCACTTGTTGGTATTTACCGCCTGCTTCACGTCTGTGTTCTCATCACTAATCACCACAAATGGATGATCCAGATAATAATTTTGATAGTGAACCATGGCTTCGATAAGACTCCACTCACAAGTGGTATAAACCGAGGCTAAAATTCCTCGAGAGAAATTTCCTCGGACCGGTATGAAATTCAGCGCTTTATTAAAATCCTTTTGCAAATTCTTCAGGCTCTCGTTAATCTCAGCTAAATGCTGATGTTCGAAAGCTTTGTATAGTGACACATTATTGTTCTTCCATGAGAAATGCGAGGTTCCTGATGGTGCCTGACCTGCTCCTGTTGATCCTGTAATGGCAGTTATATGAACTTCATCTTTCAGTGCTTGATGCTTTGCCAGTGGTAATAGAGCTAACTCGATAGCCGTTGCGAAACAACCCGGATTTGCAATGTATTTTGCATTGGCTATAGCTTCTTTGTTCATTTCCGGTAGACCGTAGACAAACTCGTTGTCATCATCTTCCAATCTAAAGTCCATACTTAAATCGATAATCTTTAGATCCTTAGGCAAATTATTCTTTTCAAAGAAGCTTTTGCTTTTACCATGACCTGAGCAAAGAAAAATCACATCGACTGCATTAAAGTTCGCATCTGAAAAATTTAATGAACATTCGCCGAGCAAATCCTTATGCACTTTACTTACTGGCTGTCCGTTATGACTACTCGAGTGAATAAAACCAATCTCAGCCTCAGAATGCCATAGTAAGAGTCTCAACAACTCTCCTGCGGTATAACCCGCTCCTCCTATAATTCCTACTTTGATCATTCTATTGTGCATTTACTGTGTGATAAATCTTCATCGAGTTCGCTAGGATTGTTGTGAATCCTTTCACATCATCGGCAGTCCAGCCTTCATTCTTTTCACCGTATTGTCCGAAAGCATCGCTCATTAAGTCATTGGGTGTATTCACACCAACCATCTGAAAATATTTTGGATAAAGCTTCAACTTCACTTCACCTGTCACTGTTTTCTGAGAATCTTCAAGGAAACATTCTATATTTCTCATCAGTGGCTCCAGGTATTGAGCTTCGTGCAGAAGCATGCCGTAGAAATCACCTAACTGATCTTTCCAGTGCATTTGCCATTTGCTTAGGCAATGTTTCTCCAGCATTTCATGAGCTTTCAGAATCAAAACTGGCGCGGCTGCTTCAAAGGCAACTCTACCTTTTGTTCCCAAAATGGTATCACCAATATGCATGTCTCTACCTATTCCGTAGGCTGATCCTATTTTCTCAATGGTTTTGATGGCATCAAGTGGATTCTTGAACTTAGTTCCGTTTACCGATACCAGTTCACCCATTTCAAATCCAATACTTAACTCTGAAGGCTCATTTTGTGTGACTTGCGATGGATAAGCTTCCTCAGGAATGGTTTGATCTGAAACTAAAGTCTCTTTTCCGCCAATACTGGTTCCCCAAATTCCTGCGTTAATTGAATAGGCCATCTTCTCGAACTCGTCATCGATACCTGCTTCTTTCAGATATTCAATTTCTTCTTCTCTACTCAGCTCCAAATCTCTGGTTGGGGTAATGATCTTGGCATTAGGTGCCATTATTTGGAAGATCAAGTCGAATCTGATTTGATCGTTTCCTGCTCCAGTACTACCATGGGCGATATAATCCGCTCCAATTTCGTGGGCACATTTAGCAATAGCCATAGCTTGAAAAGCTCTCTCCGAGCTCACTGATAAGGGGTAGCAATTGTTCTTTAGAACATTACCCATAATCAGGTACTTGATGCACTTTGCGTAGTATTCTTCGGTAAGGTCGATGCTAGTATGATCTATCACACCTAGCTTTTGTGTTTTTTTCTCAATTGCGCACAGTTCTTCATCACTAAATCCGCCAGTATTTCCTAATACTGTATAAACTTTCATGCCCAAATCCTTTGATAAGTGAAGGGCACAGTATGTTGTATCTAATCCGCCACTGTAGGCTAAAACGACTTTTTTATCTTTAGTTATCATGTTATTCTTTCTAGATTTGAGATATGAGCTTTTAGATTTAAGATGATTTTCAAAATCCAATAACTACTCTCCTGATTTCACTACTAAAATTATTTCTGAGGTTTTTTCGAATCGTACAGCATGCCTGTACACAAGCACATTTTGTGATTGGTTCTTTGTAGGATGTCGTAATTAATGCATGACGCGCATCCTTGCCAGAAAGACTGATCTGTGGTGAGTTCCGAAAAAGTAACGGGCTTGTAAGCCAGGTCTGAATTGATTTTCATGACCGCCAAGCTGGTAGTTAATCCGAAGATTTTTGCTTCAGGGAAACGCTTTCTCGATAAGTGGAAAGCTTTCTCTTTAATTTGCTTGGCCAGGCCAACATGTCGGTAGTCCGGATGGACGATAAGACCCGAGTTGGCTACATATAACTCATGTTCCCAGGTTTCGATATAACAAAAACCGATGACCTTATTTCCTGCAAAGGCAATAACCGATTTTCCTTCCTGAAGTTTTTGAGCAATGTATAAGGGATTTCTTTTGGCTATCCCTGTTCCTCTAATTTTAGCAGCTGTTTCAATCATTTCGCAAATCTCAGTCGCATACTTGGTGTGTATCACGCCCGATTCGACAACAGCTATTTCTTGTTTTATATCTACAGTAGTTTCCATTCTTCTTAATTCGCTAGGTTTCCCAGAATAAGGCTACACCTGTTAGGCTTAACCATTTGTTATTAATATCAATATCGAAGCTTTCTTTTAAGCCGTTTGTTAGCTTGCTTTGTCGGAGCCTTAGCCGATTTTCTCTGTTGAATAATGCGTTCATCTTGTTTAAGTTTTATCTTGTTCTATATTTCTAATCTCATTCTTTAATTCTCTCTATATCTGTGCCTTTTAGCGACTACAGGGTACAAAAAAAGCCCACCGTGGTCGACGGCAAGCTTATATATATCCTATTTGAGTTAATAGTATATCAGACTCATCCGCCCCTTCTGGGTAGCAGTTCGAACGCAAGTGGCGTCGGCTTACTGTGTAGATAGTTGTTGGCATATGAGATTCTGTTATAATTTAAGTTTCAAAAAAAAGGCTTACCGTTTAAACGGTAAGCCTTCTAAATATATCGTGATCAATTCAGACTACACGACAATAGGACTCCTACCGCTTTCTTCGAAAGTGATCTGCGTCGTCGTATGTTTGAAAATTGAATCATTTGTTCTGTTTGTTCCGACACTTGTCGGGATGAAAATTTACTTATTGGGCATAAAAAAAGCCTTCCGATATAAAGGAAAGCCTGGAAAATAATCCACAAACGTTGCTCCCTTATTGTTTGAATAAAGATCTGCGTCGTCGTCGAATTATCATTTTTGTAGCCATGCTTTTTTCTGTTTTTGTTGAGACAAATGTAGAAACAATTTTCTGATAAATCCTAACTTGGTGTTAACAGTAATTCTACGCAAAGGTTTTCGTAAATTCTAAATAAAACATCAAAACACCAATAAATACAGTCTTTTTTATTTAGACTGAACTTTATTAATAAAAAATGATTTGAAACTATTTTTTCTCAATAAACTTGTACAATGAGTCCAAATTTTTCAGCATGGTTTTTCTAAAGAGAGGCTTTAAAACAAGTGCTATCATCAGTTTTTTAATAGGTGATTTAGCCTTCAAATAAATCTCTAATTTTAAATGGCATGAATTATCGCTTATTGGCGTAAAAATATAGAACTGATAAATTGCATCAACAGGTGCCGCCCCATCAGTATGCTCTCCATAGACCAATTGACCTGCCTCAACATCTTTTGTTACCGTTTCAAAATTCAGGTGCTTCCCATTAATGACACAAACATGCTCCGAACCCAGTTGAGTCACTTCTGATTCATTATAATTGACCTGATCAACTCCAACGGCCCAATTTTCCCGATAAGAATAATTGGTAATATACTCCATCAACTGAGGGGCAGATATGGGAAATTGCTTTTCTATAACAAGACTGGGTGCTTTGTCAAAGCTCAGTTTCTTTCCAAAACTAAAGGCATCCAGCTTCAGATTTTCTTTATTGATTGGAGCAAACAAATAATCAACATCCTTACCATCGTATGCATCTTTTCCTTTCTTAAAATCGTATAATTTGGACTGATAAGCCTCTGACAAATGAACATCCTCACTTAAGTCTTGACTCAAAAGCATATAATTATCGCTCTGTATTGAATTCTTCATCAGACGATGTGCTTCAATCACTTCCTGACCAAAGGGTTTTCTTTTATCCTGAATAGTCATAAATTGCAACTGTCCTGAATGTGCTATAATCTTAAGATTCAAATTTGGCGCTGTGGCACAGGCGTTACAAGGGCAAATTCTATTCTTCTCGAATTGTTTTAAATGAGAATAAAAGGCTGTAAACATTCTCTCTCCCTTAGCCAATAAGCTTTCCAGCGATGGAACTTCATTTTCCTGATAAAAGAAAAGTGCATCTCCTTCTACCTCTGCTAATTGGTATTCGTTGGCATTTGCTTCTAGCAAAATCTCTAGCAATTCAGCAATAACGTGCTGAGAGTGCTCCACCTCTGTCGATTGAATAAATTTGGTAAATCCTGATATATCGGGTATAAAGAGTAATGACTTCTCCATCTTTTATTTTTAATGATTCCAAGGAAGAAGATAAGGCTTTATTCTCAAACGAGAGAAATTAGTTTTCTGAAAGGATATTTTAGATTGCAAAACAAGTGTGCTTAAGTCAAAATCAGAACTTACAAGTTCGAGAAAAATAGAATAATAAAACTCCCTCCCATGCTGTGAATATTTTAATGATCTATCGCTTTCATATGCTTTTTCATTCATCTGGCAAGCAATTGTGAAGATTTTAAAACTATACAATAAGCTAAGGATTAATTAACACTTAGTTAAATTTTATATTAATAATAGATTGCAACTTTAATTGTAGATCAATTTATAATAATCAAAAAACAAAACTTAAAATGAAAACAAAATTTATTCTTTACACGCTTGGTTTATTTCTTTTACTAAACATCACAGCCTGCTCAAAACAAGATGACCTAACTCCTTCCAACAATAATAAATTTGTGGAAAGTCCTGATGGCGTTGAATCAAGCAATCAAATTTCAGGTACCATTATACCCGAAAAAGATTTGATACAAGCCACTCATCAACTTTATAAGGATAAATACCGAAGTTCAAAGAAATTGAAATACGATTTTATCACCCATAAAAGTATGACATACATTTGTGCTAAAAAGTTGAACTTATCAGAGGAAAGGGCAATTATTATGCGTGACGCTTCCATTATGCCCGATTTTTATCAGACGGGTATTGAAAATGGATACAATCAGCAATGGTCTCATGCTTTTATGCTAAAAAAAACAATTTTTGGTACCAGTTGGGTATGGGGAGATGCTGATGATGATTTTCATGACAATTTGGACGGTGACTCAGGAGAAGTTGAAAGCCCTGAAGGCTATAATGGCAAATGGGCCGGGCATTACTACAAAAAAGGGGAACGTGATTTGGGTGATTGGTATGTTGGCTATGCTTGTCACTTTATGGAAGATATCGGTTTTGTCTTACACACTTCTTTTCCTAATATTGCCATGTTAGCACATCACCTCGACTTTGAAGTTTGGATGGATAACAATTGGAATCAAGGTTATCGGTTTATTGATGATGCAAGTAGCATTTCCCCTTCAGATTATCATTATATTGAAAAACCTAAACAGGCCATCAATCAGGCTGCTAAGGCATCCAATTGGTATTATAGCAAATATGGGAAAAAAGCTTGGGAAGCTTATCAGGCATCTGGATATCCAACCAAAGCCGGAACTGGAAATCAAGAACTCGTTGACTATACCAGGAGTATGATAAAAGAAACAACCAAATGGACAGGTGGAACAATTCAATATGCCCTAAACAAATACAACCAATGGTAAGCTATTTCCTGATGTTTGAAACTTTCTTGTAGAGTTTGAACATGACGATGTATACTTTTGAGCTCTTCACTCTTTTGTGAGGAGCTCAATAAAATGGAAAACTCAAAAATAAATTGAATTAAAACGAATAAGAAAGGACGCCTTCAGCGTTCTTTTTTGATGATGTCGTTTATTTCTTAATTTGCGAATAGGCTCCCCAAAAATCCTCTAAATGCCAGGTTTTATCTATCTTACCATCCTCATTAAAATGATGTAAATCAAAGGCTGTCAGTTTTATTCGCTTATTTGTTGCAGGTATATTAAATGCTTTTCCTGAATGTGTTACTTCCAACTCACTTCGTACAAAGACCAAATCTTTATCAACAAGAATATGAGAGGGGACTCCTTTTAAATCAGAAAACATACTGCCAAAGTCTTGAGTATGTTTAACGAAACCTTCAATATCAGGAGTTTGCCCGGGATCTGATGGGTATTGTGTGTAATTGGCGGCTAAAATTTCGGGCAAAACAGACATATCACCACTTGCAAAGACTTCGTAAAATTTTTGAATAACATCTAATTTTTGTTGTCGCTCAGTTTCCATTTTAGCGACATATTCCTTAACAGCATTTTGTCTTTCTTTCTCGATATCTACTGTTTGATTTTTACATGAAGAAAATAGAGTTAGCAATACAAATATCAACAGATAATTTTTTGTGTGTTTCATTTTCTTTCGGTTATTTAGTTCTATGGTTTATAACTTAATTATAACAAGCATACAATCCTTTTTCTATTACATATTGTGCAAACTATCCTTAGCTTCATCAATATAATTAAATACAACAATGCTTCTATTATCTAAGTAATGGTAAGAGCTAAAAACTATAATACCCTTAGAAGTTAAACTCCACCTCTAATTTCTAAGGATACTATAGTTTAAAGTAGAGAGAGTTATTACTACTATTAGCAAATTCGGGTTTAGAAATTTTAATAATCCTTTACGCGTGGATTTGTTTATGGTAGAATCCCTTACAAATTCTAGTCTTCAGGAGTGAAACTATCTGGCACACATATGCCTAAATAGCAATACTTACCTTCTGGACATGTGATTTCATCTGGACAAAATCGATGAACTCCACCTTTAACGACTAATTGCTCTTCTCTGCTTAAAATTTTAGCTCCTGTTAAACTTTTTAAATCTTTCATCTTATTAAGATTAATTATTGGGTTATGTCTCGAACATTTTAAAACCATCAAGACTTCAGTTTTATATTATTAGTAGACATTTTCCTTAGTCAACAACCAGCTCTGTGTGAACCCGTTCTTCTTTCTCACATAGATCATCCAAGAAGTATTCCAAATCCTCAAAATCATATTCTGGAGGATAGGATTTACCATTGATTAAAACTACAGGTGTAAATAAAATATTCTTATCCAAACACCACTTTTTCTCATTTATCAAAATATAATCATAATTTTCATTCTGAGTTTCTCCCCATTTATTCAGCCAATCTGATTTTGGTCCATTGCCATACACTCCATCCATTGCTTTTAGACACATTTGAGCTCCTTTTAAATGAAAATTTTCTATAAGTTTGGATGCAATTCTAGTATCAAGGGCTTCAGGATTTGAGGATATATTAAAACGAACAATGATTTTTACATTTACTTCATGATCTAATGACATGTGTATTAATTTGTGGGCATTCTTACAAAAACCACACATAGGATTCGTAACTACAACAATTTCTAATTCGGAATTTAAATCACCAAAAACGATTTCATTTGTGTCTGGTAATTGGGTATTTATGGGTTGAGAACGAGAAAGAAGATTATTAAATATTTCGAAATTCCTTTTGAATTTATGGTTTTGTATTTTAAGCTTAAAATAAGCTTGTTCCTTACGTAACAGTGGAGCAATAAATATCCAAAGAATACTTGTCAGATAAACACTTAATGCGACAAGTAAATATGGACTGAGGCTAAATTTAAAATTAGAAGTTGGATTAGTTGCTAAAAATGCCAAACCTGACTGCATCCACAAAACCAATACAACACTTAGACACAACAGACACCATTTTTTCACTATTCGAAATTGGTAATAAATAGAATATAAAGTAAATGGTAGTACCACAATACTAATAAGATAAAGAGAGACGAAATCTTCCTTTCCAATCAATAAAAGCAGGGATGATAATGACATCGTAAGAAAATAGATGATTCCCAAATCGCTTAATTTTAGGAAACCAAAAAACTTAGCCCCTTTTGATTCCATAACATCATTACAACTTAGTTTATCTGATGTACCTGAGCATATTTTATTTAAAACTGCTGACGAGACCCCTAATTCATGTTGTATAATTAATGCACAGGTTGTTAAGCCTAGCATAGAAAGTACAAAATGGATAGAGATATTTATATTCTGACTAAAAAACATGAAACAAGCTGCTAAAAGAATCGGACTCAGCGTAAGGAGTATTTTAGAAAAATTTATAGATGAATCTGACTTTACATTTTCATCTGATTCAATTACCAATACGATTCCAGTCCAGATATCTATAAAATTGCTTACTGATATAAGTTCTTTTTTTCCTCCCTCATACTGAACTCGAAGTTCTTGCCCCTTTTTATTGACTAAAACAAAATCATCATTCTTTTTATTCTTGACATGTGCAATAAAATAGTCTGGTAGTAAACTAATATTTTCTTCTGTTTGAGGAATTTCAATAGCAAGATTAGGAATTCTAAAATGATCTAAAACTCCCGTAATCGAATGCAAACTCGGATAAGATGGGTGGCCTAATAACTGTAGTCTAAGTTCGGTATTATCAACTTTTATAGAATTCTTTGTGAGTAGACCTTTTAATAAGTCATATAAGCTTTCATTCATTGGGTAAGGATAGGTTAAATTTACTGTTGGAATTAGAATCAGTAGAATAAATTCATTTCAAAAAAAAGAAACATAAAAATTCATGAAGATCATTTTTATTTTTCTTAATTAAAAACACCAATTTAATTAAAAAAGATAAAAACATCAACAATAAATTCACCTTAAACTGATAAAAATAACTATTAATCAACACAAATAACCCATTCATACACAACAGCACAAAATAAATCATTTCTTTAATCTTTACATTTTGACACATCAAGTGTATTATTCTTAATATTAAAACCTAATTATTTCAAATCAATATATATTCGTAATTAAGCTATGAAGTGGGAATGAGCTAACTCATTTATTTGTAGTTTTACATGAACAAAAAAATCAAATTCTAATGTTTATCGTACACGTCAATTATAAAGTAAACCTGGATATTGTTGAGCAATATTTATCAGCTCATGTCGATTATTTGAAACAACAATATGCCTTAGGCAATTTTATAGCTTCAGGAAGACAAGTGCCTCGTACGGGTGGTGTTATTCTTTCTAATATGGAGACTAAAGAAGCATTAAATACTGTATTAGAGAACGATCCTTTTAAGCAAAATAATTTGGCAGATTATGTGATTACGGAGTTTATTCCCAGCATGAGCTGCAAGGAGTTGGAATTCTTAAAATAAGCACAACTTAGTCAATTCCTAAAAAACTGTGCCTAAAAAAAAACTATCTCTATTCCTGTAGCTTTGATTATAAGTCAAAGTGTTATTCACAATCAATTGAAATTAAAGCCATGTCAATAGAAAACATACCCGAAATATTCCTCAGTAAAGACAAACCTGTAAAGGATTTGTTTGTTTATGATTTTAAAATGACCAGCGATGTGGTTAAGAGCAAGGTTAATTTGAGCATGAACATGTTTAGCTTTTTGCAAGTGGGTAAAAAGCAGGTGCATTTTGCTGATGCTGCCGTCATGGTAAATAAAGAACAGTCTCTACTGATAAAGCAAGGAAACTGGCTATGGACCGAATTACTCGATAATGATGATATCTATTACTGTAAGCTTCTTTTCTTCTCGGAAGATAGATTGAGAGATTTTTTAGCAAAACATTGCAAAAGCAAAACTAGTCTGAAAGATGAAGTGCCTTTTTTCATCATCGAAAACGACGCGTATATTGCTTCGTATTTGGACACACTTTCGAAAATGAGTCTTCTGTCATCCGATTTTAATGCCGATATGCTCTCTCTTAAATTTGAAGAAATCATGCTTTATCTGCTTACCAAATACGGTCAGAAGTTTGAAATGTATCTGCACTCCCTTATCTCGAAAGAGATATCTCCTTTTAAGAAGATTATTGAGAGCAATGTGTATTCTAACCTCAAGTTGGAAGAAATCGCTTTCTTATGCCATATGAGTTTATCTACTTTTAAGCGAAATTTTATAAACGAATACAAGCTGTCGCCAGGAAAATGGTTGCAAGATAAGCGTCTGCAACGAGCGAAGGAGGTCTTGGAAAGTGAAGATCTAAAGGCTTCGGATATCTATCTTGATTTTGGATACAGCAACCTCTCAAACTTTAGTATTGCTTTTAAAAATAAATTTGGGATCAGTCCAACTGAAATTTCAAAATAAAAACCATAAAGTAATACAGCTCTATTTTAGCATCTTTAGTATCGAAAAGTTACTTGAATAAAATCACTGCATTTTAAGTTTGACCTTTTTTAATAAACGAATGAGCTTTTTCAGTAAGCATACTGAAAAGGTCTTGCCCTACTTTTGTCAGCGTAATCATTAACAAATGTTCTGTATCGAAAAATAGCATTTCAACAGAACTTTTGTTTCGCTTATTAAAAACCAAACATTAAAATAAAGTTATGGCAAAATTTGTTGTCCCAAAGGATGTTTTTCACGGACTGGGAAGTCTTGAAAACTTAAAAGAGTTAAAAGGAACAAAAGCAGTAATCGTTATCGGTGGTAATTCTGTAAAAGCAAACGGTTCTCTGGAAAGAACCGAAAATTACTTAAAAGAGGCAGGCATGTCTTCTGTTGTATTTTCGGATGTTGAGGCCGATCCATCAATCGAGACTGTAAAAAAAGGTGCTGAGTTCTTTACACAAGAACAACCAGATGTGATTGTTGGCTTAGGTGGCTGTTCGGCTATCGATGCAGCAAAAGCAATGTGGATTTATTACGAGTATCCGGATTCAACTCTGGAAGAATTAGCAACGCCATTTGCAGTTAAAGCAATGCGTAATAAGGCTTACTTTGTAGCCATTCCTTCTACCAGTGGTACAGGTACCGAAATTACAGGTCTTTCTGTTATTACTGATAGAGAAAAAGGAACCAAGTACCCTATTGTATCTCACGAACTGACTCCTGATGTTGCTATTATTGATGGTGAGTTATGCGAAAGTATGCCAGCACACGTAACGGCTAACACAGGTTTAGATGCTTTGAGTCATGGTGTTGAAGCTTACGTTTCGAATATTGCCGACCGTTATAACGATGCCTTAGCAAAAGGTGCTATCGAATTGGTATTCAAAAATCTGAACGCAGCACACACAGAGCCAAACAATAAGGAAGCTCGTCAGGCCATGCACGATGCATCATGTATGGCAGGTATGGCTTTTACCAACGTCTGGTTGGGTATTGTTCACTCTATGTCTCACCAAATTGGTGGTACTTTCGGTATTCCTCACGGATGTGGTAATGCCATTTTGATGCCAAACGTAACGCGTTTCAACTCGAAAGTGACGGATAAATATAACGACTTGGCTGGACTATTCGGCAAATCGACTGCTGAAGATTTTGCTCAGGAAATTGAAACTTTACGTGCATCGGTAGGTGTTGTTGGTTCTATTAAAGAATACGGTATCAGTCAGGCAGACTGGGATGCCAAATTGGATACGCTAACACAGAATGCCATGGATGATCCTTGTACTCTTTTCAACCCTAGAAAACCTAAGTTTGAAGAGATTAAAGCTCTCTACCAAGCTTGCTACGAAGGAAATGCTATTACAATTTAATCCAGATTCGACCAATTTATCAATGAGGCTCTCACTCTTTTGTGAGGACCTCATTAATTTAATATCTACTAGTCATACCCTGACACGTTCGTCTTGTATATAGTCAGAGCATGACAAGAAAAAAAAACTGATAGCTTATTTCCAATTATGGAATAAAGCTGTCAGGTTTTTTCAAAAGTCATTTTGATAGTTGCCTGGACTTAAAAGAACACTCCCCTTTATCCCCTCTCAAGAGGGAAATCGTTACACCTTGAAATTTACAGTTTGCCTAGGTTTACTCTAAATCAATCTACCACAGAGATTAGAGAATTTTCTTTTGATTCGAGAACGGAACTACCACTTAGGTATAAATCGATTTTACGAGCAGCTTCACGCCCTTCGCTTATGGCGTGCACCACCAGAGATTGGCCTCGGCGCATATCGCCAGCAGCAAAAACTCCGGCTTTACTCGTTTGGTATTTTTTAGTTTTAACATTTTTTCTTTCGTCAAGATCAATTCCTAAGTCGTTAATTAAACCATCGAGCTGCGGATGTAGAAAGCCTACGGCTAAAAAAGCCAAGTCACAAGGCAATTCACGTTCACTGCCCTCAATTTCCTTGAAACTGCCATTCTCCCACTCAATATCGACCAGTTTTACACCTTTTAACTGACCTTTGTCATCACCCACAAATGCTTTGGTTAGAACTGACCACTCACGCTCGCATCCTTCTTCTTGTGAACTACTTGTTCGCAGTATAGCAGGGTATTGGGGCCATGGAGTTGCCGGATTAAAACCATTGGGTGGCTGAATCAGCAATTCAATTTGAAGCACTGACTGTGCACCTTGACGGATGGATGTTCCCACACAATCGGAGCCTGTATCACCTCCACCTATGACTAAAACATGCTTGTCTTTAGCTAGAATAGCTTCTTCTTTTTTTATTCTATCTCCGGCATTTCTTTCGTTTTGCTGACGTAGAAAATCCATAGCAAAATGAACGCCCTTTAGGTTGCGGCCTTTAACTTCAACATCTCTAGGAATGGTTGAACCGCCAGAGAGCAATACGGCGTCGTAATCGTTCAACACTCTGTCAAGTGGCATATTTTTGCCGACTTCAAGCTTGGTCTTAAATTGAATACCAGCTGCTCGCATCACTTCTAACCGACGATCAATCAAAGCTTTTTCCAACTTAAAATCGGGTATCCCGTATCGCAACAAACCACCGATACGATTGCTTCTTTCGAAAACAGTAACCTGATGACCTGCCGAATTCAATTGTGAGGCTGCAGCCAAACCTGCTGGTCCTGATCCTATAACCGCAACCTTTTTGTTGCTTCGCAACAGAGGTATATTAGGCTTCACCCAGCCTTCCTGATAGGCACGCTCAATGATATTCTTCTCAATTAACTCAATGGCCGTAGCCTCTTTATTGATAGCCAAAACACATGATGCTTCGCAGGGTGCAGGGCAAATACGTCCGGTAAATTCCGGAAAATTATTGGTCGAAGCCAAAATCTTATAGGCAGCTTTCCAATTGTCTTTATACACCATATCGTTAAAATCCGGGATATTATTTCCCAGAGGGCAGCCAGAGTGGCAAAAAGGTACACCGCAATCCATACAACGTGAAGCTTGTTTTTCGACTTTAATTTTACTTATTGATTGAACAAATTCTTTATGGTCTTTGATTCGAACCACCACCGGACTATAGGCAGGCAATTCTCTTTTACATTCTAAAAATCCTGTTGGTTTTCCCATCTTTTCAGTTCTTTATTTTTTTGATAATCTTATCTTTATCCCTTCCTTCGCTCAGGAAACGGGAGAAGGCTTAAACTAAGATCGCTTTTTCCAAAGCTTCAGCTTCCTTCTTTTGATTCTCAAGTGCGAGTTTGTATTCCTTTGGGAAAATCTTAATGAACTTCAGCATGGCATTATCCCAATTGTCCAGAATTTCCTTAGCGCGTTTACTTTTCGTGTATTTTTGATGTTTGATAATGTAATCGCGTAATAATTCTTCGTCATCCAAATCGATACTCTCGTAATCGTCTAACTCGTAGTTTTTGTATTTCTCAAATGTGCCATCTATATCGTAAACATAGGCAACTCCTCCCGACATACCTGCTCCAAAATTGGAGCCTACACTGCCCAGAATAACAACTTTACCTCCAGTCATATATTCGCAAGCATGTCGTCCTACACCCTCGACTACTGCAGAAACACCGGAATTTCTCACACAAAAACGCTCACCTGCTACACCATTGATAAAGGCTTCGCCTGATGTCGCTCCATAAAAGGCTACATTACCAATAATCATATTATCAGCCGCTTCGTAGGTCGACTTTCTATCGGGATAAACAATTAGCTTACTACCCGAAAGACCTTTCCCAAAGTAATCGTTGGCCTCGCCTTCCAATTCGAAAGTGATACCCTTAGCCGAAAAGGCTGCGTAACTTTGCCCTGCCGACCCTCTAAATTTCAAATTGATGGTATCTTCAGGCAATCCTGCAGATTTGTATCTCTTCGATATCTCGTTAGACAGTAAAGTGCCCACAGCTCTATCGGTATTCACTAAGTCGAATTTGCCCGACACCTTCTCTCCTCTTTCGAGTGCTGGCTGTACCAAGTCGATCAGTTTCCAATCGAAAAACTGATCAACACCATGATCCTGTTCGGTCTTTTTATACAGGCCTACACCCTTCTTCGCCTTTTGCTTATAAAGGATCGGACTTAAGTCGAGACTCTTAATCTTCCAATGTTCAATATCTTCTCTAAGTCTTAGTGCATCAACCTGACCAACCATTTCGTTGATGTTTCGGAAGCCTAATTCAGCCATAATCTGACGTAAGTCTTCTGCCAGAAAAGTAAAATAATTCACCACATGCTGCGGATCTCCTGTAAAAAGCTTACGCAGTTCTTTATTTTGAGTTGCCACACCAACCGGACAGGTATTTGAATGACATTTTCGCATCATGATACAACCTGTTGCAACGAGTGCAGCTGTTGCAACGCCCCATTCTTCAGCGCCCAATAGGGTTGCCATAGCCAAATCTCGCCCCGTACGCATTTGCCCATCAGCCTGAACTGTAATTCTATCGCGAAGCTTATTTTTAACCAAAGTTTGATGTGTTTCCGACAAACCTAGTTCCCACGATGTTCCTGCATGTTGAACGGAACTGATAGGTGAAGCTCCTGTTCCTCCGTCGAACCCTGAAACTAAAACCACATCGGCATGAGCCTTAGCCACACCAGCAGCAATGGTACCAACACCAGCTTTTGAAACCAACTTCACATTAATCCTTGCTTTTCGGTTAGCATTTTTCAGGTCATAAATCAACTGAGCCAAATCTTCAATACTATAAATATCGTGATGTGGTGGCGGCGATATCAACCCTACTCCAGGTGTAGAATGTCTCACCTTACCAATCCATTCATCAACCTTATGTCCTGGCAACTGCCCTCCTTCGCCTGGTTTGGCTCCCTGTGCCATCTTAATTTGAATCTCATCAGCCTGAGAGAGATAATAAGAGGTTACTCCAAATCGGCCCGAAGCAACCTGCTTAATAGCCGAACGCATGCTATCGCCATTGGGTAGTGGTTCGAATCTGATTTCATCCTCACCGCCTTCGCCGCTATTACTCTTACCTCCAATACGATTCATTGCAATAGCCAAGGTCGAGTGAGCCTCGTGCGATATAGACCCAAAGGACATAGCCCCTGTTGCAAAACGCTTGAATATATTTTCGATGGGCTCAACCTCACTCAAAGGAATCGATTTGCATTTTTTGAACTCAAAAAGGCTCCTTATGGTAACGGCTTTCTCTGACTGGTCGTTAATTTCTTCGGCATATTCATTATAAGCTTCCTGAGATTTTGTTCTGGCAGCTTGTTGAAGCAAACGAATAGCTGTTGGGTTAAACAAATGGTGTTCTCCTTTTTGTTTCCACTGATAAATTCCCCCTTCGTCTAAGCGGGGTTTCAATCCTGCTTGTCTAGGAAATGCCAATTTATGACGTACCATCACCTCACGTGAAATACCTTCAAAACCGATACCACCCAAGCGAGAAACGGTTCCTTTAAAGCATGTATTTACAACCTCGTTTGATAAACCTATAGCCTCAAATATTTGAGCGCCATGGTAAGATTGAAGCGTTGAGATGCCCATTTTTGAAAAGATCTTTAGCAAACCACCACCAATGGCTGCTATATAATTTTCAAATGCAAGCTTATTCGTAAAGCCCTTTGGTGTCAATTTATTGGCCTCAAGAGATTTAATCGTATCGAATGCCATATAAGGATTAATAGCATTGGCTCCATAACCAATCAAAGTTGCAAAATGATGAGTTTCTCTCACATCACCAGCTTCCACAATGAGACCTACACGCACACGTAAACCATTCTCAACCAAATGATGATGGATAGCTCCAACTGCCAGTAAAGACGGAATAGGCGCGTGGTTAATATCTATTTTTCTATCTGAAATTAGAATCACATTATGACCATTTTCAATAATAGCCTGATCAACTTCCTGACACATTTGACTTAATGCTTTTTCCAATTCGCCCAGCTCTCCAGAGGCAGAATAAACTGCATTGAGCACCTTGATACGGAAATTGGTATCATGGTAGTTACGTAGCTTATGAAGCTGCTTATTGGTTAAGACAGGTTGATCGAATGTAATTTGTTTGCAATGCAAGGGTGTCTCCGACAATAGATTGTAGAGCTTACCCACCGAAGTGCGTAAGGACATCACAATTTTCTCTCTTATGGGATCGATTGGCGGGTTACTAACCTGTGCAAATTGTTGCTTAAAATAATTGGACAGATGTCGACTTTGATTAGAGAGAATGGCTAAAGGCACATCACTTCCCATCGAACCTAAGGGCTCCTTGCCCTCTTCAGCCATACTGGTGATAATAAAATTCACATCTTCCTGACTAAAACCAAATGCTTGTTGACGACTCAATAAATTTTCCAGATCGTATTCAAATGTTGGCTGTTCCGGAATCTCATCAATATGCAATTGATTCATATTTAACCAACTTCTGTAGGGTGCTCGTTTAGATATCTCCGACTTTATTTCCTTATCAAATACAATTCTTCTTTTTTCCAGATCGACATATACCATCTTTCCTGGTTGCACGCGCCACTTTCTCACTATCTTTTCCGGTGCAATTGGCAAAGCACCTACTTCCGACGAAACAATCATTCTATCGTCATCAGTTAAAATCAGTCTCGAAGGACGCAGACCATTACGATCCAGAGTCGCACCTACAATATTCCCATCGGTAAAACAGATAGAAGCAGGTCCGTCCCAGGGCTCCATAATGGATGCATGATATTGATAAAAAGCTTTCTTCTCATCATTCATCTTATGCGTTTCCTGCCAAGCCTCAGGAACAAGCATCATTAGTACATGAGGTAAAGATCGCCCCCCCATCACCAGCATCTCAACCATTGAATCGAGATTACCTGAATCGGAGTTTGTTTCGTCCATTATGGGACGTAATTTTTGCATATCGTCGCTGGAGAACTTGGTGCATTCCAAAAATTTTTCATTGGATCGCATCCAGTTCATATTCCCTCGCACCGTGTTAATTTCACCATTGTGAGCGATATATCTGAAGGGTTGCGCCAATCGCCACTTGGGGAATGTGTTTGTTGAGAATCGTGAATGGATTAAAGCTATTGCTGATTCAAGATTCTCATCTAACAAATCGGTATAGTATTGTCTAGTTTGATGCGTTCTAAACTGCCCCTTGTAAACAATGGTTTTATACGAGAAAGATGTGAAATAGAAGGTTTGACTGTCATTTAGGATCAATTTATTGATGGTGTGTGCGCTGTATTGTCGCAAAACAAATAGCTTACGCTCCAATTCCATTTCAGTCAAACCTTCTTTGTGCTTCACAAAAATCTGTTCACCTTTGGGTTCAGTCTTACGAGCCGTAACACCAACTGCATTCGATACAGCAGGAACATCGCGGTAACCGATCAACTCAAAACCCAGTTCAGACAGATTTATATTCAAAAGCCTTCGACAATCTTCTCTCTGCTTTACGTCATCAGGAAAGTATATCATCCCAACACCATATTCGCCAAAGGCAGGCAGTTCCATCCCAATTAGTTTAAGTTCCTTTCTGAAAAACTTGTCTGGAACTTGTATTAAAATACCAGCACCATCGCCTGTTTCCGGATCGCTGCCAATGGCTCCACGGTGTTCCATGTTTTCGAGCATTGTTAATGCATCAAGAACAGTTTGATGGGATTTTTTTCCTTTTACATGAGCAATGAAACCAATACCACAGGCATCGGATTCACATTGGGGCACATACATCGATCTCTTTCTTTGGTCACATTCTTCCTCGGGTTGATTCAACTTTGTCATAAAAATTCCTCTTGGCTTAGATGATTTAACTTCAAGAGCTAAATCAAAAGTTAATAGTTTTCCCAACTGCTAAAGCGGAATTTGTGGTTAGCAATAGCAATTGATCTGATTTTTAAGACGAGTTAAGGAAAAGCCAAATTAGGCACGTAAAATAATTAAGCTCTCTTCAACGAAGAAGAAAAACTGACATTTACATCATTTAGGAAGTGTTGTTGTTTAATGCTTTCGAATCCTTGCTTTTTTGTGCCTCTAAAACGAGACTAATTTCGATCAAAACAAAGGGATAATTTGATCAAAAAATAGAATTTACAATTCATCAGAATTCTTGTTTATCATGACATCGAAATCTTATTTATTTTCTGATGTCATGTCTTAAATATAGATTATCAGTAGAGGAAAAGCAAACCCCATATCCTCATTTATCACAGTTTCAAGCCTAAAAAACAAGAATTTCCCAATAAATAAAAGAGGTCGCATAAAGCCTCAGACCTGTAAAAATGCCTTATTGATGGGATGAGAGTTGAAACAGATATTGACGAGGTTCAAAGCCAGTATTTTTTTCATTTTTTTTTGAATGACTTATGAGAATAAATTCCGCAAAGGATTACGAAACACAGGGCTTTGCATAAATAGCATTCAAAATTAAGTCTAAAAGAATGCTTATCATAAATCATTCAATCGATTTCGAATAAACAAAAAAACCTCAGCTTAAAAATAAATTTAAGCTGAGGTTTTATATTCGAAAATGAATGCTATATTTTTTCAATTATAGGACAATCTAAACCCTATCTCGTACTATGAGATTTTCTCAAAAGAGGTTACAATTCCTTTGATCAATGATGAGCTAAAACCATTATGCTCCATCTCATTCAAACCAAGAATAGTACACCCCTTTGGTGTTGTTACCTTATCAATTTCAAATTCAGGGTGCATTTTACGCTCAATCAACAATTCTGCTGCACCTTTTACCGTTTGATTTACCATGGCAGTTGCAGTTTTTGAATCCAAACCAATTTGAATTCCCCCCTGCACCATAGCACGAATAAATCGTAGAACGTAAGCCGTTCCACAAGCACCTAATACAGTTGCAGCCTCCATTAGCTCTTCATTTATGCTAATAGTTGTTCCAATTCGATTAAAAAGCTCCATTACAAGCGATAAATTTGATTCTCCTGCCGGATTGCTACAGATACTTGTAACCGATTGCTTTACATCAGCGGCTGTATTTGGCATGGCTCTATAAGTCGGTAAATTCTCTGGTAAGGCCTCCTGCAGTTGATCTAGATTCACATTGGTTGCCAGTGATACAACTTGGTGTTTTTCAGGATTCAAGTGCTCCTTAATATCATTCATCACGCTTAAAACCTTATAAGGCTTTACGGCAACAATAATCAAATCAGACTCGCCTACAGCCCAAACATTATCAGTTGTTACTCTTATCCCATGTGTCTCGTACGACTTAATTGCATCCACACTTCGTTTGGTCGCAATAATATTTTCCGATGGGTAAGTTGTATCGTCAACCAAACCATTTAGTATTGATTTTCCCAGGTTACCACAACCTATAATACAGACTTTTTTGTTCTTTAAATCCATGATATTATTCTTATAATCTATTACGTGCACAATCAAAGTTGCTTTGAGTAGACAAAACAGTTCATTGGCATAAAAAACGATAATAGAATGTGTATTGTATGTGTCGATTTTTCGGATCGCAAGTTAAGTATATAAAATCTATTTAAGCGACACGATCTTGATTATAATGAAAGCATACCCTTACACCATGGGGAGTCTGAAAATAAATGAACTGCCTTTATTGATTTCGCTTTTTACTAAGAGTTCGCCTTTGTGTTTGTCAATAAACTCCTTGCACAAGATTAAACCTAAGCCTGTTCCTGTTTCGTTCTCTGTGCCGTTCTGCATCACTTGTTCGTCTATCTTAAATAGTTTTTCAATATTCTCAGCTTTTATCCCAACACCATTATCCTTTACGGTAATTTCAACGAAATTTTTGGATTGCCTTGACTCTACAATAATTTCGCCTCCGTTAGGAGTGAATTTAATGGCATTCGAAACCAAATTCCTAACTACTGTGTTAATCATGTTAGAATCGACAAAAGCAGATAAATTTTCATCAACTTTTGCTTCGAGGTGAATTTGTTTCGTCTCAGCACTGCCTCTTAAAAGACTCACAACTTCGTTTACCAAATCCCACAGATCAACCTGTTCAGGTTGCCAACTCATCATTCCTGTTTGCATTCTCGACCATTCTAAAAGGTTCTCCAAAAGACGATGTCCTTGTTTTGCTGAGTTATTAATGATAGTCAAGAAGTTGGTCATTTGCTCTTGCGACAGTTCGTTTGAACTACTCAACAAATAACCTGAAGCGCCAATTAATGATGCAAAAGGGTTCTTTAAATCATGAGCAATAATGGAGAAGAACTTATCCTTAGTTGCATTTAAAGTTTCCAGTTCTTTCTTCTGTTCTTCAATCTGAATTTTCTGCCTTGTCAATTCTTCCTCAAGCAAGTCTTTAACCAGCATTCTTTGCTTCATATTTTGCAAAGCCGTTTGAATTACGTCTATAATTTTAATCTGAAACTCTTGCTCTACAAGTCGCAGTTGATCTTGAGTACATTGGAGTAAGATCGAATTTTGTTTAGCTGTCGCTGATGCTGATCTGCTATCAGTATCTATTAAAGCAAACTCACCAAAACTTTTTCCTTTTTCCAATTCAATAAAAACATGCTCTTGATCGTGGATTTGAACACAGCCCTTAGCTATAACATAAGCTGCTCCACCCTTATCTCCTTTTTTAAAAATGATCTCCCCTTCTGAAAAACTTACTTCATTCTCCAAGTTTGCCAGAAAATGAAAAACATCTTCTTTCTGACCAGACATGAAATCCAGCTTCTTAAGTAAACTTATTTTAGATTTTAAGGTAAGAGACATTTTTAGAGGATTAGCTTATATTCCGATTAGATCATAAAGATATTAAAGAATTAGTTTATCGATGGCTTACTCGATTTTATCTAGTTAGATGCTTAGAATCTCAGCATTTTCCAACTCTTCATTTTTGGGATGTTCAAACCAGGATTCCATAAAATTGAAATTAGCCTCACTTACCTCAAACTCAAAAGTATTACCCTTTTCCTGATTACGCTGACACACTCTCTCCCATCTCTCCTCTTTGGTGATATCAAGAAAATGAAGCTTGATCTCAAAACCATGGTTCGTTGCAAACTGCCTGAATTTTTCTCTGTGTGAGAACTTTGAAAGGCCTAAATCAAGAATAGAATCTACACCTGTACTTTCCAATTGAATAACCAAATCTAGTATCATGTTTTCTGCACGCTCTATTCGTTCAAGAAACCATTCTAAACCATCTTCTTCGCTCTTATCATCAAGGAATAGGGTTTTATTCCACTTGTCAATAGAGAAAATAACAGCCTTAGTTTCTGTTTTTAGCTTATTTGAATAGGTCGTCTTGCCTGAGCCTGTATTCCCTACTATTAAGTGTATCATCTTATTCGCTTGTTATAAAGGCTATTGATTAATCCTTTTTCAGTTTGCTGTAAACTTCCAGATCTGTATAAATACCTCCAGTCAGTTTTTCACCATCTCTTTCGACGCCTTCCAATACGAAGCCTAAGTTTTGAGGGATCTTTTTACTTCGCATATTACCGACAGCGCATCTTATCTGAATTCGGTTCATTCTAAGCTCATCGAAAGCAAACTCACACATACTTTTCACCGATTGTGTAACGATTCCTTTCTTCTGATAATTCTCCGAAAGCCAATAACCAATCTCAGTCCTTTTATTCTGCTTATCGTTCCCCTTAAAGCCTATTAATCCTGCAAAAACACCATTGTAATGAATCACAAAAACGTAATTATCATTGGTATCTTCAAGCATCTTATCGATAAAGAAAACTGTATTTTCGATAGAGAGTGATATGGCAACAAATGGTAGCCATTTTCCCAGATAGGATCTTTGACTGTCTATGGTCTTAAAAATGTCCTCGGCATCAGATAATTCAACTTGTTTAAGTAAAATTTCATCTGATACTTTAATCTTTTGGAGTGACTTCCTATTTTTCATGGCAACGTCTTTAAATTCAAGATTAAGGACTCTATACTAAGGCATATCTGCCCCTGTAGATTCATAAATACGAAACCATTGTTCATGACTCATATCAATATTTATAGCTTCTACAGCGCTTTTAATTCGCTCTATTTTACTCGTACCCACCACAGGTATTATTCCTACCGGATGTTTCAACAGCCAGGCATAAATGATCTGATCTATTTGCCTAAGGTTCAATTCCTCTGCGATTTCGAAAAGTACTTTAACTATCTTCCTACCTTTTTCTGTTTGAGGGCTCAATAATTGCCCTCCAGCAAGTGGCGACCAGGCCATAGGTTTGATTTTCTCCTTAAGAAAGAAGTCTATATTACCATTATCAAAATGATCTAAACAGTAGGGTGATATTTCAACCTGATTCGTTACCAAGGGCTCTTCCGTATAGGTATTCAGCATTTCAAATTGTTGAGATGTGAAATTAGAGACACCAAAATTCAAGACTTTCCCACTTCGTTTTAAATCTGAAAAAGCTTTAGCAACTTCTTCCGGATCAAAGAAAGGCGAAGGGCGATGCAATAATAGAATATCGAGATAATCGGTTTTTATATTCTTCAAAGAAGCATCTACAGAGCTCACAATATGATTGTAAGAGTAGTCGTAAGTCTTTAATTTGCGCTCAGGAAACTTATCTGACATCAGTTTTATTCCACACTTGGATATAATTTCTATATTCTGACGTATAGGTGGTTTCAAGGAAAGTGCATCGCCGAAAAGAGATTCACAGGAATAATTCCCATAAATATCAGCATGATCAAAACTTGTCACTCCAAGTTCAATACATTGCTCTGTTAATTTCAACAATTCTTGTTTTGGAAGTTTCCAATCAGCTAAGCGCCAGTGTCCATGTATTATTCTTGATAACTGTAAACCTTCTGAGACTTGTGTTTTAATCATGATAAAAGCAATATGAAATTTTAGGATTGACTATGATTAAGACAAATATATCCTATTTTCTTAAATCCTCTACCAATCTATTAATAGATATCATATCAAAATCATCAAATTTTCCATCACCATAATTCTTTATAAACTCTCTATTGATCATGAAAAGTTTGCTGTTATAAGTATCTTGAGGGTAAGTATTCTCTGTGTGGAAATCATCGAATTTCTTAAAATTTAAAGGACATGCTGACAACTCCCAAGCATCGCCTTCTTGATTCATAAACAATAAAGGCAAACCGTGTGTTCTGCAAATAATTGGACGAGCTTCGTATATTTGGCAGATGTGATCAATCAAAAAGTTACAATCGTCATGCTCTGCATCTAGTTCTCTAAATCCCTTTGGTGGATTTTCCTTTAGCTGTTTCAGCATACTAAAATATTCAACTGGCAACACCTTAAAATTCATACAACAAGATGAACAACCTTTTTTACATGCCATTCTATCCTTGTGCAAAGTGCCAAGTTTTTCACTCAACTCACTAATTTCTGTTCGTAACTCAATATAATTACTTATCTCTTGAAGGGCTTTCTCGTTCATCTTTCTTTGTTTCAAAATTTCGACAAAGATAGAATCTTAATTTGGAAGATAAATTAATCTGAAAAGCTTGTTCAACTTATAGAACATTTAATCATCGAATAAGCCTTTGTTTAAAGGAAAATTCAAATCTACTGGTAATTGTTTAATAAGCTCAATGCCTTTAGGTGTAACTTTTGCTTGGTAAGCAAACACTTCTACCCCATTATCGATTGCTTTTTTCAAGGCCTCGGCATATGTGGGATCAATACCATAGGCTGGTCCAAAAACCGAAACATCCGATCGTTGAATCACATAAAACATCACGGCTCGCATACCTGATTCTTTTACACGAATTAAAGTTTCCAGGTGTTTTTTACCACGCGTTGTTACAGCATCGGGAAATCGCGCGTATTCACCAACTTTCATGCTTACATTCTTTACTTCAACAAAGCATTCTTCCTCATTATTTTTTGCAAAAACATCAAAACGAGAATCTTCAAACTTAACTTCTCTTTTTGCTTCTGTATATCTATCAAGATCTACTATTTTTTGATCTCTAATGGCTTCATAAACCAAAACATTGGGTATTCCAGTATTAATACCAATCCAGTCGTCATTAATCTTGATCATTTCCCATGTGTACTTGGTTTTTCTTTTCGGGTCGTCAACATGAGTTAGGTAAACCTCTGCACCTTCTTCAATGCAAGTTTTCATACTACCTGAATTCGTGCAATGAGCGATAACAATTTCTCCTGAATCAAGAACCACATCTGCCAAAAATCGTTTATAACGCTTAATTAATTTACCATGAACAAGAGGTTTTGAAAATTGCATATCCTTATTACTTTTAGCTTGAGATAGAAATGTTACTTTTGCGGTAAATATACAATCTTATGACTAGCAAAGCACCTAATTTATATATTTTCAATGCGACCAGTGAAATGGCAATTTCCAACGGTACTGTTAGCTTTATGCCAAACAAAATTTTGACTCGCTTTGAACAAGACTTGGATGTTTTGCCTATTTGCTATGCTAGCTCAGACGATGTTATCTTAGTCAATCAAATTCCAGATAATGAGTTTCTTGAATCGCTAAATAGAGCAGGTATTAATATTCCTCGCTTTAAACTATTCCCACAAACACTAACTGATCAATCCTTTTTAAAAGAAAGCAAATCTCACCTTAGACCTTGGGGATGGAGTCCACGTATTCATCATCAGCTAGCTCCTTTTAAGAGCCAATGTTGTCAGTCATTTATCAATCAGCCTAATGCGACCTGGAAAGCTGAGCATAAAGAATTGTACAGTCGAAAACTGGCATTAGAATGTCTGGAACATATCACTAATAATAGTGCATCCGATAAATATATTTCCAGAGATATATTTCCGGTTATCTGTACTAAACAATCAGAAGTGGCAGCTTTACAGCAAAAATGGCAACAAATTGTGATTAAGTCACCGTGGAGCTCTTCAGGGCGGGGCTTGCAGGTATTACGTAAGGCTTTTATCAATAAATCAGTTGAACAAGCCTTAGGTGGTGTTTTAAAATCACAGGGCTATGTCATGGTGGAAGCCTTAGTCAATAAACAACTCGATTTTTCCGTTCAGTTTTATTCTGATGGCAAAGGTCAACTTGATTTTCTTGATTTTGGTTTCTTTGACACCAATGATAATGGGCAATATCAGGCAAATTATATCGGATATACACCGAAATTCTTTAAGCAATCTCTTAGTAAAAAAGATCAAGAGAATTTAGTTAAAGACATAGAGGCAGCCATAAGAGAATATAATATTGCCGATGAGTACTGCGGTTATCTGGGTGTTGACTGCATGTTATTTCTAAATAAAGAAGGAGAAATGAAAGTTCAACCTTGTTTGGAAATTAATTTGAGGTATAATATGGGAACTATTGCTATAAAGCTTAATCCATATATACACCCGGATTCAAGAGGTACTTTTAATATCTATGCTGATGCTAAATCTGATTTTGTCAGTTTTAATCATGAAATGGCGAAAAAACATCCTTTCGAGATGAAAAATGGGAAATGGTTTAAAGGCTATCTTCCTCTTACAAGTCCCAATCAGGATAAACTCTTTGGAGCATACATCTTTCTAGAGTAAAAAAACAAGTATAATTTCCTACTTCCAACTCAATCAAATGAGATTTCGATAAGAATATTAGAAAATATTATTTTTTAATTATGTCAGAAAGTAATTTGCGTACAAATCAGCTAAACGCTCCTAGGAGTCTATAATAATGGCATATAGAAACAATTCATTTTATCTCCATGAATAAATATATTCTTTCATTACCTAAATTTTTATCATAAATAGTCTCTTTTTGGATAAAACTAATGAAGTTTATTTTGGATTGTGGAATTATTACTATACATTTGTTGCGTTGTAAAGCATTAACAAGAAGATAATATCATTAATATTCGTTACCGTTCGTTCTCTTGAGAACAAAAATTAACTGAATCTTTACTTGGAATTATACTGAAGGAACGCTTTCCACAAATATTTATTATTTTAAAAAAATTACAATGCAAGGAACAGTAAAATTCTTTAACGAAACCAAAGGTTTTGGTTTCATTAAGCCAGCAGATTCAAGTGAAGACATTTTTGTACACTCTACAGGTCTTATTGACGAAATTCGTGAAGACGACAAAGTTGAGTACGATATGGAAAAAGGCCGTAAAGGTATGAACGCCGTAAACGTAAGAGTAATTGACTAATTCAGTTACTACGACACATAAAAGAAACCACCTTTCGAGGTGGTTTTTTTATGCCCTATTTTTTCTAAGCCCATAGCTATTTAAGACTTAAATGTTTTTAAGTCAACTTCTGCCATAAAGAGCTTTATCTGACCAGTCAATAAGAACTCCATGCTTATCTAATAAACGAAGTAAATTCTCTCAACTCCTCTTTCCCATCTAATCTATTAGATGATACAAAATTTAATTTCAAAAAAAAAAGGATGTCAATCATTGAGATTAACATCCTTAAATATTGAAGAACAGTTTTAAACTGTATCTGTGTTATTTTTTAATCAAAGTCACATTAACGGCATTCATGCCTTTAGGACCACGTTCAGTTTCGAAGTTTACTTTGTCATTTTCATTCACTTGATCAACTAAACCATTGATGTGAACGAAAATACTCTCACCAGTTTCGGAATCCTTAATGAAACCATATCCTTTACTTGTATTAAAGAAAGTAACTGTTCCTTTACGAAGAGGATCTTCCACGTAACCAGCATTACTATTTCTAGCACCAAGTACGATACTATCTGCATCAACTTCTGTTTTCTTTGTTGGATCTGGAGGAGTGGATGTTAATTGACCATTCTCGTCAACGTAAACCAACATATCTTCAAAAGATTTTCCACCACCGTTGGCTTTTCTTTCTTCTTTGCGTGCTTCTTTCTCTTTTCTTTTCTTGAGTTTCTTTTTTTCTAACTCTTTTTTACCGAATGTTTCTTTTGATCTTGCCATTTAATTATTTAGTTCTTTTACAAAAATACACCTCTTAAATCAATTTCATAATAACCAAGCTATCATGGGTTGATTCCCAAAGGTGCTGCAAGATACGGAATTTATTCAACTTTTTCTCTTTTTTTCTAATTCATCAGTAAAAAGAAGCTTTATATTTCGTTGAATACCATAAAGAAAGTGATTCTCATCCGTTATTATATGTTCAACATCTTGTTTAACTTATACTTCCACCCTACTATAGACTATTCACTTACCTGTAGAATAAGATTAAACTCGCTCATATCTTTTCAAGGCTGAAACAATTCTTTCCAGACCATCAAGAATAATTGCCTGAGGAGAACCAATATTCAAGCGCATGAAATTAGCACCATTTTTACCGAAAGTGATCCCTTTGTTTAAGGCTACTTCAGCTTCTTCTATTAATATTCGATTCAATTTTTCATCATTCAAGTTAAATGTCGAAAAATCCAACCATAATAAATACGTCCCTTCCGGCTCAACGACTTTAACTGATGGCAAATGTTTAAACAAATAGGACTTTACCATTTCAACATTGGCTTTCAAATACACTAATAGCTGATCTAACCACTCTCCTCCATGCGTATATGCAGCTTCGCAAGCAACACTACCAAACACACTTGCTCCAAAAACATGAAAACGTGAAGCAAGAGCACTAAACTCCTTATGCTTATCCTCATTGGGAATGATAACCAAAGATGTAGATAAACCCGCAATATTAAATGTCTTACTTGGAGCCACAAAAGTTACACTGTTGTTTTTTGCATATTCGCTTATGCTTGCAATTGGCGTATAAATATTCGGCGCAAATATAATGTCTGAATGAATTTCATCAGCAAGAATGATAATATTGTGTCTTTCACATATTTCAACCAATTTCGTTAGTTCTTCTTTTGTCCAAACCCTACCTATTGGATTATGAGGGTTCGAAATGATAATCATTTTTGTTTCATCATCAATACAAGACTCCAAACCATCAAAATCCATTTTGTAATTCCCATTCTCATAAATGAGATCGTTCTCTACCAAAACTCTGTCACTAGATTCAACCAGTTGGAAAAAAGGTTGGTAAACCGGAGGTTGAATTATAATCTTTTCTCCTGGCTTGGTAAAGTCCATAATTGCAAGAGAAAGTCCTGTTAAGACACCTGGAGTAACCTTTAACCATGACTTTTTCACAGAATATTGATGTCTCTTCTGCATCCAACTTATAAAAGATGTATAAAACGAATCACTAAAATAAGTATAACCATTTACCGGATGATTTAAGCGTTTCTGCATGGCTTCCTGAATAAAATCAGGTGTTTCAAAATCCATATCAGCGACCCAAAGTGGTAATAAATTTTCTGCTCCAAAAAAACCGGAAACAGCATCATGCTTAATACAATTCGTATTATTTCGGTTTATTATTTTATCAAAATTATATGGCATATTTTATCTATTATTTTTCTCGTTAAAAAATGAGAATCCGAAATTTACATCATTTACAGCAAGCATTCAATTTTTATTTGAGCTTTAAACGTTAAAAAAATGTTATTAAAACGGATTCCTGCTATGTGAAATGAATACAAATAAGATTTGATTTCTATTTTTTTGTTTTAACTTTGTGGCACTGCATAGCAACCATAAGAAATCACTCCCGATTGAATATTACAAACTAATATTATAATCGAACAGATAACTACGAGACCATACACAATTGTTTATTTAGTATTCACTGATAAACCTGTTTATGATTACCCTACTCACAAGGCTATCTTAAATACATATAAATTAAAGATATGATTCCTAGAATTGAACGTGCTACTATTGTAGTTCTTGACAGTGCTGGTGTTGGGGCTTTACCTGATGCTGCTGATTTTGGAGATGTAGGCTCTAATACATTTGGAAATATTGCCAGCCACTGCGGTGGAATAAACCTTCCAAACATGCAAAAATTAGGTTTGGGTAACCTTACCGACATTCAAGGTGTTGCACCTACTTCAGATGCAAATGGTGCTTTTGGTAAAGCAGCTGAAGCTTCTAAAGGGAAGGATACAACAACTGGCCATTGGGAAATTGCTGGTGTGGCTATAGACAAGCCTTTTCCAACATACAGTAATGGTTTTTCTGACGAAGTTATTCGCCTTTTTGAAGAAAGAACTGGTCGTAAGGTAATGGCAAATAAGCCAGCATCAGGGACAGCTATATTGGATGAATATGGTGAAGAACAAATGAAAACGGGTAATTGGATTGTTTATACATCTGCCGATCCTGTTTTTCAAATTGCTGCTCACGAAGAGATTATTCCCTTAGAGGAATTGAACAAAGCTTGTGAAATAGCTTTAGAAATTTGTACTGAATTGGCACCTGTTGCACGTGTTATTGCACGTCCTTATTTAGGAAGTGGTGAAGGAAACTTTACTCGTACAGCTAATCGTCACGATTATTCTGTGACACCTCCCCGTCCGACTGTGCTCGATCGCTTATTGGAAAATAAACTTGATGTGATAGGTATTGGTAAAACCAGTGATATTTTTGCCGGGCAAGGCATATCTGATTCCCGTGGTACGAACAAAGATAATAACGATGGTGTTGCTAAAACGCTTAAAGCTCTTAAAGAAGATACTAAAGGTTTAATTTTCACCAATCTTGTTGATTTCGACATGGCTTATGGTCACCGTAGAAATCCTGAAGGCTATAAAGCAGCACTAGAAGAATTTGATCAACAATTACCAGAGATTCAAAGCCGTCTGAAAGAGGATGAAATTCTAATTTTGACAGCTGACCATGGTTGCGATCCAACCTATAAAGGAACAGATCATACCCGTGAATATATTCCTGTATTAGTTTATGGTAAAAATATTAAATCAAATATCAACTTAGGAACAAGAACAACATTTGCTGATATAGCTGCAACTGTTGAAGAATTGTTATTAGGGACTCAAACAGAAGGTAGTTTCGCAAAAGACTTATATCAATAAGTTGCATTGTAATATTAATAGCGCAAGCCTTGGCATTTATGTCAAGGCTTTTTTATTTAAATCTTCACATTCTTTAACAATAGATCAACTATTCAAATTCATTAAAAACATATTTTTCAGTAATTTAAGAGGCGAAATCAATAAACAAGTATCTATGTTTAAAACAAGATCTATCGTTTTATTCCTTTTTCTTTTGCTGACTCACTCTGTTGTAGCACAACAACAGCATATTCAATTCAAACGTCTTACAATTAATGATGGTTTATCCTTAAGTTCTGTATACTGTATCTTTCAAGATTCGAAGGGTTTTATGTGGTTTGGAACAGAAGATGGCTTAAATCGTTATGATGGACAAAACTTCACTATTTATAGAAGTGATAATACGAATACAAATTCCATTTCCTACAAATGGATTGAGCAAATATTTGAAGATAGTGAAGGAAAACTCTGGTTTGCAAGCCAAGGAGGTTTGACCCATTTTGATATGGAAAGGGAAAGGTTTTCTCAGTACAGCACTCTATCCTCAAATTCACGAAAAATCAGCAACGACACGATTACTCAAATATTTGAAGACCAAAACAAAAGGCTTTGGGTTGGAACCCGAAATGGTTTAAATCTAATAGATATTAAAAACTTAAATGTCCTAAGTTTAAATACTCAAGAGTTTGATTTGGCATGTAGAATCAATGATTTTATAATTACACCGAAGGATAAAAGATTATGGATTGCAAGTGAAAATGGTTTATTCTATTGGAAAGAAAACAAAATACAAACTCATTTTTCAAACCTATGTTCCTCTATCAACATCAACTGCCTTAGCTCATTCAATAACAAACTCTTAATTGGTTGTCAATCGGGACTTGTAACTTTAGATACTGAAAGTCAAGAGAGTGAAGAGCTTATTGATAACAAGCATATTGAAAGCATTTATGTAGATAAAAGTAAAAATATTTGGATTGGAACACAGAATGGTCTTTTCAAGAAAACTATTGGCGAGAAAACATACTCTTTTATTATTGAAGCCTTCGATTCGTCAAACAGTCTAGCGACAAATACCATAAAGCCAATTATAGAAGATCAGAAAGGTAATATTTGGTACGGAACTTTTGGTTCCGGAGTTTATAAAATAGATTCAAAAACTAATCTGATAAATCATTACACCCATAATTCTGCAGATCCACAGAGTCTATCTCAGAATTCAATTAATTGCTTGTTCGAAGATCAATCGGGCTCAATATGGATGGGTACATTTGGCGCAGGTATTAGTATTTATGACCCTCAGGCACATAAATTTGAACTGCTTAAACACAATGCCCTTCTACCTAATAGTTTGGCTAGTGATTTTGTGTGGAGTATTTGGGAAGATCACAAAAAAAGGGTTTGGATAGGTACTAATAATGCAGGCTTAAGCTCATACAATAGAGAAACAGGGAAATTTAATCATTATAGTATTACGAACAATCCTGCTATCCGCGATGTTTATGAAGATCGTAAAGGACAAATTTGGCTAGGTACTGATGGCGAAGGCTTAATTAAATTCAGCCCTGATATTGGAGCTCGAATTAAGTACAAACATCAAACCAACAAACCTCATAGCATTTCGAACAATTCAGTTCGTGTTATATTTGAAGATAATGAAGGGATTCTCTGGATTGGAACCAGAGATGGCCTCAATCGTTTTGATAGAAAAAACAATCGCTTTAAACAATACCTACACGATAATAATGACTCTAAAAGTATAGGTCATAATTTTGTTTACTCATCGATATATGAAGATAGCAAAGGAAAAATATGGTTGGGACATTATGGTGGTGGTTTTAGCATACTAGATAAAGAAACGGATCAATTCGAATCTTATCAGTTTACTCCCAATAATCAAAACTCACTTTCAGACAATATTGTTTTCAGTTTTTATGAAGACGCCAATGGTATTTTCTGGATTGGAACTAATAATAAGCTTAATCGCTTCGATCCTAAAACAAAAGCTTTTCAACACTTTGGTGTTAGCGAAGGTTTACCCAATGATGTGATTTATGGTATTCTGCCAGATGAGCAGAACAATATTTGGCTTAGTACGAACTCAGGTATTTGTCGATTTAATATAGAGAACCACTCCGTTAAAAACTTTACAACGCTAGATGGTTTACAATCCAACGAATTTAATGGTGGTGCTTTCCATAAGGGTAAATCCGGCCTGATGTACTTTGGTGGTGTTTATGGCTTAAATATTATCGATCCTGAAATGGAGATAAAAACTGAGCCTGTTTACAATGCCGTTATCACTAAACTTCAGATTTTAGGTAAGAATGTTGTTGTTGCACAAGAAAAAGATTCAATTTGTGACGACTGCCTATACTACAACACTGAGAAGGATCATTATATACTTCAAAAAAGTATTTTATCTACCTCAAAAATTATTCTGGATTATAAGCAAAGACATCTCTCTATGGAGTTTTCTTCCCTATCCAGCTTTTCACCTAAAAATATCAGTTATAACTATAGAATGTTAGGTTTAGATAAAGAGTGGATAAGTGCCGGAGATCGCAACTTCGTTTCCTATTCTAACTTAAAACCAGGAAAATATCTCTTTCAAGTAAAGGCACAAAATTCCGATGGTATCTGGAGTCAGGAAAGCAGAGACTTGAGGATTATTATCAATCCTCCTTTTTGGATGGAATGGTGGTTTATTCTTCTTGAGGTTTTGATGGGTATTGCTATTATCATTTTCAATTACAGATATCTGTTAAAAATTAGAACCAATAAACTTTTGCGTATTCAAAATGAAAAAATCAGATCAACTAACCAAAAACTTATAGAATCTGAGCAAAATTTAAAGGAACTAAATACAACAAAGGACACCTTTTTTAGGATCATTTCTCACGATTTAAAAAATCCTTTTACGAGTTTAATGTCCATATCACAGCTTATTCATGAAAACTATGACGCTGTTGATGACGATGAAAAAAAGATTGGAATCAAGAAGATCAATCAAAGCGTCAATCATATCTATGCTTTACTGGAGAATTTACTTACCTGGTCGCGATCGCAAACAGGTAAAATTGAGTACGAGCCAGAGAACTGTCAACTCACCGACCTACTTAAAGAAAACATTAACCTATATATGGTAAGTGCGCAAAAGAAAGGCATTCATATTGATTATCAGCTACCGGATAAGGCCATTGGCTATGCCGATAAGGAGATGATTAATACGATTATCAGAAACCTTTTAAACAACGCCGTTAAATTCACTAAGCTGAATTCACTGATAACGGTTAGACTTAAATCTGAAGATTCGAAATACAAAATTGAGATTGAGGATGAAGGTGAAGGTATTTCGGAGGAGAACTTAGACAAACTTTTCCAAATTGATAAAAAATACAAAGCTGTAGGGAGCTCTGGTGAAAAAGGAACTGGCTTAGGCCTACTCTTATGCAAAGAGTTCGTAGAAATTAATAAGGGGACAATTGGTGCTGTTTCTACTTTGGGTGAAGGATCTTGTTTCTATTTTACCGTTCCAAAGACTAGGAATTAAAAACAACCTCTACCAAGCATTTTGTTATACCCTTACATTTACAGCTTACTTAAAGTTAGATCATAACCATTTAGTATACTTATTCAAAATACCTAAAAACAGCTTTTCCCTTTAAGGAAAATGCCGCAGATAAAAGGGTGTTTAGAATACGTACTTGTTGAGCTAAAGCATTCAATTTATTATGACTTGTATTAAGGGCTGATTCTTTTTAACTTTATAAACGTTGAATTATCCATACTAATATTGAGTCTGGATATCTTTTAAGTGAAATCAATAACTAAAAGCCAAAATAGATGCCTAGAACTCGTGTAGAAAAATCGATAACAATCGCTGCAAGCGCTGAGAAAGTTAAAAGTGTCATCACCGACTTCAATTATTGGAAACCCTGGTCGCCATGGTTTATTCTTGAGCCAGAAGCAAAGGTGAGCATTTCGCTCGATGGAAAAACCCATGAATGGGAAGGTAAACGTATTGGATCGGGAATCATTAAAGTGATTGCTGAAAGTGATACAGTGATTAATTATGACTTAAAGTTTCTGAAGCCTTGGAAATCGCAAGCTAAAACCGACTTTATTCTTGAGAAGATAGATGAGAACAGTACCAAGCTAAGCTGGACAATGGATAGTTCCTTACCATTTTTCATGTTCTGGATGAAAAAAATGATGGAACGCTTGATTGGAATGGATTACGACCGTGGTTTACTCATGCTGAAAGATTATATTGAGAAAGGCGAGATTGAAGCTAAACTGGAATTTCTTGGTGAATCTCAATTTGAAGGTTGTCAATTTGTTGGAATAAAAAATGAATGTACAATCGACAATATTGGTGAAGTCATGTCTGAAGATTTCAAAAAACTAACTGATTTTGCCAAAGAAAATGAGGACAATGTCACATGCGATTGGTTCTCAATTTATCACAAATTCGATTTTAATAAGAACAGAGTCATATACACCAGCGGTGTTGGAATCAAATCAGATCCACAAAGCATACCTGCCGGAATGATTAAAGGCAGTCTTCCTGCTACCAAAGTGCATACAGTACGGCACATAGGTCCTTACGAATTGTCGGGTAATGGATGGAGTGCGATTATGGCCATGGACAGAGCAAAAGAGTTTAAGCAAAACAAAAAGATTCCACCAATGGAATTTTACAGAAACAGCCCAATGGAAACCGAACCTAAAGACTTAATATCAGACATTTGTATGGCAATTAAGTAAGACGGATAAATGAAATATAAGAACGCCTCAAACTTCTGTTAGTCTGAGGCGTTTTACTTTTATTATCTCGTACTTTCCTATATCAATCCTTTTCTATAGGACTGTTTAAAGATAAGGGTTCATCTAATTTTTCCATTAAAGCTAGCCTTTCCTCTCTTCGGAATATAAGCTTAGCCGAAGGTGTAAGACCTATTTCCAGTTCGATCTCCTTTAGGTCTATATTATCGATGCTTATTTCATTCTTAATATCTGCGGCCTTGAATAAGCCAATCAGTATGAAATTGATGAACTTATTCTTTTTCGTTTTTTTAAGGATGCTTTCTCGTTCCTCACTAGTAATTTCATGTATTTGTTTAAAGCGGGCAAATAAGCGTGGTAAAAGGGCAATATCAACATCCAGGCGAACCAGGATAAAGCCTGCTGCTTCAATTTCGGGCAGTGCATCATTTAAATTCTGAATACCATCCTTTAGTTTCTCCTTACCCGCACTCTTTATATTCATCCATATCTCGGACCCTTTTTTCTTTGCATCGCCCAATAAATCATCTATTCCTGCTGCTATTTTCTTTTGCTTCATTTCTTATTGCTTGTTTTTTTAATCTTCCTAAAGCTACAAATTAAACTAATTTAACCTAATCTGATGGGCAATTCATATTTTGAAAATTTAATTTTCATATTTCACTAATTCCTCAAGGAGTCCCAAGAGAAATACATTGAAGACATCTTTAGTTTATTCTCCCTTTCCGGGATGATACAATTAAGCTATTAAGACCTAGTCAATTCTACAGTACAGACATGGTTAGCTTAATTATTTTTTCTACCTTATGGCTTCCAAAATTATAACCCACTATGCAGAAATTTAACCCAGTAAAAAACCATCAGAATACCCGTAAAACCATAGGGTATGTCTCCAGAAAAGAGGCAACAGAGAAGGACTACAAACGCATCGGATTTATGTCTGGTTTGGAGGTTCATCAGCAATTAAAAACAGAAAAGAAACTTTTTTGTCATTGTCCGGCAGGTCTTTTACACGATCATAACGATTTTGATGCCGAGATTATCCGCCATATGCGACCTACGCTTTCGGAGCTTGGTGAATATGACGGAACGGCTTTAATGGAATTTAAAACAAAAAAAGAGATTACCTATCGTTTGAACAACAATTCGGCTTGTACCTACGAAATTGACGACACCCCACCCTTTATCATCAATAAAGAAGCTCTGGAATATGCACTTGAAATCTCATTGCTATCGAACCTGAATATTGTTGGTGAGGTACATATCACGCGTAAGCAATATTTGGATGGTAGTATTCCTGCTGGTTTCCAAAGAACGGCCATTCTTGGTGTTGAAGGTCATATTCAGCTAAAAAACAAGAAAGTTCGTTTGATTCAGTTGAGTATAGAAGAAGATTCATGTAGAGAGATTTCGGATATTGGGCACAAGAGGCTTTATAAGACAGATCGCTTGGGTATGCCGCTGATTGAGACGGTAACTTATCCTGAATGTTTTACGCCTGACGAATTGAGAGAGGCAGCGGAATATATTCGATTCCTGAATAGAAGTACGGGGAAAGTTCGTACGGGAATGGGTGCTGGTCGCGAAGATGTGAATGTAAGCTGTAAAGGCGGTACACGTGTCGAAATAAAAGGTGTGGCTCATAACAAATGGATACCAGAGCTTTCCCATAACGAGGCATTCCGTCAGTGGGCTTTGCTTAATGTACAAAAGCTACTAAAAGATCAAGTTAATGGTCAAAAAGACTGGGAAATCAAGAGTAAACAGATTGATCCTTCAGCCTTAAAGCTTAAGAATAAGCTGATGGCGGATATGGATTTCACCAATATGGAAGTTCATGCTGTTAATCTAGAAGGTTTTCAAGGTATTTTGTCACACTTTACACAGCCAGGCTTGTGTTTCGCCAACGAAATTGCCGATCGTTTAAAGGTTGTGGCTTGTATCGAAAAGCCAAATATGATTCATTCGGAAGAAATTGATGGATCGAGCTTAAAGACCGATTTCGATAAGATTAAAGATCTCATGAATGCTGGTGACAGCGATGCACAGATCATATTCTGGGGACCGAAAGATGATATTACTACGGCTCTTGAAACCATTGAGGAACGTTGTACAATGGCATTCGATACGATTCCTGAAGAAACTCGTAAATCCTTTAAAGACGGTACGACTATCTTCGAAAGAGTGTTACCAGGTGCCGACAGAATGTACCCTGATACCGATTCGGCTCCTATCCCATTGCCAAATGATTATATCGAAGGCTTAAATAAGAATTTGCCTGTTGAAATTTTCAAGCGCTATCAACAACTTCGAAACTGGGACATTCCTACCGATGCCGATCATTATATTCTAAGGAATAATTTGGTTCCGGTTATCGAGAAAATTGAAAAACTAAAGATCCCTGCGAAATTTGTCGGAACTTTCTTCGCTCATACTTTAAAAAATGTAGAAGGAAAATACAAAAAGCACGAAGAATTCAAATACAATCGTATTGTAAAGATGTTTGAATTCATACAAAAGAACAAATTGCATTACGCCATCGCAAAGCTGATGCTTCCTGTACTTATAGAACATCCTAATATGGATTTCTCATCGATATTAACGAGCATTAATTTCAAAAAAAGAAATCTTGATGAATTATTAGCGCCTGTTAATTATCTGTATGAAAAATTCAGAGAAAGCAATTCTGAAACCCAGAAAGAAAAAGTTACGGATTGGATTATGGGACAGCTTCATAAGCAAGCTACAGGAAATATTGCATTAAGCGAATTAAAATCTAAAATTGAAAAAGCTATTAAATAATCGACTGGTATGGAAGATATTTTTCAAGGATATAAAGGCGGTGCGCTGGAAGTACTCAAAAAATATAATGTTAGAGTTTGGGGAACAGCTAAAATCACAACTTCGCGTGGCGATTTTGAGGGAACCATTCTACCCCGATCGGAAAATGATGACGATCAGCATATTGTTTTAAAAATTATTACGGGCTACAATATTGGTGTGGATATTATTACCATTACCGACATGAAGGAAACGGGCTACAAAAAGGCTAATTATAAGATTCCTGAGAAAGAGTTTCCTTTTACCGAAGGTTTACCTGCTGTGAAACTTTTTGGTACAGGTGGTACCATTGCCTCCCGTCTGGACTATAGAACCGGAGCGGTAATTCCTGCTTTCTCGCCAGGAGAATTGTATGGAGCCGTGCCTGAACTGGCTGACATCTGTAATTTAACCACAGAGAAAGTTTTTGCTGTGTTTAGTGAAAATATGGGGCCTCCACAGTATTTACAATTGGCTAAGGCTATTGGTAAAGAGATTGAGAATGGTGTAGATGGTATTGTTATTGGTCATGGTACCGATACCATGCATCACACGGGTGCTGCTCTTACTTTTATGGTTCAGAATTCACCTGTACCAATTGTTATTGTAGGCTCGCAACGTTCATCAGATCGACCAAGCTCTGATGCAGCTCTTAACCTGATGCATGCCATGTATGCTGCTGGTAATTCGGATATTGCCGAGGTAATGGTTTGTATGTTTGGACCAACCTCAGATGAATATGGCTTATTACACAAAGGAACGCGTGTGCGTAAGATGCACTCTTCCTACAGGTCAACTTTCCGTACCATTGGCGACACACCGCTAGCTATGGTCAACCGTCATAAGATTGAGAACATTAAGAAGGAGTACAATCACCGACGTAAAGACAGAAACGTAGAAATAAAGCCTTATTTCAGCGATAAGGTGACTGTGCTGTATTACTATCCGGGCATGAAACCAGACGTTTTGGATGCTTTGGTTGATTGTGGCTATAAGGGAATCGTGTTTATTGGAACTGGCCTTGGTCATGTGAATAAGGAACTTTACCCGTCTATAGCACGTGCCAAGAAAAAAGGTGTGTATATGTTTATGACCCTCCAAACTTTATGGGGTTATGTACAAATGTTTGTTTACGAAACGGGACGTGAGATGATGGCCCGAGGAATTGTTCCCGGTGGTAATATGTTACCTGAGGTAGCCTATATTAAATTGGGTTGGGCTCTTGGTCAAACCGACGATCTGGATGAAGTTCACCGATTGATGCTAACACCTGTGAACGATGAAATAACAGAACGTGAACCGTATAATGGTTATCTGCTGTATCAAGGAGGTATTCCTGAGGTAGAAGAATTTATTAAGAAGGTTCATAAGTAAGATACATTTTCTGCCCTTCGACTCCATTTCGACTTCGCTCAATGCAACGCGTTCAGGGATCGGGAGAAGAAGCTTAATAAAAAAACTTGCAAGAGTAAAACCCCAAATTCAATTGAGTTTGGGGTTTATTTTTAGTACAAAATTCTAAATCCAATTCTATTTATTTCCGAACAAATCAGAACCAAAAAAGTATAAAAACAGAAGAACTAGAAAAAAACCAATAATAAAAAAGCAGCCTTCTTTGGTTGCCTTCGGAGGTGAGGACTAAAATTTGTCATTCCTCTCCGTTTAAAGGTTGTATATGACATTTTCCAGTGAAATTAATTAATATGTAACGATTTGATTCATCAATTTACTTCCCAACTGCAATTAAATATTTTTGAGTTCTAAAGAACATGTTTTCATCCGATATGGCAGGTGTTGCCATAATCACATCGTTCATGCTGTTTTTAGCAAGAAGTTTGTATTCTTTGCCTGCTTTTACAATAAAGACATCACCCTTTTCGGTAGAGTAATATAGTTTCCCATTGGATGCAATAGCTGATGCTGTAATTCCTCGTGCTCCTGGAACAACCTGTCTATAAACAAGCTCACCAGTTAAAGCATTAAAACAAGTTAGTCGGCCACCCATATTCATATTATATAAGTAGTCTCCATAAACGATATTTGTAGGGTTGTAGGCGCCACCTCGCTTTATACTCCAAGGAATAAAATCGTTGAATGTTTCATCCTTTTTAAGGCTAATATCACCTTTTGCTTCAGGGCTTATTGCGTATATGGGCGATGATTTCCCATGAGCACTGTGTATGTAGATTAAATCATGTGCAAAAATTGGTGTTGGTACCGGAATATCTCCACCACCTTTCATTTTCCAAATCTCCTCACCCGTCTCAAAATCATATCCTCCAATATGCTTATAGCCATTCGCAACAATTTGCGTGTGCTCTCCTTTTGCATAAATATTAGGTGTACTCCATGTAGGCACATCATTTCTAGGCACACGCCATTTCTCTTCACCTGTTTCAATATCTAAGGATGCTATAAACGAATCTCCAAAGAAATCACATTGTACTATAACACGGTTCTCATGTATGATGGGGGAACTTGCAAATCCCCACTCAGCCTTTCGGGCTCTGAAAAAGCCGGTGTGCATTTTCCCAAAATCTTTCTTCCAGATTAAATCACCGTTTAAATTGTAACAATACAGGCCATCTGAACCAAAAAAAGCCACGATATACTTTCCATTTGTCGCTGCAGTTGGATTAGCATGAGAGCCTTTTGTATGTCTCTTGGTTTTTGGAACCGATTTACGAGCTAACTTATTCCATAAAATATCACCTGTATTTTTATCTACACAAATCACTCTAAACTCATGAATTGATTCGTCATCATAACTGGCAATATCACCATATAAACCAACTTTCAAAGAATCTGCACCAATTTCACTTATTGCAGTGGTTATAAAAACCTTGTCATCCCAAATTACCGGACAAGAAAGGCCCAATCCTGGAATTTCTGTCTTCCATTTTATATTTTCTCCTGTAGAAACATTCCATTTATCCGGTAAGTTGACTGTTTCAATAATACCACTGGCTAATGGCCCTCTAAACTGTGACCACTGTTCCGAGTCATCTTTTTGCGCAGATGCACAATGGGTCATATACATTATTGCGCACAAAAGAATTTGTGATTTTAAAAACACCATTCTGTAATTCATCCAATCTAGTTTTTAGTTATTTATAATCAGAAGTGTAAGCTTTCAACACACTTATTATTGCTAATGACATTTAAAACTAAGAAAAGAAAAAACTAAACAATATTTTTGACTGAAGTAAAATAAAAATGATCAATAAAATAGAACAACTCTACATAAAGGAGATTAATTTTGTAACAAAACAAAATCCCCAAACACTTTCATGTCCGAGGATCTTAATTGTCTGATAATCTTATTTTTCTAGAGACTTGAACAAAGTTCTTCCTGCTCTTTACTCCTTGCGTATTCGTTTAAGTTCTCAAGAACTTTATAAGATAAACGCTCTTTAGCCTCCTTGGTCCATCCTGAAGTGGCTTCTGAATATATAATATTATCATACTGAATCAATTCGGCTTTATGCTCACCAAAGGCAACAGAATCGAAAATCGCATAATTCCCTTTTATACTGATCCACTCCTTAAAATCCTCTTTCTCAAAACACAAGCCAAGTGAGGTATTAATCAAAATTTTATCATTCCCAAAGGTTTTAAAATGCTCGGCACTTAAGATTTTAGTTCCTCGTGGTAAGTGAAAAGAAATAATATCGCAATGGTATAACAATTTATTTAAAGGCATATATTCGATCCCTTCACTCTCGGCATTGGGTTTTCTGCTACGGCTGTAATAAAAAGTTTTAGCCCCGAAAGCCTGCAAGCGACAGGCGGTTAAACGTCCCGTAGTACCTATACCAATAATACCAACTTTTTTATTCGTCAGTTCTACGGGTTCTTCACGCCATTGATGCTTACCTAAACCCTTAAGTAACTGAATCAATTCTGTTATTATAAATTCACCAACGCCTTCGTCACCATAGTCTCTAACTCCTTTTACAATAATGCCTTTTTCCATAGCATAAGAAACATCGACATTAGCTGATTCTAAATCGATTAAGCTACAACACATCCCAATATATTTCAAATTATGACACTGGCTTAATACATTCGCATTAATACGCGTATTCCACGATACGAATACACAATCGGCATACTGAATGCGATTTATGATTTCGGCATCGTCTTTAGGTATATCATTATAGGTTATTATTCTTTGTTCCGATATGGCTTGGAGCTTATCGAGGGCAAATTCCTGCAAGCCCGTATAATCAACAATTACTATCTGTTTGAACTTTATATTATCCATTCCTTTTCCTTAATTTATTGGAGCAAAAATAATGCAATTGTCTTCAAGGCCCTTCTGTAGCCTGAATTATATTGCTATGATTTATATCAGGTTTATATATTGTATTTGTTATACTGAGCTTAAATTCTATAAGCAAAATAATCCCCAAACCAATTTCAGGTTTGAGGCTTGTTTTAATTTATATTTTTAAAAACTATTTCGTGATTTTATCCGAAACTAAAAGAGGCTGAACTTGAAGTTTGCTTTCCTGTTCTACTGCCTTTCTTTTATTTGACCACTTGAAGTAATGAATTAAGAGTAATGATAATCCTCCACAAACAGCAAAACCAATAAAAAGAGCTATTGCAGTCAATTCAATATATCTACCAATAAAAGTTGCAAGTGGTACAGCAATAATTGTTGCTACGAAACCAAATATAGCTGCACCTATTCCAGCAATATGACCAATTGGCTGCATGGCTAAAGCATTAATATTTCCAAACATAAAGCCTACACAGAAAATCATCATAACAAAGAAGATTAACAAAATTGGAAGGTCAGGATTCGGCTCTCCATAATACAAGAATACGTAAGTTAGAGAAATAAGCGTTAAGGCAAGGGTGAATGCTGAAACCAATTTTAACATGCCGAAACGGATAACAAATGTTCCATTTAAAAAGGTTGATAAACCAACAACTATTGCTATCCCTGCAAAAATATAAGGAAACTCATTAACCAAACCATATTGCACTTGGAAGATATGTTGACTGGAACTCAAATACACCATAAAAGCAGCAGTAGCAAGGCCTGAGACTAAAGTGAAAATGATAGTTTGTTTGTATTTTGAAAATTCCTTTACACCCTCTGTGAAGAGAGATAATTTCATTTTCTTTCTCTTTTCTTCAATCAAAGTTTCAGGCTGACGTTGCCATAACCAGATAACTACGAATAAGCCAAATAAAACTTGACTGGTAAAGATAGATTGCCAACCAAAGTTATCTAACATCAACTTTCCAAAGGAAGGGGCAACAATAGGTGCTAAAATGAAGATAACCGTCACAAAAGACATAATCCTAGCCATATAATCTCCGACAAATCGATCTCTAACCATTGCCATACTAATGGTTTTTGGAGCAGATAAACCAATACCTTGTAAAATTCTTCCCAAGACCATCATCTCTAAACTTGTGGCAAAAATACAAAGCAAGCTAGCCATGGCAAAAACAGAATAGCCCATATAAACAACTGGCTTACGACCTAAACTATCGGATAATGGACCAGAGATTAGCTGACCAAATCCTGTTCCTAAAAATATCATGGTGATTAAGAGCTGATTGTTTTTCGCATTTGAGATGCCTATTGAATCTGCAATTTCATTTAAGCCAGGTAATAAAGCATCAATAGATAATGATGCTAAGGACATCAAGGATGCCATAATGATGATAAATTCTGTATCTGATTTCTTTCTAATATTCATTTAAGTGTTTTCATTTCTGATAAAAAAGCCCCAAACCATTATCTGATTTGGGGCTGCAAATTAGTTTAAAAATATTATTTATAGTTCTTTTTCTCGGTAATATAATAGATCAATGGAACGATCAATAGCGTTAAGAATGTTGATGCAATTGTTCCTCCCATAAGCGAGATTGCTAAACCCTGGAAAATTGGATCAAATAGAATAACTACAGCTCCAATAACAACTGTTCCTGCTGTTAATAGAATAGGTGTGGTTCTTACCGCTCCTGCTTCAATTATGGCTTCTTTAAGTGGGCTACCTTCTGCCAATCGCAGATTAATAAAGTCGATGAGCAGTATGGCGTTTCGAACCATAATACCCGCGAGGGCAATCAAACCAATCATAGATGTCGCTGTAAAGAAAGCACCCATTAACCAGTGACCAAGTAAAATACCAATTAAGGATAAAGGAATGGATACCATCATTACAAATGGCACTTTAAAGTTCTGGAACCAACCAATAATCAGCATATAAATCACTAAAAGAACGACAGCAAAAGCAGTTCCTAAATCACGAAATACTTCATAAGTAATTTGCCATTCTCCATCCCATTTCAGACTATAATCATCTTCGTATAAAGGCTGTTGTGTGTATTCTTCTGTTAAAGAAAAGCCTTGAGGCACTTGAATCTCACCTAGATTCTCAGAAATGCCCATAATACCATAAACCGGACTTTCAAGTTTACCGGCTACATCGGCAGTTACATATACAACGCGCTTCTGATTCTTACGGTAGATACTCTTCTCTTTAGTAATTTCATTTACTTCAACGATATCACCAATGGCGATCATCTCGCCTGTTTGAGTTAAGATGTTCACCTTTTTAAGATCATTCAAACTAGATCTTTCTTCTTCTTTCAAACGAAGATTGATACCAATCTGTTCATGTTCTTTTTCCTGATAGAATTGTGAAACATCCTGTCCATTCAAAGTCATGGCAATGCTCTGAACAACTTGTTGAGTGCTAACACCAGCTAACATGGCCTTTTCCTTATCCACATCAAATTGGTATTCTTTCTGATCATCTTCAATCAACCAATCCACATCAACCACATCAGGTGTTTTACTGAAAATACCTTTTAACTGTGAGGCGATAGAAATTCGTTCCTGATCATTAGGACCATAAACCTCAGCTACAAGAGTTGACATCACTGGCGGTCCTGGTGGAACTTCAACGACCTTAACATTGGCGTTAAATTTCTTACCAATCTTCTGCAAACCCGGACGCATTGCCTTAGCAATATCATGCGATTGTTCGTCTCTATCGTGCTTATGTGTTAAATTCACTTGAATATCAGCCATATTAGCTCCACGACGTAAATCGTAATGACGAACCAAGCCATTAAAATTCATTGGAGCTGCTGTTCCTACGTAACACTGATAATCCATTACATGATTTTGCTGAGCGACATAAGCTGCTAATTCCTTGGTTACTGCTGCTGTGCGTTCAAGGGTTGTTCCCTCAGGCATATCAATAATCACCTGAAACTCATTTTTATTATCGAAAGGCAACATTTTAACGGCAACCATCTTGAAATAAACCAAAGTGGTAGAAGCAAGTAATAAAACTGTAACCGATATAATAAACGACCAACGCAATTTTGGAGATTCCAACATGGGGCGCATGGTCTTGTTATAAATCTTATAGATAAAACCATCTTCAAGCTTAAATTTGCTTTCAATTTCTTCTTTATCATCTTCATCCGTTTTTAATAAACGGTACGCTAAATATGGCGTAATGGTTAACGCAACTAAGAGTGAGAATATCATGGCAATGGAAGCTCCAATAGGCATAGGGCTCATATATGGTCCCATTAGTCCTGACACAAAGACCATAGGAAGAACCGCTGCAATTACAGTGAAGGTTGCCAGAATGGTTGGGTTACCTACCTCGTCGATAGAAAGAAGGGCCGCCTCCATAAAGGACTTTTTCTTCATTTTGAAATGACGGTGCATATTCTCGGCGATAATGATGGAATCATCCACCACAATTCCCGTGACAAAGACCAGTGCAAATAATGTAATTCTGTTTAGAGTATAATCCAGATAGTAATAACTAAACATGGTTAATGCAAAGGTGATAGGTACCGAAAGAAATACGACTAAACCTCCACGCCAGCCCATAGCTAACATCACCACAAAAGTTACAGCTATAATTGCACCCAACAGATGTAATAAAAGTTCAGCCACCTTATCGGATGCCGTTGCTCCATAATTACGAGTTACTTCAACATGCACATCAGAAGGGATCAAATCCTTTTTCAACAATTCTAGTTTGCTTAGAATCTGGTCGGCAATTTTCATAGCATCGGCTCCTCTACGTTTTGCAACTGAAAGTGTGACTGCAGGGTATTCACCTTTAAAAGCGGCTTGTTTTTCGTTCACATCACCATAACCAAAACTCACATATTGAGATGGAATTTCCGGACCATCATTCACCTGAGCCAATTGCTTTAAATAAACAGGACTTCCATTATTCACGCCGACAACGAGATTCGAAAGCTCTTCGGCATTTTCAATAAAATTACCCGTCTTAACCAAGAATTGATTATCGTTATTATTAAATGAACCTGAACCCATTTGTTGGTTTGATACTTGAATTTTTTGCGCGATACTTAAAGCATCGATATGGTAGCTAGCCATCAACTCACGATTCAAAATCACCTGAAGCTGTCGCGAACGGCCACCTCTAATTGCAGTAGATGAAACTTCGCTTACTTTTTCAACCTCATTATTCAATTCCTGAGCAATTCTTCGCAGCTGGAAGTCGTCGTATTTCTCACTCCAAAGCGTTAATCCCAGAACAGGAACATCATCGATGGCACGTGTTTTAATTAATGGAAATGATATCCCTTTAGGCATCTCATCCATATGCTTCATGATCTCGTTATACATTTTCACAAGAGAACGTTCCACATCCTCTCCCACGTAAAATTGTACAATAAGCATGGCTTGTTCCGACATAGATGTGGAATACACATATTCTACGCCAGATATATTCGCAACCACTTTTTCCAGTGGTTTTACAATTCTTGATTCAACCTCGTTTGGACTGGCACCCGGATAAGCTAAAAAGATATCAGCTATAGGTACATCAATTTGAGGTTCCTCTTCCCGAGGTGTTAGATACGAGCTGTAAGCTCCGATGATCAAAAATGCGACCATCAATAGAGGTGTTAGCTTCGAATTTATAAAGAGTTTGGCTATTCCGCCAGCAAATCCTATTTTCATCTGTCTATTGGTTTTTCTGAGAAACTAAATGATTATTTGGTATTGTTTACCTTAAGCTTGGCACCATCCCATATTTTACCTTTATAAGACAAAATATACTTCTCTCCTGCACTCAAGCCTGAAAGAACTTCAACTGAATCACCAAAGGTTTTACCTATTCTAATCCAACGCAACAGAGCCGTATTACTCTGACTTAAAGTATAAACGCCTATCAATTGTCCTTTCTCAATCAAAACTGATTTTGGAAGAAGGATTCGTTTGGTCTCTCCCATTGAAATATACACTTTGGCAAACATGCCGGAATACAGTTTCAGATTAGGATCCTGTATGTCGCTCAATTGCAACTTAACTTCGTATTGATTTCCTGAATCTAATGCCGAAGGATTCACCTCAGTCACTTTAGCTTGTAAACGAAGCTTATTTTGTGCACTTAACTCAACACCAACTTTATCGCCTACTTTAATTTTTGAAATTTCCGATTCAGGAACACGGGCAATCACCTCGTATTTCCCTTTTTTCTCTATCGATAATAAAGGCATTCCCGGTGAAGCCATATCGCCAGCTTTTACAAAATGCTTGGTTACACGACCCTTATATGGTGCTCTTAGGTTTGCATATTTCAAAGTCTCATTCACCTGAGCCAACATACCTTTTGCTCCTGCAAGTTTAGCTTCGGCCAATTGCTTTTGTATTTGCATGCCTTCCAACTCTTTTTTCGAAGCCGATTTTTTATCAAATAAGGATTGATAACGTTCCAAATTTCGTGTTGCATCGGCCACAACAGTCTCCGACAATAAAATATTCGCTTCAGCTTGCTGCTTTTTAGCCAAAATATCCTTATTACTTATTTGAAGTAAAAGTTGACCTTTCTTTACCTTCTCGCCTAACTTCACATATACTTTCTCTACCTGTCCCATAATTCGTGTGCTAAGCTTTGAATGAGTCGCAGCTTCAAGTTTGCCGGTAAAGCTTATAAGTTCCGGTTGTTCCATATTCTTGACTTGAGCAACTTCTACGCTTAAATCAAATCCTACAGATTTCTTCTTTGTTGGTTCACTGCTACATGAAACCATTAATCCCAATGCAATGATTATGCTTAAATAATATCGTGTGTTCATATTTGTAATATTGAATGGTGGTTATTGATACTTTTGATTTAGTGTAGTTCTTTTTCCAAAAGAAATTCCAGATAATATTTTGCCGTATAATAATTCAAAATAGAATTGAGATACTCCAGATTCTTTATCGATGATAAGCTTTCGGATTGAATAAGATCAGTCATCTTTTCCAGACCTTGCTCAAAACGATCAGAACGAATCCTTAATGCTTCTTCTGATTGATCCTTTGCCAATTTACCCGTCTCAATTTTCTGAATACTCAGGACTAATGAACGTTTAGCCTCTTTCACTTTTAGGTTATTTTGCTCCAGGTAGTCATCAAAATCTAATTTTTGAAGTTGAAGTTCAGCTTTGGCTCTCTTTATTTTTCCAATATTCTTATACCCTTTAAACAGATCCCATGATAAGGAAGCTCCAATCATATAATTGTTTGCTTTTGTTCCCAGGAATTCTTTATCATTCCATTCGTAAGCACCAAAAGCATTAACTCGAGGCAGAAAAGCATTCTTGGCTGACTTTAACATTTGTTCCTTGGCAGCCACCCCTTTTTTATAGGCCAAAATATCAGATCGGTCATTATTGATTTTCTGGTCGCTAACTTTTATTCCAAAAGCAGGAATTTCAAAATTATCAGTTGCAATTATAGTAGAGTTAGATTCAAGGCCTAACAGGAAAATCAAATAATCTGCTGCCCCTTTTCTCTGATTTCTAGTTTGATTCAACTGATTTTCAATCTCCAATGCACGAACTTTTGCTGCCAGTACATCAGCCTCTTTAATCAAATCTTCTTTGAAGAAATCTAAACTTTGCTTTAAGTAGGCATCAGCAGTGCTTTTAGCTTTCTCAAAAACCAGTATCGCTTCCTGAGCCACTTGCAATTGCTTATAAACTTTCTTTACTTCAAATTTTATATACTCAGTCGTTCTCTCCGATTCTAAACTTATAGCCTGAAAGTCAAGTTTGGCTGCTTTACGCTCATATATACCATCAAAATTTAATAAGGGTTGTTCAAGTTTAATCTGAGTCTGAAAATTCTCCATAGATCCCGGATCATTCAATAAAACAGGATTAAAATCAGCAGTCGTAACAACTTCTTGCTTTAATTTAAAACCAAAACTTGCCAATGGGTCATTTGTTCTGACTGCCGTATGAGATAAATTAATTCCCGGAAGGAATAAGGAATGTGATTGCTGATAATTTGCCTTAGCAATATTAACACGGGCTTTTGATTTTTTTATCTCTCTATTGTTCTCCTCTGCTCTTATAACAGCTTCTTCCAAACTAATTTTAATTTCATCAGTCTGAGCCAGAGTATAAAAAGGAATAAAAATCACGAAGAAAATAATCAATCGATAGGATAACTTTTGCATATATTTTATGATTTTGAATTCTTTAACACTTCAAAACTAGGTAAAAATCAACACATATCCAACTATCTACATATATAAACTACCTATCACCTCATAGATTAACCACCTCGATTTTTATATTAAAGAAAATTAAGACATTAGCTTGATATGAACAAATAATATTTTGTATTAAAACCGATAGGTTTATCTTTGCGACTTAATCATCAAAAAAGCAGTGATATCTGGTCTCTGAACTTAAACAAAAGACCAAACTTAAAATACAAGAAAAAATCATGAAAGATTCAGTCGTAATATTGTGTGGCGGTGGCCCGGCTCCAGGCATTAACACAGTAATAAGTAGTGTAGGAAAAGTATTTCTAAAGAATGGTTATCGTGTAATTGGAATGCACGAGGGGTACAAAGGTCTTTTTTCAGAGAAGCCTGAAACACAAGATTTAGATTTCCCATTTCTTGATGGTATTTTTAGTAAAGGTGGATCTTCTCTTAAGATGAGTCGTTTCAAGCCAAAAGATACTGATTTCAACACCAATTTCTTTGTAAAGAATAATGTAAAGCTTTTGGTAACCATTGGTGGAGACGATACAGCATCTACTGCAAATCGTATTTCTAAATATCTTGAAGATAATCAAGTTTCGATTTCAAACATTCATGTACCTAAAACGATTGATAATGATCTTCCTTTACCTGTAGGCTCTCCTACATTTGGATTTCATTCCGCAAAAAATGAAGGTGTACGAATAGCTACAACTGTTTATGAAGATGCTCGTACATCACAAAACTGGTTTGTATTATCAGCAATGGGACGTGAAGCCGGTCATTTGGCTTTCGGTATTGGTGCTTCGGCTCATTTCCCAATGATTATCATCCCTGAGATGTTTAATAAAACAGATATCTCAGCTGAGAAAATTGCCAATTTGGTTATTTCTTCAATTATCAAGCGTCGTATTCTAGGATTAAATTATGGTGCTGCTATTATTAGCGAGGGTGTTTTTCACTTTATGGATACTGAAGAAATTAAGAGTACAGGTATCAACTTTACTTACGATGCGCATGGTCACCCGGAGTTATTCAATGTAAGTAAATCGCACGTATTCAATATGTTTATTCAGCGTAAGATTAAATCATACGATCTGGGTATTGGAACTCGTCCGGTTGAATTAGGTTTTGGATTACGTTGTTGCCCTCCTGTAGCTTATGATTTGGACTTATGTACTATGTTAGGAAATGGTGTATATAAGCTATTTAAGGATGGTAAATCGAAATGCATGATTACTGTTGATCCTAAAGGTGATGCTTCTCCTCTGTTTCTTAAAGATGTTGAAGATGAGAATGGAAAAGTAAAACCTCGCTTGGTTGATGTTAACAGCGAAAAGGTTGAAACAGTAATGAATAATAATCTTCATTATCTATGTGAAGAAGATTTGGAAGCAGCCAGAGCTTATCTTCCTGATGCAGAAAACTACTTATTCAAAAAAATATTGAATTGGGAATAAATTATTCTCTCTCAATTTTATCTCAACCCATCTCAATTTCTGAGGTGGGTTTTCTTTTTTTAATGATTCAAAGTATTTTTTTTGATAAACAATTTTAATTCAGAATATTTTACTTAAATTAATACTACCAAAGGAATCGACTTAAAATCAGAAAGATGAAATTTGCAAGTAGCTATAAAATTTTTCAGGAAAAAAGATTCATTATTGAGTATCACGAAGGAATGGGTAATCTTGAAGATGTAAAAGCCTTTAAACTAAATGAATCTTCTGATGCAGATTACTCTCCTAACTACGACCTGCTTGTTGATATTAGAAAAACCACAATTAACGCTGTCAGAAATGACGTTAAAGCCTATATTGAGTTCGCAAATTCGCACAAAGGTATTTCCGGCGAACGCAAATTAGCGGTGGTTACAAGCAAACCCCGCCATGTTGTATTTTTTACTTTTTTAAATATGTTTAAAATACGATTGGCCCAAACGATGAAAATATTTAGCTCAGTAGATGCGGCATTATTTTGGTTGGGAGCACCCATGGAATTAAAAGATGCGGAGTCCTGTTTAAACAACTTAAGAGAAAATGCAAGGTCCTGTTAATCTCAATTTTTATTCATCTTCTTTTAAACACACATAGATGTTTGAATAAGAATCTATTAGTAGATAGCAATAAATTATTTTAAATAAAAGTATCGCAAAGCCTTGCTTTATCTAATAAATACTATATTTTTGCCATCGCTTTGAAACAATAGAATATCTCTATTTCTTTTCAAATTAAGAATTGATCAAATCAATCTTTTAAACAAGATTCAGATATAAAGATCTTTCTCACACTTGGCTTCCACCTGTGTGAGCTAAGCTAAACCCTTATCATTTATTTGGTAAGGGTTTTTTGTTTGTGTTTAAACATTTATACCAAATTAAAATCAAAACCTATCTTATAAAATGTTTCTTTTTACCTATATCTTCGTTAAAAAAGATGCAAGGTAACTCGGCTATCTTTTACTTTTTTGCCTCGATATAGCTAAAAATTATTTCATCTTATTTAAAGATGATTTTGAAATTAAATTGGTATTATAAACTAAGTTTGGTATATATCTGAGAAATTAAAATAAAGCAAAAAAATACCCCCTGAGGATAAATTCAGGGGGTAATTAACACTCAATTATTAAATAGTCATTAGGCTTTTGGCTCAATTACTAAAAGCAAATCGCCTTTAGCAACAGAATCGCCAGTCTCACATTTAATCTCTTTTACAGTACCTGCTGCTTTAGCATCAAGATTATTCATCATCTTCATTGCTTCAAGTACGACTAATGCATCTCCTACTTTTACTTCGTCACCAACTTTTACTTTGCACTCCACAATCATACCTGGGATTGGAGCAACAACGCTTCCTGTAGCCATTTCATCGTTAGCAGACTCCTTTTTCTTACGTCCTTTAAATTGAGGCGTAGCAGGACCGTTTGGATCATTTATTTCTACCGTAAAGGTTTCACCGTCAACAGTAACTTCAAGCTCACGACCGTTACCTTTTCCTTTTGAAGTTAACTCTCCGGAAAGGGCTTTTCTTACAAGCTCCTCTTCTTTTTCAACCTCTGCCATTGTTTTAGCTTTGACATCTGCCGGTACTTCTTCCAAACCATACTTCCACTTTAAGAAGCGTTTTCCCGTTATAGGATAAAGTGCGCATAAAACTTCGTCATCGATATCCTTAGCAAGATCACTGAATTCAGCTTTAACATCTTCCATTTCCGGCTCAAGAATAGATCCCGGACGAGCTGTAATAGGCTCTTCACCACGAGGATAATCCTTCAAAGCTTTCTTTTGAACTTCAGGATCAATTGGATGAGTCGTTTTACCATACAATCCAAAGCAAAGGTCTTTTACCTCTTTGGTAATTTGAGCATACTCTCCTTCGTAAGAATCAAACAATACATTGTTTACTGTTTGTACACCAACAATTTGAGATGTAGGCGTAACCAATGGAATGTTACCAAGCTGCTTACGTACTTTAGGAAGTAAACGATACACTTCCGGTAATTTATCTAATGCATCCATTGCTTTCAACTGATTTACCAAGTTAGAAAGCATTCCTCCCGGAGTTTGGTGCAATAAGACATTGATATCCGTAGTCGCATACTTAGGATTATTATCTAAGTGTTTGTATTTAGGAATGTATTTCTCCATTTCACCAGCAATAGCATTAATTTTATTAATGTCCATTCCTGAATCGCGGTTTGTTCCCAATAGAGACATGATCAATGGCTCAACAGCTGCGTGAGAAGTACGGTATGCATAAGGTCCGATACAAGTATCAACGATATCTACACCAGCTTCAATCGCTTTAAAAATAGCCAAGTCACCCATACCTGAAGTAAAGTGAGTATGCAAGTTAATTGGTGTATCCGTAAATGTCTTGATTTCGCGCACCAAATTGTAAATATCATAAGGAGCAATCAATCCGGCCATATCTTTGATACAGATAGAATCTACACCAAAACTTAAAAGATCTTTCACTTTGTTGATGTAGTATTCCATATTGTATACTTCACCACCTAAACGAGGCTGGTTCAAAGTATAACACACCACACCTTGAAGATGTTTTTTGTTATCCTTAATTACTTTTGCCGCAGTTTCAAAGTTTCTGAAATCATTCAACGCATCGAAACAACGGAAGATATCCATACCATTATCGATTGATCGCTGAACAAAAGACTGAACCACATCATCAGCATAATTACGGTATCCTACCACATTCTGTCCACGAAGAAGCATTGAGAATGGCGTTTTAGGCATATGCTTTTTCAATACTCTTAAACGCTCCCATGGATCTTCACCCAAGAAACGGTGCATGGTATCAAAAGTTGCACCACCCCATGTTTCAACAGAATGATATCCTGCTTCGTCAATCATTTCTGCTACAGGCAACATATCTTCTGTACGTCCACGAGTAGCGAACAACGATTGGTGTCCATCACGTAAACTTACATCATTAATCTTGATTGGATTTTCAGCTTTCGGACGATCTTTGTCAAAGTTAAGCTCGGTCATTTGTAAGACCCCGTGTTTATCGTATATCATCTTTTTTATTTTTTTTGTTGATTAATACTTTTCCTAATTAACAGGAAAATAGAATTATGCACTTCGTAGACTTCGACCGCGAAGCTGTGCAATCTTACGTTTAGCCATCATCATTTTGACGCCAGCACGTGACCAGGAACCATTTATTGATTCTTCAACTTTTAACGCTTCAGCTTTCTCTTGTTCTATATAGTGAGCAACTGCTATAGCTGCTGCTTTTTTAATCTTTTCTTCTCGTGTCATAATTATTGGTCTTAATAATTAATTTATTAAAAGTCTTTCTTACAATGGAATATTTCCGTGTTTCTTAGCTGGTAATACTTCTGCTTTTGTTTTCATTGCATTCAATGCATCAATCAAACGAGCTCGAGTTTCGCTAGGAAGAATTACATCATCGATATAGCCACGCTGTGCTGCCAAATAAGGAACGTTAAATGCTTCTTCGTATTCCTTAATTTTCTCATCAGTTTTAGCTTGCTTATCATCAGCAGCAGCAATTTCTTTTTTATAAGAAGAGATAACCTCTACCGCACCCTTAGCACCCATTACCGCAATTTCGGCAGTTGGCCATGCAAATACCATATCAGCTCCCAATGGCTTAGAACACATTGCCAAATAAGCTCCACCGTAATCTTTACGTGTTACAACAGTAAACTTAGGCACAGTAGCCTCGGCATAACTCCATAATAATTTCGCTCCGTGGCGGATAATACCACCTAGCTCTTGCTGAACTCCCGGAAGGTATCCCGGAACATCAACGAATGTGATCATTGGAATATTAAAAGCATCACAAGTACGAACGAAACGAGAAATTTTATCAGAAGCATCAATATCTAAACAACCAGCTTGAATCATTGGTTGGTTAGCGATAATACCTACCGATTGATTATCTAATCGACCAAAACCGATAATGGCATTCTCAGCATAGTGTTCATGCACTTCGTAGAATTCACCCTGATCAAGCACCGATTCAATAACACCCTTCATGTCGTAAGGTGTTTTTGCATCATCAGGAATCATTGTATCCAATTCCGAGCAATCACGCTCAGGATCGTCACCCATAGGCAACTGAGGCGTTTCCTCCAGGTTGTTATTTGGCAAATAGCTTAATAAATCGCGAATTTCTTCAATTGTATCTTCATCTGAATCGCAAGCGAAGTGAGCGTTACCACTTTTGGCATTGTGAGCCATAGCTCCACCCAGTTCTTCAAAAGTCGTTTCTTCACCTGTTACTGTTTTAATTACATAAGGAGATGTAATAAACATATGACTCTGTTTCTTAACCATGTAAACAAAGTCAGTCATAGCTGGAGAATATACTGCACCACCGGCACAAGGGCCCATAATTGCAGAAATCTGTGGAATTACCCCTGATGCTCTTGAGTTACGCATAAATATTTCACCATAACCTTTCAATGCATCAACACCTTCTTCTACACGAGCTCCACCTGAATCGTTAAGTCCAACAATAGGAGCTCCGGCACTTACAGCCAAATCCATTACTTTACAGATTTTTGCAGCATGCATTTCTCCTAAAGATCCTCCACGGGAAGTAAAATCCTGAGAGTAAGCAAATACTGTGCGTCCATTGACTAAACCATGACCGATGATAACACCATCAGCTGGAATCTCAGTTTTTTCAAAGCCAAAGTTTGTACAACGGTGTTCCACAAACATATCCAACTCTCTAAAACTTCCTTCATCAAAAAGTAGGTCTATTCTCTCACGTGCGGAAAGCTTACCTTTGTCATGCTGTTTGGCAACACGAGCTTCTCCACCCATCTTTTTAACTTCTTCTCTTTTTTTCTTTAAGAGATCTAACTTTTCAGATACCTTCATTTTATATTTTTTTTCAAGTCATTTGCTAAGAAAATCTCAAGGAATTTCTAGTTTACTTCAATTGCTATTCAATTTTAATCCTAAATATTTAAAACCTGGTTGTTTAGATTTCCAATCTGGTTTAAAGAATTATTTCATTATTGGCTGCCGAATATAAATACTTTCATTCTAGATAAGAAACTGTTTTAAAACACCACTTCATGTCCGTAAACGTTTGTATATCAACTCACGTCGCCATTCGCACATATACATCACCTTATCTTTCAGGCAATTAAGTTGCAATAGATGACTACTGCCATATTGGATCAAAATTTTATAAGAAATACTATACAACATATAGCATGTGGGTGAAAACACCCATTGTGGAAGTTTTTCAATATCATTTTTTATCAGGGAAAACAAACATATTAACAATTCTCCTTATAATGTTTAATTCAAATAGCAACTAATAATCACCAAACCAACTATTAATGGATATAATTACTTATTATTATCAAAATACAAAAGTTTGATTCCTAATACATCTAAAAATCATTCCAGTGTGTCCATTAGCTTATAAGGATGAAGCGAATAATTTAACATCTTGATTAAAAAAAATGACTGATTATGGCTAGCGAAAAAGAAGATTTAGAGCACAGGGAGTAAGTTAGTCCAATTCTTTATAAGGCATTACATATATAAGGATTTTTTTCTTTATTTAATAATAAATACAATCATATTTTTTCGCGGGTGAAGGAAAGATGATATCATAAGTAAAATCACTTCTACGATTGATGTTTCAATTGAAGTTCGATGATATTACCAAAAGCTAGTCGTACTAATTTGAATAGAATTTCAACACCCTATCTGTTAGTGAATTATCAAGTGAATACAACTAATCACACTAATGCAAACGACAACAAATCAAACCTATTTACATAGACTTAGTAAACTTCTTCTCTCCGCTTTAAAGCATCAAAACTGCAAAACTTTGATGCTTTTTTTATGCTATAATACTTGTAAGGGATCAAGTCAAAAAATTGAATCTAATTACCTATCCAATAGAACTATGCAATCACATCCAACTTTTACCAGTGATCTTCAATTACACAGCATCATCACATATTCAACCTATTTATATCAACTCTACATATCAGAACTTCTATTATCCATCAAGCTGATTATTAATGCAATTAAAAATAGACAAAAACCTATAAGCTAACATTATCATCAGTAATACGTTTGCAATTCATAATAATCCATCAACTACTGTTGCTATCTGTAATAAAAAGAATACTTTTGCGGCTGCTTTTTACAACAAATATTAAAAATGGAAAACACTCAATTCATTATTCAGAAAGACACAACAGCCAATCCCGGACCATTAGGACTATGTGGATTTGGACTTTCAACCGTTTTATTAAACCTACACAATGCAGGTTTATTTGGAATGGATACTATGATTCTTGCAATGGGAATCTTTTTTGGAGGAATCACACAAATTATTGTGGGAACTATGGAATGGAAAAAGAATAACATCTTTGGCACTATGGCTTTCACATCTTACGGTAGCTTTTGGCTAATTTTGGTTGCTCTGTTGACATTACCAAAAATGGGCTTAGGGACTGCTCCTACATCTGTTTCAATGGGATATTTCCTAACTGTTTGGGGTATTCTTTCTTTAGGTTTCTTTGTAGTAACTCTTAAGTTAGGTAGAGCCATGACGATTCTTTTCGGATCGGTTGTTCTGTTATTTGCTTTATTAGCTGCAGCGAACTTTACAGGTAGTCACATGATTCATACAATTGCAGGTATCGAAGGTGTAATTTGTGGCTCAATTGCAATCTATATTGCAATGGCACAGCTTTTCGAATCTGTTTATGGTAGACAAATACTTCCTTTGAAGTAATAATATAAAGATCTTTCTCGCACTTGGCTTCCACCTGTGCGTTTAAGTTAAGCCTTCATCATTTATTTGGTGAGGGCTTTTTAGTACCCCCTACTTTCTTTGATCATATTATCGAATGGAAATGGAGGCATGCGGAGCTAAGCTTACAGTATTATTTCCCACATGAGAAGATTCCTGCGGTGACTGGGGGTCTACTGTTTATTTCAGTTGCATGTGAATATGATCATCATGACGTACTGAACCACAACCATGAAATCGAATTCGTTTATCTGTCAGTTTCATTCTATTTTTCAAATGCGGCTCAATAAATAACTTACCCAAGTTTTTTTGTTTCAATATGCTTATTACAAGTTGCTTTGTTCCTTTCTCCGAAAATATTAAACTATCATTTATCTCACCCAAACTTAAATATTTCGGATAGTCATATTGGAAATATCCTTTCTCTAAACAATATTCTGCTTGATTAAATTCTGAAGGCCTTGGTTCTGCAAAAATCCCGTAACCACTTCTCGATTTCTTTAAATTGGTTATTTCACCATTCTTACTTTCATACACAAAGCTAAAATCTATTTTCTTACCATCATTATGACTCAAATGTGGAAGTAATGGGAATTTATCTATAAAAGGAAAATTAGCATCTAAGTATCTTAATTCTACGGACGATTCACTTGTTTGTAAATCATCAGCCACTAATTTTAAGAATTCATTTAATTCTGGTACGACATAATTTCGATTCAAAATCACAGTCCAATAATTCGTTGGTTTGATACTCTCCGTATTTTGAATTTTTATACGACCAAATATTGGAGCTATGCTAGGGATAATCAATAGCGTTGTAATTGTATAAAGCACAACAAAGGTTATTGCCTTCTTCAGTTTAAAACGATATTGAATTCTTTTAGCCAATAGCAGTGATAACAAATAAATTACCCCTCCAATCTGAGTCAATATTGTTAAGGTTACAAACAATAGAATCCTTAATATATATGTCATCACTTTCGCATATGTTTTTTTAATGAAGCCCAAGGGGCTTACTGAGTTTTTTAGAATCTCAACATGCTTAACCCATCAAGCACCCATAATATTTAGCTTTTGTGGCTGTTGCACAACTCGTTTTACTTTAATGTAAATCTAACAATATATTAAACTTATAACAAGCCATATATATTAACTTGCAAATAAAAAATGCAAGGCAAGAAGATTTATCAGGAAAAATTATTTTCTAGCTTTCAACTCTCTAATCGAGTTCCTAAAAATAATTTTTACCGAAGATTAAAAGAGGTTTTAGATTTATCTTTTTTATACAAGAAAACGAAGATCTATTATGGCAGCAGTGGACAAAAGAGCATCGATCCGATTGTTTTTTATAAGCTCTGTTTGCTTGGCTATCTGGAAAATATTATCAGCGATCGAAAACTGATTGAGCATTGCTCCATGCGTCTAGATATACTATATTTCCTAGGTTTTGATATTGATGAACAGTTGCCTTGGCACAGCACACTTAGCCGAACCAGACAACTGTTTCCGGAATCTATATTTGAACAGGTTTTTACTCATGTACTAAGTATTTGTATCGAAAAAGGTATGGTTTCCGGTCATACACAAACTATGGATTCAGCGCCTATAAAAGCCAATGCCAGTATGGATAATCTGGAGCTGAAAGTTCCTGAGGAACAGTTGGAGTCTCACCTTCAAAGGGTACGTTATCAAAGCCGACCTGACAGGAAAGCTAAAGTGAATAAGGCTCCGAAAAAACAGCAAAGCATAACAGCAAGTGATCAGCAGTTACAGGAGTTGAAAAGCCGTAACCTGAACTGGCAGAAAAATCAGAATCAACGTCCTGGTGCCAGCAATAACGGGGCTAAATACACCAGTAACAAAACACACTACAGTCCAACTGATCCTGACGCAAGAATTAGTGTCAAACCAGGCAAGGCCAGAAAGCTGAATTATCATAGCAATATCAGTGTCGATATAGCTAATCATGTGATCACAGATGTGAAAGCCTACCATGCAGACAGAAAGGACAGTCAGATTTTACAGGATGCGACCAAACGTTTAAAACAAAGACTAAAAAATCAAGGTTTACTATGGCGTAATATGCTCGCCGATGCAGGGTACAGTAGTGGTGAGAACTATGCCTTTTTAGAGAAAGAGAATCTAATCAGCTACATACCCAAACATGGCACTTACAAGGGAGGTCCTGAAGGTTTTACTTTTTGTAAAAAAGAAAACTATTGGCTTTGTCCTCAGGCTAAGAAAGTGACTTTTCGTAAGCAAAAGATGGTGAAAAACTCTCTTCAGAACCATTACCTCACAAAAAGGAGTGATTGTAAAGATTGCCCCATCAAACAAACATGTATAGGCAAAGGCTTTGAAAAGAAGATTGGTATTACCGTTTACAAAGAAGAGTATGAGAGAAACAATAAAAGAGTAGCAAGTAAACTAGGCCGTTACATGAAAGGAAAACGGCAATCAACTGTCGAGCCTGTTTTTGGGACACTTACTCAGTTTATGGGACTACGAAAAATAAACACAATTGGCATAAAGCAGGCAAACAAAGTCATGCACATGTCCGCTTGTGCTTATAACCTTAAAAAACTCTTGAAATTTGTTACAAAAAATGCAGAAACAGTAACAAATAGAGCAACTAATTATTTTTTTGTAATTAGGGCTCAATTAAACTTCATTAAACAAATTTTAAGCACCTGAAAAACTAAAATAAGAGTTGGGAAGTTTAGATTTTGGAGCCGTAAACAGCTCCTAAATCAAACTGATTTTTTGAATTATCTTCTTTTTTAGGGAATATTATGACGTTGTGCAACGGTTACTTTTGTTAGGCTTAGTTATTTTCTTATTTCATGTCCTTCAATTAAATAAAATTCGCCATTGCTATTAAAGGTAAATACCATTTCTCTTAGTTCTAAAGAGGTTATATTGGTCTTAACTTTATAATACTTCCGGTTATTAGTCTTAGTAATTTCTAGTAACTGGGAAAACCTATTCGGTTCAGATCTAATAATATCACCAGCTTTAATTTGTTTTTCAAAATCAAAAATAAGTTCACGCTTATAATACATATGTCTATCCAGTTCTTTTTTTATCTTATTATACTCATCTTCAGTATTTGCTTCAAACAGCCTATCCATTAGTTTATTTTCATCCTCTTTCTTGAGATTATAAGTAATGTAGAGATGATAGAATTTTTGGCCTTGCCTTAAGAATCGAAATTCGTGAAGACTATTAACACCTATTCTACCATCTTTTCTAATTCCATTTACAAAAAAAGCTCGAGTATTATTGTCATTGAGATTGTTTTTAAAATTTTCTCTTGATGTAGGGAATAGACCTCCTGGGATTAAATACGTAATTGTATCTATAGATGTATATATAATATAAGGTAAACCATCTAGAAATCTATTTTTCACCCCTTTAGGAGCATTATAGATTTCAAATAGATTAATATTGTTTTCAGCTAAAAACTCTTTAGTTTTCTTGATTTCTATTTTGTTCTCGCTGTTATATCTATCGTTCCAATGTTCAAACTTCTTAAGTTCCTGTGAATAACAATTAATACTAAGAAAAAGGAACATGCATGTTATATATTTCATTTCAAGTTTTGATTTTATAATTGAGCCTAACTGTGAATTGTATGAGCAGTGGCAGGCAGCGTGGTAGTTCCCTGTCAAAGCGCTGCGCAGCTTGAGCAGATTACAAAACTTGATATTTAACACGTTACATGCCATTATTTATACAAAATGTTAGGCACTTTTATTTATTTGATATCCTATTCATTACCATTTCAAATAATTCTTGTGCTCGATTTGTACTTCCCTGTGCTCCACGTTCCAGTGCCATCATTTTATGTTCTGGAGCATTTGAACCTGCATAAATAAAGAATGGTGTCTGTATTCCAGATTTTCTAATCTTTTCTAGTAAAACATAACCTTCTTGCGCCCCTTCTTTTCTTCCCATATCGGAAATAATAGCAGCGTACTTATTATTCTTTAAAATTTCAATAGCTTCATTGGTAGAGAGCGCTAAGCTAAATTCTAATCCTTGTGATTCAAAAGCTTTCCTCTCGTTTCTATTATTTTCAGGTCTGTCATCTACCCACAAAACTTTATTATGCCACTTTCTCCCAGTTTCATTTGGCTTAGGTCGTTCAATTTTAGAAACTAAATCTACTATCGAATTTAATTGATGTTCTGTCGTTTCATTGTTATTATCATTTGGCTGTTGCGCAGTTGCGGCGGCAAGGGATGCAACTGCGGACATTTTCATTTTTAAGAAATTATCTTCATTCTTAAAATCAGAAGGTCCATAAATTTTATCATGATGTTTTGAAACAAGCCACAAAAACCCAATAAATACGATTACAGGAAATAATACCAGGAAATATATCAAGGGTGCAATATGGTCATTCAAATTTTTACCAAAACTTACAGCAAGAGTTGCAAAACCATAAACTAGAACAATAAATAAAGCTATTATTCCTAAAGGGCTTTTTGTAAATCCTTTAGCTGATTCTGCAAAGTTTTTCACTTGATTTGCCATTGTCATATTTTTTAATTGTGACTAAGTCGCAATGCTACTCATATCACTCATATGTCATTTGTTGTAAATAACTATTATTCTTTCCCTTATCCGTGATAGTTACGTCTAATGGACTTTTTATTTTTGCAAGACACCTAAGCTTACACTTATTAAAGTCTTTCAAATTTATGAAAAACATGTAGCAAACAATAAATTCAAAAGAAGTAAAGCAGATAGCTTACATAAAATAGAATAGGTCTATATAATTATGACTAATGAACACCCCTCTATATCTCCCTTGAAAGGGGAGACTTGTTTATTCGAATGGTTTTTAGCGATCTTTGAATCCTCTACAGAGTTCCCGGAAAGGGCTCTATCAATAGCAAATTGATTTCGAGTAATTAAATCGATAAATAAGCTTTTAGAATATTGTTGCGAGCGATTGTTTCGATAGTTATCGGGATCGAGAGTGTTTCAGTCAATTCACAGCATCCAAATAAATTAATTATTTGACGAACGCATTCTATATCATTTTGCTTCTAAAAATAGTATGAGTAAATTTAGTAGAATCAGACCTTTAACTAAAAAACATGCCAGATTTAATCCATATTGTTTATATGAGTTTTTCCTCGAAAGCATTATCCGAAGCTGAATTAAATGGTTTCTTGTCTTCAATTCGCCGAAAAAATCAAGATCAAGATATTACAGGACTTCTTCTTTATAATGACGAAGCTTTTATACAGGTTATAGAAGGGAGAAAAGGCATCATTGATCATGTCTTTAAGCTCATTTCTCAAGATGCCAGACATTCTAATATTGTGAAACTACTGGAAGAACCTATCGACAAACGTGCCTTCCCAGATTGGTCTATGGGTTTTAGGAAACTTGATCATACTAACAATACAAAAATCGTTGGTTATTCTGATTTTATGCATCAAGACAAATCGAGATTTAAGGCAACAGAATGCGCTGAATCTGTCAGACATTTATTAAACAGTTTTAAAAGGCACACTTAAAACAAAAAAGAGACGAAGCATAAAGCTTCGTCTCTTTCGTTTACTCTAAATATATTCTATTTTCCTATTCCTCTTTATACTCACTTAAAGATTTATAGAAACTGTAGCACATGATAATCAATATAACAGCAAAAGGTATTGCGGTTAGAATCGATGCCGTTCGAAGAGCTGTTAAACCTCCTCCAATTAATAAAACAGCAGCTAATAAACCCTCCATTGATGCCCAGAAAATCTTCTGTCCTTTAGGTGCATCATGACGTCCACCTGATGTCAATGTATCTACAACAAATGAACCTGAATCGGACGAAGTAACAAAGAAGCTCGCTACCAAGATTACGGTTAGAATAGACGAAAATGTTGTCAAAGGATACTGCTCCATAAGATGATAGATTGCAGTCGCTACATTACCATTAACTGCTTCAGTAATGGCATTGTTTCCAATCAACTCCTGATAGATGGCTGATCCTCCAAACGCAGATAACCAAAGCATAGTCAGTAAAGTTGGTACCAACAAAACACCAAATATAAACTCTCTAATGGTTCTTCCCTTTGATATTCGTGCTATAAAAATTCCTACAAAAGGTGACCATGAAATCCACCATGCCCAGTAGAAAACAGTCCACGAACTTTGCCAGTTCTTGGCTTCTCCTACTCCATTATAAGAATTTGTCCAGAAACTTAATTCAAAAAAGTTCCCAATATAATAGCCTACATTTTGAATAAAAGATTTGAAAATGAAAAGAGTTGGACCTACAACTAGTATAAATACCAATAAAGAGATAGCTAACCGCATATTCCACTCACTCAACTTACGAATTCCTTTATCCAATCCTAAAATAAGAGATAGTGTTGCTAAAACTGTGATAACAACAATTATAATAACCTGAACAGCATTGCTGTTTTCAACACTGAAAAGGTATTCCAGACCAGCATTAATCTGTTGAGCTCCCAAGCCTAAAGATGTAGCCAATCCAAATATGGTTGCTATTACTGAGATGATATCAATAATATCGCCAATAGGACCGTAGATTTTATCCCCTAATAAAGGATGAAAAATAGATCGTATGGTAAGCGGTAGTTTTTTGTTAAAGGTGAAAAAAGCCAAAGCTGCTCCCACAATGGCATACAAGGCCCAAGCATGAACACCCCAATGCAAAAAAGTAATTCCCATTGATGTTTTCGCTGCTAGCACCGTATCTTTACTGGCCCCAATAAAAGGATTATTATTGAAATGATAGATAGGTTCACCCACGCTCCAAAACAATAATCCGATTCCCATACCTGCACTAAAAAGCATAGCAAACCAGCCCATACGAGAAAATTCAGGTTTTGTATCTTTCCCGCCAATTCTGATTTTAGCATATTTTCCAAAACCAAGATATAATGCAAATAAAAATAAGCCATTTACCAAAAGGATAAAGAACCACCCTATTTTATCAGCTACGTAGTCTTGAGTATTGGCAAACCATTGTTCCATGGGTTCACCAACGATCAAAGTTGTACTTACTAATGCTACAATTACTAATAAAGAGCTTATAAAAACCGGTCCGTTGGCTTTTATTCCTAAAAATGTTTTCCTGTCACTTCTTATTATTCCACTCATGTTATATGATTCCTTTTTGATTAAAAGTAGTAACCGATATTAATATTGAAACGCATTTCCCATTCGGCATCAGGTGTTCCGGCAGCCAAGGCATTTGTCCATTCTGCTCCTAACCATGGTTGATTTTTACCTGCAGCAAAATCAACAAGCGTGTAAATATTACCTGCTGTAAACATAGCACCCGTAACATTCATCATAGAATCTTCGAAACTGCTTTCAGTTTTATCCATATACCCAAAATCGTTATAGATAACAACATTAGACACTGGTCCCCAATCAAGAGGAACAGAATAGCTTAAGCCCAGCGTGTAAATACTTGCTTCTGATGCAATCAGATATGGGGCACCGTATGCCGTCATAGCAACAACACCATCAGCTTCACCATTCGGGTTTTCAGGATTGTATTTATAATTAACAAGCTGTGCTTTCACACCTAGTTTACCAACTTGTGCTTCATAATAGGCTGCTAAAGCATAATGATTTCCCATCTCTTCGGTATCCAAATTAAACAGACCCCCATATTGAGCTGAAACACCTACACGATGTTTCGCATTGGGATTTTCAATTTTATAGGATAAGTTTCCATTCAATTGATTGACTTCTTTATTTCTGATATTCAAATTACCATCTCCATTCAGATCAATTGAACCAACATCGTATGAATAACGACTATTAGAAACATCTGAATTTCCACCAAAACGAAGCTCTTCGGCATTTTTGAAGAAAGCCAAGGTATAATCCCATTTTTCACCCTGGTGAATATACTTAAGTCCCATGTCGTGATCATCTTCGAGTCCCACATAGTAATTTAAGCTAAAGAAAAAGGAATTTGAATTGTATTGAGTGATACCAAATGGCACTTGTGTTAAACCGAATTGCAGTTCGTCATTTTCGTTAAAATCGTAGGCAATCCAACCTTGTTTTAACATACCTCCTCCAAAGTCTTCGGAATAAAACCGGTACTCAGCATTTAGTTTTAATCCTTTATACTTTGCTTTAGCTTTTAAAAGAAATACATCGTAACCAAAATCGCCACCACGTTTCTTTTGAGCATCTTTCCAGCTTGAATAATTGTAATTGAATCGTAATGCACCGCCAATTTCAACAGTAGGTTTCTCCTGAGCATTAACAGAAATAGTGGCCATAAGGAAACAGATCCCCAGCCACGTTTTTAAATAAAACATAAATGTGTATTAGATGAATATAACATGCAGTATAATGGATGCATGCGATTGAGTATTCGTTAATAAAACGAATATTAGGTTAGCTTAATTATTGGATGGAGGGAGGAATTTTTCGGACAGAATTCTGAAAATAAGAAACTGAAAGCTATAGATTCTGGTATTCCTTTTATTGTGAAGTTCACTTGGTTTTAATCCCATAGCGCGCAAAGGTAGTTATTAATTACTCCCTCGCAATATAATTCATTGATTTTCAATAATTTTTCATTTTTAAGCGGGTCAATTATCAGCTTTTAACTGTTAAACTGAACGATTACTATACTCTGATAGAAAGTTGCATAAAGGCGGTTTAAGATTGCTTTTTATTCATGTCGAAAAAAAGAATTACAGCAACAAATTTTGTAGCTTTGACTGAGTTTATAAGATTTGAAATACTTAAGCTACTAAAATGATATTACTAGATAAACCCTACGTATCTCAATTTTTAAAAGATACAATCAAAAAGAATAATTTTCCAGCTATTGATACAGGCGATATTATTACTGATCAGGAAATTTCACTCATCAGTCCTGAAGAAATCATTCAGAGATTTAAAGATGTACCTTCCAGTAGATTATACACCAATTCTGAAAACTCAATCAATTGGGTTATCAATAACCTCGGATTTACAAAGCTTCCAGAATACATCAACCTATTTAAAGATAAAGTTGAGTTTAGAAAACTTATAAAAAGCATTTACCCTAGCTTCTTTTTTAGGGAAGTATCGCTTCAGGATCTCGATCAAATTGATTTGACAGAACTTCCTATGCCTTTTATCATTAAACCTTCTGTTGGATTTTTAAGCCTAGGCGTTCATAAAGTCGTTAATGAGAACGAATGGCAAAAAGTAAAACAAGACATTCAAGATGAGTTTACCAATGCGAGAAACTTATTCCCTATTGAGGTCGTAAATGCTTCATCATTCATTATAGAGGAAGTTATCGGAGGTGATGAATTTGCTTTTGATGCCTATTTCGATAATAAGGGAGATGCTGTCGTTCTCGGTATTTCAAAACACTTATTTGCTTCAGAAAAAGATGTTAGCGACAGAGTCTATTTTACCTCAAAGGAATTAATTCAAAAGCATCTTAAACAATTTAAGGATTTTGTTCAGGCATTAGGCGATCGTGCAGAAATCAAAAATTTCCCTGTGCACGTTGAAGTTCGAGTTGACGAAGAAGGGACTCTTATTCCTATAGAGGTTAATCCCATGCGATTTGGAGGCTGGTGTACAACAGCTGACTTGACCAATAAGGCAACTGGTCTAAACCCTTACCATTGTTTTTTAAACGATATTCAGCCTGATTGGGAACAAGTTCTGGATAGTATGGCTGATGATATCTTCAGTCTTGTTATACTAGATAACTCGACAGGTATAGAGGTAGAAAACATTCGAAAGTTCGATTATGAGAAATTACTTAAGCAATTCTCTAAGCCTCTTGAATTAAGAAAAATAGATTTTCAAACATACAATATCTTTGGTATGCTTTTTACTCAATCTAAAAAATCTGAATTTAAAGAGATTGAGGCTATCCTCACATCAAGATTAAATGAATTTGTAATAGAAAAATAACATTCCTTCTTCGATAATAAGATTAGAGCCTTCTCAATATAGAGTAGGCTCTTTTTATAGATAAAAATCAAAGCTCTCCTAAAGTTCGGCCTGCTTCACGCAGTTTTGTTACCGATTTGGCATCACCAATTACCTGTGCGCTATATATGCCATGATGTCCAGATATCAGATACGCGACTATACAGGCTATAGCAACATAAGGACTACAAGCTATCCCAAACAGTTCGATTGCCATAATACTCGATGCCAAAGGCGTATTGGACGCTCCTGCAAATACAGCAACGAAGCCCATTCCTGCCAATAATCCCACTGGTAAAGGTAAAAATAGAGACAAGGCACTACCTAAAACCGCACCAATAAAGAATAAAGGGGTCACTTCTCCCCCTTTAAATCCTGCGCCTAAAGTAATAGCTGTTAATAGTAGTTTGAAAAAGAACACATAAGGAGCTTGTTGAACAACGAACGATTCTGAAATAGTTGGTAACCCTAAACCTAAGTATTTGGTTGTACCTAAAAGAGCTGCCAATGCAAGAATAATAAGTCCCCCAAAGAAAGGACGCATATATTCTTTTTTGATATATGTCTTACTTAGTTTAGCATATGAATTTGTAAATTTAATAAAGGCAAGCGAAGCCAAACCAAAGCAAACACCAGCCATAATCGTTATCAATAAGCCTTGAAAATTAATATCAGGAACCAATCCTAAAAGGTAGTGCGAATGTGACACACCATACATTCGAGTCACATAATCAGCCATAAATGAAGAAGCAAAAGCAGGAAAAATTGCATTATACTTGATTTTTCCCATATGATAAACCTCTAAACCAAATATTGCCCCAGCCAATGGCGTGCCAAAAACAGCACCAAAACCTGCACTCATCCCAGAAATTAGTACAACCTGCCTGTTATACTTACTTAGCTTAAAAATTCGGGTTAGTTGATCTGAAATTGCAGCAGCCATTTGAATTGCCGTACCCTCTCGACCAGCTGATCCTCCAAACAAATGCGTAAACACTGTTCCTCCCAGAATAAATGGAGCCAAGCGAAAAGGGATAATCTTTTTAGGCTTATGAATGTTGCTTATTACAAGATTATTACCTGGCCCAATATCTTTTCCCCATTTATAAAAGACATAACCAAGCAATATACCTGCCAGTGGTAACAGATAAATAATCCATTCGTGAGCATTTCTATATTCTGTAGCTTTTTCTAAGCTAATTAAGAAGAGTGCACAAGCCGAGCCTACGCATAAAGCAATAATCGTGGATAATAGCAACCATTCTACTATTGATAGAAGAGCAGGTTGCTTTCTTAGTAGAAATTGACGGATAAGAGAATAAATAGTGTTCAGATTTTTTTGCATAACAATCCTGTGAAATTGATTTATAAATTCGCAGGAGTCATCAGCCTTCGTGGCAGTTGAGTAGGAAAACTCCATTTCCTTTGGGTTGGCAAATTTATGACTTTTTTTTTAGATCAAAAATCTCACGATAAAAAAATGGGATAAGCATTACTTTATCCCATTTAAAAAGTTCATTATATAAAAAAATCTATTTAGGCCTGTCGAAAGTACAACATCCCGGCAGACCATGATAAGCCTTCGATTTAGCTTTATGCTTATCGGTATCATAACCGGCTTTAATGATTTCCATATGAATTTTATGCAAATTTGTTTTCTTTGCGTCAAAAGTGACTTCAATCATTTTAGTTTTTCTATTCCAATCAGCCTTTGCCACACCATCAACAGACTGAGCAGCCTTTTCAATTCGTTCTTCACAAGTTCCACATCTTCCCAAGACTTTAAACGTCTCTTTTTTTACTTGTGCATTAAGCTGATTTACTCCCAAGAGTAGAAATACAATCAAAATTAAATTTCTCATTCTCATAGCTCAAATCTTTAATTAAGTCTGAAATCAAAAATGAATATAAGACATTTTAATCTTCTATGAAAAACTTTAAGATTTTTTTAACAAGATCCGCCTTTGACGATTAGAAAGATTAATCTCTATACTGACAACAAGGGGGTAGCTCATTATAAACGCTATCAGCTGCCTTATGTTTCTTTGTATCGTAACCTGCATTAACTATAGCTTTTTCAACAAGATCAACGTCGTTTGAACCTGATTCGAAATCTAAGCTTAACATGTGAGTCTCTCCATTCCAATTGGCACGAAGCACGCCATCAATCGATAATGCTGCCTTTTCGATAGTAGCCTTACACATGTCACAATTCCCATTAACCCAAACAGAGGCTTTTTCCAAACGGGAGTATTGACAACACTCAGGTAGATCAGCATATACCTTATCGTCTGCACGCAAATCACCGGCATCATATCCCTTTGCGATAATGGTTTTTTGTACTTTTTCAGGATTCACTTTCTTAGCATCGTAATGCATCGTGAGTTCTTTAGCTTCCTTATCCCAAACAGCATGAGTAACACCTTTCACTCCAGAGGCAGCCGTTTCAATATTCTCCTTACACATTTCACAAGCTCCATTTACAAAGAATTTAGCCTCATCCATGCCTGGCATCAACATTTTAGTCTCTCCTACATGATTATGACCTGCAGGAGCGGCACCACCATCAGGATTCATCATACTGCGCAAACCAACCAGTTGAGCCGCAGCATCAATTTTAAACACCCCATTGGTTGCAATTTCTTCACCTTCCTCTAAACCTTCAGTAATCACATAATAGGCACCTGCTTCCGGTCCTAAAACAACTTCGCGATATAGGAAAGATGGTGATTCACGATCTTGAACTTTCACATAAACAACAGATCGTTTCCCTGTCCATAAAACAGCTGATTTTGGCACTATAATTTCACTGCTGTTTCCAGCAATTTCTGATTCCAAAACACCTTGTGCAAACATTTCAGGCTTCAAGGCACCATTCTTGTTAGATACTTCGATTCGAACTTTAGCTACACGGGTTTTCCCATTGATAAAAGGATCGATATAAGTTACTTTCGAAGAATAGAATTCTCCAGGATTAGCCTTAAGTTCAAAGTTCACCTCATCTCCTAGCTTAATCCAAGGCAAGTCGCTCTCATAAGCGTCAAACATCACCCAAACTTTTGAAAGGTCAACAAGTTTAAATAAAGCCTTTCCTTCTTTCACATAGTCGCCCAAAGCCACATGTCGCATACTTACCGTTCCTGTTATAGGTGATAAGATATTGAAATAAGCCTGAGGTTTCCCTTTGTCTTCAATCGCAGCAATTTGTTTATCCGTTATATCCCAAAGCTTCAATTTACCTTTAGCAGCGGTATATAAACCTGGACGACTCTCTTTAAAACTAATGGCTTCCAACAATTCTTTCTGGGCACTCAACAATGCCGGAGAATAGATGCTGGCAAGTTTCTCTCCCTTTCGAACTTGCTGCCCTGTATAATTCACATAAAGCTTTTCGATACGTCCACCAAAGCGTGCCGTTAACTCTGAAATATTCCGTTCATCAACCTGAACTTTTCCCTGAAGACTAATTGTTTTAACCGGGTTTCCAATTTCGACTCTTGTCGTCTGAATGGAAGCCAATTTAGCAGCTGATTCCGACATAACAATTTCGTTTGGATCCACATCATCACCACCTGACTGCATGCTTTTTAATGGAATTAAATCCATGGCGCAAATTGGACACAAACCGGGTTTGTCTTGCTTAATTTGCGGATGCATCGAACAGGTCCATGTTTGTTGATGTGTTGATTCTTCAATGTTTTGATGTGTTGATTCGGTGATGTGTTGATTCGGTGATGTGTTGGTTGGTTGATTTGTTGATTTGCCAATTACAAAACCGACAATACTCCCAATCGCAAGTATGGCTGCAATCAGTTTTATATTCTGTTTCAATATTTCTATGATCTCTTTCATAATTCTCATATTAAGGGCTCTTCTTTGCTGAAGAAATTATTTTATTCAATAACTTTTTAATTGAAAGCAGTTTGTCTTCTAATAAAGTCGATGGATTTGGATAAGTGTCACTATGTTTCATTAAGTCCATCCAATATTCTGTTTCTAGAGCTTCCTTATGTGCAATTTTTAATTTGTGAATAAAATCAGCTTTGCTTTCTGCACTTTGTGCTTCTCTTACATTTGCACCAATCGAAGTTCCTGCTTTCAATAATTGTTTAGCTATAACATATTTACGTTTAGTTTCTAAAACTTCACTCACTTCAATAATGAGTAATGCAAATTCAAAACTAATTTCTACTATTTCGTTTTTATGTGTCATGATAATGGTGAGTTTAAATTGATTAAAAATGATTCATTAAGTTAATATTTTATTTAATCACCACATCCTCACATAAGCTCATTACCATATCATTATTTTCCCATTAGGTAGGAGATAAATGAGATAGCCGCTTGCTTATCTGCTTTGGCCTTTTCTAATTCTAAATTATATTTCAAGAGTTTGCGTTCCATTCTTAAGATTTCCTCGAAATTCTTATTCCCAGTCGCATAATTCGTTTCTAATAAATGTAAAGCTTTTCGAGCCAATTCGAGTTGTGAATGATTAAGATGTATACGTCTTTCTCCATCGCGATAATCTTTCCATCCCTTTTCAAAAAGGCTTTCAAGCATATTACTCTTATTAAGCTGTTCGTGTTCTTTGGCTGTTTCCAGATAAACCACCTCTTTTACCATTGCCTTATACTTGTTACGATAAAGCGGAATGGTCAAGCCAATTTTAGGAAAAACAAAGGCATCTGTTCCAGATAAATTCATATCTCCCTTTCCTGTTAGGATATAATCAAAGCCAATATTGATATTAGGCTTACCTGCCTTTTTAGCCACCTCTTTTTTGAAACCTAAAGCTTCCTGTTGAAAGCTTAAACTTAAAAGTTGGTGATTATTGCTTTGAATAGAATCGAGTATGGCCTCTTTGCTTAGCATCAAATCTGTGCGCCATAATTCTTCAGGAAGCCAGATCTCTTTTTTACTCTCAGAGTTCAACAAATTATTAAACATCACTTCAAGTACAAATTGCTTATCCTTAAGTAAAGCCAGTTGGTTTTCAATATCACCCATTTCAATCTCTATACGATAACCATCGAGTGCAGATACGAGTCCTGCCTCTAACTTAATCTCAGACATCTTTCTAAAAGATTGAAGAATATCTATGTTTTCGAGACTAATGGTGATGGCTTTCTTATTAAAGTAGAGGTTGTAATATGTGGTTCGAACCTCATGAAAAAGTTTAGCCTTTTCCTCTTCGAAAGCTTCATATTTAGCCTTAGCATTCCCAATGGCACTATTTTCTTTTGCCCTTAAAGTTCCAAACCAAGGAAACATCTGAGAAGCAGAAAATTTAAATTCCTGAGGGCCCATCCTCGTTTCTATCGGCTTGATAAAATAGGCAAATGCCACTTGTGGGTCAGGCAAGGCCTTTACCTGAGGCCCACGCTCCAATGCTGCCAAATAATCGTTGAACTTAGCTTTAAGTCCGGGATTGTTTTCTGCAGCCTTTTCTAAATAATTCCCAAGCTCGCTTTGTCCAAATCCTGAAATAGGCATCGCGATCAATAGAAAGAGATAGAAACATATCGATATATATTGTTTTTGTATATTCATGATTTCATCATTTAATTGGAAACCTTATTCTTTAATCTTCTTTCCTGCCACATACTATAAAGTACAGGAACCACCAACATGGTTAATACCTCAATGGTCATACCCCCAAATAATGGAATTGCCATTGGAATCATGATATCCGAACCTTTTCCTGTTGAAGTGAGTACAGGTAACAGTGCGATGATGGTTGTAGCGGTCGTCATAATGGCCGGACGCACTCTTTTTGAACCCGCTTCGATAATCAGTTCTCGAATTTCCTTAACAGATTTGGCTGGATTCTTATCCTGCAATTGCTTGATATAGGTACTTATCAAGACCCCATCGTCAGTTGCTACACCAAAGAGAGCGATAAAACCAACCCAAACGGCGACACTCAAATTTATAGTTTGTACCTGAAACAAGTCTCTAAAATTCATACCTGCCAAAGAAAAATCTAAGAACCATGCTTGTCCATATAACCAAAGCATAATAAAGCCTCCCGATAAGGCAACGATAATACCCGTAAAAATTAATGAGGTCGAAATAACCGATCGGAACTGGAAATACAGAATCAAGAAAATGATCATTAGTGATACCGGAACTACAATCATTAAACGTTTAGTCGCTCTGATCTGATTCTCATAATTACCGGTAAACACATAAGAGACACCTGCTGGCAATACAAATTCACCAGATTCAAGTTTTTCATTCAGATACTCCTGTGCATTCTCTACCACATCAATTTCAGCAAATCCTTCTTTTTTATCGAAAATCACATAACCTACCAGGAAAGTATTCTCCGACTTGATCATTTGAGGTCCACGCACATAATGGAATGTAACTAAATCTCCCAAAGGAATCTGAACACCTGTTGGTGTGGGAATCAGAATCTTCTTTAAAGCTTCAGGATTGTCGCGGTATTCGCGTGCATATCTCAACCTTACAGGAAAGCGCTCACGTCCTTCAACTGTAGAAGTCAACTTCATACCGCCAATGGCAGAACTGATAATGGCTTGGAGATTTTTTATAGATAAACCATAACGAGCAATCGCGTCACGATCAATCTCCATTTCCAAATAAGGCTTACCTACTACTCTATCAGCAAAAACCGACATGCCATTCACACCTTCAACATGTTTAAGTTGTTTCTCTAATTCGAAGCCCACCTTTTCAATACTTTCCAAGTCAGGACCAAAAACTTTAATTCCCATTGGCGCGCGCATACCGGTTTGTAGCATCACCAATCGAGTTTGAATAGGTTGTAACTTTGGAGCTGAAGTCAGACCTGGTATCGTTGCATTGCTGATGATCTCATCCCAAATATCATTGGGTGATTTGATCTTATCTCGCCACTGACGAAAATATTCACCATTCTTATCGATGACTAAGTTTTCTTTAGGAACCAAACGGAAGCCATCTTCTTTGGGATTATAAATAGAACCATCTTTTAAAATAAAAGCTTCATCTCGATTGACTTTAAAGCGCATCTTATGCCCATCTTCATTTAGAATGTATTCCGGCTTGTAATTAATGACGTTCTCGTACATAGAGGTTGGTGCCGGATCGAGTGCTGAATTCACACGCCCCCATTTCCCAACTACAGACTCAACTTCAGGTATGTTGTTTAGTTTTTTATCAAGGATGCGAATCACTTCCAGATTTTCAGCGATACCCGAATGAGGCATGGTTGTAGGCATCAGTAAGAAAGAGCCTTCATCCAAAGAAGGCATAAATTCTTTTCCAATACCTGGTAATTTTTCATCCAAATTCTGATAAAGAGCTGTTTCTTTTACAAAATTAGGCGCAAAACCAAATATCTTATCAAAACCTTGCCAGCTAGTGATTCCAAATAGAACAATCAGAATTGGTAGGCTTAAAAATTTCCATTTATTATTCAAACACCAAGTCAAAATCCTCGAATAGAAATAGACAAAGCTTGACATCAATCCTAAAATCAATGCAACAATTAGGATAACGAACATGAAATTTGCAAACATGCTATATTGCGCGCCCATTGGCATCCAAGCCTTTGTCAGGAAGAATACAATAACCACAATTGTGATGGCAATATTGATAACATTGACCAAATATTTCTTGCCTTCAATCCATCTGTCAGCCATTAAACTATTCAACCCATAAGCCGAGATCACAATAGCAATATAATAACCCGAAAAAATTGAAATAAGTAGACCTGCTGCTATCAAAAAGATACTCCAGGTTTTCTTTAACTTATTTTTGTCTACTTTGACTGAAAAGATTAAGTGAGCCAATGTTGGAATAATTATAAGTCCAATCAGAAGGGCTGCAAGCATAGTAAAGGTCTTGGTAAAAGCAAGAGGTCTGAAGAGTTTCCCTTCGGCTGCTTCCATTGCAAATACAGGTAGAAAACTAACAATGGTCGTCGTAAGAGCTGTAATCACAGCACCTGCAACCTCAATAGTACCTTCGTACACCACATTAAGTAATTGCTTACCCCTTGCTCCTATATTCTTTGGCATATCAATATGCCTGATGATATTTTCCGTAAACACAATTCCCACATCAACCATAACACCAATAGCAATAGCAATACCCGAAAGGGCTACAATATTGGCATCGACACCAAATTGACGCATGGTAATAAAAGTGATTAAAACCCCAAGAGGTAATAAAGAAGAGATCAAAAATGAAGCTCGAAGATTCATAACCAAAACGATCACAACCAGAATACTGATGAGTAATTCCAGCGATATAGCTTCTTCAAGCGTCCCTAGCGTTTCTTTAATAAGACCTGTACGATCGTAGAAAGGTACAATTGTGACTTTCGAAACCGTTCCATCTTCTAATGTTTTGGAAGGCAAGCCTGGAGTAATTTCAGCAATTTTTGCTTTTAAATTATCTATTGCCTCTAAGGGGTTTGTTCCATAACGTGCCACAACAACACCTCCTACGGCTTCTGCTCCACCTTTATCTAAACCGCCACGGCGAGTTGCCGGACCAAAATTGATTTTAGCTACATCCTTCAATCGTATCGGTACATTATTACGAACTGTTACAACTGACTTTTCAAGGTCTTCGAGATTTTTTATATAGCCCAAGGCTCTCACCAAATATTCAACACGATTGAACTCAAGGGTACGTGCCCCAACATCGAGATTACTGTTTTTTACAGCAGCCATAATCTGAGCCACATTAACACCGTGTGCTCTCATGGCATGTGGATCAATATCTATTTGATATTCTTTTACAAAACCGCCTATTGAAGCCACTTCTGCAACACCTTTGGCAGCTGTTAACGCATAGCGAATTTGAAAATCCTGAAGACTTCTTAATTCATGTGGATCCCAACCGCCTGCAGGATTACCGTCTTTATCCCGACCTTCGAGCGTATACCAATATATTTGACCTAAAGCTGTGGCATCAGGACCTAAAGCTGGTGCAACATCATCTGGCAAAGTACCCGATTGAAGGGAATTTAATTTTTCTAATATACGTGTTCGGCTCCAGTAGAATTCTACTTCTTCATCAAATATGATGTAGATACTCGATAAGCCAAAAATAGAATTACTTCTAATGGTTTTCACTCCAGGTATTCCCAATAGTGAAGTTGTTAATGGATAAGATATCTGATCTTCGATATCTTGGGGCGAACGGCCTGGCCATTCGGTATATACAATTTGTTGATTCTCTCCAATATCAGGAATCGCATCAACAGGAACCGGATCTTTTGGTAAAATACCTGTATCCCATCCAAAAGGTGAATTGATAACACCCCATGAAATGAAAATAGCAAGTACCAAAAAAGTGACCAGTTTATTCTCCAGGAAAAAACGGATAAGTTTATTCAGCATAGTTATTCAATTATGATTTTATTAACGTAATAATTCGCACAGAATATGAGATCGACTCAACATTCAGCATCAACATATTAGACGTTTAAATCATAAACGATAAACTTGCAAATCGGAAAGAACAGTTTGAATTTTTAACGGAGGTGGCTTATGGTAAGCAACCTGTACAATTTCTTCTGTAAAAGTAGGCGTTAGAAAGAGTTGAATGAATACTGGTAAAAATGAAAAATCTTGTGTAAAATTGAAATTTATGATTGAGACTGTAAAATCATCCTCAACTTCCACCTTAATAATTTCATTCTCGCAATTAGGGCAAGAGTCTCCACAGCAATTTTCAGCCTCAGATAATAACTGAATAGATTTTAACTCTCCACCACAGGAATGTGCAGACACAGTCAATCCCATTGTTGTAATCATAACAACAATAGCTAATAGAATATGACTGATCTTTCTTAACATTTTATTTATAATCTTTCCATAAAGATAGAATATGAAAATTAATTCTGAGGTTAATAAATTGTTAATTCTAAACATCCAAAGACACTAGCATCTGATTACGTGCTAATTATAAACATTACTAGTTGTTTTTAAATTGACATTCATTACAAAATATCACCAGGTATTTTTACATATTTATAAAAACAGGTATTTATACTCTAGAATATTTGAAACAGTCTTAATACATTTGGAATAGCGAAACATAAGAATAGAAGTAAAGAATCAGAATCTTTTTAGTTAAAAAAAAGAAAACGAATTATCGATACAACAAGATGAGATAACTTAATCAGTAATTAAATTTCTGTATTGCATTTCATTAAGCAAGCAAAGAGCCTAAGAAAAAAAGATATTGGCAAGAAGTACGATTGAAAGAAAATGCAATACAAACTTAGAATAATAGATTACCTTTTTAGTCTAACAAAATTTTTATTTCTATAACTTAACATACTGGTCTATTACTAGTATATTTATTAACCCATAAATTCTAACTATGAATCTGATCGAAAAAAAAACAAGAATAACGAATATGCTTCGTCAATGGAATCAAGATCGTTGGAACAAAACAGAAGCTTTAGATCTTTTAAGTTCCGGAGCATACTATTCAATATCTCCTAAGGATGTTCAAATGTGGATAAATTCACCTATTAAACCCGAACGAATCCATTCGTACATTGGTGTTGAAAATCATAAGCTTTACTTTATTTTAATTGATAGTGAAACAGATAAAAAACCACTATCTGAAATGACAGACTTAGAGTTAGACAAAATAATAATTAAGAAATTTGATAATAATTTGGATATATTCACACCAAATTTTATTTCTAAAACAATAGATGGTAACGTTTCAGTAACAAATGCTCTAATAAGAAATTTCTGTTGGCAATTAATGAAAGGGAGTTGGGTTGAAGATCAAATCGAAAGTGTCAGAGATATGCAGGTAGGTATAGCTCGTGTTTTTTCTTCTCCATTCTCAGATTTAGAAGAAATTCATAAAGCAGAAACTAATACGGACATTATTGCGGTTATGGGTTTAAAACATATTGATACTGCAAATACCGAAACTATTTACGATGAGAAATCTCCATTTCAGTTAGATTTATGTTTTTGGTCATTGGAAGATCAGGATAAATTTAAGTTACTCAATTTTAAATCATCCGAAGATGATGCACCTGTAGAAGATTTAACTCTCATATGTCCTCCTTATGAAGAAAGGAATGATAAATTTTCTCTTATTTTCCCATAAAATTAGATATGGATACAGCACGTATAATTTGGCAAATCTGCAGTAAATTGAGCACTCTCTTTTTACTTATAAGCTTTATACTATCATTGAGGTATTACAGAAAACTTGGCCCGGAATTTAAATTCTTTACATTGTTCCTTTTATTAGGTTTATGTACAGAATTGTTTTCACGCATCTATATTGTACTAATGCACAATGCCAACAATCTCTTCGTAATACCGATCTATTATAACCTTGAGTTCCTTATTATATCGTGCTTGTATTTAAAATATTTCTTTAAAAAAGTAAACGGGATTAGTATAGCTCTGATCATATTGATTCAACTTGCTCTCGGAGTGGAAGGCTATCGAAGTATTTTCTACGATCAAACCTACTCTTTTCATGCCTATGGAAAAGTTCTCGTAAATTTTATCGTAGTTATATACGCATTAAAGTTTTTTCTGGAACTTGCTAATGGCATATCCCACCTAAAACCTCAACGGATAGCCCTGAATGTGCTTATCTTTATTTATTATGTCTTATCATTAATTATTTTTATCTTTACTAACTTCCTTGTTAATGGTGATCGTGAATTCACCTTTTACTTTTGGATATTTCATTCAGGAATCACATTTATCTTTTATTCTTTAATTGGTTTATTAATATGGAAGATTGGAACAGCTCGAAAACTATCGCACTTTGGCTATCAATCATATTAGTTATATTCATATTTCTTAGTGTATCTATCGTATACATTATAAAAGTTTATTTGGTTCGCATTCACAAGGAAAAAGCAAAGGCAGACCAACTGAAATTGGATTACAAAGAGAGTCTTATTCAGGACAGTATTCTTATTCAAGAATCAGAGAGAGAAAGAATTGCTGCAGATCTCCACGATTCTCTTATAGGCAAACTTAATTCAATAAAATACCTTTTCTACTCAAGCGAGGGTTGGTCAAAACAAGATATTCAAGATAAATTAGAAGAGAGTATCAAGCTCACCAGACATATTTCTCATGATTTATGTCCCCCTCTGATTGAGGAATCTAGTCTGGTTGAAATTATTGAAGAACTGACCTATGCATTCCCTGAAACAACTCGAATTAAATTTACATATTCCGGAACAGAGTATCCTAATATCTCCAAGAGTAGTAAATTACAACTCAGCCGTATTTCTCAGGAAATACTTACCAATATCTTCAAGCACTCTCAAGCAGAAAATGTTGATATTCACATTCATTTTGGATCACAATTTCTTGCTCTCTATTTTACTGATAATGGTATTGGCTACAACATAAACAAAAAAAGTAAAGGATTAGGTCATAAAAATATAATGCTTCGATCTGAATATTTAAAAGCACTAGCTATTCCAAAATCATCAATTGGTTTGGGCAGTTCATATCTGATACTGACAAAAAAATCTAATATATAATACAATGAATAATCAAACGATCAATATATCATTAGTTGACGATGAAATTCTGGTTACACAACTGCTAAGTAATTTTCTAAAAACAATAGAAGGCTTTAATATCACCTCAATTTCTCATGATGGTTCTGAATTTATTGGATATTTAAATAACGCTAAGATATTCCCGGATATTGTTCTTTTAGATCTTAGAATGAAGAACGTAAATGGGCTGGAAACAATTGAATTTGTCCGTCACAAGTTTCCAAAAATCAAAATAATTAGTCTTACCTCTCACTATCAGGATTCCAATTTGGGCTATATGGTAAAAACCGGTGTGTCTGCCTTTTTGCCTAAAGAGATTTCTCCTGACAAGCTCGTTCAGGTCATAAAGGATGTTGCACAAAGAGGATTTTATTTTAGTCCTGAACAACTAGAAATTCTGAGGAAACAGCTTTCTAATCGTTTACCGGAACCTGCCATCACTCTAACAGGTCTCAACAAAATAAGTGACAAAGAACTTCTCGTTCTAAAATATTTATGTAATCAGCTCACATCAACTGAAATTGCAGAGAAAATGGATATTAGTAACAGAACTGTTGATGGGCATCGCAACAATTTATACGTCAAAACCGGAGTTAAAAACTTAGCCGGCTTAATCATATTTGCAGCAAAACATAAGCTTATAAACCTAGATGAATGTGAGCTTTTTACCTTAACTGACCGATCTTAAATAAAAATTTAAAAAATATCGTATTATTTCACTGCAATCAGTTACTTAACAATTGCTTGATATAGGTTGTGTTTAACTCAACTGAAAATCACTTTTCACGGTAGGTACTCCTCTCAAATTAGAATACTCATAAAGCTTGTAGTATCTCATATCCTTTTAACTGATCAGATACGAAGAGCATTTGAATAAAATATTTTGAACGGCATATATTTACATTCAAAATCATCTCTTCACAAATTTTAAGTAATAATTATCATATTTCAATAATATTATGACTAAGTAGAATTACCTGCTTTAACAAAACAGGTATTTTTACTCTACCACAGAATTTTAATCTAATGTATTTTCGTTGTGTAATCATTCTTTGAACAATGATGATTAGGCAGTTTCCGAAAAGCCTATAAAGAGTAGGAATTTAATCTCCAATATCTGGTAAAATTGACTTTTATGGAATTTGAGGTACTTAGAGCTACAGAATACAACGCCATTTTCAATTTTGAATATCCTCCTCAGTTTGAGATTTTGGAAGAACTACAGATTAATGGCTACAAACTATTAGCCTATAAGGGCGCTACGGGATCAAACCAGATAAAGAGCGGACTCCCTACATGGTCCTCTGAAAGCTTCATCGAAATGTTCGGTCGAGTTGAAATTGATCATCAACCTCTCTATAAAGTATATGTATATGAAGAGAATGATCTGGATGAATATTCTTTAATTGAGATGCAATTCCAATCTGATATCTGTCCGTTAGGAACTATTATTCAACTAAATCCTGATTACAGCTTCTCGCTTATTAGTGAAAATGGAAATAAAGATTCCATAAAACTAATTGATAACAGACCATACGATAGTAAAAAAATCACAGTTGGCTTAGCTTCCATGATTATAGGAAAGTTTTCTCCATTTTGTGCATTTGAATTATGTGCACAGGGCGAAGTTATAATGAAGCCTAATAATAAGATTTGTCTTTTTACGGCACAGACTGATATTTGCAGGAATCAAATTGTACAAAACCTGACAGGTATGGGATGTACATTTGAGTTTGATGAGATGCACAAACAATTCAATCTAAAAATGACTCGCATGCCTTGGGGAATATCGCAGGATCTTCCTGATAAAAATTTCAAATTGAGATTTCCAAATCAGCCCATAAATTCAATTTTAAACAAATAATATTATAAGTATTTCTCCTGTTTATATTGAATCACATCCCTGGAGAAATTAAAATGCCAAGAAAGTATTAGCAACTCGCTTGGCATTTCTTTTTTGTATATATATTCTAAATTATAAAACAAGTCAGAGGCCAATCTTTAAATATGATATTTCATGAATATTTCTTATTTTAGATAAGGGAATGCTTCTACTATAATTACAGAATTCAAAACCAATCCAAGGATTTTAAATTTCTATATTTTAATAATATTCACTTTAAAAATTGACACCATGGGAACTAATTATTTATGCCCGCATTGTCGGGGGATATTAAATGTAAAAAATGACATTATCTTAACGGGAAGAAACTCTAAAGGTGAAAAGGGTTTGCTCCTTCTTCATTCTGAAATAGGTAACTATACAAGTAAAAAAAGTGATGACTTCAATATTGAGATTGGCGAAAAAATTAATCTGTCTTGCTCTATTTGTCAATCTAACTTAGATAGTAGTAAGCATGAGAACTTTGCACAATTACAATACATTAATATTGATGATAGTGAGTCTACAGTTATTTTTTCAAAAATATATGGTGAAGAGGTAACACATCAAATCGATCAGGAGAAGATATTTTCTTATGGAGAGCATTGCAAGCGATATGCAGACCCAGAATGGTTTCTATAAGATGAACAACATCACAAGTAAATAATAGCCAGGAAAAGCTAATTAAAGCTTTCTTGGCTATTTTATTGCTCAAATAAATGTAGGCAAGAATAATAAATCAAAAGTTAATGGTTTGCTAAACCATAGATCTGTATATTATAAACTTGTATATAAACTTTACTTAAACCTAAGGCGATAAACTAGTTTTGAATAAACCCGAAGCTTTTTTGTAACAGGGTTTGTCTGGACAGGACGAATTTGAACCCTTACAAACCTCTCCTCTCTTGACACTTGATTCGAAACGATTTCAACAAGGTCTTTAGGAAAAAATTGATTTGTCTTGTATATTTTATCATCCTTGTAAAAAGGTGGCACCTTGGCTCCATAAGCATCCGAAATTGGTGCCGAAGCTGGATAGATCATAAAATTGTCGTACTCGATATAATCACTCTCTACAAGCTCCACAGAAACCTTACTATCCATAGGTACCTTCAACAAATCATTAAGCATTGGCAGTGCAGGTGCTCCCTCCTGTCCCATTTTTCCAAACCCTTTGATGTGTAAAAAATAATAGCTCTCTCCTTTCTCAGTTCTATTTGTCAATTTCGCTCCTAAAAACCCATAATCAACTTGGAGATATTTTTCACCAATTGGGTTTTGTTCGCGATTTGGCAGAGTAAAATCTGTAACTGAACCTGATTTCTTATGGGTAAAAGATAAATAATCCATAGGTATGGATTGACTTATTGAACAAGAAATAAAAACAGAAAGTAGTATATAACAAAATATTTTTTTAGGCATTATCAATAAAATTTAGATTCATATAACTTAATATTAATATAATTTTCGGTAAAAAGAACATATTGAAACATGTTTTTATACAGACTGAATTTATACATAAAAAATAGGCTGCCATAAATGACAGCCTATCAAACTTAAATAAAATAATAAATTTTATTTAACAACTATTTTTTTAACAGTAATCGTTTCGCCCATACGAATACGTACAAAATATAGTCCTGAAACAAAAGAAAATGGAATTGTTTTGTCTTGTTCATACATTTTGCCTTGATAAACAACTCTACCTGTAATATTGCAAATATCAATATTTACAACCTCTTGAGGACGCTCTCCAAGATGAATTTTGAACTTATCACGACAAGGATTAGGATATATTGAAACAATATTAGCTTCGTCATCAATATCTTCGATTCCGGTAACAATACCCTTAACCGTAATTACAACAGTTGATACAGATTCTGCAACGCCATCGGAAACTGTCAATTTAATCTCAAAATCAGTATCGCTTACAAGCTCGGGAGCAATAAAACTAGCTTCAATTTGAGTATTATTTTCAATAGTAATAATGTCATCTTCTGATGTCCATAAGTAGGTTAATGTATTGTTGGCATCAACATCATTCGAAGCACTTGCATCTAATGTCACAAGATCGCCAGCGTTCACTGTTTGCACAACACCCGCATTAGCAACCGGAGCAGTATTTACATTCTTAATTTTTACGATAACTGATGATGTTGACGTCAAATCGCCATCGCTAACAGTCACTACAAAATGGCATTCGGTTAAGACATCCACTTCTGGAGCAGTAAAACTTGGTTTTGATGTGTTTGCATTAGTCAGGGGAACTCCCTCTTCGCAAACCCACGCAAAAGTTAAGCTTTGATTATCAGAATCGCTGGAAGCACTTGCATCTAATGTCACAAGATCACCTTCGTTTACTGTTTGTACAGCACCTGCATTAGCAACCGGAGCTATATTTACATTCTTAACAGTAATAACAACTGATGATGTTGATGTTAAATCGCCATCACTAACAGTTAATTCAAATGTATAATCCTTATCGGCTGCTACTGAAGGAGCCGTAAAGCTTGGTGTAAACGTATCGGCATCTGTAAGTACAACACCTTCTTTAGATACCCACGCAAAAGTTAAGTCTTGATTATCTGCATCTGTAGAAGCCTTACCATCCAAACTTACAAGGTCACCTTCGTTTACTGTTTGTACAGCACCTGCATTAGCAATTGGAGCTATATTTACATTCTTAACAGTAATAACAACTGATGATGTTGATGCTAAATCGCCATCACTAACAGTTAGTTCAAATGTATAATCTTTATCGGCTGCTACTGAAGGAGCCGTAAAGCTTGGTGTAGACGTATCGGCATCTGTAAGTACAACACCTTCTTTAGATACCCATGCAAAAGTTAAGTCTTGATTATCTGCATCTGTAGAAGCCTTACCATCCAAACTTACAAGGTCACCTTCGTCTACCATTTGTGCAATACCTGCATTAGCAACCGGAGCTATATTTACATTCTTAACAGTAATAACAACTGATGATGTTGATGCTAAATCGCCATCACTAACAGTTAGTTCAAATGTATAATCCTTATCGGCTGCTACTGAAGGAGCCGTAAAGCTTGGTGTAGAGGTATCGGCATCTGTAAGTACAACATCTTCTTTAGATACCCATGCAAAAGTTAAGTCTTGATTATCTGCATCTGTAGAAGCTTTACCATCCAAACTTACAAGGTCACCTTCGTTTACTGTTTGTACAGCACCTGCATTAGCAACCGGAGCTATATTTACATTCTTAACAGTAATAACAACTGATGATGTTGATGCTAAATCGCCATCACTAACAGTTAGTTCAAATGTATAATCCTTATCGGCTGCTACTGAAGGAGCCGTAAAGCTTGGTGTAGAAGTATCGGCACCTGTAAGTACAACACCTTCTTTAGATACCCACGCAAAAGTTAAATCCGAATTTTCATCATCTTTAGAAGAGCTTCCATCCAAAGTAACAACAGAATTTTCATTTACAGTTTGTGCAATACCTGCATTAACAATTGGAGCATCATTGATATTATTTACTTTTATTGTAAATGTACCTTCATCAAATAAACCATCTGTATCAGTAATTTTTGCTTTGATAACATACTCTGATTTAACTTCAAAATTCAACTCTCTAGTTGTATAAATTGTTCCATCATCAATAGTAAAAGCACCATTCGCATTATCCAATAACTCAAAAATAACATCATCTCCTTCAGGATCAGAAAATACTAACATTCCAACTTCTGAATTTGCTGCCTTATTCTCATCTATTGCTAAATCGATACCATACATTGTAAAGTAAGGTGCTTCATTAACATCAACAGCTGTAAAAGTAAGTGTTTTATTAAATGAATATCCCGTTTCAACTTCAGTCACCTTAATTTCTAAATCGTAATCATTAGAAGAATATTTAGAGACAAATATATAATCATCTAAGATCACCTTATTATTCTCTAAAATCAGCTTATCTTTTCTACAAGACACTAGCTCATAGGTAAATGTATTCGCATTTCCATTTTTATCTTCATCGACTACACTTAAAAGAGCTACTTCATCACCCTTCGATAAGGCGTCAGGTATTTCTAAGGTAGAAGCAAGAACATTCGTTGGCAGATCATTTACATCGACAACATTAATTTCAAATTCATTACTAATCGATAAATTACCTTTATCTGTTGATTTAATCTTAATAGAATATAAATCCTTAGCTTCAAAATTAGCGCTTGCTTTTAAATACAAACCATCACCAATAATAACAAACATTGCATTATCCAATACATCCCCATCCAGAGAATAAGTAAATTTCTCATCAGATTTAGTATCAGGATCAACTGTAGAAAGTGTTGCAATTTTTACATCTACATTAGAATTCTCAGTAACACTTCTATTATCAAGCACTATAGATTCAGGCACCTCATTTACATCCGCTATATGAATTGTAAATGAACGATTTTCAATACCTCCAGAAACACTCATTTCAATTTTAAAGATATTCTCAGTTTCAAAGTCAAAAGCATTTTTTGCAAATAATTGCTTATCCTTTATAAAGAATAAATCATTATCAGCAGTACCTGCAACTAAAGAATAATCATATTCAGGAGCAACATCAGCAGCACTCAACACTTGAATATCACCAACAAGAAAATCAACGCCTTCATTCTCATTAATTTCATAATTCGAGAGAATTATATCAAAATCAACTTTCGATTCTGTATCTAAATTTTCAGTAGACAAAGACTCTATTGCTGAAGCTGTTGCTTTTTTACGAACCTTAAAAGTATTTTCACCATTCAGATAAATTGTCATATCAGCATAACAATTCTTCCATTCCGAAGAATTATAAAGATACTCCATACTCTCATCTACTCCTATGACAGTTGCTGGTTTTCCTGAAGGATCTGAAACGGTAACCGCCGGGGCATTTTCTTTAGTCATAGCCGTAATAGTCGCGACTGGGCTTTCCAAAGAAAAATTAAATGGTTTTGCTAATTCGGCAGCTGATATTGTATTCCAGATTTTAGTTTTATAAGCCCAGAAATAATCGTTTGCACTCAAATCAAAACCATTAAAAGAACATGCTATATCAACAGGAATTGTTTTCATGATATCATCCCCATCAATTTTCCAATTTGCATTTAGTGCTGGTTCAGCCGTCACGCCTTCGGCTTTATTTTTTTCATATGAGAAAAATAAAGAAGCATCAGCAGATGGTGATTCTTTAAGACTAGCAAGTACAAATGAACTTGTTTCTTCAAAACCGATTGGAAGGTTAAAACTTTGGTCCGCTACTGCCCCTGCAAATTGTTTTTGAACTTTAGCATTATTTATTGTCTCAATATGCTTAGTTCCTGTTGCAAGTAATTGACAATCTTTTGCGATAAACAAATTACAAGCATCAACTACAAAATTATTACTTACCAAATTAAGTTTATTTGTAATAGATACATTGTTTTTCACTATAACATTAGCATCACCTTCGCATGACAAATCAAATAGGTTTCCATTAACATCTAGAATTTGATCACCATTAGCATTTAATACCAAAGATCCACTTGTCTGAATTAAGGCACCTTTACCAGTCACATCACCTTTAATCAAACTTGAGGTTGAGCTAATGTCAAGACTTGCTCCATCAGAAATAGTTAGTTCGTTAATATTAAGAGCCGATAATGCAACAGTTTTATTTTTAACCATCACCGTACCTGCAATAACATCTAATTTTTCAGTTACTGTAAAACTCTTTGCATTTTCCTGATCATCAGAAATTAAATAAACAGTTTCGCCTGGTGTATTTATCGACATCTTTTTAAATTGCATGTTTGCATTAGATGCAGATGCTAATATTAGATGTTCAGACTTTCCTGCTAAAATATTTATATTACCGATAATTCTATCATCCCAACCATTAGAATTGAAACCTAAATCTCCAGTTACATTCAAGATAAATCCTTCAGCCATTTGACCTACTACATTACTATTTGAAAATTTAACTGTCCCTGCGTTAATTGTCCCTGCGTTCAAATTAATAGTTCCTTTAGCCCAAGTGCTTGACGCATCACGTCCCCAGTAGTTCATAGTGATATTACCTCCATTAATATCAACTTGACTATCTGCCACTGAATTAAAGGCTTCAGAAACGTCAATTATGCCAGCATTCGAAACAAAAGTACCGGCTATATTAATATTTTCATCAACATTTAACTCTGATCCTTCTCCAATTGTGATTGAAGTACCCCTTGCTACATCAATTGATTTAACATGAGCGACACTAGCTAAAACCGGATAATTTGTACTTCCTGCCTGAAGCAGAACATCTGTAGTTTCAGTAGGAAGTTTTCCTTCAGACCAGTTAGCAACATCTTCCCAATCTGTAGAATTTTTACCAGTCCATAAACCTGCAACAGCTGCATTAACATCAACATTGATGCTATAATCTTCAACACTACACCACTTCGCATTTCCAAACGTTTTTGGCATAGTCTTACCATACACATACGTCAAACGTAAAGTCGTTCTTCCCACAGTTACATCTGCTGGCACAGTAAAATCTTTAGATGCAGATCCTGCTCCTTTTTGAGTTCCGAAATCAATAACTTCTGTTTCGCTATCAAACCAACCATCATGATTCCAGTCAACCCAAGCAACCAAATAGTATCCATAATTCCCTCCTGGATCAAAAGAAACACTTGCCTTATATGATTGACCAGGTCTTAAATCAGTTGAAGTATCGGTGAAATCATTATACCCGGCATTAGGGCGTTCATCACTATTATTTATAGTATTTAACTGAAAAGCTGTAATACTTTTCTCACCGCTCGTAATATTATAAGCCAGATATTCTCCAAATGGAAGCGTATTCGTATCAATGACAGGTACGTCACCTCCAGTGTAATAGTCAATACTACTACCTTCATTGGTGTAAGGATAAATCTTGTAAAAATAATGACTTTCATAATCAAGTCCCTCAGCAACAGCAAATTCCTTTGCAGGATCAATGTAAATACAATTTGCCTCTTCTACAACACCATCAACTGGTGCGACAATATTTGCAGCATCATCTTTTGCCCACTTAATCATATAACCCCATGGCTTGATAGTACTTTGTGCATCAACCCACGACATAGCCTGCCATGTGCTTAATGATAAGCCTGTAGCAAATTTAGTTACATGAGCATCAGGCTCCCCACTGTAAGTTACAAAGCTCTTTTCTTCGCCATATGAAATACCAAATTCATTTATTACATAGGCCCGGTAAGAGTATGAACTTGACTTATCTAATCCATCTACACGTAATACATATTCTTCTGCCGATTCGTCAACGTCAACAACTTTAGTATCCGCAACTGTAGGTAATGTATGCTTGGCAATAACAAGACCTTTTTCTGCTACAGTACCACGTCCATCTGAAATTAATTTTGCTTTTAGTTTTGCAAAATCAAAGCCTCTCTCTACAATCTCCAGAGTTTCTACTGAAGCTAAACCTGCTTTTACAAGTACTGCATAATCCTCAGTTTGCCCATAAGTAGAAGCATAACAAGCATCGTTAATAACATTATCCTTATAATCAGAAATAACACGTAGCCTAAGCATTTTATCCAACTCAGATAGATATGGGACTGAAAAATCGAATTCTTTTTCTCCGGTAAAATTCTCAATACTGGCAATTTCTTCTCCATCACCAAAAACACCATCATTATTTTTATCTAAGTAAACCTTTACACTCTCCGGATTTGTTCCCCCGACAGTTACTTTAGACTTATATGTTTTTCCAGCAACTAAGCTGGTGAAATGAGTACTCGAAAAGTCTTTATATCCACCATCTTTAACAGCTGAAGCCGAGCTTGAGTTAATGGTATTCAAAGAGAATGCATAAATCCCCATACCATAATTATTACCCATATTAGTGGTTTGCCCGAAACAAGCTGCTTCCAGTGTACTCGCATACACTTTGATTGCTTTTTCTTCTACATATTCAGAATTACCATTCTCATTTGTTGCAGTCAATTTGATATCATAAACTCCTTCAGCTAAAAATTTAACTACAGGGTTCTGAGATGTAGCACTTGTTTCATCTTCAAATTCAATATCTGCTGTTCCAAAATCCCACAACCATGAAGTTGGTGAATAAGTCGTAAGATCAGTAAATTTAATCGCTTGGTTGTTTGCTCCTAAAACGATCATTGATTTAGATGTTGAAAAGTTAGCTTCAGGAGAACTGGTACATCCTGTTACCACATATTCCTTAAACACCGGACGGTGATTTGGAGCACTTACAGTAACAACTAATTTGTCGATATTATCAACAGCTGCAAAATTAATTTCAGCTTTACCAGCAATTACATTTGACTTAGCCAATAGCTTGTCACCTTGTACCACAGTAACCAGAGCATCAGCGTTACTGATATTGGACACTGTAAGTGAGGTTGCTCCACATTCAATAGCTTCAGGCATATCAGCCGTAATAACAGCAGGAGATTGGGTCCACATCTTCATCGCCGGATCACCAAAAAGGTGAAATAAACGATAGGTATACAATCTGTTTGCCTCGCCCGGAGCCCAAGTTTGATCCATTCTCATCAGTCCCATATTCAAAACATCTCCCAATGAAGTTACCGAATTTTCAAATCCTGATGGACCCGGATTTTCAATACCTGCTCCATTACCAAAAGATGGGGTAATACCAGGGTTAGGCCAAATTGCTTCTACCATTCCGAGTGACAAACCATCATTAGGTCCTGATAAAGAGTAATATGCAGCACCAAAAACAGCTACTGCACCGCCATCTTTCTGTCTTAGAAATTTCTCAGCAAAACATTCTGGCAATTGATACTCACCTGTATGGCAGTTAATAGAAAAAACCACAGGTAACTTATTTCCATTTCTTAAGCTGCCAATATTATCCGATAAGAATTCAGGGTGAGCCCAACCAGTACCTCCTGCATAACCATGATCTCTATGAAAAAGATAAAAGCGACCATCATTTATGGCTGCGGTTATATCGTCAGCTCCTCCATCCCAGGCAAAACCATTCTCACGCAAGAGCTCATCAGGTAGAGCCTCACCATTTGAGAAATAACCATTATCAAAATGAGTTGGGTTATTAGTTGCATCAGTATAATAGATTCTATCTACATCATAACCTTGTCCCATAACGTAATTACGAATATCTTCACTTGTGTGACAAAAGCGACGAGCTGCAAAACCATCAGGTGCTTCTCCATTGTATACGTCCTGAAATTGTGCACAATTCAGGCCTCTACGATAAAAATTTGCATCAGCAACAGGATTCTTCTCATAGTTTATAATTTTATCAATGGTAACCTCAGACTGTTCTGCCGTTGCTACTGAAATACGGCCACGAGCAATATCCGGTGTATAATCATCTGCACCGTCCATACATGAATAGTATAAATCTGAAGCATAAGTTTCTCCTTTGGATGTTTTAAAATTCATCCCAGGAACTTGCTCATTATCACCAATTATAACAAAATAACTTGGTTTTGGAACCCAGGTGTTATATCTACTATGAATTGCTTCTTTAACTTCGTCAGTTGACCATGAATCCTTAGATACAATTTCGACTTTATAGCCAAGACTCGCTTTCCATGAAGCCAGTTTTTTAGCTGCATGATCGAACATAGAATGGGTAATGATGATATAGTCTTTTGAAGCATTATCGTCTTCTGAATCCGTCTGCAAATTTCGGTTTTCCTGTTGAATATTTTCAGGATTAATAACCATTTTTTTAAGAATATTTAAATCCTCCCTAGTCGTATTCACTTTGGTTTTATCAATACCCGTATGTATTTGGTAAACCATTTTTGAATAAACTCGTAAGGTTTTGGTCACTGGGTTAAACTGAACCGGACAAACCTGTACGCGAAGCATTCGGGCATCCTTCATAATTTGATCAGAAATAATGTTGACCACATTATCAGGAAAAAAAGCATCCTTCTCATAAACAGATGGATCCTTCTCAAATTTAGGTGAAGGAGCACCTTGTGTATCCATTGGTAATTCCAATGCCGGGTAAACGTTATAACCTGTATAATCGATATATTCAACATCAACCAATTTCACAGAAGGGTGAATGTTTTTTGATACTGCAATCATATCGTTACGCATTGGTAGAGCCGGAGCTCCCACCTGTCCCAGTTTCCCAAATTGATCAATGTGTAAAAAATTATACATTTCACCCTTTTCGGCTTTTTCTGCCAACATAGCACCAGGGAAACTGTAAGTAACTTGCATGTACCCTGTACGCATTGATTCTAATGTCCGGTTTGGTTTAATTGTTTGTAGCGCATCAACTGAGCGTTGATTACTTTTAGTAAAAGGCAGAAATTGATTCTGCCCGAAAGTAGAGCTACAAAAGATCATAAACAAGACCCATAAATAGTACTGTTTTTTCATTTAATTGTTTGATTTGATTAGTTAATACTTAATTAATGTGTTAAATAAACATAAAAACATTTAAAACTCAACACGCAGAAAAATAAGCTGTACAACATAAAACACGAAACAAAGAAACTAAAATCATAACACTTACGTAAATCAATAAAACATAAACATCTGAAAAACAGGCATATTAATTTTACTTAATATAAATTAGACATTAGTTTTGTCAAAAAAACATACAGATATCTCATAAGATAGAATCATTAAAAATTACATTCAGAAAATACAATATTCACATTATTCACTTATTATAAGCCTAATACAAACTTGCATGTAAAAATAATTGCAATTTATAAGGTAAATAAATAAAGCATATATTAGGAAATTAAACAATTGCAACACAAAATAAAATTCACAAAACAATATATACAAATTAAAACAACCAACCCAACACTGTAAAATCACACATAATAAACAACACAAATCTGAAAACACATCAATAAACCCAAAACAATCCCATGCAATACCAACTTAAATCTAGTTAATTAAATACCCAGATATTGTTTTATTCAGTTTCCCAATAAAAAAAGCCAGGAAAGCAATGCTTTCCTGGCTTTTCATTCTTAATACTTAATTTATAAACCTAGAGTAAAAGTGAAATAAAAGCTTCTACCAGGTGCATAAATCGGCTCCTGACTCCCTTTTACTGAACGATTTAAATGCTCATAATAAGCTTCATCGAAAATGTTTCGTACGCCACCTATTAATTGAACCTTTTTGCTGAAGATATAAGATGCTTTAAAATCCAATAAACTAAATGCTGGTGTTTTACTTTCTCCATAATCAGATGCTATTCGATTTTGTTTAATCACGTGGCGCATCATAAACTCTGTATTAAGTTTATTTTCGATAAAATGTCCGCCTAAAGTATACCTTAAGTCCAATGGTGGTATTTCAGGCAAAGCTTGACTTCTATCTTTATTTTTTCCATAAGTATAAGCCGTATTTATTTTGTGATAAACCAATGGGCAAATATTTTGAAACCACGATAACTCAAAACCACGCATGACAGCTTTATCAATATTGACAAATTGCTTAACACCAGGAGCTGTTGGCATTACAGGAGTTAAATCAGTTCTTATACTTGAACTTATATAGTCATGTAAAAAAGATGAAAATAAATTTACTCCCAACTCGAACTGCTTTCTTTTCCACGTGAAATTGTAATCAATTTGATAATTAACCTCTGATTTCAATCTGGTATTCCCTATTCGCTCGTAGGGATCACGATCAATAGATAAATAATTTATGAAACGTTCAGCTAAACCACCACTACGTTCTGCCCGACCAAACCATAAACCCATTCTAACTTCTTTAGAAAGATCGTAGTTTGAGCCTAAACTAATCGAAAAATTAAGCTTGTCAGATGGACCCTTTGGGTTTGTTTCAACAAAACGACTTGATTTATCATTACTTTTAGCTTGATTAAACTCCAAGCGTGATGAAGCAACAAAATAGAATTCACCGGCAGAAAAATGAGATTCTCCAAATATGCCTAGTTTTCTAATTCGACTATCTTGCCATATATTATCCTGAAGCGTATTACCAGTCATTGGCCCCATAAGCATTTCACGATATCGATTACCTTCTGCCTCTTCTGACTTAAAGTCGACACCGGCAAACAACGAACTATTATGAAATGCGAAACTGGCCTCTGATCGGGCACCATAATTTTTAGTCTTAGCTTCTGTGATAGCATTCACCTTACGAGGATTCAAATCTTTATTTAAATTATCCATAATATGATCTACAAATGAACCATAGAAAGATGTGGATAAAGATCTTAAATTTGAATTTTTGAAATTAAGTTTATGCTGGATATTCATTAGCCAGGTATCATCTTCTCTCAAATCCATATTTAGAGCAGGAAAATCAACATCTTCTGCATAGTTATTATTTGCAGAAATTTTTAAACTTTGCCTATTGGATAACTTGAAAACTGAAGACAAGCCAATATTGCGACGATTAAAACCTGAAGGAATTTTATTCCCTTTACCATCCTCATAATCGCTTCCTTCGTTATAACCTGCCAATAGTGCAATATTATAAACCTTACCCTTTAAACCTGCCAGAGCTTCCGTTCTTAAGATATTCCCGTTACTCTCATAACCCAAACTCGTACGACCAAAAACCTTATTCTTTTCAGAAAAGCTTGTAGCTAATGATTTGAAGTGGATTGTTCCACCAAAAGAACTCCCAAAACGAAGAGAATGAGGCCCTCTGATAATCTCAACCTGATCGACCATAGCCAATGGAATTTGCGATGCCGGAGGATCCATTCGATTGGGGCATGCTGCAGTCGCACTTAAGCCATTATCCATTACAATGTTTAACTGGTCGTATTTGAAACCTCTCATTACAGGGTCAAAGCCATAACTTCCACTTTTCCTTATTCCCCCAATAAAAGTATTCTGACTTAGAAAATCACCTGCATCATGAGATAATTTATCACTATTATTTACCGTAACAAGCCGGCTTTCGTTATTTGCAGAATGACGTGCGATAACTGTTGCCGGCATTAAGGATATATAAGACTCTGTTAATAACAAAACACCTGACTCAACAGCCTTTTCTACCTCCTTAGCTTTAAATGCAAGCTTACCGTAATTCACATGAGAAATTAACAATTTCGTATCTGGAACTGGCTGAATAGATATAGTTCCATTTTTATCAGAAATTCCCGATTGATTTCCATAGATATAATGGGCATCAGCAATAAAATTATTTGTGAGCTTATCTTTAAGCTCAATTATTTTTTGTGCATGAGTTTGCAAACCTAGAAATAGGAAACAAACTATTATTATATTTTTCATTTTTTACTTAATGCAAATCAAAACATCTAAAAAATTGATGCACCATTACAGCAATCCCAACATATGTTTAGATTTAGGTTTAGTCACTAAAAATCAATTTTAGATTAACTCAAATTGTAAACAATCACAATTCAATCATTAATTTTCAGTTACGCTCGTGGTGGATGAAAAATATCAGCACAATAATTTAAGGGGTGTAAAACCTGAAAAGGTAGGTAGGTATTTTTAAGGAAATATGAAACCGGAACCTTTAAGCCAGAAAAGGAAACTGGAGTGTAAAGTTCAATAGATTTTTTATTTATAAACTTATCCTTTGAAGTCTTCTCTTTCTCGTTTTCATTCAACTGTTCTTTCAAATGGCAACAACCATTACAATTTAATTCCGGTTTGTCTTTATTGGTACAAATTGAAGCATAATAATCCTGATTCAATTGAAAGTTAAGTCGAATAAGAGCCCGATCGAAACTTTGAATCGAAAATAGAAATAATAGTAAGTATACGGCAATTTGTTTCAAAACTGTCTGTTTAGTTAATTAAAGATACGAGACTTTATCTTGAACAAAAAAAATAATCTGGTCTATTCCAATCGAATTATTCTTTACAGATATTGATAAATTCTATACTATTTGAGTATTAAAAGAATTCATATTCAACATTTCTATTTTTCACATGAGAATTAGTTTTCAATCTCATAATATTTTTGTCTATTTGCATACTGACTACTACTAACTACAATCTTTTATGACACTTCATTCAGAACTGCACAAATTATTAGAAACAGAATTTACCGCTCAATGGATGAACAGCCCTGATCGTTTTCCGAAATCAAAAAGGCAATTTTCATATTTAGAAAAACGAATTTGGGAAATTAAATTCAATCGATTTTTGAGTGTTATAAAAAATGAGATAAAACTTGATTCTCCTGATAAAAACAAATTATTAGAGCTATCTAAAAGTTTTTTTGAAAACAACTTAGCTTACTCAAATGAGCAACTTGGTTTAATCTTTTCGGAGAAGATGCTACTTGCAACTAAGGATTTTATAAACAAAGCGTGGACCTTTGATAGAGAATTGTCTGATGAAGCCATTTTTCAAGCTCTTCGCAACGCTTGGGTCATGTTAGGTTTACAATCTTTTTTTAGTAAAGAGATAAAAGTAACTCCTTCGGTATTAGCCTACAGTTTACTTTACCCCTATACCGATAACCTTATTGATTCTCCTATAATTAGCGTTGATGACAAATTAGCCTTCTCAAATCGATTTGCAAACAGACTAGCAGGTAAGAACGTCATTGCTGAATCGGAACTGGAATCGAAGATTTTTAATCTGGTTAAAATGATAGAACAAGAATTTGACAGAGATTCTTATCCTGAACTTTATGATAGTTTATTGGCAATTCACAATGCACAAACTCAGAGTTTGAAATTACTAAACAAGGAATCATACCTTTCTGAAGAAGAATGCTTTCAAATTTGCATTGATAAAGGTGCCACGTCGGTTATAGCAGACGGTTTTCTAGTACTGGGAAAACTAAATGATAAACAATACTCTTTTCTATATGAATATGGAGCCTATCTTCAAATTTTGGATGATTTACAAGATGCTCAGGATGATTATAAGGAAGGTATAATGACTTACTTCTCCAGACATATTCAATACGGGAATCTAGATCAATTGCTTTGCAAAACCTATTATCTGGGGAAATCATTCTATCAAAAACTTGCAAACTGGTATCCTAATGAAATTGCATTTCATGATCTTATTCAAAGGAGTTTTGGTTTTCTACTTATAGCTTCAGTTTTTCAAAACCAATCCTATTTCAGTGCAGATTTCGTCCGACTGATAGAAAAACATGCTCCGTTCCGCTTTTCTTTTATTAAAAAGAAAAAGTTAGCGTTTGAACCTTTAAAGCATCTTTTCAAAGAAAAGCTTGACGCTTATAAAGAAATGGAATTTGAACTATAAGTTTCCAAACTTCAATTTCATATTTCTATCATACATGATAATACTTCCGGCTACTGAAACATTTACACTTAATCGTGTATCAAATTTCACCAAATGATGTGACTTCTCAATGGCATTTTTTGTTAAACCATTATCTTCGGCACCCAATAAATAAACACAACGTCGCGGATGTTGGAACTCCTCCAAAGCAACTGCTTTCTCATCCAATTCTACACCAACAAGAATAGCACCTTTAGGTAGGTGCTTATAGAAATCGTCAAAATTGTCGTAATGAAAATAAGGCATCGCGCCTACCGCCTTATGCGTATCGCAGGCTTGTTTAGCGTAGCGTTTCCCAACTGTAAATATAAAGCTGGCTCCCATATTCTGAGCTGAACGCCAAAGCACACCTAAATTCTCAGGTGTTTTCCCATTCTGAATACCAATTCCAAAAAAACCTTGTTCCAATGTATCTATCATACTTTCCTTTATAATTTCAGTCGCAAATATAAGGCTATTCATTATTCACACAAATAATAAAAGCTGCACTTTTCAGTACAGCTTTGTGTTTAAAATTTTCTTTATTCTATTTCAACCAGGAATTATTTATTCTTTCATGACCAATACTCGATTCGTATCCATGTCCGGGATATATGAGTATTTTATCCGGCAAAACCATTAATTGGCTTCTGATACTATTGAGTTCCATTTGAGTATACTTTTCATCTTCTTCATCAGTTCTGCCAGGCGTGCTTCCTATGCCCTCTTTTTGCAAAGTATCGCCCGTAATAAGAATATCTGCAATATGCATTGCAATACTTCCCATTGTATGCCCGGGTATGTGATAAATCTTTAAATTATGAAACCCATCAATTTTAGGAACCGAATTCTCATCGAAAAAAGAAATAGATTGTTTGTTCTTTCTATACATATAAGCCTCTTTTGTATGCGCATATATCGCCACTCTATAAAGATCCTTATAGTGCATATTCCCTCCAACATGATCACCATGCCCATGCGTATTAAATATAGCCTTAACCTTCAATCCATTTTCCTCCACAAAATCTTCAATCTGTTGATCTATCTTACCGGGGTCAACAATTATGGCATCTTTAGTTTCTGTATTATAAAGAACATAAGCATTTTGCCAAAATCCATTGCCATGATCAATATCAATCATCTGTATTTTGTGCTGAGCGCTTACTAAGAAGTTTAGCATTAAAAATATACCCAGTAGTAGTAAGTGTGGCTTCTTCATGATATTTAATTGCTTAATTAATAAAAGAATTTTAACTCTTAAATATAAGCAGTAATTACAGAATTTCTCAATAACAAATAGCTTTAAGTTCTTCCTCCAAAGCATTTTGCTTATTTTTAGTTAATTCCAATTGTTCAATGCAAGTTAAATCGCCCAATAACTGTTTACAAGTAACTATCCCCTGCTTTATCAAGATATCTTTCTCCTTCTTCGTTAATTTATGCAATATGGTAATCGGGTATAATTTAGAATCCTCTACCCAATGTTTTAACCCTTTATTTTGTGGATAATCCCATGCTAATAAATGTAAGCCATTACATTCGCCATAGGTAATTGAATCAGATGAAAAACGTGTGTTAGTTACAACCCAAGCTGCAAAAGTTAAGCCTTGATATTCTAACATTTCTTCACGTCTTCGAATAATATCATTTACCCGAGAGCGTACATAAAGAGGAACCTGAACGCTCACTTGCTTACCTTGGTCTTTGTGATATTTACATTCAACCAAGTTTTGAACCTGTTTCTTTGTTGCAATTACATCCATCTCATGGCTTACAGAATAACCATCGACAACAACACCAACTTCAATATCGAAACCCTGACTTTGAAACAACTGTCCTATAAATTGTTCAAAAGGGTAACCTGTGGGACCTAAGGCAATAATAGCTTCTTTTAACCTATAACGCATGGCCGTATGAGCTCTTTCCCGACGTAATATCTTAAAGGCTCGTGAATAAATTTTTCTGGTGGTTACGCCTGAATAAATCCATAGTATAATGTCATCTACAATTTTTGAAATCGTATCTGATTCGGCTCCGGCATTTCTTAAGGAAGCCTTTAGTTTTTCAACAGCAAAAGCTTCGTTTTCACCAGAAGCTTTTTTAACTAAGATCTCTTTATTCTGCAAAATATTATCGCTCATATTTTATCTTCTAAACTGTATTTATTGTTTTACTGAGAATTACTAAAGTACACAGATTTTTCTGCATTCTCTTATGCTTCTAAAATTCTCAAATATCTTCATCCGAATTACTATATTTGAGCCTTTGAAGTCAATAACAAGGTCTCTTAATCTAACCTCTTTATGAAATATTACTTAAGCCTGATCGTTTTCATATGCTGCTTTGGCTGTCATTCCAACCAAAATAATCAAGATAAACCGAAACTCGAAAAAGAAATAGCAAACTTTGAAGATCATGATATGGGAGATTACTCCCAATACAGAGACATAACTGGTTTGGTTGATGCAAAAGAATTTCACCGTTTAATTGAGGAAACCGATTCTACTTTTATTATTGATGCTCGCCCTTACGACGTTTACGAAACGTCACCACATATTAAAGGGGCCCATCCCATTAAAGCAGAAGGCCATTTAAAATATATGACAAAAGACCTGGATAAGAAACAATACATTATGGTGTATTGCGAGAGAGAGGTAAAAAGCCCTTATGTCGTTAAATATTTAATAAGAGCAGGTTTCGAAAATGTTTATGAGTTAAAAGGAGGTTTAAATGCCTGGCAAGCTGTCGGCTATAAAGTTGTAGCGAAAAAACTCAAGCGTCAATTTTTGGGATAAGCACTCACATTCACTATCTTAGATACATTGAGACAAGCTTGTTTCTAACCTTTAAACCCTTTTAAAATGAAAAAGTACAGATATAAGCATCAGAACGAAGAAGAGATTAAAGCATACGTTAAAGCCAATAAACTTGATGCTAAATTTACAGAATCGGGCTTATGCTATGTGATGTTTAAAGAAGGCGCAGGAAAACAACCAGGGCCTGAATCGAATATTACCATTGCCTACTTTGGCTATTTTACGAATGATGAATCTTTCGATCAAAACGAAAGTTTAGAAATTAACATGAAAGAAGTGATTCCTGGCTGGATTGAAGGTATACAGCTTTTTAAAGAAGGTGGAGAGGGTGTTTTACTTGTGCCGGCACATCTTGGTTATGGAATTGAGGATCATGATTCTATCCCTGCCGGATCAGTACTTATATTCGATATTCAACTTATTCGGGTTACGTAATTATTCATAGATCATTTAAGACAAAAAAAACCTGACAAGTACAAATACCTGTCAGGTTTATATTTTTTAAAACATTTGTGAAGCTTAAATTCGCTTCATCATTGCTTCTATCTCTCTTGCTTGAGCTGTCAATAGCTTTTGTTTATCCAGCTTCTTAGCTTCCTTCAAATAATAAGATGCTAATTTTTTATTTCTCTGAGACAGGTATATTCCTGATAAATTCAATTTTGCAATTGCCTGATCATTTTTCATTCTCAAACCAGTATTCAATGCCTTTTTAAAGCTTTTCTCTGCCTTTGAATTATTGTGTTTCTGAGATTCCGTTAATGCTGTTAGGTAGTAATAGTAGGCTTCCTGTCCTTTTATCATCCTTTCCGGATGTTTTACACGTTCCAATACACCTGCAGCTTTATCGAATCTGTTTTTTCTTACAAAATAGAAAGCCATTAGATTCATTATATTCTTAAAGTGAAATAAAACGAAGAAACCTGAAACCAAAACAGACCATACGCCCAATGACACCATACCCTCAATAAAAAGGTAAATGGATCCTAAAAATAAAATTCCGGCAACAATTAACCGAAGGTATTTTCTAATCATGATTGATATTTTAATATTTAACACTACAAAACAAACTATTTTTTGAAACAAACAAGCATGTTCTACCAGTATTTTTTCATATTAATTGACACAATAATTAATGATCGGATTTACACTTATTGATAGGTTCAGATATTCAGATCAATACAGAATTATAACAGAAGAAAAGCTTGCCAAATTAAATCCAACAGCCATTCTAAATCTTATCAATTCTTACTGCTGAAATTCTGATATTTTAAAGGATCTCTGTAAATCATCCTGAAGTTTTGAAATTTCACTTCCTATCGATTTTAAAGTCAGTTTATCTATATCAGTCAGATTTTTCAATAATACAGAATTCTCAGGTAAGTCATTATCCAAAAGCAAATCAACCTGCCACTTAATGCGTAAATGCATTAGGAAGTTATACATTCTTTCAATTTCCTCTCCCCTTTTTTCAGGAATTACATCAAGAGCCATTAACTGATTTAAGCGTTGCAAACTATTCGTTTCGGGTATTGCATGATAAAGAGCCTGAATTCGTAAATAACCAATAATGGGCACAAGAAATTGCTTTACGTCCACCTTTTTCTTATCGGTACTCGGCTTTTGTCGAATCACAGTTTTTGTTAACTGATTAAAGAAGCTTAGATTTCCTTGTAAAGTTTCATTCACATGTTTAAACAGTTCATCCACCAGCCTGATGTCACCATAGATTAATCGTAAATCGAAAAATATGGAACTATCCAATACATTTGACATGTCCGGCTTATTGATCCAATTTGAGAAATAAGCTTTCCAGACATTAATATCATTACACCACTCCGGATTTCCAGCCATCAAATCGCCTTTGCATCGGGCGTAACCAATGGCATGTAAGTTTTCATTTACAATCTCCGATAAGCGTAAAAAATAATCTTTATTCTCTTCGGTATGCACCTCAAATATCAGAGCATTATCCTGATCCGTTTTTAAGGTCTGCTCTCCGCGTCCTTCACTACCCATAGCCACAAAAGCAAATTCACATGGCGGCTCTCCCACTTCACTCAAGGCTAATTCGATAACTCTCGTGTTAATTGCATCAGCTATGGAAGTAATGGTACGAGAAATACTACTTATATTATCGGTGCTGGTAAAAATGGCTTGGATCAATACGGGAAGTTTATCATAGATAAGTTTCAGATCACTAATGACAAAACAAGCATTAATCTCACGAATTAAATAACTTAAAGAATTGCGCTGCATTTCCAAACATTGCTTACTACTGATATTTCCAATAATAACCCCGTAATTGTTTTCAATCAACAAGTGTGTAATATCTTTTTGTTCAAAAAGTAAAACAGCCTCGTATAAGAGTGCATCCTGGTTAATAGATTTTACCGGTGAGCTCATCACTGAATAAATCGGCTTATCAGCATCCTCGTTTTTTGCCAACACCCTTCTTCTCAAATCGGTATCAGTAACAACACCAATAATATCTTCTTTCTCCTTTACGCAAATCAGCTTAGATCGGTTATCTGTCATCATCTTGGCAACATCGCTAATCGTATCGCTTAAGCTACACGTCACGTTTTTATTAATCAAATTATGGACAGGCTGGTTCATGAGCTGCAATGACAACTGAATATCATCTGAAATTTTCTGGGCATCCAGTCTCAGGCGCTTATTTTCTGTCACATTTTTTACGGCCATAATGTAGCCAATCTGTCCCGACTGACTTATTTGAGTTAGCGATATAACAACATTCTGCATACCAGCTTTTGCGTTCAGCAGTTCGGTTTCGAACGTATATGTTTTCTTAGGATTCGTAATCATCGAAACCATTTCGTCCCAATTCTTTCTAAAGAACTTCGAAAATTCAGCTCCAATTAGGTTCACATTTTCATCCTTAAGAAAGCTTATAAATTTTATATTTGAGAACACCACCTTGCCATTCACAAGCATTAAGGTTCCCTCGGTAGAAGCATCAACCAGACTCTTGTATTTTTGGATTGATAACCTCAGTTGTTCCTCAGCTTTAACCCGTTTGTCTTCTATTGCCTTAGACTCCCTTAAAATGTAAAAAAAGATAATAAGCATCAGGAGAATAATAACAAAAGAGACCTTTAATAGGGACTTCTTCAAATTCTTAATTTCGAATCTGACATCCTCAAGATAAATACCGGTTCCTATCACCCAGTTCCAATCCTCAAACCCTTTCACATAGGAAAGTTTTGGTACAATTTTAGAAGCATCGTCTTTCCATTGCCAATAATATTCAAGCGTTCCTTCTCCCTTCTCCTTAACCAAACGAGCTGCATCAACAAATAGCTTATTCTCATGATTATCTGCAAAGTTTGACATATCCTTGCCATTTAAATCCGATCGGTAAGGATGCATAATCATAACAGGGCTCGACGATATAATCCAAAAATAATCTTTCTGTTCTTTCCCATACCTCATTTTTCCAACTTGCTCAGCAGCGGCTTTTTTTGCTTCTTCCAAGCTTATGGATCCGCTTTTACACGCCTCCTGATATTCGGATAAAACACTCCAGGCCGTATTGGTTAACTCACCTATCATTTCCTTTTTTCTATCCATCATACTTTGCTCAAACAAAGGGATAATTACAACGTAAAACGATACGATAAACATACATATAGCGACTAGTGTCGGTATTACGATGCTATATATAAACTTATTGGCTTTTAGATCCTTCATACTAAAGCGTGTATTATAAACAGTAAATAGAACTTGAAGATAAGATGTTTATTATGGATTTACATCAATTATGATGGGTTGATTTGCATATTCGTATAAAAAGTCCAGATTACTCGAATTAACATAGGTTGTGCCATCTTTCTCAATCACCCCATAACTTTCATGTATGTGACCAAAAATATGATAGTGTGGCTTCACATCTCTAACTCTCTTAGTTAATTGTGGACAACCGCATGATTCTGCTCTCTTATTTTGATCCAAAATATGCTGAGGCGGGACATGCGTAATTAAAATATCGGTATCATTGGGAATCTCGTTCCAATGCCTGCAAATATTTTTAAGACTGCGATTAAACGCCCAGTTGTGATACCAAGGTTGAACAGGCGATCCCCAAAACTTTATGCCTTCAATCTCAACTCCCGAATCGCATAAATAGGTAATATCTTTGGGTATCATCCTTTTGATCTCTCTCGAAGTCGCTTGTTCAAAAAAGAAATCATGATTACCGGCCACCAAAATTTTATACTGATAATTCAGGGAAGAAAACCATTCAATAAAATCTTGAATTTGCTCCTTAGTCCCCAGTTCGCTCATATCACCAGCATGAACAATCATATCAGCAGCTTCCAATTCTACTTCGCGATGCCTGCCATGTGTATCCGATATACAGATCAATTTCATTGGTTTTCTTTTCGATTAAATTTAGGTCTTGAAGATATTCAATTCATTTATGAACTAAAAATTAAGAGGTATTCAATAAAAGTATCTTGATAGCATCGAATAGCTCTTCTCAAGCAAGTCTATACAATTAGAATATTCATCTTTGTCGAATTACTTATAACTTGACAAAAATGAATACAATAATTAAAGCAAGTGAGGATTTTATCTTTCACTGTAGGTTTGAAAAAGGATTAAGCTCTAAAACAATTCAATCTTATTCTTCAGATATAAATCAGTTTATTGATTTTCTTCATTCGAACAGTCACTCAATTAAGCTGATTGAGATTGACAAATTTGTTTTAAAAAAATACCTCCAATTATTATCCGATTGGAAACCCAAAACGATAAAAAGAAAGATTGCAACCTTAAAGGCTTTATTCAATTTTTTAGAATTTGAGGATGAAATAAAAGTTAACCCATTTAGAAAGATTCGAATTCAAATCAAAGAATCTAAAACTTTACCTTCTGTTCTCAACATCTCTGATGTACATAAAATATTTAAGTCGGCCTACAATAACAGAGATAGGGTTTCGTCGCAAGAATCATACACTTTTAAAGAAATTACCAGAGATATTGCAATACTCGAATTACTTTTTGCCACAGGAATCAGAGTTTCTGAACTATGCAGTTTAGAGGCAAAAAATATAAGTCCCAATTTTGCAAGTATCTTAGTTCTTGGCAAAGGAAATAAAGAAAGATCCATTCAGATTTGTAATCAGGAAACAATAATGGCCCTGAAAATGTATCAAAAGGCATTTAAATGTGAGATAAATCAAACCGGATATTTCTTCATAAATAAGCTATGCAAGCCTATATCAGATCAATCAGTAAGGTTTATGATTAAGAAATATTCCAGATTAGCCAAAATTGAAAAGAACATCACTCCTCACACTTTCCGTCACACTTTTGCAACGCTATTATTGGAGGAAGGTGTTGATCTTATATACATTCAGCACTTACTTGGTCATAGCTCGATCATGACAACTCAGATTTACACACACGTCAATCATGTTATGCAAAAAAAGATTTTGAGAAGTAAACACCCGCGAAAAAAGATGAAAATGCTAGAGGAAATTCAGACATCCTAATACAGGATAACTATTTATTATCATACATGAAAATTTGTTTACACACTAACTGGGAAATAATACCAAAATATATTGGTGGTACAGAAAGATTTTTGATAAATCTTAGTAAAGATTTGAAAGCACTTGGACATGAACCATTCATTGTGTGTTCAAGTAAGACGAAAGAAACCTACATTGAAGGTATTAAGGTTTTAGGACGTTTTATCGATGATTTTTCAACTAAAGAATATCCATATTTTTCTTCTGCGTTTATTAAAAATGAGATTATAGGAGAAAAATATTCTATAGACTCACTTAAAAGAATATCAGCATATACCTTAAGACAATTAGAAGGAATTGATGCTGATATTTACCATTTTAACTCATTCATATCAGCATCATTTATACCCGTAAAACCAAATTACGTAGTAACAAATCATGAGAATAACCATGAATATGATTGGTATTGGGGAGAAGGATTTTTTAATTTTCTAAAAGAATCTGTATTTAATAAAGAAACGTACTTGCATGAATATAAGAATCTTTTTACTCCAAGTTCCTTTTATGCGTCGTATTTTTCACAAGCTTTTAATATAAATGTGAATGCTATTAACTTAGGAGTACCTTTAAATACTTTTTTAATAGAACCCAAGGAAAATGAATTAAAAAAAGAATACGCTTTTGATTCAGATGAGATTGTTATTTTATTGCCTTCAAGATTTCAACCATTCCAAAAAGGACATGATGTTGCCTTGAAGGCTTGTGCAATTCTAAAAAATAAGGGAATAAAATTCAAGGTAATTTTTACAGGTGTAAAAAAGAGTTCTGAAAAATATAGATCAGGATTTGATGATATAGTTTTTAAATATAACCTCCAGAAGTTTGTAAAAGTTATTACATTCCCTGAAATTCAAGAGGCATATCGAAATGTTGATATTGTTATATCCCCTGAAAGGTATTGCTCTTTTGGCTTATCAATATCAGAATCCTTATCATTAGGTATACCAACAGTATTAAGTGACATACCAACCTATAAGGAAATTGCCACTGGTTTTAATCATGCATTTTTCTTTAAAAATGAATCACCTGAAAATTTAGCAGAAAAACTTATTGAGGTAACGAATAATTTAAAACGTTTCCCTTATGAAGCTGTGAAATTTAGAATGAAATATGATTTACGTGAATGTGCAAAAGAATACTCAGCGATTTATATTAAAAATGCTTTACAATCAATCGAAATATAGTTTACTTCTGTAAAAGAAATAGTAAAAGCGTTTTAATATATTATATTTCTTAATGGTGAAAATTGGTTTATTTGTTTGTTCATCAAGAGAAACTACAAACTTCCTTACCGTAGGAAATACATTCTCAGGACAAACAAAAAGTTTTCCAGAAATTATTTCATTGTTTTTCAAATTTATTCGACACTTCACTTTTCGCCAACCTTGTTCACAAGGGAAAATTAGATACCAAAATTGCTGATCTTCTTTCTGATCCTTATAAAATTGAACTCTACAAACATCAAGACTTTCTATGGAGCCCGGATTTATACTAATTTGACTAGGATTTCCTAGTTTAGACCAGCACAATGAACTGTTTTTTATACTTCTATCTTTTGCCTTTGTTGTTAGTTGGTGTCTTGGGTGATCTAATTTAATATTTTCTAACCTGTAAGTGGGTAAACTTGTTTCAAAGCGATCTAATTTGAACGAATCAGGATCCATAAGAGCCTCCTTATTAAAGTTAAGAGTTATCTTCCCACAACAATTTGTAGCAACTGTCCTTCCTTTATTTGCAATTTTAATTGATACAAAAAAGCCATTATCAGAATATAAAGGAGATATATTTCGAACTCTTATAAGTACCTGTGGCTTATATAAATATCTGGTAATTTCTTTTCCCAATAGAGTACCAACAATTAATGCAATAGCATTATTAGTTAAAAAATCAACCCATTTAGTCATCGCTTATAATAAATAGTTATCCTGTATTAGAGTTTGAGGTAAAATTCAATTAATTTATCATGAATTTTCACCTCTACTAAGTTAGCATAAAAAACATATTCCTATAGTCATATCATAAAATATTTTTAACAGTATTTAGGTATTGGATTTGGTGATCTACTTCATAAGGAATACCTAAAGTCTAAATACAAAAAAAAGCGACACAATTAAACTGTGTCACTTTTATTCTTAATCTTATTTTAAGCTTTATTCGCCATAACATATGTATATCCAATACTCCAGAAAAATGTCAAAAGGCGTTAGCTTAATCTATTCTTTATTGCCTTGGATTGTGGTTACGAATATGCCTCCCACTTTACAACCGCCTTTAAACGGAAATATGGATTAACACCTAAGCAATTTAAAAAGAGCTTGTCCTTAACAAATTAGAATTCTACAAGCTGCCAACTCTTAACTTCAACCACTAGTTAAGCAATATATATTGCTCGTCTCTAAAGGAAACAGGAGAGTATAGAAAATGAAGTTCGAACACAAACAAGTCACAACTATAATTTCTATTCTCTATTTTTAATATTCCCTAATCAATTACTAATGCAAACACAAAAATGAATACCAGAAGCTGTTTATATTTGTGCTAATAAATTGATATAAAATGTGCAAAAAACTGAAGACATTAAGCTTTTAGAGTTTTCAAAATTTAAAAACAATAGGTGAAAATAATTCAACAAAAAAATCCTACTGACATACTGCTGTCACAACGGCCATTTATGTTTGTACCATTGTTAATTTAAATATTGAAATTATGGAAAAACAGACAGCCCCAGCAATGACAGTCGTGTCAAAAGAAATTAAAACAACATTTAAAGATTTAATGAAGGATATAGAAGATTTTCCTCAAGCAATCGTGAAGGAAGCCGTACAGGCTGGCCTGCATCCGGCAGGACCACAATGCTGGATTTACACTTGGGAAACCTGTGATATGGAAGCTGAATTCGATTTGAAAATTTGTTTACCTGTCGCAACATTTGGTAATTCATTTAAGAGTGATAAATTTAAATTGGAAAAGCTTGAAGAATATGTACATGTTAAGAAAACCCATTTGGGTGCCTGGGATAAGCTTAAAGACTCGTACGAAACTTTAACGGAAGAAATGAAAACCTGTCTTATAGAACCAAAGAAATCCTGTCGAGAACTGTATATCAATTGCGATTTCGATAACTTGGCGAATAATATTACAGAAATTCAATTTCAGGTAAACTAGTTGGAAAAACTATAAATTAATCCGGAGTATTAAATCCTTTAAATTGGAATTGATATTCCGGTCTCTTATCCCTTTATAAATTAAACCTAAAGCAAGAAAGCGTTGTGAATAGAATAGACAGATTACAGGCAATTTTAACGCAACTGCAAACAAAAAAGGTCGTAAAAGCACAAGAAATAGCAGATAGGTTTGAGATAAGTTTAAGAACCGTGTACCGCGATATACGAGCTCTTGAAGAAGGTGGCATTCCCATTGGAGCCGAAGCTGGTGTTGGCTATTTTTTAGATGATAATTATACACTTCCACCCATCATGTTTACGACAGAGGAAGCTTCAGCAATATTAATGGCAGGCAAAATCATTCCACATTTATCTGATAAAAATGTAGATCATGCCTTTCAGGATGCTCTGTACAAAATAAAATCGGTAATGAAAGCCGAGGACAAAGAGTTACTAGAAAAACTGGATCATTCGGTTAAGGTATTTACGGGCATGTCTTCTGCCCCTGAAAGAGACAGCATTTATCTTCAGGATATCCAACAAGCTTTGGTACAATCTAAAGTCTTACAACTGAAATATTTTGCCCATTACAATCAAGAATTTACACTGCGCGAAGTTGAGCCTATAGGCTTGCTATTTTATGCCTTAAACTGGCATTTGATTGCCTATTGCCGGTTAAGGGGCGATTATCGTGACTTTAGACTCGACCGCATCAAGAAATTGGAAGTTAGCCATTCAACTTACGATAAAAAATTAGATAATGCGTTCGAAGCCTATCTGAAAAGAGAAAAAGAACAACTTCAATGTTTTGAAATTGAACTAAAAGTAAGTAAAACTCTGGCCCACTTACTACACGAATCAAAATACTGGTATGGCTTTTTAAACCAACAGGAAAATGGAGATGGCTTAAACATGAAATTCCTGAACCCTGACTTAAATGGCTTTGCCAGGTGGATCTTGGGCATGACAGAAAAAGTTGAAATATTATCTCCTGTTAAGCTAAATACATCACTGCAAGAAATGGTGCAAAAACTATCCGACAATTACAAAAACAACTAATTATGAGCACTAAAAAAGGTCATACCCTAAGGAATAACCTCTCAATACTTTTATAAAAAATAGAATTATTTACCGATACAGAAGTTCTTAAAGATGTTACCAAGTACTTCATCCGTTGAAATATCGCCAGTAATCTCACCCAGAAAGTGCAAACATTCACGAATGTCCTGAGCCAGAAAATCCGTTGGAATCATGTTCGTTAAGCCATTGTTTACTCGCTGAATGCTTCCCAAAGCCGAATTTAGGGCTTCAAAATGGCGGGCATTTGTCACAATCACATCCTGCTCGTTCAGGGTATCCATATTCACTACCTTCAATAATTCAGTAGCCAGCTCGTCGGTATTCTTTTGCTGTTTGGCTGAAATAAACATTAGCTTATCTTCTTTCTTCAACCCAACCAACTGCTTGCTCAATGCTTCCGCATCCTCACACAGGTCAATCTTATTCAAACATACAATCAGCCTTTGCTGATCGCGGTCTATTGTCTCATTCACTTTAGCAATCGATTCGTTCAGCATGTCGACAGGACGATTGGCATCAATCAAAAGCATCACAATTTGAGCCTGACGCATTTTTTGGAAGGTACGTTCAATACCCATATTCTCAATCTTATCGAGAGTGGTGCGGATTCCAGCTGTATCGATAAAGCGGAAGGTTACCCCTCCCAGATTGATGGTATCCTCAATCACGTCACGAGTAGTCCCTTCAATATCTGAAACAATGGCCTTATCTTCTTTTAGGAGTGCGTTTAAGAGTGTTGATTTCCCCACATTGGTATTTCCCACAATGGCAACAGGTACACCATTCTTTATGGCATTCCCAAGTTCAAAAGAGTTCACTAATTTATTGATAATGTTCTCAATCTCATTCACCAAAGCTTGCAGCTGTGTTCTGTCAGCAAACTCTACATCCTCCTCACCAAAATCGAGTTCAAGCTCTATCATGGAAATAAAATGTAGCAAGCGTCCACGCAAGTTGGCAATTTCGTTTGAAAAACCACCTCGCATTTGTTGCAAAGCCACCTTATGTGCCGATGCTGAACTGGAAGCAATCAAGTCAGCAACAGCCTCGGCCTGCGAAAGATCCATTTTGCCATTGAGGAAGGCACGCTGGGTGTATTCACCCGGATTGGCCATTCGGGCTCCTACTTTCAATAGGACCTGCAAGATTCGTTGTTGGATATAAGGTGCGCCATGACAAGCAATTTCGGCACTATTCTCTCCAGTGTATGAGTATGGGGCTTTAAATACAGTCACCAAAACTTCATCCACAATCTCTTCCCCATCCATTAGATTACCAAAATGAACGGTATTGGCTTTCTGATCACTTAAAAGTTTCTTGCTTTTGGCCTGAAATACCTGGTCACATATTTTTAAAGCTTCCTTTCCCGAAAGTCGGATAATTGCAATGGCGCCATGTCCTGCAGCTGTTGAAATGGCACATATAGTTGATTGATCGATCATCTTCAATTAAATAATTAGTCATGAACAATTTTAAAATAATGTCATCTCATTGTTCAATATTAAAGTGTACAAAGATAAGTGAGAATTTAGGAATTAGTAATTATGAATCAGGAATTATGAGTTAAGAATGATTTAAGCTCGTCGCAATGGGTTTTCAGGCTAGATAATCACAAAAAGAAATTAACGATTTGGTACGAATAAAGAGCAGCTTTCACAGATTTTTCGGCTTTTGCAACATTCGACTTTTCCTCTACCTTTGTTTTCAGTTTATGAATTAGATATAAGAACAAGAATGGAAAATATTACAGGCCGCTGGTCATTCAATGAAGATTTTGGATTTGGTAAAGATGAAGGCTTTATAGAACTTACACAAGAAGGTGAAAACATTAAGGGTGTGTTTGTTTACACTGAACGAATTGAAGGAGAAACACCTTTCCGTGTTCAGCAAGATGTTAAAGGGACATTTATTGACAACAAGCTAAAAGTATCGGGTACTGCTGTAGAAATATTGGATTCTGAAATTGAGTTTGAATACCATTTAGATACCTGGGAAGGTGTAATGAACAATAAAAACCAAATTGTTGGTCACAGTTACGATAACCATGAGTGTTTTGGAGTTTTCGTCATGGAAATGATTCAAGGATAAAAGGTACAGGTTTAAAGGTGAGAGGAAATAAAGGGAAAAAGATAAAGCCCTGTAACCGACAACCAATTATGAGTTAGGAACTATGAATTTTGACTAACAAACATATGATAACAAGCAACAGTTCAAACAGAAAGACTATTCCTACATTTGGAGGCAGTAATCCCAAAATTTCGACAGGCGAATAAAACAGTTTATTTCTCTGAAAAGTTTATCAAAAAAACTTTCAGCCATTAAACTCTACTTCACAAGCACTTAACTTCAAAAGCCCCATAAACATTGAGTTTCTTGGCATTTATTTTCAAAAAACATTTGGAGCTTATGGAAAAACATACCATCTTTGCATCGCAATCAAGAGAAACGCGGATGTGGCGTAATTGGTAGCCGCGCTAGACTTAGGATCTAGTGCCGAGAGGCGTGGGGGTTCGAGTCCCTTCATCCGCACAAAAAGGATTAATACGAAAGTGTTAATCCTTTTTTTATGCTCATATTTTAGTGACGAGAACCATCGGGGGTTCGTAACATGTTAATGAGAGAGGAATGAGGGATCAAGTTGAAAAATTTGTGAAAAACTAAAATTTCCATCTTAACAATTGAGATTCAAGCTCTTTCTCTCAGACCATCAATAAACATTGACTTTTCTTATCTTTTTATTCAAAAAAAACTTGCAGCTTATAGAAAAACAAACCATCTTTGCACCGCAATCAAGAGAAACGCGGATGTGGCGTAATTGGTAGCCGCGCTAGACTTAGGATCTAGTGCCGAGAGGCGTGGGGGTTCGAGTCCCTTCATCCGCACAAAAAGGATTAATACGAAAGTGTTGATCCTTTTTTTATGCTCACATTTTAGTGACGAGAACCATTGGGGGTTCGTAACATGTTAACGAGAGAGGAACGAACGAGTAATCCCGACAGACGCAAACAAAATTCAATACGAAAGTGTTGATCCTTTTTTTCTTTCTTATTTTTCACAAAATACGTTTCTCACTCCAAAAGACTTATCTATATTTGTTCCATTTAAAAATAAAGAAGACTAAGCACATTGAAAACACCTAAACAATACCAATTTATCATTCAACTGGGAAGAGCTTTACACATCTACGGTGTACCCTCGTATAAAATTCAAATTTATCTAAGTCAAGTTGCCAAAACGAAAGGTATTCGGGGAAGCTTTATGGATACACCAACATGGATCAACTATGTTTTCTATAGCGAGAATGAAGATGAATCCTACAATCATATCGAAAGTGTTTCGCCCGGAGGATTAAATCTGGGTGCCCTATCAAGTGCAGTAGAAATTACAGATCAGGTATTAGCTGATCAAATTGATTTTGATGAAGCTTCTCTCAAGCTACGTATGGTATACAAACAGTCGAAGAAGGCCAATCACCTTCTTTTAAGCCTAGCCTTTGCCTTGGGAGCAGGTGCATTTTGTCTTTTGTTAGGTACCAACATTGTATCTTGTATTACCGCCAGCGTAATGGGAACTGTTGTATATGGTTTAACGTATCTTGCTCCAAAATCTCAGTTTGTAAACAACACACTGGAAGCCTTAGCAGCTTTTGTGGTGACCATATTTATAGGTGTGCTTTCTCTATGGTTACCTGATATCAACATTCCTTTAACGATACTTTCTGCTATCATTATATTTATTCCTGGTCTTGCAATTACAACAGCTCTGGAAGAGATTACCTATAAAAGCTTAGTTTCCGGATCTGCCAAGTTGTTTGATGCTGCAATTTCCCTTTTCAAACAATTCTTCGGAACGATATTGGGTCTGTCTGTGCTTCCTCTTTTTTGTGATATAAACATTCATCCCCTTGTAAATGATATGCCCAAATGGACTAGCTATGCCGGTATACCACTTCTGGCTCTATGCTTACTTCCTATATTTCAAGTGAGAAAAAAGGATATGCTATACGGTATTCTTACTTGTATCATAAGCTATAGTGTTACTGTTCTGTTATCATTTACAGGTATTCTTATCAGTACATTTATAGGAAGTATTACGGTCGTTTTAGTCAGTAATTTATTTTCATATATCACACGTTCTCCAAAGCATGTATTTATAACCCAGGGCATAATTATGCTTGTTCCTGGAAGCAAAGCATTTATGGGTATCAGTACAGTCTTTCTTGGTTCACCAATCGAGAATGCAGGCAACCTGGGATCACAAGTTGCATACATACTAATGGGAGTTGTAGGGGGGTTATTATTTTCAGGTAGTTTCAACACGAAATAAGCATTGTTGATAACTTAATCTTGAAAATCTCCAAATTAAAACTATTTTTGCTTCTAGAATTATCAATTCAAATAAATAAATGATAGATAATACTGAGAATTATTTTGACGATGATGCTCTTGAATCAGTAGATCGATTCGAAACAATGATCAAGAACAACAAGCCATGTTACTTTGATGTACATGAGTTTGAAAACCTCGTCGACCATTATCTTGAAAATCATAAGTTGGCTAAAGCTTCTAAAGCTTCTGACTTAGCCATGCAGCAACACCCCTCCTCCATTTCTTTGCAATTAAAACATGCACAGGTTTTAATAGGCAGAGGTGAAGAAATAAAAGCACTTACTATTCTGAAAAAACTAAAAGGAATAGAAAGCACCAACAAAAACATTTACATTCTTATCGGAAATATTTATAACATTCTCAAGAAACCTCAAAATGCTAAAAAGCAGTTTGATATTGCACTGAGTTTATGTTACGATGATAAGGAAGATTTATTATTTAGAATTGCGGTTTCTTTCGAACAATTAGGTTTGTATGAGTTGGCTCTACCCTACTTTATTGAAGTTCATAAGCTGAACAATCAAGATCCGGAGATTCTGTTTGAGATTGCTTATTGCTACGAGAAACTGCAAAAGGACAAAGAAAGTATCGAGGCTTATAAAGCCTATCTTGAACTTGATCCTTTTTCAGATAATGCCTGGTACAATTTAGGCATTCTTTACAATAGAAATAATCAAAGTCTAAATTCAATTGAAGCTTATGACTTTTGCATAGCCATTAACGAAAAGCATAGTAAAGCCTATTTTAACAAGGCCAATGCATTAGCTCTTTGTGAGAAATTCGAAGAGGCCATAAAAAGCTATATCGAATATCTTGATTTTGATGATGATCATGCCTCGACCTATTCCTATATTGGTGAATGTTTTGAAAAACTTGAGGAATATGATCAAGCTATGATTTATTACGAAAATGCTATTAAGGAAGATGAAAAATTTGCTGATCCATGGTTTGGTATGGGTTTAATTCTCCTTTATCAAGATAAAATAGATGAATGCTTAATTTACCTAAGCGAGGCAAAAAGATTAGAGGATAAAAACCCTGACTATTGGTTTGCTTTAGGATCAGCCTACTCACGAATGCCTGAAGCTCAAAAGGCAGTTCAATGTTTCCGTGAAGCCATAAATTTGGATCCATATGATCCAACTTATGCTATAACATTGGCTGAATTCTATCATCAAAACGACAAGAAAGAAGCTGCTATTGATGTTTTACTGGAAAGTTTGGGCTGTTGCCCTGATGATGTTCAACTTCAGAACAATCTAGCAGCCTACTATATGCTCGCTTCGGATTCCAATGCCGCAGAACATTACCTGCGAAAAGCTATGGCAAACCCCGAAAATAAACTCGAAGATATTTTCATTCAGTTTCCAGAGCTGGAGGATAATAACAAATTCAAACAAATTATAAAAGCTAATCAATAGAATTAGCTTTTTTTAGGCCTTGTGTTTTTAATAATTACAAAATACGAATTAGCCTATAACATAGATTATTAAATTATGAGTAGATCAATTAAGGATTATATTATTATTGCCCTGAAAGGTATGGGAATGGGTGCAGCAGATGTTGTTCCAGGCGTTTCTGGAGGAACTATTGCATTTATAACAGGTATATACGAAGAACTTATCAACAGTATTAAATCTGTCAATTTAAATACAATTAAACTACTTCTTAATTTTAAACTGACTGACTTTTGGAAAGCTGTTAATGGTAATTTTCTTCTTTCTATTGTTTTAGGAATCGGAATAAGTTTTGTGTCATTAGCAAAATTAATTAAATACCTTTTAGAGCAACACCCTATTCTAATTTGGTCCTTTTTCTTTGGTTTAATTGTAGCCTCTGCACTAGTCATTGCTAGAAAAATTACAGAGTGGAAAATACGCAGCATTATAGCTATGCTTATTGGAATAGGAATTGCCTATATGGTAACCGTAGTCACACCAGCCGAAACAACAAATGCATATTGGTTTCTGTTCTTATCGGGAGCCTTAGCCATTTGCGCCATGATATTACCAGGTATTTCAGGAGCCTTCATTCTTCTTTTATTAGGCAAATACGAATTTGTGCTTAGTGCTCTTAGCAATTTCAAATTCGATGTTATTGCCGTAGTTGGAGTCGGTGCTGCGGTAGGCTTATTAAGCTTCTCCAATCTGCTTAGCTGGCTACTTAAAAAGTACCACAATATGACCATTGCTCTTTTATCAGGCTTTATGATTGGCTCTTTAAATAAGGTTTGGCCATGGAAAGAAACCATCTCTACATTTACTGATAGACATGGAGTTGAAAAAGCTTTGGTGCAGGAAAATATCTTACCTCAAACTTTTGAAAATCTGACCGGACAAGGTTCAAACTTAGCCTTAGCTGTTGGCTTGGCTTTTATAGGTTTTTTCCTCATCATTATCATGGATAAATACAGTCTGGAATCAAAAAAATAATTTTATAATGAGGTGATGAGGTAATTTTGAAAACTCTAAAAATATTATACCTTTCACCTTTACACTTCCTTCACTTTAGCCTTGAACTCATGAAAACATACGGCATTATTGGAAACCCATTGGGACATTCTTTTTCTAAGCAGTATTTCACTGAAAAATTTCAGACCGAAAAGATTGATGCTCAATTTCTAAATTTTGAGATTCCAAAAATTGAAGAGATTCAAGATATCATAAAAAATAATCCGACACTTAAAGGACTTTGCGTAACAATTCCTTACAAAGAAGAAGTCATGACTTATTTGGATGAGATTGATCCTTTAGCCAAAGAGATAGGAGCTGTTAATTCAATTCAAATTCGTCGTAAAGGTGGTCAAATCCATTTGAAGGGATACAATACCGATATTTATGGTTTCGGTGAATCTTTGTCTGATTTTATTAAAGAAGAGAAACCTAAGGCTCTTATTTTAGGAACTGGCGGAGCCTCTAAAGCTGTGGCAACGGCACTCAAAAATCAAAGTATAGATTTCATTTCAGTTTCTCGTAAACAAATAGAAAGCTCTATATCTTACCAAGATCTTTCTAAAGATATAATATCAAAGCATAAACTAATTATCAATTGTACACCGCTGGGAACCTTTCCTAAAACAGACACTTGTCCTGATTTAAATTACAATCTAATTAGTCAAGATCATTTCCTTTATGACTTAGTTTATAACCCATCCACTACCCTTTTTATGTCGAAAGGTATAGAGCAAGGTTCAAAAACTCATAATGGCTTAAAAATGCTTCATTTACAAGCTGAAAAAAGTTGGGAAATCTGGAATGAATAAACCCTAATCTTCTAATTTTAAGCCTTGAGGGTATTCAATTGTACAAAGAAATAAGCCATGACCGGGGACAGATGTTCCTGCCTTACCTCTATTCTTACTTTCTATCACCTGACGGAAACCTGCCATATCTAATTTACCTCGGCCCACCTCAATCAAGGTTCCGACAATAGCACGAACCATATTGCGAAGGAAACGATCTGCACTTACTGTAAAAACAATTTCATCTCCTCTATCTTCCCATTCTGCCTTATAAATTTTACAGATATTAGTTTTAGCATCGGTGTGTAATTTGCTAAAACTCGTAAAATCCTCATATTCGAACAAAAGCTTAGCAGCCTCATTCATTTTATCTACATCAAGTTCATGAGTCATATTCCAATGAGATTCCGAACGAAACGGGTTTTTATCTCTACTTATAAAATACTGATATGTTCTTGACAAGGCATCAAAACGTGTATGAGCATCCGGTTTAACTTCGAACAAAGATTTAACGGCAATATCGTATGGTAAAAACCGGTTCAAACGAAATACAAGTTTCTCTTTCTCCACATCTCTCTTACCTTCTATATCAAAGTGCGCAACAAAATCACTAGCATGAACACCAGTATCTGTTCTTCCGCAACCAACCACATTTATTTCCTGATTAAGTACTGTACTTAAAGCCTTATTTAAAACCTCCTGAACTGTAATAGCATTGGGTTGCACTTGCCACCCATGATAATGAGTTCCTTTGTAACTAAGTCGAATAAAATATCTGTGAGTCAAAATAAAAATGTGTTTATAGTTAGCTTCTGATTTGGAACAAAAGTAGCAATTCGCGGGAAATTTTCTAAATTCAAAACAAGTGAATTAATAAAAAAGGAGTCAGCTTTATAAGAAAAAACAGGGTATAAAAAACGCACTAGCTAATGGATTTTAAACTCCTATAAAACAGGATTTGAGTGCCCATCTGGTCAAGTTTCCCCTGTGTCCGAAAACAACCCTAAGGTTGGGGCCTGCTTTTGCAAACGTGTAGCTTTCTCGGTAACTTGTAAGTGTTGAGTTTAACAATCGATAACTAGTGCGATTATGCTTTTATCTTATATGTAAAGAACGTTCTTTCTTGTATGCAAAGTAAGCAATAATTTCTGTGTTTACAAGGCTTACAGACGAAATTCATCCATTTACACCAAACCTTTTTATCAGTCAAATTAAAAGCTTATCTTTACTGAATGTGTGATAATAAAATGAAGATCACAGAGATAAACGCCCTCTTTCCTCCTAATCTTAATCCAAAAGAGAAAGTCACATTTTCCAATATTTTTATATTTTTGCCAAGCTAAATATAAATAATGCAGGAAACCCCTTATATAGACGTCCACACACACCATCTACAAAAGGTAGAAGGTGTAATTTCTGTGGTTAATTATTGTACTGGTCAATTAGGTGATTCGGTAGAATTGCACAATTCAATTTCTATGGGTTTACACCCATGGCATATTGAAAAGGAAGAAGGGAAAACAAGCCTTGAGAGGCTAAAAAAAGCAGCTAATAAAACTCAAGTTATCGCCATTGGAGAGATAGGCTTAGATCGAATAATTTCAACTCCATTAAGTATTCAAGAAGAATTCTTTCGGGATCAAGTTGAAATTGCAGAAGAGCTTAATAAAGCTGTTATTATTCATTGCGTAAAATGTTTTTCTGAATTGCTTTCTCTAAAAAAAAGATTAAAACCAAATACAGATTGGATAATTCATGGCTATCGAAACAACCAACATATAGCGCAAAGCTTACTTGCTCAAAATTGTTTCATTTCCTTTGGAGAAGCCCTATTGTTCGACATCAAAGTGCAAAATATTTTCAAAGCTTTGCCTTTAAACCGAATTTTTCTGGAAACGGATGAGTCGAACCATTCTGTTATTGAAATATATAATAAGGCTGCTGAAATAAAAAACATACAGATCGATGAACTAAAAGAAACTATTTTCAAGAGTTTCACATCCGTCTTTAAACTTAGAGAAATTGATAGATCGTAAACAGATCTGATAGATATAATTATTTTTTGAATAAGATGAATACTGATTGGTTGAGCAGAACGGAACTTCTGCTTGGAGAAGAAAGATTAGAGCAAGTGAAAAATGCTCACATTTTAGTCGTTGGACTTGGTGGTGTTGGTGCTTATACGGCAGAACTACTTTGCCGTGCTGGTGTTGGACAAATGACTATTGTTGATGGTGATGATATAGAAGCTTCAAATATAAACAGGCAATTGCCTGCAACAACAAAGACCATTGGCAAGGACAAAGCTGATGTTATGGCTGAAAGATTATTAGCAATTAACCCAGATTTAAAGCTTAAAGTCATAAATGAATTTATCCGTGAAGAACGTTTGAAAGACGTTCTAAAAGAAGCTGAGTATGACTATGTCGTTGATGCAATAGACACGCTTGCACCCAAAATACACCTAATTTACCATAGCTTGAAATTAAAATATAAAGTTGTGAGCTCGATGGGAGCAGGTGGCAAAATGGATCCAAGTCAGATTCAAATTAAAGACATTTCGAAGTCCTACAATTGCCGATTGGCGAGAATGCTTAGAAAAAAACTTCATCAACTTGGAGTCCGAAAAGGCGTAAAAGTTGTTTTTTCACCAGAAGATGTGGATAAGAAAGCTGTAGTGCTTGTTGAAAGTCAAAATAAGAAATCGAATGTTGGTACGATTTCATATATGCCTCCAATATTTGGTTGTTATATCGCTTCAGTTGTATTAAGAGATCTGGCTGCTGCAAAAGAGGAGTAATACTATTAAAGAACCCTTGTTATTTTAAAATAGCAAGGGTTTTTACTATCTAATAATCAGAAGTATTTAAAATACCTTAAAAATATTCCTGAGTAAATATACTTAAGCGAGCTTTTTACTACCTTCGGTAAATCAAATAAATAATTGAACATCTAACCGAAACTAGTATGCAACTTTATTTCGATATTCTCTCTTCTCCAATTGGAAATTTATTACTTCTTGCCCAAGAGTTTGCCCTAAAAGAAATTGTTTTTCCTCCTGATGATCACGAGCATGAAATTCAAGACAATTGGATTCAGGGTTCGGAATTATTGGAAGCAACAAAAAAAGAACTTAAAGCTTATTTTGAAGGTCATTTAAAAGAGTTTTCCGTTCAAGTTAATCCAGACGGCACACCTTTTCAGATAAAAATTTGGAAAGAGGTCATGTCAATACCTTTCGGTTCTGTTTGTTCCTATCAGGATGTTGCTAATGGTATAGACAATTCCTCTGCATGCAGAGCAGTGGGCAGAGCCAATTCACAAAACCCAATTCCTATTATTATTCCTTGTCACAGAGTAATTGGCAAAAGTGGTAAGCTAACAGGCTATTCTGGCGGACTGCACAGAAAAGAAGAGTTATTAAAACTAGAAGGAATTGAAACTGAGGAAAATCCAAATCAATACAAGCTTTTTTAATTAACATTAGGCAAAACCTTATTCAAAGATTTCTAAAATCTCCTTAATAAGACTTCGTATTTTCATTATTCTGTTTGTTAAACTCGCTAAAAACAATACCTTGCGGGCTGTTTCATGCGAAACAAACAGATCTAATTGTTATACATCATAACAAATATCAAAAAAACAAAGACTAAATGACCAATAAAACTGCACACACATTCCACATTCCTGTTATGGGAACCGGATACACTGTGAACACACCATTACAAGTAGCTCAGTATGGTATTTCATCAGTTGTCTCTATTGTGGATGATATTCTTCTTGAGAATTTGCGTGAATTTTATAGCAAACAAATGAGTTTGCCTTTCCAGCCTATTTCCGATAAGACAATGGATTGTAGAGCTGAAAGAATTACAGCATATCTTAACCTTATGGATAAAATGGTTAAAGATAAATTCGAAGAAGTCAAAGATTCAATTGTAGAGAAGGGTAAGGAATTTGAAAAATACATGAATCTTCTTCCCGATGTGTCTACTCTTAAAAAAGAAATTCAAGATAAAGTAAACAACAACCACTATGTAAAAGACATCAAAAATTGGTTAAACGATAATCTACCAATTGGAAATATTGATGTAAATATTATGACGAAAGTGGACAAAGAAAATTACTTTCAAGGAGAAAAACTACCGTCGGAATACAACGATGCTCATGCTGCACTTAGAGGCTTTGCCAATAGTACATTAGAGTCTTCATTGGTATTGTCAGCGGGTATGAACCCCAGATTATATGGTTACCTGGAACAATTCAATGATTTCTTTCCAAACGAAAATGGCTATATTAAGAAAAAAGTTGTTCTCAAGGTAAGTGATTACCGTTCAGCTCTTATTCAAGGTAAATTCTTAGCTAAAAAAGGAATTTGGGTTTCAGAATATAGAATTGAATCCGGACTAAATTGCGGAGGTCATGCCTTTGCAACAGATGGTTCTCTGATGGGACCAATTCTTGAAGAATTTAAAAACAACAAATCAGAATTAATCGCAGATACAAGTGAGCTACTATTTTCTGCACTCCAAACTAAAAACAAAATTGTTCCTAAAGAAACTTTAGATCTTAAAATCACTGCACAAGGTGGTGTGGGTACATCTGAGGAACATGAGTTTTTAATGGATTATTACGGTATTGATTCTGTAGGATGGGGGTCTCCATTCCTTTTGGTTCCCGAAGTATGTGATGTTGATAAAAAAACATTGAAAACACTTTCTGAAGCTAAGGAAGATGAACTTTATTTAAGCCACTCCTCACCTCTTGGTGTTCGTTTCAACAACTTGAAAGGTAACACACGTGATGAAGGTAAAATTGAAATGATAAAAGAAGGAAAGCCAGGAAGTATTTGTACAAAGCGACTTTTAGTTGCTAATATGGAATATTCTGACAATCCTATTTGTACGGCTTCTCGACAATATCAAAATCTGAAGATTAAAGATTTAAAATCTCAAAACTTAAGTGAAACGGAATATAATCTTGAGATTGAAAGAATGAGTCAAAAATCATGTCTTTGTAAAGGCTTATCAGCAGCATCTTATCTTGTAAATAATCTTGATACAAGTGCTGATGGTGATGGTGTTTCTATTTGTCCTGGTCCAAATATGGCTTATTTCTCAGAAGCAGCTTCCTTTAAGCAAATGGTTGATCATATATATGGCCGATTTAATTTGATTTCACGTACCGATCGTCCTAATATGTTCTCCAAGGAGTTGAACATCTATATTGATTACCTAAAAGAACAAATTGCCGATTTAAAAGATCCTGATAAAAAAAGTGTAAGAAGCCTTGAGAAGTTCAAAACCAATCTTCTTAATGGAATTGAATACTACAATTCCTTATCCGATAAATTTAAAGGCCAATTTGATCAATTCAAAAATCAAATCAAATCGGAAATGAGCAAATTAGAAATGGAGCTTCAACAAATCAAGATCCTTTCTTAAATTGACATTATAACATAAGAAATCCCCTTTCAACAACTTATTGAAAGGGGATTTTTGTTTTATATGGCATCTTACTCTTTAATACCTACCATTTTTTCAAGCATATCTGTCGTTACTGATTTTGGACGCTCCAGAGGATACCCAAGAGCTCTGTCCCAAATAATATTAGCACAGATACCTATTGATCGACCAATACCAAATAACACGGTATAGAAATCATAATCTTTCACGCCATAGTGCCATTGAATAACACCTGATTGTGCATCGACATTAGGCCATGGATTCTTCGCTTTACCATGTTTCTGTAAAATTGGAGGTACAACCTTATAAAGCAAGTCAGCATATTTAAAAATTGGATCATCGGGAAGATGTTTCTGACTAAACTCGCGCTGTAATTTATAACGGGGGTCGGTTTTACGCAATACTGCGTGACCAAAACCAGGAATTACCTGACCAGAGTTCAAAGTATTCCAAACAAATTGCTCCATCTCTTCTGTTGATGGTAATTTATTGTCCATTTTATTCATTACCTCTTGTAACCAACGAAGAACTTCCTGATTAGCCAAACCATGTAAAGGTCCTGCTAAGCCATTAATCATCGCTGAAATAGAAAGATAGATATCAGATAAAGAACTTGCTACTAAGTGACCTGTATGCGCACTAACATTACCACTCTCATGATCAGAATGAATAATAAAATGCAAACGTGACACATCATCATATGGCTTCTCTATTCCCATCATTTGAGCAAAATTAGCTCCCATATCAAGGTTAGGATCTGATAAAATACGTTCACCTTTACGATATAGCTTATTATAAATATAGGCTGCAATCTCAGGCAACTTAGCCAATAGATTCAAGGCATCTTCATAAGTTGCTTCCCAATAATCTTTCTTGCTTAAGCCTGCTTGATATTGGCGATTAAAAACAGATTCTCTATTTAAGGTTAGAATAGCTGTTGAAAAAATTGCCATTGGATGACTTGATGTCGGGAACGAATCGATTACATCATAAACAAAGCGCGGAACAATGCGTCGCTTTGAAAACTCATCTACAACTTGCTGAACTTCTTGATCAGTTGGAAAATCACCTGTCAACAACAGATAAAATAAGCCTTCAACCGATGGCATTTCAGCGTCTTTAGACTTAGGTAGATTATGAATCACTTCATCAAGCGTATAACCTCTATAACGAATTCCTTCTTCAGGGTCAAGGTATGAAATATCAGTAACGAGAGATTTAATACCTCTCATACCACCAATTACTTGCGATACTGTTACTCCATCAATCTGAACATCGCCATATTCCTTTAATAAGCGCTCTGTTCTCGGGCGGTGTTCGTCAATCTTTTTTGATAATTTTGATTTTAATGTTTCTCTCATATGGTTAGTGTAGTTAGAATGTTATTGTTTAATTTGACTTTGTATTTCTTAAATATTTCGTGATGAATTCTAATTTTTGAACTCATTCTTATTACTTATTTTGTTTGCGAATTAGATTTAAGGCAGATCCTGCTTTAAACCATTCTATTTGTGCTTCATTGTATGTATGGCAAGCTTCAATCTCATCTTTACTTCCATCTTCGTGAGTTAACACAAGCTTTAAATTTTTTCCAGGTTTAAAATCCTTTAATCCAAAAACATCTACCTTATCTTTCTCTTGAATTTTATCGTAATCAGCTTTATCAGCAAAGGTTAAACCAAGCACACCTTGTTTCTTCAAATTCGTCTCGTGAATACGAGCAAATGAACGAACTAAAACAACTTTAATTCCTAAATGACGAGGTTCCATTGCTGCATGCTCTCTCGATGAACCTTCTCCATAATTTTCATCTCCCACAACAAAACTGGCCTGACCTTTAGCTTTTATTGCACGAGCTGTTGCCGGAACTTCTTCATATTTCTCAGAAATAGGATTAAATATTAAATTGCTTTCGTCATTGAAGTAATTAATTGCACCAATTAGCATATTATTAGAAATATTATCGAGGTGACCACGGAATCTTAACCAAGGTCCGGCCATAGAAATATGATCGGTTGTACACTTTCCTTTGGCTTTAATCAATAAATTAAGCCCCAGATAATCTTCACCATCCCACTCTTTAAATGGTGCTAACAATTGTAATCGATCAGACATCTTACTCACCTCTACCTTCACACCACTCCCGTCAGCCTGAGGAGCCAAATAACCAGCATCTACCACGTCAAAACCATGCGGAGGCAGTTCATAGCCTTTAGGCTCATCTAACTTCACCTCTACACCATCTTCATTAATTAATGTATCAGTCATTGGGTTAAAAGTAAGATCACCAGCAATAGCCATCGCTGTTACCAATTCAGGCGAAGCAACAAACCCATGTGTATTCGGGTTACCATCATTTCGCTTGGCAAAATTTCTATTAAAAGATGTAATAATTGAATTCTTACGTGTTGGATCTTCAGTATGACGATTCCATTGACCAATACATGGTCCACAAGCATTTGACATGATGACACCACCAATATTTTCAAACTCACTAAGAATACCATCGCGCTCAGTTGTATAACGAACCATTTCAGATCCTGGTGTTACAATAAATTCAGCTTTTACCTTCAGGTTCTTATCTCTTGCCTGTTTAGCTAATGATGCTGCTCTCGACAAATCTTCGTAAGATGAATTTGTACAAGAGCCAATTAAACCAACCTCTAGTTCTTGTGGGTAATCATTCGTCTTTACCGCTTTGGCAAATTCAGAAAGCGGATGAGCTAAATCTGGTGTAAATGGTCCATTAATAAACGGCTCCAATTCAGACAGATTGATTTCAATCAGTTCGTCGTAATATTTCTCCGGGTTTAAAGCAATCTCTTCGTCTGCTCGCAAATGTGGCATAATATCGTCAGCCAAGTCTGCTATTTGCTCACGCCCCGTATGACGCAGGTAAGTACTCATATTCTTGTCGTAAGCAAAAATGGAAGTTGTTGCTCCAATTTCAGCCCCCATATTACAAATGGTAGCTTTACCTGTACATGATAAGGCATCAGCTCCTTCACCAAAATATTCTACAATAGCACCTGTTCCACCTTTTACAGTTAAAATACCAGCAACTTTCAAAATCACATCCTTAGACGATGCCCAACCACTTAGTTTGCCGGTTAATTTTACACCAATTAGTTTTGGCATTTTTAGCTCCCAAGCCATTCCTGCCATCACATCAACAGCATCGGCACCACCAACACCAATGGCTACCATACCTAATCCACCAGCATTTACCGTGTGCGAATCTGTTCCAATCATCATCCCACCAGGGAATGCGTAATTTTCTAAAACAACTTGATGAATAATTCCAGCACCCGGCTTCCAAAAACCAATTCCATATTTATCAGATACCGATTGCAAAAAATTGTAAACTTCATTGTTTTGTAATAAAGCTTCTTTTAAATCTTCATCCGCTCCTACCGATGCTTGAATCAAATGGTCGCAATGTACAGTTGAAGGAACAGCAACCTTTGATTTACCAGCATTCATAAACTGAAGCAAAGCCATTTGTGCGGTAGCATCCTGCATAGCAACACGATCCGGAGCAAAATTAACGTAATCTTCAGCTCTCTTATAGTCTTGTAAAGAATTATTATCAAATAGATGAGAATATAGAATCTTCTCACTTAGAGTAAGTGGTCTGGCTAAATTCTTGCGAGCAGCCTCAATCCTGGCTGGCATATTTTTGTAAACAGATTTAATCAGTTCAAGGTCAAAAAGCATGTTCTAAAATTTTGGAGTGAATACTTAATATGTATAAAAGAGAGAAATTCTCTTTTGCCGTTCTTTTTTTCGAGTCCCTAAAGTAATAAAAAAGTCTTAATTCAGACATAAAGATCTTCTTTTATTAAGTTCCTATGCTTAGTATTTTCCAGCTTTCTGCACAAATCTGGCTCCCAAAGCATTTAGATATCTAAATATACTAAAAGAGAGTAAATATTTCAATTATAAGGCATATTATTAAAAACGAATCGATTGTGATTGATAAACTCTACATAAATCAGCTATTATGATGTGTTTGAATCCCACATTGAATAGCCTATAAATCTTAGAATTGTGAATAATACCATCAGTGTTTTATGGTATATAAAAAAATGTATCTTTTTGAAAAGTAGATAGTGAATTTATTCTCTAATAAGGCTGAAATAGTAAATTCACACAAAATCTAATAGTTTTATCAATTTCAATTTAAAACGAAAAAGCTCATCAAGTTTGTATTGATGAGCCTGCTATTAAGTGTTGAAATGAACATACTAAAATGAATTATTTTCTTTTAGTGCCAAACTCGATTACCTCTAAATCTTTAATCTGTTTACCATCAATAGTAAATCGAATTAAAGTTTGCACTTTATGAAAGCCTTGCAGTCCGGCAGCTCCCGGATTGATATGCAATAGATTCAATTCTTTGTCGAACATTACTTTTAGGATATGTGAATGCCCGGAGATGAATAGTTCTGGCGGATTTCTTTTAATTTCCTCACGAATATTCTGATCATATCGTTTTGGGTAACCGCCTATATGTGTCATCCAAACATCAACATCTTCACAATTGAATCTTTGATGTAAAGGATGAACTTGTCGAACATCTTGCCCATCGGCATTACCGTACACAGCCCTAAGAGGTGCATATTCGGCCAACCTATCAGCCGTTTCGATATTACCTATATCCCCGGCATGCCATATCTCATCACAAATCTCTAAGTATTTAAATAAGTTTTCATCGAGATGAGAGTGCGTGTCTGAAAGTAAGGCTATTTTTTTCATGCGTATTGATATTTTGCTTTATGTGATTTATGGGAAAGCTAAATTAGATGAAATAATACAGATATTCCTCGTCCTAATGAATAATATCAGAACTTGGCATAAATAGAATTAGAAACAAGATTGAATTGCTTATTTTCATAAAAAGCAAAGTCTAAAATCCACTAAAAATGCTTAGTTTTGCATGCTTTTTATATAGATGAACAAGCAGAGTGGAATTTTGCAATCAAATTCGTGATATGAAATTCTACAATCCTATTAATTGAAAGAAAACGACTAGCCATGGCTTTTTTAGACGAAATAAATAGAAGACGTACCTTTGGTATCATCTCTCATCCCGATGCAGGTAAAACCACACTAACCGAAAAACTTTTGTTATTTGGTGGAGCTATTCACGTGGCTGGTGCTGTTAAATCGAACAAGATTAAGAAAACTGCAACTTCCGATTTTATGGAAATTGAGCGTCAGAGAGGTATTTCTGTTGCAACTTCGGTAATGGGATTCGAGTACAAAGGACATAAAATTAACATTCTTGATACACCTGGTCACCAGGATTTCGCTGAGGATACATTTCGTACTTTAACAGCTTGTGATTCGGTTATTATTGTGATTGATGTGGCAAAAGGAGTTGAGGCACAAACCAGAAAATTGATGAAGGTTTGTCGTATGAGAAAAACGCCTGTAATTGTATTCATTAATAAAATGGACCGATCGGGTAAGGATGCTTTTGATCTGCTTGATGAAATTGAGGAAGAATTACAATTAAATGTCAATCCTTTGAGTTGGCCTATAAATATGGGGCCTGATTTCAAAGGGGTTTACAATATCTACCATAAAAACTTGAGTCTCTTTACACCTGCAACTCAAACCGTTCAGGAAACCATTGAATTCGACGATGTTTCTAGTCCTGAGCTGGAAAATCATATTGGTGATGATGCTGAAGTGCTTCGTGAAGAGTTAGATTTAGTATCGGGAGTTTACCCTGAATTTAGCGTTGAAGATTATCTAAATGCTGAAATTGCGCCTGTATTCTTTGGTTCTGCACTGAATAACTTTGGTGTTCAGGAATTGCTTGATGTTTTTATTAAGATTGCTCCTTCTCCACTGCCATGTCAGACGGTTGAAAGAGTTATTGCACCAACAGAAGAGAAGTTTTCTGGTTTCGTCTTTAAGATTCATGCCAATATGGACCCTAAGCATCGCGATAGAATTGCTTTCGTGAAAATTGTATCGGGTACTTTTAAGAGAAATACACCTTACCTGCACGTACGCAATGGTAAAAAAGTGAAGTTCTCAAGTCCAACAGCTTTTATGGCTGAAAAGAAATCGATTGTAGAAGAGGCGTTCCCTGGAGACATTATCGGTTTGCACGATACAGGTAACTTTAAGATTGGTGATACTTTAACTGAAGGTGAAAAAATCAATTTCAAGGGGATTCCATCATTCTCTCCTGAGTTGTTTAAATATATCGAGAATGCTGATCCAATGAAATCGAAACAGCTTGCTAAAGGTATTGACCAATTGATGGACGAAGGTGTGGCACAACTCTTCACCTCACAGTTCAATGGTCGTAAAGTAATTGGTACCGTTGGAGCACTTCAATTTGAGGTTATCGAGTACCGTTTGCTACACGAGTATAGCGCATCCTGTCGTTGGGAACACATCAATCTTCACAAGGCTTGTTGGATTAAGTCTAACGACGATGAGGAATTGAAAGAGTTTAAAAAAGCTAAATACCAATATATTGCCAAAGACAAGCAAGGTAGAGATGTTTTCTTAGCTGATTCGGGTTATATGTTGCAAATGGCACAAGCAAATTATAAGAACTTGGAATTCCATTTCACTTCGGAATTTTAAAATAATATGAAGATATGTTGATACGTAAATCTGATGATTTTATTCATTAACTCAAATCTCATTTACTAAATAACAAAGTAATTATGTCTTTAGAAAAAGGATTAAACTTCACACAGGAAATCACTGTAGAAGAAAGTAACACTGCCATAGCGCATGGTTCAGGTAGTCTTCCTGTTTTTGCAACACCAGCAATGGTTGCTTTTATGGAAAATACAGCTGTAAAATGCATTGCAGATAATTTGGACAAAGGTTTAGATACTGTTGGTATCCAAATCGACACCAAGCATATTAAAGCGACCAAAGTTGGCAAGAAAGTTACTTGTACTGCTAAATTAACTGAAGTTGATGGAAAGAAATTAACTTTCGAGATTGAAGCTGCTGACGAAGATGGGCCAATTGGTTCATCACTGCACAAACGCTACGTGATTGATCCTATCAAGTTTATGGACAGATTGTAAAATCGAAATATTCGAAATAGTAAAAGACTGCAAATCATAGAATTTGCAGTCTTTTTTTTTTATATCCAAGTAGGATATATTTCGATATTAAAACTCCCATTTAACACCTATGCCTATGTATTGATTGCGATATCCTCTAAAAGAACGTGCATCTAAATCGGTATAATTGGTATTACGAACACGACTATACACTGTTGCTGTTATCGATAAATTCTCTTCAATTTGATGCTCCGCATCAAAAGTAATATCTAAATAATTGTACTGTATTTTTTCACCTGTAGGACCATTATTATCTTTGGCTGCTATGCTAGCATAATTTCTGGTTAGGTAACTTAATCCTGAACGAATTTTTGTTTTTTTGTTATCAAATTTCAGTGCAATTGCTGGTCCAAATTGCTTAAAGCCTGAATAATCATTTTTATCGCTACGAACGTAGTATACAAAACTTGGTTTTACCTCTAGTGTTTTGCTAACCGGATACTTGTAGAAAGCATTCATTTTAATATATCCCCAATTGCGTTCACCATCTGAAGTTGTTTCTGATGCGTTAAAAGTATCGTAAGTTCGTTTTTTTATATATCCTACCAGCCCATACTTATGCTTAAGATCATTCACTTTAAACTCCTGTTGTGTTCTAAACTGTATCCCAAATTCGTTAAATTGCAGATCTCTAACGCCATACTCATCAAAGTTTTTGAAGTTGTAAAAAGCCATAACTGTAGTTTCATTATTTTCTGCAAGTTCGAATTCTAAACCTGATTTCACACCATAGTTAGTATATCCTAACGGATTAATCAGTAAATCTTGTGCGCCATCTAATCCTTGGCGATTCATTCTTTTAAAAGACATTTGAGCTAATAGTTTTGTAGTCTTAGTAAAACTATAATCATACTTTGCCCTGGCTAATAAGCTCCAATAGCTATCGTCTAAATTCTGATAAAATACCCTTGAAGAAGGGGCTATCGAAAATCGAATTCTATTCTCCCCCCACTTTTTACGATAATCATAATCCAGCATGATGTCTTGATAAATACTACTTTCCACAAGATCTTTTTCTGTATAAATTACGCCATTTTGATGCACTTCTGTCGGGCTCTTAAAATAGTTGTATTCGTAACCACTTTGAGTTTCAACCTCTAAACCTTGTTTTACCTGTGCTGTTAATGTTATCGAAAATAACATGGCTATTAATGTAAATTTTATTGTTCTCATTTTTTTATTTTTTGGTTTCTGTATATAGAGCAGCTAACTTTATAATTACCCTACCCCTCTGCCATTTTTTAATCGTATTGGGATAGGATTAAATATTTCTAAAAATGCTCTGCTATGGCTTCTTCCAATCCACGTTTATTAACCAATTGGATACCTAATCCCGAGCGTACATTTACTTCCATTATTTGAGGCCCTTTTTTTCGATCAATCACAACATCAATACCTAAGAAATTTAGCGGAAATGCTTTTGAGGTGGCTATAGATAGTGCCATTATCTCATTCCAAAAAGGAATGTTCTTACCCAAAATTATAGCTGGATTATCAGGATGATGCTGTGTATAGCGTTTGCCGTCATATACTTGGGTAAGTGTTCCCTTTTCCATATCAACCCCAATACCTACGCCATTTTGGTGCAAGTTAGCTTTGCCGTCAGATTTTGAAGTCGGCATACGCAACATTGCCATTATAGGCTTATTTTTTAATGTAATAACACGAAAATCAGGTACGCCATCGCCATAAATTTCGGCAAAGAAAGGATGTGGCACAATACATTCTTCGATTAAACAACTATCGTTGGAACTCATGGAATACAAGCCTGATATTATACTTGTAATGTGTCTGAATATTTCATCTTCTGATATTTTTCTCCCACTACTAATCCAATTATCTTGTTCGTCTTTTTTAAGAATCTTTATGCCTTCTCCACCAAATCCGTTAGATGGTTTTATAGCCATTGCTTGGTGCTTTTCACATTTTGCCCACATTTTTTTAATGTCCTTTATATTTGTGATAACAGCATAAGTTTCAGCACAAGAAATAGCCTTGTCATGTAGAATCTCCTTACTTCGCACTTTATCATCTGCTAAATGATAGTCTTCACGACGGTTGTGGGCATAAATCAATTCTATATTTCTCTTATTTAGCCCCATTACGCCTTTGGGATTGCTTATTCTAAATAGTTTCTGTAGCATAACGTATCGTTTTTGGTTTCTGTGTATAGGACAGTCGATTTTACAATTACCCTACCCCCTGCACATTTTTTTATTTAAATAATGAGCTTTTCAGAAAAAGGATTGATTCCAATTTTGAACAGTCGGCTTATTACCCAAATCTGATAGGTTCAATCCTTAGGCTACTAAAAAAAATCAAGTATCAAGAAAAAACACATTTGTCTTGATACTTGATTCTCAAATTTTAATACTCACTAAATTCCTTATAAGAATAACTTAAACAACGTGATTATATCGTCTTAGCATTTAATATAGACCTGAATCGGATTAATTCTGTCCACCGCAAACCAATATATCTTCCTAATAGCATTGCCAGAATTACGATAACAAGTAAGAACTCCGGAAATAGCATGGTGATAGACGACAACCACTGACTGGAGAGCATGAAGTAACAAAAGCTTACAGCTATCAGTGTTTGAAATAAAGTACCTGTTGCTTTCTGAAAACCATCTTCGAGAATAAGTGTTGAAAATCGCTCTGCTGAAATGGTTAAAATAATTGTTGGAAAAAAAGTGAATGCTGTTAACCACATAATATTTGCTTTCAGTCCTATATAAGACCCCATAATCATTACCAAAACCATTAAGCTTAATGAAATAACCAATTTAGGTGTGTGTAATAACCCCAGTTTACTGAATGGTCTTGAAATAACGCCTACAAAAAGAATTAAGAAAACAAACAGTAACATGCCTGTAACATAACCCGTTTCTTGTAAAGAGAAAGCAATTAATACAGGAAGGAATACACCAAAAGTTCGTAGTCCCACTACATTTCTCAAAAAAGCGACCAACAACCCACCAATAGGAAGCATTAACAATAACATTAGAGCACTTTTAGAGATAATCTTTTTTTCTACCAATCCAAGAAGAGTTAGAGGTACAATTTCGCTAACATCGCTTACACTTGCCTTTAGGAATGGAATATTGCTACGCTGCTTAATTTCATAAGTATAATCGAAGCTAATGTTTGGTGTACGAGTGATCAAGAATTCATCACCTTCGTATAATTCCAGGTAATTAGCCGGTAAATGAGCAAAATGCTTATTCAATGCATCAAATGGGACCCATTCATCATTAATATTAATCTCAGCCCAAACATGTGAAGTACGTTTGTCTATTTCTTCAAGAATAATTCCCCCTTTAATTCGGGCTGGGTAACCTAAGTTTCGGGCTAATGCAACAAACAAACGACTTTTGCCATTACAGGAAGCGCGATTCTGTTGTAGCACTGTAACAGCATCTGTAAGAGTGATAATTGGTGCTTTAGGGATTTCATACACAAAATTGAAAATAAGTTTGATTTTTTGCTTGTCATTTTCGGCATTTACAATCAAACTCTTAGCAACACTGTCAATCTGAGAGTCATTAGATTCTATGTATTCAGATGCTTCAAGAAAATTATTATACTTAGCAGTTGGAGATTTAAAGCTGTCTGGGATACTAATTGTTTTTGATTTGCCTTCAAAAGTGAAGCTGTAATCAATACTTTTGAATTTATGTTCCTGATCACTAAGCCATACACCTTTTAAATTGTTCTTGTCGTTTCTTTTTTCAAATATTAACCCCTTACTTCCTTCAAAAGCTTCGGCGGTTATGCGCTGACGATTGTTATTTTTAGGCAAAAAAGCTCTCACAAAGGTTTTTCCTTCGTTGGTTTTAAAGAAGTATTTATAAGTAATATTATATACCTCTTCGGCATAAAAGTTATCCAAGTGTTTACGTATAGTTAACCCTTTTAATAATACAGAGACTAATGCGAAAAACAATATTGCCATAATTGTAATACGAAAATAGGAGTTTGAGTTCATATCAATTAAATTTTTGTTATTTTGTGAGTAGAACAGGTAAAAACTTTTTTACCCTACCCCTAAAAAATATTTTGCATGGAGGACACAAAAAAATCAATTTGTACTGAAAGCATTTTCAATCAAATTTTTAATATGAACTCGGAATCCCTTCGCAATTATCTATACTATCAATGTCGAGATATTCAACAAGCAGAAGATTTGGTACAGAATGCCTTTATTAAATTATGGAATAATTGCAAAAAAGTACTTTTCGAAAAAGCCAAAGCATTTCTGTATGCTACAGCAAAAAATGAATTTTACAATCAGGTTGCACATAAAAAAATTGTATTAAGGTATGCCAAGGAGCCTCAAAGATCTGCTGATAATGAAACTCCCGAATATAAAATTGAAGAGGACGAATTTATGGAAAAGCTTCAATCAGCAATAGATGCTCTTCCCGATGGGCAACGAGAAGTATTCCTTTTAAATAGAATAGATAAAAAAAGTTATAAAGAAATTGCTGAAATGCTAAATGTATCGCAAAAGGCAATAGAAAAACGCATGCACAAAGCATTGGTTAAAATGCGTAAAATCGTAAAAAACATATAAAGGGGTAGGGTGATTTTAAAGTCACCTGTTCTATAAATGAATTATACTAAAAAAAATGTTTGAAGAAAAAGATGATACTATATTGGCCCGTTGGTTAGCGAGATCTCTTACTCCTGAAGAGCATTCCGAATTTGAACAATCATCTGAATTTAAAGATTATCAGGAGATTGTAAAAGGTTTAAATCGGTTTGAAAAACCTGATTTTGACAAAGAAGCTCTACGCCTTAAGATTAAGAATCAGATCGGTGAATCAAAATCAAAAAAAGGAAAACTTATTAGCTTAAAACCATTTCTTTATATTGCTTCAGTAGCAGCCTCAGTTATATTGATTCTTGGTTTTTTCTTTAATGAGGTAAAATATGAAACAGGCTTTGGCCAACAGTTAGCTGTAACTTTACCTAACGGAACTGAAGTACAGTTAAATGCACAATCGCAACTTACCCATGCACGCTTTTTCTGGAAAAATAACAAAAAAGTAAACTTGCAGGGCGAAGGCTATTTTAACGTGGAAAAAGGCGAAGGCTTTACGGTGGCAACCTCTTCCGGGACAGTTTCCGTACTGGGCACACAATTTAATATTAAGACCAGAGCAAATATTTTTGAACTGACTTGCTACCAAGGCAAGGTTCAATTTGAAGCCATTACAACCAAAGAAAAAACAATTCTGACCAAAGGCAATGCTATTAAATTAATAGAAGATGTTTTTGAAAAAGGAACAATTGAGAATAAGTCACCTTCATGGATCAGTGGACGAAGCAGCTTTAACAATGTTCCTTTAAGTGAAGTTCTCAACGAATTACAAATTCAATATAATATTACAATAGAAAATCAAGGTGTTGACGTTTCTAAACGTTTTACAGGAAGCTTTACATACAATAAACTTGATATGACTCTGAAAATAATATTCGTGCCAATGGGTATTGAATATGAATTAACCAACAACAGAAAAATACTAAAACTCTTATCAGTCCCCTAAAATCATTTAACTATGAAAAAACTGATCTTTTTAGCATTTATATTTATCACCTTTAGCGCTTTTTCTCAAGAAACTATTTCAGTCAACTATAAACTAAAACCTCTTAAAGAGGTATTGACAAATGTAGAAGAAAAAACAGGCTTCCTATTTTCTTACAGCGAGGAGGTTGTAAAAGATAAATTCATAACATTAATAAATAGCTCTATATCGAGAGCACAGTTATTATCTGAATTAAGAAACCTAACAAATCTTAAGTTTGAAAAAATTTCTGACACTCAAATTATAATCAGTGTACCTTCTAAAGAAATTAATGTTTGTGGTTATCTTTTCGATGCCGAAACCAAAGAGCCATTACCATTTGCCACCATTTTTGTAAAAGGGACATATCTTGGTACGACTTCTGACAATAACGGCTTTTTCCAAATAAAAAAGGTAGAACCACAAGCTGTAGTTACTATTCAATATTTGGGCTATACTAATTTGGAGGTAGATGCTTCCAACATTAAAACAGATGACTGCAAAAACCTTTTCTTGCAAGCTCAAGCACACTCGCTTCACGAAGTGGTTTTAGTTGAATATGTAACAAAAGGAATTGATAAAAATGTTGATGGGTCTTTTACTTTAACAAGTGATAAGTTAGGTATTTTACCAGGTTTGGTAGAGCCTGATATATTTCAAAGTTTACAATTAATTCCCGGAATTTCAAGCTTAGATGAATCTGCATCCGGCATTCAAATTCGTGGTGGTTCCCCCGATCAAAACCTGATTTATTTTGATGGAATAAAAATGTATAACACAGGACATTTCTTTGGTATGATTTCGGCAATCAACCCTTATATTACCGAAACTGCTAAAATTTATAAAGGCGGTGCCAGCCCGGAGTATGGTGATCGCATATCAGGAGTTATAGACATTTCGAGTGATAAAAATGTTCCTCAATCTACAGAGGGAGGAATTGGTATTAACGGTACACATGGTGATGCTTTTTTTAAAGCACCTTTGGGCAAAAGTGTCGGACTGATAGTTTCGGCAAGGCGGTCTTATACAGATATGTTACAAACACCAACTTTTGACGCCCTTTCTGAAAAAGTATTTCAAAACACCAAAATAATTAGTAACAACATCGGTCAAGTAATTGAAGAAGATGACGATGATGATTTTGCTGAAAATGTGGGAAAAGATGAATTCTTCTTCTACGATGGAAGTGCAAAATTAATTATTCAACCTTCAGAGAATGATAATATTGCCATTAGTGGTCTTTTCACAAATAATGATTTAGATTTTTCGATAAGGGATGACGAAGATTTGACCTCTGATAAACTGGTTGTTGAAAAACAAGGCGCAAGTTTTTCGTGGCTGGGAACCAGATCTGAAAAGTTTCATCACTCCTTAAAAGCCTACTATTCAAATCTCGACAGCGACTATAACAATAAAATAACCGAAGATTTATTGATTGAGGAAGAAAATATAAGGAGAAATACGGTAGAAGATTTCGGAGCAGATGTGAATTTTACCTACGACTTATCAACACTTAGTGCCATTAAAGCAGGTTATCAGTATTCCAAAACAAATGTATTCTATCAATTATTCAGAGATGAAGCAGGTGACAATGACATAGATCCGGATGATGAAGAGGATATTCCTTTACCTGACGATACCAGAGATTTTAATGTAAAAAAAGATGATATGAGTCAGGCACATAGTCTATATGCAGAATATATGTACAGGCCTAAAAATAAAGGTATGCTTAGCCTGGGCGTGCGCCGATCGTATTATTCTTTGGTAGATGATTTCTTTATTGAACCACGTATAAATGCCGAATATCCACTATCCAGGGCTTTGCGATTAAAGGCTACAGCCGAAAAACGCTATCAACCTATTAGTCAATTAATAGAGTTTGAAGACACTCAATTAAGGCTGGGAAATGGTATTTGGACTCTTTCCGATCATTCAAGAATACCTGTTTTAGAAAGTTTCCAATTTTCGGGCGGAATTTTTGTAAACACAAAGGGATGGACTTTAGACATTGATGCTTATCTGAAAAGAATTGATAGTTTAACCTCTTTTACCAATGGTTTTACCAATACCACGGAGGATCTTTCGGTAGGTAAAAGCAATATTGTAGGACTTGATGTGTTGGTAAGAAAAAGGGTTAGAAACTATCGTGTTTGGTTAGGCTATACTTTTAACGATGTAGAATATACTTTCCCTGAACTACAAAGTACTCCTTTTAGAGGAAATAATGATATCACACACAACTTCAAAATATCGAACACTCTTGAACTAAAAAACTGGGAATTTTCTTTAGGATGGACGTACCGTACAGGTAGTCCTTTTACACCTGCCGATAGTTTTAATACGAGTACCAAAGAGATAAACTTTGGCTCTATTAACAGCCTTCGACTACCTGCTTATCACCGTTTAGATGCTTCTCTATTGTACAGATTTTCTTCAGCAGGTAGTAACTTTCGAGGTGTAATTGGAGCTTCTTTGCAGAATATCTACGCCAGACAAGTACCTGTTTCTGTTTACTATCGTGTAGATACGAATCCTATCACCGGACAAGATGAACTTGATCGTATACAACAACTTTCTTTAGGGTTTACACCTAATATGACTTTTAGATTGTATTTCTAAAATTTGGTCAGATACTAATGAATCATTTACAACAAGACAAATAGCTGCTTTTATGAGGTTCTTAGTTCGATAAAAAAGATAACCTAAGTAGTTAGGTGCAAATATATCATGGAGAATATTTATACTTAATTATAATTACCCATTCGGATAAAATCTGAATGGGCTTTTTTATGGCATGTTTTTTGGTTATCTTAAGGGGTATAAATCAACAAACTGAGCTATGAAATCAATATTAAAAAAACTAATCAGCTCACTCCTACTCATTGTTCTTGTTACAGGAGTATCTGCGCAAAGAAAAGAGGAAAAAAAAGCCAAAAGACAGAAAGCCTATCAAGAATGTGTTGAATTAATGAAAAATGGAGCTTTCAAATTTGAAGCAGAAAGAGCCTACCCTCAAGGTGGAGGATCTATAGATTTGACAACAAACTATGGTTTTCTAAAAATTTCTGAAAATAAAAGTGAGTGTGATTTACCATTCTTTGGTCGTGCCTATAGAATGGAATATGGTGGAGATGGCGGAATGAATTTTGAAGGTGAAATTTTCAATGAAAAGTGGACTCTTAATGATAAAAAAATGAAAGTGACTTACACCTTCGATGTAAAAGATAAAGAGACATTCACGGTTATTATGGAGGTTTTTTCTAAAGAATCGGCATCAACAATTATTCGCTGTGATACTAAAGCTCATATCTCATATTCAGGTCAAATTGCAGAGCTGAAAAAAGAAGATTTGGATGAAGAATAATATTATAGCTTCATCTCCTGTTTTCGAAAAAATCAAAATGCCATTTTTTTATTCGAAAAATCTTTTCTAGTTTAGTTGCCACAAACAAAAGAATTAATGAGATCATTCAACAACAATAATGCTTTTAATAATTTGATGAATAATAATTCATCGAAAATGGGAAGCTTGTAGTTGTTTGACAAAAACATATTAAATACTTAAGCCTTCCCCAAACGGAAGGCTTTTTTTATAACCAATATTTAGTGGATATGTATTTCTTCAATTTAAATAATAACAATAATAATTTTCCCTGAGGGTGAGAAAGGATACTATCATGCATTTGTTTGAGCCTTTCCACCCCAGGAAAGGCTTTTTTTTATATCCAAAAATGAAATTAACTAAAACCAAAATGATGAAAGATTTAATTATTCCACAAGATTACAAGAGCCTTCTTGGCTTAGATCAAACCGAAAAAGCTATTAAGCTTATCAAGGATCAATTCCAGTTACAATTGTCAGCAGAACTTCGTCTCAAACGCGTTACTGCACCATTAATCGTTATGAAACATACTGGTTTAAACGATGATCTAAACGGTATTGAGCGTCCTGTTGCTTTCCCAATTAAAGCCCTAGGCGATGATAGAGCTGAGGTAGTTCACTCCTTAGCAAAATGGAAGCGCTATATGCTTGGTGAATTAAGCATTCCAGTTGGACAGGGTCTTTACACAGATATGAACGCACTCCGCCCTGATGAAGATTTTACCAACATCCATTCTTTATACGTAGACCAGTGGGATTGGGAAAAAACAATCACTAAAGGGGAACGTAGCCTTGATACTTTGAAAAAAACGGTTAAACAAATTTATGCTGCCCTTAAAAGAACTGAGTACATTCTACAAGAACACTACCCTAGTATTGAACCACAACTTCCAGAGGATATTAGCTTTATTCATGCAGAAGATTTGTTGCTTCAATATCCATACTTGACACCTAAAGAAAGAGAAACAAAGGTGGCTAAAGAATTTGGTGCGGTGTTTATAATAGGAATTGGAAGTGAAATGGCTAACGGTGAACCACACGATGGCCGTGCTCCTGACTATGACGACTGGAGCACACCAACGGTTAACGGTTATAAAGGCTTAAACGGTGATATCATTCTATGGAACCCTATACTTGAGATTGCTTTTGAAATATCATCTATGGGAATTCGTGTTGATGAAGAAGCTCTTGAAAAACAACTTAAAATTAGAGATGCCGAATCACGTAAGTCACTCATGTTCCATAAAAAGCTACTCGCTGGCGAATTACCTTATTCAATTGGTGGCGGAATTGGCCAATCAAGACTTTGTATGTTCTTTCTCAAGAAAGCACATATTGGAGAAGTGCAATCTAGTATTTGGCCAGATGAACTAAGAGAAAAGTGCAAAGAATCAGATATTTTCATTTTATAATTAAAATTTTCTCAACGAGAAAGTTTTAATTATAGCGAAATATAATCTTATCATTAACTATTTCACCAAGCTTAATTGTTTGGTGAAATTTTATTTCTCTTCTAAGCAAATACACATATAAATCATCTATTTCAAAATCTTATCTATTACAGAATCCTACACCATATTTTGACTTATAAATTTATAATTACCTAATTCTTAATAAACTCACCCTATATTGACATAGATTTTAAATACGCGATTCTTATTGTCGATAGATTTAATCTATATATTTTTACTTAAAATGATTTTAAGGCGTACTCACAGAACAAGTTGTTACAAAAGCTAGCATTAGTATCAATAGAATAGTGAATGAGTTGTCCCGATATCATTTTAAATCAGTAAAAACAATTTTAATTTCTAAGTTAAAAACTTACTATCATGAAATGGACGAAAAAAAAATTAACAAGTGTATCTGGTGCACCTGTAGCTGACAATCAGAATTCTATGACAGCTGGCAAAAGAGGCCCTATGCTTTTACAAGATGTTTGGTTTCTGGAAAAATTAGCTCACTTTGATAGAGAAGTAATTCCTGAAAGACGAATGCACGCAAAAGGGTCTGGTGCTTTTGGAACATTTACCGTTACCCATGATATTACCCAATACACTAAAGCAAAAATCTTTTCAGAGTTAGGTAAAAAAACAGATATGTTTGTTCGCTTTTCAACAGTGGCTGGTGAACGTGGTGCTGCCGACGCTGAAAGAGACATTCGTGGTTTTGCTATGAAATTCTATACCGAAGAAGGGAATTGGGATTTAGTTGGAAACAACACTCCTGTTTTCTTTCTTAAAGACCCATTAAAATTTCCTGACCTAAATCATGCTGTAAAAAGAGACCCCAGAACTAATATGCGAAGTGCCAAAAATAACTGGGATTTTTGGACACAACTTCCCGAAGCTCTTCATCAAATAACAATAACGATGAGTGAGCGAGGCATTCCACTTTCATATCGTCATATGAATGGATATGGAAGTCATACGTTTAGCCTAATAAATAGTAAAAATGAACGTACTTGGGTTAAATTCCATTTAAAAACCCAACAAGGGATTAAAAATATTAGCGACCAAGAGGCTGAAAAAATTATTGGTAAATGCAGAGAGAGCCATCAACTCGATTTATTAGATAGTATAGATAAAGGTGAGTTTCCAAAATGGGATATGAAAATTCAGCTTATGACAGATGAACAGGCTAAGGTATGCTCTTTTAACCCGTTTGACCTTACAAAAGTCTGGTCGCATAAAGATTATCCGCTTATTGATGTTGGTTATTTTGAATTAAACAGAAATCCTGAAAATTATTTTTCAGATGTTGAGCAGGCTGCTTTTAATCCTGCCAATATTGTTCCGGGAATTAGTTTTTCTCCGGATAAAATGCTTCAGGGAAGATTATTTTCATATGGCGATGCACAGCGATACCGCCTGGGAGTCAATCATTATCAAATTCCGGTGAATAAATCAAAATGTCCATTCTTAAATATGTTCCATAGAGATGGACAGATGCGGATTGACAGTAATAATGGATCTACTTTAGGTTATGAGCCCAATAGTTCCGGAGAGTGGGCAGAACAGCCAGAGTTTAAGGAACCTCCTCTAGAAATTGACGGTGCTGCTGATCATTGGAACCACAGAGAAGATGATGATTATTATACACAGGCAGGTGACTTGTTCCGATTGATGAATAAAACTCAGCAACAAGTTCTTTTTGAAAATACAGCAAGAGCAATGGGCGATAGTCCTGAAGAAATAAAAATACGCCATATAACGAATTGTTCACATGCTGACGAAGCATACGGAAAAGGAGTTGCAAAAGCTTTAGGAATTTCAATATAACGAATAACTGATTATAGAATAGAATGTTTTATTCTATCAATAAGAACCTTATTAAGAACAACATGTAAAACAAGAGATTCTCAATTTAAGTTTTTTTTCTTAAATTGAGATCTCTTGTGTTTTTGTATACTGCAAAACCCCAAACTATTTACTTACAAACTAATCTAAAAAACTTTGCTTTATGAAAAAAGCTCTTTGGATCGTTAGCATTCTAATCATTTTGGTATTTATGCTACATTTGATCGCACCAAAAACCTATCAAGTAGAACGAAAAGTTGTTGTTACTTCACAAATCGACACTGTATTTAAGAGTCTTTGTTCTTTAAAAGAACAACAAGTATGGTCGCCATGGGCTGAAATGGATCCTGAAATGAAAGTGGATTACAGAGGAATTGATGGTGAAGTTGGTTCTGTGACACACTGGATAGGTAACGAAGAAGTTGGTGAAGGTGAACAAGAAATTATGAAGCTTAATTCTAATACAGATATTGAGACAGAGCTACGTTTTCTTAAACCATTTGAATCTACTAGTATTGGTTTTTTTAAGCTCAAAGATACTAAGGGTCAAACTGAAGTAACTTGGGGGTTTCGTGGAGAACATGCTTTTCCAACAACTATTATCATGCTATTTATGGATATGGAAGAGCAAGTTGGTCCTAGTTTTGAAAAAGGCTTAAGTAAGTTTAAAACTTATATCGAGAAATAATAAACAATTCATTAATCATTTAATATTAAGATATGAAAAAGAACATGGGTCCTGTTGACCGAATTTTACGTTCAATTGTAGCAATAGCATTAATTGCTTTGTTTGTAATGGATATTATCACAGGTACTATAGGCATTATCGTTGTTGTATTTGCATCGATTATGCTTATTTCTGCAATCATTGGGAATTGCCCTCCTTATGCTCCTATGGGTTTCAACACCTGCAAAAAGAAAGACTAAATTTATTCTGAAGTAGAAAAGGCTGTTAAAAAAACAGCCTTTCTTTAAATATAGTCCTCTCCTTTTGGAGATCTTGCCTTAGTGAGTAATTTCATTTGCATGCCTTTTAGGCCTTTAAGATCAGGTTCTGTTTTTTCTCCAAATTTTAACTTCACTTTTTCCAGACTTTCTCTCGAGCCTACCAGGGTTAATACGTCACCAATTCTCAATCGGGTATAACCTGTTGAAATAATTGGATTTTCATTCCTCTTCGTCGCTAGTATAATAATATCGTTAGGCACTTGAAGTTCCCGCAAACTCATGCCATGGTAATCCTGATTCTGCATTTCAACATCTACCGTATCCTGACTCTCATCCATACCTAGAATAATTGAAGTGGCAATTGGTGAACGAACCAAGTGGTCCATCAAGCTAATAAGCATTGAAGCTGGTTCAACAATTAAAGCGCCTAATTCGTGAAAATCTTTCATGAATTTCCTATCGTGCAAACGCACAACCAAATGACGTGTACCAAATTGTTCATAGGCTAACTCACAAATAGCTAAACTGTCAATATCTTGATAAAAAAGAACAAAACTATCAGCCGTGTCAGCACCGATCCGTTTCATTTCATCAAATCCTAAGTTGCTTATGTGAACAACCTCAACACCCATATATTCGTGAGATGCTTTCTCCTTATTTCTTGTGACAACCTTAACCTGTACACCACTACTCTTTAATTGTCTTGCTAAACCCAATGACTCACCTTCTAAACCGAAAATAAATACTCTTTTTTCTGATTCTTCGTGTAGAATTTCATGCTTGCGATGGCTTTCGCCTACTTTTAAAATTGCCCACTTAAAAAGAGGAGGTCCAACAAAAAGGTTGATTACAATAAAAGTTACCATTACCGTTGCAAATTCAGTTCCCCATTCTGGATATTTTTGACTAACTATGGAAACTAAACCTAAAGCAATTCCTGCCTGAGTAACATAGGATGCCCAAGAAACTTTATCATACTCTTTAGGATCACCTGCCATTCGTCCCCCAAAATAAGTACCTATAATGATACTAAACAAGCGTATAAAGAAGAAGCCTATTGCAATGCTAAAAGCCTGTACAAAACCATCTAAAGAAAGCATTGCACCAGTAAGTGTAAAGAATAGAATATAAATTCGCGGAACAACCCGTTCAATAATTTTATTGAATTCGCGACGATTAGTCCCAAAGTTGACCAAATAAAAACTGGCTAGAATACAAATTAGTAAAGGCTCTATATAAATATGGAAACCAAGTAGAAGTTCACTATAATGATGCAGTTGATGAGCTAGAAAAAATGTTAAGTAACCAAAAACAAGCAAAAAGAAGCCCTTGAGATTAGTTGGCATACTTAAGCTCAACAAAAAATTCATCAACTTTCCCAAAGCCCATCCTAAAATAAAGGACATGAGTAATTCACCAATCAATATGACTATTAGCTTAAAATTAAACGGTATGGATAAAACTAAAGCATCTGAGATAGCAAAACAAAGTGTAAATAATATAATAACAAGTAAATCCTTTACCACCGTTACCCCCATTACAGTTTGGGTAAATGGTCCCTTAGCACGCATTTCGTTAATAATAGCAATTGCTGAAACTGGTGATCTGGATACAAAAACAACACCAATAAGAAGTGCTATAGCTAACTTGATATTCGAATCGACCTCAGCCATAAAAGGGATATGCTCTCCTAAATAGAATATGGATAAAACACTCAGAACGAATATGAAAAACATTTGTCCTAGTGCAATCCACTTAATACTCTTTAACTTGCCCTTCAGCTCTGCGAGATACAGTTCTGCACCTGCAGCAAAGGCTATAAATGAGAGAGAGAGGTCATTAATAAAACCAAGTTCTGAAAGAGCCTCTTTAGGAATCAGTTTTAAAACAAATGGACCAGAAATAATACCAATTACAAGCAGGCCTGTAATTGTAGGAAGCTTAACTTTTATAAAGTATTTTGAGAGTTTACTTGCAGCAACCGCTACAATTAAAAATCCGGATAAAAAGAGGAGTATATCGAGATAGGTATCCATTGGCTGTTAGCTTTATTGTTAATCTGACATATAAGATAATTATTTTTTTCAAATGAAAGCTTAAGATCTTCTTTTTACTTAGATTCATTCATCAATCATTTCTTATTTATATAAATAGGCAGTGATTAGCAAGATCCTTTCAAACAATATGGTAATACAAAAAAAGAGCTCCCATCTAAGGAGCTCTTCTATTATTAAATTAATTTCTAACAAAAATACTATTCAACCTCAGGGAATCTAGTTTTTCTTCTGACGATTTTTCACATATTTATCTAACCATTGATCTTGTTCCCACAACATATGCAGAATAGATTCTTTTGCAGCATAACCATGACTTTCTTTTGGCAATACAACCAAGCGTACGGTTGCACCTAAGCCTTTTAATGCATTAAAATAGCGTTCACTCTGCATTGTATAAGTTCCTGAATTATTATCAGCTTTACCATGGATTAGAAGCAATGGTGTTTTCATTTTATCGGCATTCATAAAAGGCGACATCTTGTTGTAAACCTGTGGAGCTTCCCAATAGCTACGCTCTTCACTCTGAAAACCAAAAGGAGTTAAAGTTCTGTTGTAAGCACCACTACGAGCAATACCTGCAGCAAATAAATTCGAATGTGTTAATAGATTAGCCGTCATAAATGCGCCATACGAGTGTCCACCTACAGCGACACGGTTTCTGTCGATATAACCCAAGTTGTCAACTGCATCGATGGCAGCCTTTGCATTGTCCACCAATTGTTTCATAAAGGTATCGTTAGGTTCAGCATCACCTTCACCAATAATTGGGAATGAGGCATCATCTAAAACAACATAACCACGATTGACCCAAAATATCGGAGAACCATACCATGGATATACAAACTCGTTAGGTGAAGTTGTTACCTGCCCTGCACTAGCCTTATCTTTAAATTCCTCTGGATAAGCCCACATCAACATCGGTAACTTCTCTTTCTTTTCCATATCATATCCAGCAGGAAGATATAAGGTCGCTGAAAGTTCAACGCCATCTTCACGCTTATATTTGATCACCTCTTTATGCACATTCTGAATACTCTTAAAAGGATTCTCTGTAAATGAGATCTGCTGCGGTGCAATTCTTTTCTTGATATTACGAATGTAGTAATTTGGATAATCGTTTTTAGACTGAACACTGGTTAGAATAACACCCTTTTTCATGTTAATAACATCAGAAATACGCTCCAAAGTCGTTTTACCATCGGCTCTCCACAAACGACTTGTCTTTCCAGTTTTTAAATTTATCTCATCGATAAAAGGACGAACCCCTTCTTTGGAATAACCTCTACCATTTAAATAAGCTTTATTCCCATCCAAAGTAAGCGTGTAACGACCGTATTGATTTTTACTTGTTACAAAACTTCCTGGATCGCTATATCGGTCCTGATAGTTTCTTTCATTCAATACACGTGCATCTTTTTCAGGATGAGATGGATCAAATAATAAGGTTTGAAGCGTTCTGCTATTCCACCAATAATTATAAGCAACAGCAATCTGTTTATTTCCCCATTCAACACCCCCAAATCGATATTTTGTTTTTAACAACGACTGAGCCTTTTGATTAAAAGGCGCATCCAATGTAAACAGTTCATCTCGAAAATCAACTTCTTTAGCAGGATCTCCACCATCTAAGGCTTCAACCCAATAAAGACTCGATGGACGATCTGAACGCCAGGACAGATTTCTCATCCCTTTTCGTTCAGCCATAAACCCCTTAGGAAGATCTTCGATAAGAGGTACTTCAAGAATAGTTCTCACCATCTCACCCTCTTGAGTATAAATGATAGTCTTAGATGGGAAACGATACATAGGTACCAAATAAGAAAAAGGTTTTTCAATAGTAGTCAGTAAGATATATTGACCATCAGGTGAAAATGAAAAACTCTTGTACATAGCCGCTTCTTTCCACAATTCTTTTTTACCTGACAGACTTACTTTGTAAAGTTCTGAGCGAACCAATTGTTCAAAATTGAATTCATCTGATTTGTCCTTCAATAAATCCTGATAAGTTCTATTCTGTGCCTTCTTTCCATCGTTTACCGTAACAGTTGGTCCATTAGGAATAGCTGTCGACTTTTCGATTAACGCTTTCTTAGCCTGAGGTAAAAACCTTACCAATAAAGATTTGCTATCACGATACCATGAAAAAGGGCGTCCCATATTAGCATTCAATTTATCTTCAGATAGTTTTGTAACCTCGGCTTTGTTGATATCTAAAACCCATAACTCAACCCCTCTTAAAGTGGTATTGGTAAAGGCCATAAAATTCTCATCAGGAGACCATGAAAAGTTTGCGAATCGACCATCAGCAGGTAATCCTTTAACAGCCATGCTATTTCTCTCTCCTACAATTTGGACTGAAATGCCTGTATTGTATCGCACACGACTACCAATATTCGTTACCGGATTGATACGCAAACCACCCAATCGCAACTCCTGTTCCGATAATTCAATAATAGATTTGTAACGATTTCTCTCAAGTAAGACAATCTTGTCACCTTTACTGTTAATTCGAACCGATGGTGCCATTGGCGCATCAGCCAAATCGAAAATTGCTTTGTCTGGCTTTTGATATTTGAGATCCAACTGCGCAAAACTGCTGGAATAAGTCAATATCACAATACATGCCAAGGAAAAAATGTTTTTCATTTTAATCATGTTTAGGAATGTTTTCAAAATCTTTTCTGATCATTAATCATATAATCAAAAAAGAATTGTTGATTGTGTTAGTTCTAAAAGTAAATACAGAACATAAATCTAAACATAAATTAAATTTATAAATAGTTAAAAACATTTAAAATATGAATTCAAAACACGATATGCCGATCTAAACTATTAACAAAAAACCAATTTCAATCTTTATAATATTGAAATTGGTTTTCATTAATAAGAATTTTATTTTTTTTCAATCTACTGACTAAAAGGATTATAATTATCACCCAAGAGGTTTTCTATTGATGCAAAAAGAGTATTAGGAAGACTTTCCCATGTGAACCACTCCCACTTTTCGCATTTATCTGGTTCCATATTACGCAAACTACCAGAATCATAGTCAGAAATCATAATAATGGTGACATAATGCTTCCCCTCTTTAGGGAAAATATCATTCGTCACTGTTCCAAATCGCACATTCTTTATGGATAAACCTGTTTCTTCAAACGTCTCACGAATTGCACAATCTGCCCAAGTTTCTTGATATTCTAAATGTCCTCCGGGAAAAGACCACGTACCCTCACCATGAGCATTCTTTCTCTTACCTAATAATACTTTACCATCTTTTATAATGGCAACTCCAACACCAACCTTTGGTCTGTTATTCTCCATATGACTTAACTCAATCTTTTATAATTTTATCAAATTTAGAAAATCAATTTACATCTAATACATTTTAAGTAAATTGATAACTAGATATGCAAAGAAAAATAATACGAATTGAAATAGGATATCTGTAACAACTAAACCTTTAAAATTTATTTCTGATTGTTAAACGAATAAGTAAGTTTAAAAGAGAGATAGGGTTTTCGGTTATGAGACTCCTTAATATTAAAATCAACCCCGTCACTTACCGACTTGTATTTAAAACTATTAAACACATTCCACCACGAAAGCATCAATTGCCACTGATTATCTTTAAAGCTTTTCTTTAGTGCAAGATTAGAATAACAATACCCTTCACGTTTTGATTGTGCAGTTATTCCAGGGCTTTGATATTTAACATCCCACTTCAATATAAAATTCTTAGGTAAGGTAAAACTATTGTTCATACGACTATCAGTGCTAAACTGACTTTCCTTCTTTTTAAATTCGTCAATATCAACATCTAACCTGTATGAATACAAAGCACTCGAAACATTTAAATTCCACCAATTATACAGATCTATTCCAAGCATCAATTCTGTACCAACACTCCACGATTCGCCCACATTTTCACGGGTATTAATCAGAACATTAGCCATATCTGTTCTTGAAAATTCCTGAATCACATCTTGGGTATTACGGGCAAATACTTCAATACCTACAAAATCTTTATCCCACGATTTTTTATAAGCCATTTCGAAAGCATGCGTATACGATGGCATTAAATTACCATTACCTCTCGAGTTTGAATAAGGTGAATCGTACGATAAAATCGGAATCAAGTGCCAGTATTGTGGTCGTTTAACACGTTTTGAATAACTTGCGGCAAGTTGATGCGTTTCTGTGAAGTTATAAACAGCATGTAAACTTGGGAATAGATCTGTAAACGATTTCTCAGCAGGAACACTAATAGCTTGCCCCTCTACCGACTGATACTTATAGTTTGATTGCCTCTCAGTCCATTCATTACGAAGCCCCAATTGGTATTCAAACTTACCCCATGCGCTTTTCAGCGAAGCATAAGCCGAATAAACATCTTGCTTAAAATCAACTTCCTGATTTAAAGGGTTATTGGGAAATGGCGTTAAATTCCCCTCTTCATCGAAAGTTCCACTCTCTGAAATTACTTTAGGAATATGATCCGTATTTAATTTAGCTCCTATTTCGAATGAAGTATTTTCGCTTAATTTATTCTGATAGCCTATTTTTGCGTTTACAATGGTTTCATTATACTCCTTGCCTTCCAAACCTTCACGAATAAGGCTATTAGTATACTGCTTTTTACCAAACAATTTTTCATTAAATGGGTTCAAATAACTACTGTAATTTACTGAAGCAGAAAATAAATGTTCTCTATCTTTAGTAAAAGCATGTTCGTATTTAAAGGCACTACCCACATACTGGTAGTCATACTTGTATTCCCCATCAAAATGATAACTTGTGTTTGATACTATTGCTGAGCCACGTTCAAGTATCTCCAAAATTTCTCCTTCTTTAGTATTCCTATCAGCAGAGGCTAAAATATTACCGTTTATATTAAAATCGATACAATCTTTATCAGTAAGATCGTAGTTAAATCCAAACTCAGTATAATTTTGATTTCCTTCACCTCTTAGGTCCAGATCAGAATGGACAATATAGATATTCTCTCCTTGCACGTTTTTTCTATCAGTTACAACATTTGATTTCTCCCAAACCCTATGGTTCATATTCCCTTCAAGATACCAACCTCCTCGGTCACTTTGTTTGTTTATCGAGTAATTCAATCTGTAATCTCCATAGGTAGATGCTCTTGCAGTGGTATTAATCGCATAACCTTTTAGCCTGTTTTTTTTCAAAATCACATTAATAATGCCAGCCGTTCCTTCAGCATCATATTTAGCTGATGGATTTGTAATAACCTCAATCTTATCAATTCGATCAGAGGGTATCTGCCTCAACTTTTCTTCCCCATTGGATACCGCTTGTCCATTAATAAACACACTAAAAGTGCCATCTCCCCTATAAGTCAACTTCCCTTCAAAATCTACTTGCAGAGAAGGGATATTCTCCAGTAAATCCATAGCTACCGAAGCTCCCGGGAAACTACCTGCATTAATCACTTTTTTATCAACTTTATAACTAATAGATGGTGGTGTAGCTCTCACGACAACCTCTTTTATATTTTCTGAAAGCACTTTTATTTCAATGACTCCCATATCACGCAAGCCTCTTTGCAGCCTAATTTTATCTATCACTACAGATTGATAACCAATAAAGCTCAGCTTCAAATTATACTGCCCGCCCTTAATACCTTTAATAGTAAAAAACCCAGTATCATCGGTAATTGTTCCTTTAAAAACAGTAGAGTCCGTTGGAGATTTAAGAATCGCATTTGCATAAGGGATAGGGTTTTTGCTTGCCATATCGATAAGCCTTCCGGTAAGTTTACAGGTTTGAGCCGAAGCTAAACTACAAATCGATAAAAAAAGTAGAGTAATAAGTAGATTTTTCATTTTAATCTTAGAGTCTGAATAATAAGCAAAATGAAATCATCGCTCCACAAAAAGAGGATCTACATATCGCTTTAAGTTAAATATATCTCACTCTTCAAACGCACATAAATAGGAATAGTTACAGCAAATTTCTATTTTCTATGAAAATAATCCTTGTAAACATATAAGTTAACTCTACCAAACACCTGTCTATCAATACTCAATAATAAAAAAAATCCCGATCTTAAATTAGACCGAGATTTCCTTAATGCTTTACGATACGATTCTCTATTCTGTAATGACAATTGTATTTGATTCTGACTTACCAATAAAAGCTTCTTTATCAATCCACTCTATTGAAATTGAAAAACTAATCTTAGCTTCAGGCTTAACTTTTAAAAAATGGCTATAATCAAGATCCAAAGAATGTTGATTTCCTTTTTCTACAAGTTTTGAAGGATGAACAGACTCTCCTCTACCCCCCAATAGTTTACCATCAATAACCCATTTAACACGAATTTCCTTAATTGAAGCTTTTTCGCCCATCTTCATCCAATAAGGTCCAACATGTTTTACCGAAGGATCTATAGCTGCTCTAACTTCAAAAACTTTCTTAGCATCAGGGCCTGTTGTAAACTTTACCACATTACTTTTCGTTTCTTTACCTGAAGGATCTATAGCTATAATATAGAAGGTGTACTCTTTATTCGATATCAGATGACTTAATAAAATAGGCTTATTATTGGAGTTTACCCTCCTCTCCAGTAATCCAAGCTTTAAACGGACCTGCTTTGGAGCTGACGATGCCGAAGTATTCGGGTTTTTCATAACTCCATTCACATAATATCTATATTTAAGAGAACCTCCTTCAGGATCAGTAGCAAAATTATTTTCTAGCTCTAAAAAACTAAATCCTGTTTGTTTTATCTTCAAATCGCCTTTCCAAACAGGAGCTTTATCTGCAGGGGTTGTAAAACTTATACTTTTCTCTGATGCTAAACTTCCATCAGCATGTTTAATCTTTAAATTGAGATTATAAGTAGTTTCTGCTTTTAATAGAGTCAGATTCTTAGATGTAATGCCTTTTCCCCAATTTAATCCTTCACCATTCAAAATAGCTTCAAAAGTCATGTGACTTAAATCGTAATTTGGGTTTTTAGTTTTAAAATCTGCAAGATTAACCTGTACATTATTAAATGTTGCATGGCTAACTTCAATTGTCCAGTCAACTGCTGCTGCATAAGCTTTAGTTGTAATATCTACTTCTTTCTCATAACTCTTGCCATTCCTCGTCCCAATTACCTTTACCTTATAGGTGGTACTCGATTTTAGGTCTTTGAAAGTATGAGTTTTAAAAGCCCCTGACTTTACTGTTTTACCATCAAGAAACAGTTCGTATCTATCAGAACTTGGAGTTCCGGAAGAACTCCAGGTTAGTTCCACCAATCTTGTTTCTCGTTTTACGATATTAAGAGTTAATTCTGGTACAGGTTCAGTATTAGTCGTAAAGCTAATCGTCTGTACATTTTTAGTGTTATTAGTAGATTTAGCAATAACTTTGGCCGTATGCGGAGTGCCAGCATCCAAATTCTTAAAAACAAATGCATTCCCACTTGCATCATAAGAGTAGGGATCATTGTCTAAATAGACTTCATAAACAATCTTCCCTCCGGAAGGCAATTCTGAATTAGTCCAATTTATCCTTGCCTCTGTTTTTTTCATCTCGCCAAGATTCAATTCAAAATCACCAGGTATTTCGTGGTTGGTTGTTTTAAAAGTCACTGTTTTTGAAACAGATCTGATATTAGGGTCATTACTTACTGCCTCAACCCTATAAGTAAACGATTTTCCTGGTGTTAAATTCGTAAGTTGATATTCTGTTTCTTCCAATCCTCCTTTAACTCTAGCTCCATTAGGATGATATACATCATAAGTAACCTTACTTCCATCAGTGGCCACACTTTTGGTCCATGTTAAAACAGCCGACGTTGGTTTTACATCCCAGGAATTAAGATTAAAATCAGACATACTTATTGTTTCAGTTGTAAATTTAAACTTCTTCGTCAAGATTTTTTCATGACTATTTTTAGCTTCAATCTTTACCGTATGAACTTTTCCATGTTCAAGTTTAGTTGCTAGATATTGACCATCACCTTGAGCATCTGCTTTAAAATCATCATTTACATATATCTTATAGTTCAATTTTTCACTTTTATCACCTGCGGTTTTCCAACGGATAAGTGCTGTTGTTATAGTAATGTTTTCTGCACTAATCTTAAAATCAGCGGGGCCTCCAGCTTCAAGTGTGGTAAATGAAATCTGTTTCTGTTTTATCTTACCATGTTCGTTAATAGCTTTTACACTAGCTGTATAAGGCGTTTTTTCTTTTAGTTCTGTAAATTCATACTCCAAAACTGTCAAGTCTTTAGCTTTTTCAGCACCATCTAACAAAACCGTATAGGTCAATTTCTCCGATTCAGAACCAGTCCATTTTATTTTTGCGCTATTAAAGCTAAGATCGTTTTCTTTGAGTGTAAAATCGCTTGGTTCAACATATTCATTTGTTTTAAGAACCAGCGTACTTTCCACTGTTTTATCAAACTCATTTTTAGCCACAAGCTTGATTTTATAGACTTTCTCTCCTTCCAAGTCTGAAAAAGTATAGGTGGTAACATCCAAATTTTCTGCCTTAAGCACATCATCTAAATAAATGGCATATTTCAATTTTTGTGTGGAGTTCGAATTCTCCCATGATATGCTTATTTTATCAGTCGAAACATCCTTCTTTTTCAAAACAATTGTACCAGGACTAGGTGTATCTTGTGTTGTAAAAGAATAGGATGCAACAAGCTGAGTCTTATATATACTTTTTGCTATAACTTCTATATTATAAGTTGTAAGGGCTTTTAGGTCTTCAAAACGGTAGCTTAAGGTTTCTAAATCTTTTCCTTTCAATTCTTCTTCGATATAAACATCATAAACAACCTTCGATTTATCCAAAATAAATGAGGGTGTCCATTGTATTTCAGAAAAATCATGACCTAAATCCTTTTTAGAGATATCAAAATTAAGAGGGCTTAATTTGACCTCTGGTTCAGGGCTCACATCATCTTTACTACAACTCAAAATTAAGCCAATAACCATCGCCATAAGCCATACAAACATTACTTTTACTCGCATAATCTACTATTTTATTCTACGCCTTAATAAGACCTGTTCTTATAGATTTTTACACAGGTCTCTTCAGGTAAAATCTACCTACCTGACAATTACAACTCTTTCTTACGAAGAAGAAACTAATTTATTCACTGCGGATTAATGGTTGCAATGGGATAAGAATTTTGTTTGCTTCTTGCACACCATCCAATATATAACAGCTAAACTCTGTTTTACCCTAATAGAAAATCTCTTTTTTTGGTAAAAACTTTAAGTTTTGTCAAAAATTCTGCAAAGAAAGCTTAATCTGCCTATAAAAGATTATTAGTTATAGATGTTTTATCAAAGTTTAACAAACTGAAGATCCAAACGTCAAACTGGAATCACCTTAGCTATTGAAAAATCAGATCCATTCTAAGTCTTACAAGCTGAATACTTTCAATTCTAATCATATGAAATATTGAATATTAATTTTAGCTTTGCCCTACACTAGAGAAAGAGATATGCATACCCTCTACTCTTAATTACAAAATAAAAATTGAAACAAATGGAATTTTCATACCAAGCACCCGAAACTAAAATCGAAAGCATTGAAACCTGTAAAGACTGGGATTTAAGTAAGCTGATTACCTTTACTGAAACCCAATATCACCAGAAAATTGAAACTGACATTAATGCCTTAATGCCTCATATCGATAAGGTCGTTCGTGTGCATGGTGAATCTCATCCTCACCTGCCAGCAGTTCGTAATTTATTTCTACAGTTGGTTGCCGAACTTAATGATCATATTAAAAAAGAAGAGAGTTTGTTCAAGTCTGTTGCTAATAATACTATCGATGCAGGTAAACGTGAATTTGAACTATCATCACTAGCTGGGAATCATATTGCTTTCGAGAGTGTTCTTGAAAATATTTCAGAGCTTACAAATGCATTTACAGCCCCTGCAGGTTCATGCAAAACTTACAATTTGGTATACAATTCTTTAAGAACATTCAACGAGAAATTAACGTATTACAGAAAATTAGAAAATGAAGTTTTATTCAGTAAAATAAAAGCTTAATTGTAGTATATAAGCTAAGAGCGGCTTGTCATATCTGACAAGCCGCTTTCTTTTTATCTAAATAATAGATTCAATTTTATAAAAATTGTTGCCCCGGCCTTTTCTTCTCTTCAGGATGTTTCACATCAATTACTCCACCAATCAGAGTATAAAATTCAACTCTAAACACAACAGGGCCGGTTATCACAACATGATGGTAACGTTCAGGATAAATTACAATTGGATGTTCTGGATCTGCATCTAAAGCTGGTCCATCTTCATCTTCCCAAACATATTGGCAGTGCCCTTCTTCTACAACCAATAAGCCAATTTTTCCTTTAGGTGCCAAATGAGATTTCAAAATAGCTTCTTTTACAGTCACTTCTGTCATAGAAGGTGTGCTCCCCACCTTAATTGCAGATTTTGGTAATGATTCATTCTGATAATTCATATCCTTATTTTTATTTGATCCTAATTACAATGTCAAATCTAAAAATAAATTTCTGAATTTCTTCACTTTATTAAGGGGTTTACCTCTTGAATTTTACTTCGGGGTATTTTTATCGCCCTTCTCCTTATTCAGTTTTTCTAATAAGTTATACTTTGCCTCTCTTTCTTTCCATCTTTCTCTGGCATGTTTTTGCATGTCAATAATTGTATCTTTTTCATCTATAATTTCCAAACCGAGCAAGGTTTCAATAATATCTTCCATTGTTACAATACCATCTAAGCCACCATATTCATCCACAATCATAGCAATATGCTCTTTTTTCTCGATGAGTCTTTCCCATAAAGTAAATAAAACGATAGAGTTAGGAACAATGACAATATCTCGCTTGATATCTTTTAGTTGCAATTTAAATTGATCTTCTGCCAGCTTTTCAAACACAGTTTGTCTAAACACATACCCCGTAATATTTTCATCATTATCTAAATAAACAGGTATCCTCGAGAACCTTAGGTAATCTTTATTTTTCAAAAAATCCTTTAAGAACAAGGTTTCATCGGCAACAGCCACAACAACCCTTGGCGTCATAATTTCCGTCACCTTAACATCTTTCAATTTCAAAACATTTTGTATGATTTTATCTTCTTTATTTGAGAAAATACCTTCGTCTGCACCTATGCTTGCCAGCACTGCAATTTCTTCTCTACTAGTTGTTTGTTCCTTATTACCATTCGCTATCATTTTGGTAATGAGTGTTGACATGAGAACTAACGGATAGGTAACAACCACCATACCTCGTATAATATAAGAACAAAGCTTGGCTAAATTTCTCCAATACTTAGCTCCTATTGTCTTTGGTATAATCTCAGTAATAACCAAAATCAAAATGGTTAAAGTAGCTGACACAATCCCGAAAGAAGCTTCTCCAAATACTTTAACTGCCTGAGCGCCTACACCTGCTGCGCCAATGGTATGAGCTACTGTGTTTAAAGATAGAATTGCGGATAATGGTTTGTCTATATTCGTTTTTAAATCGACAAAAGTTCCGGCCCAAGGACTTCCCTCTTCACGCTTAACAATCAAGAAAGATTGTGGGGTGGAAAGTAAAACTGCTTCCATAATAGAACATAGAAAGGAAACGAAAAGCGCAAGGAATAAATATAAGAGAAGTGTGATCATATGTTTTTTTTCAAATTTAATATATTATAGAATATTTTCGCTTTGCTTGTTTAAAAAATCAACAAAATCATCTCAAGAATTTTATCTCATAAAAAAAGCCAACTCTCGCAAGTTGGCTTTATATCTAATTTTTAATTCTCCTAAAAGACATATTACAATTAATTCAATGCATTGCTCAAATAATCATCAATTTCTTTCAAGGACGCTATTTGTGTGTTTCAATAGTCGTATAAGATCAAAAAACTTTCCAATATCTAAATTTAAAGCGGCTACAATACAATGCATTCCAAGTAAATTTTTGCCGACTGACTTTTTATGGTCGTTTACTGTTTTACTTATCAAGCTTTTAGCATTACTATAGCCTTCAGATTCATATGTATTTAGAATATCAACAGTAAGCTCTTCCTTTGTTATTTCACGCTTAACTGGCGTATATCCTAGTCTTTTAATCATTGCTTCGGCAATCGCCCAAGTTGACCAAGGATTTTGGCCCGTAATTAACAATCCATCTTCAGTAATGTTTTTCAAATATAAATGTCCTTCCTTGAATTGTGCGCCATTAGCAATTAACTTATCTTGCAGTAAAAAAGGAAATATTTCTTTTGCATCTGATTTTAAGAAAAGTTCTTCTTTATTGGTAAATGAACAAACTTGTTTTTCTTTCACCAAATAACTACCATCACTGAGACGCACATTAACCAATGCTGCAGGACCATGGCAAACTGCACCGATGAGTTTTCCAGATTCGTAGTATTCTTTCAAAATACTTTGGATATTTTTATTATCAGGAAAATCGAACATAGCTCCTTTTCCTCCTGCAAAATAGATAGCAGCATAAGATTCACGATTAACCTCTGAAATTGGAATACTGTTTCGAATTTTATTCTGGGCCAGCGTATCATTTAAAAAGGCATAATCGTATACGCCCATGTCATCATCATCGATAACTACAGGGGGATTACCCCCCTTAGTACTGGCAATATCCACCTCAAAGCCATTAGCTTTAAATACATAATAAACACGTGAGAGCTCAGTCAATTCGTAACCCGTTTTTTTATTACTACTTCCCATCGTTTCGCAACTCGTAACAACAGCAAGAATTTTACCTCGGGAGGCTAAGCTATTTTCAGACAAATAAGGAAGGTCCTTTGTTTGGGTTTGGCTTAATACTTCTGGATCAAGCCCAGCTGATAATAAACTGAGGAACCAAAACCCGAAAGCTACAACCAATACAATTAAAAGGGTAAAAATACTTAGACTCCATTTTAAAATGGGATATTTCTTAAATCTCAACATAGAATTTACTTTTGATTTTAATAATTACTCAAATCAAGCTAAATTCAACTGCATATTTTTTCAAAATGATCATTTACATATACAAAATGGTCAATTAGTTAAGCTTTTTCTAAAAGCCAATGGTGTCGTATTAGTTTGAGATTTAAAAGCAGTATTGAAACTTGAAACACTATTAAAACCAGCTTCATATGAGATTGATGCAATAGTGTAGTCCTTGTATTTTTCGTCTTTAAACATGTTAATAGATTCACCAATTCGGTGTTTATTGATAAAACTATTGAAATTCATTTTGTATTTTTTATTTATAACCAATGATAAAGTTTGTGATGTTACATTTAGCTGTTTGCTTAAGCTTTTTAAAGTGATATCTCTGTTTTTAAATTGTTTTTCAAGCACAGCAAGCTTTTGTACTTCACCCCAGATCTCTTCAATCTGTTCATCGGACACCATTGTTGTTTTATATTTTACCGTGTTTAAATATCCTTTTTTGATCACGATTAGACTAACTGTATAGGCTAGAATTGTATAAAGAATAGGACCAATTATATAAGGAATAATCTCATCGAATAGATTCAAAACATAAACAAGCCATACAGCCAATAAAGAATAGAGTAGTAGTTTTAATAATGAATAAGAGTTTGCATCTAAGCCTGAATCTTTATTCTTGCGAATAAGACGATAACAAAATATTAGATAAAATAGATAATGACAATAGTACGATAGGAATGCTAATAGAAAAATCACCTTAGGAGTCGAACTTATTGACTGATTGTTAATCCAAACACTAAAAATTATTCCAAATAAAGCTGGAATAAAGTGAAGCACATACCATGTTTTAAACTTGAATTTTGAATCTAATAAACTCTTTGTATAGAAATAAAACAAAGGTCCAATCGTCATTAGTGATGCTAAACCAATAAATACAAACCAAAGCTCTAATTCTTCTGAAAATTCAAGAAAAACAGATTTTCCAACTCTAAATGAGAGCACTAACAGTAATAGAGAAAGAAATTTATTAGATGTTGTTTTATATTTTTCTTGCAATTGTAGAAAAATGGCTAAGAATAAGCCATGCAGAACACCAAGACCACTAATTAGAATAAGGAATATATTGCTTGCAGACATAATTTGATTAACGATTAATAGTAACAGATCACTTTCTGAATGTAGAAATTATTTGTGATACTCACAATCAGATTTTGTAGTAAAACCTATTCCTTAATTCGGATACTGCAACTAAATCAACTTATTGTATTTACTATCCGAAACCTCCATCAGCATATCCGCCTAAAGGCATGTGAAACAGAAATGCTCTACATAAGAATAAACTTGTTGAAAAGAAATTGAAAGAAGAAGAAGAAGAAGAAGAAGAAGAAGAAGAATGTTTTCTTATGACTACTTTATTAAAGTGGAGATAATAATAAATGAACCTGTTATTATATTGATACCAATAACTATTTTTCTGAATTTATCCGGATTCACCTTAGTCGAAAATCGAGCTCCTAAATGAGAACCAAAAAACAAAATAGGAATGCAGAATAGTGCCAGGTTAATCGATTCCATCTCTATCATTCCTTTCATTAAAAATGCTGCTGTCGTAAAAAAAGAAGAAAAAGTACTAAACCAAGCAAATATACCTCGGAAGCGATCCTTTTGATATCCTTTTCTATTCATGGCAATAACCAAAGGTGGACCTCCCACCGATATAGCACTGGTTAGTGCTCCGCTAACAAAGCCTGCAAATACAATTGGAAGTGAAAGGAAATGTTTTGCTAATTTTACTTTGCCCAGCATTTGAATCGAAAAAAGCACCACTAAAATACCTGTTAGTAAACGCAATGTTTCACTGTTAATATATTTTAGTGCATAAATGCCTAAAGGAATTCCCCCTAAACTCGCAATAAACATTGGAATAAAGTAATAAGCTTTTATTTTCTCCTGTAGCTTAAACAAAATAACCAAGCTTGTTATTAAATTGAACAGGCTCATAGCAGGGACAAGAACCTGCATAGGGAAAAGTAATGAAAGAAAGGGTACAGCAAGTAATGCAAATCCAAACCCCGTCATTCCTTTAATAAAAGCAGCAGAAAGAATAACTAAAGCACAAAGAATAATTTGAATTAGTGTAATATCGTGCATCGTAAACCCAATTAGTAAAACAGAATATACCAAAACAAAGGTAACATTTGTTAGTTTTTATTCGCACGGGTTGATACCAAAATTATAATTTTGGGAAAGCCTAAAAAAAGAACGCCAGGAGTGAATCTGGTCGATAATATGAGATCTAAATAACTTAATGCGAAGACATTTAGAAAATATGATAAACGAATGCCAATATTCACAGGAAAGATACTGATAACTCATTCACTTAAATTAAGAGATACTTCCTGATAGTCATCGAAGACAAAACTATTATTGAGTAACCATACTCTGACAGAAATTATCTGTTTATAGCCAGAGTATGATATATACACTTTAAAATTTATGAGTAACAGGTATCCAGGAATGCAATCTCATAGGTAATCAATTCATCCTGCCCCCATCGTGAAATATAAATCTTGTAGAATATAATATCATTTTCCACAAAACTGTCAATTTCAACATCAATATCATCATATCGGCTAACAACCTCGATAAAAGCGTCTTCACCATCTCCGCAAAGAACCAACAAGTTATAATCCATACGCGTTACTCCTGAGAAGAAGCCATCGAGCGTAACATTTTCACTCATAGCGTAGGGCATACCAAGCTCATTAACATCTATTACTTCATCGTTAATAATTAACTGCTCCAAACCCAATTCAGCAAATAAAGATTCATCATCAATCTCTTGAACTGTACAACTCGCTAAACCAGCAAGTAAAATTATCAAAGCAAAACCAATTTTTCTCATTTTTTTCACGTTTACATTATATTAATCCATACCAAATTTGGTAGCGGACTGTCATCTTATACCCCTCATATTTAACAGGCTTAATTAGCACTAAACAAAATAGAAGTTTAATTTACTTACCTTTACAAATGTCGTACCAATCGAGACATTCAAGCATAGAATAAAGCTGTCGGATTAATAATTTTAACAAGAACTGTAATTCATGCAAACGCTTAACATATGAATATCAAACTACTAAGTCGTTTTTCTTTTATATGAAGAATATTCTATACTAAAGTTGAATTTAAACCCGAATTAAAAGCTGGGCTCTCCCATAGAAATAAGGTATCAGAATTTCAAAAAACGATAGAAAAACAAAAACTGACTTTTGAGAGTCAGTTTTGTTATATCTATGGTGTTCTATTTTAAAATCTTTTAAGTAGCATACTGCAATTGAATCAGTTTATTATATTTTCCTTCAGGTAACTCCATTAAGGTTTCATGAGTACCCTGCTCTACAATCTCACCTTGTTCCAGTACAATAATTTCATCGGCTTTTCTGACGGTAGATAAACGGTGCGCAATCACAATAGATGTTCTCCCAGCCATAAGCTTCTCAAGAGCTTCCTGAACCAATTGTTCCGACTCTGAATCCAAGGAAGATGTTGCTTCATCCAAAATCAGAATTTTAGGATCCTTCAGAATAGCACGTGCAATAGCTATACGTTGACGCTGGCCTCCCGATAGTTGTGTGCCACGCTCACCTACTATGGTATCAAACCTCTCAGGAAAACGGTCGATAAATTCCAAAGCATTGGCCTTTTTAGCTGCTTCGTATATTTCCTCCTGGCTTGCACCAGGTTTCCCATAAGCTATATTTTCCCCTATACTCCCACCAAACAGAAAAATATCTTGTGGAACTAATGAAATCTGCCCCCTTAAGGCCGATAAGGGAAAATCATGACTATCATGCTCATCGAAGAACAAACTGTTCTTTGGTGGCTGGTGCAACATAAGCAAGAGAGAAGCTAAAGTACTTTTCCCAGCACCACTATGCCCCACAAGAGCAATCATTTGATTACTTTTTATGTCTAGATTGATCTTATTCAGAACATCTTGTTCCAATCGCGAAGGGTAAGCAAAGGTCAAATTATTGAAACTAATTTCTCCCTGTAGCTTAAACTTAGGATCTATTTTCTGCATTTCTTGAATTTCTTCGGGTACCTCATCGTAAATCTTAAACAAATCTTCGGTAGCCCCTATAAATTTCTGAATGCTCGTATACACATTCGCCAATCCGCTAATGGTTCCCCCTACAAAAACCGAATAAATAACAAATGAGAACAAGTCTCCGGATTGCATTTCTCCTGCTTGCAATAAACGAGAACCTTGCCATACCATAGCAGCAATGGCACCAAATAGGCCTAGAATAATAAAAGAAGAAAAGGCTCCTCTATATTTACCTCTCGTCATGCCTAAGTCGGCTATCTCCAGGGTTTTCTTTTTGTAACGATTTATCTCAACATGTTCGTTGGTAAATGCTTTTACCGATTGTATACCCTGCAAAGTCTCCTCTATAATGGTATTGGAGTCAGCCAATTTGGTTTGTACATCCTTAGAGAATTTCCGAATAAATCGACCAAAGAAACGTGCTGCGACCATGGTAGGCGGTAAAGTGATCAGCATAAAAGCCGTTAGCTTTATAGATATAATACCCAAGAGGATAATCCCGCCCGTAATAACGATAATTTGACGGATAAAATCGGCCAAAGTGCTGGTCATGGTTTCCTGAAGTAAAATAACGTCGGCTGATATTCTACTATTAAGCTCTCCCACTCGTCTTCTTTCGAAAAATTGCAAAGGCAACTTGATTAAATGACGGTAAGTAGCTTGTCGTAAGGCTGCCAATGATTTCTCTGTAACATTAACAAACAAGACAATACGAAAATAGGCAAATGTGGCTTGAGCGATCAAAACAAGGGCAATCAGAATAGCCGTTTGATTTAAAGTCTGTCCCAATGTGGTGCTATTCCCCGTGTTCACCAAATCACCCAATAGTTTTGGGAAAGCCAAACTGGCCAAACTCGAACCTAACAAAAAGAAAATACCTAAAAAATATTGTCCTCGGTAGGGTTTAATATATTTATACAGCCTGAAAGCTGATCTAATTCCAGATTTGTTTATTTTTCCTTTGGGAACACTCGATGTATCTGCTCCATGTGATCTTGCCATGTCTTGATTTTACTATTTATTTCAATTCTTAATAATACGGAATTTAGGTGAGATAATGATTCTTTATGACTTGTTTTATCTAAGGCAATCACCAAAAATAACTCAAACAGATTCGAATATCTATTAGAGTTTAATCTGTGACTGAGCCAATAATTTAACTCTGTAAGGACAAGTATAGCTTGATTCACAAGTTCGATCCTCAAACTAATACGGCTTTGTTCCTCCCGATGAAGACAGTAACCAATCAATTTTTGATGGTGTGCCAGGACTGCCCCCATTACTCCAATAATTTTTATCATTTTGGCTATCGCCATAAAAATGCCCATCAGCTTCTTTTGTAGGCCTCTTTCGTGAATATTTACAGGTTTTACGATTGTACCAATAGCCTTTCCACCATGTTGTTCTGCCATCATGGTTTCCCCAATATGCTTGCGAACTTTTAGGTTTTGGCATGGTATAGCGCCAGCCTTCTAAATATATTTTAACCGCATTCACCAAGGTTTGCCTACTAGCAGAAATACCGCCTCTCAAAAAACTTGGTATCTGATTATTATTCAATTTCGAAAAATCGAAATCGTAGTTTACATCTTTAAAATACTCCCATGTTTTATTGGCATGTACAACAATTTTTTTTCCATTGGCCAAACTCACAACTTGATCTTGAGCTGAAGTGGTGTTCTGAAATGAAAAAATAAAAGCTAGTGTCATTAACACTAGCCAACTCATTCTCATATTCTGTTTTTTCATATTTTAATTTTATTCTTTATTATCTATACCAAAGCTTACAAAATAGAATCCCTCAGGATAATGATATTTAAAATTACGGCTCCTAATAAACTACAATACTTTTAACTTCTAAAACTTATACTTCTATCCATTAAGAGCTTGTAACTCATTAATAAGCTTTTCATTTTTTTTATTTATATCTTCTATTTTATCTTGGTCAGATAGCCTATTGTATTTAAGTAAATATTGCATCGTTTCACATGATTTCACCCTTAAGTCACAATACTCAGTCAACAAATCAACTCTTTCCTGCAGATATGGTGGCAGATCAGTCAGTGTGTTTAGTAGTTCTAAGTTCTCTTCCCATAAATCAACACCTTCATTTTTAATTTTATCATAGTAGAATTGTATCTTATCTGGTGGGATATATGATAAATCTTCCCTATACATCCATAATGCTTTTTCTTCAATGACACTAAATTCTTTCATTATGGACTGAAATTCGCCTAATTTGCTGGTGAACACTTTAGGCATCACCAAAATCGTCATTAAAACAATAACGCTTATTCCTGTTGATATAAGTTTTGAATATCCCGGTTGTTTAAATGAAGGGTAGAAAGCAAAGCCAATTATAAATCCACTTAATAGTCCTCCAATATGAGCAGCATTATCAATTCCTTCTTTTACAAACCCATAAAACAAATTATATCCAATAAAGAACAATATACTTGAAATCAAATCTTTCCTTGATTCTTTAGGAAGATTAATTCCTTTCAATGCTAATAAGGACAAAAATAAGCCGTACATCCCAAAAATTGCTCCTGACGCTCCAACAGAAACAATGTTGTCATTAAATGAAATACTTGCAATACTAGCAAATAATCCGGTTGCAATGTATGCTATTATGTATCTGTTATTTCCTACTTTTGTTTCAAGTAATCTACCAATATAAATCAGAGCATACATATTCATTAACAAATGTATCAAGCCACTATGTAGAAAAACACTTGTGAGCAAACGCCATTGTTGACCACCTAAAGTAATTTCTCTTAGATTCCCTCCCCATTGGATTAAAGCCTCAACAGAAGGCTCAATAGGATGCACACCACTAAGAGTCATTACAATAAAAACCAGGATATTTAGATAGATAATTATAGGGGTATAAAAGTAGGTTTTAGAAGGTATTAATAACTCAACTGATTCTTTTAATGTCCTTTTCCTTTCAACTCTTTTCTCTTCCTCTATCTCTTCAGTAAGCTCTTGTTCTTGAATTCTTTTATCTAATATTTCTGTTTTTTCCTGTGATAAATCTTTAGTTCCTAGTTTTCTTTTCTCCAGTGTTTCAATAGCTGCTAAATATGCATCCTCTTGAAATTTACCTTTATTATCAATAATCTCCTGTAATTCAGAATCGGATTTAACAGTCATTTTTTTTGTAAAATAATTCTCCATTCATTATAACTTTACGCAGTAGGTTTCTTTAAATAATCGCTAAGCAACTTACCAAACAACTACACCGTTGTTATTTTTTAGCTTAACGATTTTAGATTCTAATTATTAATTGAGTTTACTCGCTGTTTCAGCAAAAGATTTCAACTCACTAAAACATTTATAACAAGCTGGTTTTGAAAAATAGACATCCTTTTCTTTTCCGCAAGAGATACAAAATTTTTCAGGATGAAATTTATCTCCGTACTGATCCCATACTTTAAAACACTCCCAACATAATGGTTTGTCTATATCAAGTTTAATTTTCTTATTACACCTTATGCAGTGTCCTTGCTCCAAGTCAATTTCACTTTTTAGTGTTTTTTTATTTCTTGGTATTTCCTCTGTTGAACTTTCTCTTGATACTCTATCTCCCTTCAGAGCAGAGTTTACATATTGCTCATCTCTAAAATCAGATAATCTGATTTTGCCAATCTCTTTTCCACTAGCAATATCCTCAATGATATCCAGCTCTACATCAGAACCAACGTAGTCTTTCCCTAATCCAAGTAGTCTTTTCTTGAACTTTGGTCTTTTTACAAAAATCGTATACCCTTCTTCTTCTACAATCTTAAAACATTTGTTTTGACTATCTACAAAGAACCGATTCGTTCCAACTGTTTTTTTCACAGCAGAGACTCCAAACTCAATATTATTAATAAAAGAGTAGTCAATTAAATTCATTGAGGTTACAATCGCCTTTTTTTCATTACCGTAGTACTTTGCATGCAGATTAGGAATATAAACAATTGTGATATTTGGAAATTGAGTAAAATATTCAATATCCTGCTTTTTGAAACTTCTGCTTATATTTTGTTCATTTTTCCCAAAACCTATTATGACATGAACCTGAGCATTGTTTAGATGAGTTTTGAATACTTCATTTTTAAAATATTCATCTAATTGAATGAATGGAGACAATACTAACAAATACTTCTCTGTGTAAAATATTGTATCATAAATATCATTCTCTAATTCTTTTCCAGTCAAAAACTCCATTTAATTTATATTTTATGAAATCATTTCTTATTCTCAAAACTCTCCTCGATGCTACCTTCGTTATTCCCTTTTCCATTTTTTCAATCCTCCGATTAAAAATAAAAGTCCAATTGCTAATGCTATAAGCGAATAAGTTGTCTCTGCAAATGAGCTTGCGTCCTGTTTCGACATATCAAATACTAACTCGCCAAGTCCACGAAAAATATAAATTCCGGCAATCGTAAATATTCCCAATTTCAAGAATGGTAATTTTCTAAACCTACCACCTGCTGATAGTCCGTAAAGCCCGAAAATGGCAAACACAATGGAAACAGAAACAGTCAATAAGTATGGTAATGAAGAATGAGTTTGAGCAAGCTCACTCATTTCTTTTCCGATTCCGGTTACTTCAAATATGTATTCAGCCCAAATCAATCCAACTATATGTCCAATTGCATTAGTATATTTATGTACCCACCAAGCTTTAACATGCTCTTTAGTTTAGTTCCCAATAAATTAGTTCACTTATTATCTACAACAGAATTTTGTTTTCTTCAATTACATTTATCTACAAGCTTAACGATTTTTCAAAATTATGAAAATCAACACAAGCAACAAATCTTACCATAACTTAATTTCATAATCAATACGATTTTATTTCATCACAAAACAGAACTTGCTCCCGATAGTTGGGAGTTATAAGGACTTACTATCGGGAGTAGTAAAGACCAACGATCAGGAGTTGTGTGAACCGATAACCGGATAGCATAAGAACAAGCTGTTGGTTAGGGTAAGGACAACACCTTGTTAGCACAAGGACAGGGCATTAGCTAGCCTAAGGACAAGCAATCGGTTGAAGCCAAAGTCAAACTGTAGGCAAACAAAAAGCCGACTTTACAAAGTTGGCTTTTGAAAACAAGGATCAAGAAATCTATTTAAGGAGTTGTTCATTAATTTTTGACAGTAACAATTCCCTATTAAAAGGTTTACTAATAAAATCGGAACAACCACAAGCAAAAGCTTTGTTTTTATCTGCTTCGGTGGAGTAAGTGGTTTGTGCTATTATAGATAAATCAGGTCTAAACTCCTTAATACATTTTGTAGCTTCGTAACCATCCATATCAGGCATCTTTATATCCATCATTATCAAATCTATCTGTGGATTCGATTTACAAATTGCAACGGCCTCTATACCGTTTATGGCCCTGATAATATTTATTTTCATATCTAAAAAGAATTTCTCTAATAGAATGAAATTAGAATCTTCATCTTCGGCAATTAAAACCGTCTTTGGCTTTACAAATTCAAGATTTAATTCGTTCGAGGGGAGCTTAGGTATCACTTTCGAGTTTACCGTTTTGTATGGAAGGGTAAAATAGAACACAGAACCTTTTCCCGCTTCGGAGCTCAGCCAAATATTACCGCCAAGCATTTCAACAAAAGCTTTTGAAATAGACAAACCTAAGCCTGAACCTCCGTATTTTCGGGCTGAAGTCGATTCTACCTGACGAAAGCGTTTAAATATATCGGTGTGCATATCGGACGGAATACCTATTCCGGAATCCTCAACATAGAATTCCAGAAAATTGTCTTTTAGTGTATAGCCAAAATTAACAAAACCTTCTTGGGTAAACTTAAGAGCATTGCCTACCAGGTTAGTTAGTATTTGTGTTAGTTTGGTTGAATCGGTAACAACAAATGCTTCATCGTCAGCTAAACTAATTTGTAAACGAACGGTAACATCCGGTTTTGTATCTTTAGTAAAGAATTGTTCCTTTATTAGTTTACAGATTAAATTAATATTGACTTCACTTTCCTGAACTTTTTCCTGCTTAGCCTCAATGGAAGCAATATTTACAATATCAGTGATAATAGAAAGCAGTTGCTCACTGCTTTGTATAATTAAATCGGTGAAATTCTGATTATCTTCGGGAAGCAAATCAGGCTTGTTAAGTAAACCAGAAAAGCCTACAATTGCATTCATGGGTGTTCGTATTTCGTGCGAAATATTGTGCAAAAATGCCGTTTTAAGTTGGTCGCTTTCTTCTGCTTTTTCCTTGGCTATTATTAACGCCTGGTTTGTCTGATTAAGTTGTTTATTAATTTGCAGGTATTCTACATTTTGTAATTCTATTTTAGCTGTATTTTCCTTCAGTAATACTTCTGCGTTTTTACGCTTAGTTATATCATGAATAACTGAATGCAACAAATCATTATTATCGATTCTAATTTTGCTGCATAATACTTCAACATTCCTTACAGAACCATCCTTCAGTTGATGTTTGGATTCAAATTGATCACTATTTTCAAACAAAATACGTTCAATTTTCTTTGTAATCTCCTGATATGAAAGAATATCAAGATCCCCGATTTTCATCTTTTTCAAATCTTCACAACTCCATCCATAATAGTTGGCAGCAGATTTGTTAGCATCAACAATATTGCGGGTATTGGGGTCTATAAGAAGTTTAACAGCTGCATGTTCATCAAATATTTTGTGGAATTTTTCTTCACTTTTAAGCAATGTTTTTTCAGCTTCTTTTCTTTTTGCTTCTTCCCTTAAAAGGTTTCTTACTTTTGTGAGCGAATAAAAATAAAATGAAAGAGCTATAAATAGCAGAAAGAAAACGAAGATTAAACGGTTACGAAGACGAGCAAGGGCGATATAAATATCTTTTTCCTGATAGGAAATCAAAATTGTCCAATACGTATTGCCAAGCGGAATGCGATAAAAAGCGTAATACAAGTCTAACGCCTTGGTTTTATCTTTATCAGATATCTCTTGATGGGTAATTTTTCCTATTCCCGTATGATCATTTTTTATTTTCTCGAGCATCTCAATAGCAGAGCCATCGTGTTTCGTCGTTTCAAGAATGGATTTTCCTGTGTGACCACTTATAGGGCAATATATTTCAATACCATTTTCACTAAGAAGCCATGCATGTCCATTTTTTCTGTTCTTAATCTTTCCAAGATACAGTTCCCCCAACCTATCAATTGGGATTAAAACGGCAAGACTACCTACAAAAGTTTTCTCTTGAAACACAGGAACATGCAAGGCTATTGCCAGAAAGCCTTGTGCCGACATAAACACATCACTTAGAACAGGCTTCTGATTAATAAGAACTTGTTGAACATGATTTTGATAAGAGATATCCTGTCCTATTGCTGATTGATTATAAGGATAAGTGTACAGAATTACACCTGCTGTATCTATCCTTGTAATAGCTGTAACAATACTTTTATGGGTTTCAAAATAGTTTGCCATTAAGGCTTTACTCTCATCCGAAAAACCTATAATTTCTTTAAACTTCGTCAAAAAAATAAGTTCAGATTGGTAATCATCGAAGAAATAAGTAATACCCTGAGATGCAGTTTCGGCTAATATTAATTGTTCATTATTAAATTCATTGATTATATTATTTTTAATATCCTCATAAATCATATAGAAGGTTAAAAAGAATAGAATTAATGCAATTGGTATGAAAAAATACCGATTGAGGGATATTAATTTATTAATCTTAAATTTTCGCATATTCGTTTTCGATCTTTTTCATTTCCAACATGGATGGAAGATACTGTAAAAAATCAAAATTTTCACCAAATTACAAGATCAATATCCGAAGCATTTAACCCAATTTGATCATGAAATAAATCAATAAATTCAAGTATAATCTCTACAATAAAATAGGCTACGAAAAGCCGGCTCAATAGAGTCAGTTTTATATTTTGTTGCTTGAAAAAAGCTTATCGCCTCTTCTCAATATGGTTTTAGTGTCTCATAGCAACATGCGCCAATTGTTTAACATTCACAAATATTCAATTTATTTTTTCTCTCCCACTCCTTGTTAAAATCAAGTTTAGATTAGTCCACAAACTAAACTGATCAACACAAATTTTAAGGTGGTGCATGCTTTGACTATAAACAAGTAATTCATGCCAGAGTATGATGGGAGTGCAAAACTTCATTTTCCACATTAAATATTTAGCAATAACTAGTTTACAAAAAAACATAGATTTTGATCAATCTATTTTTAAATTAAAATTTAGAAAATTTAACTGAAGAAGCGATATTCTCTGTGTTTTGAATGAAACATTATACTACTTTTGTTCGCCATTTTACATATAAGACACAACTGTCTTATTTATTTTTTCTGTAATCTCCAGAATAATTGGCTCAATAGAATTAGGCGTAAAATAAATTTAGAAAGCATGAATCAATTCGATAAAACCCAAATAATAAGTTTCGAAAACACCTCTGAATCCATAAAGAAAGCTCTTCATACTTACCAGGAAATTCTGGAAAAGGGTGAGGCTTTTAAAATGGATGTTTTTAATGTGGAATTCAAAATAAAGACTGAAACCGGCCTTCGCAGATTACAGATAAATGATACAAAAAATCAGGAGCTTCTCAAACATGCCTTTCGTAAGAATTTTGATGACGAACTGGATAATTCTATAATTGAAGAGGATAGTGAAATTTATATATCGGAAGAGATATTCTTCGCCATAGCTTTGGAATACCCGGCTCTAATGCCGACTATTGTTTGCACTGCTCAAGCCATACTTAGCTGCATGAGAAAACTGAACAACACCGATGCTGTTTGGGTAGACGACATGCGAATATTTGCTGTGGGTAGTCTTTATATGCTAGCTAAAAAAGAGCCTCAATACAGCTATTTGCTGGCTCAGTTCTTTATTCCCAACTGGGATTTAGAACATGCCACCGGCTATGAGTATTGTTTGTTTGAATTGCTTAAGGAACATGGCTGGACTGAGGATTTGATAAAGGCTTTTATTTGGTGCGATAATGCTCACTTCAGAGAACACATGTCTGTTAGCGACGAGTGGCCTAAACCTGAGGAAACAGAAAGCTTAGGTTTATTTCTAAAGGCAAATACGCAAGCCTATACTGATTTTAAGCAGGCTGTTATTAATCGTTTTAAGCAAGAACCTGTTTTACTATTTTCTCCGGAAGAAAGCATCGAAGATCAACGTCCTGTTCTGGATATTTTCAGATCTCTTATGCCAGAGTTTTCGGCAGAAAATCAGGATGATGAGGAGGTGGATGACGAATTGCAACTTCAGGCTACTTTCATTTACGATAGCCTGGAGAATGAAGCCATGGATCTGCAAAGGCAGATTGAGGAACAAATGGAAACGCCCTTGGTTTATCATTCTGAATCGGATTCATTTGAGGCTGACAGATCTAAATATTTGGAGAGAGATGTTTATAGAGGCGATGGTACCAAAGCCTTAAAAGAATTCATACTCGCCCTACCCAAGGGCTCTAAACTATGGGCTTATATCGAGACTGGTGAGAATACCCAGATGCTAAATGAACTACATGTTGAAAAAATAATGCCCATTGCAAAACAGCATGCCGGCGATTTTTACAAGTGTCTGTTTTATCATCTCGATTCTACTGACAACGAAAGCTTAATTAATGCCCGCTTAACTGATATTCTTTCAGATGTCATGTTCGATCTTAGCATACAAGCCTATAACGAAAACGAAGAGGAAACTGATCTTGGAAATGGATTTGTTTCTCATATTACCATTAACAAGACGGATTCGGTTGAAACGCAGGTTCATAAAAATGAACAGTTTTTAAGAATACTGGATGTTTTCTACAAACTCCTAAATGTAGATACCTTATCGCAAGAGGTTTTCAGTGATATTACAGCTCAGGATAACTTGCCTCTTATCGATGAAGAAGGCTTTTACAAGCGTTACAGCAAGCGTGGCGCTCCGCTTGTGGAAGAAATAGATCCCTCTCAACTTATCGAAGAAAGTAAAAGCAGATTAAGTCAGATATTAGGAAGCTATCGAGATGAAATTGATAGTTCGACTTTTAAACAAATAGATAAATCTTTAGCTCTTGATCGTAGCATGTTCGACTGCTCACAGTGGAAAGATAAAAATATAAACACCTATTGTTTATCGGCCTATATGTTATCGAAAGATTTAGAACAACGCTTATTCGACAACTACACTCAAAATTTATTAGCCCATTTTGAAGAGGGGCCTTGGTTGTTGGCGTTTAATCAGCTCAAAAGAAATATCAATGAGGATTCTATAAGCGAAAAGGAACTTAAGTTGATAGAGGATTATTTTACAGCTCAACAGACAACACTAACTGATCATGAAAGCATACTAAAACTCTTAAAAAAGCACTTGTATAGAGAGGAATGTTATCGTGGGCCTCTTGTATTCAATCAATTCAGTAAAGATCAAGCAGGCTATGCCATTTTCCGGTATGGGGACAGTTACCAACGCGTTGTGCTGCTGGCCTATTGGTTGCAAGATATGATGCCTCCCCTATCCTTTCAGGCTAAGCGTATTTGGAAATTACTTATCGAATTGGCTCCTCAACGGGTTATTCGATTGATTTCAAAAACGGTTTCCAACACGTATTTTGTCGCAGAATTCGATAGTGTTCAAGAGTCGGATAACTTTTACTCTGCTCTGGAACGTGCTAAAATACCTAAGGAACAGATTTATGCTTTTCAAATGGTACAAAGCCAGGACCGTGGAAGCATTTCAAAGCCTTGCGATTTAAATGAATACTTATCCTGGCTCGATTTGTACGACGAAATTGATAGTCAGGAAAGTGGCATGTTTGGCGCTGCCCGAAAAAACAAAGCCCTTGCATTCGAAAAAGGGATGCATTACATTAACGAGACTTCCCGAATCAGATTTTATCATGACTTATCTGTTCGAAATCCTAGATTCCCTTTTAATCAGGATGCTGATTTCCAACGCGCCCTAAAAGGCTTTTTGCAATTAAATTCAATTGATCGAGAACTCAGTGTTGATGATTTATTGGATAACACACTGAGCTATTTAGATGGACATTGTTCCTATACTGATATCAATAAATTATTTAAAAAGCAGATCAGAAAACATGATTTAAGTACCGGTTACGAATCGAGTGGCATGTTTTATCTTGGGCAATTTTTCTGGCTACTGGAAACCAACAAGCAAAATCGCTTGATGAGACTTCTTATCAATCACAGCAGTGAAGGTTTCGAAGTGCTTGAACATGGTTTATGCACAGCCTATCAGGATCAGTTGATAAAAGAGGGCGAAATGACTTTGGAATATCGCCTGGAAAATTCGCTGGAAAGCTGTGACGAGGATATGTATTGGATTATAGATAATGCGTATGCCATGCTTCTCGACAGAATTTTGGATCTGGATATTTCGATGGAACTTATTGTAGGTTTTGGTTTGAGTAAAAATACACCTGCCTTTAACGATTACATTCTTCAACTGGCCCGATCGGGAAATATCGATGCCTTTATAAAAAAGAGTCAGGTAAGACAACGGGAAAAATTAATTCTACTCTACAGCAAACAAGCCGATGTTGTCGAACTAACAAAGCCTTTATTGAAAGATAAATCGAGAAAAATTCGCGATTACGCAGAGAGATTCCAAAAATAAACACGTAAAAATTAAATCATAAATAAGTCATAGTATGATACCATATAATTGCCCTAAGTGTGGGGTAGAAAACGAAGACAACACACATTTCTGTAAAGATTGTTCGTACAACTTTGAATTTGAATTTCTGGAAAACCCGGTTTGTCCCGGCTGCCATACAGCCTACCCAGTTGGCTCCCATTTTTGCGATTACGATGGGCTAAAGCTGGTTGAACAAAGTGAACTGATTCCCGAATGTAGCCATTGTGGGAAAAGATACCCAGCCGATATAAAATATTGCCCCGAAGATGGCACACCACTAGCAGGAACTATGAGTCATCATCCTGATAATTTTCAGATGCCTAATGTTCACACAGGCAACTACTCAAAAGCAAATTTAGGTAATCGATTTTTTGCCTCATTAATCGATGGTTTAATTTCTTTGGCTCTCAGTATACCGACCATTATCTGTTTCGTGTTTGCATTCATACAATTTGATGATTACAATCGGGAATTTGGTGCTTTTTTGTTACTGATGGCAGCTCTGTTTTACCTCATGCCTCTTGCCTATAATTTGATAAAAGATGGCCTGGGTAAAGGTCAGAGTTATGGGAAAAGAGCCGTTGAGATTATGGTTATCGACTTGGATAGAAACAGCCCGTGTAAATTCGGTAAATCATGTTCCCGAAATATAATAATGATGCTTGTAAATATCATTCCATTTGTTGGATGGCTTATTGAACCCATTATGGTTATAGCCACCGAAGACGGAAGACGTTTGGGTGACAGAGTCGCTAATACACAAGTTATAGATGTTCAAAATAAATAGGTTAGCTATGAAATGTTATAAATGCAATGGTGAGAATACAGCAAATGCAAAGTATTGCAGAAACTGCGGCACCAAATTAAATTCTAAATCAGATACAAGAAACTCTAAATCTGCAGATATCTTACTAATTAGTTTTATCGGGATATTTCTATTGTCAGCTCTCATTCAAAATATTGTTAGAGCCGTAGATTACAATTGGTTTGATTCCTCCTTAAGATATATTCAGGTTGCAAGTTGGATTATTAGTAGCCTTAGTTATTTATTAATAATCTTCGCTATCAAAAATAAAGTTTTTAAGTTGATTGGTGGTATCTGCCTGACACTTGTTATTTGTTACCATATCTATGGCTATATCATAATTTTAATGTCATAAAAAAGCTCAATAGAATGAGATACGAAGAATACGAGGCCATACATACAATCAGTTATAATCCTGAGGATATTAACTCGATGCGAGAAGCCTTAAAACAATATGGCGACTTAGTAAAATCAGGAGAAGCTTTCCGCGATGATTATTGTGTCGCACATTTCAATCCGGATTTAGAGATCATTAGCACTTCATTTTTTAATGATCATCCCCATATTATTGAATATCTAAAAGGCACGACCTATTATAGTGCTGATCGTGGAGAAGAAAACCTACAGGAATCAACACTTACCGAAACGCTTTTGTTTGCCTGTGCCATTAGGCATCCCGAATTGGAAATGGACATTAAAGAAGCTTGTGAGGCCATAGTCGCTTATGCGCGTCGCCTTAACGATTCTTCCGAAATGTGGCTGACCTGCGAAATGCCTTTTGGTATAGAAGCTCTGCAACTCACAGCGAGTATCTACCCTAAATACGGGTATTTGTTAGCCGGTTTTTTAGTTCCCTACTGGGATGACGAACACATGCCCGATGCACTTTACTACCTTGCTCAATGGTCTAATAAACTCGGTATAACAGAAGATACAATAAAAGCTTTTTGCTATTGCGACAACAGCAGAGCCCGTGAAAATATGCTGGGCTACGACAGTTGGGATGGTATGGATAGTGATCAAAATATTGATAGTTCTTTTAATTTAATAATCCATTTTAAAGAAAATGCAGACGCTCTCGATCTGTTTAAAGCACAACTAGCCGAACGTTTTCAACATCAGGATCTATTAGGGGAAACGCCATATAATCCTATAGAGGGAATGGTTCTGGATATCATGATGCTGGCATATCCATATGATACCTGGGATGATGATTTCGATAAGGATGACTACCTGACACAAACATTTATTCATAAATCTGCCGAAGAGGAAATAGAGGAAATCACCCAAGATGTTAAAAACCTTCTGGGCCGGGATATTATCCCCCCAAAAAAGAAAAACAAGCAACGGACTGAAAAGAAAGTTGAAGCTCCCGAGCGTTCCCTAAAAAAGTGGCAACTTTTTATAGAGGGTGCTTTCACTAATGGCAAGCACATATGGGAATACATTACCGAAGGAGAGCATAAGGAACTTGTAGCAGAATTAGAATACACCAATTTTTACAAACTTGCGCGTTTGGGTAAATATGCTGTTTACGAAGAAATAGATGCGCATGCCTATTCCTTCGACGATATACATGAGGAACTTCATGATATCTTAAAAAAGCCTTTCAACGAAATAAAGGACAAACAAATTTTAAGCGAATTCTGTTCCAAGTCTAATTTAGATTCCGAGGCAGTCATCTTCCGATTTCTCGATGTGATTTTTAAATGCTGTGGCAGTGTCCCTTTTCATGAGGATTTCATCGAATTCCTGGATAAAAAACATCAACTCTATTCAAAAGAGGCCTTTAATAAGCGGTACGTCATCGAATGGCAGCCACAGCTGGACTTCCTGATGAAGAAATTTTCAGGCTATCGTTCAGAAGTTAATATTCAGCAATTAGAAGACTGTTTAAGCGTGATTAAGCAGAACAGAACTGAAGCTTGCGACTCTTTACCCAATACGCTTTGGCATATCGAAACTCAAAAGGAATTGGATGCCAATAATGAGGATGTTGACTATTTAGAAAGAAAGAGTCAATTGTCTAAGATTGAAAAACTCTGCCTTGCAGCTTTTTTATTGACCAGGGATATTAAAGAAAATAAACAGGATAAGCTCACCCTGTCTGCCAAGGCTTATTTGGAGGCATATGCTGTCTCTGAATTTCTGGATGATCTTTATAAGGGGACCGAGTTTCCTGATTCGGATGAGATGAATTTGCTTAATACGAATCCTCCTGCCTATTACGACGAAGAGCATATTGAAAAATGCCGGCAAGCTCATCGTGCAAACTTAATTTTCGATACCTACATTAGAGAAGGTGGCACAATCGATAAGGCGCAACATTCACAACATACCGATATGGAAGTTGCGACTAATTTACTTTCAGAATATCTGAAATACGAGGATGACGAAATTTCGGAAAAACAGAGACAATTAGAATGGTTAGGTAATTACGAGGATAAGACTCAAAAACTACTGCTCGTTGCCCACCTTATAGCACAGATGGAGAACTTAAGCTGCGTTGATAGCTTTAAGCGTTTGTTAACTATTGCCTTCGCTTTGGCTCCTGTTAAAATCACACACCTGCTTTCTAAATATTACGAAAGGGAAAGGTACGATTTTGACAATCACCTCAGCATGTTAGATATGCTTGACGTTCTTAAAGAACAGGGTTTATCAGACGAAGGGTATTGGGCATTTCAAATGGGCTATTATTGTGGTCGTAACGATTTAGATGAACTTTCGTACTATAAAAACCTCTTAATTGAACGCATTAAACCCCGGCGTAAACTGGCCAATGAATTCTTATACAGCACCTATAAAACGCAACAGCGAGCTCTTGTAAAGGCTGTTGAATTGCTGCCCAGATCAAATCAGCTTGCAATTATAAAAGATACCAGGCAAGTCGAGCCCGATTATCAGATTACAGGAGTTTGCATGGGCATGTTTATCGATAAAATAGCCAGAAAACTCCGTAAGGGACATCAAATTAATAATATTGGTGAATACGTAAAAAGTAAGCTTAAGTTTGAGAACATCGCTTTTCAAGAGGTAGAAAGAGATCGATGGAACGAGCATTCAGAACTTGTGAAACAAATCTTTACTCAGATTAAAGTCAGTAAACCTGAAGGAGTCACTCAGGATAACTACGAGAAACAACTGGAAGATATAAAGGGTTGGAACTATATCGTCCTTCAAAAAACAGGTGCTGGTTTTGAACTTGTTTATGGTGAGAAAATTCTGTGGCTCATACAAAATGGTTTTAATGAAGAAAATATAGACGAAACACGAACAGCCGCTATTATCCTGGATGAAACTTGTCCTCAGCAACACATAGCCGAACTGAAACGTCTGGACAAAACCAACTACCGGGAAGAATGGGTACAGCGTATTCTTCACTTCCTGATGGGAATGTCAAAAATAAACGATGTAGAAGATATCCTACGCCATGGAATTAATAGCTATGATTTTTCCAGATCAGGCAATTATTATGATGTTTCTATTTCCGATTTGATATTAAATCTGGATACAGAAAGACAAGTCTACGTTTTTCAAATGCTCGGGCTTATTGACCATACAGCACTGGATTTGTATCTGGACATGGATTCGAAAGCCTACTTCGATCTGCTAATGCGATACAATGTTGATAGGTATAGCATTTTCAAATATTTATCGGGTCGCGAAGAAGATCGTAACATTCGACATCTTTCCCGTAAAATAGATATTTCTCCCTTCATCTTAAAAGAGAAGATAGAGAGGCAGGTTAGCATACTAAATGTAATCGCACACATGCCACAGTATCATCCCTTTATTATAAGTCTGGAAAAAGCAAAGTCAAAGAAACTGAGAGAGGAAGCTAAATCGCTTATTCAAATCTATTTTATAAAGAGCATAAGAGCCATACCTTTCCATATCGTCGATTATGGCCTATATATCATGGAGTCGGTTGCCGATGGGCAAGGAAGCGGCGCTTCAAAAATTGCGCATCAGCCCAAGTGCATCAATCAAACAACAAGCTTTAAAGCTGAAAAAGGACTCTTCTTTGGTTTCCGATTTACAGCAGATTATCCTGATAAAGCACCAAAGGTCACGGTTCATAGGGTAAAGGTTAGGCTTCCTCAAAGAGATGAAGGCGGCGCTATTAAAGAGGTCGAATCAAGCTGGGAACAAAATGGCTACTGTAATTCAAATATCTTTACAGGTTGGCATTTCGAGACTGAGGAAGAATTGTTAGCTGGTATTTACCGTATAGCGGTTTACGATACCGATGAGAATCTTTTGGTGGAAAAAGGTTTCGAAATCGAATAAGTTATTTCGTTTAAAGCACAAAGGCTGTCTCAAAATGATGAGACAGCCTTTTGTATAGTCTAATTTTTAAAGCCCCAAACCTGACAGATTTAGCTACATCTTGTAAATAAATCTGGCAGGTTTTAAATAGGTTGCCAGATTAGCAAAACACGAGCTAGCGGGGGTAAACGCCTTTTTAAGCCCTAATAATTGGAATTTATAACTCAAGCAATTTTAAATGAATACCTTAAATCGCATCTAAATGAAGTTGACATTTAGGATTATTCTTCTTTCCATGAAATTTTATGAGCTTGTTCAACAGTTACCATTGTTGAGTGCTGGCTCTATTATTCTTCAATCAGTTTTAATATTGTTTTATGGAAGTTTTTTTCGCTCACTCCCAAAACTTGGTTTAAGTTCTCAAAAAATTTTGAGCCATCATTTTCTGAATATACCAATTTAAAAGCTTCGTCAAATCCTTTTTTATTCAAGACTTCCTCAAACAAAAACGCACTCATTACATAATGAGAAAAATGTCTGTTTATGTTGGATTTTCTGCCCTTTTCGAATTCATCTAAAAAATTGATGTCTGGATTTGATTTTAACTCCTGTCTGAATTGACTTTTTAAAGCTGTCATATCGTCATAACTCAATCCGTAACCACCGTAATAAGTCGAAAGCCCTTGAACAAACGGCCAATAAATTTTGTCTCTATTTGGCAAGTTGTAATACAAATAATCTCCAATAAATCCAAAAACATAATTTTCATTGTCTGTTCCCGTGATATAGGTGTTTCCTTCGTTGTCTGTAAAACCTAAATCATAACACAGAAAATTGCATTGTCTTGCACTATATAAAAATCCGTAAGATTTTAAAAGTTCATTTAAGCTGTTGAACGAATAATAATCAAGTTGAGGAATTGGTCCTTTTGTTAATTTTGCTAATTCTTGGGTAAAATCGACAAATTTTTGAGCAATTGTTTCATTAAAAGAATAGCTATAATAGTATGTTACATTGTCTATTGATTTGCTTTTAAAATGTTTAGTGTTATCTTCAAAAGGACAATAAAATCTGTAATGATCCTTATAGGGAACAGCTTTTAATTCAGTTATTTGATAGATAAACGGTTGTCCTTTCTGTTGCCCTGTAAATCCAACAGTCAATCTGTAATTTCCATTTTCTACTTGATAAGATTTCAAAACAAGTGGTCTGTTATATTCTTTTGAATCTTTTCCGATTCCCGCAAGTTTGTTGAAAAAGAATTCATACTTGAAAAGGTGAGTCGAATCAACATATTTTTCTGAATAATTTTTCTCTTGGGCTTCGGTTAAAAATCCGTTTAACGCCTTTTCGATTTTAACTGAAGTCAAACTATCTTTTTCAGCAAGTTCTAAATTTAGATTTCTTTCAACCGAAACTTGGGCGAAAAGTCCATTTGACAGTAATATTGTTAAAAGTATTATGCTTAATGTTTTTATCATTATTCTTTTGTTTTCGCATTTTTAGCTTGCACACAATGGGTTTGTGTATGATTGGTAGCCTGTTTAAGTAACAAATTTAGCAAATACAAACCGTATAGAAAATCCGCAGTTTTTTTTTATATAATGGATTAAATGATTTTTTTACCTTTCATAGATTTCATTGTAATGGTTGACTTCCAATTCAATTGAATCTTTAAGTCCAACTGTTTTTTCGGTTGTTTTTACGATTGGTTTTCTTTTTCATATTTAACTTAACTCTAACATCCACCACAATCCAAACGTCTTCGTTTGTATAGTCCTTGGAAGTTTGAGGGATATACATAATCTACAGTTCACAACTCAAAAGTTCCGTTTGACTTTAATTCCAATTCGGTAGTCAAGACCTTTCCATTAAGCATCCAATCACCATATGTTCCAGTATATTCAGTTTCGTCAGTTTGAGCATGTACCGTGATGATAAGTAATAAAATTTTAATATGAACAATGTTTGTTTCATACATTGCCTATAAAGTTTGCATATACAGTTTAACTATTTGTTGTAATTTTCTTCCTGTAGAACCAGAAGAAGCATTAAAAGTAAAAACAATGGTTGACTCGAATTTTGGAATGTAAACTGCCATTGAGCGAAACCCATCAATTGCACCATCGTGCCCATAAACTGTTATTCCATTAAAATCATTCACAGAAATTCCCATTCCCATTTGTTCTTTGGGTGTTGTCATTAACTGTAAGCTTTTTTCTGAAAGTAATTTTCCCGTAAAAAGAGCATTGTAAAAGAGACTTACATCTTTTGCATTAGATATAATTCCACCTGCACCCATTGTTCCTGTTAAGTTTGTGTAAAACGTAATTGTTTTCCATTTGCCATTTTCCAGGTAATAACACATTGCTTCATTTTTAGAAAAATTTATGTCCTTACCAAAATCTGTATTTGTTAAATTTAGCTTTTTAATAATTCTTTTTTGTATGATTTCTCCAAAAGTCTGTTTGTCTAAATCTTCGGCTATATAAGCCAATAAAATATAATTAGAATTTGAATATTCTGTTTTAGAACCTGGCTTAAACAAACTTTTATATCCTTTAATTTTAGTTAGTATTTCGTTTTTATTTCTAGGCTCACTAATCCAAGCTTCAAAGTTTTTCTCTGTTGTAATATTATAAATCCCACTTCTATGATACAACATATCAGAAATGGTAATTTTTTCTGAATTAGGAATTTCAGGAAAGTATTGATTTAGGAAATCGTTAAGTGATAATTTCCCTTCATCTGCCAATTGCAAAATAATGGTTGCTGTAAAAGTTTTGCTAATAGAGCCAATTCTAAATTTAGTTTCAGAGTTATTTTTTTTGTTTAATTCAATACTTGCATACCCGATAGCTTTTGTGAAAAATTCATTGCCATTTTTTAAAATGGAAACAGCTCCCATTGCTTCATTTTCTTTTTCATAATTAGAGAATAAGCTGTCCAACTTTTGATTTTGTGAATAACTTATAAAAGAGTAGGTGAGTACTAACAGAAGGATAAATGTTTTTTTCATAAATAAGTGAAATTTGAAGTTTATTTTTTTAATTATTAATTCAAAGTTGATACTTTTATACATATAAAAAAGAAAAAAGCGACAGGTAACAGAATCTTTAAGCTTTTTGACTCAATGAGTAGGTTTGTGGTAAATTATATGGTCAAGAGTATATTAAAAAAAGTTAGCAATTACTTTTTCAGTTCGTTATAAATCGTATGAGTTAAATTAGATAACTTTTGATTCACATTAATGGCAGATTCGTTAGTGAAAATTGAAATCCCAATTTTATTTTCAGGAAAGATAGCTAGGACATTCTTTGCTCTAGAAATACCGCCATCGTGTCGGTAGTGTAAATCGTAATTTTGATTTTCAATACTCCACCAAAAATAGCCTATCCAATAATCAGTATCAATTTCGAATATCTTTTTATGGGATTCTTTTACAATTTTATCATTTTTAAATTGATAATTTATATATTTCAGCATATCTGCTGTAGTAGATTTTAATGCACCTTCTGCTCCCCAAAGCGTATTGGCTAATTTAGTTTCCGGCATTGGTTTCCCTAACAAGTAACCATTTGCCAGTCTATACTGTTTGTTTTTAGGAACATTGAAATAGGTGTCTTCCATTTTTGCTTTTGCAACCACTTCATTCATTATTAATTTCTGAAAAGGTTGTTTATAAACTTTTTCTAAAATATATCCCATTAAATTTGTTCCCGCATTTGAATAGTTAAAAGTCGTTCCCGGTTTTTCAGTAAGCTTAATTTTTGAAAGGCTTTCAAAAAAAATGCCCTTTGTTTTTTTGTTTTCGTGAGCGACAACTACTTTATTAAATTCTATTTCATTTGAATTTTGATTTATTTCGGTATCCAGAGCTATTACATCTCCTGGCAATCCACTAGTATGAGTTAGTAGATGTTTAATTTTAATAGGTCTTCCTTTATGTTCTAAATTAAGATAAGGTTTTGGTAAGTATTTTCTAATATCATCTTCCAAAGTCAATTTTTCTTCTAAAACAGCTTTTGCTGCTAATGTGCCAGTAAATGTTTTTGTAACAGAAGCAATTTCATATATAGTTTTATTTGTTGGAATATCTCCTTCCCCTTTTGTTAACTCCCCATAGTTAAATGACAAGGCTACATTATTTATATAAAGCCCAATGGACAAAGAATTTATTAAAGAATCTTTTAAAAGTTCTTTAGCATTTTTATCTATGATTTGCTTTATTTCTTTACCAATTGCATCACTATAAATCTCAACAGATTTATTATTATGGACGACTATCTTATTTGCTTGTCTATTTTGCGATTTGCAACTCCAGCAGATAAAGAGTAGCGTTAAAAGTATTGATAAGTTTTTCATTATTATTTATTTAAATTCGGTACAAATGAAAATAAATAATTAGTTAATGAGGTTCGACTATATAAAGTCGAACCCTTTTTAATCAAAAAAATTAAGAAAACACCTTATTTTTTCTGTATTCTGATGGTGTTAGACCTGTTTGCTTTTTAAAAGCAGTATAAAAGGAAGATTTAGAGTTAAACCCAACATCATACATAATTTGTTGTATGGTTAACTGATTATTATCTGGATTTAGTAGAATGCGCTGCGCTTTTTTTATTCTAAATTGATTTATGAAATCAAAAAAATGTTGATTCAGATTATGATTAATCAATATTGAAAGATCTCGGTTTGGTAATTCTATTTTACCCGCAAGTTTTTGTAGTGTCAAAGTAGCGTCAAGGTAAGGTTCTTCGGTTTCCATAAACTCCAACAACCTATTAACATCTTCACTACTGTCCTTTTCTGACTTATTGGTTATATTATCTTCTATTAATATTTTTTTTGCTAATGTATGTTCTGAATTAATACTTCTAAAAAGATTTGGATAGTACATACTTTTTAAAACAATCCAGGTTAAAAAAACAAGCAAAACCAAAGTAAGAATTACTCTTAAAACATTTAATATTTCAACATCAGTTCCATATAACTTATAAACTTGTTTTAACAATGAAAAACAATAAATCGTAACTAATAACACTAATAGTTGATAAAGCCATTTATAATTGAAAGCAGATTTATTTGAATAATTTTCTAACAATAATTGTTTGTATTTTCTTAATTCTACAAACATCGCAATCAAATAAAAAAGAGCTACAAGCAAGCCGAAAATTATAGAAAGTTTTCCTTCTATGGTGTTGTTTAAGTTTTCAAGTAAAAAGTTTCTTGTGCTTAAACTTGCAAAATAAAACCTTGGTGAAAAAATCAATATTTGAATTACAAATGGTAGTATATGAAATAGATGTTTAGGTTTTAACTTGAAATTTGAATAAATAGAAGCTATTAAATAGAAAAACAATAAAGGACTTGTAAAAAAGGCAATATGGTCGCGAAGCATTTCTAAAACAGAGGGTAAAGTAATGTATTTAGAGTAAAAGAAAACACTAATATGAATGGCAAAGATTAAAAAATAGATACCTAAAAACCTATTTGCCTTTTTGTTAGATACTTTAACTGTTAAAACAAATAAGGCTAATAAAAGTGAAGTAAATAGTATAAAAATTGTTATTATTCCTAAAATTGAAAATTCCATTTAAAATGTAAATGATAAATATAATTTAATAATGCATAATCATACGATTTCCTGTTTGAGTAATAGAACGAACTGTAATCAAAAGTACTGGTGTTAAATATTGTTGCAGGTTCGTTTAAATTGCGTAGAACAGGAAATCGTATGATTTGTTGCGGTTCTTAATATACATTACTTTCCGATTGATTAAAGATAAATAAATTGCAGGAATTTTAATTTACTGAATCACCTTAGCAATAAAATTATACATGTTGTGTGTGCCCTGCATGAGCATGATCACTGTTTTGCCCCCCTGATATCCTAGAGTTTTTATTCTTAAAATAAATGATTCATTCGTTTTTTCTGCTTGCGCATAACGGTAAAGTATAAGCGTAGTGCGGGTTTTAATTGCACTTCACTTTCAGCTTGCACTATTACTTATTAATGCATAATTCGTTCATTTTAAGCACCTTACACCGCATTGTGTTTATACAATGTTGTACCCAGTACTTTATTCCGAAATTATGTATGCTCCAACTTTATTTGTCGGCATCCATTCTACAAATGTATTGGGAATCTTGTTGTTTAAATACTGTTCGAAATCAGTTTTCAGACTGTTATAGTTAGTGATTTCTATATCTGCAATGTCAAATCGATTACTTATTTTACCTGTATAAATTTTAATTCCTTTTGATTTAGATGCAAAAAGAACTCCAATTGCTTTTAAAACAAAGTATTGAATATATGAACTGTGAAGATATGTTGTATGAACAAAATTATTAGTCCAACGGTTAATATCAATAATCATCTGAACGTCAAAAGGGAATTTTATTCTTGATTTTTTTGATTTAACTTCTTCTTTTATAAATTCCCAAGAAACTTGAGTGAATTTTTTAACAGGAAGACCATTTTTGTCATTAATAGCATAATAACCTATTAATTCTCTTCCGTAAACTTCGAGTAGCTGTCTTATTTGAAACATAACAACGGGTTTTAAATCTCTCAAATAGAGTTCTTCCATTTTAGAGAATTCTTCTATTCTGAATAAAGTTCTAACAGCAGAGAACAAATCAGTTGGCGACAAATTTTTTCGTCTTCCGCTATTTAATGATATAGACTTAACTGTTTTTTTAACATCTACTTCATAACTCGCTATTAGCCACTCTAAATCAATTTCTAAACTTGATAGTGTGTGGTCAAATGCTCCGATATTTTTAATCGTTACAACGTTCTTTAAATATTTGACGTATTCTAAAGAAAGGAATAGGCTTTTTGTCAAGTATTCATTCCAATGTTGTTGATTTTTAAAGCTTAATTTTAAAACTAATTGTGAAATATTCTTTTGGCTATATGTTTTTCCTTTCAAATTAGATTTACAATAACTCACGTACCAGTCAAAAAATGAATTTAGTTTTTCAAGAAGTTTCTTTTTATGGTAATATGTTTTTTTTGTTCTGAATTTCCAGTCTTGATTTCTCAATTCTTTTAATTCAGGTATGTCCAATACATTATTATTAATCTGTTTTTCAAATTGAATCATCTGGTTTCTCGTATTGGGTACAACTTGTTTCTATGTGCACTGGTGCACTTATTTTTCTTATACATTATTTCAAAGGTGTACAATACATGCCAATATGGAGTGTATTGTGCACCTTTTTTATTTTATGAGCTATTCCATATATCGTAAAAGTGTTTTATCCTTTGGTTCGCCGAAGTTAACAAAAAAAGAGAATGCAGCTTAATCCACATTCTCTTTTCTGATAAGGATGCTGACAAATAGAAGATGAAAGACAGTATGCTATCAGACTCCTTGACAGCATGCTATCAGATCCCTTGACAGTATGCTATCAGACCCCTTGACAGCGTGCTATCAGACCTCCTGACATTACACAACCGTCAGAAGTTTACTAAATGTTCCTGTTCGGGGGCTTTTGAGACCTGAGCCTCCTCCATTGTATTGGGTTGTTATTTGCAGGGAATATTCTCCGGCAGCAAGCGTGGGTAGTATAACAATTAATCTTGCGGGTTTGTTATCGACTACAGTAACAACCTTGTTTCTGGTATTATCGCTGGCTACAAGATAGACACCATTGGTGGCATTGTCTCCATCTAATTTAAGGCGACTTCCTGTAATCTCCAACACCCCTTCTGAGCTTATTTGGTCGTTTACACTACCGCTAATGCTGTCTTTTACTTCCAGTATGTGAGGAATGGTTTCGGCGCTGGCAACTTTCTCTACCTTTACTTTTGTCAGGGCTGTTTTGAGAACTTTTCCGGCATTGGTATTAATTTTAATGGCATGACGGCTTTTATCAAAAGCATCTGTTGCACCATTGAACACGCCTGTTACCGAAAAATTGGTTTTAAATAAATCGGTATTAATCATTCCGCCATTGGAGGTAATTGTACCTGCCACTTCAAAAAAATTGTTGAGCACAGCAAGAATGTCTGAACGGGTTACTGTGCTGCCTTTTTCGAGCATTTGTGCTATAATATCCTCTAAATCATAGCTTGTTACTTCTTGTGGACGAGCGTTGTAATCGTCAACTTCTGCTGTGAGCAGGTTTTCGGTTAAACTGTACTTTAAACTCATAACTTTGCTTTATAAAGTGAATAAAATAATGTTATTGATACTTGCAAATGTATAAAAAAAATAAAAACCAAATATTTATAGAGTAAAATAACAACTTTTTGATATAAGGATAAATACCTCTGATTAAGAGTTCTCTAAGCTTTTATAAGTGTTTGATTAAAACTTGCTCCATACTGCTTTGTCAGTCTGACTATAAGTGGTTTACAAAAAAAAGCCGACTCGTTAAAGTCGGCTTTATATTTTGTTGCTTAGGAAAGCTTCTCTCCCCCAGTTAGACGTTTATAAGCTCCTTTTCCTTCTTCTACGGAAATATACTGGCTAAAGCGTTTTCCTGTATTGGCATTTTCTCGATGAACTTTACCAATATAAATAATAGATACGACATAATAGTGCATCTGTTATAATAAGGCAAAGAAAAAGCCACCTCAAACAATGAGACAGCCTTTTGCATAGTCAAGTTTTAAATAATTGCCAGAGTACAAAAGTTTGGTTTGTATTCGCAAAGTACAAGCTACAACCGAAACGAAATGGAGCTCACGACCAGAGGGAGTAACATAGTTAAACTCGCGTTATCGGGGCATCACCTGTTACATATAAATGCCTGTTGGCCATACGCCTTCCCTTCCAAACTGTTAATTACCCATTAAAAATTCATTAATACATTACTAAATAAGTAATTATCTATGCCATTAGTTAATTCTGAGTTATTACTATCAAAAACTATATTTGTAAATGTTTTAGGCATATTAGCAAATCCAACATATGCACCATAAAACATAAATGCAATATACTTTTCTTCGATATTTTTTGTTAAAAGCATTTTATTAATTTGTTCGTGCCCATTCAATTTCATCAAAAAGACAATTAAATTGCCTAAGACTATATTTTCAGGGAAAATAAAATTATCGTTTTTTCCATCCCGATACATGTAATAATCACGTAAAATTTGTTTATCCAAACTTTCAGGCAAATGCTCGCCAATACTTTTTATAACATCCAAAATATTTTGCTCAGAAAAGTTACCCAGTTGTCCTTGGGGTTGTGATAGTAACGAATTTATAGAAACAGTAAGCAGTTTCAATTCAGTTTTCGTAAATCTTTCAACAATTTTTTCAGGAAACTTAACGGAAAAGTCAGCGTATTTTGTTTTAGGATTGCAATAAAAATTGGTTAATTTTGATATGTCGATTTCAAATGAAATATCTGAGAAATCATTTGACTGGTTGCTTTTTGACAAAAAAGAACTTGTTGTTCTTTTTATAATTTCATATAGTTGTTCTGATATTCTGCTAAATTGTTCTGTTATAGAGGTATCGTATTGTGTAAAACCAAATTGAAAATTGCGTACTTTTTCAATCTGAATTCCAACAGCTTTTTTAAGCTCTTGATATTCATGTTCATTTTCTAAATCATTAATTAATCGTTTCAATTCTTGCTTACGATTAAACTCGTAAGAATCTTTTTTGTAATATTCTCTTGTTTTACCTTTTGCTATTCCTTTGTTTTTTTCATCTTGTTTTATTCTTTCCAATTCTTCCCTTAAAGGTGCTATTTCGTATTTCGATTCATATTTGTAAAGTTCTCGTTTAGCTTTTTCTAACCTTTCTTGTTCAGTTTCATAATCTCTTTTGTAATTAGGGCTGCTCTGTTTCTCCAAATCAGAGCACCTCATTATATTAAGACTATCAATCTCTTCCAATCTCAGAAGTAGTAATTCTAAAATATCAGATTGTTTACCGAAATTATCAGAATATGATTTATGGCAATCTTTTATTTGCTTACGAACATTAATAATCCAAAAATTCGAATACTGATTTACCATAACAATATCAGTATGAATACCACCAATCGCATTTTTTAATTTAGATAAACTAGAAATTAAGCCTTGTTCCTTTTCTCCTAATGTGCCAATTGAGCCAATAAGATAACCGTAAATTAAACCTTTAATTTGGTTAAATGCTTTATCAAAAAAAGGTTGAACTTTATTTTCCTCAGACATAAGTTGTTGCTGATACGTCGCTTCCTGTCTTTGCGTACTTATTGTTTCATCAATAACAAAATCAGATTTGTACTTATTAACGGATTTCACCTCCAGTAACATAAATGTGTTGTTCAAAAACTCGTCCAGTTTTCCTTGATTACTAAAATACACATTGAATAGGCCACTTTTCAGATATATTGTTTTCGAATATTCAAAACTTTTTAATTTGGCTTTCTTGTTCGATTTAATTTCTGTCAAACATTGAAAATTCAACAAGTCAGGTGAAATTTTTAATAGAATATCACTTTTTACAACGTTATCAAATAAAATCAATTTGTTTGGATCTTCAACTTTTTCTTGATTACGATTAACAGGATTTCCAAATTCACGTACTCTGTAAAAAGAAATTGGTGAAATACTCTCTGTTGTAAACAATTCATTCAAATTCCAAATGTTTATTGGAATCCAAAAACATTTTTTAGCAGATTTCTTCGTTGCCATATTATTGAAATATTACATCATTAGAACTAACATCTTTTAATAAACTTGTGAGTTTTCGAGAATAAGTAATGAAAACACGACTACTTGACCTTGTTATTGCAACGTAAAAAGGATTTCTCTCTAATCCATTATCTTCATTAGCAAACGGAATGAAAACATTATCAAATTCAGTCCCTTTAGCACTATGATATGTCAAAATACTTGGTAAATCAAGATTTGTAAAATCCAAAGTATCTATTCTATGAAATTTACGATTTCCTAATGGGGTGGAACCAGTATCGACGGCTATACGAACTTGAGTACCAACATTATTATCGGAAAAAAACTTGTGAAGTTCCTTCACTGTCTCTTCTTTGGGCAACAAAATCGCAACATCGTCTAATCCCTCAGTCTGTATTCGATTGAGAATGTATTGTAATTCTTCTTCTTCCGAATTGCACCTTTTTAATATCGGTTTTGGGAAAGAGGGATAATCACTGTTTCCATTATTTTTTCTATTGTTTGAAAGTAAATCAAGGTGCGGTAGAGGAATATTCTGTGCAACTCTAGCAATTGTTTTTGGTACTCTGTAATTGAAATTAAGATTCAACATAGGATAATTAAATCTGGTTGCAACATCCTCAATATTACAGTTTCTATCTTTATATATTTTTTGATTTGTATCCCCAAAAATTGAGATTGATTTTTTTGCTTGTGGAATAAATTGTTGAGAGTAATTGGATAACGTAAAATCTTGTCCCTCGTCCACAATCACATAATTAACTTCACCTTTTTCTTTGAATAAATATCCTGCGGGAATAAATACATATTTTTTATCATTGGGGTCAAAGTGAAAATCCAATAATTGAACTTGTTTAAACCATCTAGAACGTCGATAAAATGTATAATAAAATTTATCTTCGATCCAATCGTCAAAATCAATCGAAACTTCAAAGGGATTTTCAATGCTTTGAATATTATAGCTCAAAAAGCTTTCTTTTTTAACAATTGAATCGTATTCATCTCTTGACACAAAAAATAGAATCTCATTACCCGATTTTATGAATAACAGAGAAGGGTTTAATCCATGAGCATTGTTCCCTTTTAAGCAAAAAACATCACCTGAGAATTCAATTCCCCTATTTATCCATGACCACTCATGTACCACACGGTCTTTGTCAAGCCCTAACTCACTCAAACCATAACGTATCATTTTTTTCAATGCGACTGTATAAACCACAATAACAAAAGAGTTATCTCTTGCTTGATTAGCCCGGTAAATTGCCATATTTGTTTTCCCACTCCCTGCTGCGCCTTTTACTGTCAAACTATGTTTGACTGGAACTTTAAGCACTTCTTGCTGTGAGGTATCTGGATTTGTAATAAACCAATTGTCTAATCTCATATTTTTAAAATTTTCGAATCTTTCTTCTTTATTTTTATTAATGTAGCGGCTAATAGTTTATAACAAGCATATGGCTGTTATTTCTTTCATATCCCAATAAAAAGGAGTTTGTTGTCATAACTCTATAATAGGACATGTACATTCTCTAAATTAAGAACGCAAACTTAAGTAAAATATCAATTAAACAATATTAAAAACACATGTCAAATAACAAATTGAATAGACAAGACATAATAGTGCATCTATTAAAATAAGGCAAAGAAAAAGCCGACTCGTTAAAGTCGGCTTTATATTTTGTTGCTTGGGAAAGCTTATCTTCCCCAATCAGAGGTTTTTACTTTATCAATCAAGTATTTCACATTCTCAACAGGGATGTTTGGCAACAAACCATGTCCCAGGTTGAAAATCCACTTGTGATCTTTACGACCATAATTCAGATGGTATTCGAATTCCTGATCAATGGCATTCTTATCAGCAAGTAAGGTTCTGGGATCGAAGTTTCCCTGAAGAATCATATCCTCGCCTACAATCTTACGAACCTCGTGCAAGGGTGTTTGCCAATCGACACTCACACAGTCGCACAAATCGTGATTCACCATATTGATACCTGTACCCAATCCCTTAGGCAAGTAAATTGTCTTTACACCTTTGGCACGTACGGCTCCAAGAATTGCTTTTACCGATGGTAAGAACACCTCTTTATACAATTCGATAGGAATTAAACCTGCATGCGTTTCGAACAACTGAAAAGCTTGTATGCCATGCTCCACTTGCTTCAGTGCATAATGGATACTCATCTCCGTAATACGAGTCACCAACTTTTTCATGGTCGCCTTATCGCGGTAAATGGCAGGTACAAAGTCAGGAAAGTTCAGGTTCTGGCTAAAACCCTGGAACATATAACACAAAGTGGTTAAGGGTCCGCCACAGAATCCGATCAAAGGAATTTCAGCTGGTTTGGTCGCTAAAATTTCATCAATTGCCTTATAAATATGCTCCAATTTCTCAGGCATATCCGTCAGGAATTTCAATGGATCTTCAACATCCTTAAGGGCTGTTTTAAAGGTCGGTCCTTTTCCTTCAAAGCTCAACTCCATACCCAGGGCTTCAGGAATCACAAGAATATCAGAAAATAGAATAGCCGCATCGACACCCAAATCGTGAATAGGAAGCAAAGTCACCTCAGCTGCCAGCTTTGGCTCTTCCATCATATGTTTAAAGCCATAGCTTTCGCGAAGTTTCATATACGAAGGTAACACGCGTCCGGCTTGGCGCATAAACCACACAGGTGGTCTTTCGCGCTTAATGCCGTTTATTGTATCTAGAAAAATAGAATTTGTCATAGTGATCAATTAAAGGTTATTGGTAATAATTGCATCGCATTTTAACTACCCTTCGACTCCATTTCGACTCCGCTCAATGAACGTACTCAGGGCACCGCGCTCAATGCACGTCAAATCAACACATCACCACATCATCTAATTATTTTTTATTAAGAATCTCAGCCACTTCCTGTGCATGGTAAGTAATGATGATATCAGCACCCGCACGTTTAATCGATGTCATAATTTCCATCATCACACGATTTCCATCAATCCAATCTCTTTCCTGAGCTGCTTTTACCATAGAGAATTCACCACTTACATTATAAGCTGCAACAGGCGTATTAAACTCGTGCTTGGTACGGTAAATCACATCAAGGTAACTCAATGCCGGCTTCACCATTACGATATCTGCCCCTTCAGCAATATCCATCTCAACCTCACGAATGGCTTCGTCGCTGTTTCGAGGATCCATTTGGTAGGTACTTCTGTCACCAAACTGAGGAGCCGAATCAGCTGCATCTCTAAATGGTCCGTAAAATCCTGAAGCATATTTAGCCGAGTAAGCCATAATTGGCATTTTCTCGAAACAATTCTCATCCAAAGCAGCACGCATATGAGCAATACGACCATCCATCATATCAGATGGAGCAACCATATCAACACCAGCTTCAGCCAAAGAAACAGCTTGTGCAGATAGTGTTACCAAAGTGCTGTCGTTATCTACATCACCATCGATGATGGTTCCACAATGCCCGTGAGTTGTGTACTCGCAATTGCAGATATCAGCAATGATATACATTTCTGGTAAAACCTCTTTAATGGCACGGGTTGCCTTCTGAACAATACCATGTTCATGAGTCGCTACTGATCCGTCCTCGTCTTTCGACTCAGGAATACCGAAAAGCAATACCGATTTAACACCTGCAGCATGCAGTTCTTTACATTTTTCAACCAACATATCAACCGATAACTGATCGTTACCCGGCATCGACTTAATTGGATTTTTAACCTTCTCACCCGGACAAACAAAAAGTGGCATGATTAAATCATCTGCTGAAAGCGATGTTTCTGCAACCATATCACGTACAACTTTGCTGTAACGATTTCTTCTTAGTCGTGTTTGAGGAAATAATGGACGTAAACTCATTTTATATTGTGTTTATAGTTTATATATAAATTTATTGGTTCTATATTGAATTATTGTATGCTATACAGGGCGTGTTCATAAAATTTATGTCAGTTGTAAACTGTCTTATTTCTTAAGCCAATACACCCTTTGTCTGCCGACATTTCCCTAAAAGGGAAAAATTATTATTCTAAGCTTAGAATATCTATTCGATATCCTATTGAAGTATCTCCCTTTTTAGGGGAGATGTCCGAAGGACAGAGGGGTGCTTAATTATTGTATGTTTTATGAACAAGCCCTGGTATGTTATAGTAGTGTCTAAAGTATTTAAAGTGCCTTGAGTATTTACAAAGTAAATAACACAAGTCAATAACTCTAAACTCATAAATATTTTAAGTACTCATTAACTTTTCTTACTGATAAAAATTGATGCCCTTTTCAGCGCAAATGGCTTTCATTTTTTGTGCTAATTCTGCTGATTTAGCAACTGATTCTTCAACCGGAACTTCAATACTTTCTACAATAAAGTCGCCTGATTTTAAATCACCTACAATGGCAATCATATTTAAATGCTTCCCATCAACAACTGCATGAGCTGCTAAAGGAAATTTACAACCACCTTCAATCTCAGCCATGAAAGCACGTTCGGCCAAAACTGCAAGTTCAGTTGCTTTGTGATTTACTTTTTCAACAAGGGCAATACATTCAGGATCGTCAGCACGGGTTTCAATGGCAATAGCACCCTGCCCAATTGCCGGAATACAAAGATCTGCATCAATCAGCATTTCGTCGTCGAATGCCTTAGCTAAACGATTCATACCCGCAGCAGCCAAAATAATAGCATCGTATTCGCCATCGTGCAGTTTTTGTATGCGGGTATCAATATTCCCACGTATTTCTTTAAAGTTAGCATCAGGACGAACATCGGCCAACTGTACTCTTCGTCGTGGTGATCCGGTTCCCAAAACAAAGCCTTGTGGCATATCGTCGATAGAAACACCATCGCGGGTTAAAAATACATCACGAGAATCTTCACGCTCCGGATAAGCTACCAACTTCAAGCCTGCCGGATGAAAACTGGGTACATCTTTCAAGCTATGTACAGCAATATCTGCCTCTCCCTCCAAAAGTGCATGTTCCAGTTCTTTAACAAACAAACCTGTTGTTCCAAATTCAGTAAGAGAACGATTCAAAACACGATCGCCTTGTGTACTAAACTTTTTTACTTCGAATTCGATATCCGGATTAGCTTTTTGTAGAAGTTCTACAGTCTGCATGGTTTGTGTATATGCCAATAGGCTTGGGCGGGTAGCAACGATTAATTTCTTCTTAAGGGACATAGTCTAGCTTGTTGTTTTTATCCATCATTCACAAATATATTTTCGTTTCGATGGCGCTAATGATTGAATTAGGAACTGTGTTTTTCATTAAAACAAAGCTCCGTTTTTCGTTCACCTAATTTGCAAAAAAAAAGCCATATAAACGTGTTTATACGGCTCAATATTTTAATAATATTTATGCTATTTTGTTTCTGGTTCCTGGAAAATCATATTCAATGTTTCCATAGGACTTGATTGTGTTTTATGATGATCTTTCAAATGACTAATACATGCTCTGGCAATCTTGTTCATCAAATTTGATGTAATCTTTTCAACACGTTTCAATTCATCATCACTCATTTTAGGACGGTGATACTCCAGTTCTTTATCTCGAATCTTATTCAAGTTATCCTTTAGAGCCACAATTACAGGCGACAAGAAGGTTACTTCTAACCAGCCATAAAATTCTCGGATTGAATCATCAATGATCTCTTCAGCTTGCGGAATACAAGTTAAGCGTTGTTGCATAGCTTCAGATGTATGTTCTGAAAGTTCATCTACCGAAATAACCAGGACATTCTCAAGAGAGTCAATAGCCATATCAACATTGCGCGGAACCGATAAATCGAGGACCAATTTACAATCTGTTGTGTCCTCGAAATGCTCCTTCATCAGAGTTGGATGAGGGGCCCCTGTCGCTACAATTATTACCTCAGCCTTCTTAACTTCTTCAGTTAAGTGAGACATCGCACGATAATTAATATCGAATTTTTTAGCTAAAGCTTCGGCTCTTTCCACATTTCTATTCACAAGTGTTAGTGAACGATTCGCCATGTGTTTTACCAAATTACTACAGGTATCTTTTCCAATTTCTCCTGTACCAAAAAGTAAATAGTTTGCCGATTCTAAATCAGACACTTTATCTTTTATATACTGCACAGCAGCGTGCGAAACAGAAGCAGCACCACGGCTTAACTCAGTTTCATTCTTAATTTTCTTACTAGCCTTAAATACAAATGAAAATAAACGGTTTAAGAAAGAATTGATCATCTGATATTTTTCAGATAATTGATAAGCATTCTTCACCTGACCGACAATCTGAAAGTCACCTACAATCTGAGAATCGATTCCGGAACAAACCTCATAAAGGTGCTTAATACAATCGCTCCCCTTAATGGTATAACCATTATATCGGAAATCTTTTTCGTCTCCCTTACAGTAATTAAGAAATAATTTTTGGACAAGATCTTTGTCCGAAGTATGAGCGTAGATCTCAGTTCTGTTGCATGTTGATAAAACAATAAGGCCTTCAATACCGTATTCTTTTGCATCTCGAAGCAACGCTTCCTGATCCATTTGAGTTAATGAAAATCGTCCTCTTACATCCAATGCCGTTTTTCGATATGAAATACCTAGAACGAAAAATTTCTGTAAATTCTCTCTTATTTGCGATGACATAAATTGATCTAATTTTGAGTTCTTCGCTGATATAAAATATTCATTTTTAGGACTGAGTCCTACCAAATATATAATTAATTACCGAAAAATTACTATAAATCCAGCTTACATTTGGCAATTCAGAAAGAACCAAAATTAGTTAAAATTCCTTAATTCTTTCTATTTCAGACTTTAATATCTGTTTTACCTTTATATCGAAGAAGTTCTATTTTGCACAATATTTAACGAGTTCAGATAAATACTGGCTAAGGATTATGCATATCCCTATTAAAATAATCAAGAATGGTATTAATCATCTCGATCTTAACATTGGCCTTTGAATGACCAGGCTCAAGGTCGCTAACTCTAATATAATAACTTAAAGCTTTCGCCATATCTCCTAATTGATGATGAATCTCTCCAATCATGAAATTAGCTTCTACTTGATTTGAATCTAAATCAATAACCTTTTGATATTCGCTAAGTGCCAATTGAAACTCTTCAGCTTCAAAATAGTGTTTAGCTTTTGATAATATATCTTGAATTTCTTTCATCTGTATTGTATGAATATCCTGCAAATCTAGTCATTTCAGACATTTTTGCCATAAATAAAGACAAGAAAATCGTTTTTTAATTTGTGTTGGCAATCTAACAAGCTTTAACCCGTTATTACTGACAGAATTCTGATAAGAAACCAATTTTAATCAAGGTAAGACCACAACAGCTTTACTGCCTGTCCATAATAATTCTTCCCAAATAAGTTTAGATGATTGAGAATATGGTAAAGCATGTAAATATTCTGGCGATAATCGTGCCCTTCGGGTAATGGGTATGTTTTCTGATAGCTGGAATAGAAACTCTCATCAAAGCCTCCAAAGAGCTTTGTCATAGCCAACTCGGCTTCCCTATGTCCGTAATAAACAGCAGGGTCTATCAAGCAAGCTTGAGATTGCTCATCACATAAGAAATTACCAGACCATAAATCACCATGCAAAAGAGCAGGTTTTTCTTCACTTCCTTCCAAAATTTCCTCTATCCTATTTTCGAGTAGAATAAAACCATTTTTAAGTTCAGGACCAACCATACCTTTTTCTTCAGCCAATTTGTATTGGAACAATAAACGTTTGTTATAGTAAAAATCACACCAATTTTCAGCTTCTATTTTATTGCAAGTGTTCAGCTGAATTGTGTTACCAATATAATTATCCTGAGGAAAGCCAAACCGGAGCGCCCCATATTGATGCAAGCGTGCCAACTGACGACCAAAATTAGAAAAGAAATCATAGTTTTGCGTACCCAAATGAATCTGTTCAAGAAGCAAACAATCTTCATCAACAAATAAAACTTCGGGAACGCGGATTGCATTGGCTTTCTTTAATTCCTGGAGGCCTTTAGCTTCTTTTTCGAAAACATCAGCAGCAGAGCATTTCGTTTTCATAAAACAAGTGCTTCCTTTCTCAAAAGTCAGTATCTCTGCTTTGGAAATACAACCACCGCTTATCGATTTGGTGGACATCACCTTCTGCCCTGCCCAATCTTCTACTTTTGATATGATTGTTCTATAGTTTTCCATTCAAGTGATTTAACAAGCCATCACAAGCATCTTCAAGTAAGTCCAGAACTAACTCGAAACCTGCTTCTCCTCCATAATATGGATCGGGAACTGTCTTGTAGTGTGTAAACTTGGTACAATAATCTGTCATTTTTACGATCTTCTTCAAGTCCTCCTGATTTCTGGCCTGAGATTGTAAATCTTTAATATTCTGATCGTCCATTCCGATAATCATATCGAATTTATCAAAATCCGTTTTATATCTGAACTGACGAGAAATACTGGTAAGGTCGTACGATCGACGAGCCGCATGAGAACGCATTCTGCTATCGGCTCTATCACCTTCATGATGTCCAATAATTCCTGCTGAATCACAAACAAATTCTGACGTTTGGTCTGCCTTTTTTATTACAGCATTCATAACAGCTTCAGCACTTGGTGATCGACAAATATTTCCCAGACAAACAAATAATAAGTTTTTGGTCTTTTTGGTATCCATAGGTCGTTTCTAATCTTAATTTACTCAGATTATTCTAAGGTGGGCAAATTTAAAGAATTGCCATTAAATCAACCCGTGAAAAAATCAAAAATATTTCCTAGTTGGCTCGTACTTCCCTTATAAATTTCAGTGTATTTGCAACGTGTACATGAAACTGTTGTAAACTTTTTATTTTGTACATCGAATATTTTCGCAAAAGCGCCGCCCGTAGCTCGAAACTCATCGGTCTCATAATTCATATTCCCGCACTTTACGCAGATATATTTAGATTGGTTCATGTGTCCGTAATTTGATTTTAATTTACCACATGGAAGTCGCCATATTTAGTCATTTCCTTTTGTTTGAAAAGGCTTGTTAATGGCTCGTTTCATGTGTCATAATTTTTATTCGAAAGATAAATATAAGAAAATCATTCAATTTTGAACCAAATGTTCAATACGAAAAAAGGTCGATACCTAAAGTATCGACCTTTTCTATATCTGTATCAGCTTGTAATTAAGCCACCTTTTTCTTAAACGAATTGTAAGCTAAGTAAGCTCCCAACAGAATAAATGGAAGACTTAACCATTGTCCCATATTTAAAGCCATACCTTCTTCAAAAGCTTCCTGATTTTCTTTAATAAACTCAATAAAGAAACGAGCTGTGAAAATCAATATAAAGAATGTTCCTATCAAACGTCCTGAAAACTCTTTGGCATTGGTTTTCCAATACATATACATCAGAATCCCAAAACTAAACAAATAACAAAGTGCTTCGTATAGCTGTGCCGGATGACGCGGAGATAAAGGCTCATAAATAGATGCCTTTACAAATTGGAATCCCCAAGCTAAATCTGTTTGAGTTCCAATAATCTCAGAATTCATCAGGTTACCCGTACGAATAAAGAATCCAGCCAATGCTACAGGAATAGCAACTCTATCAAGTACCCATAAAATAGATTTCTTACTCACCTTTTTCGAATAGAAATAAAGTGCGGCTAAAATTCCAATTGTTGCACCATGAGAGGCTAATCCTCCATGCCAGATCTTTAAAATTTCAGCAGGGTGTTGAGAATAAAATTCCCAACCGTAAAAAATCACATGACCTAATCGTGCACCAATTACGGTAGCAATTAAGGTATACATAAAAAGCTTCTCAAGCCACTCTAAAGGAATGCCTTCCTTTTTAAACATTCGCTCAACAAGTTGATATCCCAGTAAAAAACCAAGAGCAAATAGTAAACCATACCATCGTACAGCAATAGGGCCAATTTTAAATATTTCAGGATCTACATCCCAAAGGATTGATAGTAGCATTTTATCAGATTTTAGATATTAAGAAATGAGAACTGAGATATCATTGATTTTTACTCAATCCTCATTTATTCTTTCACTCATTAGCTAATTAAGCTGGAATTCCTTTACCGTGGCATTGCTTAAATTTCTTACCACTACCACAAGGACAAGGTTCGTTACGACCTACTTTTTGAACATTACGAACAGGCTCAGCTTTCTTAGGCTCTCTTCTACCATCACTTCCCAAATCTTCCTTTGAAGTCTGCATGCCACTCATATCTGTACGACGACGCTCCTTAGCTTCCTGAACCTCATCAGGCATTTCCATAGGAATATGTCCTTTCATTAGAGTAGCTACCACTGATTTATTTGTGTTCTCAATCATTGTTTTAAACAGATTGAAAGATTCAAATTTATAAATCAATAGTGGATCTTTTTGCTCGTAAGATGCATTCTGAACCGATTGTTTCAAGTCATCCATCTCACGTAGATGCTCTTTCCATGAATCGTCAATTGTTGCCAGAATAGCTACTTTTTCGTAGGCACGAACCAATTCTTCCGCTTCTGTTTCGTAAGCTTTCTTCAAGTTAGTTACAACCTGGAAATTCTTCGTTCCATCAGAAATAGGCACAACAATATTCTCGTACATTTCTGATTTTGTTTCATAAACATCTTTGATTACAGGATAAGCTTGCTTGCTAATTGTCTCAACTTTACGTCTATGAGCATCTAAAACAATTTCATGTAACTTGCTTGATATATCCTCCGGCTTTTCTTTCATGAACTCTTCCTCAGTAACAGGAGATTCAATTGAAAGTACACGAATTAGTTCCAGTTTGAAATCTTCGAAATCTCCACCATGGTATTCATTAACCACCGCTTCGCAAACATCGAACATCATATTAGCAATATCAACCTGAATACGCTCACCAAATAAAGCATGACGACGACGCTTATAAATGACTTCACGTTGAGAGTTCATAACATCATCATATTCAAGCAAACGCTTACGAATACCGAAGTTATTCTCTTCAACTTTCTTCTGAGCTCTTTCAATAGATTTAGAAATCATTGAGTGCTGAATCACTTCACCATCCTCAATACCCATTCTATCCATCAACTTCACAATACGATCTGAGCTAAACAGACGCATCAAATCATCCTCAAGAGAAACAAAGAACTGAGAAGAACCAACATCTCCCTGACGACCGGCACGACCACGTAACTGACGGTCGACACGACGAGAATCGTGACGCTCTGTACCAATAATCGCAAGACCACCGGCAGCTTTCACCTCATCGCTCAATTTAATATCGGTACCACGACCCGCCATATTGGTTGCAATCGTTACGGTTCCTTTATAACCTGCTTCGGCAACAATATCTGCCTCACGCTGGTGTAATTTTGCATTCAGTACATTGTGTTTAATGCCTCTTAGTTTCAACATTCGGCTCAAAAGTTCCGAAATCTCAACCGAAGTTGTACCCACAAGAACCGGACGACCTGCTTTTACAAGCTCTCCAATTTCATCGATAACTGCATTGTACTTCTCACGCTTCGTCTTATAAACTAAATCTTCTCTATCATCACGAGAAATAGGACGGTTTGTTGGAATAACAACCACATCCAACTTATAGATATCCCACAATTCACCCGCTTCAGTTTCTGCTGTACCTGTCATACCCGAAAGCTTGTGGTACATTCTAAAGTAGTTCTGAAGTGTAATGGTTGCAAAAGTCTGTGTTGCAGCCTCAACCTTCACACTTTCCTTTGCTTCAATCGCTTGATGTAATCCATCGGAATAACGACGACCTTCCATAATACGCCCCGTCTGCTCATCAACGATCTTGACCTTACCATCCATAAGAACATACTCAACATCCTTCTCGAAAAGTGAATAGGCTTTTAATAACTGGTTTACGGTATGTACACGCTCAGATTTAACCGCATAGCTTTGGATCATCTCATCCTTAGTTTTCAGCTTCTCTTCATCAGACATGTCCGATTTCTCGATAACTGCAACTTCTGATCCAATATCCGGAAGAACAAAGAATGACGAATCATCACTATCGTCCGTAATCAAATCGATACCAATATCAGTTAACTCAATAGAGTTTTGCTTCTCATCAATAACAAAATACAAGTCATCTGTAATGATGTGCATGTTTTTGTTATTCTCTTGCATGTAGAAGTTCTCAGTCTTCAACAATAAAGCTTTATTTCCTTGCTCACTTAAGAATTTAATAAGTGGCTTCATTTTTGGCATCCCTTTGAAAGTTCTAAGCAATAACTTAGCGCCTTCTTCCAGCTCCTTCTTATCCTCGCTCTTTAATAAACGCTTCGCATCGGTGAACATTTTCATCACCAAATCAGTCTGCGCTTTAGCCAATTTCTGCACCTTAGGCTTTAGCTCATCGTATAACTGATGCTCTCCTCTAGGAACAGGACCAGAAATAATCAATGGCGTACGAGCATCATCAACTAATACCGAGTCAACCTCATCGACGATTGAATAGTTATGACGACGCTGAACCAAATCTTTAGGATTGGTTGCCATATTATCACGTAGGTAATCGAAGCCAAACTCATTGTTTGTACCGAAAGTAATATCGCAAGCATAAGCTGTACGTCGCTCATCTGAATTAGGTGTATGCTTATCGATACAATCTACTGACAAACCGTGGAATTGGTAAATAGGTCCCATCCACTCCGAGTCACGTTTTGCCAGATAGTCATTCACGGTAATAACATGAACACCACGACCTGTTAATGCATTTAAGAATACCGGAAGGGTTGCAACAAGGGTTTTACCCTCACCAGTCGCCATCTCAGCAATTTTACCTTGGTGAAGTACAATACCACCAATCAACTGAACATCGTAGTGAACCATATTCCATACGATTTCAGTTCCACCTGCATCCCAGGAATTAAACCAAACAGCATTATCGCCTTCGATTTGTACATGGTCAGCACGAGCTGCTAAATCACGATCGAATTGAGTTGCTGTTACTTCTATCTCTTCATTTTCTGTAAAACGACGAGCTGTCTCTTTTACGATACAAAAGGCAGCAGGTAAGATTTGATTCAGAACTTCTTCAATTCTGTCATCAATTATCTTCTCAATTTCATCAATCTTATCGTAGGTCTCCTCTTTCTGATTTACAGTAAGTTCTCCTGACTCAATTTTATCTTTTAAAGTTTGAATTTCATCTTTTTCAGCTTTTATATAATCTTGAATTTTATTTTTTAGCAATTGTGATTCGGCACGAAGTCCGTTAGTATCTAGCTGCTTTATTCTATCATATTCACTCTTAATACTTGCCAAGTATGGCGCTAATTCTTTGAGGTCTCTATCTGACTTGTTTCCAAATAGTTTACCTAATGTTTTATCTATAAAACCCATCTATATAATTGTCTATTGTTTTAATAAAGAAGTAGTTCTATTCAATTTGTACTTTTATTATACAAGCCGTCAACTACAATTAATAAGCATACATCATGATATTTAATCCTGAAAAGAGGATTAAAAAATAGATATATAAAAATCGGAGGTTTAAACTAATCCCGGAGCACGTATGCTATTAGATCCGGCAAGAAAGATTGATCTGTATTGAAAGCTATAAACTGTAATTCCTTCCGGAACTTCAACACAAAGTGGTTCATATAAATGAACAAGATCTGAATTTAAATGAGGAAACTTTGGTAACTTCTTTATCAACGGTAAAGTCAAGCTTTTTGCCGTATAGATTTCAGAAAGCTCCGAAGTATTTTGAGCAGGAACAAGTATTGGTAAATTATAACCATCTTCAAAACTGTCAGAATGATCGGCGTACCAAGCAGCAAAACGTTGCACATCATCAACCAGTTCCTCGTAATCTACATTAGGAACGGCCGATGCACAAGCTGTAAGCACCGAAAAAACGACAATAAGATACCTGTTCATATCCATGGGATTCAAAAGTAACTAATTTTCTTGAATTGCCTAAGACTTAAGCAAGGACTTTATGAAAAAGAGACATATTTTTCATCAGCAAATCTATGCATAAAAAAAACCTGTTAGTAATGAACTAACAGGCTTTTCAATATATTATCAAATCAACGATGTATTTATTGGAGTAACAAAAATTCTTGATTTGAGTTCTTTATCTATCATGTAATAGATACAATTCTATCCATTATTTAACAGACCAAACAGAATACCCCTTTGGTGGTACTTGAATCTTCACCCACTTACCGCTCTGAGTGACAGGCTCCCAATTTGAATTCCCTGAATAATCTTTAATAGTCGTATTTGGCCAATTCGTTTCAACCCATCTTTCCTGCCAAGAGTCCGAATTGTTTATATAAACAACAAGTCCAGCTCCATTGTAGCCATTTCGGCGGGCAACATACTCATCGTTGTCAGCATATAAAATAGACGTACTTCCTGATGCTAAATTATTGTGAATCCAAATAAGATTATTCATCATATCCTTATTCAACCATTCTTCATAATCACGATAAAAAACACAAGGATATCCTTCGTGTGTCAGGATATAAGCATAAGCCAATTTCTTATTCCAGATTTCATCGGTATCATGGTTAGTTACAAAGGTCACAGCTTTAAAAGCATTGCGCTTCCACATCATATCGTTATTCAGCTTTGTCAGGTCATTACCATCAAAAGCGTCATTCATTGCATAATAACAAGCGAAGTCGAATACAGATGAATTAGCTTCATTTGCCCACCAATTAAGATGATCAACATTGCTATCCCACAATTCACCAACTGAAAAACCACCTACCGCAGCATTCCATTCTTTAACAACCCACGGTTCAAATCCTTTTACGTAATCGAAACGCCAACCATCAAAACCCATTTCATTTTTATAATATTTAGCTACCGAATTCGAATTCTTCCATAACCAGTTTTGAACATTAGACTTCTTATGGCATAAGTCAGGAAAGCCTCCAAACTTGCCTTTATCATTATTATCGATATCATTAGGATGAAAATCAGAAGAAGAGCGGGTAAACATGCCTGACATCGGTTGAAAATCAGTCCAGGTATTTCCTCCTGTATAAGGATTAGCTTGAGATGCTCCACCACTATTGTGATTTATAACAATATCAGCATATACTTTTAAACCATTTTGATGTGCTGTACCAATTAGTGATTTCAACTCTGCTTTTGAGCCAAAACGTGTTTCAACAGATCCCATTTGATTATACTGCCCAAAGTCAAAGTAATCAAATGGATCATAGCCCATCGAGTTTGGACCATTTTGAGCTTTTGATGCCGGTGGTAACCAGATGGCATCTATTCCAGCCTCACCCCAATCTGAAACTTTAGAGTTTAAAGTATTCCACCAATTACCACCATTGGGCACATCCCAATAAAATGCTTGCATCATCACACTTGCATTGCTTGCAGATTTGGTACTTGAACTGGAAACTTTGAGGCTTTGATTTTCAGGTTGCAGCTCTGCAAGTTTGTCTTTAGAGCAGGAAGAAAATACCAAACAAACACTAAGTGCGAAAAATACACTCAGGTAAAGTGTTCTTTTTTTCATAAGTAATATAATTTTAAGGGTTAGAAATTATCAAGCGTATACAATAATCCATTCGCTTGATTTTAACTGTTTGTTTACTTTCAGGTTAGTAACTAATAATGTATTAGCATAATAAAAATAAACTGAGGGGAAAATACGATCAATATTATTTTTAAAATTCAATATCAGATGGAAAATTGATAGAAAAACATAACAAACGTTTGCACTAGTCGTATTTCAGCATTTTATAAGTAGGCGACATACTAATATTTTTTGCACATCCTGAAACAAACATAAAACCCGTTTAACAAATAGAATTTGAAAATATTATTTTACTATAAAAACATAGAACTTGGAAACAAAAAAAGCTTGTTAGAATTAACTAACAAGCTTTTTAAATCTATTATCGAATCGATTAAGCTTTTGTTGTATCAATAAAAACTCTTGATCTGAATTCTTTATCCATCATGTAGAGACCATTACCTTGGCAACCAATCATTTTTAACTGATCGATAATCTCACCAACTCCAGCCTCTTCTTCTACTTGCTCGTCAACAAACCACTGCAAGAAATTAACTGTTGCGTGATCTTTCTCTGCAATAGCAACATTAACACACTCGTTAATTAAGCTTGTTACTTTCTCTTCGTGCTTTAATGTTTCTTCATAAATGTTTAAAACACCATCCCACTCCGAAGGCACTTCAGCAATTGGTTCAAGAATAACTCTTCCACCACGCTCATTTACAAAATCTAACATTTTCATAGCATGTGAAGTCTCTTCTTCGAACTGAACTTTCATCCAATTTGAGAATCCCGACATGCCATTTGTATTAAAATAGTTAGACATTGATAAGTAAAAGTATGCAGACCAAAATTCAGCATTAATCTGCTCATTCAAGATCTTCTCTACATTTTTATTTAAAGCCATAATAATATTTTTAGTGTTTTATATTGATTTCTAATTCAAAAATAATTTTTATTTATGATTTAGGCATGAACTTTGCCTAATTAAATTCTTAATTCTTAAACAAAAAATCCGTTAATCATTAAACTGACTCTTTTAAAGATTAGCAAAGAAGTCATTTCCTTTATCATCAACAATAATAAAAGCAGGGAAATTCTCAACGCGAATCTTACGAACTGCTTCCATTCCTAATTCAGGAAAATCAATTACTTCGATAGACTTAATACTGTTTTTTGCTAAAACTGCAGCTGGTCCACCAATCGATCCCAAGTAGAAACCTCCATTTGCATGACAAGCATCAGTAACCGCCTTAGAACGGTTTCCTTTAGCCACCATAACCATAGAGCCTCCTACTTTTTGGAATACATCAACATATGAATCCATACGGCCTGCTGTAGTTGGTCCAAAACTTCCTGAAGGCATTCCTTTAGGTGTTTTAGCTGGTCCGGCATAATAAACAGGATGATTCTTGAAATATTCAGGCATTTCCTTACCCTCATCCAACATTTGCTTAATCTGTGCATGTGCAATATCACGTGCTACAATCAAAGTTCCGTTCAGGCTTAAACGCGTTTTAATTGGATACTTAGACAACTCCTTACGAATATCTTCCATTGGTTGATCCAAATCAATCTCAACAGCATCCTTCAAGTGTGGTGCCTCCTTTGGCAGATATTTAAATGGTTCCTTCTCTAATTCTTCTAAGAAAATACCATCTTCGTTAATCTTCGCTTTAATATTTCTATCTGCTGAACAGCTCACCCCTAATCCAACAGGACAAGAAGCCGCGTGACGTGGCAAACGAATCACCTTAACATCGTGTACGAAATACTTACCTCCAAACTGAGCTCCAATTTCACTGTTACGACAAATATCAACAACACGTTTCTCCCACTCTAAGTCGCGAAAAGCCTGACCACCTTCGTTACCTTCATTAGGCAAATGATCGAAATAACCTGTTGATGCTTTTTTAACTGTAGCCAAATTAGCTTCAGCTGATGTTCCACCTATTACAAGTGCTAAGTGATAAGGAGGACAAGCCGAAGTACCAAGATCTTTAATTTTCTCAGTAATAAACTTAGTTAAGTTCTCTTCATTCAACAAAGCTTTTGTTTGCTGATACAAGAATGTCTTATTACCTGAACCTCCACCTTTGGTAAGGAAAAGAAATTCATATGCATTACCTTGATTTGCATAAATATCGATTTGAGCAGGGAGGTTATTGCCTGTATTCTTTTCTTCGAACATGCTAAAAGGAACCACCTGAGAATAACGCAGATTACGCTCTTGATAAGTATCGTAAACACCTTGTGATAAATGCTTAGCATCATCAGCACCTGTATAAACGTCTTCTCCTTTTTTTCCAACAACAATAGCTGTCCCTGTATCCTGACATGTAGGTAATTCTCCTTCAGCAGAGACAACCTGATTCAGTAACATAGTATGAGCCACAAATCTATCATTATCTGAAGCCTCAGGATCTTGAAGTATCGTTCTTAATTTCTCCAGGTGTGCAGGACGTAAATAAAAAGAAACATCGGCAAAAGCTTGCTTAGATAGCATCTCTAGTCCCTTAGGATCCACTTTAAGAATTTTTCTTCCATCTACTTCGATAGTCGATACAAAGTCTTTAGTCAATAGACGATATTGGGTCGTATCCTTTGTTATAGGAAATGGTTTTTGGTAGTTAAAATCAGACATCTTTATAGCTTTAAAATTTGATTTGTAGAATCTGCAATTATATAAAAATAGAAGTAACAGACTCACAAATTTAATCAATAATCTACTGACAGTCTATTATCGAGATGAGTATTCTACAACATCATAGTTCTAAAACATACAGATATCTCAAAAATACACTTATTGCAAGAGCAACTTGTTCAGGAGAATTATGTCAAAATGAAAAATTGTTCACAAAAAATAGTCTAATGCAAACATTAGACTATATAAAGTAAGCTTATTCTATTAAGCTAGAACCCCAATGCATCTAAAACCTTTTCATTTAAATAGCGATTTTCACCTATATACGGATAACAGTGAATATGGATTGCGGGATTAAAATTCATTTCAATAATCGAATAATTTTGATGATTAGCTGGTGTTTCAACATCTAAAATCATCATATCTAATCCTGTAATTTCTACATCAAGTGCTTTTGTCGCTTCTACTGCAATATCTTTATATGACTGGTGGATGTCATCAGTAAAATCTATACTATCACCACCTGTACTAATATTAGAATTTTCTCTTAGATAAACTATTTCATCCGGAGCGGGAATACTATCAAAGGTTAAAGATTGATCTGCTAAAAACATGGCTTCAGCCTCTCCCAAGCTAATCTTTTCAAGTGGCTTTACATAGCCCTTTCCTCTTAAGGAGTCTTTATTCTTCTCTATAACCAATTCTTTAATAGACAGCCTACCGTCACCTTTAACATTAGCTGGTACACGGTGCAAAATTCCAACAACTTTATCTCCAATTACAAAAAAACGGAACTCTCTTCCTGGAACAAATTCTTCTATTAATATGCTATTATCGTGCTCGAAGGCAATTTCCACAGCGCGTTGATAAACCTCTTCCTTATTATTTTCTTTAAGAATGCTAATCCCCAAACCAAAGTTGGTCGATTTTGGTTTAATAACAATTGCCCGGTCTTCAAATAGTTCAAAATCTGAAAGTGCTTTTTCCTTAAACAAATAGTTCATCCCACCAGGAACGGATAAGCCCGACTCATCAAGAATCGTTTTTGTAACCAGCTTATTCTCCATCATCAAAACAGAACTGTAATTATCCAGAGAAGTACGAGTCGCCTGCATGACATATTCGATCTTATTACCCTGCTTTAAACGAACGAAATTTTCGTTTTGGTCCAAAATTTCAAATTCTACACCACGGCGCAAGGCTGCTTTCAATAGCAACTGAGTGGATAACTCAAGGTTTTCAAAACCATGAAATCGGAAACTATTAATCTCACTCTCTTTTTGATATTTCATAGCCTGCTTCATATGGAAAGCGATAAAACCTTCTCTCATGATATCTTCCCTGATTTTAGAAGAAGTACGATTCACAGAACCATTCATCAATTCCTCGCAATGCTGCAAGGCTGACAAGTATTCTTCCTTATCAGACAATTGAGCTTGATTAAGGAAAGCCTGAATTTCATTAAACACTTCCCTACCAAAATCATAAACAGCTATCTCTTTCCCTTCAAAATCTGACAATTTCAAATCAGGCTTTAAACCATAACAAGCCACTAAATCTTGATTATTTGAAGCTATTTCCTGCTGTCTTTCGTCATATACTTCTGGTTCATCCTTAAATAAGCAGTGTAAAAGAAAAAGATGTACCAGATGTAATCTATTCTTTGAAATGCCTGCTTTCTCATACGGATCCAAATCCAGCAAGCGCACCTCTACATGAGAAATTTTCTCTTCCTCATCAAACTTTAACCGAATAGGTAAATAAAGTTCCTCATGAGTAATTAACTGTCCTTCTTTAACAAGGTTTGAAACTGATTTTTTAAAACCATCAAGACTATTGAAATCAACAAAGTATTCTTCCTCATTTGTATAGCCACTAGAACTTGTGCGAATAGAAACGGCATGTCCGCAAACCACTTGTTTCTTTTCTCCTGTTTTAAGATTTTTCATTTTAAATGAAGGATCTGAAACGGGACTCGATCCGAAAAGCCATACCAAAAACCAACGGTAACGCATAAAATTACGTAACATCTTCAGATATAAAACTTCTCTAAATGATTCTGGATTTCCATCAGGACAACACGTCTTGATCAACTTTCGTTCTAATCGATCTGATAAAGAGAAATTATAATGAATACCTGTCAACATTTGTCGTTCACGACCATATCGTTTAGCTAAAACCTCCCGATACTTTTCTTTACTAACACCCTTATCTCCAAACTGCGCTAAAGGAATATCTTCTTCATTGGGCAACAAAGGGGGTAAAGATTGAGGCCACAATAATTCATCCCCAATGTTTTGAGTTACCACATCGTGAAGGGTCTCTAAGAATCCATGAACCTTATCAACACTATCAAGAGGTGGTGTAATCATCTCAATTTGAGATTCCGAAAAATCGGTAGTGATATACGGATGCTTAAACTTATCTCCTAAAATTCCAGGATGTGGTGTAGTCGCCATACGACCATTCTTATCCACACGAACATTTTCTTTCTCTATACCAAATAAGCCATCGCAAATACTGCTACGTACACTCTTATGTTCTAGTAATTCAAATAGATTGTTATGAATAGTTTTCATCTGTCAAAATTTCTTTTAGTCGTCTGATATATTTTAATGAAAATCGCGTTGTATAAAACAAAGCGTCTTTCGGTGGTCTCTTGTTTATTAATCTTCACACTCTAGCTTCTCACCTGTTTTTCTACTAAAGAAAAACAATTTCTCAAAACATAAGTTGTTCTTTCTAAAATAAGCCTTTAAAATAAGAAACAACAACACACCCTTTATAATACTAGTGGTACTTATACTCCACCAAACCCCATTTAAACTAAGGAATGTATAAAATCCTAAAACATATGCTACGGGAATTCGTAAGCTTGTAAAAATCACACTTATTACTGCTGGCACTGATGTTTTACCTACGCCATGGAAAATTGAAGCAGCAGTCATTTCAAGGCACATAAACAACTGGGAAATAGCAATAATGTATAAATAATCTTTCCCCATTAAGATACTCTCTCTTTCAGGTACAAAGACCGAAAAAAGTGTTTCGGGAAGGAGTACAAAAAGAAGCGTGGTTGATACACCAACCATAAACGCCATCCGCCAAGTTGCTTTAAAAACCTTAGGTAACATATGCATTTCTTTAGCTCCATAGTGCCTTCCAACCGTAATTGTTGCAGCCTGCATTAAACCAGCTGTAGCCATAAAGGTAAAAGCCTCTATCTGCACCCCTATTTTCTGTACAGCAATAGCCGTAGGTCCCCATTCTGCAATAATGCGAGCCATCACGATATAAATAAGAGCAAATGATATACGTTGAAAAGCAGCAGGAATACCTACTTTCAAAGTAGGAAGAATCTTATCCAAATATGGCCAGTAATTATAAAAACGAATGGTAGAACTCTTCCTAAATGCAAAAATAAAATAGCTCAAGGATACTGTACGAGCAATAATTGTGGCATAAGCAGCTCCATCAACACCCAAATCCAAAACGAAAATAAAAATTGGATCAAGCAAGATATTTAGTGATGTTCCAACAAAACTCGCCTTAAGTGATGTTTTTGTTTTTCCGTGAGCATTAAATACAGCAATAAAAAAGAGATTGGTAAAATTGAGGATCCCCCCACAAGCAGCAATTATTAAATATGAAGTTGCCATCTCATTCACCACAATATCCTTCATTTCGAAGAAAGCAATAAAACGATCCGGCCAAATCAATAAAACCGAGGTAAATAGTGTAGCAAGAAAAACTATTCCCCAAAGACCCGATATGGCATAGCGCCCAGCTTCTTTATCATTTTTAGCTCCAATGGAATGTGCAATTTTCACATTAACTCCAACTGTTATAACCGAAGCTAACGCCCAACCAAGATTTATGAAAAATCCGGCTGAACCAACTGCAGCCACTGCATGACTCCCAAGCTCACCAACCCAAATCATGTCAGTTAGGTTATAGGCAGTATGTAAGAGGTGAGCACCAATTATGGGCAGTGCCAACTTAAATAAATCTTTCCCAACTTTCGACAGGCCTAATTGCTTTTGAATTTTACTTATTATTTCTTTTATCATTCGGTTTTTGCCTCTCTTCGGTCAGAATAAATACTCAAACAGCATTCTCATGCCATTTTCACACAAATGTATCTAATGCGGACTGATTGCCCAAATTCAATTTCTTTTTAACAAATCATTAATTCAATTTAAACATACAGCCTGTAATTTGCAATATTTAACTTAAAATATTTCCCTAAAAAACTCATCCCTAACTTTTAAAAAGATGATCAAATACATGTAATTAAATCTTCATTCAATTTTATAAACCAGAAAATCGACTGCTACATCAATTTTATTAATTTCGTATACAATAAATAAGATCAAACATCGACAACTCTTCAATTCCAGCATCATGATACATCAGCTTCTGAAACAACAATTTGGCTTTAAATCTTTCGGCAAGGGCCAGGAAGAAGTGATTACAAAAATTACCAATAACGAATCGGCTATTGCCATTTTCCCTACAGGATCGGGTAAGTCTTTATGTTACCAGCTTCCTGCTTTAATCCTCCCCAACTTAACTTTAGTTGTTTCTCCCCTATTGGCTTTAATTCAAGATCAACTCGATTTTCTTCATTCCAAAAACATATCTGCTGTTCGAATTGATTCCAGCCTTTCGCGAGAAGAAGAAATTGAGGTCATGAAGGGTATCAAAAACAAAGAACATAAGATTCTAATGATTTCTGTTGAGCGATTTAAAAACGAACGCTTCCGACGATTTTTGAAAGAAATTCCGATTTCCCTACTTGTGGTCGACGAGGCACACTGTATTTCAGAGTGGGGGCATAATTTTCGCCCCGATTACCTCAAATTACCTGCTTATCAAAAAGAATTCAATATTGAGCAAAGCCTTTTGTTAACAGCAACTGCAACCCCAAAGGTTATTCAGGATATGTGTCAAAAATTTCATATTGGCAGAGATAATGTAAGCGTTACGGGCTTTTATCGTTCCAACTTAAATTTACAAGTTATTCCTGTTCAGGAAAGTGAAAAAAACAAAAGCTTAGTCAACCTGCTTTCTAATAAAAACCAGGAAGCGAGTATTGTCTATGTCACATTGCAAAAAACAGCTGAAGATGTTGCACAAACATTAAGCACTAAAGGTATTCAAGCTACAGCTTACCATGCCGGATTGAAAACAGAAGTGAGAGAAGATATTCAAAATCGTTTCATGAAAGGAGAAATCAATTGTGTGGTTGCAACAATTGCCTTTGGAATGGGCATAGACAAAAGTGATATCCGTAATGTTATTCATTACGATTTGCCAAAATCGATTGAAAACTACTCACAGGAAATTGGTCGTGCCGGAAGAGATAATCAGCCCTCGAATTGTATAGTGCTCGCTAATCGTGATAATGTAAATATTCTTGAAAACTTCGTATATGGTGATACGCCGGAATTCGAGGGTATTAATAAACTCCTTCAGATTATTCAGAACGCAGGAGAACTTTGGGACGTTCGTTTGATCAATCTACCTGCTTTATGCAATATTCGTATGCTTCCTATTAAAACCCTATTGGTTTATTTAGAAATTATGGGAATTCTACGTCCTCTCCATTCGTATTTTGCGACTTACAGATTCAGCTTAAATGTAGACGAACAAAACATCATCAATAAGTTTAAAGGAGAAAGAAAAGAATTCATTCAAGAAGTATTTGATACCTGTAATAAGGCTAGAAAATGGTGGACTGTAGATTTTGATAATATCAAACAAAACCCAAAACTTGACAGACAGCGTATAATTGCGGCATTGGAATATTTTAGCGAACAGGCTTGGTTAAATCTGGAGGCTTCGCAAATGGCAGATGTTTTCTCTATACTAAAGCCAAACTTCGAAACAGAAAAATTAGCTTTGGAGCTTTTTAAAAAGTTCAAATTAAAAGAAGAGACCGAAGTCAATCGAATACAAAACATGATTGCCTTATTTGAGTCTGAAAAATGCTTAAGCTCTCAACTTGCTACTTACTTTGGTGAAAAACTGGAGATGGAATCATGCCAACACTGCTCCGTTTGTTCTTCAGGAGCAATAAAAGTGGCTCAAACAGATTCTCTTCCTAAGATAGAGAGCTACAATTTTGAAGAATTAACTCAAAAATTAATCAATAGCTTAAATGGAAATGAAACTCCTGAATTAATTACAAAATTCTTATGCGGTATCTATACCCCAAAATTCACAACTATTAAAGCTAAGAGCATGCCAGGTTTTGGCCAGCTTGAGCGGTACCGTTATCAGGACATATTGAACTGGGTTAATGAAAGTCGAAAACAGTAAGCTTAATTCCGTCCTAAAATCAATTAATAAAGATGATAAGACAATATCGTTTTAAAGCAGAAATCTATAAAACAGGCATCAATTATTGCGTCGATGTACCTGAGAACATTACGTCTGAAATGACTGTAACAAAAGGTTATATTAAAATTAAAGGGACTATAAATACCTTTCCATTCAACAAATCTCTTGTTCCCGTAAAAAATGGACCTTACAGATTATTTGTCAACATTCAAATGTTTAAAGGTTCAAACACAACAATAGGCAAAACTGCTGATTTTAAGATTGAACAGGATTTCAATGTCAAAAAAAAGCAATATGTTATTCCAAAAATGCTAACAGAACAATTAATAGCAAGTAAGCTTTATGAGGATTTTAATAGTTTAAGTGAATCGAAAAGAAATCTCATTTTAAAATATTTAAGCTTCATTAAAACGGAGAAAACATTAGAACGAAATATTTCCAAATTAATAGACCAACTCAGGAATAAAGAAAAGAATCCGCGAATACCATAAAGACGAATAATTTACCGCTATATGCCTATTAAAGAAAAGCGAAACAGAACTTTTGAACACAAGCCTGTCTCGCTTTCGTTATAAAAACTAATGGGCTCTCAAGAACTTGAGAGCCCATTTCCCTAAACTTCCTCTATTGCCTACTGTAAAACAATTAGTTTACAATGATCTGTTTTTTGATTACTCCTGTTTCATTACTGATAATGATAAAATAATTCCCCGAGGATAAACCATTTAGATTTAGAACTTCTCTTGTGGTACTAACTTTTGTATTCAGTACAATAACTCCTAAACTATTGATGACGCGAATAGCTGCATGATTAAATGATTCAGGTATTTCAAGTGTTAAAGCTCCATCTGTAGGATTAGGATAGGCCTTGAATGTTTGCTCCACATCTGGTATTAAAGATTCATCTATTTCAGCTTGAGCTTGCTTAGTCCTGCTTGTACCGATGGTGTAATCCTCAACTTCACCACTCTTAATTTCACCACACGAATTGGGTTTTGAACCATGCTGCAAGGCTATTCTCATCCGGGTCGACCCATAAAATGTTTCAGGAACGGTAAACCAAGTTCCCATAGCTCTATTCCCTGATTGATCAAGTACAATCTCTTCAGTTTCGAAAAGTTTATTTTTGTTCCAATCGATCCACACAATCAGATATTCTGTATAGGGCTCGTTGGGTCTGAATCCGGGTTCTATTGTAATCCAGGTTCGTTCCCCGGCTCTTACAGTAGAAACAATATTAGTAAAGTCAGAATAGGCACTCTTTTCGGAACGATTTGACAAATTAGCCATAAAAACGCCCTTAATCCACTCGTATGTTTGAGAATTAGATTTGAGATTGCAGTAACCACTGATTTCCGGATCTGTAGAAACAACCAAAGGAATAGAAGAATTGGATTCATTACCACTCTCGTCCAAAGCAACGATCTGAATTGAATATTCAGTTGCTGATGTCAAACCTTCCAGCAAAAACGTATTGGTGTCACTGGTATCGAACAAACTTTGGTTAAGCCATATTTGATAAACATTAACAGCAACATTATCGGTACAAATATCCCATTTAATTTCTAAGTATGAACTTGATTTTCCTATTAAAACCAAGTTTTCAGGCTGTGTTGGTGCTATTGTATCTGGCTCTTTACCGGTAGTAACCACCAGGCTATTCGAATTGCCTGAAAAATTGTTACTCGCATCGTATGCCTGAACGTAAATGCTATAACTTGTTTCCGGCAATAAATTATCAAGTTTATAGTTCGTTTCCGTCGAAGTGCCGCTCAGCTCTCCATTAACAAAAACGTTGTACCCTTTAACGCCTACATTATCAACACTGGCATTCCATGTAAAACTGATACTGTTAGCATCAACAAAGGTCAAAACAAGTTCTGTTGGAGCAAGAGGAGCTTCGGTATCTTCAGAGGCAGCTCCTTTTACAATAACACTATAATCATGAGTTTCTCCAACGTACGAATTGTATTCGCAAGCATCTAAATCTTTTTTTAATGCATACCTTATGCGCAAGCGTGTCAAGCCTTCCAATGCCTCATCAGGAATAACAAAGTTAGAGATCAAAGGATTCAAACCATTTGTATGCATAATTTGTTCATTTGTATCAAAGCTACCATCCTGATTCCAGTCAACCCAGGCATTTACATAGCTATCTTCAACGGAATAACTTACATCAACACTCAAGTTGATATTCTTGCCCTTTAATATTTTAGTCGAAACACGTGTGTAATCAGCGTAACCATTCTCATGATACAGGTCGTTGCTATTATCTATTGCTTCCAAACTAACATGCTCAATATGGGCATAATCGTTAGTGGTATTAACCTCACAATAATCCAATGTTGAAGGTGCATAGATATCTACAGCATTCTCAATAGTATGGGTATAAGTTTTGCCATCATTTCCTGTTACAGTCAGGTTGATGTCGTATTTACCAGCAGTCGAAAATTTCACCTCAGTTGCGGCAACAGCATCATCAATGAACACACCATTACTTGTTTCCCATTTAAAGCCTTTGATATATCCTTTTGATGTGCTTTTAAGCTTAATTGCTTGTCCAACCAGTCCTGTGCTTGATTCAACAACAAAGCTACATTCCGGCGTATTATCTATATTTTTATCCTTTAACGATCCGGTAATGTAAAAATCAGCCGTTGTTCCTGATACATTCTTATAGTAACCAACCAGATAATCAAAATTATTGATGTATTCATCAGCATTGAGCGTCTTGATTAACTGATCTAGTTTTTGATTAAATTGACCACTTTGAAGTTTTCCTTTAATACCAAAACGACCAATCGATTGCTCTGCATCCGAAACGACCTCTACCTCATTGATGCCACTAATCGATTTAAATTCCTTTTCGATATCTGTGAGTTTGCCCACACTTAAATCATCATCCGGAAGATAGGGTGTCGTAGGTATCCACCACTGGTCGCTTTTTGTGAGCAGTTCATCGGTAAAAGTGTCTATTTTTTGTTGAAAGTCAGATGAATTCTTCAAGCTGTTTATTTTAGCATCGAAAGCTGCAATATTATCTGCCTTAATGTAATTCATCAACTCCCTCATGGTAGCCATATCGTTATGGTACAAGTAGAGCCATATCACATAAGCGTATCTATAAAATTTAAATCCACTTGAATAACCTGCCCCAATTGTTTTACTTACCGGCAACCTGTCGTCACCATCTGAAGCAACACTCCTTAGCATACTTTTCCTGTATCTGATACCATCCGATGAGGTGCTACCAGCCATAAACTCTGCCATGCCTTCTTCGAACCAGGTTAATCGATCATTTTTAAAGAAGTCAGTTACTCCCCAAAAACCATTTTCGATATACCTCCCCTGTAAATAATGTGTATACTCATGTCGAAATAACTCTTCGAGTGAATAAATGCTCTGTGCAGGCGTGCGTTCGTAGGTGTAAAAGGTTGCACCCTTTTCTATATACATGCCTCCATTATCTGTGGACAAATTATTGAGAAAAGTTTGATAGGCTTTATATTCCTCAAGCGTACCATACACAACCATATTTAAAGTTTCATTGGGGTCGTTCAATACTGGCTGATCGGTCTGAAGCACTCGGTACATTTGAGCTTCTACTTGTTTTGCTGCATAATAAAGTGGCTCAACATGCTCGTAACTAAGCGAGGTTTTTATTAACATTTTTCCATTGTCGAATTCCCAAGTATGAGGGAACAACTTTTGGTTTATCTCAGCTCTTAGTGCTTCAAGATTTTCACAAAGATTGAATTTATTACAATCACAGTATTTATTTATTGCCTCAACTGATTTCAACCAATTAACATGAAGTCGGGGGTAGTTTTTGGTAAACTCTGCAAGGTAATGATCTACCAAAGGCACAAAATCTTTAATTGAAGCGGCACGAGCTATTTCTCCTACAGAATTGTCCTGAAGAAAATTCAATTCTCCATTATTTTTGATTTCTTCGTCAGTAGCAAGCTTGTAGACTAGGTTGTAGAATTCTGAATCATCTTTCAATGCCTCTACATAAAGGTCGTCGGCAGGCTGAACGCCTCTAAACATGAGGAAATAGATCCTGTTTACCATTGTTGCATAAGAGCGCATCAACCTGTCATCGGTAATCTCCTTCCAATTTTTATTTATAACAACATTGCGCATGACTTGTTTCAACAATTCGATGACTCTTGGCTGATGTCTCACACCTGGTTGATCAACCATGATAAGAAATTCATCCAATATACTTATGGCTTCGGTACTAATCTCAAACAAATGTGAATTTTGGGTGAAAGATTCACAGGCCAATCGATACCAATACATGGTATTTTCATTCAATGTAATTGACTTCTGAAAAAAATTGTGATAAACTGCGGTATGCAGATAACAAACCAGACCATACATACCACTACTATATGTACCATTATGAGCTATGGATATATTATACATCTCTCTAGCCACAGCTTCCACATTGGGATTTGAAAAGATACTTTGACCATAGGTTTCGTTAAATTCAAACAAGGATTTCAACTGATTTTGATAATCGGTTGTTTGTTTTAGTTTTTGAACAAGTGATGCCCCACTATAAGAATACCAATCGTAAAAGGACATACTAGCCCGTGATTTCATTACGTTTCTTATACTCTCATTTTGTTTACGAGCGGGAGCCGGACCGGGATTTTTTATTGGTTCTCCATTTTTTTGCAGTACACACCTATCTGCATAATCATAATTAATTTGTATGTCCTGTGTCCATCCAACAAAATAAAAGGACAGTATTAGACAAACTAATACAAGTTTCTTAAAATTTTTCATAATTTGATAATTAGGTAAACGTAAGAATTTTGTTAATTATTTATCTGATTGGGATCAGCGAGAGAGAGAGACATTCTCCTATATCAATAAGCAGGTAGATCACTCAACTTATAAAATTGTGATTAAGAGAAATATTTGAGTTGCTTTTGGATTCACCAACAAAGGTTCAAAGTGTATTCATTATTACATTTGGGATAGTCTTCCTATCTAAAAACACTCCATTCCCATACGCAATACATTCACATTATGTATATATGAAAAAATTAATAAACTTTCAACAAAGATTCTTCCTGTTAATTATTCAATCTTAGATTTAATCAAATAAACACCTAAAAAAGCATTTTAATGTACAACTAAAGGACTTTCATCATCAGGTCATTAACAAATGATATACAGACAACAAATTTTCATCATAAGCAAGCTAAATTAAAATAATTTCTTATGTCTAATTTAATTATTTTTCATAAGCAAACTGTTTTTTTCACTTTATTTATTTTTAAGTGATAAAACTTATTGTACAATTGATTAATAGAGATCTGGCTTATTTTAACTCTGTTATTTTCTGCCATTTAAATTTGTTTCTTGAAAGGCTTTGTCTAAAATTTCATTCTTTTTTTGTCATATATATTAATAATTAACCAAGTCCTAATCTTCTGACAAAAAGCCAGATTAATAAATATAATTCAACCAAGAGGGAAATATAATCAGCTATAAAAACCAGATTACAGATATTAAAAAAATATTTAGGCACTGTCAGGTATTTTAGGAAAGAATTATCAATGAGCAATTGTAGGTGTAGCTCAATCTAGTCGCCAGAAGTTATAAAAATGGTTTTAAACCTGACCAAAATTCGCAACAATTGAAACTAATAATATACTTGATATCAGTAAATTTGAACGATACTGCTCTTTAAAATATAGATTGAATGAAAAAAGCCTATATAGGCTATAAAATTTGAAGAATCAAAGAATTCTTACCAGCACACACTCAGATTTAAATTCCAGGTTTTTTGAACATTTCAACTTTGCCTACAAATTCATTTTTTGCTTTAGATCGCTTCGATACGAACGACCAACTGGCAATTCCTTCTTCCCCAGACAAACTGTATTTCCCAAAATAGATTCAATCTTAGCAATTGGAACAATAAACTGGCGGTGTATACGAATAAATCGATCTGACGGAAGAATATCCAGCAAATGCGTAAGTGTTTCACGACTAACGAGCTTCCCTCCCTCATGCCTGCAGATGGCATAATCGCCAAAACTTTCGAAATAATCGATTTTATCCAAAGCCAATCGAACAACCTTTTTATCAACTTTCAAATTAATAACTTCTTCTGTAACCGGACTTTGAGTGATTGGTTCTACCTGTGGTATTAATCTATCGTGAAAACGGTTTATAGCGCGTGCCATTCTTTCCAGAGAGATAGGTTTCATCAGGTAATCAACCACATCCAAATCGAAAGCTTCTACGGCATAATTGCGATAAGCTGTTGTAAAAATAAAAGCAGGCGCATACTTCAGCGATTTTAAAAACTGCAAACCATTAATCTGTGGCATCTCAATATCTGAAAATACAAGATCGACCTGATTGTTTCGCAAGAAACTCATTGCCGGGGGAGCAGAATGAAAACAGCCAACAACTTCCATTTCGGGGAAATTCTCTAAATGCCTTTCAATTATTCGAATAGCAATAGGCTCATCATCTAACAACAAACATTTTATCTTTTGCATATCTTTTCCTTCAATACCATTAATCGCAACTCCACTTCAAAATACCCATCACTTTCACTTACAATTAGTCGGTGCTTTTGGGGGTAAATCAATTCAAGACGCTTCTTAAGATTCTCCAGTCCTATGCCACCCTTCTTTTGCATTTTATCTTTCACTCTTACCGGATTCTTAATTTTAAAAACCAAATCTGTATCAACAGTCAAAAGAATAGTAATATCACTTGCAAAATTCTCCTTTCTATATGTATGTTTAAAACAGTTTTCAACCAAGGGTAAAAACAATAAGGGTGCAATATTCATACGAAGATCTTTTCCTTCCTTAAGATTAATATTCAAGTCAATTGAATCGGCAAATCGAGCTTTTTGAACAGCAGCATAGTTTTCTATTAATTCAATCTCCTTGGCAAGAGACACAAATTCGGTATTGCAACCATAAAGCGTGTAATCTAAAATATCCGAAAGCAGCATAATCATACGAGGTGTTTCTTCCGATTTTTCCAGACTTAAACCATATATACTATTTAAAGAGTTAAACAAAAAATGCGGATTAACTTGTGCCTTTAAAAGACTTAACTCTGCTTCTTTTAAACGCAATTCAGTTTCTACCTTTACCTTATCTTGTTGTTCTCTCAGCCTTTGTTCTTTTAGGCTTCGTTGAAGCTGACGGTAGGCTACCCCAACCAAGATTACAAAATATAAGCCTACGATTAAAAAACGCACATCCATAGTTGCAGGATCAATTCCCGCCAGGGAATAGTTCCATATTAAAACATAAAGGCCTGCAATAATTAAGGTTTCAATACTAAGCGATAAGCACATCAGGTAAAACAAATACAAACCAAAACGAAAATAACGTTTGGTTAGTAAATATCTGGGAATCAGAAAATTGTTAAGAAGACGTGTACTCACATAGGCAAGCGGCACAAAACAAAGACAAAAAATTAATGCATTGTAATAATCTTGACTATACAAGCCAAAGAAAACCGAAATGAATAAAAAGGCCATAGACCAAGTTAACAGAGATAAAACTGTTCTTCTCCAGTTAACAAGATTTCTATTAAGCAAGTTTGATATCTTAATCATAGCAATACGAAAATAGATAATTTAGATTGAAGCTAAAACCTTTTATTTATGATATACGATAAACGGTTTAACTTTTACGATGAGCGACTGGGTAACTAAGAGAATCATGATATTTTACAATCCTCAAACACCTAAATTTCAAAGACATCATAAACACTATAAGTCAAAACAAAATATTCAAGACAAAATGAAGATGCCATAATCAACCAACCACCCCCTAAATGTCATTCATCGCAATTAATAAACAGCTAAACGCAATAAATTTGAAAAGAAATAAACAAGCAATAGGTTTGATTCATATTTTTGTTAAACCTAAACGATTAAAACATGTTCAATTTTTTCTTTCAGGGCGGAGTCCTATTTATGTCATTTGTAATGCTTACAGGGCTGTCTGCCATAACATGGTCTTTATTAACTTTAATTAAATTTATAAAAGTTGGTTTTGTAACCAAGCGGCATCTAGATGCCATCTTATTTCTGGGTAGCCTAAGTTTTTTTCTCGGTCTTCTTGGGCAAGGCATAGGTCTTTCTGGAGCTCTTAGCGCCATTCAATCTTTCCCTAGTGTTTCTCCTGCAGCAGTTGCCGGAGGCTTAAGAGTTAGTATGATTCCACCTTTAACAGGTGCTATTCTTTTCTCAATAGCAGGAATATTCTGGATCACTCTTCGTTATCTAAACGCAAGAAAACAGGAAGCCTAAAGATCAAAATTTTGTTATTTAAATGTCACAAGTTCATATCTTGAGTTTGTGGCATTTTTATGTTTTTTATATTTTATTTAACATTTCAAAAAAATATCTTTACATGCATTACTCAAAAGTGTAACTATTTATGCTAACAATCCGTTACACAACAAAAAAACAAGAACAGACCTATGCCGACTAAAATTATCAGCCTTTTATTTTGCCTGCTTTCATTCACCAGTTACTCCCAACAACTTAGTGGACGTATTACCGATACCGATGGAAAACCCATTCCTTTTGCCAACATTTTTATTCAGGAATTAGCAAACGGAACTACTTCCAATATCGATGGTGAATACCATTTGAATCTTCCCGAAGGCGAATGGAACCTTCATTACCGATATATTGGCTATAAGACCAAAGAAGTCAAACTTAAAATGGGAGCAAATGATATGAAAATGGACGTTGCACTTGCTTCTCAAACCTATCAGCTAAAAGAAGTGAAAGTTTTGGCCAGTGGTGAAGATCCAGCTTATTTTGTGATGAGAAAAGCCATTGCAATGGGAGATTATTACACCAAGCAAGTAAGTGAATATAGGAATAAGGTTTATTTAAAAGGTTCAGGAAAAGTAACAAGTGTACCTCGCCTATTCAAAAAGAAACTCGCAGAAGATGACATTACTGTAGGTAAGGTATTTGTCACAGAAAATATATCCAAGATACATTTCCAATTACCCAACAAAATTGAAGAAGAAGTTCTTTCTGTTCGTTCATCAGGCTTAGACGATCAGGTAAATCCAATGCAATTTATAACAACCAACCTATACAATACTCGAGATGATGGTTTCATTTCTCCTTTAGACAAAGCAGCATTCACTGTATATAAATTTCAGATGGAATCCGTATTTGAGGATCAGGGACGTATGATCAACCAAATAAAAGTCACACCCAAAAGAAAAGGGAAAGATCTGTTTCGTGGTTTTATTAACATTTCCGAAACTTTCTGGAACATTCATTCCGCCGACCTGAAATTGGACCTCCCAATGACTAAGGTACATATGCACCAACTATATGCACCCGTTTCAGAAGATGTCTGGATGCCGGTTAGTCTCGATTATAAAATAAGATTTAAAGGCATGGGCTTTGGTTTTGAAGGTATGTATGTTGCCTCAATCAAAGACTATGAAGTTAAATTAAATCCGGATTTGGATCACGATTATCTGAAACGTCAGGAGCTAGCTCGTAAAAATGAAGTTGAAGAAATAGACAAGCTCAACAATAAAGAAGAGTCTGAAGTTTTATCTACCAAAGAGATTAAACGAAAAAAAGAGATCCAGACGCTTCTCGAAAAGGAAGACATGAAGAACTCTGACATGCGTAAGCTTTATCGTTTAATGGAAAAAGACAATGCCAAAAACAAGAAGGAAAAAATAAAAGAACCACTGGAAATAAAAAATGAGAAGCTTAAAATGGCCAAAGATGCCAAAACAAAAGACTCCATCTATTGGGCTGAGATGCGCCCTATCCCACTTTCTTCAGATGAAAAAATCAGTTTTGTTCAAAAAGACTCTATCGTAAAGGTTAAGAACACTCCGGAGTATAAAGATTCGGTTCGTAGAGCCAATAGAGAATTCAAGTTTAAACACATCCTTTTTGGCAAAACATACAAATATAAAGAAACAAACTCCCGCTTATCGACTCCAGGCTTACTAAGCTTCGATAAAATCTCCTACAACACAGTACAAGGCTTTACATTCGATGCTCCGTTTTCCTTTACTAAAAGTGATACGCTTGGGCATTATTTCGAATCATCGTCGAATCTTACTTATGCTTTTTCTCGAGAACATCTCGATTTCTCTGTTGGAAGCCGATACCGATACAATGGATTGAAAAGAGCTTGGCTTGGTTTTGAAGCAGGAAGCAAAGCTGTTGATTTTAACGAAAAATCAGGTATAAATCCCATGTTAAATATGATTACCTCTTTGTACTACAAAGACAATCATATGAAATTGTACGATAAAAACTATGTGAAAATTTGGCACAAAACAGATCTTGCCAATGGTTTAAGCCTCCATGCTCAGTTGGAATATGCCAATAGAAAGCAAATCTATAATAACAACAAATTCTACATCAGCGGACCTGGCGACAATGCTTATACGAGTAATATTCCTCAAGGAGTAAATCCAGATTTAGTTCAAGACAATAAAGCTTTAACATTTACAGCTCAGCTGGAATATACGCCCCGACACAGATATAGAATAAGCAAAGGTGTGAAACGAATGGTCAGCTTTCATTCCCAACCAACTTTTGGTCTGCTATATAAACAAGGTATTAAGGATATTGTAGATTCTGAGAGCGACTTCTCTTATCTGGAAGCCTCGGTAAAACAAGAATTCGATATGGGATTTAACGATCGTTTAGCATACAATGTAAAAGCTGGTTCTTTTTTATCAGGCAAGCCCAGTCATTTTGCAGACTATCGCCATTTTAAAACGAATAAACCCGTTTTTATGCTGGGAGGTGATCTTAACACATTCCGTTTATTGGACTATTACAGATACGCCACCAATAAGGATTTCTTAGAAGCACACATGCAATACACATCTGATCGATTTCTGCTAAAGCGACTGCCAATACTAAACAACTCATTGGCTCTACAAGAACGCTTATTTGCCAACTACCTAACCCATGAAGGAAAAAAGAACTACTGGGAAGTTGGTTATGGTTTATCGCAAATCTTTCTTATTATGGATGTTGAAGTCTTCTGGAGCTTCGATGGGAACAAACACCAAAATACAGGACTTAAGATTAAACTAAACTTATAAAGCACTACGTGCTTAATTATGAGTTATAAATTTTGAATAATCCCGATAACTTTTCGGGATTTCTCCATCTCGGCTCTATTCAATGAGCGAAATATTTAAACTAGCAATAAAAGATAGAATTTGTTTCGAGCGGGCTTTGTCAGTCTGCCGTGAGGCGTGATACAAATGTCACCATACAGAACAAACAAGGATCAGACTGACTTGATTTTTTATTCGCAAAATATAATTTCTGGCGCTCATGAGCCCTAGCGGCTTGAGCAAGTAAATGAAATTACCCCTAAGTTCCCTCAAGGGAATCAAAAATAGCAAAACAATTAAGCCCCTTTGGGGTTTGGGTTAAAAAATACGAATGGAGAGAAACCAACAACTCTAGCAGAAAAAAAGAACCTTTCATCAAGTATAAACTTCGTTATCGTAATCAAGATTCCAGCATAATTGACTTCCTTTGTGCAAAATTTTAATTTATGCCAATAAAACGTCATCCCAACCTACCCTTTGCCCCATCCAAATTTCCAGTTTTTTATGGATGGATGGCCATGATTGCAGCTACAATCGGAATCATTTGTTCTATCCCTGGTCAAACCATTGGGGTATCGGTTTTCACCGATTATTTAATAGATGCCTTGCAATTGTCGCGTGATGCATTGAGTTCAGCCTATTTGATTGGTACAGCAATGAGCTCCCTATTTCTGACCAAGGCAGGGAAAGTTTACGACAAGTTTGGTGCACGCTTCACCTCCATTCTGGCAGCCAGCACTTTGGCCATAACACTTTTACTCTTCTCCATAAGCGACCAAATGACTCAAAGTATTTCGTCGTGGACAAATATTTCATTCTCAACCATCAGCTTTATATTAGTTTCAGCCTTATTCTTTATCCTTCGTTTCTCGGGACAAGGCGTACTGACCTTAGCATCGAGAAATATGCTTATGAAATGGTTCAACAAAAATCGTGGATTAGCCAATAGCATATCATCAGCCATTCAATCTTTCGGATTTGCAGTTGCACCTCTATTTGTTGCAGGCATAATTCACAGTACCAATTGGAGCGCAGCCTATCTTATTATGGCAGCTATTATTGTTGCTTTTATCATTTTTGCCTATATCTTCTTTCGCGATAATCCTGAAGAATGCGGTTTAGTTCCTGATGGTAAAATTATAGAAGAGAAAAAAAAGAAAGCCTTTAAGGATAGCAACAAACAATTTACTCTAAAAGAAGCAAAAAAGACTCCTGTGTTTTGGGTTTATGCCCTTGCCATTGCCTTTAGCGCCTTCTTTATCACAGGCTTTACTTTCAATGTGGTTTCCATTTTCGAAATCTCAGGATACAGCGAACAGAAGGCACTTAGTATTTTCATCCCTGCTTCGCTGATATCTATTGTTGCAGCACTTGCCGGAAACGTCATAAGCGACTACATGCCTCTTAAAAAAATTCTGATTATTTACCTTTTGGGCTGCTTGCTTTCGTGCATCGGATTATCCTTCCTTTCGCATTGGAGCGGCTATTACATACTGATTCTTGGAAATGGTATCATGGGTGGGCTTTTTTCCGTACTGGCAGCCATTACCTGGCCTCGTTTTTTCGGACAAGATCATTTGGGAGCCATAAGCGGACTGGCCATGTCGCTTATGGTATTTGGTTCAGCCATAGCTCCCCTATTCTTCTCCAGAATCTTCACACTAACAGGTAGCTATCAATTGGCAGGTATTGCAGGTGGTGTTTTAGTCATCGTCCTACTTCTGTTCTCATTAAAGTTGAACAACCCTCAGGAAGAAAATTAAGGTCAAAGTAAAACGGGAGATATAGCTCTTGGTAAGCCTTATAGATATTTGAAGCCCAAGTTCATTTGATTGAGCTTGGGCTTCATTTTTTTTGCCGTGCCTAGCATCTTTTAGGTCAAGGTTCACCAATTTGAATATTAGTCATAACTAAACTATATTTGAATGGAATTCATAAAGCGATCATCAATAATTTCCAAATCACCACACCACTAACTGAACCTTAAATTAAATTATCATGTTGAAAACAAAACTGCTAAGTTTACTATTTTTACTAGCTTTTTCTGCGAATAACCTTTTTGTCAATGCACAAGGACTTTCAAGTCATCAAATTGATTCAATTGTAAATCAATCATTAGAAACATTCCCATCAGCAGGTCTTGCAGTGTCTGTAGTAAAAGATGGGAAGTTGATTCATGCCAAAGGATACGGTTACGCCTCAATCGAAAGCAAAGAAGCGATTGATGAAAATACCTTGTTTGCCATAGCATCAAACAGCAAAGCTTTTACAGCAGCAGCTCTTGCCATTTTAGTAGATGAGAAAAAATTAAATTGGATGGATAAGGTGGTAGATCACATCCCGGAATTTACCATGTACAACTCCTATGTTCGCGAAAACTTTACAGTTGAAGATTTGTTGTGCCATCGTAGTGGCTTAGGTTTAGGAGCAGGAGATCTAATGATATTCCCTGATGGTGGCGATTACACTATTGATGATATATTAAAAAGTTTTCAGCATCAGAAACCGGTATCCGGTTTTAGAACCAAATACGACTATGACAACATGTTGTACGTCGTAGCAGGAGAAATCATTCACCGAATAAGTGGAAAAAGCTGGGCAGAATTTGTGGAAAGCAGAATTCTGAAACCTCTTGGAATGGAAAGATCAGTAGGTTCCTATGAACGATTGGGTGACAGAGAGAATGTTGCAAAACCTCATTCATCAGAAAGTGGAGAGTTGAAAGTAGTAAATGCCTATTCAAGTTCCTTGACCGATGCCGCCGGAGGAATCAATTCCAGTGTAAAAGATCTAAGCAATTGGTTGTTGGTACAATTGAATGCCGGCAAATATGGTAAGGAATTAGAAAATGAATTGTTCTCGGAGGATCGCCAGCGTGAAATGTGGAAAGCACATACCATGATGAGTTTTTCGGCAAGAGGAAGTAAGAGATATCAAAACCACTATAAAGCATATGGCCTGGGATGGGTAATTGAAGATTACAAAGGATATACCATCATCAGTCACACAGGTGGATTACCAGGCATGCTTTCAAAAACGCTGTTGATTCCTGAGTTGGATTTGGGCCTTGCAGTATTAACCAACACCTTACCGGGAGGTTATACGTACTTTACCCTTGCACAAGCCATTATCGACTCCTATCTTGGTGTTGAAGCAATGGATTGGAATGCCTTTGCTTCGGAAAAATTGAAGGGAACCAACACCAAGGTAGATTCTATTGTAAATGCGGTTTGGGAAACAGTAGAATTAGCAAAACCAAAGAAATTAGATATTGAGAAGTATACCGGAACTTTCGAAGACAAATGGTTTGGGAAAATGGAGGTATTCGAGAAGGATGGAAAGTTGATGATTAAAGCTCTTCGATCGCCTAAACTAGCAGGTAGCATGTATTTTTACAAAGCCACAACTTTTGCCATTAAGTGGGATTACAGAGATATGAATTGCGATGCTTTTGCAACTTTTAATCTGGATGAGGAAGGCAAAGCAATCTCCATTAAAATGAAGGGGATCTCCCCAAATATTGATTTTAGCTTCGATTTCCAGGATTTGGACCTAACAAGAGTAAAGGAGTAAGCCTTGTCGACTCTTAATCAACACATCCAGCATCTTTGAAATACAACAAGGTTGCAGTCAAAAGCAATTTAAGTCAAGCCCTATTCCATGTGGATAGGACTTCCTTATTATCAATTCAAACCAGACACAAATCAAACTCAAAGTATCCATCTTATTAAATCAAGATTCAAACTTAGCTCTTGATTCCAAAATAGATTCCATATTCTCATCTGCCCATTCAACCAGATTATTAATATGGATTAATAAAGATCTGCCTCTGTCAGTAATCTCATATTCAACCCTAGGTGGAATTTCAGGGAAAACGGTACGCTTAACCAAGCCATCTGACTCCAAAGTACGAAGGGTAACGGTTAGCATCTTCTGCGATATATCGCCAATTGTTTTATGCAACTTATTAAAACGCATATTATCTACTTCACCTAAAACCATAAGAACCAATATAGACCACTTATCGCCAAACCTATTTAATACTTTCCTTACGGGGCATTCCTCAAAATGAGAAAATATTTCCAAATTATTTTCCATTATATCGTCTTGATTATCATCATTAGTTTCTTCGAAGTAAGTCTCTCACCTTGCGGTGCCTTATTGTATGTCTATTACTCTCCATTTACCTTTGACTTACCAAAAGTAAGTTAATTACATCTGGGAATCAAAATAATCTCTAATACAGATAGTCTATTGAAGATTTAAAACCAATCGCTTCATAAACGTTTTTGTATGTATCGTATACTTTCTGACTGACAATAGAATATAGAGGTTCTATTCGAACTCCTTGAAATATGGCATTTCTTTTAAATATTTTTCGTTTAACGAAAGCTTTAGTAAAGACCGGGAAGTTGAGAACTTGTTCGAAAATCACCCGGCCGCACTTAAGCGTGAGGCAAATAAGAAAGGTATTTAAAAAGTAGCCTTGAATTTCTTTGCTTCGTTTCTTGTTTCAAGACAAGAAATGAAGTCGGGTTTATTCGCAAAGCAGATGAGCTCGCAAGCTCGGTTGGGCAGACAGCCCAATTGATTAATTTATTTATAACAACATTGATTTAAAACACACAAACTAAAACAAGAGCAAAATGGACATAAATTCTATTAAAGAAGCAATCAAAACAAACGTCTATCATATCCATCCCGATCTAAAAGTTCCTTATCACGAACATGGAACTCAAGATGAAATTTTTTATTGTATAAAGGGCTCTGGGCTTGGCATAGTAGACGGCAAAGAAGTAGAATTAAACGTAGGAGATGTATTAGTTGCTCCTGCCGGTTCGATGCATACCCTTAAAACTGATGGCGATTTATATGTAACGGCTATTCTAATACCAGTCAATCGAATTATCTGCCAATGTAAACAAGTGAGCTATGCTGATATTAGAATGGCAATGGTTAACGGCGCTCGCACTGTGGAGGACATACAAGAGATGACTGGCGCAGGAACCGAATGTGGTAATTGCTTAGGTGATATAAAAAAAATATTGGCATTAGCCTGTAGCTGCAAAATGATTACTATGGATACTGTTATTAATGCAATAAATGATGGAGCAGATACAGTTGAAAAGCTTGGAGAACTGACTGGAGCAGGTACCGATTGTGGAAATTGCAAACTCCTATTACAGAAGATGATTGACACAAAGAGGTAATTAAACGAGAAATATAATCACACCATAGAAAGTCCAATCTCTGCTTAATGAGATTGGGTTTTTATTATTCACCTGAACCTGACAGGGGCGGACCCGACCGTTCGGGAGTTAAATTAGCCTTTCTACTTAAACACTCTCAAGATTCACTAATAGATTTTCCAATCAATTCTTTTTATGCTTAACTCGCTTTTGCAAAACTTCGTATTTTATCTTACATATAAATAATAGATTATAATTACATTTACAGTTGTACTTGTTATTTAGACGATTATACCAATTTGCGTAATTAAATCTCTTGTAAAAATAAAAAGTCCGTTAGATGTCATTTGAACGGATAAAGCAAAGAATAACAAAGACTTATAAAAGATGACAGATAAGTAATATAAAGTGCATAGTACTTTGCACATACGTTGTGGGTAATACTGGCAGAAGGTCACCATTAAGGATAAAATGATTTTTATGGAAAAAAGAAAATTGGATAATTGGGAAATTGAAAATATTGAAGATTCAATTCAATCAATTGAAGAAATGTTCCAGATAAAATTTCATTCAGAGGAACTGATTAATGTTTCAGACTTTAATGAGTTATGTGATGTAATAATCGAAGAAATTACACTAGAAGATGTAGATTCTTGCACCAAACAACAAGCATTTTACAAAGTAAGAAATGTCTTTGACAAGGTTGGAATTAAAGAAAAAAGCACTTTTACTTTAGATAATAGTTTATCAGAATTGTTACCAAGAAGCTCTAGGAAACGTTTAGTTAAGCAAATATGTGATACATTGGGATTTGATATTAACCTATTGTTTCCTCCTCGAGTTTTATATCAATCTCTAATTTATGGTATTTTGATTTCATTTGTTTTATTATTTATAAAATTGCAAATCGGGTTAATAGGAATTGTTGTCCTTATTCCGAGTATGATAATTCTATCAAAACAAGGAATAGAATTAAATGCTTCGACAATCAAAGAATTGGTAGAACTAATAACCAGAGAGAATTATTTAAAAGCGAGATCTGAAAATGGTACAGTTAATCGAAAAGAATTAAAAACAGTTATTACGGACTGGCTTTCTGATACACTAGAAATGAATAAAGAAGAACTAATTAATGCCCGGTTTATATAAAATGTACTACCCAAAACAAAAATTAAAATTAATGGGCAGTAATGAGCTGATTGAAAACTTAGCTCAATTAATAAGCTCCAGTAAGTCAACCAAACAGAATTTTTAATCAATTTTCTATCAAAAAAAATCAGCATTGTTAATTGAAAAGATACAAGAGTTTGCAAATGGTTTAAAAACTACAATTCGAAAATATAAGTTCGTAAACAATATAAAAAGACGATAATATGACAAAATTATTTCACTACTTCCATTATGTGTCCTATTTATTTGCTATTCCTGCAATTTATTATATTCTTCATGGTTCCGTATTTCGACCAAAAAATTTTATTGAGGAAGTAGGATTGGGTATTTTTTTTATGGGGTTTACTTTTGCTTTTAGTAGTATGAGTGACATAAAAAAAATATCAGAAAAAGAGCGGAAACTATTTTCCAATCCAAAGAAATACAAACAAAAAGTACTTTCAATAATTTCTTTAGGAATTGCAATGGCAATTGCTTGTATATTTTTTATTTCTATAAAATGGATAGGAGGAGATAAATTACAAGCGGAGAAGTTCTACCATTTAGGGCTTAACTGCATGCCAATAGTTATTGCTATTTTTTTTGAACTAAAACAAATCAATGATAAAAAAAGTTATTTTGATTTAATAAATGAATAACAAATTTGAAGGTATGTAGTTCGCTCCAATTTTCTTGTAAATTGGCAGGAATGAGATCCGCAGTTGGCTACTATTCTTATACGAACCGCCGATAAACAATTATAAAACAGAACTTATGAAAAAAATACTGATAATATTAATTGGGACTTTGCTTATATCTTGCAATCAGAGTAAAAAGAAGAATCAGCAAATAGAAGAAAAATCAACAACAGTGACAGAAAAGTCTGAAAATTTTGATTGGCTTTTGGGTAAATGGAAAAGATTAAACGAGAAAGAAGGAAAGGAAACATTTGAAAACTGGGAAAAGATTAAAGAGACTGAATATTCAGGAATTGGTTTTACAATGCAAAATGGAGACACAATAAAGCAAGAAAGGATACGATTAACTAAAACAAATGGGAAATGGGATTTGACCGTAAAAGTTCCCGAAGAATCTGAATCAATTACATTTAATGGTACAAGCCATAATGAAAACGAATTCACTTGTGAAAATAATGAGATTGACTTTCCAAACAAGATAAAATATTGGAAAAATGGTCAGAAAATAAATGCTTCAGTTTCTAATTCTGAAATGGAAATTTCATTTGAGTTTGAAAAACACGAATAACAACAGCAACAACTGGCAAAAGCTAAATTTCATGGGTCCTGACAAGCCAACTGGAAATTTAGAGCAATTCAATCAGACCAATTACAACTTATAGGATTTAAAATTATTTTAGCATTCAACTCATTTTCATAAAGAAACTTAATTACTGTTAAAACGAATCCACACATATTGTTTAACACCTGTAGCGTATATAATTTAGGGGAGACTAATTAAAACCTAATCTCAAACCACTATATGCTTCGAATTCTACTGATTTTCCTACTTCTGTTTCTTCTATATCATTCATCTAAAGCAACTGGAATAAAAAATGATTCCATTGTAAGGATATCAGGGCAAATTATAACAAAAAACGCTGCTCCTGTCCCACTTGCACACATTCTGGTTAAAGGCAAACGAAGTGGGCAAATTTGCGATAGTTTGGGTATATTCCATCTACAGGTTAAAAAGCTGGATACGCTTGTTATTTCAGCACTGGGATATAAAACTCAAGAATGGCCTATTCCTTTTATTTTCGATACCTCACTCCCATTGTCATACGCTATAACTTTAGAGAAGGTGGCTTACTTAATAGAAGAAGTGAACGTCTTTGCTCTTGGAACCTGGGATGAGTTTAAGGATAGGTTTGTGAAACTTAAGCTCAAAAACGAATTTGCAATTAATAAGCAAATACTAAAAGAGCTGGCTCCATTTCGAATTAAACCTCCTAATATTATACCACCGCAGTATCGCCAAAAGCGTGAGAAGTTTACTTTTCTTGGTGCTCTATTTGCTCCTACTGATTTTTTATTTGCCAAATTGAGTCGATCAGAGAAAATAAAAAAGAAGGTGACCAAAATGATTCGGGAAGAGTGGAAGCTTGAAAAACTCAAGCAATATTACACAAGCGATATAGTCTCAGCACATACCGGCTTAAAAGGTGAGGCCTTAGAAAATTTCATGGCCTATTGTGGTCCAAAACTAGAAATCACAAAAATAAGCAGCCAATATGATATTGCTGAGCAAATTGTAAAAAACTACAAAACATATACTAAACAAAAGAATAAAAACACTTCGAAATAATTATTTCTATCCAGGGCTTAACCATTAGCACATACCCTAAAACCAAACGACTAAGCTCCTATTGTGAGCAAAATAATACTTACAATTAAAATTGAATGAGAATAAAAGAAACATAAAATTTTGTAAACATCTCTACTATTCATAAATTAGACAGAGATACAACAGAAAAGTTCGTAAGCTATTACATGATTAAAAAATCGACACATATCCTTTCTTTCTAACTCATCTAAAAAATGGAAAATCAAACTGATCTTATTAACGAATTAAAAATTCAAAAAGAAATCGCTTATACATCGGGTTTGTTACAAGGTGATGTTACCATCAAAACATTGCTGGAATCATTGGCTGAAGGTGTTATTTTCATCAACGAATCGGGAAGAATTATCCTTATAAATGACAGATTAGCTGAGTTAACAGGGCATGACAAACATGAAGTAATAGGGCAACATATGAATATTTTTATTCCTGATGACTTGCATTCAAAACACGACTCTCATGTTAAAGGTTATTTTAAAGCTCCTCGAATTCGACCAATGGGAGAAGGTTTGGAATTAACTGCCAAAAGAAAAGATGGTTCTACATTTTTGGTCGAACTCAGTATTAGTTTTTTAAATACTGAATCAGGTAAACTTGGTATTGGTTTTTTAACAGACATTACTACCCGTAAAGAAGCCGAGTATGAATTAAAGAAAAGAAATCAGGAGCTGGATGCTTATGCTCACACAGTAGCGCATGATTTAAACTCATCTTTAGCTGGTATTGTTGGTTTTAGTGAGCTACTGATTAACCCAAGCTTTGAATTATCAAAAGAAGAACATGATTCGTACTTAAATGAGATAGCCGAGGGAGGTCGAAAAATGTCCAGTATTATAGGGGAACTTTTACTTTTTGCAAGTATGAAGAAAGAAGATGTGGATATTGGTGAAATCAATATGAGAAACATTATAGACTCTGCTTGTCACCGATTAAAATATCAGATAGAAGAAAAGAACGTAGATATCGAAATCAGTGAAAATATTTCAAACTGCTTGGGTTATTCACTCTGGATTGAAGAAGTTTGGTTGAATTATATAAGCAATGCCATTAAATATGGTGGAACCCCGCCCAAAATTAAAATTTATAGTACCAAAACAGAAGATGGCTATATAAAATACAGCGTAGAGGATAAAGGAGAAGGTATTAGTGATGATTTGAAAGACATTATTTTTAATGAACGGGATAAGAGTAAAGATAAATTAACAAAGGGCTTAGGACTTGGTCTATCTATTGTGAAAAGAATATTAGAAAAACTTGATGGCCATGTATCACTTGAATCCGAAATAGGACAAGGAAGCATATTTAGTTTTTATTTAAAAGATCTCAACTAAGCTTTAGAATACATCTTAAAATTTTGAATTATAACTCAAGCCCCTGTATTCTAATGTGCCTTAGAATACAGGGGCTTAATTAATTTGCAGATTCTGTTTCTACCCAAAGGCTCTTCGCTTAAGTTTTTTGCAAACTTTATTCTTTCCTTATATCATATCTCTTAAATCAGATTAACTCATACTGATAACAGGAGCCACTAATTCGATTCCACACAAAGCACTTCATAACATTTCCAGACCGCTCAAATACAATTCATATCGCGCTATTACTCCTAAGAGAAAGCATAGCTTAACAAAAATTAACGGCAAACGACTTTTATAAATAGTCCAAAAAATTATCTTTGTAGGGCACAAAAATAATTGACATTATTATTGCCCTAAAAAGCAGTGCCAAACATTGCTTTTTTTGATTGGAAGTTATTTGATTTTTGAAATGAAACTGTCCTATCAAGGTTTTTTCAGATTAAAGCTGTTTTCAAAATCAAATTCCTCTCCACCCTAATTTATTAAAACGTTTAATAACAAAAGCAAAATATACTTTTTTATGATGCAGACAGTTGATATCAAAGAACTAAACGAGCGTATCCAGCAGGAAAGTTCCTTCGTGGATATGATTTCTATGGAAATGAATAAGGTAATTGTTGGACAAAAACATTTGGTCGAGAGCCTGTTGGTTGGCTTACTCTCCAATGGACACATCCTGCTTGAAGGGGTTCCCGGATTGGCAAAAACCCTTGCTATCAACACCCTTGCAACAACTATAGATGCTGACTTTAGTCGTATACAGTTTACACCAGACCTTCTACCAGCCGATCTTATCGGTACAATGATCTATTCTCAGAAGAAAGAAGAATTTGTTGTAAAAAAAGGACCAATCTTCGCCAACTTTATTCTTGCCGATGAGATTAACCGTGCCCCAGCTAAGGTTCAGGCTGCTTTGCTTGAGTCGATGCAAGAGCGCCAGGTTACAATTGGCGAAAACACTTATAAACTTGAAGAGCCTTTCCTTGTAATGGCTACTCAAAACCCGATTGAGCAAGAAGGTACTTACCCTCTACCTGAGGCGCAAGTTGACCGTTTTATGCTTAAGGTGGTTATCAATTACCCTAAAAAAGAGGAAGAGCAATTAATCATGCGTCAGAACCTTTTAAAGGCATTCCCCGTTGCAAGTCAAATTCTTAAACCAGAAGATATTCTTAAGGCACGTTCAGTAGTTAAGGATGTTTATATGGACGAAAAGATTGAAAAATATATTGTTGATATTGTATTTGCGACACGTTTCCCTGCAGATTACGGACTAGAGAAATTCAAAGAGATGATCGCTTTTGGTGGTTCTCCTCGTGCAAGTATTTCATTGGCATCGGCAGCAAAAGCTTATGCATTTATCAAGCGTCGTGGTTACGTTATTCCAGAGGATATTCGTGCCGTTTGTCACGATGTATTGCGTCACCGTGTCGGTTTAACTTACGAGGCTGAAGCCAACAACATCACAAGTGAGCATATTATTTCTGAGATTTTGAATACTGTTGAAGTACCGTAGTAATTACGAATGAGGAATTAAGAATTACGATTGAAACACTTTTCGTAATTCTTATACTCAACGACTTAATTATTAATTCGTAATTATCAATTCGTAATTAACTATGGAGACCAGTGAATTATTAAAAAAAGTTCGGAAAATCGAGATTAAGACCAAAGGTTTGTCTCGAAATATATTTGCCGGAGAATACCACTCAGCATTTAAAGGGCGAGGAATGACCTTTAGCGAGGTTCGCGAATACCAGTACGGCGACGACATTCGTAATATCGACTGGAATGTAACGGCTCGTTACAACACCCCTTTCGTCAAGCTTTTCGAAGAAGAGCGTGAAATGACCGTGATGCTGATGATTGATGTGAGTGGTTCTCGCGAGTTTGGAACCATGTCGAAACTCAAAAAAAATCAGATTACTGAAATTGCTGCAGTTTTGGCCTTCTCTGCCATTCAGAACAACGATAAAATTGGTGTGCTTTTCTTTTCAGATACCATTGAGAAGTTTATTCCGCCTAAAAAAGGAAAATCGCATATTCTTAGAATTATCCGGGAATTAATCGATTTTAAACCCGAACACCGCAAAACGGATATTAACAGTGCGCTTCGCTACCTGACTAAGGCCATTAAAAAGCGTTGTACCACTTTCGTGATATCTGACTTTATTGATGATAAAGACTTTGAAAAAAGTTTGAGTATTGCCAACAGAAAGCACGATGTGGTTGCACTTAAAATTTACGATAAGCGTGAAGAAGAATTACCTTCCATTGGGCTTATTAGGATGTTAGATGCTGAAACCCGTCAATACCAATGGGTCGATACATCAAGTTCGCGAGTTAGAAATACTCATGCTAAGTGGTGGAGAGAAAATCAAGCAAAAGTTGAGGAAACGTTCAAACGTTCAGGTGTTGATGTTGCAAATATCAGAACCGATCAAGACTACGTGAGATCGTTAATTTCTCTATTTAAACGAAGAGCTTAAAACAATTTAAGATTGAGGATTTTTGATTTATGAATGGATTCCAAATCAGAAATCTGCGATCATAAATCTTAAATAAATTGGGTTTTTAAAATAATAAGATGATAGGATTACAAACTATAAAAACACAAATCAAAAAAAGCCTTTTGCTCTGTGCTTTTGCTTTGCTTTTAAGCCCGGCAATTGCACAAGATCAAGATGAAGGTTTCAAAGTTAGTGTTGCTCTTGATACGAATGTAATTGCCATAGGGGATCAAATCAATTTGCAATTGACAATTGATCAACCTAAAGGTATTGATGTCAGCTTTCCGGTTTTCACCGATAGTATTACCAAGAACATTGAAATTATTCGTCAGTGGCCACTCGATTCTACAAAAAAGAAAGATGGCTCATTTAAGGTAAATAAGAAGTTTCTGATTACCTCTTTTGATGGTGGTGTTCACAAAATTCCCCCTTTCGTATTCAAACTGAATGGTGCAAATATCAATAACATTATTCGTACCGATACCTTGCAATTAGGAGTTCGCAGCTTCGAGATTGACACAACAAAAGCCAATTTTGATATTGCTATGCCAATTCATACACCAGTATCATTCGCCGAGGTAGCACCTTGGGCTGGTGGTGGTTTATTACTTATTATTATACTTTTTGCCACCTATTATTTCTATCGCAGATACAAGAACAATCAACCCTTATTCAAGGCTGAAATTCCTGCTGAACCAGCACATGTTATTGCACTTCGTAAACTTGAAGAGATAGATGAGCAAAAACTATGGCAAACAGGTAAAATCAAGCAGTATCATTCTGATTTGACTGATGCCGTTAGAAATTACCTTGACGAGCGATTTGGTTTAGCAACGATTGAGTCTACAACTGACGAAACAATGGATGCTATTTCTGAAGAGATGATGCATAAGGATTTGATTGCAGACTTAAAAGTTATACTCGAAAGAGCTGACTTGGCTAAGTTTGCGAAATTTCAACCGCTTCCTGATGAGAATCAATTAAGCTTAAAATATGCCTATCGTATTGTTGAAAAAACGCTTATTAAGGAAACCGTAATTGAAGAACCTGAAGAAGAATCGGAACCAGCTGAACTAACAAAAGAGGAAGAGAATAAATTGGTTTAATAAACCAACTTAATCATCTTCTAACTTTTCACTTAATATCTTGTTTGCGAGAAAAAGAAGCAAACCATTTACATTTGGTACTTAAAATATGAATAATCTAGATTTTGCAAATCCTGAATACCTTTATTTATTGCTGCTTATTGTTCCAGTATTAGCTTGGTACATTTGGCGCGATAAAAAGGCCCATGCCAGCATACAGGTCTCTACATTAAAGAGCTTGAAGAAGGCACCTAAGACTTATAAATTTTACTTCCGTCACGCTCTCATTTTATTTAGAGTATTGGCTATTGCATTTTTGGTCGTTGCTTTGGCTCGTCCCCAATCGAGTAACGATTGGAAGAATGTAAGTTCTGAAGGAATTGACATTGTCATGTCACTTGATATCTCAAGTAGTATGTTGGCTCAGGATTTTGAGCCTAACCGACTGGAAGCCGCAAAAGATGTTGCGACTCAATTTATAACGGGCCGTCAACAAGACAAAATTGGTTTGGTTATTTTCAGTGGTGAGAGTTTTACACAATGCCCGTTAACAACCGATCATGCCGTACTGATTAATCTGTTTAGCGATATCAAATCAGGTATGATTGAAGATGGTACTGCTATTGGTTTAGGTTTAGCAAATTCTATTAATCGTTTGAAAGATAGTGAAGCAAAATCGAGAGTTGTGATTCTAATTACTGATGGTGTAAATAACAGAGGTGAAATCGCTCCTACTACAGCAGCAGAATTAGCTAAAACTTATGGTATCCGTGTTTATACCGTTGGGATAGGAACTCAGGGAACAGCGCCCTACCCTTTCCAAACGCCTTTTGGAATACAAATGCAGGACATGCCGGTTGAAATTGATGAAGCAACTCTAACAAAAATTGCAGAGTTAACCGGCGGTAAATATTTTAGAGCTACAGACAACAATAAGCTTAAAGCTATTTACGAGGAAATTGATCAAATGGAAAAAAGAAAGATAGAAGTAAAACAATTCAGTACAAAAAGTGAAGCTTATAAGCATTATGCACTATTAGCAGCGCTTTTCTTACTTCTCGAAATTGCTTTCCGTAACAGTATTCTTAGAAATATTCCCTAATCAAATATTGATTAGAAATTGTTGATCGATAATTATTTTAAACTTATGAGTAAACCGGCATTTTCTAAATGCCCATAAACTCAAATCTAATATTATTTGAAAATGAACCAGTTTCGTTTTGAACATCCAGAATATCTCTACTTATTCTTCATTATTCCAGCTCTTGTAGTCTTGTACTACATCAGCTACAGGATGAAGAAAAAAGCTCTACAGAAATACGGCGATATGTCGATCATTTCGCAATTGATGCCATTTGCATCATTCAATCGCCCTATTTACAAGTTTTCCATTATGCTTTTTGCATTTTGTTTCTTGATAATAGCCATTGCCGGACCTCAGTTTGGTTCTAAGCTGAGAAAGATAAAGCGTAAAGGTGTTGAGATTGTTATAGCACTGGATGTATCAAATTCCATGCTGGCTCAGGATATTAAACCTAATCGTTTGGAGCGTGCTAAGCGTGCTATCTCGAAAATGGTTGACAACTTGAATAACGACAAGATTGGCTTAATTGTATTCGCTGGTGAAGCTTATACACAATTACCAATCACAACGGACTATTCCTCTGCAAAACTATTTCTGTCAACCATTAATACCGATATTGTTCCGGTACAAGGTACGGCAATTGGTGCAGCCATTAATTTAGCCAGTAAAAGTTTTACGCCTGATAGCGAGGCAAGCAAAGCAATTATTGTTATTACCGATGGTGAAAACCATGAAGATGACGCAAGTGCTGCCGCCAAATCAGCCCTTGAACAAGGTATCATTGTTCATACCATTGCCATGGGATTACCTAAAGGAGCTCCTATTCCAATTAAAGGGAAATCAGGTCAGTTCAGACAAGATGAGCAAGGTAATGTGGTTATCTCAAAACTTAACGAGAAAATGCTCGCTGAGATTTCTGAAGCTGGTGGTGGCAACATGATTAAAGCCAACAACACAACGACAGGTTTAAAAGCGCTTTTCAACGAAATTAACAAGATGGATAAAACTGAACTGGAACAACGTATCTACTCTGCATACGATGAGAAATTTCAGTATTTTATCGCAATGGTACTTTTACTTATTCTGATCGAATATTTGATTCTTGACAGAAAGAATCGCCACTTAAAGGATATTCATTTGTTCAAGTAAACAAGGAACTTAGATCAGAATTGACAAAACAGATTGACATGAAGATAAGAATTAGCCTACTCATATTAACTCTAATAAGCTTAGCTTGTTTTGAAGCAAATGCTCAAAAAGAGAGAAAATTCATCCGAAAAGGGAATGGCCTTTTTGAAAATAAGAACTTCCAGGATTCTGAAAATGAATATCGTAAAGCTCTTGATAAAGATATTGCATCTTTTGAGGCTGCCTTTAATTTAGGTGATGCCTTATACAAGCAAAAGAAATACGATGAAGCTCTGGAGCAATTTCAAGCTCTAGCATCAAAAGAAACCGATCCTCAACGCCTGGGAATTCTGCACCACAATATTGGTAACACATTGCTCGTTAATAAAAAGATTGACGAGAGTATTGAAGCTTACAAGCAATCGCTTCGTCACTTCCCGGATTCCAAAGAAACCAAATACAATTTGGAGTATGCTCGAAAAATGAAAGAGAAAGAAGAGCAAAAGAAAAAGCAAAACAAGGATCAGCAGAATCAAGACAATAAGGATAACAAGGACAAAAATAAAGATAAGAACAAGCAAGATCAGAAAAACAAAGACGATCAGAAGAAGAAAGAAGACGAAAAGAAAAAAGATCAGGATAAAAAGAAGGATCAAAAAGATAAAGAAAAGCAAAAGCCTGAAGAGGGAGATCAAGATAAAAAGAAAGAACAAAAGCAAGGAAAAATCTCCAAGGAAGATGCACAGCGCTTGTTAAAAGCGCTTGAGAATGACGAGAAAAAAGTACAACAGAAAGTGCAAAAAGCGAAAGCTAAAGCACAAAAGAAGAAAAAACAAAAAATTAAAAAGGATTGGTGATACGAAATGATGAATTATGATTAAAGAATTGTGATTAGCAGTAGACTTATTCTGTGCTTTGCTCCTATTCTGCAAAATAATAAGTAATTTTGATTTTGTTTAAATTTGAACCTTTAGAGAAATAAAAAAAGATTGATGAAGAGACTATTTTTCTTAATACTTACATGTCTATTTATTAGTACTTCGGCTTTTGCCGATAAAACTAAGTTTACTGTGACAGCTCCCAAAGTTGTTGCACTTGGGGAGCAATTTCGCCTATCATACGTCCTGAATGAAAAAGGATCTAATTTAAAATTACCTGCAATAAAGGGTTGTAGGGTTCTATATGGACCAACTTCTTCAACCAATATGAGCACCCAGTATATTAATGGGAAAATGACTTCCAGTTCATCCTATACATATACCTATGTACTTCTACCCGAGACTGAAGGTAAATTCACTTTTGCACCAGCTGAGATTACGGTTGACGGCAAAGTGATCAAGTCTAATTCGCATACAATTGAGATTGTCAGAGAAAGTACCAAAAACAATAATCAAGGTATGCACAGCACAAATTCGAAGCAAGCTCAGCGAATTACTAAGGATAACCTATATGTCAAAGTTAATGTCGACAGAAGGAATATCTTTATGGGGGAACCTGTAAGAGCGACCTTAAAAATCTATTCAAGAACTCAGAATTTAGTTAATATTGAGTCTGTTAAACTACCTACTTTCGAGGGATTTCTTACTCAAACAATTGAACGAACAAAGCCAAGTACTTTAACTGCAGAAAATATTAATGGCAAAATAATGTATACTTACGAGACAGCAGAGTATCTTCTCTTTCCTCAGCATGAAGGTGATATTATTATAGAGCCTTGGGAAATGAACTGCATTGTTCAACAATCTGCTCAAGCGCGGTCGAGAAGTATGTTCGACGATTTCTTTAATAATTATAGAAACGTACGTGTACCTCGTAAATCCTTACCTGTTAAAATTAAGGTCAATCCCGTACCTAATAATGCGCCTGCATCTTTCGATGGTGCTGTTGGTCAATTTAAGATAACAGCTAACATCAATAGTAAATCTGTTACAGTTGATGATGCAATTACCTTAAAAGTTAAAATTTCTGGTAGTGGAAACCTGAAGCTAATTAATCCATTAGAAATGGATTTCCCTGCTGATTTTGAAGTTTACGATCCTAAAACCAATCAGAACCTGAAAAGCTCTGAAAAAGGAATGACAGGCTCTACGACGTTTGAATACTTAATTATACCGCGTCATGCAGGTGATTTTGTTATTCCTGCCAGTGAGTTTACTTATTTTGAACCTAGGTCAAGACGATATATAACCAAACTGACACCGGAATATAAAATTCATGTGGAAAAAGGCGAAGGCGTTGTTTCGAACACAACAATCAGTTCTTTTACTAAAGAAGATGTCAAGTTTATAGGTAAGGATATTCGTTTTATTAAGACGAATAATTTTGAACCAATCTTTAAAGGTGAAATTTTCTTTGGAACGCTGAATTTTTATTTGGCATACATTCTACCATTCTTCATTTTCATACTGGCATTTGTTTTTAATCGTAAGCGAATTAAGGAAAATGCTGATGTGGCTAAAATGAAAAACAAACGTGCCAACCGTGTTGCTATGAAACGCTTAAAAGCTGCAGCACAAAGTTTAAAGGCAAACGAAAAAGAAGCTTTCTACGATGAGATACTAAAAGCACTTTGGGATTATACGGCTGATAAGTTTAATATTCCTTTAGCCGATTTGAGTAAAGATAATATCAATGGTATTCTTGTTGAAAAAGAAGTTGAGCAAGAAATTATTCGTGACTTCATGTCAATTTTAGATACTTGCGAATTCGCTCGTTATGCACCGACTAGTGGTTCATCAGAGATGGACAGTCTTTATCAGGAAACCATGGAAACTATTACCAAACTTGAAAAAAACATCAAGTAATCATGCAAAGAATTATATATACCCTTATAGCCTTAGCTTTCTCTTGTCAGATTTTTGCACAATCGCAATCGAATCTTATTCAGGAGGCTAATGAATATTATCAAAAAGGTGAATTTGAAATCGCAATCGAAGAGTACGAGGCAGTACTTGAAACTCGTGTAGAAGCTCCGGAAATTTATTTTAATCTTGCCAATGCTTACTACAAAACGGGTAAGATTGCACCGGCTATCTTAAACTATGAAAGAGCATTACTTCTGTCTCCCGAAGATGAGGATATTAAATACAATTTAGAACTGGCTCAGAAACATGTTGTTGATAAGCTAGAAGTTCTTCCGGAATTTTTCGTGAGTTCGTGGGTATCCGGCTTATGGAACAGTTTATCAGCTAATGCTTGGTCTTATTTATCAATAGGCTTCTTTTTCTTATTCTTAGCTTTAATGAGTTTATACCTATACAGTAAACTGAATCGCATTAAAAAACTGGGTTTCTTCCTATCCATTTTATGCCTTTTATCGAGCCTTGTGTTTTACAATTTTGCATCAAAAATGAACAAGCAACTTACGCTTAGAGAGTATGCTATCATTTTTAATCCAAGTGTAACGGTTAAAGGCTCACCTGATGATAGCGGGACTCAATTGTTTTTATTACATGAAGGAACCAAAGTTAAAGTTATTGAAGAGCTTGGCGACTGGTATAACATTAAACTTAGTGATGGGAACCAAGGTTGGTTACTAAAAGATGAAATTGAGGTGATTTAATCTCCTAACAAG
>NZ_JAKJSD010000029.1 GCF_029029505.1 Ancylomarina sp. DW003 | reverse complement strand
CGAAATATTCTTTACGCAAATACTTTTTTATCAAATCGATAAGAAACCAGTAACAAAACAATAGCCACAAAAGCGGGAATAAATTCTCCATCATTTACGACCCAATGAGCTGATAAAGCTAAAACAAAATCGAAGAAGAATCCGGCATAGGCCCATTCTTTAAGAGAATTGGATTTTCTGGAAAGAATAGCAACAATTCCTAATATTTTTGCAATTGCTAAAGGGTAAACGACATAAACCGGATAACCCAAGCTTAGAAAAGTTTGACTCACCATCTCATAATTAAAAATGTACATTGACGCTGACATCAACATCATAGCTGACAATAAGCCTGTAGCAATCCAATAAATAATTTTATTTCTTTTTTCCATCACAAGCAAATATTTATTAATATTAATTCTAAATAAATATATCCATTTTATTCTGATAAACAAAGGATCGAATTCAAACTCTGATTTTGAAGAGCGTAAATCACAAAAAAAGCAGATGAATTAAAATCCATCTGCTTATTATCTTATCGATCAGAATTTATCTCATCTATATCTAAAAAGTTAAAGTAAAGGTCGTTTTCTCATCGGGAACCGAATGCGCTGTGATTGTTCCACCATGTAAACGAATAATTTGTTTTGACAATGCTAAACCAATTCCTGATCCTTTGGGCTTTGTAGTAAAAAATGGAATGAAAACTTTGTCCAGAACTTCCTGGATAATTCCCTGGCCATTATCAGTCAATTGGATTGAAATACGCCCCCTTTTATTCAAATAAGCTCGTAATTGCAATTTAGGTTTTTCGGTATGTTCAAGAGCGTGAATTGAATTCTTTATCAAATTGATTAATACTTGCTCTATTAAGAGTTCATCTGCTGATAGCTCTATTGTTTCAGGCTCGATATCAATTACACATTCAATATTTCGATGATTAATTTCCTCTTTCATTAACATATAAATGTTGTCAAAGAGCTGCTTTACAGGAAAAATACTGAAATTCGGATTTGGAATCTTAGTCAGGTTTCTATAAGTATCAACAAAATGCAATAGACCAGAACTCCTTTTCTGAATTGTTGACAAAGCCATTTTCACTTCAGTAATCGTTTCTGTATCATCCTCATCAAACTTACTTGCATTATTTGATCCAAAGTCATCAAGAATCGTTGTTAATGTATTTGATAAAGAAGAGATTGGCGTAATTGAATTCATAATCTCATGAGTCAAAACTCGAATAAGTTTCTGCCAAGATTCAATCTCCTGCTCCTCTAACTCATACTGAATATTCTTTATCGACACTAAAATGACTTGCCTATCATTAATTTTAAACTCCGTTGCATAAATTGCTAATTGAAGAATATCATCATTGTCGTTAACCTTTATAAGCGTATTTTCGCCATGTTTAAGTTTCAGAAGTGCTTCTACAAATTCAGGGCTAAATTCTTCCAAATCCTGAATCTTTGTCAGATTACTTACCTGAAAAAGTTTTTTGGAAGCATTGTTTATCATTTCCACCGAGCCATCTCGATGAAAAGCTATTAGAGAGATTCCAATATGCTGAATAACGGTTTGCAAATAGAAATAATGCTCTTCTTTTTCTGCTCTAATTTTCTGAAAATCGGATATGACCGAATTAAACGATTCCTGCAATTTATCGAAGGAACTACCTAAGCCTTGTACCTTAAAATTTCTGGTAAAATCTGAATATCGAATTGATTCCAGGAAATTCTTAAGCAGCCTGTTGGTTTTTTCAACGTACTTAATCATCTCGTATATCTGATAGATAATCACAAGAAAAATAAGGCTTGCAGTCGTAAAGTAATTGTTCTTGGTCAATACGAATGCAAACAAAAAGATAGTTGCAGAAAGTGCAATTATCCTTAAAATAAAATTAAGTCTGAAACTTTTATAAACCATACTTTTCTAATCTACGGTACAAGGATGTTCTAGTTAAACCAAGCTCTCCAGCAGCTTTCGAAATATTTCCCTGATTAGTTTTTAATACTTTCTGAATAATATTCTTCTCAACTTCCTCCAAATTATAGCTATCTAACTCAACTTCACCTTGAGGTGTTTGTCCTGGGTTAATTTGAAAATCGGAAGGTTGAAGATTATTATTATCGGCCATAATTACAGCTCTCTCCATCAAATGCTGAAGTTCACGTACATTTCCCGGCCAGGAATAGTCATACAATTTATTAATACAAGCTTTAGAAAGTGGCCCAAAACTCTTCTTATATTTTTTAGCATAAATTTGCAAGAAATGTTCTGCCAACAAAGGAATATCTTCGTATCGCTCGTTTAGAGCTGGCAAACTAATTTCTACCGTATTTATCCTATATAATAAATCTTGTCTGTAGTTTTCTTCTGCTACCATTTGCAGAATAGGCATATTTGTAGCACAAATCAAACGAATATCGATTGGAATTGGCTTGTTAGATCCAACACGGATCACTTCTCGTCTTTCAAGAACTGTAAGCAATTTTGCCTGCATTGGAAGCGATAAATTCCCAATTTCATCGAGAAAAAGTGTCCCTCCTGATGCAATTTCGAAACGACCAGGACGATCCGATCTGGCATCGGTAAAAGCGCCCTTTACGTGGCCAAACAACTCACTTTCGAATAAATTTTCATTTATTGAACCTAGGTCTACACTAACAAAAACTTCATCTTTTCGAATAGAATTACGATGCAAAGCACGAGCAACCAGCTCTTTCCCCGTCCCATTCTCTCCTAATATCAACACATTCGCATCAGTAACAGCAACCTTTTGAATCGTACCGAAAACAGTTTGCATCTCAGGTGAAACACCGATAAAATCGTTGAATGGCTGATCAAGAACAGCATTCAGTTCCTTTTGTTTCGATTTAAGTTGAGTAACTTCCTCTTTCGATCTGCGCAATTTAATTGCTGACGAAATCGTTGCCATCAATTTCTCGTTTTGCCATGGCTTTAAAATAAAGTCAGTAGCTCCGGCCTTTATCGCTTTCACCGATTTTTCAACATCTCCATATGCTGTAATAAAAAGAACAACGGCACGAGGATCTATCTCAATTATTCGATTTAACCAATGGTAGCCCTCTTGCCCACTAATCGCATCTTTGGTAAAATTCATATCCAAAAGAACCACATCGTAGGACTCCTGTTTCATCAACTTTGGAATTAACTCAGGATCTGATTCCGTATGTATTAATTCAACGTGCTGTTTTAATAGTAGTTTCAACGAAAATAAAATATCCTCATTATCATCTATTGCTAAAATTTTCCCGACTTTACTCATTGCTTTTCTTTTTATATCTTAATTGCTTTTGGCTATAAACCGTGGTGATACCAAAGCTTCTATTGTTTTTCTCTCTTTTAAATGTGTTCAAAATCGAACATCAAGGTATAACTAAAATTTCAGAATCAAAACAAAAATGTTCGTTTTCGTACAAATCTTGTTTAAAATCGATCACTTTCAATAACTTACACCTTATCAAACTTAACTTGATTAACTGATAACCAAGAAGCAAGAATTTTTGGCATGAAACTAGTAATACATAATCTCATAAATTATTCATCTTTAATTTATTACTTAAAAATTGGTGATAAAGGAGAATTAAAAGATTACTATAAACATATTAAAGTTCAAATATTAAGTTCTATTACTATCAATTTAATAACTGCTATAAATAAAAAATAATACTATTTTAATGTCGCAATAAAAAGTCATCTAGCTTAATGAAATACAAACAAGTTGAGATACCAAACCTCATCTAAAACATTTTATTAACTATCTAAATATCAAACACACTTATTAATGCTCAAAATATTTCTAAATACTGTTTTCCGAAAACTCTTTCTACAAAAAGGGTATTCACTAATCAATATTTTAGGTCTGGCTACAGGGATTACTTGTAGCTTACTTATTTTATTGTGGGTTGAGTATGAATTGAGCTTTGATTCATTTCATAAAAATAATGAGCAGATTTATTGTGTTTATGAGAATCAGTCATATGCCGATGGTGAAGTTTTTACTGCATACTCTACTCCTGCTCCTCTTGCAGCAAAATTAAAATCGGATATTCCTGAAGTTGACAAAGCAACACGTATAACACGCACCTGGGGTAAATTAATGCTTACTACAGATGATTCAACTTTCGTTGAGAACTCTGGTTTATGTGTGGATACTGATTTTTTCAAAATGTTCAGTTTTCCTGCTACAATGGGTAATCCAAACCTTGTTATGCCAGATGATAAGTCTATAGTTATCACAGAAAGTATGTCAAAGCGTTATTTTGACCAAGAGAACCCATTGGGCAAAACCATAATAATTAATTCTTCTTTCGAATATAAAGTAAGTGCTGTACTCAAAGATTCACCTAAAAATTCTTCTCTTTATTTCGATTTTTTATTGCCATTCGGTTTTATTAAGAAGAACTGGGGATTCAATCTGAAAAATTGGGATTCTCATGCTTTTAGAACAATGATTCAAATTAAAAGCAACACTTATATTCCAAACTTAGAAACAAAAATAAAACCTTTTATAAAACAAAACCTCAAACAATCTAATGCTGATTTAGCCCTACAGTCTTTTTCTGATTATCATTTGCATTCAATAAGTGGGAAAAAACTGAGTCCTATACTTTATGTCAGAGTTTTTGCCCTGGTTGCCTTCATTATTTTACTGATTGCATGCTTCAATTACATGAATCTATCAACAGCGAGGTCCGAACGTCGAGCAAGAGAAGTTGCTGTCAGAAAAGTTGTAGGTGCCCATAAACGTGGCCTATTCGCCTTATTTATGGCAGAGTCTGTCTTTATTAGTTTCCTGGCCTTTGGCTTAGCAGTTGTTTTGGTTGAGTTATTACTACCATTCTTCAAAGAACTAACACAACGAGATTTATCTCTACAATTCACCGATCCAACTCTATTACTATCCTTTGCTGCTATAGTAACATTTACAGGGATCATATCAGGTAGTTATCCCGCTATCTATCTGTCCTCTTTTAAACCAATCAGAATTCTTAAAGGAAAATTATATCGTGACTCTCATTTTTTTCGTAAACTAATGGTCATCACTCAATTTACGATATCAATAGGTTTAATCATCTGTACAAGCGTTATTTACAGACAACTGGATTTCCTACAAGACAAAGACATAGGCTATCAAAAAGATAACATTATCTATATAGAATTACTTGATGATTTTCATGAACACTATGAGGATCTTAAAGAAAATCTCATTAAGATTCCGGGTGTATTAAAAGTTACTGCCGCGAATCAAATGCCAATTAATTTTTCAAACTCAACTTCGCATATTACATGGGATGGCAAATCAAAAGAAGCCGAAAATGTGTTATTCCAACTAAGTTTTGTTGATTACGATTTTATAGAAACCTTTGAAATGGAGGTTATTCATGGACGAGCATTTACACATGAACAAGGAGCTGACAGTTTGAAACTTGTTATAAACGAAGCCGCAGCTTCTATTATGAATATGAGTTACACTATTGGTGAAAAAGTAAAAATCTGGGATTACGAAGGTGAAATAATTGGAATCGTGAAAGATTTTAATTTCAACAGCTTACAAGTTGGTGTCAAACCTTTAGTGATGCTAATCAGTTCTGATGAATTTAAATATATTGCCATAAAAACAGATGGAAACGAAGAGCCAATTATTAATAATATCAGAGAAACCTGGAATAAATACTTTCCAAATATTCCTTTTACACACCGTCTTTTAAGAGACGATTTCTCCTATTTATACAAAGCAGAATCTCGCATGAGTCTGGTATTTATATCATTTACTCTTATAGCAGTTATCATATCATCCCTTGGGTTATTTGGCTTATCATCTTACATTATAGAACAGAAATACAAGGAAATGGGAATACGAAAAGTATTTGGTGCTGAATTTCAACATTTATTTAGATCCTTCCTTATTCGTTTTTTGAGATGGATTTTATTAGCTAACTTAATTGCTTGGCCGATAGCTTTTTTTCTTATGCAATGGTGGTTAGCTGGTTTTGCTTATCGAATAAATACTTCATGGCTTGAGTTTTTAGGAGCCGGGATTCTTTCTCTACTCATTGCTTTTATCACGGTTTTTTATCAGAGTTATAAGATATCGTCAATTACACCAATAAAAGCCATTAGGTACGAATAATAAGCTTGAACAAAACAAATTAGGCATCATTTGAAAATTTAAGACATCATGATAAAAACAAACAACTTAATGAAAAAATTCAGAACAGATGAAGTAGAAACAACTGCTCTGAATAATGTGAACATGGAAATTAACGAAGGTGAATTTGTTGCTATCATGGGCCCTTCAGGTTGTGGAAAATCAACATTACTAAATATTCTTGGCTTGTTAGATAATCCAACAAGTGGAGAACTTTATTTCAATAAAACACAAGTTGATGGATATAGCGAACGCCAGAGAACCAATCTCCGCAAGGAAAATATTGGCTTTGTTTTCCAAAGTTTCAACTTGATTGAGGAACTTACGATTTATGAAAATATAGAATTACCATTGTTATATATGAAGGTTTCCAGTTCTGAGCGAAAAAAGCGTGTTAATGAGGTCTTGGAAAGAATGAAGATTGCGCATAGGGCCAAACATTTTCCACAACAATTATCGGGAGGACAACAACAAAGAGCTGCTATCGCCAGAGCTGTAATTACCAATCCAAAACTTATATTGGCCGATGAACCAACTGGTAATCTGGACTCTGCTAATGGTGAAGAAGTCATGAATTTATTAACTCAGTTGAACGAAACAGGAACTACGATTGTTATGGTGACCCACTCGCCTTCTGATGCTGATCGTTCGCACAGAATCATTCAATTATTCGATGGACATATTGTTACCGAGAATATGAGACAAAAACTATAGTTTTAATAAAATCCAGAAGTATATATGGAATAAATTTACAAGCCTATGTTCAAAAATTTTCTTATTACTATTATTAGGAATATTTCTAGGAATAAGTTCTATTCTGCTATCAATATGGCAGGATTGTCCATAGGATTAGTTTGTACAATTCTAATTACCTTATTCATTCGAGATGAATTTGCTTACGACAAATACAACTTAAAGCACGAACGTATCTATAGAATTGGGTCCAACTTTACTCTTAATGGAAACAGAGACAAAGTTGCCACCTCCTCCCTGCCAATCGGAATCACGCTGAAAAAAGAGTTCACTGAAATAGAAGACTATGTTCGCTTTATCAATACTGGAAAACTTCAATTAAAATATAACAATAAAGAATACAACGAAGAACGTGCTGCATATGTAGATTCCAGTTTGTTTAATATCTTTTCTTATAAACTGATAAAAGGGAATGAAAAAGCACTTTCTAAACCATTTTCAGTTGTATTAAACGAAACTTTGTCGAATAAATATTTTGGAGATGAAAATCCAATAGGAAAACAAATTTTAGTTGATGATACGCATGAGTATACTGTTCGAGGTGTAATTGAAGATATCCCATCAAATTCTCATTTTAAATTTAATATTCTATACTCAATGAGCACCCTTGTTGAGTTAAGTGATGATGGGTATATCAATTCGACCGAACCTGGTGCGTTTTGGAATTTTAGCAATTACACTTTCATTTTATTAAAAGAAGGAAGTCATATTTCAAGCGTTGAAAAGAGCTTTCCTCAGTACTACGAAAAGTACATGAAAGATTTTGGGGATCAAATTGGAATCGATTTTAAAATTGTTTTTCAAAAACTAACAGACATTCACTTTAAATCAGATTTAAACTGGGATGCACCAACAGGAAATATAAAGTACATTTATATTCTCTTTGCAATTGCTGTATTCATACTTACCATTGCCGGAATCAACTACATGAACATGGCCACTGCCAGATCGAGCAAACGAGCACGAGAAGTTGGTATGCGCAAAGTAGTTGGAGCACAGAAAGAAAGCATCATACGCTTATTCCTTCTGGAAAGTTTGAGTCTTACATTTGCAGCCTTATTAATTGCAATTATAACTGTAGAATTAATTCTTCCTTTTTTCAACTTGATCGTTAATAAAGACCTGATTCTTAGTATTACTCAGACTCCTGATGTCTTTTTATTCATAATTGCCGTAGCTCTATTACTTGGAATTATATCAGGTTCGTATCCCGCATTTTATTTATCAGCCTTTCAACCAGCTTCAATACTCAAAGGAAGCAGAAGAGCTAGAGGTGGAAACAAACTGCTAAGGCAAATACTTGTAGTATGTCAATTTACAGTTTCTGCCATCATGATTAGTGGAACCATAATTGTAATATCCCAACTCTTCTTTCTCAAAAATAAGGATATGGGCTTCGATAAAGAGAATATTATTGTAGCTCACGTTCGAGATTCTGCTCTAAGAGCAAATATGGAAGAATTTAAACTCGAACTAAAAAAGAATCCGAGAATAGAAGCCGTTGCAACTGCTAATTCTCTAATTGGTTTTACAGGCTCCAAGACAGTTCATCTGTACGAGAGTGAAGATACAATGCTGGAATATGCATTAAACTACAATGTAATCGACTTTGATTATATCGATTTAATGAAATTGAAATTGATGCAAGGTCGAAAATTTGACAGGAGCATAATAACGGATTCAACTACCGCCTTTATTGTCAACCAATCAGCCAGTCAAAAGTTTAATTGGGGAGCAGATGCTATAGGTAAAAAGTTACAATTTGGTATTTCAATAGGCGAACATAAAGATGTAAGAGCCGGAAAAGTTATTGGCGTAATAAGTGATTTCCATTATCAAACACTTAGCATGGCAATAGAGCCTCTCAGTATATTTATCTCCGAAAATCCAGAAGATAGACATTTGGTTCATTTTAAAATTAAGAATCACAAACAAAGTGAAACTATCAACTATATTCAGGAGCTTTGGAAAAAATTTAGTCCAAATTATTCATTTAATTATTACTTTTTAGATGAAAAAATTAACACGCGATTTAAAACAGAGGAAAGATTGACAGTTATGTTTATCATCTTCTCCATAGTGAGCATTTTAATTGCTTCTATGGGGCTATTTGGACTTTCATCCTTTATGGCGGAACAAAGAACTAAAGAGCTCGGTGTCAGAAAAGTTTTAGGTGCAACAACAAATAATATCGTGTATTTACTAACCAAGGAGTTTCTCAAACTTATTATTATTGCCAATCTAATTGCCATCCCAATTGCTTATTGGTCACTTAGCATTTGGTTGCAAGATTTCCCATATCGTATCATTATTCATTCCTGGATTTTTGTTTTGACTTTAATAATTTCATTAATCATAGGATTATTCACGGTATCATGGCAATCGTACAAAGCTGCAGAAGCAAACCCTGCATTGGCCATCAAATACGAATAAAAAGATTAACCGATAATATAAAAATCATGAGAGAAATATGTATACCAATACCTATCGATACTGGTGCAGAACTAACAGAGGTGGAGGTTAAAATAGGCAAGAAAAATATAAAATTTCAATACCGCTTAGAATCATTTCCTTGGGAAGTTGACCAAGTTGAAAATAAGGAAGCTATCTCTGACGATTTATTGAAAATTTATCAACTGAAGAAATCAATAGCTAATTATGACAAAGATTGGGAGTTAATCCAAATCTACACCCCTATTGAAAATGCGAAAATGATTCAAATTCTGTTTAGAAAAAGACAGTGAAGGTAGCTTTATCTATTCCTATGATTTTTATCCATATAGAAAATTCTGCATTTTATTTCATATGCTTGTAACTTTTTAAGCTATTATTCGTTTTACAAGCAATATGAATTTTAATGACTGAATGCAATGAAAAAATATCTTCAAATTCAATATTTGACTAAACCTCTTCTTATAGTCTTATTTTCACTTGGACTTACAGCACTTATAAATCCTATTTTTGCACAAAGTAACTGCATGCTATACGGAAGTGTTACGACTATTGATGGCAAAACCTACGAAGGACCTATCAGATGGGGTGATGAAGAAGTGTTTTTATCTGATATCTTTAATTCGGTAAAGACCTCAAACCCTTATCTGAAATATCTGAATAAGTCAAATTTCAAAACAAATTACAAATCATCATCTCGCTCAAAGTCTAATGATTGGGTTAATATTTCCATTAAAAACAACAGACGAAATTCAAGTTTTTTTACTCGAAAATTTCAATGTCGTTTTGGCGACATTAAATCGATAACAGTCACAGGAAGAGAAAGTATTAATCTTGAAATTAATTCTGAAAAATTTATTAACCTTCGTGGAGGTTCAAATGACATTAACACCAGAGTTTCAATTTTAGATATTGAACTTGGATTACTCAAAATCAATTGGAATAAAATTGATCTTATCAAATTCTTCCGCCCTTCGGTAAAACCAGCCGATTCTTTTGGCAATGGTATTTATGGAAAGCTAATAACTACACAAGGAGAATTTACAGGCTTTGTACAATGGGATCACGATGAAAGGTTATTGAATGATAAATTAGATGGTAAGTCGAGTGATGGTGATCTAAAAATTCCTTTTAAAAAGATAAAAAGCATTAGTAAACATGATAATTCTTGCCTCGTAAAACTTCACTCTGGTAGAGAGATTGAACTCTACGGGACTAACGATGTGAATAGCAGCAATAAGGGAATTATTATGAATTTACCTAATATTGGTCGAGCTGATTTCCACTGGAAACACTTCATTTCTTTTGAAATTCTTGACACCATAGACCAAGCAAGCTTATGCGATACTTCATTTCCCAAAAGCGAAAGATTATATGGTAAAGTCTATACCAAAGCAGGCACAGAATACGAAGGTGTTATAGTTTATGACTTGGATGAAGCCATGGACTCTGAATTACTAAATGGCTATAACGACGACATCAAATTTTCGATTCCTCTTAGAAATATAGAAAGCATTAAACCTATGGCAAATGACTATGCTTCAGTAGTACTAAACAGTGGTGAAAAGCTATTTCTTGGAGATCAAGCTGATGTTTCCTATAAAAATGCAGGTATTCTAATTTTCACATCCTCTGATGAATATCATATTGTAAAGTGGGAAGAACTAAAAAAACTTGTTTTTATAAAGTAACTATCCCTAATTTACCTATAAATAATCTTTAAAGTCACACCTTACATGGATATACCATGTGTCGTGTGACTTTCTCTTTTAAAAAGTAAACTTATTAAGAGTCTCCAAATCAATCACTAGTAGTATCCTCAGGCTAAATACCTAAAAGATCAATTAAATCATAATTAAGCAAGATTATTAGGCAATCTTTTATTAAATTAATGCTGTATACGCTATTTTTTTCATCCATAAAGCCTAAAATCTCCCTATATGTTAAAAAACAAGACATATAAATTACTCCTTAATTTTTCCATTCGTCCCGATTTTGATGCTTTTTACAATTAAATAGCTTATTTTTACACGATATACAGCTATTCCTCTTTTTATTATTTGAAAATAGGAATCTACTCTCTATTTTATATGATTAAGTAATAAGCAATTTTATTGATTTTCGCTATGAACACGAAAGCAATCAGCATAATTTATATTCTCATCCTATTATCTCTTACAAGTGTTGTAAATGCTAAAGATTTTTATTGGATAGGTGGCTCCGGAAACTGGAATGAAATTCAACATTGGAGTGATCAACCTGGCGGACAAGTCAATCCGGATGCAACTGTTCCAAACTTTGGCGACAATGTTTTTTTCGATGAACATTCATTCCCTACCGCTGGCGCCGAAGTGATTATTAATGATGTTGCAAAATGTGCAAATATGGATTGGTCCAAAGTGACCAATATGCCAACTTTTAAATCCGATACTAATCCTGCTCACTTCTTAACGGTTTACGGTAGTTTTAAGTTGAGTACTAATATGCTTTTAGATATATTAAAGCCTCTTTACTTTAGTGCATCAAGTCTTAACAACGAAATAGATTTTGCAGGACATACTTATAATGAAGATATCTACTTTACTAAAAATGGTGGATGGCTTATAAAAACACCACTTCATGTTCAAAATCATATCATTTATTTCGAACAAGGTCATTTAAGTTTCGAAGCTGATGTAACTTGTGGACAAATAGTTGCCGATAATGCAATCTCAAGAACATGGAATTTAAACGATTCTGAGATCACGTTAACCGGAGCAGGAGCTTCAATTCTACTTATAAATGCCAATAACCTAAACTTAAACCCTGGCAATTCTAAAATTATTTCGAATGCTGTTGATGCAAGTATAGATATATCCGGCAGCTCACCTATTAGCTTTTACGATGTTGAATTTCAAAAAAATGGAGCTTCTATTCTAAACAACAATCTATCTGTTAATTTTAATCATGTCACCTTTTTGGGAGGTGGTAGTTTAAAAGGAGTTAATCAATTTCAAGATCTAACCTTTACCCGAGGTAACGATTATGAAATTCATAATGGAGCCGATCAAACAGTTCAGAACAAGTGGACTGCTATTGGTACTTGTAGTGAACACATCAATGTTTCAGGCGTGAATGGTAATGGTAGTATCGTTGCTAACTCTGTAATACTAGAATACCTGAAAATACAAAACATAACTGCCTCAGGAGCAGCCGCGCCTTTTAATGCAAATGATTCATTTGATTTGGGTGGAAATACTGGCTGGAATATTGTTGCCTTAACTCCTGAGAACTATAGTTGGAATGGACTTGTAGATAACAAATGGAGTACGCCTGGTAACTGGAATAAAAACTGTGTCCCTTCAAGAATTGACAATGCAGAAATTAGCGGAACTTATAATATTGAGATTGACAGTGATGCTGAGTGTAAAAACTTGATCCTTTCAGGTGATGTTGCTTTATCCGGGGATGCTAAACTTAGTATTTTTGGTTCTTTAAATGCAGGTGGTGCAACATGGGATTTACTTGGCACCACACATTTCGAAGGAGATGCTGCTCATAGTATTACAATAAACAATCCATTTAAGGGAGATGTTTATTTTTCAGGATTAGGAACCTGGCAGCTAGCCACAGCCCTTCAAATCCCAGACAACACTTTATATTTAGAATCAGGTACAATCACATCAAATGACAACGATTTAAGATTAAATCGTTTTGTATCAACTGGTAACCTTACCAGAACCTTAAATCTTGGTAGTTCAAAGCTTCAACTAAACGGTAATTTTCTAAAAACTTGGGATGTTGAAGGACGTTCTTTCAATATTAATGGAAATTATCTAATAGAATTAATTGCTCAAAACGCAGGTTTTTATAACATGCACAACACCACAATCAGTTACAATAATGTTCATTTTATTGATCCTAGAGAAAAGGCAAATCTTTCAAACGAAAGTATTGCCCCTGTCAATTTTGCAGAAGTTCATTTCTCGGCAGGAGCAAATATTTCAGGAGATCATAACTTTAACATATTTCGTCTTTCGTCAGGTAAAACATATCTTTTTGCTGCAGACAGTAAACAAAAGATTGTAAATAACAATGGATTTATTGCCCAAGGATCCTGTTCTGAATTTATTTATTTAATAGGAGAAGGTGAAAATTCAACGATTGTTAGCGATGTGAACTCAAATCAAATCTCATTTGTGCAGATTACTGATTTAAAAGTCAAAGATGGATTCGGCACAATTAAAACACCTGGTTTAAATGCAAGCAATTCATTTGGTATTTCAAATTATGATGGCTGGAATATAACACTTACTGGTTCTGGAGATAACTTCACCTGGAAAGGTACTGAAGATTCTGATTGGTTTAATCCTAAAAACTGGGATCCGGAATGTGTACCTACGCGTTTAGATAATGTATTTATTAATGAAGCTAGTTTAGCTCCTGGTGGAAGCACAACAGTCGCTGTTAATGGAACACGTATTCCTGAATGCAATGATATGATTTGGTCGGATGCAACGAATTTAAAGTTTGAAGGTAGTAGTGATTTACATATTTACGGTAGTCTTGATTTCTCGACTCTACCAGCTGTATCTTTTACTTTTAACGGGTCAATATTTTTCAAAAATGAAGCTGCAACCGGAAACATTAAACTTGATCAAGTTTTATTGGCAAACGATGTGACGTTTGAGGGAAATAATGACAAAGCCGGCACATGGAATATTGATAGCAAGTTTGAAACTTCGGGAAATATCAAGCTGGAAAGAGGAATATTAAATTCCAATAATTTCGAAATTACTTGCAATGAATTTTATTCAAACTTCAGTGACATCAGAACATTAGACTTAGGAAGTTCAATCATTAATCTTAAAGGAATTTTCTTAACACCTAAAAATTTGACCTTCGATGCCGGAACATCTGAAATAATTGTTGATGAAAATGGTAAAGTTGAAGTTACTAACGGTAATGAAACTGTTAATTTTCACCATATAACTTTCAACAAAGAAACGGGTACGGCTCTTTTTTCAATCCGAGGTGAAAATGTTTCTTTTAATCAAATCGATCTCAAATCGAATGCAAACTTTCTGAACGAAGGTTTCGATGTAGAAAACTTAATATTGTTTCAAGGAAAAACCTATAAATTCATCCATGAGAAAACTTTTAATATTGGTGATTTAACAGCTATAGGAGCCTGTGAAGGAACCATAGATATTTCAAGTTTATCAGCAGGTTCTCAAACTATATTCAAAAATAAAAATGGAAATCCAATTAGTGTTACACAAGTTAATTTGCTTGATGTATTGGCAACACCTGACGCAACATTTACGGCCAATAATTCAATTGACTTAGGAAACAACGATGGATGGGCATTTGCCTCTGCTCCCATAACCAGAAATTTATTTTGGGTTGGAGGAACCGGAATCTGGGATGATCCTAATCATTGGTCAACCACATCTGGTGGAGCTCCGGGAGCTTGTGTCCCAACAGCTCTTGATAATGTCCATTTTGATGTCAATTCATTTTCGGGTAAAAATCAAGTTGTTTCAACGGGCTCCGGAGATATTCGTTGTAGAACAATGGATTGGAGAGGCTCCGAAGGCACATCTCCTATTTTCCAGACTGGACTTGTTGATATTTCCAGTGTTTATATTTACGGATCACTGTATTTAAACCCTACCCTATCGGTTAATATTCCTAATGTTGATTTTTATTTCCGCTCGACAGAAAAAGGGAACACGCTTAATCTTTTTGATTTTGAATTTCCTAAGGATGTTACTTTTGATGGTATAAACGGAGAATGGACTCTCGCCAGTAATTTATCCATAGATGAGAACTTAACCCTAAATAATGGTCATTTTATATCTTCAGGATACAATATATCATGTAACTATTTTGAAGCTAAAAACTCAGGTGTTGGAAAAAAAAGAACATTGGATATAAGCAATTCAACATTTACAATTCATGGTTATGAGAATGGTTATGCTCTTTACATATTTACAGCAGACGAAACTGCTTCAGAAACTTTTACATTGATAGCAGATAATAGTCAAATTATCATCCACAGCAACAAAGATTTTTTTATTGGAGGTAGCCTCTTAGGAGCCTACACTTTTAATTCAATTTTGTTTACCGATCGAGGAAGTTTAAGTTCAGATCTTATTAAAACTCGGATTAATAATCTAACCTTTGAAGAAGGTGGTGAGGTATATGGTACTCTTGACATTGGAAAACTAACACTGAATAAGGGTACCAAACCCAATACGTTCCTGTTTCAATCAGATATCACCTTTCCTATTGAAGATTTCACAGCTCTTGGTTCTTGTAATTTTCCTATTCATATTAAAGGAAGTAAAAGTGGAAAACAAGCAGATCTGGAAGTTAAAACTAGCCTAAATGCAAACTTTATAGAATTAACCGACATTAATGGTGTTGGTTCTGCCGTCACTTATACTGCCAACAATTCATTGGAACATACTAATGTTACGAATTGGACCGTAAATTCCATTACAGCGGTTGATTTGTATTGGGTTGGTAACGGATTAAATGACGAATGGTCTAATTATTTGAACTGGAGTAAAACATCAGGAGGAACATCTGAAGGATGTATTCCAACCGAACTGGATAATGTATTCTTCGATTCTAAATCATTCTTAGGAAGTAAGACTGTATTGGTAAACTCTGATGCGGAATGTCATAATATCACTTGGACTGATGATGTTGACCCTGCATCAATTTTTAAAGTACAAAACCAACTTGATGTTCATGGATTCTTGGATTTCAGCGAAAATATGACACTTGAAATGTCAGGTGATCTTAAATTCAAAGGCGATGGATTAACGGATAATAAACCAATCGATTTTGCAAGTAAAACTCTCGATGGTGATATCTTTTTCGATGGTAAAGATCAATCTTGGTTTCTTCAAAGTGAATTAAGTACATCTGGTGATTTATTTCTTGACGAAGGTGCACTTGATACAAAAGGTTTGAACCTATCAATCTCCAGTTTTACTTCTCTAAACACATCGCCTATTGCCAATAGATCTCTTACTATTTCAGGTTCGTTTATTACTATTAATGCTGAAAAATTCCAATCATGGAATATGAACCTACTTGTCTCTCCATTCACATTTACTGCTACAAATTCAACCTTATATTTTCCAAAAAAAGGTGGCATTTTTTGTGTAAGCAATAATGACGTTGCATTTGGTGATGCCATATTTGACGGATATGGTGAGATTGACATTAATCAGGACGATTCTTTTACTGGAAAAGGAGAGTTCAAAACCGTAATCTTCCGTCAACAAGGGCAGATTTTTGGAGACCATACTATTTTCAATATAGAATTCACCTTGGGATATGGAGAAAACACAATACAGGCTGGAAGAACGATTAATCTAACCAATATATTAACAATGGAGGGTGTTAACTGTTCATTAGTCTATTTAAAATCAAACAAAAGTGGACAAAAAGCTTTTATTAATTCTACCCCCTCCCAAGTTATCTATCATGCTTCCTTAGAAAACATTAGCATGACCGACAGCAACTCACATAGAATTATTGGTAAATATATTGATGCTGGTGGTAATGATGGATGGAGCGCAACACCCGTAGATGATGACGGCGAAGGGCCACCTTCATTTCAAGAAACATTACCTGAGCACCCAGAATGGTGTAGTAGTTCTGCAACTCTCGATCACGTCACCTATTTTCCAATTAATGATAGGACAACTTTTCAATGGGCATTTAAATCGCCTACAGATACCGATTTTTCTGATTTACCTAAAGAAACATCTGCAACTATTGTTGTTCACGAAACTGGTTCCTACAGAGTTGAGATAAATTACAATCCACCTACCGGAGACGAATGTAAACTCTATTCAACAATAGAAGTTACTATGAATAAAGTATCTGACATCACCATTGAATTTACAAAAACCAATGTTCAGTGCTATGGTAATGAAGATGGTTTCATAAAGGCTGTTGCTACTAATGGTACAGCACCTTACAGTTTCTTTTGGTCAAAAGAAACTAATGATCCTGATAAGCCCCAGAAAATTGATTCGTCAACTCATGAAGACGATGGAATAAGTTTGGTATCAAAGCTTGAGCCAGGGAAATATTTTGCCGAAGTTATTGATTTAAACGGTTGTGGAAGCATACAATCTGTAGATATCTTTAATGCCTACGAAATTTTTATAAATAATATCACCAAAACAGATTTAGAGTGTTTTAATATTACCAATGGTGAAATTGCTATTGATGCTTCGGGAGGAACAGGAGATTTAACTTACTATCTTGATGGCAGTCTTGAATCATCAAATCATATCACAGGATTGGCTGCCGATGATTATATCGTGCATGTTCAGGATGGAAACAATTGTAAATCTGATGAAGAAAACGTAGAAATCACTTCTCCTGACGAAATTACATTCGATTTTGCCTCATCAGATATTTTATGTGCTGGTGACAAGAATGGTTCTATTGATCCACAAGTAAAAGGTGGAGTAGCACCTTATCTGTACGACTGGAGTTCGGACAAAGGGTTTAGCTCTAATTCTCCCGCATTAACTGATGTAGAAGGAGCTAACTACACCATAAAAATTACAGATGCAAACAACTGTTTTTATTCAGAAATATTTGAATTAGTTGAACCAGAAGCTATTGTTTTGGATAAACTAACAGTAAGTGATGCCAATTGTTTTGGAGAGTCAACAGGAGAGATTTTCGTTGAGGCGGATAAAGGAACTGCTCCTTATGAATATACTATAGATGCAACCACCAATACATCGGGTGAATTTAAGGATCTTGCTGCAAACACTTATTCTTTAAAAGTAACCGACAAAAATGCCTGTGTTAAGCTACAAGATGTTGTCATCAAAGAACCAATAGAATTAAACTTTGTCACTTCTGATGAAATATCACCGACATGTAATGATTTAAAGGATGGAATTATAACTATTGTACCTTATGGTGGAAATGGTGGATACAGCTTTGCTTGGTCCGGACCTAACGATTTCAGATCTTATACTAAAAACAATGCAGGTCTAGATTTCGGCAAGTACACCCTATTATTAAAAGATAAAAAAGAATGTAGCTACGAAAGAACTGTTGAACTTGAGAAAAAATCACCACTCCAATTGGGACTTATTGTAGAGGAAGAAGTTAGTGCCCTTGGAGCGTCCGATGGTAGTTTTAGACTCGAAATTTTAGGAGGTACTATTCCATATACTTATACCGTTTCGGGACCTAATGGTTATTCTCGATTCAGTCCAACCTTTTTCGATGAAGACAATGCTATTTTTGAAAACCTCGTTGGAGGTTTATATACTGTTACTATAAATGATGCAAGCTCTTGTGGAGATATCACTAAGGACATCATGTTACCTGAAGGTAATCTTTTAGTGTCTCAAATTATTGATCAAGAAGATATCTCTTGTACTGGGTATAACGACGGTGCTTTAAATGCGACAGCAATTGGAGGTAGTGGCACCTATTCATATTCGTGGTCAGGCCCTTCAGGATTCACAGCAAATACAAAATCAATTTCGGCACTTAGCCAGGGAACTTATACCTTAACGGTACAATCTGCTGGTCAAACGGTAACCGATCAAGCTATCATTCTTGAACCAACAGCATTGGTTGTCAATCACCTTTCAAATAATGTAGCTTGTTTTAATGAGCCCAATGGTAGTGCTGAACTCAATATATTGGGTGGTACAAAACCATACTCTATTCTTTGGGAAGGTGATAGAGGCTTATATTCTCATGCCGATAAGATTTATGATTTAGCAAAAGGGGATTACGATTATCAGATTACCGATGCAAGAGGATGTATTGTTTCAAATACAGTAACGATTAACGAACCAAATGTCGTTAGTATTAGTGCAGTACCAACACACATCACAGACAACAAGTTACTTGACAGCGAAATTACTGCAACAGCTATAGGTGGTACACCTCCTTATACCATCTTCATTTCAGGCCCTAGTAAGTATTCAAAAAAATCATTCAATAACCTTTCTGGGATTTATACTGTTGATAAGCTAAGACAAGGTGTTTATATTATCGAAGTTTTAGATGCTAACGGATGTAGAGCCATCACTGAAACCAGAATATTTGAACCTGAAAAGATGCTTGTGTCTCTTGTTTCAAAAACAACACCAGTTTGTTATGGTGGCAATGAAGGTTCAATTGAAGTTTTAATTGAAGTTTTAAATGAAGGTGACGATGGCGGTGGTGATTTCACCCTATCATGGGAAGCTGACAACCACTATAAGAATATAGATGCTCCTCTTAAAATTGAGAACTTAGAAGCTGGTATCTACACTTTAACTGTAACAGATAATGTAACGAATGAAGTCATTACTTTTGAACAAGAAATAAAACAACCTGATTTAGTTACGGTAGAATATGGTATCGATCATATTTCATGCTTTGGTCTAACTGATGGTTATATCAACATATACCCTAAAGGAGGAACTCCAAATTATACGTATGCATGGACCGGAACCGATCCTGGTAATGCAACAAATGAAGATCAAGCTGCTCTTAGCCCGGGAAGTTATTCTGTAATTGTTACTGACTCGAGAGCATGTGTGTCATCAGAATATACTTTTGAAATAAATGAACCAGCATTGTTCGCGGGAAGCCACACTATTAAAGAACCATTATGCTATGGAGATAAAAATGGTGAAGTTGAACTTGAAATCACATCTGGTGCTATACCTTACACCGTAAGTTGGAACACAGGTGCCGTAACTCAAAACATTTATAACTTGAGAGAAGGTACCTATACTTATACAGTCATCGATAATGAGAACTGTGAATTTACAAATACAGTAGATTTAACTCAACCGGATACACTTATCACAGAAATTAATATATTTAATGATGTTATTTGTTATGGTCAGAATGATGGAGAAGCTTCGGCAACTGTAAGCGGTGGATCTGTTCCATATAAATTTAACTGGTCAAATGGTGAAACAACTCAAGATATTAGTAATTTACGTCCTAAAAAATATGAACTTATTGTAACAGACAAAAATGATTGTCAGGATACAGCAAGTGTAGTTATTGAAGAACCGGAAGAATTATTACTAAGAGTTGAAGCTAACAGACCTACTGTTGAAGGTGCTAATGACGGTGAAATATTCTCAAAAGCATTTGGTGGTATTCCAGCATATGACGCAACCTGGGAAATTGAAACGGGCGCTGATTTATGGTCTCTTCTTCCTGAAACGGATTTAGAAATTACTGATTTAGATAGAGGAAAGTATAGACTAACTCTTAAAGATCAAAACTTTTGTGCAGTAGATACAATTATTAATTTAGAATATTTATATGATCGAATAATTGAAATACCAAAAGCTTTCACACCAAATCAGGATGGTTATAATGACTATTGGGATATTTTAAGAATCGAATATATTCAAAGGTTAACAATTGTCATTTACGATAGATTAGGTGCAAGTGTTTATCAGTTTACTGGTACTGGAAATGAATATAAAGGAAATCCTTGGAAAGGAAATAATAAAAGTTCTCAGCTACCAATTGGTTCTTATTATTATGCCATCGAAGCTGATGACTCCAAACCATTAACAGGAACAGTAACCATAGCACGTTAAATAAATTAATCGATCCATAGGCCTCTTACACACTAGAATGAGAAACTTTTTTATAACTCTAATATTCATATTTGCATTACATGTTTCTGCAAAGGCTCAACAACTTCCTTTGTATAGTCAATATGTTGAGAATGGATTTTTATTCAATCCCGCTATGGCTGGTTCTCGCATCTATACACCTGTTCGTTTAACTTTACGCAAACAATGGGCCGGTATCGAAGGCGCTCCGGAAACTCAAGCGTTAAGCATTCATCGAAATTTTGGTGAAAGGTGCACAACCTGTGACGCCGTAGGTAATCCGCTTGCCAGAAGAAGTACGCAAAGAGGATTAGGAATGGGAGCTTATATTTTCAACGATAAATATGGTGCTATTTCTCGTACAGGGGTAGAATTTTCTTATGCTTATCATTTAGAGTTCAATCGTCAATACTATGGTAAAAGAGGAACTCGATTATCATTTGGCTTAGGTGGCGTTTTCTACCAATACAAATTCGACGGAGATTATATTCCTGTTGGTGATCCTCTTTACACTGGTGGTGATATAGTATCCTACATTCCTGATGCAAATTTCGGTGTTTTTCTTTATAACAATGATTATTTTGTTGGATTCTCCATTGCTCACCTTTTTGAATCTTCAGTAAAGATGGGTGATGCTGGTTTTAACAATGACATCATGTTAAGACATTATTATTTCACGGCAGGTTACACCTTCAACATCAATAATCAAATTACACTGGAACCTTCAGCTATAGTTAGACGAACTATCGATTCTCAAAACTATTTCGATATTACTGCTAAGTTATATGTTAGAAGTTTATGGTTAGCTGTATCCTATAGGAATAATGACCAAATTGTAGGAATGCTAGGCGTTAATTTTGCTAAATATTATTTGGGATATTCTTATGACTATTATTCTAATAATCTTTTAGCAAATCAAAGTAATGGTACACACGAAATTACTTTTGGTATTAATTTAGATGTGCCAAAATCGATGATTCGTGATTTGATGAGAAGAAACAGAAATGAAGCTGCCAAAACTCGTAGAAAGATTAGACAAAAGAAAACTAAAGAATTTATGTTCTTCTAAAAATGATTTTCTTAAAATTTATACCTATGAGAATAACTTTTTCATTTCTAATTATTCTGTTTTTATCTACACTTTTTCTATCGTGTGATAACGGCGAAGATTTTAATCATGATCCAAGTTTTCGATTGTCTTTTTCAAAAGACAGTTTAAGTTTCGATACTATATTCTCTAGTCTTCCTTCAACAACACAACAATTAAAGGTTTACAATACATCTTCGAAATCGATATTAATCGATGAAATTAATCTTCAAAATAATGTTAACGACTACCTTCTAAACATTAATGGAATTGAAGGAAATTCAGCGAAACAGATTCAAATTCCAGCCAATGATAGCCTTTTCATTTTTGTAAAACTTATTGTTGAAGATAGAGATGAAGATAATCCGTATCTTCTTGAAGATTTCATACAATTTACATTTAATTCAAAAATTCAACGATTTTTAATTAAAAGCTGGGGGCAGGATATAATTCGTTTTACTGAAAATGAAATAAAGTCTCAGGTTTGGACATCGAAACGCCCTTATTTTATTGAAGAAGCTTTATTCTTAAAACAAAATAGTGAACTGACAATTAATGAAGGAACAAAAGTGTACTTCAAGAAAGACGCAGGTCTGCATTTATATGGCAATTTAAATATTAAAGGTAGTTTTGATAAGCCAGTATTTTTTGGCTCGCATCGTCGAGAAGAATTATACAATAGTGTACCTGCTCAATGGAATGGTCTCTCCTTTTATTCTGAAAGTAAGGATAATTATATATCACATCTTCATCTTGAAAATGCAGTAAAAGGATTAAGCTTAGAATCTGAGAGAAATGATAATAAACTCGAAATGGAATATTCAAAATTATTGAACTTTTCAACCACTGGTATAAAAATAAATAACTTCGATTTGAAGATGCACGATGTTATTGTATCAAATTGTGGTGAACAGGCAATCCTTCTGGAAGGTGATGGTAATTTTGAATTCAACCATTGTAATTTCATCAATCAGTGGCAAATATCCTTTAGAGATAAGCCATGTTTAAGTAATCTTTCTAATAATAAAAACAATCTAAAAATTGCTAATAGTATTATTTGGGGAACAAGATCTAATGAATTAGAAATAGGTTCTGATGCAATTATTAGAAATTGTCTGATTAAACTCAGCGAAGAAAAGCAAAACGATCTTTCTACCAATTTTAGAAGCTGTATTTTCAATTCTGATCCTGAATTTATAAGTGTTAGCAAACACGACTATAATTTTAAGGAGAATTCTGTACTTATCGACAAAGCACTACTCGATATTGCCAATTTCTATCCTGTAGATTTCAATGGCAACTCGCGAATCTCTGACGCCGCTCCTGACATTGGGAGTATTGAATTCATAGAAAAGGACGAATAAATCAATCTCACCATGAAAAATAGACTATATTTTTTATTGGTTTTCTATTTTCCTATATACTCATTAGCGCAACCCAATAACGCCAAAGAGGAGTTACGCCCTGACTACAGAATCTTGTTCTACAATGTCGAGAATCTATTTGATACAAAAGATGATAGCTTAACAAACGATGCTGATTTTTTACCACAAGGCAAAAAATATTGGACCTGGAAAAAGTATCGAGATAAATGCTCTAAAATTGCCAAAATAATTATAAGTGCCGGAGGTTGGGAATTACCGGAAATTGTTGGTTTATGCGAAATCGAAAACCAAAACACATTGAAAGGTATTTTATATTCTACTGCTCTTAAAAGATCAGATTACCACATTATACACAGGGAATCTCCTGATCATAGAGGCATTGATGTTGCACTACTTTACCAACCCAATCGCTTCTTTCCTATCGACACCTCCTTTTTAGAATTAAAATATACTTCGATAAAAAAGTCAACTACACGAGAAATTTTGTATGTAAAAGGTGCAACACATACAGATGACACTTTACATCTGTTTGTTAATCACTGGCCTTCGAGATGGGGAGGACAGTTAGAATCCGAGTACAAAAGAATAGCTGCTGCTACTCTTCTAAAATCAAAAGTCGACTCTATATTTCAAACAAATTCTAAATCGAAGATTGTTATTATGGGTGATTTCAACGATTACCCCAACAATAAATCTATAAGTAAAACGTTAAAAGCTAGTATTCCAAGTGAAAAGTTAGATTGTAATCAACTATACAACCTAGCAAGTATCCTGGAAAAAGAAAGTGCTATTGGTTCGCATAAATATCAAGGCGTTTGGGGTATGCTTGACCAATTTATCGTTTCAGGATCACTAATTCAAACAGATGGCATTCTACAAACAGATATTAATGGTATGCATCTATTCGCACCCGATTATCTAATTGAGAAAGATAGATCTTACAAAGGAAGATGCCCATTTAGAACTTATATTGGATACAAATATAATGGAGGATTTAGTGATCATCTTCCAATTTATCTTGATCTATGGCGAAAAATTGATGATGAATGAATAAATAGATATTAAAGAAATAAGTAAATTCCTATGCAAAAGAATTTTACATATTAACTATAATTATTATCTTCAGAAATAAAAACAGGTATTATGAAATTTGAGAAAAATCTATTAGTTCAAAAATCTGTTGCAAAAACAATCATAGGAGCTCTGGCATTGGTTCTTATCGTTTTATGGATTGGTATTAAAACCTACATCGACGAAGCCTTTGAAATATTCGACTGGCTCTATTTTACGGGCTTATTCCTAATTGGTATCTTATTTATTTTAGAAGGCAGAGGCATACCTTTTGCTAAGATTTTTGGTACAGCTTTCATTCATATTGATGAAGAGCGTATTAGTATGAAAAGAGGTGTATTTCATGAGGAACAAAGTATATTATGGGAAGAGATTAAACAAATTGAATACAAACCAAATTATTTTCTTTTCACCAAGCATGATGGCAGTTTATTTCCTTTTAAACTTAGACATCTTGCATTTCGTTTCAACAGAGAAATATTAGATTTCATAAAAGTTATTGGAAAAGAAAAAGGACTTGATGTTGAAAGGATGAATGACTTTCGAGATAAATAAAACCCATTTTTAGTAACGATATATCCTCAATTTGATTTGATCATCTTGAGGATTTTTTTGATTCAGAGCTATCGAAACTTAATTCTTACAAAAGAAAAAGATTGCGTAAATTAAACTATTCATAAATTCACTCAATCATCTGTCTATGCCAATAAAATGGATACATATATTAATACTAGGCTGTATACTCCTATTAAATAACTCCTTGTATTCTCAAAATAAGATACAACTTATACCAGAATCAAGCTCCGTTCATGTATTTGGAACATCCAATGTTCATGATTGGCAAATGTTTGTCGAGTTTGATAAAAATACTTCTGATTATAAAATTCCCAATAATTCAATTAAGGATTTAAAAAACATTGAATTTAAAATTAAAGGTATACAACTAAGAAGTAAGGAAAAGGCAATGGAAAAAATGGCTCATAAAGCTTTAAAAATATTCCATTTCCCCGAGATTAAATTTATGCTTAAGAGAATCACTATTAAATCACATAAAAGCACCTCTTTTATTGGTTTTGCTGTTGGAATTCTTACTGTTTCCGGGCAAAAAAAGAACATTCGTTTACCTATCAACGGTAACTTCACAGGTAAACGTAAAATAAATATACGTGGGCATATTGATCTTAAAATGTCCGATTTTAAGGTCGATCCTCCGAAGGCCTTCCTTGGCGCTGTTTCAACAAGTGATGATATTAAAATTCTTTACTCTCTCGATTTTTCGTCAAAGCAGAAACTAACACAAGATATGCTTAGTATGAATCTCATGCCTTAATATCAATCATATCCAAAGTTTTTTTCTAATTTTGCACCTATAATATCTAAGACACAGGAAGCTTTTTTCTTAGTGTCTTTTTTTTGCACACCTCAGAAAATAATAATCATGATAAATAGAATTACTCAACTTTTTGGAATCGAAAAACCTATTATTCAAGGTGGAATGGTATGGTGCTCTGGATGGAAACTTGCTACAGCTGTAAGTAATTCTGGCGGTTTAGGTTTAATTGGAGCTGGATCAATGCATCCAGATACTTTTCAGGAACATATTCAAAAAGCCAAAACTGCGTGCAATAAACCATTCGGGGTTAACGTACCTTTACTTTATCCGGAAATGGATAAAATCATGGATATTATCGTCAAAGAAGGTATTAAAATTGTTTTTACATCTGCTGGAAGCCCTAAAAAATGGACTCCGTTCTTAAAAAAACATGGTATTACTGTGGTACATGTTGTTTCTAGCGCATTTTTTGCAAAAAAATGTGAAGATGCCGGCGTTGATGCTATAGTTGCAGAAGGTTTCGAAGCTGGAGGTCATAACGGTCGTGAAGAAACAACGACTCTTGCCTTAATTCCAAATGTAAGAAAAGCAACAAGCCTTCCTTTAATTGCAGCTGGCGGAATTGGATGCGGTAAAAGTATACTGGCAGCTCTTAGTTTAGGTGCCGATGGCGTTCAAATAGGAACTCGATTTGCTGCTTCAGAAGAATCTTCTTCACATATCAATTTTAAAGAAGCAATTGTAAAATTAGGAGAAGGTGGAACAAAACTTGCCTTGAAAAAACTGGCTCCTACCCGATTGATCAAAAACAACTTCTTCGAACAAGTTAATGAAGCTGAGTGTCGAGGTGCTTCTCCCGAAGAAATGAGAGAATTGCTAGGAAAAGGTCGCTCTAAAATAGGCATGTTCGAAGGTGATCTTGAAGAAGGTGAATTAGAAATTGGCCAAGTTGGTGCTATGATAAAAACAATTCAACCCGTTTCAGAAATAATCTCAGAAATGATGGCTGAATACAAACAAGAACTTGAATTGCTTCAATCAAAAAATTCAAAATACCAGTTCTAATAGACTAAAGTGGAAGCATAGTTTTTCACAACAACTGTTTTCAACCTAAAATTTAAACATGATTGAATTTGATAAGTTCACACTTAACAATGGACTAAAAGTTATCGTACATAAAGATACGAGTACACCTCTAGTTGCTGTTAACATACTATATAATATTGGTGCCAAAGATGAAGATCCTGAGCAAACTGGCTTTGCTCACCTTTTCGAGCACCTTATGTTTGGTGGATCAGTTAATATCCCAAATTACGACGAGCCTCTTCAAAAAGTAGGTGGCGACAATAATGCCTGGACCAATAACGATGTTACAAACTACTACCTAACGGTTCCTAAAGAAAATCTTGAAACAGGTTTTTGGCTTGAATCTGACAGAATGCTAAGTTTAGCTTTTACAGAAAAGAGCTTGGAAGTACAAAAAGCAGTAGTTGTAGAAGAATTCAAACAGCATTATTTCAATCAACCTTATGGTGATGTTTGGTTACATTTGAGACCTCTGGCTTATAAAAAACACCCATACCAATGGTCTACTATTGGGAAATGCCTTGAGCATATTGAAGATGCGCAGTTGCAAGATGTAAAGAATTTTTTCTTTCACCATTATGCACCAAACAATGCTGTACTAGTTGTTTCGGGAAATGCTGAGACTGAAGAAGTCAAACGTCTTGCCGAAAAATGGTTTGGTCCAATAGAACGCAGAGAAATACCTGAACGCAAACTACCTGCTGAACCCAAACAAACTGAATTTCGTTCATTACATCTCGAAAGAGATGTACCTTACGATGCTATTTATATGGCATTCCATATGGGAAGTCGTAGCGATGACGATTTTTATAAAGTAGATCTACTATCAGATATATTATCAAACGGTCAATCTTCACGTATTTTTCAAACACTCATTAAAGAGAAGAACCTATTCTCAACAATTGATGCCTATCTCACCGGAGATTTTGAGCCAGGTTTATTTGTAATTAGTGGAAAACTAACAGAAGGCATTAGCTTGGAAAATGCAGAAAAAGCCATTTGGGAAGTTCTTGATGAAGTTTGTGCGTCAAAAGCAGATGAATATGAGTTACAGAAGGTGAAAAACAAGATTGAATCATCACTGGTTTTCTCTGAAATTAGCTTCTTAAACAAAGCTATGAATATTGCTCAACATGAAATAACTGGACAGGCTGAAGACATCAATCTTGAAGTTGAAAAGTACAACAAGGTTACTACTGATGATTTACAAGCAATGGCTCAAAAGATTCTGATCAAAGAGAACTGTTCCACACTTTATTACCACGCAAAAAAACAATAATGGAAAAATTGAATCGATCGCTACCACCTCAATTTAAAACAATTGAGCATGTAGATATTCCAATATCAAAACAAGACGTTTTGAGCAATCAGATTCCGGTCCATATTATTGAGGGAGGGAGTCAAGAAGTTCTCAAAATTGAAATCATTTTTAATGCAGGATTGTGGTATCAAAAGTCACCTTTAATTGCTGGTACTTGTAATTTGATGCTAAATGAGGGTACCGAAAAATATACTGCTGCTGAACTGGCTGAAAAATTTGATTTTTATGGAGCATATATTGCCTACAATAATAGTCAACACGATGCTAGTGTTTCTATATACACCCTGAAGAAATACTTAAAAGAAACCCTGGATTTACTTGAAGAAATAATCAAGCGCCCTACGTTTCCTGAGAAAGAATTCAAAACGATTCTGAGTAACAAAAAGCAGAGTTTTCTTGTAAACCGAGAAAAAACCAATGCTCTTGCCAAAGAAAAATTCAATTCTCTGATTTACGGCGATAAGCATCCATATGCAAATGTGTTTGATGCAAAAGCTTTTGATGAAGTTCAATTGAATGACATTAAGAATTTCTATAAAGATTTTTACACTTCTGACAATTGCCATATCATCATTTCAGGGAAAATGAATGATACAGTAATTCAAGAAGTCGAAAACCGATTTGGAGCTTCATCGTGGAAAACAAAAACACCTGACGTTAATCCAGAACATAAACTTATCAGCTCTGAAAACAAGAAAATCTTTGTGCGTAAAAAAGATGCCGTTCAATCTTCAATACGAATTGGTCGTCCCCTTTTCAATAAAACTCACGAAGATTTCCCGGGTATCATGTTATTCAATCTTATATTAGGAGGCTATTTCGGTTCTCGATTGATGCAAAATATTCGTGAAGATAAAGGCTACACTTACGGCATTAATTCTCTTCTTTTATCACATTTAGAATCAGGACATTTTGCTATCGTGACAGAAGTTGGAAAAGATGTTTGTGATGATGCTATATCAGAGATATACAAAGAAGTTACCCGCTTAAGAGAAGTATTGGTTCCTGAAGAGGAGTTAAATTTGGTGAAGAATTATTTTGCAGGAGAAATGCTTCGTAGCTTCGATAGTCCTTTTGCTTTATCTGAAAGCCTTAGAGGTAACTTGCCTTTTGGTTTCAACAATTCTTATTACGAGAAATTTCTTCAGGAGATTAAAGCAATAACTTCTGGGAAAATAATGGAATTGGCTAACAAATATTTCAAGCAGGAAAATTTATACGAAATTGTCGTTGGCGAAAATAAAGATTAAAAAATCACATTTATACCCAAAGAGTAATTGACCTCGGTTGATTGCTCTTTTTTGTTTCTAATAAATATTATAGGCAATACTTTGAAGCTTTCTTCAAGTTTTTCAGATCAATTTAAAGGAATCTGGTCTAAATAAATTGATGAAACAAGGCGTTAAATCAGGAGTTTTAATTAATTTTATAAATCACTTACAACCAACAAATCGCAAATAGATACTTTTCTAACCGTAGTTTCTATCCCAAATCAAGTTTATAGATTTCACCGATTTGTATTAAAATTAATATAAATTAGCACCATATGACTGTTGAAACCCAACAAGATAAAGAGTTAATATTAGCTAGCTATGAGAAACTTTTGGTGAGTTGCAAACGAAGCAATACACCAGAAACCAAAGCTATGATAGAAAAGGCATTCCATTTTGCCTGGGATGCACATAGAGGCGTACGCCGTAAATCTGGAGAACCTTATATAATACACCCCATTGAAGTTGCCGAAATTGCAGCAAAAGAAATTGGACTTGGAACAAAATCAATCGTTTCTGCTTTATTGCACGATGTTGTTGAAGATACCGAGTATACCGTTGAAGATATTGCTCATCATTTTGGAGATAAAGTAGCTGCCATTGTAGATGGATTGACAAAAATATCCGGAGCTTTTAACCAGCAAACATCCATGCAAGCTGAGAATTTTAGAAAGATGTTGTTAACTCTTTCCGACGACATACGTGTTATCATTCTTAAAATTGCTGATCGTTTACACAATATGCGAACCTTAAGTTCTATGCCTTTGCGTAAACAAATGAAAATTGCCGGTGAAACTTTATTTTTATTTGCTCCCTTAGCTCACCGTTTAGGTCTTTACAAAATCAAATCTGAACTAGAAGATTTGAGCCTGATGTATGAACATCCCGAAGATTATAAGAACATTGCCGAAAAAATTAAGAATAAGGAGAACGAACAAGTTCAAGTTCTTGATCAAATCATCACGCCTATTAAAGATAGGTTGACTGATAATAATATCATTTGTACAGTCATCAATCGACCTCGTTCCATATTTTCGATTTGGAATAAAATTGAGAATCATAAAATAAAGCTTCAGGATATTTACGATCTTCCGGCCATCAGAGTTATTTTCAAACCTCAAGCTGATGTTCCTGAAAAAAACCAATGTTGGAATATTTATTCTCTGATTACAGATATATACAAGCCAAAGCCTGAACGAATCCGTGATTGGATGAGTACACCTAAGGCAAATGGTTATGAAGCACTCCATATGACTGCTATGGGGCCTTTGGGTAAATGGGTAGAGATACAAATTTGTTCCAATCGAATGAATGAAATTGCCGAACGCGGCTTTATTGCTCATTCTCGATATAATACCGATAGTGAATCAGAGCTTGACAAATGGCTTAAGGATGTTCGTGAAATATTAGAAAATCCGGAATCGGATGCCTTAGCTTTTCTTGACGAATTCCGATTGAATTTATTCTCTCAGGAGATACAGGTTTTCACCCCTAAAGGATTAATCAAAACATTACCCAAGCACGCAAGTGCACTCGATTTTGCTTACGAAATCCACACTGACATTGGTAATCAATGCATTGGAGCTAAGGTGAATCATAAATTAGTTCCTCTTAATTACATATTACGAAGTGGTGATCAGGTTGAAATTTTAACTTCGGATAAACAAAAACCAAAATCTGAATGGTTGGAGTATGTTGTTACTGCAAAAGCCAAATCGAAAATTAAAGCTGAATTTAAAGATGATAGAAAACGTTTAATTCGTTCAGGAAACAAGAAACTTGAAGAACATCTGCAAAGTATAGGATTGGTTTTAAATTCCAAAGCAACTAAAAAGTTGATGGAACACTATCAGTTTACCAATAAAGATGAGCTCTTTATAAACCTTGGGTCATCAAAAATCAAGCTTGATGAAATTGAGGATATTGTCAAGAAAAAATCGAAGAATAAATTTATAAAGTATTGGAAACTTCAACTCTTTGGAAGCGATGATAAAAAAACATCTTCAGTAAAACCGGAAGATAAACCTGAGATTGATAAAAAGAAACCATTCCTTTTAGAGGAAACAATGTCTGAGGAAAAATATAAGATTGCAGCCTGTTGCAAGCCTATTCCTGGTGACGATGTTCTCGGTTATGTTGATATGGCAAATAACGTAACGATTCACAAACGTAAGTGTCCCAATGCGCTTAAATTAATGTCGAGTCAAGGTGACAGAATATTAGAAGCCAACTGGACAAGTCATCGATTAATGTCATTTCTTGCCATTATTGAACTAAATGGGATTGATAAGATAGGAATTGTAAACGATATCACTTCTGTCATCTCAAAAGATCATCATGTAAACATGAGATCCGTGCATTTTGAAAGTCACGATGGCGTATTCGAAGGTTTAATACACCTCTATGTGCATAATACAGAGGACCTAAACAATCTAATGAAAAAGCTGATAAAAATTAAAGGTCTCGACAATGTTAGACGAATCGAGAACATAGAAGAATACAGTTAATACGTTTTTTTTGCTTCCAGTCTTGGAAGTAATCAAAAAAAAACACTATTTTAGTCCCGTTATTTAAAATTAGATTAGATAGTAATATAGCTTTAAGAGTATGATTAGCGAAGACACGAAAGAAATTGTAAAAAAGATGTTTACTGACTACCTTCAAAAAAAGGGACACAGAAAAACACCTGAAAGATATGCCATACTTGACGAAATATATTCGCGTGAAGGTCACTTCGACATTGAATCGCTTTATATTTTTATGAAGAACAAGAACTATCGTGTTAGTAGAGCGACACTCTACAATACCATCGATCTTCTTTTAGATTGCAAACTTGTAATTAAGCATCAGTTTGGAAAAAACATTGCTCAATTCGAGAAAGCATATGATAGCAATAAGCACGATCATCTAATTTGCACTAAATGTGGTAAAGTGTTAGAATTTTGTGATACACGATTGGAAGATGTTAGAAATAACGTCTCTGACGATATGGACTTCTTGGTCTCACACCATTCTTTATACATTTATGGTACCTGTCAAGAGTGTAGAAAGAAAGACAACTAAGATATTAACAATCAATATAATTATTAGAGAGGCCGTCTCATAATTTATTTCTGGGACGGTTTTTGTTTTGCACCTGATTGAGATTTTT
>NZ_JAKJSD010000028.1 GCF_029029505.1 Ancylomarina sp. DW003 | reverse complement strand
GCCCAGTATGGTAATGTAAGGGTTAACTGAGGCTTGTAAGAATGTATTACCCATGCCACTAATAAAAGAGGCTACCAAAAAGAGTGGTAGGCTTTCCATTTGTGCTGATGGAATAAACAGGTAAAAGCCTACTGCAAACATTAAAAATGATAAGGCCATGGTTCGCTTGTAACCTATTTTTCCGATTACTAAAGAGGCTGGATAACCAAAAATAAGAAAGGCTGAAAAGGTTGCTGCAATCACTAAATAGGATTCTGCTGAGGAAATATCCAGTGCTTTATTTAACAGGGGGATAATATAGGAGTTAATTCCTAAGGCAAAGCCTATTGCAAAGAACATCACGCCTACAATTATCAATGGAACTAAAAAATTCTTTGTTGGATATTTTACATCTTCTGTCTTAGCCATAATACCAGGGTTAGTTGAGTTAATAATTAAAAAAAAATGGCACTAGAATCCCCAATAAATTCTAAAACAAAGAGAATACATTATTAGGAATTGATAAAATAAGGTCAGATTCTAAATTTTCAAGAATATTTTTTTCTGATATAAAATCCAAACTGGTATAAAACACAAACTGGTATAAAGCAATGCCCATATAAGTGATGCCAATTCGGGCATTATATTTATATCGATAAGTGTTTTCATAAAAAACTGTTGTAAATCTAAGCTGCCAAACTTAAGCCAGGACACTGGTAGAATAAAAAGGTAATGAACGACATAAGCAAATATGGCATTTGTACCAAATATGATTCCGATTTTTCCCCATTGTACATACCCTTTTACATCCATAAAATAATAGATTGTAGCAAGAGCCAAATTAGCTAAACCCGAGGTGTATAAGACATAGGAGCTTGACCACAAATTCTTATTAATGGGAAAAAACCATCCCACAACTGCTCCAGCCATACACAAGAGTACACCTAAAGCAAATATGCGCACAAGCTTTGTTTCATCCTTTTGCTTACTAAGTATAATATAGCCGGTAAACATACCAAATAGTGTACTAGCGATAGCTGGAATAGTAGATAATAAGCCCTCAGGATCCCAAGTATCCTGGAACATTTTATATGGAATAACAATACTATCGATATAGTTGGCCAAATTTTTACCTGGCTCCAGAACACCAGCTCCAAATTCGGGAACAGGAATGATTTTCATGGCTAACCAGTATAAAAATAGGATAGCTGTTGCAGTATATATCTGTACTTTTTTACTCGTATAAAGAAACAACAAAGAACAAACCAAAAAAGTGATTGAAATACGCTGTAAAACTCCAGGCAAACGCAACTCCTGAAATCGGTAAGCAATCAAGTTTAAAAGAACACCCAACACGAATAATGTAACAGATCGTCTTACCAGATCTTTTATTAGTAATGCTGGTGCAACCTTCTGGATTTTTCGTGTATATGCTAAAACAATAGACACACCTACAATAAAAAGGAAAAAAGGAAAAACCAGATCTGTCAAGGTCAATCCATTCCATGAAGCATGCAACAGCGGAGGGAAAACAGAATCCCAAGAGCCTGGCATATTTACAATTATCATTCCAGCGATGGTTAAGCCCCTGAATGTATCAAGGGAAACCAACCGCTTTTTTTCTACTAAGTTCGAGCTAGCCATAACTTTTAAATCTTAGTGAAAATATTTTAAATCTATCTTTTTATCACTGCCATGCAAATTGGCTTCCAGCCTTATGTCGCTACCGTATTTTGCTTGGAAAAAATCCAGCTTTATAGGGTGCAAACCTTTTTTTAGATGCATTGAACCATAAGCTTCTTTACCATATGAAAAGCCGTCGAGATCAATTACCAATTCGTTATGAATATTAAGAATCGCGCCATCATTAGCTGTCAGTTTAAATCTGTAAAGACCATCTTCAGGCACTTCAACAAATCCAGTATACTTTACAGCGAAAAAAGTATTAGGCGCATCTTCCGGTTTACGAATACCATCGATAATCGCTTTACTACTCTCACCGGCAATCTTTTTAGCAGATGAAAATTCACCCTTAAACAATTCGTAGTTTAAACCTTCAATACTATTATTTAAACTAACAGCCGACTGAGCTTGACGATATTTCAATTGAGTTGTAATTACATTACTATTACGTCCCGACGGCATAACAGTAACTGTTTTCAACTCGATATTATTCTCCAGGTCTATATCTAAAGGAGATATATAGGTTATTCCATTAACCAAAGGATCGTCTCCATTAAGCGTATAAAGAATAGTTGAAGAAGGGATATTGTTTGTTAATGGTAGATTCACTTTCTGTTCAGTAAAAATGATGTAAGGCAACAAATTTTCCGGATATGGAATACGATATTTAATATCTAAGACATCCAAACGAGCATACATCTCATTCATTCGATCTGTAAAATCATTAAAATCCTTTTTATCCTCACCTAGCCAAAGCATTTCTGCCAAAGCAATTAAACGAGGAAATATCATATATTCCAAATGATCTGATGTCGTGATATACTCTGTCCAAACATTACATTGGGCCCCAAGCACATGCTTTCTGCTCTCATCGCTAATTTCTTCGGGCATAGGTGACCACTCATATATTTCGCGAGGAGTCGTTAGTCCTGCAATAGCAAGAGGTTCGTAATAGCTTGACTGATAATGATCGAGATAAACTTCAGCGTTTGGTGACATAATAACATCATGTCCTTCGTTAGCTGCTTCGATACCACCAGCAAGACCTTGCCAAGACATTACCATAGCGCCTTCGGCTAATCCACCTTCCAATATTTCATTCCAACCTATCAAGCGTTTGCCTTTCGAGCTAATGAATTTCTCCATACGCTTAATAAAATAGGATTGCAGTTCCATTTCATCCTTCAGTCCATACTTTTTCATTCTGGCTTGGCATTTAGGACATGATTCCCACTTTGTTTTAGGGCATTCATCTCCTCCCACATGGATATACTGACCTGGAAAGAGTTCTATAACTTCTGAAAGAATATCTTCTAAGAAAGTAAAAGTATCATCATTACCAGCACAAAAAACATGCTCTGAAACGCCCCATTCACTAAATGCAGGAACACCTTCTCCTTTACATGAAAATTGAGGATAAGCTTGCAATGCTGCAACTGCATGTCCCGGCATTTCAATTTCCGGAACAACTGCAATTCCTAATCTATCAGCGTAAGTAACAACTTCTTTAATGTCTTCCTGCGTATAAAAACCACCATATCGTTCAATTTTATGCTTGCTAGGATAATCAGCCATATGCCCTATTATCATCGAATCACGATAAGCTCCTATTTTTGTTAATAATGGGTATTTCTTTATTTCAATTCTCCAGCCTTGATCATCTGTCAAATGCCAATGAAATATATTCATTTTGGCTTCTGCCATACCATCCAAAATCTTCATAAGCTCAGCCTTATCGTAAAAATGGCGAGACACATCTAAGTGCAAACCACGCCACGAATAAGCTGGTGCATCTGAAATCTTAACTCCCGGAACTTTTAATTTCCCATTAATGACTGTCTGTGCAGGATATATAAGCTGTTTTAAGGTTTGAATCCCATGATAAACCCCTTTTCCTGAATTGGCGGTAATCACAATACCTCTCTCATTAGTTGTTAGCTGATAAGCTTCTTCCTCATTGGAGAATTTCTTAATAATTAAGCTCACCATATGATCAGACTTAATATTTAATCCCAAATCAAACTGATAATGTTTCTTTAGAAAACTATTAAAATTTTCAGCAGATTGAAGGAGTTTATTATTGTTTGCATCGAAAACAATAGCTGTTGTCTTACTTATGAAAGCAGGCGTTTGATTTTGTTCCAATTGAATAGGTTTTGGAACTATAGAAAGTTCTTTATATTTCACCTGCTCTGAATGAGTCACACACGAAATAAAAGAACCTACTAGAAGAGCTAAAATAAATTGATAAGGTTTCATAAAGAATGCAAATAAGTGATTTTATATTTTTTTTGATATTAACTAATTTGAAGGATTAAACTAGAGCATTAAAATATTGAGCAGCAGCACCAAAAATTGCAATATCTTTTAATTCTGATTGTTCTATTTTAACACCTTTCCGAACCGATTCAAAAGGAAATTGATCTATTTGCTTTTGAAGAGTGGCTTGAAAAAGAGGATATGATTTACTTATTGAACCACCAAGAACAATCATATTGGGAGCCAACATAAACAGAATCTGATGAATCATTTCTCCTATGTGTTCACCTAAAGCTTTAAAAGCTTCAATCGATTCTTCGTTATTTTCTGTGGCTAACTGATATAATTCTTTACCTGTAGAATTATATTTTTCTTTAAAAAAATTACTCCCGCAATAAAACTCAAAATTCCTGTCCTTATATGAAAGTGCTCCTATTTCTCCAGCACCACCAAAGAGGCCTGTAACCAATTTGTTGTTTAGGATAATTCCACCACCTACACCCGTTCCTAAAGCAATCGCCAACATATTATCAACATTTTTACCTTTGCCATAATATTTTTCACCTAAAGCAAAACAGTTGGCATCATTATTCAAGTACACAGTAATTTTGTATTTTTCTTGAACAATCTCTTTTAATGCTAAATTTTTCCAAGCTGGTATGTTAATAATATCTAACAACTGCCCCTTTTCATAATCAAGCAAACCAGGAACACCAATACCAATTGCAACAACTTCCGGAGTAATCACAGAATCAATACAGTTGTAAAGCGTTTCAAGAATCTCTTCTTTCGAACGTGAAGCTCCCGTTGAGTTTGTCTTCTTTGTTAATATTTTACCTCCTAAAACAAGACCAGCTTCAATACTAGTCCCACCTATATCAACACCTACAATTGACATGTTCTTCATATTCAAAAAAAGTTAGTAAATAATTCCCCTCTAAGGGGAAGGAATATTAATAAGTGTGAAACATTTTTATTTACAGCATGTTTCACTATGTGATAAACAAAAAGAAATTGCTGTGGAGAAAATCTATCTAACTTGCGAAAATTATTTACACATCTCCACAGCAAATTTCAAACTATTACCACTGCTTACTCAAATCAAAACAGTAAGTACTCTGAGTCGAGTAACCAAAAATCTATAAAAGAAACTAAGCAGAACTTATTTCAACAGCCCTGAATCTTTGATTATCAACATACATTCTGGATAAGGTTTTACGGAATACTAATTACCTCCTGCCCACCAAACTTTTGTTGACATATCCTTACTTGCCTCAGGCACATTCGGATTTACCGAAACTTCACTTTCAGGAATCCTCATACTGGCAGGCAAAGCATAATCTGTACTTCCCTTAGCATATTTGTTCAATTGTTTATTGGGTGTAACAGAACCATCTGGTTCTGTATAACTACCAACAAGAACAAGATCCTTAGTCAAATAGCTTAAACGTGGACTACCAGTCCTACGAAGACTTGCATATGCCTGATGTGGAACGGTATATGCAGAAATCCATTTTTCAACATAAAGAATTTCGAGTTTATCACTTGCTGTTGAAGCATTAAAACGAGTTACAACATCAGAAGAGAAACTACCATTAGTAGCACCCCAACGTTCACAACTTGCATTTAAACCAGCCTCTAACCAGTCTGAAGAACTCTGCTTGTAAGTAACCAAGTTTCTTTCAACAGCTTCAGCAAGAGATAAGCAAACCTCAGCATAATCAAGGCTCACAGGATTCCAATCACCACCATCATACCAAATAGAAGGATGCATCCATGAATAATTGAGAGCATTTCCTTCAACTGCATGTGAGTTTTTACTTACAATACTACCGCCATCCAATACGTAAAGTTCTCTAGGTCTCATTCCTTTATGCGCATTAGCAGCATCACCACCCGGAGCCATAAAGAATTTATCGATACGAGGATCTGAAATACCTACCAGTGGATTAATGTTAGTTGTTAAATTTCCAGCAGCATTTACTTCACCTTCATATAAATTACTCCCTTTCATATACTCAATAATATCGTAAGCTGGAAGAAAAGCACCAGGACCAGGCCCCCAAGTCATATTGTATGAATCCCACGAATAAGATATTTCTCCGTTAAACCCTTTCCAAGTCGAGAAGAATCCCCAATACTGATTCTGAAGATCAGTAGTAGATGTCGTTCTTGAAATACCGGCATTGTCAGCATTATTCTCAGGTAGTGGAAATTTCACAACTTCAGCTAGAATAGAACTTGCAGTGTTAGCATCGACAGTAGATTGACGCATAGCCATACGTAAACGTAAAGCGTTTGCAAATTTTTGCCATTGTTTTACACTCCCTCCATATAAAAGGTCACTATCAGCCATCAGAGCAATAGAAGTATCATTGTTTAAAAGATTCTCTACAACATCTCGCAAAACAAGCTCTAAACCTGCGTAAACATCTTTTTGCTTATCGAACTTTGGTGAAGGATAATTCTCGACATCGCTGTGCTGAGAGTATGGAATATCACCAAATAAGTCCGTTAATTTCAAAAATTGAAAAGCCTGAATCGTCTTGGCAATTCCTTCGAATTCCTTAGCATTTGTATAATCTGGATTAGACTTTAGAAATTCCAAAACTAATTTTGAATTTGCAAAAAGTGCTCCTCCGTAACCATTATTAGATTTTGTATTATATGATTCCCACGTAGCAGAAGTCCAACCTTCATTGTAAGTATAAGAATCGCCAGGGCTCCACCAGTTACCATTGTATCCCGCAGCTGTTTGCCCCGAGAAACGTTCGGCATGCAATACAACACCTCTCCAGAATTCATATCTATCCTCATGAAATGCTTTACGCATATTACTTGCTAATACTCCGGCAGGTGCCATATTTTCAGGTGTAGCACCATTGGGATTAACATTTAACTCATCAAAATCGTCAGTACAAGCAGAAAATAAAACAGTAACTGCTAATGCTGAACTTGCTATTAAATTATATATTTTCATAGTCGTGTCAATTAGAATTTTAATTTCGCAGTAAATCCATAAGATGATGCAGATGGTACATTTAACAAGTTATATCCTTGTCCATTACCAATTCCCCATGATTGATTCGGATCAATATCTTTAGCTCCTTCAGCTCTATACAAGAATGTAAGATTGTAAGCATTAAAAGCAAGAGAAAAACCTTTTACAATAGAATTAGGATCAAGCTTAAAGTTGTAAGTCAATGATAATTCCTTTAAACGCACATTGGTAGCATCTACAATCCAAGGTTCTCCGTAATTAGCTAGTCCAGACCAGTATGTTTGTGCGTTCATATTTGCAGTTATCGCTTCACCAGCACTATTAACTCCCGAAAGTTCAACACCACTCTCTCGATATTGTAGTGTATTTTCGGTTATACCTGCTTGCGAAAGAATTGCAGAAGTCCCATTTAAGACTTCTCCTCCAATACGAGCATCTATTAGAAATTTGAATGAAAATTGTTTGTATTTAATTGTATTCATCCATCCTAACAAAGCATCTGGATTAAAGTTTCCTAATTTCTTATTAGGCGTACCTGTATCAAAAGAAGTCGCGTCAGCCAATAAATATTTCCCATCAACTTTAAGAGCCTTACCATAAATATTGCCGTAACCATTTTTACCTTTCTCAGCAACAATCTGGATGCCACCAGCAAGATCTTCAATATTCGAAAGTAGTTGCTGATCTATCCCTTCATACAACTCTACAATTTCCGTTGTATTCTTCGCATAAGTAAATGTAGATTCCCATTCGAAATCCTCATTCTTAACAGGTGTAATTCCCAACATTAATTCTAAGCCTGAATTCTTAACTTTACCAGCATTAAGAAGCTTCTTCTTATAGCTGGAAGCCATAGAAACAGGCGTTTCTAAAATTTGATTTTTAGTAGTCTGATCGTAGTAGTTTAAATCAAGAAAGACTCTATTATTTAAGGCTCTTAATTCAAACCCAGCTTCAAAAGAGGATGTTCTTTCTGGTTTTAAATTCGGTACACCCGGAACTTCGGAGGCATCAATCAATGGTTGCCCTTCATGACTGATCAAAGTATTGGCTTGTAGAGTTGTTGCCAAACGATAAGGATCAGTGTCGTTACCAACTTGAGCATAACCCAAGCGAAATTTCATAAAATCGATTTGTTCAAGTTCCATTAACTCACTTGCAATCATAGATAATGAAAAAGCCGGATAGAAATATGATCTATTATCTGAAGGAAGTGTACTACTCCAATCGTTTCTGAAAGAAGCGTCTAAGTATAAAAAATTATCATAGCCTAGATTCACGCTTGAATAAACAGACTGAACTTCTTTTTCATAAGTGTTATAGGCTGAAGATTTAGTTTCAAAATTTTGAATATTCCAAAAACCATTAGATATAGCTTTAATCCCCTGATTAAATGTTACAGAGTTGCGTAACTTTTGTATACTTGCTCCAACATTTACGCCAACAGAAAGTTTATCGAAGGTTTTATTGAACATTCCTAAAACATCCATATTAGTTTCTTGTGTGGTATAATCATTTTTCACCCATTTACCGGTCGAAAGTTGTTTATGCCCAACATTATATCTCTCTTCTATTGTATTCACAGAATAATCAGTACCAACTCTGGCAAAAGCTTTAAACCATTCATTAATCTTAAAATCTAATTTGGCAAAACCTATGAAGCGATCTTTTTTATTAATCATTTCATCTTGTTTGGTTGTCCAGTATGGATTCATTTGAGTACCAACTAATGGATCATTAGGTGTATCCATATAATTATACTTCTTAAGGCTATTTAAGTTTGTGTTACGTGGTAACATAAATAAACCATATATAGCATTACTTGTGGCCTCGCCTAACCATGTACCTCCTTCAGTTTCCTGAGTAATATAATTCGCCTTTGCATCCAATTTTAGCCAATTAGCTAACTTCATATTACTTTTAAGAAACAAATTGTGTTTTTTCTGATCATTACCAGGAAGCACACCCTTTGATGATGTATTTGTATAAGAAAAACGTGAGGAAACATTCTCATTACCTTTACTCAAAGCGATTGTATTAGTCGATTTAACACCTGTCCTAAAGAAATTCTTCACATTATCGTTCTGAGGGGAATAAACCAATTTATCTTCGAAACCACTCCAACTCGTTAAAGATTGACCTGTCATTTCAGGTCCCCAACTCGAACTGGTTGTTGATATATCATAGGTTGGAATATTATTATCATATTTCCCTTGTCCATACTTATTTTGAAACTTCGGCAAATATTGTTCGCCAACAACATCAAACATAGTGGTAGAAGAAATCTCTACGCCTAACCGATTGTCTTTACTTCCACTTTTAGTCGTAATAATAATTGCACCATTTTGTGCTCTGGATCCGTATAATGCAGCAGCATTGGGTCCCTTTAAAACCGTAATATTTTCTACATCATCAGGATTGATATCCAATGCACCAGAACCAAAATCTTTTCTATCATAAACGCCTTGACCTTCAGAAACATTCTCATTGGTCATAGGTATACCATCAATAACATATAAAGGCTGATTATTTCCAGATATTGAACTGTTACCTCTAAGAACAACTCGGCTGGAAGTACCCAATCCTCCCTGAGAACTACCTAAATCCAAACCAGCAACTTTACCTTGTAAAGAATTTAATACACTACCTCCTGTAGCTGGAGATATTTCTTCTTTATCGACCTTAGAAACACCATAACCTAAAGATTTTTCTTCCCGTTTTATACCTAAAGCTGTTACAACAACTTCGTCCATACCGATACTTGAAGATTCCAGAATAATATCTAATTCGGTTTGATCAACAATTAAAACCTCTTGAGACGTATAACCCAAAAAAGAAAATACCAGACTTTGATTTTTTTGAACTTCAATTTCATAATTACCATCTAAATCGGTAATGGTTCCAGTAGTAGTGCCTTTCACTACCACATTAACTCCAGGTAAAGAAAGTCCATCAGATTTCCCTGTGACCTTTCCTCGTACACGACTGCTTTGTGCAAACGTTATTAGCGCAGAAAGCATCAATAACGAAACAAACATTAATTTTCTCATAAATTTAGAATTTAACGGTTAGTCATTAATTATAATCGAAAATATGGCGTAAGTTTAGTTGCATTTAGGTAATTGAAAGTGCACATTTCAATTTTCTAATATTTGCTCCATAACAACAACCGCAGCTCCCAGAATTCCAACTTGGTTGCCGAGTTTCGATTGTACTACTTTTGCATCCTCGCGTAGCTTTGGAATACAATAATTATATAAGGATTGTTTTATGGGCATCTCCAAATATTCGTTATCAATAGATAGTCTCCCACCCAAAACAATCAATTCCGGATTCAAAATCTGGATCAAGTATGAAATGCCTTTTCCTAATGCCAAGCCTAATTTATTAATCAGGGATAAGGCGAACTGATCTCCTTGTTTTGCAAATTCAATTATCTTACGAGGTGTTAACTTCGCATCTTCATTTTGACAATATTTATAAATAGCAGATTCAACATTATCATTCAAAGAACTAAGGGCATCTTCTATCAATGCATCGCCTGAAGCAACTGTTTCCAAACATCCTCTTTTTCCACATGCGCATAATTTGCCATCTGTCTCTAAAAGAATGTGAGCAAACTCTCCTGCAAAACCAGAATTACCTCCATAAGGCTTCCCATTAAAAATCATTCCTGTCCCCAAACCCCAATCAACTTGCAGGTATAAAACATTCAAATAATCTTTAGCTGCACCATAACGGAATTCGGCTAAGGTTCTAGCTTTAGCATCATTTTCAAGAAAAACCGGACGATTAAAATATTCCTGTAACGTACTTACAAACGAATTTCCCTCATCAAACAAATATGTATGATTAATACCTAGTTCAGAGTCAATTAAACCTGGCATTGTAATTCCTATTCCCATAATCTTATTAGAATCGATCTTAGAATCGTAAATAACAGCTTCAATTTCTTTTTGAATCGATTCAACTGAGGTTTCATTTTTTAAATCAGAACTCTTAACTCTAACTTCTGAAACACCTTCCAGCTCATGATTAAAAACAGATGAGCTAATATGATGTCTGGTAATATCAACGCCTACGACATAAATTGAATCCTTTTTTAATCCATATAAATTAGGACGCCTTCCTCCAATTGAACTCCCTTTTCCTCTATCCTCAATATAGTCTTCCCCAATTAATTCATTCAAATACACCAAAGTTGTAGGTGCACTCAATCTTAGAATTTTTCCAATTTCTGCACTCGACAACTCTCCATCACGATAGAGGTGCTTTAATATTCTTTTTTTACTCTTAAATTTTTTCAATTCAAGTCCTGACATCGAATCAGATGATTTTGGGTTCCAATAATTCATTTTCGCAAGTTTTTTCATAAATTTCCAACACAATATTAGCAATTATTTTACAAAGATTTAAATACTTTTTAATATTTTTAAAAAAGAACCAATTTGATTTTAAAATATATGCAATACTAAAACACCTAGGAGTATTACAAATAGGGAATTCTAACTTTTTAAAAGTTTGTGTTAAAAAAAATAAGTGAGCATCAATAATTGCACTATTTATCTAACAGTTATTCAATATTCTAACAATAAATCCAAAGGCATCTTATAAGATTATAATGCTTACACTTTAATCAGCCAGAACATTTTAGTATCAAGAAAGGACTTGTTTTATTTTTTATTCTAACACTTAATGATAGTAATGCAGATGATTTCAGAATAGCAGACACAAAAAATGCAGCCATTGAAGCTGCATTTTTTTTTGTATTTTATATTTCAAACAATTTACTCTTTCCAAAAAGAAGGTGAGAATAATACCAATACAGTAAAAAGTTCCAATCGCCCTAAAAGCATTAAGAATGATAAAAACCATTTTGCAAAATCTGGCAACTTAGAGAAATTCTCCATAGGCCCAATTTCGCTAAATCCAGGTCCGATATTACCCAAGGTTGTAGCAACAGCACTTAAAGCTGAAAAGATATCTGCACTCCAAAAAGACATCAATACAGTTGAAAACATGAATATGATGATATAGAATACAAAAAAGGCAAGAATATTTGTTACTGTTTTTGAATCAACTACTCGCTGATTATAACGTGTTGGAATAACAGCATTAGGGTGTATCAATCTTTTTAGTTCGTAAAAACTATTCTTAAACAAAAGAAGAATCCTCACTACTTTGACACCACCTCCTGTTGAACCGGCAGAACCACCAACAAACATTAATACAAAAATCAGCATGCCTAGGAAAGGCATCCACAATAAATAATCTGCAGTTGCATAACCAGTTGTTGTTATGATTGAAACTACTGTAAAGAGAGCATCGCGAAAAGCTTCCTCGTACCCCATATTCGATGTTAAAATAATTCCTCCAGCAATAATTGCAGTAAAAAGCAAAACCACATAGGAGTAAAAACGAAATTCTTCATCTTTAAACACCTTTCGGAATCGGCCGGTAACCACACCATATGAAAGGGTAAAATTGGTTCCGGCTATAAACATGAAAACGATGATAATATATTGCAAATAAGCAGAATCAAAATAACCAACACTAGCTTGTTTGGTTGAGTATCCTCCTGTTGCCATAGTCGTTAATGAGTGGTTTATTGCATCGAAGAAGGACATGCCTCCAAGCATCAGCAATACACATTCAACTGCAGTAAACGAAGCATAAAGCCCCCAAAGGTTACGTGCCGTTTCTTTAATTCGTGGTGTTAATTTATCGGGTGCAGGTCCGGGAACTTCTGCAATAAAAAGTTCGCGTCCTCCAATACCTAAGGTTGGAAGTATTGCTAAGAACATCACAATTATCCCCATACCACCTAGCCACTGAGTTAAGGATCTCCAAAACAAAATGCCATGTGGAAGTTCTTCAATATTATTCAGAATAGAAGAACCTGTGGTTGTGAAACCCGACATGGTTTCAAAAAAAGCATCAGTAAGCGAAGGTATTGATCCACTAAACAAATAGGGTAAGCATCCAAATATTGAAAATACAACCCAAACGAGACTTACAATAATGTAACCTTCTCGCTTCCCCATATCTTTCTTAACTCCCTTTGAACTTAGATAACTTGATGCGCCAACTGCAAAAGTTATCAAGGCCGAATAAAGAAATGCATGAGTATCTGATTCTCCATAAATAAGAGAAACCAATAAAGACAGAAATAGAAAAACACTCTCGCCAACAAGAAGTTTACCGAGAATGTTGAATATTATTTTTTTTCTAATCACAGCTTAAACTTAAATTGAATCTTCAACTATTTAAAAATCTTTTCGACTTTCTTAATTGCTGAAGGCATAGTAAAAACAACAACTTGATCACCTGCTTGAATCTGAGTATCACCAGTAGCAATAATACCTTCATCACCACGAATAATACCCCCAATATTAGCGTCTTCTGGAAAATCAATATCTTTCAATTTCCCTTGAGTAATTTTAGAGTTTGATTGAGCTACAAGTTCAATAACTTCTGCATCTGAAACAGTCAACCATTTACAATGCTGAACATCAGCATCCATTGTAAATCGATAGATATAACTTGCGGCAAGCAACTTTTTATTAATCATGGCTCCAACACCAATGCTATCAGCCAAATCGATATAATCAATATTCTCAACCTCTGCAATAGTACGCTTCACTCCCATTTTACTTGCAAGAAGACAAGCTAAAATATTTGTTTCAGAGTTACCTGTTACGGCTACAAAAGCATCCATTTTCTGAATCCCTTCTTCACGTAAAAGGTCCAAATCGCGACCATCACCATTAATTACCAATGTTTTTTCTAAGGCATCGGCAAGTTTTATACTTTTATTCTTTTCAATTTCAATAAGCTTAAGATCCAGAGTTTGTTCAAGCTCGTTAGCCGTTTTAAAACCAATACGACTACCACCAAGAATCATAGCTTTTTTAATCTTATATTTTTGTTTGCCAGCCAGGTTCATAACCCTATCGATACTCTCAGCCTTACTGATAACAAAAACCAAATCGCCACGCATGAATCTATTATGACCACGAGGAATAATCGTTTCACCATCACGCTTAATCGCTACTGCTCTATAATCATCATCACCTGTCAGTTTAGAAACCTCAGCTAAGGTTTTATCCATAATTACGGACTTGCTGCTAATCTTTATACCATATAAAAGTAGCTTCCCCCCGGAAAATTCGTACATCTGACGTGTACCAGAACGAGATAAGTAATTAATTACTTCTTTAGCTGCCAAACGTTCAGGATATACAAATTCATCAATCCCTAAACTTTTTAAAAAATCTTTGTTTTCCGGAACTAAGTATTCTTGATTATTAATACGAGCAATAGTGCGCTTGGCACCAAGCTTCTTTGCAAGTAGACTTGATGTGATATTAGTCTCTTCCGATTGTGTTACGGCAATAAATAAATCTGCCTTCTTCACATTCGCTTCTTTCAGATCCTTTATAGAAGAGCTCGATCCAACTATGGTTAATAAATCCAGGTGAGAATCAATAAGTTTCAATTTCTCTTCATCACTATCAATCAATATTATATCATGATCTTGATGACTAAGCATTTTTGCCAGGTGAGTTCCTACTGCGCCTGCTCCAGCAATTACAATCTTCATAATGGTATTTAATTAGAACTTCTTCGGTCAACGAGTAGTTTGAATATAAATCGACCAAAAACGAATCGGCAAAATAAAACAATATCATTTAAATATACAGTATATATCCCAAAAATAATATCATTATACTGGTTTGAAGCTATTTTAATAGCTCATTCAAAACCAAACAAACAGAAACAATCTGGTTAACTAACCTTTAGGCCTACTCAATTTCCTCCCAAATCAACGCAATAAGCTCCCAACTTTCGTGTGTCCCAGATATTTTTATTAAATCCACCAGACTTTGCTCTATAATTACTCGCATCGTGAATTATTTCGCCCTGCATAACTTTCAATAACTCCTGACTTTTTCTCAAGGCATTATTACGTAGAATAATATAATCTGCATTCAGTTCCTGAATTTGATCTTTTAATATATCATCTCCTATTATGGCAATCAGTTTATCATTAAAAAAACGCAAATCATTTTTCTTCAAAATATCATATTGATACTGCTTTACTCCTTTCGGCATGCCATAAGGATATACTAAATACTGCTTTTGCTTCTCATTAAGAATTGTATCTGATAATACTAATGCAAAATTACCTTCCCTAATACAAATCACGGTTTGTTTATTAGCATTGAAAACAACCATCTCTTGATTTTCATTAGAGTATAAATTTGTAAGGCTTAATATTTTAAAACTTATTAAAATTATCAGGCTTACAAAAATCGCATATTTCCTTTTCCAGATCAAAGCTATAGTCAACGTAGTTATTAAAGTATAAATTAAAACAACTTGGATTGGACTAAAACTAATTTGTTCAATCAAAGCACCTGGTAAATTCTGAATTTGATAAATCAGCCAATGAATAAATTCAACAAAATGCTGCAAGAGAAAAGAAAGGACTTTAGCAAGCCCATCTAACTCCGAAAAAATTAAAAGTAAGGCAGAAGCATATATTAATAAACCAGCAAAAGGAATAACCACAAAATTCGATAAAAAGAAATACGATGGAAATTGATGGAAATAAAATATAGCCAATGGAAACGTTCCAATTTGTGCAGCCAACGAAACGGTAAATAATTTCCAAGACCACCTTAATACAAAAGAACGTATCTGCAATAATTTATCAAGTTTAGGCTGAAAAAAAACAATACTTACAACTGCTAAATATGAAAATTGAAAACCTACGTCGAACAAAACGAAAGGATCATACAGGAGAAGTGCACAGGCTGATATCGCCAATGAGTTATAAATGGTTCCTTTTCGATTTATAATAAGAGCAATGGCAAGAATCGAAAACATACTCGCAGCTCTCATTACCGAGGGCGATAATCCAGTTAATAATGCATATCCCCACAGACTGACAATAAGCAAAAACCCTCTTACAAATCGTCCAACCTTAGATCCTGCAAGAAAACTCAATAGAAACTGCATAACTGCAAATATGATTCCAACATGCAAGCCAGAAACGGCTAGCACATGCGTCGCTCCAGCAGCAGACCAAACAGTTCGAACGTCTTCTGAAACTTCATCTCTGGCACCTAATGTTAGCGCTGCCAAAATCTCATAAGGTTCATTTTCTAAACCTACTCTTTTATAAATCCTCAACAACTTCTGCCTCCAACCAATTGCAATACTTTTAAGATTAACAGCCTCATTTCTAGCAATCAATTTCCAGGACCTGTTGTTTACGTAGGTAGAATACAAAATAGATTTTCGTTGTAAATATCTTGCATAATTGAATTCATTAGGATTTCCATGATTACTCACTCTTGACAAAGTTGTCGACACGACTATTTCATCACCTTGTGATAAAGATTTTGCCAGAGAATCTTTTGCTATATATAATAGGACATTGGCATTTGCACTCTTCCACCTATCCGATATTTTAGTTGCTTCAACATGCAAAATACAAGCTATCGACTTTGGTTTTTCATCGGGCTGTATTTTTATTTTCCCCTTAAAGGCAGTAATTGAATTAACTGAATGCAATTGCATACTTGCATTCGATTGCTTGATTCTTGCAGAGCCTACACTAAAACAAAGTATAAAAATAAAGATGCCATATATAAAAGAAAAGGAATAAGATTTTCTTAAAAAGGGAGCCAACTGAAAAACAAATAAACCCAGTATCGAAATTAAAATGGAAATATAGATGAGTGCGTTCTCAACGATAAAATATTCTGCACAGGCAATTCCAAATATTAATGGAATCAATAAGCGAAGAAAAGGAACAGTGTGCAAGAATTCTCTGAAGTACATATCGTTAATTTACATTTAGAGAACTAATAAGTTAGTAAATCATTACGAATTGATCAAAAAAAATCCTCAAACTCAGAAGAGTAAGAGGATTTTAATTTATTTTATCTAGAGATTATTATTTTGCCAAATTAAAACGGTATTTCGCACTAAATTTACCCTTAGAAATACCTGTAAGCTTTGATTTTAATAAACGCTTACGCAGTGGTGAACAATGGTCAGTAAACATGATTCCATCTAAATGATCGTACTCGTGTTGAATAATTCGAGCTGCAAAACCTGAATATTCTTCATCATGAAATTCCCAGTTCTCATCGTAATACTCAATTCTGATTGTTTCTGGTCGATTAACATCTTCGTTTAAGCCAGGAATACTCAAGCACCCCTCTGACATGCTCCACTCATCACCCGAACGTTCTGTAATATGAGCATTAATAAACATCTTTTTAAAACCTTCCAATTCTGGCTCATCTTCAGCAAATGTAGATGCATCAAGTACAAACATGCGGATAGATTTTCCTACCTGTGGAGCTGCCAAACCAACTCCATCAGCAAAATACATGGTTTGCCACATATCCGCCATAAATTTTTCCAAATCAGGATAATCCTTATCAATATCCTTTGCTACTTTTCTTAATACAGGATGCCCGTATATTGTAATGGGTAAAATCATTATTTATTACTTAAAATCAACTGAAATTAATCAATTGATAGATAATTTATTAAAAAATATTTCTTTTTGCTTCCATATACGATTGTAGTATAATGGTTGCACTAATCTTATCGATAACTTCCTTGTTTCGTCTTTGTTTCTTGGACATTCCACCATCAATCATCGATTGAAAAGCAATCTTAGATGTAAAACGCTCATCAACCATTTCGATAGGCATTTTCGGGAATCGCTTCTTCAATTGCCCAAGAAAAGGTTTCAAATATTTCATTGATTCGCTATCCTCATTGTTCAACTGCTTTGGATGCCCCACCACAATACACTCAACATCTTCGGTCTCCATATATTTCTGAATGTAGTCCAAAACATCTTTGGCATGAACCGTATCCAATCCGTTTGCAATAATTTGCATTGGGTCGCTCACAGCTAATCCCACTCGTTTTCTTCCGTAATCTATAGCTAAAAGTCGTGCCAAGCTCTATATCGTTTTTATTTGATGGGCAAAGATAGAAAAACTTAATGGAAGCATAAACTCAAAGGCTTTATATATAGCAAACTTAACTCTAAACAAAGTTTTAAAAATTCAGTTCTCAATAATACAATTACATTTCACCGGAGGAATAAGACAGTTTAGTTTCAATTTTTCCTTCTTGACAATATAATCTTCTGGAATGTTTTCATTTTTCACTCACCTTTGTCTTATAATATTCTCATAGAAATATAAAAATCTGTAAATTGGATGATCAAATCTAAAATCCAGAGTCTTTTGAAAAATCTTAACAAACCTTTAATTAAAAGGAAAGATCTTATTATTGCAGCTTTTATCATCGCTTTTGCTATTGTTCTTAAAAGTACAATAACACTTATGGGCTTTATTCCTATGGATATTAATTCAAGCTACCCAATCACTTTGAAAAATTGGTTATATAGCTTCTTGCTTATCTCAATTTATTCATGGCTCCTTCTTGATTTCAATCTTATACGTAAAACTAAGCTTTTCCCAAAAAGTTCAAATTCAGGTTCCTTTGTCATATTACTTACAGGAAATCTAATTATTTTCTTAGTGAGCTTGTTTATTTTTATTGCTGGAAAATTTCTCATCGACTCGATTTTATTAACCAAGGAAGAACTTTATAAAATAACATTTGGTTGGTTCATTATTATGAGTGCGACTCTATTAATTGTCGAAATATTTAAGCTTAAGCAAAAAAGCAAGCATGACGAAATCGATAAAGAAATTCTTAAAAGAGAAAAAATACAAAGCGAACTGAATGAGATTAAAAACCAGATGAATCCTCATTTCCTATTCAACTCATTGAATTCCCTTCATTCTCTTATCCGATCTAATCCTGAAAAGGCCACTCTCTTTGTAACCAACTTATCAATGCTTTATCGATATGTATTGCAGAGTAAGGAAAAAGATTTGGTTAGCATAGATGAGGAATTATCATTTTTAAAGAATTATACCGATTTGATTCATATCAGATATAGAGACAAATTTCAAATTAGTATCGATATCGACAAAAGAAATCTCCATTTATCAATACCTGTTTTGTCTATTCAACTTTTGGTTGAAAATGCCATAAAACACAACGAAATATCGGAGGAAAATCCTTTAAAAGTATTAGTTAACATCATCGATGAACATTTGGTGGTAACACATAAATTAAGACTTAGAAAAACACTTATCCAAAGTACGGGGAATGGCATTGTTAACCTTTCCAGAAGATGTCAACACCTAATCGGTAAAGATATCGAAATACAGAAAGATGAAAATTTCACAGTACGTATTCCAATAAAAAACAATTAGATTATGCGTGTCGTTATTATAGAAGACGAATCAGAGGCTTGCGAACACCTATGCTCCCTATTATCTGAAATTGATCCTAAAATTGAGATTATTACAAGAATAGATTCGGTTCATAAGTCCATTGAATTTTTCAAGAAGCATCAGAATTTCGATCTCATATTTATGGATATCCATTTAGCTGATGGAATATCCTTTGAAATATTTAAGGATGTTGAACTTAAGAGCCCCGTTATTTTTACGACGGCTTACGACCAATATGCCATAAAAGCCTTTAAGGTAAATAGCATCGATTACATTCTAAAGCCACTAGTAAAAGACGAAATTGAACAAGCTATAAACAAGTTTAAAAGCCAAAAAGAACAGATATCTAATCAAGACCTATTTCATAATTTATATCAAGAGTTTACTCAAACTGCTAAAACCTATAAAACAACTTTTCTAGTTCAGTATAAAGAAGCCTTATATCCGATAGCTACTTCTGACTTATCAGGTTTCTTTATTGATAATGGAATTGTAAAAGGTACGACAACCGAAGGTAAAACCTATATCATTACTCATACAATGGAACAACTTGAAGATGATTTAAATCCTGTTGATTTTTATCGTATCAACCGTCAATTCATCTTGCAAAGAAACACAATTACAAGAATCGATTACTATTTCAATGGCAAACTAAAAATAAAAACAGAACCAAGTTTTGATGGAGATTTAATTGTGAGTAGAGCAAAGGCCTCCGATTTCAAAAAATGGTTAAACCAATAAAATTCACACGCTAATTAATATGTTTCACTTATAAATTTAGACACTTGAGTATCTTTTTAATTTAATGTATATTAATACTTTCTAAATTTGCCTTGCGAATTTAAAAAAATGACTACCAAGAAAACCAATTTCACATTCTAAATGTATTTAACATGAAGAACACTTTCATCTTACTTCTTTTGATATTCTCCTCCTTTTTGGGGCGATCTCAACAACAAGAAGATTATACCATCGCCATTCTAGGTGATAAACTGATTCCTGAAAATGAACAAATACTGCTTCAGCTTAAAGAAGAAATCAAATCGGTTGTCGGACAATCGGCGAATATCGTATTCAAAGATTCTTTCATTCTGTTGAATGACCTAAACCTTGAAAAGGCGAAAAGCAATTATGAAAACATGGTTCAATCAGATGATGTTGACCTGATCCTTTCTTTCGGATCAGTCAATAATTTTGTGATTGGAAAAAACAAGATTTTTTCGAAACCTGTTATTCTCTTTGGTGTTATCAACGACGATTTTATCACTTTTCCTGAAGGACAAATTAGTTCTAACATCACTAACTTAACCTATATATTAACGCCTCAGTCGTACAAAAGGGATTTATTACAGTTTAAGGAGATATATCCTTTTAAGAAGATTGGGATTATAGTCGATGATTACTTAACTGAAATATATCCAGTTAAGAATACACTAAATGACATATTCAAAACGATTGAAGCAGAATATGTTCTTATACCTATTAAACAAGCCAATGATGTTGATGGCAAACTAGAATCTCTTGATGCCGTTTATCTATCTGGCGGACTATTTTTCAATAAAGATGAGCAAATCAGTTTGGTCAATAAGATCAACCAGAAAAATTTACCTAGCTTTACTTCTATCAACGAACATCTTTCTGACTATGGAGTTCTTTTAACCTCTCAACCAGTCAATAATCTGGAGCAATTTTTTAGACGCATTGCATTGAATATTGAATCGGCTGTGAACGGTGATAATTTAGCTCAACTTCCTATCTATATGGATTTACAGGCAAAATTATCTCTAAATATCGAAACGGCTTTTCAAATCAACTTCCCGCTTAAATACAGTTTTCTTTTACGAACCAATATTGTGGGAAACGCGAACCAAATTTCTTTTCAAAAGCAATATACCCTTCCTGAGGTTTTTCATCAGGTGTTGAATCAGAACTTGAACCTAAAAGCAGAACAGAAAAATATAGAACTGGCTAATCAAGAAGTTAAACTATCGAAGAGTGAATACTTACCAGATTTATCAACTTCGCTAAGCGGAACGCATTTGGATCCTGAACTTGCTAAAGTATCGAATGGATCGAATCCTGAATATAGTACTTCGGGTAATATTACATTCGAACAACTTATTTTCTCGGAACAGGCTAGTGCCAACATCAAGATTCAAAAAGAACTAAAAGAAGCGACTAAAGAAACTTACAATGCTAAAGAAAAGGATGCCATTTTAAATGCTGGCGTAGCCTTCTACAATGCACTAATTGCCAAGGCAAACTTTTTAATTAACGATGAAAACCTAAGGGTTACACGTCAGAATTACGAAATAGCTCAGCAAAAATACGATGCAGGGCAAACTGGAAAATCTGATGTTTTGAGGTGGAAAAGTGAACTGGCTATGGCAACCCAAAACATTGTCAATAGCTACACACAACTCAATCAATCATTCAATGAACTGAATCAGATTCTAAACAACCCAATAGGATTAAAAATTGATGTTCTTAATTCCGATTTTAAGAAGCCTGGTGATAAAGACGATTTTAAATTTTTCAATATGCTGGATGATCCATTCCTAAGAGAAAGATTCACTCATCTTATAGAAGAAAAAGCCATTGAGAATGCACATGAGCTAAAATCATTGCAACACAATATTAGTGCAAGCAAACGTTCAGCAATGCTCCAGCAAAGAAGCAAATTCCTGCCAACAATCGGCTTGCAAGGCCAATATAACCATACTTTTAGTAGAGATGGTGAGGGCGCAACATATCCAACTGGTATTACGGGGGCGCCTGACGGCTATTATAATGTTGGCGTGCAGGTGAGTCTGCCAATCTTTCAAAAAAATCAGAGAAATATAAACCGACAAAAGTCATTTATACAACGTGATCAATTGAATATTCAGAAAGATGAAACCATTGTATCAATCAAAAGAAATGTGAATGATATCATTCTTTCCATCGTCAGTCAATTTTCAAACATAGAGCTATCGAAGGTTTCAACCGAGGCCGCTAAAGAGAGTTTAGAGCTAATGCAAATTTCCTATTCTAACGGAGCGATTGGTATTACCTCGTTAATTGATTCTCAGCAAGCTTATTTTCAAGCTCAACAGCAACAAGCCAATGCGGACTACAACTTTCAATTGAGCATTTTACAACTCGAGCGAATCATGTCCTATTTCTTTAGCCTCCATTCCGATGAAGAAAATCAAGTTTTTGTCAACCAGGTTAAAGAACGAATCGTTCAATCTAACTAAGAAATCACTACTGTAAAATATCATATTATGAAGACAATATATTATACTTTAATCCTAGCCATCGTCGTATTTAGTTCTGCTTGCTCAAATAAAAAAGAGCCTGTACAAAAAGAAAATTTACGTCCGGTTAAGTATGCCGAAATCAGCTATTCAGGTATCGGACAAGTTAGATCATTCAATGGAACAGCTCGGTCTGATAAAGAAATTAATTTAAGTTTTAGAACAAGCGGTATTCTAACAATATTGAATATTTCGGCTGGTCAAAAAGTAAAAAAAGGTGAATTATTGGCTCAAATCGATAATTCAGAGGCACGTCTTTCGTTAGAACAATCTATTTCATCTTTGAATAGTGCCAAAGCCAATTTAAACACAAGCACATCAACTCTGTCTCGTACTAAAACACTTTTCGAAAAGGGCTCTGCCTCTTTGAGTGATTACGAGAATGCTAAATCATCATTTGCATCTGCCAAAGCTGATTTTGAATCGAAAAAACGCACGGTTGAAATCCAGAAAAAGCAAGTTGGTTATGGTATTATCTATGCACCTGCCAATGGTATTATTGCGTCAAAAAATGTGGAGAATAATGAGAACGTAGGTTCTGGTAGTGTTATCGCTGTTTTAAATGCAGGAAGCTTTATGGAAATTAGCCTGGGTATGCCTGAGAATGTGATTAATCGTGTGCATAAGGGTATGAAAGTGATAGCTAAATTCCCGGCACTTCAGGGAAAAAAATTCGAAGGTGTTGTTGATGAAATTGCACCTTCAATCGAGAGTGGATCGGCAACCTACCCTGTTAGAGTTAAACTCCTTGGTAAGAATACTGAAGTCAAGTCAGGAATGGCTGCGAATATCACCTTTAACTTTCCTAAAACAGATAACCAAGAAGTACTCATTGTTCCAATTTCAGCTGTAGGAGAAGATAGCAAAGGAAACTTTGTTTACCTTATCGAGAAACAGAGTGAAAAGATCGGTTTAATCAAAAAGCAACACTTTACTATTGGTGAATTATCGCCTATAGGTTTCGAAGTTGTAAAAGGGTTAAAGCCCGGACAGATTGTGGCAACAGCAGGTTTACAGACCTTGCTTGACGGACAAAAAGTTAGCCTTAAATAATATCAACACTTTAAATCGGCAAATATGAATCTTACGAAATTCGCAATTGAAAAAAGTCGTATTACATTCACACTGCTTGCTGTAGTGGTGATAATGGGACTAACGCTATACAAATCCTTACCTAGAGACAGTATGCCTCCTTATACGGTTCGGGTTGCAACAATTATCTCTTCCTTTCCGGGAGCCGGCCCCGAGCGAGTTGAGCTTTTGGTTACTGATAAAATTGAGAAGAAAGCACAGGAAATTCCTGAAGTAAAAGAAATAAATAGTACCTCGCGTACAGGTTTATCTATTGTTTCAGTAAAACTTAAGGACGAAGTCAGTCCAGACCAACTTCAAAGTATTTGGGATAAACTAAGACGTAAGCTTAACGACATTAAAGGCTTACCAAAAGGTGTTAGCCCTAAATTAAATGACGACGACGTTGGTGTGGTTTACGGTATTGTTGTCGGTCTAATAAGCGACGGCTATTCTTATACAGAGATGAAAGATTATGCCGACGATCTTCGCGATGATTTAATCAAACTAGATGATGCAGCAAAGGTAGAATTTGGTGGTGCACAAGAAGAACGTATCTTCATCGAATTCGACGAAGCGCAACTTAAAGAATATGGACTAACCTCAACCTCGCTTCAAAATACGATTGCATCAACCAACATTTTAGATTCGGGCGGAGAAGTTAACCTCGAAGATGAAAAAATCATACTAGAACCAACAGGAAATTACAATTCTCTTGAAGATATTGAAAATACCTTAATTCCTATTGGAGATGGTAAGCAAGTTGTACAACTTCGAGACATCACTACTATTCGAAAAGGCTATATTGAGCCAGCAACCTCTATCGTTCACGTTAATGGTCAACCCGCTATTTCCATGTCGATTTCACTAATCGATGGAGCAAATATTATCAAACTTGGAGAAGAGGTAGATAAAGTTGTATCGAAATGGAATAAAAATTTACCAATAGGACTAGAAATACAACGTCTATCGTCCTTAGATACTTATGTAGATCAGAGCATTGATAATTTTATCGGCAATTTGATTCAATCTATTGTAATTGTTCTGTTAGTGATGCTTATTTTCCTTGGTCTAAGAACTGGCTTAATTGTGGCTAGTCTGATTCCTATTGTGACCATTATGACATTGATGCTAATGGGGCTCATTGGTATGGGATTAAACCAAGTAACATTGGCGGCTCTGATTATGGCTCTGGGAATGATGGTAGATAATGCCATTGTAGTTTCCGAATCCATCATGGTAAAAATGGAAAAAGGGATCTCTGCAAAAGAAGCAGCTATTTCATCCTGTTCAGAACTAATAATACCTCTTTTAATATCAACATTAACAACCTCTGTTGCTTTCCTTGCATTCTTTATGGCCGAGTCAACTATGGGTGATATCACAGGACCAATTTTTGTAGTAATCACATTGGCTTTACTTTCCTCATGGATCATATCCTTAACCACTATTACAATGCTATGTTATTTCTTCCTGAAGGTAAAACCTAAGGCAGAAACAAAACCAGCCTTGATGGATAGGATGTTCGATGCCACAAAAGTCTATTATAAATCTCTAATAATGCTAGCCTTGAATTTCAAACGCAGTGTTATTTTAGGAATCTTTGCACTTTTCTTCTTGTCTCTCTACGGATTTGGGCTTGTTCCATTCATCTTTTTTCCCGATAGCGATCGTAACATGATTACTGTTGATATTAATTTGCCATTAGGTACAAAAATTGAACGAACCGAAGAGATTATTGAAAATATAGAAAAATACATTGCCGATGATCTATTGATTAACGATTCCAGATTAAAAGGAATTACCGATTGGTCTTCTTTCATAGGGCAAGGACCAAATTCATACGATTTGGGATATTCTCAGGATGAGGCCAATTCAAGCTATGCTCATATTTTGGTCAATACCAGTTCATTTGAAGTAAACGATAAGATGATTACGCTTTTGGACAAGTATTGCTTCTCACATTTCCCAAATGCCGACATTAAAGTGGGTGCACTAGGTGCAGGGGGAACAGGAACTCCAATCGAAATAAAAGTTTCAGGTAAAGATCCTGATATCCTTTCTAAATTGTCGGATCAAATAAAATCAAAACTATCAGAAATCCAAGGAACAAAGAATGTTAAAGATGATTGGGGACCAAAAACCAAGAAGTTCATCATCGATATTAACCAGAATAATGCTCAAATTGCGGGTATCACCAATCAAGATATTGCAACATCGTTAAAAACGGTATTGGATGGTTTTCAAACAGGAGAATATCGCGAGGACGATAAAAACATTCCTATTCTTCTTAGAGGATTCGATAGTCAGGAACAGAGCTACGAATCTATCGAAACCATGAATGTTTTCTCGCAACAATCGGGAAGATCGGTACCCTTATCGCAGGTTGCCAACATTGTTCCACAATGGCAATACGCAAAAATTAAACGTCTCGATTTAATTAGAAGTGTTAATGTTTCTAGTGAACTGGATGTTACAGGGAATGCCTCTGAGGTAATGGCTGTAATTACTCCATGGCTTGATGAACAAACACAGAATTGGCCAAATGGTTATGAATATCAATTAGGTGGTGACAGCAAAAATACAGCAGATAATATGGGTGCCGTAATTTCTTATCTACCTCTATCTGCATTCATCATTTTGCTCTTACTCATTATTCAGTTTAACTCATTCCGAAAAACTTTGATGGTCATTAGTACCATTCCTTTGGGTGTAATCGGGGTAGTTATTGGTTTAATGGTATTTCGCTCTTTCTTTAGTTTCTTTGGTTTTCTAGGTGTTATTTCTCTTGCCGGAATTGTTATCAATAATGCGATTGTTCTCATCGACAGGATAGAAATTGAGATAACTAAATTTAAACGAACACCCCAAGATGCGGTAATAGCAGCCTGTTTGCAGCGTTTCCGTCCCATCATATTAACCACTTTCACAACCTCTTTTGGGCTTTTGCCTTTGTATTTGGGTGGCGGATTAATGTGGGAGCCTATGGCGATAGCAATCATGATTGGACTTTTGTTTGGAACTATAATCACTCTCGTGTTTATCCCGGCTTTCTATAGTATTCTATACAAGGTCAGCTATAAAGGCTATCAATTCAACAAAGCTTTATTAAAAATATAATCAATTTAAAAAAAAAGAGGTAGTCTAATTCTAGGCTACCTCAACAATAACATTCAATGAAAAATTTCACAATTAAATTAACATTTGCAGTCATTATATCTGCATTTGTATTTTCTAGTGCACAAGCACAAATGGAAAAAGAAGATCTCTCTTTAAATTATTCATATATAGGCGAAGGAGATTCAGGTAGCCATCAGAAAATTGCCTTTAGTAAATTTGAGGCAAAAGCAAATCTGTATCGTAAATTAACTAAAAAAGGGGCTCTATATTTCCATACAGTTTCTTATGCGAATATGAATATTGATTATTCGGCAGAACTAGGTATACCAACTGAATTGGAGCAGTTTCATTCTTTTTCATATTCAATAGGAGCCAGTGTTCCTTTGAAAAATGAATGGCGATTAACAGGTGTTTTTTCTCCAACTTTGGCATCAAACTTCGAAGGTGATGTTCAATTCAACGATTTACAGTTTCTGGGCATCATCTTTTTGGGGAAAGCAATAAACAAATTAAAAAATCTACATCTGAATATTGGAGCCATGTATTCCAATACTCTGGGTAGCCCAACACCACTCCCTTATTTTAGTTTAACTTGGAAACCTAACAAACAGCTTACCTACGAACTTGGTTTCCCAAACACTGGCATTACTTATAAAGTCAACGAAAAACTATCTTTGGGAAGTAAACTATTTATTGCGGGTGATAACCTTCGTTTAGGTGACAATTTAGTTTATCAAAACGAATCGACTCCTATTGATAATATCAGATTAACCAATTTCGGATGGGGCTTAGAAGCGCAAAAGAAATTCGGAAAGCACTTTAAATTAAAACTAGCAGGAGGTCACACTTTCTCTCGTAAATTCGAGTTTAATGATGGAAGTAAAGTGGTTGAAGATTTTGATTTAGATAACAACTTCTATGGCACTGTAGGACTTTCAATTTTATTTTAAATACAATAGTATCAGCACACAGGAAAGGCTGTTACACAATGGTCTTTCCTTATTAAAATCCTTCGGTCAATAAGCTCTACTAATGATTCGAATAAATTCAAAATATCGGAAAATAATCATAGATATTCTATTCATCAATCTGGTGTGGATTATTGCATTCGTGTTTTTTAATTTTATTCAACTCACCGGTCTAAATAATAATCAAGCCTTCCCGAGTGATCCACTTCTTCGGAAAATAAAAGGATTCAATATGATTATTAGTAGCATAACCCTGGGGACACTTTTTGGTTTGATTAACTATTACATTCAACGTCATTCCAACAGGCTGCGTTCAAAATCCTATGGATATATCATCATCACCTACTCAGTGGTGCATCTTGTCCTGGTAATACTTGTTATCTCAATTGTAGCCATCCTTTCTATCTCGGTTTTTTCAGGATCCTATGATAAGGAAAATCTACAAAAACTTATCGATTTCTTCCTGTCAAGAAATCTGATGCGTATTTTAATTTTCACCTACATCATCAGTGTTTCTATTTTTCTGGGGAAAGTCATTAACAAAAAATTGGGTGAAGGCATTTTATGGAATCTAATTCTGGGTAAATACCGCCAACCCAAAGAGGATCGCTTGCTCTTCCTTTTTATGGATTTGAAATCATCAACCACATATGCAGAACTCTTGGGACATAGAAAATACAGCGAGTTAATTCAAGATTGCTTTTCGGATTTGACGCCAGCCGTATCTGCCTGCCATGCTAAAATTTACCAATACGTTGGTGACGAAGCCGTTCTCTCTTGGAAATACGCCGATGGCATTAAACAGGCCAATTGCATTCGTGTCTTTTTTCATTTTAAATCCATACTCAAAACTCGCTCTCAATACTATTTGGATACTTATGGTTTTGTACCTGAATTTAAAGCAGGGATCAATGGGGGAAGAATTATGGTGGCCGAAGTAGGCTATCTAAAACGATCGATCGCCTACCATGGCGATGCTATAAATACAGCCGCCCGCATACAAGGACAATGCAATAGCTTCGAACGCGATATTCTACTTTCTGAAAAAATTGTAAACGATGTCCAAAAAACCAATCAAGTCAATTTCATTGAATTGGAGGACATTCAACTAAAGGGAAAGAAAGAAAAAGTAAAACTATTTAGTATCGATCAGTTTAAAATATAAGATTTTAAAACTATCGCAATATCTCTTTCCATAGCTTACAAGCCCACACAATATTAACTGGCTCCACCTTCTAAATAAAAAAAAATCAAACTGTATTTTTTGAAATTTAACAAGTCGTTAAGACTAAAGCTCCCACTATGTTTTAATTTTGTTCATAGAAAATCGAGACTGGTTCTAAAACATATCAATCATTACAATGATGAGAAAATTACTACATATAGGCACCAATGAAAATCTTTTAGATCTTTTGAGCTTGGTATTAAGGGTTAGCATTGCAGCTTTTATGCTAACCCATGGCTTAGGAAAATTTAATCTACTATTCTCGGGGAACGAAATTCAATTTCCCGATCCTTTTGGCATGGGAGCAACATTTTCATTAATTCTTGCAGTTTTCGCTGAAGTTGTTTGCTCTATACTGATTGGCTTAGGTTTGCTAACACGTTTGGCTTCTATTCCACTTATAATTACCATGCTTGTAGCAAGCTTTATGATACATGGTACCGATCCTTTTGCTAAAAAAGAATTTGCCCTATTATACCTACTTGTTTATCTCGTAGTATTCGTAATTGGTAGTCGTAAGTATTCGCTAGATGCTCTACTTCAGAAAAATATTTAATTCGGGTCCGACCAAAGACCATAAAGGCAGTTTATCTCTTGGGGTAAGCTGCCTTTTCGTTTATGCATCTATCCTAATCCATCGAGTATAACCAATTTTTAACAGCTCAATAACAAACTTCTCTTCTCATTATCATTCAATTGCAGTACATTTAAGATTAAATAGTCTTTATATATACTATCATGAAATTCAGTGTACAATTCTTCTTATTGATCCTATTACTTAGTACAACTAAACTTGTAGAAGCCCAAGAAATTAAAACTTACAATTTTAATGAACTTGAGCCCCTATTCCATTATCAAAACGATACGACCTATGTCATTAACTTTTGGGCCATGTGGTGTAAACCTTGCGTTGAGGAACTTCCCTATTTCGAAGCTATTCGTAAAGATTACGCCGATAAAAAAATTAAAGTAATTCTGGTAAGTCTCGACTTTGGCAAGAATCTGGAAGAACGCTTAAACAAATTTCGGAAACTAAGAAAAGTGAACGCCGAAATTGTAGTGTTAGACGATCCTGATGCCGATACCTGGATAAGAAAGGTAGATGAAAAATGGGATGGTGCAATTCCTGCCACAATCATATACAAAAACGATAAAAAAGAAGTTTTCACTCGCCAAGTTTCATATAAAGAGTTAGCTGAGTCTATCGATAAAATGAATCACCAATCAAACTAAAATTTACCATCATGAAAAGAATAATTAGTCTAGGCCTATTCATATTGGCCACAATTGGCCTAAATGCACAATCGTATCAAATTGGCGACAAGGCTGCAGATTTTAAACTGAAAAATGTAGATGGCAAATATGTCTCCCTTTCTGATTATAAGGATGCTAAGGGCTTTATTGTAATCTTCACTTGCAACCATTGCCCCTTTTCTGTGGCCTACGAAGATCGTATTATCAAACTCGACAGAAAATACAAAACCAAAGGCTTTCCTGTTATTGCTATCAACCCAAACGATCCTGAACTATTCGAGAGCGATTCTTTCGAGAATATGATTAAACGATCGAATAAAAAAGGTTTCACTTTTCCTTACCTGATTGATGAAACACAAGATGTTTACAGAAAATATGGTGCTACCAAAACCCCACACGTATTTATTCTAAGCACTAAGAATGGAAAACATACCGTTGAATACATTGGTGCTATCGACAACAATTACAAGGGGGCAGATCAAGCAACAAAACATTATATAAAAGATGCAGTTGATGCCTTACTCCAAAATAAAAAGCCAATGGTCACTACCACAAAAGCAATTGGTTGCAGCATCAAATCAAAATAATATTAATTCGTTTTTTCAATACAAAATGCCCCAGTCAATAAGACCAGGGCATTTTTATTTCTTTTTTACTACCTCCACACGAAATAGCCTTACACTCAATATTTCTTTTTAATTAGAATTTTCGATAACATCATCCAGTTGTTGTTTCAATCGTCCTATTTTTTCGTTCAGTTCCAGTATAAGATTATCTTTTTGCAAAGCTTGTTTTTCCAGTAATTTAACCATTCCCTCTTTTTCAATACACTGCTTGCATGTATAGTATTTTGACTTAAAATCAGATGCAATTATAATACCTTCATCCAAATCAGTCATTCCTCCTTTACCAGTAATTAACCAGCGGGCATTAAGATCATCAAACATATCAATAATTTTAAAGATATATTTATCAGGCATTTTTTCCTTTGACAACAACCAATTACTAATTTGTTGTCGCGTTTTTACACCTAATGCAACTCGTAAATCCTGATTTGAAAAATCTTTTGAGTCAAGAAATAATTTAAGTCTTTGGTTTATAGATAGGTCACTCATAGAACAATTCTAAATAATAAATAAGTATTGTAATTTTACTTGACGTAATGAAATTATTCCATACATTTATATTACGGTGTAAAAATAATTACAACACAAAAATGCCACAATTACAACACAATTGCAATATAGTTAAATCATGAAGAAAAGTGATCTAAATAAATTGAAAAGTAAGCTAAAAGAAATTCATGCTTATAGATCCAAACTAAAAGAAAGATCTGGCTATTCCTTAAGCATGATTGATGCTGTACTCAGGAGTGATAGAAAAAATCAGAAAATTATTGAAGAAGCATTTACCCTTCTTAAAGAAGAACAAGCTTTATTAGATAAAAGAAAAAAGCTTTTAGAATAATTCTACTAGGATAAAAACAAGCATAGAAAAACAGTAATCTCATTTAACCAAAACCACAAATGAATGAAAACTATACTCTCAAAAGAAGATTCAAAGCTATTTGAAATATACTTAGATATTATTGTTGATGCGACACAGAACCTAAATAGTGGTAATATTGCGCATAAAGCAGCAACAATAAAAAATCATGCAATAGCAATTAAAAAGATAATCAGCAAAAATAAAATAGCCAATATTTCTGAATTCAACTAAACCCTCTAATATTCACTTAAAAATGACATATCACTAAAATATTAAATCCACACGTTATTTTTAAGTGATAAAAACCCAAGCCTATTAGGCTTGGGTTTTGTCTTTCCCTTATTTTACACCAATATTACTGGTACCTCCAGCTATAAGGTTAAATAAATTCAGCTATTAATTTATATACGAAAGTCACTCACATCACTATAATGGCTTGTTTTTTTGCTTATCCTTCCCATAGAATACAAGTTACACATTCGCACTAGCAAGAGATTTTGATTTTTTTTACTTCTTTACAGATATCAAATGAATATCGAAAATCAAAACAGAACCACCTGGAATGCCTCTTGTATCGTAAGGTCCATAGCCTAGGTGTGAAGGAACTAAAAGCTTTCCTTTTCCACCTTCTTTAAAATAAGTGATGCCTTCGGTCCATCCTTTTATAACTCGCTTCAACGGAAACGAAATACCTCTCTCACTACTCTCGTCGAAAACCTCTCCATTTAAATAAGAACCTCTGTAGGCTACCTGAACCGTTGATGCACTTGTCGGTTGGGCGCCTTCTCCTGCATTATCAACGGTATAATATAAACCAGACTCACTCTTTGTTGCGTCCAATTTATTGATCTTTATATAATTGGTAATTTGTTTCTCATTTATAGTCGTGAAATCTTTCGCAGGTCCACTTGAGCAAGAAACTAAAAAGACACATACAATGGCTAATAAGCTATACTTCATTTTTATCCGTTTTTATTGAAAAACAAATATAGTAAAATGTGGTCATAGCAACTATGCCTGAATTAATCGATCCAATTTTTCTTTTAACTGAGCTTCTGCAACGACGCCGACCGACTTATCAACAATCTCAGATTCCTTGATAAAAAGCAAGGTTGGAATACTTCCAATTCCATACTTTGTTCTCAAGCCAGGGAATTGATGAACATCAACTTTTTGAATATTTACTCTTCCTTCGTATTCATCGGCCAATTTTTCTACTGTTGGCATTAAGACTCTACAAGGCGGACATGTTTCTGCATAAAAATCCAACATGATTGCTTTATCTTCTTTCATTAGGTTTTCTAATTCTCTAGCACTCTTTATTGTTCTCATATCTTAACTTTTTAGTTTTATTCTTTAATTATCTCACACTACAAAGATGATGAGAATCTAAAATTTAGCAGTAGGTTAAAATTCCCGATGACTTAACAATTATTCCTTTCTACATTATTTCACCAGAACTCAGTTTTAAACTACCGTATTCACTATCCAGTGAATCTAGCTGAAAATGAAGAATATTGTGAAACTTAAAATAGCATGAGAACTTTTATTAAATTTAGACTTCAAGCCATACAATTATATATGGCAAACCTAACTTATACCAATATGAAAAAGCTCCTATTCATTTTAAGTTCTCTGGCCATATTCAATTGCTCATTTGCACAAAGCAATACAAAGGCTTTTCCCGTATTAAAAGGCCCCTATATGGGACAAAAGCTTCCTGGATTAAGTCCTGAACTTTTTGCTCCCGGTATCATATCCAACGGCTTAGCCAACCGCGACGTAGCTATTTCGCCCAATGGGAAAGAGATGTATTTTACTCTGCACACCGCTAAATTTCAATTTGCAACTATTGTGCATTCGAAGCTCGTGAATGGAACTTGGACAAAGCCTGTAGTAGTTCCTTTCGCTACCGATTCACGCTATAAATATTTGGAACCCGCTTTTAGCTACGATGGTCAGAAACTCTTTTTCGTATCAAACCAACCTAATGATGGTAGTGGCAAACCTGTAGCCGAAGATATTTGGGTTGTCGACAGAAAAAACGGCACATGGGGAGAACCCTATAATATAGGCACTCCTGTAAATTACGAAGGAGGCGATTTTTTCCCATCACTAACTAAAGATGGTACGCTTTACTTCACAAGAAACGAGTTGGAAGGACGCATTAGCAATATTTACAGATCTCGCCTTGTGGATGGCAAGTATAGCAGTCCAGAGAAGTTACCGAAGCAAATTAATTGCGGTACGAATCGTTTTAATGCCTATGTTTCGCCAGAGGAAAGCTTCGTGGTTGTGCCAGCCGTAGGCGTTGATGAAGGCCCTAGACGCGTACAATATTACATTGTTTTTAGAAATGAAGATGATACTTGGCAAGAACCTCTTGCATTGAGCTCTGAAATTAATACACCTAAAGGAACCGGCTGGTCATTCTATATTTCTCCTGATAAGAAGTATATCTTCTATATGGCAACAAAGCCATTGTCCAAAGAAAATCATCCAAAAACTTTAAGTGTGGACTTTCTTAATAAATACTCTAATATACCACAGAATGGTAATTCTGATATTTATTGGGTAGATGCCAAAATTATTCAAAATCTTAAATCAAAGAAATAGGCAACTCAAAATTCACTGCATAAAAAAAGCGTCTTACTCCTGATTGGAATACCCTTCGGCTACGCTCAGGGAACGGGAGTCGTTTTCTGACCAGATTTTAGGGCACAAAAAAAAGGATAGATACTCTAATGAGTTTCTATCCTTTTAAAAGTTGGCATCGACCTACTCTCCCACCTTCCGGCAGTACCATCGGCGCTAATGGGCTTAACTTCTCTGTTCGGGATGGGAAGAGGTGGAACCCCATTGCTATAGATACCTGAAAACTTTCAGTTATCAGCATTGGTGTGTTATATTTTAGCAC
>NZ_JAKJSD010000027.1 GCF_029029505.1 Ancylomarina sp. DW003 | reverse complement strand
AGCCATCCGTTAAGATGGCTCCTTTACTATATATAAATCGTAGCAATTATGCTTTGATAAATTTCTGTGGTTTGATCATACGCTCAGGAGCAAGAATCTCATCAAGTTTTTCTTTAGTCAATAAACCTTCTTCAAGAATCAAATCATATACACTTCTGTTCTCAGCTAGCGCACGCTTAGCAATTCTCGATGATGCTTCGTAACCTAAAGTTGGGTTTACTGCTGTAACAATTCCAATACTGTTTAGAACCATTTCCTTACAGTGCTCTTCGTTAGCCGTAATTCCATCAATACAACGCTCTTTTAAAGTAGCCATACCATTCTTCAACATCTCCATTGATTCGAAGATAGAACGAACCATAACTGGCTCCATAACGTTCAATTGTAGTTGACCAGCTTCAGCAGCCATTGTTACAGTCAAATCGTTACCTATTACTTTATAAGCAATTTGGTTTACCACCTCTGGAATAACCGGATTTACTTTTCCTGGCATAATAGAAGAACCTGGCTGCATTTTAGGTAGGTTAATCTCATTAAATCCACAACGCGGTCCGGAAGAAAGTAAACGTAAATCGTTACAAATCTTAGAAAGTTTGATAGCCAAACGCTTGATTGCTGATGAGTACATCACATATGAACCTGTATCCGGAGTCGCCTCGATAAGGTTACCAGCCAATACGATATCCATTTTTGTGATATCACGCAGGTGTTTAATACATTTTTCAGGATAATCAGGTTCAGAGTTGATACCTGTTCCAATAGCTGTAGCACCCATATTAACTTCTAAGAACAACTTAGCATTCTCATTTAAGCGTAAGATTTCTTCTTCGAGGTTAACAGCCCATGCTTCAAACTCTTGCCCTAAAGTCATTGGTACAGCATCTTGTAATTGAGTACGACCCATCTTCAAGACTTCCTTAAACTCTTCTCCCTTAGCTCTAAAAGAAGCAATAAGTTCATTCAAATTCTCAACTAAATCTTCATTCTTAAGCATTAAACCAACTTTAATACCAGTTGGGTATGCATCGTTAGTCGATTGAGAAAGGTTAACGTGATTATTTGGATGACACTTCTTGTAATCACCTTTTTCGTATCCTAGAATTTCTAAGGCACGATTTGCAATAACCTCATTAGCATTCATGTTGGTAGAAGTACCAGCACCACCTTGAATCATATCAACCGGAAATTCATTGATCAATTTTCCATCGATAATTTCTTCACAAGCCTTTGTAATAGCATCATTAAGATCATCATTCAATAAACCTAACTCGTTATTAGCTTTTGAAGCTGCCCACTTAACCATAGCAAGAGCCTTTATATATTTTGGATATGCGCTAAGTTTAACACCGCAAATATCAAAATTTTCAACTGCTCTTAAAGTTTGAATTCCATAATATGCTTCAGATGGAACTTCTTTGTAACCAAGTAAATCGTGTTCTTTTCTAGTCTTCATATTGTAATGATTTTTCTAATTATCAACCATCGGTTAAAGTCAATAATTAGCGTCCTTTTATAGATAACTTTATGCAACAAATGTAAAGCTTCAATCAGATTTTGTCCACTTTTTCAATGCAAATTCGATTCCAGCATAAGTTGAACTGGTAATATAAGACAAACATCTTATAACACAAAAGATTACACACCCCAACAATCTGATTATAATTCACATAAATATCAATTTCAAAAATGTTTTTCAACAGAAAACAATCGTTTCCGTAAAAATGCCGTGCATATTCTTGATAGATTCCAGCACTTACCAATAAAAAGGAGCTGACTATTAAAATCAGCTCCCTTCAACTTCTTTATTGATACTTGTTACTCTATTTCAGTAGTCATAGATTCTACTTCAGCAATAGGCTTTAAATTTTCAGGAATCTCTTCATTTAACTCATCCTTAAAAAACGGAAATACATCCATAATTGGACTTTCAACAACAGAAGGAATTTCGAAAGGAACAATCATATCACTCAGACCCTCGGTCAAAAATTCATAGGCATCTTTTACATTATTGGCCTCAACTAACATATAGTTATTCGATTTCTTCTCCTTACCAGATTCTTCATCTACAGTTACAAACGTCGTTTTTGCCTTAAACCAACGATCCCCATTTTCATTAGGAAACAATTCGCTAACATTAGATTTACTAATATTTGTAACAATAAAATCACTATGAATCATCTTTTCCAACTCAGCATGAATTCGAGCTTCTGCCTCAGTAAAAGAAACAGCATCTACCAAATATGGTTCTGTCACTTTCTTTTCTTTTCCACCCTCATCAATCTTCACGTATTTTACTTTACATTCAAACCAATTGTTAGTCATAGTATTGCGTTTTTATTTGATTAAAATTTTATAATCTCTCATTTTTGAAAGGCAAACAAAGGTAATATTATCAAATCAAACTCACTTGAAAAATGCCCCCTTAAATTATTGTCCATCGCCTTACATTTTTTCAACACAAAAATGATCTCAAATACAAAAAGTAACCTAATTCGCATCAAGATAAAAAACAGTTAGCTTTCAGAACAGTTATAAACACAAGCTTTCGTATACTCTTAAGCAAAATTTTAAGTGTATTATTTTTTTCTCAAAAAAAATATCAGAAGCTAACTTACTAATAAACAAAGCTCCCTATTCTCAGTAATAATCTTTTTAAATAAAATTTCTGATCATCCTTTTTTTTATTCAGAAATGCCTTTATATTTGCATCGCAATTGAGAAACGGCGAGGTAGCTCAGTTGGTTAGAGCGCATGATTCATAATCATGAGGTCGGCGGTTCAAACCCGCCTCTCGCTACTGTAAAGGCTTAGATTTTTCTAAGCCTTTTTTTATTTCTTAAACCTGAGAATAATTATATTTTCCTTCATTCATCTAGCTTTTAAGCGGTTTCAACAGGATGATATTCTAAATTTCAAAAAATCAAAAAAAAGATTTTTATAATTAAAAATAGACACTATATTTGCATCGCAATTGAGAAACGGCGAGGTAGCTCAGTTGGTTAGAGCGCATGATTCATAATCATGAGGTCGGCGGTTCAAACCCGCCTCTCGCTACTATAAAGGCTTAGATTTTTCTAAGCCTTTTTTTATGCTTTTCTTTCAGAATCTTTTCAAATTAGTCCGAAAACACATAATAGACTACCGATAATATTTATTTTTTGTATATCTTATACGAAATAAGACGAGTAATAGACTCTATACACCAGATTTAAAACAATATTCAGAATAAAAAACAAAAGATAATTTAGTTAAATATTATTTACTATTTTTGAGCGCGAATATCAGAAGGTGTATCCGAGATGCAATTTATAAATCAGGCATCTAGAATAAAGAATTAGGAATATTTCAAATTGAAAAGAAATCAAAAACATGACAAAATACGATTTAGAATATGTCATTCACGCCTCTCAAAAGGTATTGTTTGAACGCTTAAGTACATCGAGTGGTTTATCCGAATGGTTTGCTGACAATGTTAATCAGAAAGGTAAAGTCTTCACATTCGAATGGGATGGATCCGAGCAAAAAGCAGAAATGATTCACAAGAAGGACAATCAAGTCGTACGATTTCATTGGCTGGATAGCGAAGATGAAGATTCTTATTTTGAATTCCGTTTCGAAATTGATGCTCTTACTAACGACTTATCACTAATTATTACCGATTTCGCCGATGAAGACGAAATTGATGAAAACATGGAACTTTGGGATTCTCAAATCTCTGAATTGAAACATGTGTTGGGTGCTTAACTTTTAACACTCTATAACACACATTCCTAATAATACTTTATTTCTTTACAATAAGTAAGACCAGATATCTTTAACTGGTCTTATTTTTTGCATTAAAAACTAAGTATTAAATAATCGAGCGTTTTGAAACGCTAATTATAGGAAGCCTGATTCATGAAACGATTACATTCTTTTATTCTAAAAAGTTTTTTAAGCCCTTTAACTTTCACCTTCCTTATCTGCATGTTTGTATTACTCATGCAATTCTTATGGCAAATTATAGATAAACTCGTAGGGAAAGGTCTCGAATGGGACATCATTGCTGAGTTCATGTTCTATGTTTCAGCTACCCTGGTGCCCATGGCACTACCCCTTGCAATCCTGTTAGCATCAATTATGTCCTTTGGAAATATGGGCGAAAATTACGAGCTCATTGCCATGAAAGCAGCAGGCATTTCCTTGCAAAAGATCATGCGACCTCTGGTTATACTCGTCTTATTTATTGGCTTAGGTGCATTTTACTTCTCTAACTATGTTATGCCTGTTGCCTTGTTAAAAATGAACACACTTCTCTACGATATTAAGCAACAAAATCCTGAATTTATCCTAAAGGAAGGCGTATTCACAAGCGATCTTGATGGCTTCAGTATTAAGGTTGGAACCATCGACAAAGAGACTGGTGTTATTTACAACCTAATGATATACGATCACAGTGACAATAATGGTAACACTCAAGTCACACTTGCCGATTCGGGAATTATTGTAACCAGTGCGGACAAAAGTTTTATGGATTTAACACTTTTTAGTGGAATCAGATTCGAAGAGGTCAAGGCTGATAAATACAAAGATCGAGACAAACATAAATCTCAAAAAATCAAATTCAAATTATACAAAACGACAATCGCTCTTTCTGGAAACGAACTGCAAAGATCTGATGAAGATCAACTTGGCAAATCGTATCGCATGTTAAATTTAAAACAACTTGCAAGACAAAAAGATACGCTGGAAAATACCTTATCTAAAGAGAAAAAAATGTTAGCCCACCGAATGTCTAACAAACATTATTTTAGAAAAGAAAATAAAGCTTCCCGTAAAGATACAAATCGGAAATCCATAATAAATGCTCATACATGGAGTTCGGATTCTTTATACCAACAACTCGATATAAGAGATAAGTTAACTACTGTTAGTAATGCATTAAGTTATAGTAGAAAATCAAAAAATTATATTTCAAGAAACATATCAACACAAACTAATCAAAAGAAATGGATTCAAAAACATGAAAATGAATGGCATCGAAAATTTACACTACCTTTTGCCTGCGTAATTTTCTTTTTTATTGGTGCGCCTTTAGGAGCTATTATTAGAAAAGGTGGCTTAGGAATGCCGGTTATAGTTTCCGTTCTATTCTTTATCACCTATTACATTATCTCGATGACTGGAGAAAGAGCTGCTCGCGAGCTTGTTATATCTCCTTTTTGGGGAATGTGGCTTTCATCTATCCTAGTTCTTCCCTTAGGAATTGTTCTCACATATAAAGCAACTACCGATTCAGGCCTGCTAAATACTGAATCCTATATGAATTTTATAAAAAAGTTTAAACTATCTAACATTTTTCAAAAGAAAGCACTTAAGAAAAACACCCATTAAGCAAGTAACTTTTCCATATCAAATACACATATTCCTGATAAAATACTTTATTTTTGTAGCTATAAGGCCAGTTCTATTTTTATCTGGTCTTATTTTTTGCATTATAAACTGAGCGTGCTTTAAGTCATCGATTATAGATTGATACTTATTACTGAAGACCAGACACATGAAACGACTACATTCCTTTATACTTAAAAGCTTTTTAGGGCCTTTAACATTCACTTTCTTCATTTGCATGTTTGTTTTACTCATGCAATTTCTATGGCGCTATATTGATGAATTTGTTGGGAAAGGGCTGGAATGGACAGTAATTGTGGAGTTCATGTTCTATATTTCTGCAACTTTGGTGCCTATGGCTCTTCCACTAGCAATTCTTTTAGCTTCAATTATGTCCTTTGGAAATATGGGTGAAAATTATGAATTGATTGCTATGAAAGCTGCAGGTATTTCCCTACAAAAAATCATGCGACCATTAATAATTTTAGTCATGTTTATTGGTCTGGGAGCCTTTTATTTCTCTAATTACGTTATGCCAATAGCCTCTTTAAAGGCAAGTGCTCTTCTATACGATATCAAACACCAGAACCCGGAATTGATTTTAAAGGAAGGTGTTTTCACAAGTGATTTACCAGGATTTGGAATTAAAGTTGGTCCTATTAATAAAGAAACAGGAATGATTCATGATCTTTTGATCTATGATCATAGGGATAACAGAGGAAATAGTCAAGTTACAATTGCAGACTCAGGAATGATGTCTACCAGTGCTGATAAACTATATATGGACTTAACGCTATATAGTGGTAAAATGTACGAAGAGGTAAAAACCAGCAAGCGTAAAGATAGAGAAAAGCACCCATCACAAAGAGTTAAATTCGAGGTATATCGAACAACTATCAGTCTACCAGGTAACGAATTAAAAAGAACCGATGAAGATCGCTTTCGTAATTCGTATCGAATGTTAAACTTAACACAACTCTCGAAACAAAGGGATACGCTCGAAGATGAATTGTCAGACGAAAAAGAAAGATTAGCTCATCAACTTTCAAGTTATCAGTATTTCAAAAAAGAAAGTAAAACTTCTCGTAAAGATTCTGTACGTCAGGTGCTTTTAAATGCCAAAACTTGGGATGCCGATTCCTTATATCAAAATCTTGATTTAAGTGACAAACTCACATCTGTTGGAAATGCTTTGAGTTATAGTCGAAAATCAAAAGATCGTATATCAAGAAACTTATCTATACAAACTTCTAAAAAGAAGTGGATTCAGAAACATATTAACGAATGGCATCGTAAATTCACCTTATCCTTTGCCTGCATTATCTTCTTTTTTATTGGAGCGCCTCTTGGTGCTATCATTAGAAAAGGTGGATTAGGAATGCCTGTAATCGTTTCTGTCCTGTTCTTTATTATCTACTACATCATATCTATGACAGGAGAAAGAGCCGCAAGAGAACTAGCTATGTCTCCATTTATGGGCATGTGGATATCATCAATCATAATTCTGCCACTGGGAGTAATTCTGACCTATAAAGCAACTACAGATTCCGGTATTCTAAATATTGAATCCTATATTAATTTCTTTAAAAAGATTACTCAACTCTTTACGAAAAAAGATGCTTAAAAAAATTCTATTTATTCTGGCATTAGCAATCAGTTTCAGTGCTTGCCAAAACCAAGTTAAAACTACCCATAAAGACGTAGGTGTATTAATAGACAATTGGCATTTAGCAGCGACTAATGCCGATATTGATTCATATTTTTCTGCTCTTGCTGAGAATGCCATCTATATCGGAACAGATGCATCGGAAAGGTGGACTAAAGATGAGTTTTATTCTTTTTGTAAACCCTATTTCGCAAAAGGAAAAGCTTGGGATTTTAAGGCTTTCGATAGAAAAATCTATTTCTCTGAGGATGGAAAAACAGCATGGTTCAATGAATTATTAAATACCTGGATGGGTGTTTGCAGAGCTTCAGGTGTTTTGAATATGAAAGATGATGAATGGAAAATTTCTCATTACCAGCTTTCTGTTACAGTTAAAAACGAAAATATGAAACAGTTTTTGGAGATTAAGTAATTTCAACCCTTAAACGAAATATTCATACAAATCAATAAAAACCATGTTCGACGATTTAAAACCAGATATCGATTATTATATGAGCCCCGACGGTTATCGCATATTAACTCATAAATATTTAAGTGAAAGAGGTTATTGTTGTGGAAATGGGTGTAAACATTGCCCTTATTTTCCAAAACACACCAAAGGTAATCGAACTTTAAAAGAATAATACAAAATCCAATATGAATCAAAATAGCTTACGAATTGTTTACATGGGGACACCGGAATTTGCTGTAGCTCCTCTTGATGCTTTAATTGAAGCAGGTTTCAATATTGTCGGAGTTGTTACAAATCCGGACAAGCCTGCTGGTCGTGGTCAAAAGATTCAGGAATCAGCGGTTAAAAAATATGCCCTTGAAAAAGGTTTAACTATTCTTCAACCTGAGAAATTCAGAAATGAAGCTTTCTTGGCTGAACTAAAAGCTTTGAATGCTGACTTACAAGTCGTAGTTGCTTTTAAAATGTTACCTGAATTAGTTTGGAATATGCCAAAATATGGAACTCTAAACCTGCATGCCTCTCTCCTTCCACATTATCGTGGTGCTGCACCTATCAATTGGGCAATCATGAATGGAGATAAAGAATCAGGCGTTTCAACCTTCTTGTTACAGAAAGAAATTGATACAGGAAATGTCATTTTTCAGGAGAAAGTTAGTATTGGTGAAAATGACAATCTTGAAATTCTTCATGATAATTTAATGGAAATAGGTTCGAATCTGGTTGTTAAAACAGCCAAAGCAATTGAATCTAATGATTATCCTCAAATTCCTCAGGAAGATCTAACAGTAGCAGGAGAAGAATTAAAAATTGCTCCAAAAATCTTTAAGAATGATTGTAAAATTAACTGGTCAGCTTCAATTGAAAAAATTCACAATCACATTAGAGGTTTAAGCCCCTACCCTGCTTCCTGGACTGAACTATCTGATTCAAATGATAAGAAAGTTGCGCTTAAAGTTTATGCAGCAAATAAAGAGAATGAAGAGCATTCACTTCCAATTGGTTCTCTTGTCAGTGATAAGAAAACTTATCTAAAAGTTGCTGTTAATGGTGGTTACATAAATCTTACAACGATTCAAATGGCTGGAAAAAAGAGAATGCAGATTGCTGACTTCCTAAGAGGTTTTCAACAAATTGACACTTTTAAACTGATCATCGATTAGTCGATAATCACATCTGATATTTAGAGCTTATTTCTTTCGAGGTAAGCTCTTTTTTTGTCTTCAAATAATCAATTGTAGACCTCTATAACGAATCAGTCCATTATTTCAAGATACAAACTGACTGAATCCCCACAGCTTCCTTCGATAAGAGAAAACTTTCATTCACAAAATATTTTTCCTTTTCAAAAAAGTTTTGCTTAACTTTTAATAAGGATTGGAAAAATCCTCAATTATACGGCGAAACAGTTTATCGAATTGTGCAGTTGAGTTTCGCCATTTTTAATCTATTATTCTTATCAGGATAATAGATTTTCCCATATAACATTAGAACACATATATAGGCATCCGCCAACTAAAGTCAGTTTAACACGAAAATATAGGCTTATGGTAACGCGCATATTCGATTTATTAGATAATTATCAAGAAAATTTCTCTGAGAAAGAATCTGCTCTTGTAAAAAAAGAGAATGGAGAATGGATTAGTTATAGTACACAAGACTACATCCATAATTCAAATTTGCTGGCTTATGCTTTCATCGAATTAGGTTTCAAAAAAGGCGATCGTGTTATTAGTATATCAAACAATCGACCTGAATGGAATTTTCTGGATATGGCACTAGCCCAGTCTGGCTTAATCCATGTGCCTCTTTATCCAACAATCGGAAGCAAGAGTTACAATTATATTATTGATCACTGCAAACCTGTAGCCATTTTTGTTGCTGATGAAACTCATTTTGAAAAAATTCAGGAAGCTATTAGTGAAAAAAGTGAGATTCCAAATGTATATTCCTTCAACCAAATAAAAGAAGTCAATCATTGGCAAGATTTAGTTGAACTTGGAGCAGATGTTGAAGATAAACAGAAAGGTAAACTCGACGAAATTAAGAACAGTATTTTGCCTAAAGATTTACTTACAATAATATACACATCGGGAACAACAGGAACACCTAAAGGTGTTATGCTCTCTCACCACAATTTCTTAAGCAATGTATTAGCATCAGCTGAACGATTAGTACTTAATTCAAGCCATAAAGTCCTTAGTTTTTTACCTATTAATCATGTTTACGAACGCATGGTTAATTATCAGTACCAATATAAAGGTTTGAGTATTTATTATGCTGAAAGTATGGATACGATTGGTGATAATTTAAAAGAAATTAAACCACATGGCTTTGCTACTGTTCCTCGTCTTTTAGAAAAAGTTTACGATAAAATTATGGCTAAAGGAAAAAGCTTAGGCCTTCTAAAAAGAACCTTGTTTACCTGGGCTGTAAATTTAGGATATCGATATGAATTAAATAGAGCTAATGGTAGCTGGTATGAGTTTCAACTTAAAATTGCCAGAAAACTAATTTTCAGCAAATGGCAAGAAGCTTTAGGAGGTAATATTCTATTTATGTGTTCGGGAGGAGCTGCTCTTCAAGTTCGATTAGAACGTCTATTTTGGGCTGCCGGTATTCCGGTACAGGAAGGTTATGGTTTAACCGAAACCTCGCCTATTATTGCCGCGAATCAAAATGCCTGGCCAGACATTAGATTTGGAACTGTTGGTCCTCTGATAAAAGATGTTGAAGTTAAAATTGCCGATGATGGTGAGATCCTGGCAAAAGGACCAAATATCATGCTTGGTTACTATAAAGATCCTGAACTCACCAATCAGGTTATCGATAAGGATGGTTGGTTCCATACAGGCGATATTGGTTGCATTGAGGAAGGTCGCTTTTTAAAAATAACAGATCGAAAAAAGGAAATATTCAAAACATCCGGAGGGATTTATATTGCACCGCAAGTAATGGAGAATAAGCTGAAAGAATCACCATTTATCGATCAAGTCATTGTTATTGGCGAAGCTGAACGTTTCCCTGCTGTGATTATTTCACCAAATTTTGAATTTCTGGAATCTTACGCTAAGCATAAATTCATTACTTACAGTAGCAAGGAACAAATTATTAGTAACGATAAAATAAAGAAACGTATTTGGAAAGAATTAATCAAAAATAATAAGAATTACGATCATCCCAAACGTATTAAAAGTATGCGATTGGTTACAGATACCTGGACTCCTGAATCCGGAGAGTTATCTCCTACACTTAAATTGAAACGTAAGGTTTTAAGGGAAAAGTATCGTGATATAATAAAAGATATCTATACCAATTAATCACATTTTATCTATACACACGAAAAATCTCACATATGAATTTCAAAATAAAAAAGGTTGCTGTACTTGGCGCAGGTGTTATGGGAGCTCAAATTGCTTGTCATTTTGCCAATATTGGCATTCAAGTCTTATTATTAGATATCGCACCAAAAGAACTCGACGAAAAAGAAATAAAACTGGGGCTTGATATGAATCATCCCCAAGTGAAAAATAGAATCACAAATCAACTTTTCACAAGAACTCTAAAATTAAAACCAGATCCTCTTTATAAAAAATCATTTGCTAAACGAATTAAGCTCGGCAATTTTGATGATGATCTCCCAAAAATTGCCGATTGCGATTGGGTGATAGAAGTTGTTGTAGAAAATCTGGAAATAAAAAAGAGCCTTTACGAAAAAATTGAGCTTTACAGAAAAACAAACTCTTTAATCACAACCAATACCTCAGGCATACCTATTCAGATATTAACTCAGGATAGAAGTGAGAATTTCAAGCAATATTTTTGTGGAACTCATTTTTTTAATCCACCTCGTTATCTAAAATTATTAGAAATAATTCCTACCAGGGAAACCAAACAAGAGGTCGTTGATTTCCTTAATTATTATGGAGAACGCTTTCTTGGTAAATCTGTTGTTGAATGCAAGGATACACCTGCCTTCATAGCCAATAGAGTTGGAATTTATTCCATGATGTCAGTTGTGCATCTGATGGAAGAAATGGATTTCTCTGTTCAGGAAATTGATAAATTAACAGGCCTTATTATCGGTCGTCCAAAATCTGCAACCTTCAGAACTTGCGATGTTGTTGGACTCGACACCTTAGTTTTTGTGGCTCAGAATTTACAGAAAGTTCTGATTAATGATGAATCTAAATCTACTTTCCAAGTTCCGGAAAGCATTCTAAAAATGATGGAACTAAAATGGCTTGGTTCCAAAACAAAACAAGGTTTTTACAAAAAAGTAAAAGGTGAAAACGGACAAAGTGAAATTCTTAGTTTAAACTTGGACACGTTTGGATACGATGCTAAACAAAAATTAAAAATTCCTGAGTTTGAAAAAGCAAAGGCTCTTCCTGAATTAACAATGAGAATAAAGAGTCTAATTTCAGGAAATTCAAAAGTCAATTTATTCTATCAAAAGCTATTTTTTGGCTTATTTGCATACATATCAAATCGTATTCCAGAAATTACTGATGATTTATGTAAAATTGATGAAGCCATGAGCGCAGGTTTTGCATGGGAGATTGGTCCATTCGAAATATGGGATAGTCTTGGACTGGAAAAAACAGTTCCTCAAATGGAACAGCTTGGATTGAAACCTGCCAAGTGGATTTATGAGATGATGGAAAATAAGACCAAATTCTATCAACTTAAAGATGGACTAAGTCAGTTCTATGATATTGACTCTAAAGCTCACAAAACAATTCCAGGTTCCGAGCAATTTATTTCCCTTAAGAATATTCGTTCAAGTCAGACCCTGTGGAAAAATGAAGGTTGTAGTATTCTCAATCTGGGAGATGGAATAATCAACTTAGAATTCCATACTAAAATGAATACCATTGGTAGTGAAATTATTCAGGGTATCAACAAAGCTATTGAGTTAACAGAGGAAAGTTATAGAGCTCTCATTATTTCTAACGAAGGAGATAATTTTTCTGCAGGAGCTAATATTGGTTTAGTTTTCATGCTCGCTATAGAACAAGAATATGAAGAACTTGACATGGTCGTTCGCACATTCCAAAACACCATGCTCAAATTAAAATATGCTTCATTCCCGGTAATAGCAGCACCACATAATATGGCACTTGGCGGTGGTTGCGAAATAAGTATGCATTGTGATAAAGTAATTGCTCATGCTGAAACCTATATGGGATTAGTTGAGTTGGGAGTAGGCGTTATTCCTGCTGGTGGTGGATCTAAAGAATTTGCTCTGCGATTATCTAAGGAAATCCAAACGGATGATGTTCGCATCAATCGTTTTAGAGATAAATTTCTAACCATTGGGCAAGCAAAAGTTTCAAGCTCTGCTTGGGAAGCTTTCGATTTAGGGTATCTCAGAAAAGACGTTGACGAAATAGTTGTGAGTAAAAAACATCAGTTAAAATATGCCAAACAAGCAGCCTTATTAATGCTTGAGAAAGGTTACATACCTCCTATTCCTCCAAAGGATATTAAAGTACTGGGAAAAGAAGGTTTAGGCCTGGTTTATTCGGGCGCTGATGGCATGCAAGTGGGAAATTTTATTTCAGAATACGATAAACATTTATCAATCGAACTAGGTAAGGTATTAAGTGGTGGTGAGTTAAATGAACCATCATTAGTTTCAGAAAATTACCTTTTAAATCTGGAAAGGAAAGCATTTGTAAAGCTTTGTCAGCAGAAAAAAACCTTGGAACGCATGCAAAGCTTATTGCAGAAAGGTAAAATTCTACGAAACTGATTTTAAGAATACAATTAAGATTCAAGTATTCAACCTATAACACAAATAATTATGACCGCATATATAATAGCCGCAAAGCGAACAGCAGTTGGAAAAGCAAAAAAAGGAAAGTTACGACTTATTCGTCCTGATGATATGGCAGCAAGAGTCGTACAAGACATTATGCAGAATTTTCCTATGATCGAAAGTACACAGATTGATGATGTAATCGTAGGAAATGCCATGCCAGAAGCTGAACAAGGTCTCAATATGGGCCGAATGATTTCTCTTATGGGGCTAAATAATGTTAGTGTTCCTGGCATGACTATCAATCGCTATTGTTCTTCAGGACTGGAATCAATTGCTATTGCGGCTTCGAAAATTGAGATGGGACTAGCCGATTGTATTCTCGCTGGTGGAGCTGAGTCCATGTCTATGATTCCTATGGGAGGTTGGCGAGTTGTGCCAAATCTTGATATAGCGAAATCAAACCCAGATTGGTATTGGAATATGGGAATTACTGCCGAGGCTTTGCGTAAGGAATATAATATTTCACGTGAAGATCAGGATGAATTCTCCTTTCATTCACACCGAAAAGCCATTGATGCTATTAGTAAAGGTCGATTCACAGAAGAAATTGTCCCAATAAAAATCATTGAAAATTTTGTAAATGGCAATGATGTTTTAGAAAATAAAGAACACATTATTTCACAAGATGAAGGCCCTCGAAAAGATACAAGTTTAGAAGGTTTAAGTAAACTTCGTCCCGTATTCGATGCAAAAGGTAGTGTCACGGCTGGGAATTCATCACAAACTTCAGATGGTGCTGCTTTTGTTTTAGTCGTATCAGAGAAAATGCTAAAAGAACTGAACGTAGAGCCTTTGGCTAGATTTGTGAATTATGCCGTAGCTGGTGTTGAGCCTAAACATATGGGAATTGGACCAGTTGCAGCCATTCCAAAAGTTTTAAAAAGATCAGGTCTAAATATGAATCAGATTGAGCAATTAGAATTGAATGAAGCTTTCGCTGTTCAAGCTCTTGCCGTAATGCGAGAATTGAATATCAATCCTGACATGACCAATATGAATGGTGGCGCCATTGCACTAGGCCATCCACTTGGCTGCACCGGAGCAAAATTAAGTGTTCAGCTGATTCATGAAATGAAAAAACAAAATCAAAAATACGGCATGGTGAGTATGTGCGTTGGTTCGGGACAAGGAGCTGCCGGCATATTCGAAGTTTTCTAAAAAAATATAAAATCACACTATAATACTGTTTCAATTAATATGAACTCTTAAATCCTCAGATATGACAACTAAAAAATATCCCAAAGGCGGTGAATTCCTGGTAAAAGAGACCAAGCCTCAAGACATATTTATTCCTGAAGAATTCTCAGAAGAGCAAATCATGATTAAAGAAACCTGTAGTGATTTTCTGGAAAAAGAGATTCTTCCCAATCTGGATAATATAGACAATCAACAAGAAGGCTTGATGGTTGAACTACTGGAAAAAGCCGGCGAGTTGGGCTTATTAGGCGTATCTGTTCCCGAAGAATATGAAGGCTTTGGACAAGATATGAACACATCTATGCTTAGTACCGAAATAATGGGGACATTTAGTTCATTTGCTGTTGCCTATGCCGCACATGTGGGTATTGGCACATTCCCTATTCTATATTATGGTACTGAGGAGCAAAAAAATAAATACCTACCGAAACTTGCTAGTGGTGAATTCAAAGGAGCCTATTGTTTGACTGAACCAGGCTCGGGATCTGATGCTAACTCGGGGAAATCGAAGGCAACACTAAGTGCTGACAAGAAACATTACATTTTAAACGGACAAAAAATGTGGATCACCAATGGTGGATTTGCTGATGTCTATACCGTTTTTGCAAAAATTGATGATGATAAAGATTTAAGTGCTTTTATCGTTGAAAAATCATTCAGTGGAATCAAGCTCGGGCAAGAAGAAAAAAAGATGGGAATAAAAGGGTCTTCGACCTGTATGATGTTTTTTGAAGGTTGCCCGGTACCAATTGAAAACTTACTAGGAAAAAGAGGTAAAGGATTCAAAATTGCATTAAACATTTTGAATAATGGTCGAATTAAATTAGCAGCAGCTGTTTTGGGAGCTGGCAAAAATGTCATCAACAATTCTGTAAAATACGCCAATGAAAGAATTCAGTTTGGTCAGCCAATTGCAAACTTTGGTGCTATTCAGGCAAAAATGGCTGAGCAAAGTATTCGTTTGTTTGCTGTTGAATCAGCTCTATATCGTTGCAGTAACGACATTCAGAATAATATAGACGAGTTTATATCAAAAGGCCTTTCAAAATCTGATGCTGTCATTCAAGCACAAAAAGAATTTGCTGCCGAAGCTGCTATTCTTAAAGTTTCAGCCTCAGAAGCCCTTGACTTTGTTGTAGACGAAGGTGTTCAAATTTATGGTGGCATGGGCTACTCAGCAGAAGCGCCTATGGAAAGAGCTTATCGCGATTCTCGTATCAATCGAATTTTTGAAGGTACAAACGAGATCAACCGAATGCTTACTGTTGATTTCCTTTTGAGGAAAGCTTTCAAAAATGAATTGCCTCTTTTATCAGCTTCACAAGCTGTAGTAAAAGAACTAATGGCAATTCCAGACTTTGGCGAGGCTGATGAAAGTTTATTTGTTAGAGAGAATAAGCTTGTAACTAATTTCAAAAAAGCAGCCTTATTGGTAGCAGGTGCAGCAGCACAAAAATTTATGCAGAAATTAAGTCATGAGCAAGAAATATTAATGAATATCTCAAACATTATTATGGATTGTTATTTAGCTGAATCAATGTTATTACGAGTTCAGAAACTAATTGACTCAAAAGATGCTGATACTTATAAAGAACAAGTAGCAATGGTGGAAATATTCATTTACGATGCTGCAGACCGCATTCATAAGAATGCTAAGGATGCGCTTAACTCTTTGGCTTCTGGTGATGAACTTAGAATGATGCTTCTTGGTATCAAACGATTCACCAAACATAGCGGACTAAACACTAAAGATGAACGTCGCCAAATTGCGAAAAAATTAATTGAAGAAAATGGACATTGCTTTTAACTAGATAATGCGAGAAACCCTCCCAAAATTGATTTTGAGAGGGTTTCTTGTAATCATAAGATTTTTCTATTCATTAATTTTCCTACTCATTATAAAGTAATAAGCCAAAAAGCCAATAGAAACTGAAACAAAGAATATTCCATAAGGCATAGCACTTCTATATTCCTTAAAAATAGGATATTCCATACCTATAACTTCCATTGCTATAAATCCTAAACCTCCAAAAAAGGCAACTAATCCCCATTTTAATGCAGGAAACTGGTCATACTTCACTTGTTTCTTAACTTCAACTTCAGTATTCTGATCCAAAATCTCTGCACGATCAAAATGACCTGTTTTAATTATCTTTCTTTTCAAAAAGTGCGAAGACATCATTTTTACAAATGTGATGATACTAAAGAACACCACTGCAGCCATTAACAATTCACCAATATTCATATCTCTAATTTTTAGTTTTTCAATTTGTTTTGCTCATTAGACCATGCTTCGTTTTAAAATGTTGCAAAAGTTTTAAATATTTTTTTTCAGACCAGAAATCTAATACTCACCAAAACTTATTTCTTAATTACCTAACTTTAAGAGTACTAAAAAAACATTCGATATTTTTTATAAATTTTATCAACTTCCTGCAACCTATTTTAACAAGCGACTGTCTAATGCAGTAGAAAATGAAGGAAAAAGAGCTGATACACCAAATATGTAATGGCAATCCACAGGCCTTTCGGTTTTTGGTGAAGCAATATGAGCGTCTCGTATTTCACGTGGCTGCCCGTTTATTGAATCGTCAGGAAGATTTGGAAGACGTGTGTCAGGAAGTTTTTATTAAGGTGCATCAAAAGCTCCCCAAGTTCAGAGGAGAATCAAAATTATCAACTTGGATTGCAACCATAGCTTATCGAGTGGCGGTCAATCATATCAAAAAGAAAAAAACAGGAACTGATATTGATGAATCAGAACGTGAATTCATACATCCTGATATGATAACAAATGATCATCCTCAGAATATCGTTGAGAAAAAAGAATTGAAAACATATGTACGGAAAATGGTGGATCAACTTCCGACTCAATACAAAACAGTTCTCAGTTTGTATCATCTGGAAGAAATGGGCTATAAAGAAATTGTAGAGATAACCGGGCTACCTGAAGGGACAGTGAAAAACTACATTTTTAGAGCTAGAAAATTATTGAAAGAATTAGTTGAAAAAAGCGAATTAGTTAAATATAAATTGAACTGATATGCAAAATAATCAAGATAAATACACAAATGATGAATTCGATTTGGAAGAATTGAATCTCATCGATCAGATGCTGAAGGAAAGCCTGGAAGATGATTTCGAGCTTTCTATTCCTTCGGATTTTGCAGATCAAATTACCGAAGTGGTTGAGAAGCGCAAATCAATAAGAGAGGCATTATTAAAACATTTAATGATGAGTTTAGGTTTACTCTCTATATTAGGTTTCGCTGTAGGTTTCCTATTTTATTTTGGAAAAGATGAAGCCGACACACTTCTAAACTTTGCTACAAAATTCAAATACCCGATCGTATTTGTTCTATTTACAATACTTTCAATACAACTTGCAGATTCTTTCTTGTTGAGCAGAACTAAAGATCAATTAGGGAAATAGTATCTATATGGTTTATAAAAATAAATAGTCTGCATCCATTTGATGCAGACTATTATTCTTTAATTATTTACCTTCATCTGTTGCTGGTTTAGGAGGTTCTACTTCCTCCTCAAAAGGAGCATCAGTTCCTTTTACAACAGAATGCCTGTAATCCTTAGGATTTAAAAATATGCCTGTTCTTGTTACATTCATTAAATTAGCATGATTGTAGGTCAAAACAACCATCTCATTGTTCTCCAGATCGATAAGTGTTTGCAACACATTCGATTCGGTACCTGATTGAGAAATAAATAGGGCATTTTTAGGCATATTAATTCTCGAAGGAGCTTCTACAACGGTTTGAGTAATTGAACAGCTACACATTGCCAGTCCAATAAAACCAGCAATAAAATATTTCTTCATGACGAAATTATTATTAATTAAAATTCTATTATTCAACCTTATAAGTTGGTATTCTACCTGGAGTCCAGGCTGCTCCTTGTTTTTCAAGCTCTTCTTCCAGCAAGTTTAAATCAGAAGCTATTTTCTGTAATTTTTTCAGAGCAAGAGGAAATTCTTCTTTTAAAATATCGAATTGCTCCTTTTGTGTTTGCGTTACACCAGAAGTACTAGCCCAATGTGTACCAACAATTGAATTAATCCGTTTTGAAATTGGAATTTGTGCAGGAGGAATTTCCTCTCCACTTGCACGAGCTTTAACTCCACTAAATGAGAAAGAAACTTCGTTCAATTCATTTATCAACCCATTCACATTTTCATTAAGATTTGATTTCAAACGTGGTGTTTGAGCCATTGCAGTTCTAATAGCAGCCAACTTAGTTTTGTAAGATTCAATTAACTGCATGCTTCCCTGAATTGCTTTTGACATACGAGAAATTTTCTCTTGAAAGTCCACTAAACCTCTTCTATCCGTTGCTGGCAATGTCGTATTATTCAAAGATTTTGTTTTAAATCTAACTGATTCTCCCAGTTGTTTATAAATCCCTTTGAATACAATTCCCATCTCAACGTCATAAGCTCCTGGCATTGTAAACATTCCAGATTGAACTTTAGCTGTTGGTTTAAATTCTTTGTTCTTAATAGGTCTAACTGATGGGAATTTTAGATCCCAATTCAATCTATTAATGCCCTTTTTGGCAGCAGCACTTATCTTTCTTATTTCGTAACCATCCGAATCTTTGATGGTAAAAAGCAAGTATGGAGCCAATTCTTTCTCCTCATCTTCCAATTCTTTCCAACTAGCTTGTGGAATAAATTCGCCAGCTTTAAACAACTTTTTCTCTTTCTCCTTACGGATTTGTTTAGCAGTTTTAGGTACCTCTTTTAAATAGTAGGTAAATGTGGCACCAAATTTAGGATTCGGAGCCGTAAAATAAGTTGATCCCATATTACCTTTACCACCTTTTTCTATATACATCAAAGCATCCTTTACAGGAAATAGATGTGCTGATTTTTTCACAAAAGCCGGGTTTACATTTCTCAAAGGAGAATAATCATCTAAAACATAAAAACCACGCCCAAAACTAGCAGCAACCAAATCACCTTCTCGCTGTTGAATTGTTAAGTCACGAACTGCAATAGTTGGAATACCCGCTTTTAACTGCACCCAATTCTTGCCCTCATCTTTAGTGAAGAATATACCAAACTCTGTTCCTACAAATAATAAGTTAGAATCTATAAAATCTTGTTCAATTGTATGAACAGTACCATTCTTAGGTAGATTTGAAGCAATATTAACCCACGTTTTTCCCTTATCAGAACTTTTTAAAACATAGGGCTTAAAATCATCACGTTTACGATTATCAAAGCTTGTATATACAATATTCTCATCAAATTTAGATGGTAAGATATCACTGATATAAGTCATAGAAGGAATACCAGGGAAAGCTGTTGTTTTCTCCCAAGTTTCACCACCATTTTGAGTCATTTGAATTAAACCATCGTCCGTTCCTACATACAATAAGCCTTCTTTCTTTGTCGATTCGGCTAAAGAAACAATAGTTCCAAACTGAGAAGTCGAAACGTGTTTTTTCACTGCATCCGAGGCCCAATATTTTCCCATAACTTTAAAAGAGTCACGATCTTTTCCAGAGCACAAATCATCGCTTATTGCCTCCCAGGAATTTCCTCTGTCATCACTACGAAATACTTTATTAGCCGCTACATATAGTCTCGTATTTTTATGAGAAGACAAAATCATCGGAGCGTTCCAATTCCATTTGTATGCCAATTCTCCTTTTTTTTCTCTCGGTTTAATATTAATTTTTTCGCCACTTTTTTTATCGTAACGAAAAGAATTTCCATACTGATATTCGCAATACACAATATTAGGATCTGTTGGGTCAATCTGTGCCCAGAAACCATCGCCACCTAAAATTGGTTCCCACTCTGCATTGGTTACTCCTCTTCTACTGATATTTCTGGATGGTCCACCTAAAGTATTATTATCTTGAGTTCCCCCATAAATATTATAAAATGGTAAGGCATTATCAACTTGGACACGATAGAATTGAGTTATTGATAAATTTGATTTAAATAAGTAATTAGATCCGGCATCAAAACTTTCATAAATTCCACCATCCCCACCTATCATGAAATGATTGGTATCATTAGGATCAATCCATATAGCATGGTCATCTACGTGACGATTTTTTAAACCCAACCGAGTCCATGTTTTACCACCATCTGTTGTCACATGAGAACGCGTTTCAACTGAATACACTTTATCTGCATCAATCGGGTCACAATAAATTTCATTATAATATTGTCCGCTACTAACATGCTTGCTCATTTTTTTCCAAGACTCGCCTCTGTCGGTAGATCTAAAAAAACCACTCTGCCCGTCAGCAGCTTCAATTATAGCATACACATAGTTGTGATTTACAGGTGAAACAGCAATACCCATTCCTCCTTTATGCACTTTGGGCAAACCTGAAGTTAACTTTCTCCAAGTATTACCACCATCAGTCGATTTATAAATAGCCGATTCCGGGCCTCCATTAATTTTAGCATGCACATGTCGACGTCTTTGTTCCGATGTGGCATACATGATATCAGGATTAACAGGATCAATTATCACATTGTTAACACCTGTATTTTCACTAATTGTCAGAACCTTTTTCCAGGTTTTACCACCATCAGTGGTTTTATACAAACCTCTGTCCCCACCGGATCCCCAAGCAGATCCTTCGGCAGCTACAAAAACAATGTCAGAATTTCTCGGGTCAATAACAAGTCCTCCAATATGACGAGATTCTTTCAAACCCATATTTTTCCATGTCTTTCCACCATCCATGGTTTTATAAACACCATCACCATACCCTAAAGCTCGTTGGTGATTATTTTCTCCTGTACCAGCCCAAACAACATTGCTATTATTCGGATCCATAGTAACAACTCCTATAGAGTAAGAGCCATACTTATCAAATACAGGTTTCCAAGTTGTACCGTTATTAATTGTTTTGAAAATATTACCACTCGAAACGGCCACATAATACTCACTGTGATTATTAGGGTTTACAGCAAAGTCTGAAATTCGACCTGAAGTTGTTGCCGGGCCAATGTTTCTAAATTTAAGTCCACTTACTAACTGAGAATTGATGAGCGTATCTTTCTTCTTTTCAACTTGCTTTTTCTTAGCATTAGACATATTAGGCGAAAATAGAAAGCCTGATATTAGAAAAAGAAGACTAAAAAGCCTTAGCTGACGCTTTAGGGTATTCATGATTAAAGTTTTTAGGTGAGTATTATTTTTTTTGAAAATCGGTTATTTTTTCAATGCTCAATTTAGACTTAATCAAAGAAAATTCCTAATCAGACAACTCATAAATAATGACTTACATTTCATGAAATCTCCTAGAAACAAAAAAGGAGAAAGATGACTTAACACCTTTCTCCTTTTTTTATTCCTTGTAATATTTTAAGGTTTTCTCAGGTAAACCCTATCGCCTACGGCAACTTCATGTCTCTTAGAAAAACCATTGAATTTTCTTATCCTTTTTAGTTTCACACAATATTTCTGTGCTATATCATAAAGCGTCTCTCCTGATTTAACTAAGTGAAAATTGTATCCTCGAGCTGCTTTTCCTCTCTTCTTGTGGAAATATAAAATCTGATCGATACTCAAAACATAATCCTTTGGCAATTCGTTATACTTAAGAAGTTTTGCACGACTCACTCCCATCTTTTTTTCCAAATTATAGAAAGTATCACCTTTAATTACCTTAATAAAGTGGACACCATTAGCAACTTCCAGCCTTAAATCTAAGTCACCAATACTCTTTTCAAAGCTTGATTTTCCTGAATAGTGAGATTTATGCTTTTTAAAACTACCATCTAACAAATACAATTCTTCCTCTTCAATAATCTTAATAAGCATGTGAGCATACCTCGGATGGGTTGCATAACCTGCTCTCTTTAGCCCCTTTGCCCAGCCCTTATAATCAGTAGATTTCAGTTCAAAAAGAAAAGCATATCGATTTCTTGTCGTCAAGAACTTAGAATGATCTTTATAAGATTGATAAGGATCTTTGTATTTTCTAAAGCACTCATTTTTCTTATCATCATCAATTTTAATTGAGGGCCCCGTCCAATCATGACATTTAATACCAAAATGGTTGTTAGCTTTTGTAGCTAAGGTCGAATTACCATTCCCAGATTCAAGTAAACCTTGTGCTAAGGTAATGCTTGCAGGAATTCCTGTACGTTTCATTTCATCAACAGCCATTTTTTTGTACTTAGCTATATAAGCTTTTCGCGATGTCTTTTCGGCAAAAGTCACTGTAGAAAACAGACAACAAGCTATAAGTATAAGAAGAGATTTATTTAATTTCATGGGTACATCTTTATTTTACAATGTATTATTGAATCTATATTTAATGAATTTAGCAAAACTAACCTTTACAAAATATTGATAATTATTCTATATCTTTATCGCCGCTTCTATTAAACAACCATAAAAATAGGAAATCAAAATATAATCCTACTATTCTCCGTAAATTTGTAATAAAAAATTATTTATCAGGAAATTTGTATGGTAATGAAGAAAACTCAAATAACGACTACTGTATTAGAATACAATTCAATAGAAGAACTTGATTCCATAAATCAGGAATTGATTAATAAAGCCAAAGAAGCAACACAATCGTCATACTCCCCTTATTCAAAATTTCGAGTTGGAGCCGCAGTTCTATTAGAGAATGGTGAAATCATCCAGGGCAGTAATCAAGAAAACTCTGCTTATCCTTCCGGATTGTGTGCTGAAAGAGTTGCTATGTTTTACGCCAACTCAAAATATCCTGATGTACCTGTAAAGAGTATTGCAATTGCTTGTTTTAATAATGGTCAATTTCTTGATCGACCTATTCCTCCATGTGGTAGTTGTCGTCAAGTTTTATTAGAAACTGAGGAGCGATATCATACGCCAATGCAAGTTTTCCTTTATGGACAGAAAACAATATTTGAAATCGAAAACATTAAACAATTGCTACCTCTTTATTTTGAGAAAGATATGCTTGACGAATAGTGATCAATTCATATAAAAAAAGAAGTGGCTAAATCCTCAAGCAACTGCTGACGATTTAGCCATTTTTATTTTGTTTTAAACCTTCCTTAAGATTTACCAATAACCAAGTGATATAGCTCTTTCCAAAGGTTATCATTCTTTGGCACCGGAGCCTTAATAGTAACAGGTTCCTGTTTTACCGGATGCATAAAGCTAATCTCACGTGCATGAAGATCGATTCCTCCTCCTTTGTTCGAACGAGCGTAACCATATTTCAAATCACCGCGAATCGGGCATCCAATTCTTGACAGCTGAGCTCTAATTTGGTGATGACGCCCCGTATGTAATTTCACTTCTAGTAAATAATACTTTTGTGATCGAGTAATGAGCTTATAGTCCAAAACAGCCTCTTTAGCGTTCTTTTTCTTCTTATCGAAGACATTACTCTTATTTCGATCCTCGTTTTTTAATAAGTAGTGTGTCAACACTTCTTCTTCTAACCTTGGACAATTACTTACAATAGCCCAATATACCTTACGAATTTCATTATCTTTCTGTTGGAACATCAAATTCAAACGTGTAAGAGCTTTACTCGTTTTTGCAAATATTACAACACCACTAACCGGTCGATCCAATCTATGTGGCAAACCTAAGTATACATCACCAGGTTTATTGTATTTTTCCTTAATGTATGCCTTAACCATGTCACTTAAAGGCTCATCTCCAGTCTTATCTCCCTGAACAATATCACCTCTGCGTTTGTTTACAGCTATAATGTGATTATCCTCGAATAACACATCTAATCTTTTTTCTTTTGCCATATCCTAATCCTAATTAGCAATTAAAAAACCGCCAACTCTATATTTATTAATTCTTAGTATTGCTCTCTTTCGCTAGGGAAATCTTTCGATTTAACATCCTCAATATAATTTTCGACTGCGCCTTTCATCTCAGCAAAAAGGTTGTGATATCTTCTTAAGAAACGAGGAGAGAACTCTTGAGTAATTCCCAACATATCGTGAGCAACCAAAACTTGGCCATCAACACCACCTCCGGCACCAATACCAATAACAGGAATTGTAAGTGACTCAGCAACTTTCGTCGCTAAACTGGCAGGTATTTTTTCTAGCACAAGAGCAAAACAACCTGCCTCCTCCAGCATTTTTGCATCTTCCAATAGTTTAGTCGCTTCTTCTTCCTCCTTAGCTCGAACAGCGTATGTTCCAAACTTATGAATTGACTGCGGAGTTAATCCTAAATGCCCCATAACCGGGATACCTGCAGATAGAATTCGGTTTACCGATTCTAGGATTTCACGACCACCTTCTAATTTCACTGCATCAGCGCTACATTCTTTCATTATACGTATAGAAGAACACAAAGCTTCCTTCGAATTTCCCTGATATGTACCGAAAGGTAGATCAACTACAACCAGTGCTCGATTGACTGCGCGAACCACTGAAGCGCCGTGATAAATCATTTGATCAAGTGTAATCGGAAGTGTTGTTTCATGACCAGCCATCACATTAGATGCTGAGTCTCCAACTAGAATCACATCCACTCCTGCCTTATCAACAATGCTTGCCATTGAAAAATCGTAAGAAGTTAACATGGCGATTTTTTCTCCTTTCAGTTTCATCTCTGAAAGAATATGAGTCGTTACTCGTTTGAATGATTCTTTATGAATTGACATTTTTTCTTGTTGCTAATTTTTTAATAGTTGAATCTGCAAAGCTACTTTAAGTATTGCTGATTTACTCGGCAAAGTTAGAAAAAGATTGAAATAAGTTGAAACAGATAGAGATAAATAGCCATCAGGACAAATTTGTCTAAACAATTTACCTTAGAATATTTTTTGGCACTCAGTCAATACGATATTCTTATTACGACAAACTTTATTGCAACTTAAACTGACGATATTCTGTCTTTTTGGCAGCAATTATGTCATGAGATTCCTGATTTTTGGCATTCACAGTGTCAAAAATGCATTCCTTTTGGCAAAAAACATCTTGGCACAGGCTTTGATTAAATCCAATCGAGTTTGAAAAAGAACTCAAAACAAAATCGAATATTAAAAACTTAAATAAATATTAAAATGGGTAAGATTATTGGAATCGACTTAGGAACAACCAACTCTTGTGTTTCTGTAATGGAAGGAAATGAACCAGTTGTAATTCCTAACAGTGAAGGAAAAAGAACCACACCATCGATTGTGGCTTTTATTGAGAACGGAGAAAGAAAGATTGGTGATCCTGCAAAACGTCAGGCGATTACTAACCCTACTAAAACAATTTACTCTATCAAGCGTTTCATGGGTGAAACTCACGATAAGGTATCTAAGGAAATTGGACGTGTTCCATATAAAGTAGTTAAAGGCGATAACAATACACCTCGTGTATTAATCGACGATCGTAAATATTCTCCACAAGAAATTTCAGCTATGACACTTCAGAAAATGAAGAAAACTGCTGAAGATTACTTAGGACAAGAAGTTACAGAGGCTGTTATTACAGTTCCTGCTTACTTTAACGATGCACAACGTCAGGCAACTAAAGAAGCTGGTGAAATTGCCGGTTTAGCTGTTAAGCGTATTATCAATGAGCCTACTGCTGCATCTTTAGCATATGGTCTTGATAAGAAAGATAACGATATGAAAATCGCAGTATTCGACCTTGGTGGTGGTACTTTCGATATTTCAGTTCTTGAATTAGGTGACGGTGTATTCGAAGTTAAGTCTACTAACGGTGATACTCACTTAGGCGGTGACGACTTTGACCAAATCATTATCGACTGGTTAGCTGAAGAATTTATTAAGGACGAAAACATTGACCTTCGTAAAGATCCTATGGCTCTTCAGCGTTTGAAAGAAGCTGCTGAAAAAGCTAAAGTTGAGCTTTCTAGTTCTACTAGTACTGAAATCAACTTGCCATATATCATGCCAGTTGACGGTATGCCTAAGCACTTGGTTAGAACTCTGTCTCGTGCACAATTCGAGCAATTAGCTGATAAATTGATTCAAGCTGTACTTCAGCCTTGTAAAACAGCTTTGCAAGATGCCGGTGTTTCTAAATCAGAAATTGATGAAGTTATCTTAGTAGGTGGATCAACTCGTATTCCAGCTATTCAGAACATCGTTCAGGAATTCTTCGGGAAAGCGCCTTCAAAAGGGGTTAACCCAGATGAGGTTGTAGCTGTAGGTGCTGCTATTCAAGGTGGTGTATTAACTGGTGAGGTTAAGGATGTACTTCTTTTAGATGTAACGCCACTTTCAATGGGTATCGAAACTATGGGTGGAGTAATGACTAAGCTTATTGAAGCTAACACAACTATTCCAACTAAAAAAACTGAGACTTTTACTACTGCTGCTGACAACCAGCCTTCTGTAGATATTCACGTACTACAAGGTGAGCGTCCAATGGCTAACGGTAATAAAACTATCGGTCGTTTCAACCTGGATAATATTCCTCCGGCACAGCGTGGTGTACCTCAAATCGAAGTAACTTTCGATATTGATGCAAATGGTATCCTAAACGTATCTGCTAAGGATAAGGGAACAGGAAAAGAGCAGTCAATTCGTATCGAGGCATCTTCAGGATTATCTGACGAAGAAATCTCACGTATGAGAGACGAAGCTAAGGCTAATGAAGAAGCTGATAACCAAGCTAAAGAAAAAGTTGATACTTTGAACAAAGCTGACAGTACTATCTTCCAAACTGAAAAGCAATTAGCTGAAATTGGAGATAAACTTCCTGCTGATAAGAAGCAACCTATCGAAGATGCTCTTAACAAGTTGAAAGAAGCTCACAAAGCTCAGGATCTTGAAGCAATCAATACAGCAATTGAAGAATTGAATACTGTATTCCAGGCAGCTTCTCAGGATATCTACAATGCTCAAGCACAAGAGCAAGGTGGACAGCCAGGACCAGATGCTGGTGCAGGTGCTCAAGGCGGACAGCAAGCTAAGAAAGATGACGAAGTAACTGATGTTGACTTCGAAGAAGTTAAGTAAATGACGAATTAGGAATGATGATTTAAAATTAAATCACCTAACTGATATATAATAGAAACGCCAAGCAATTGATTTTGCTTGGCGTTTTTTTATTTCATTTGTTTCTACTTACGAAACGATCTCTGCACTAAAATAACATTCCAAATCGGTTAATGTATCTTCCGAAGTTTGAATGTCCTTCATTAATCTACCTTTCTCAAGCACTACAATCCTTTCACACACCTCTGTCACATGATTCAAATCGTGTGATGAAATCAGCATGCAAACATTTTTTTCTTCTCTTAACTTTTTCAGCAATTGCTTTAGTCTGATTTGAGAAGATGGGTCAAGATTTGCAAATGGCTCATCAAGAACAAGAACCTCAGGCTGACTCATAATTGCAGCAAATATGCCAATCTTCTTTTGATTACCTTTTGAGAAATCTCGTATATATTTTTTCTGATTTAGTATTTCATTTCCAAAGAAATCCGAAAATTCATCAATTAAAGCATCCAGTTCTGATTTAGATACTGAGTTAATTTTAGCAATGAAATTGAAATATTCTTCAGCACTTAAAAAGTCAATTAAAAAACCTTCATCAATAAAACTTCCTGTATAAGTTTTCCAATCACTGGTTTTCTTCACATCAATACCTTTTGATTCTACCCAACCGGTATCAGCCTTAATTAGATCCAGAATTAACCTAAAAAGTGTTGTTTTACCGGCACCATTATTTCCAACTAATCCGAAGCTATTACCTTCATTAATATTTAGCTCATCAATATCTAATACAGGAGCTCCATTATATGATTTTTTAAGATTTTCTATTTTTATCATCACCTTAAGATTTAATTCTGAAGCCTTCGGCCATTTTATATTTTTTACTAATAAATCGTTTTGTAACTGCTACAAGTAGTTTCTCATGAAAGATTATACCCAATAAACCAACGGTACTAACTAAACCTAAGCCCAATATTGAATTATCAGTAGCTCCAAATGGAGCGTAAATTATAAGTGGAAACAATAGTATTGGAATCATCAAAAAGAAATGCTGAGAACTAATCCCTTGAAAGTTAAAAGCCGAACCTCCTGACAGATCCATATATTTGCTATTATTGCATGCAAAGTACAATAGCAGAAAAGTATTCACTCCAATATTAAAGATGAGAGCAACCGTGTTCACCAGTAATATATATGCCCCGTAATAAGTATAAGGCAATATTAAGAAATACATCAATAAAGCCGATAAAACCATAAGATTGTATTTACTTCTCAAATAATTTAAATAACTCGTGTTCGAAGTCAAGATTAAATCGAAATGGCCACTCTCCCATGCAAAGAAGTACAGGCCAAAGGTCATCATAAACCCTCCTGTCATAAATAAACCGACAAATATTAAGAATGCTGTTGAATCCAACATGTCACCTTTCGGATAAAACATCAATCCATACAGGGCAAATAGTGGTAACATCATCAATTGTGTTCTTGAACGCTTATTACGAACAACCATTTTCATCTCAAGCATCATGAATTCTCCAATCTTACCAAATCGCTCAAAGTATGTCAGCTTACTTAAAGAGCCTTTAGGACTTCCACTCCCTTTTGAGAATTCCTCCAATGAGAAATTGCCTAACAATAAGCGATAGTTCAGAAAATATGCACCTAAGAACATAAAAACCGGCACCAGCAACAAAACAGGATTCTGAATCATTGCCTGGAAAATAAAAGCTGAATAGCTTTTAATATCAATAATATTGAAATGATCGATAAAACCAAAGAGTACTATTGAGAGGAGAAAAATATAAAATACAATCTCATATTTAATTTGTACACGCTTAATGTATATTGCCAGGTAGTTAATGAATATATCACAAATAAAGATAGTCAACAGGACCAACCAAATCTGGCCCGTGGTTAAATAAGAAGATATAGGAAATAAAAGTGGTAGTATAATCAATAATGGTATCAGATTAAGCACATTAAAAAGTGGCTTTGTCAGAATAAAATTAACCAAGCGAGATTTTTTAATAGGCAATAAAAGATAGGGTGTAACAGCCATAGTTGGTAACTTTTGCAGTAAGGATCGCAATATCAACATTACAGCAAAAAAGTAAATGAAGTAACTCAGTAACTCATTTAAAGGATCGCCTCCTTGTTTTGCTAAAGCTGTACCCACATAAAAAGCAAAGCCCAATAGTTCCAGTGCAATAACAAAAAATACAAACCCCATTACCAGTTTTATACCTAAACTCTTCCCAAATATGGGCGATCGCATGGCAGCTTTGTACTGATGTCCGATTAAATTAAAATTCATTTTCTAATTTTTAAAATCATATTATTACTCGAAACAATTAATTCAACTCAATTCTTTCCTTTTCAAGAAAATCATAATAGGGTAATTTTTCCAATTTTATAGGTTCAAAATATTTTTTTGCATTTCCAGTATCTTCCAGATTAAGATAGGCTTTTGCAAGAATTGCATTTTTTAATTTTAAATTATCCTCATTTTCAGTTTTAATTTTTAATAATAGTTTAATACATTTCTTTGAATTTTTATTCATACAACTCAACAAAAGAGCCTTTTCGTAACCCAACATGTCCCTTGTATTTTTAAATTCCTTTATTGCTTTCTTAAAGTAATTATCACTTAAATATCTCATAGGAACGCGAGCATCACGCTCCAAATTGTAACTGGTTTTTTGGTATACCATAGCAAGTTTTAAACATAAGTTCGCATCTTTTTTATTCTTAGAAACTTGTTCTTTTACTTCATAAATCTCAGATATATCAAATTTAAAAGCTCTTAATATGCTATTCATTTTAGATTTATTTTGGTAGCCAGTATAATCTCTAATTCTTGAATGCCACGCATCTGTTATAAAAATTTTAGGAATTGCGTCAGCTTTGAAATTTGGATTTGGAGCCCTTGAACTCATATCAATTTTCACAAATACAAAACTATCAGCATATTGTGTGATTTGCTCGTTTGGCCATACCTCATCATCCATTTTAACACAAGGACCACACCAAGTCGCCCAACAATCTACAATAATCAATTTGTTTTGTTCTTTTGCAATCTCTTTTGCCATATCATAAGAGTCTAACCAATTAATTTGAGCATTTGCCTGAAAGGCTAATAATAGAACTAAAAAACTTAAATTTACTTTTAATAATTTCATGGTATTTTTTAATTAATTACAACTATTACTCTCTGAAGGGAATAAAATTAAACTACTCCAAACACACTACTAACATAAACATTATTTATTGATCACTAATATAGATGATGTTACTTTTTTATGTTCAGATGAAAATCAGACTCACAAATTCTTACTATTTTTGAATGTGAAACACTATATACTTATTAGTTTCATTGACAATTCCTTAAAATAATATACATGAAAAAAATACTATTCATATCTATAATTTGTTTTCTTTCATTAAGCATATTTGCTCAGAACATTAATAGAAAAGATGAGCAAGGTCGCAAACAAGGCTATTGGGAAAATACAACGCCATTGGGTAAACGAATTTATGCGGGAAACTTTAAAGATGGTTATCCTGAAGGTGAAATGAAACGTTTTCATAAGAATGGAGCACTTAAAGTACGTCTGTTTTTTTCGAATAAAGGCAATAAAGCAAAAGCACAACTTTACAACACATACGGACAATTATCAGCAAAAGGGAATTATCTTAATAAAAAAAAGGATAGCTTGTGGCAATACTTCGACAGAAATGAACAATTACGAACTGTAGATTTTTATATTGATGGAAAGAAAAATGGTTTAAGTATCTATTATTATCCTAATGGAGAAACCTATGAAAGCTACGAATTTAAGAATGATTTGAAACACGGCAGTTGGATACGCTACGATAGAGATAAAAATAAAACCATAAATGCTCATTACAAAAATGGAAAATTAGACGGTTGCTTTGCGACTTATTTTAAGAATGGTATTACCAAGATTGATGGTATGTATCAGAAAAATAAGCGCCATGGGAAATGGATTTTCTATACAAGTAAAGGACAAATTGATAAAACGATCAACTACACAAATGGTTTGGCAGATAATCAGGATGAACTAGATGAGAAACAGAGGAAAGAATTAGATGCCCTGGAAGCAAACAAGAATAAGGATACAGATCCGGAAGATTATATTGAGAACCCGACGGAATATTTAATGAAACAAAAGAGAAAATAAGTAATTTGTAAGTTATTTAATATACGAAATCGAATCTCTTACATCAATTTTAAAATTTAACCTGTGAAAGGCATATCCTTATATCAATTAAACAATCAAATTAAATCGCATTTATCCGATGCCTTCCCGGATGAGATATGGGTGGTTGCTGAAATATCAGAACTGAGACAAACTCAACCTGGACATTGCTATTTGGAGTTGATAGAAAAAGATGAAAATACCGATCAGATTACAGCCAAAACCAGAGCTACTATTTGGGCATACAGCTTTAAAATGCTTAATCCCTATTTTAAAGTAACCACCGGGCAAGCTCTGAGTTCAGGCATAAAGGTTTTAATAAAAGTGACGGTTGAGTTTCAAGAAATATATGGCTATAGTCTGAATATTAAAGATATTGATCCGACATATACTTTGGGCGATATGGCCCGAAGAAAAAAAGAAACGATTGATAAATTGAAACAAGAAGGTGTATTCGATATGAATCGAGATCTTCTGTTTCCGGAAATTCCTAAAACCATCGCTCTTATTTCTTCGCCAACAGCTGCTGGTTACGAAGATTTTGTTGATCAACTAGAGAATAATCCTCAAGGCTACCAATTTCATCACAAACTATTTCCTGCTATCATGCAGGGCAATCAGGCTGAAAATTCAATAATTGAAACACTAGAAAAAATATATGCTTACGAAGATATTTTCGATGTGGTGGTGATTATTCGTGGTGGTGGTTCAACATCTGATTTAAACTGTTTCGACAATTACGGTTTAGCTCAAAACATTGCTCAGTTTCCTATTCCCGTAATTTCCGGAATTGGCCACGAGCGAGACGAAAGTGTGGTTGATATGGTGGCTAATGTGAAGGTGAAAACACCAACGGCAGCTGCAGAATTTCTAATTGACTGTTTCGACGAATGCGAAGCCTACCATGAAGGTTTGCAAGAGAATTTTCTAGCTAGTGTTCAGGAAATCTTAATGGAATCGTCCGATAGATTGCAACATCTGTCGCAAAAGTTTGCACCTCAGGTTCGTGAGATATTAGCAAGGAAGAATAACCAATTAAATATGGCTAGGCAAAGTATCATAACCTCTGGGAAAAGTCTTTTGCGCAACTCAAAACATCAGCTGCAATCTTTCTCATTCGATTTAAAATTGAGTCTAAAGCACCAAATTGACATGGAACAAATGAATCTCAATCAATTTGTATTAAAGCAAAGAAATGTCAGTAGAAGGTTCTTTAATAAACGAAAGCATCAACTTGAACTTTTTGAACAATCTGCCAAATATGCTAATCCGGAAAATATCCTTAAAAAAGGCTATTCATTAACGCTTAGCAAAGGCAAAATTATAAAAGATATCAGCCAACTAAAGGAGGACGACATAATTGAAACCAAATTTGCCAAAGGAAGCGTAGAAAGTCAGGTGAAAAGAATTAAAAAATAGAATAGAAATTCATAAATAATAAAAGTCATGCCTAAAAAGAAAGTAAATTATCGCGAAGCTATCACTGAAATTGAAGAAACCATTCAGGCAATAGAGAATGAAGAATTAGATGTGGATCAGCTTTCCGATAAAGTGAAACGTGTATCTGAACTTTTAAAAATCTGTAAAGAAAAACTTCATAACACTGAAAAAGAAGTTGAGAATATTCTAAATGAGATGGAAGACTAAAGTAATTAAACGATTTTAGAATTTAGATTTATGATTCTTTCTAACCTAAAACAGCCATAGCTCACTAAAATGATGACGCAATTTATTTCAAAATACTGTTTATTCATCTACCTGCTTTTGACATCTGTTTCTGTCTTTGCACAAAAACCTAAGGATCAAAAAGTAATCGATGATTTTGTGAATCAGGATATATTCAAATCAGCAAGTATTGGTATTGAAGTATGCGACTTAGAAACAGGTCAGGTTTTGGCATCATATCAATCTGAAAAAAGCTTAACACCAGCTTCAACCCAAAAGTTGATTACTACTGCTTCAGCCCTTGAGATTCTGGGAGCTGATTTTCAGTTTAAAACAGATGTTTACATCACTGGTAGGATTGATGAAAATGGAAATCTAATGGGAAATCTTATTGTTCGAGGTTTTGGAGATCCGACCTTATCATCCAAATATTTCCCTGAAAACATCCATTTTATCTCATCCTTTTATAAGGCATTTAAGCAACAAGGTATTAAACAGATTAATGGCAAATTTATTATTGATGACTCCTATTACCAAAGTTCAATTCCCAGAACCTGGATTTGGGAAGATATAGGTAATTATTATGGAGCAGTTCCTCATTCTCTTAGCTATAAAGATAATACCTACACCCTTCATTTCGAATCGAAAGAAGCCGGTCAACTCACTCAAATAAGCAAGATTAGTAACAAGCAAGACGATCTCAAATTCTTGAATAAAGTTACAAGTTCTACAATTAACAGAGATAGGGCCTATATATTTGGAGGAACAACTAGCGAACAACGAATTGTTGAAGGAACTATACCTCAAAATCGTTCAGATTTTAAGGTAAAAGGTGCCGTTTCTAACCCCTCAATGGTTCTACGAACAGAACTCGAAAAAATACTTAATGCTGGTAATATTGATATTAAAGGTGGCGATTATAGAACCAAAACTCAGAAAACTATATTAGAATATAAATCGCCTCAACTATCAGATATTGTAGCTCTAACCAATCAGAAAAGCATTAACCTATTTGCCGATCACTTACTATTTGAAATTGGGGCTCATCAAAAAAAAGAAGGCAATTGGAAGACTGGAATCGATGCAATCAAAGAATTCTGGCAATCGAAAGGGATCGATTCAGAAGGTTTGTTTTTACACGACGGAAGTGGCTTATCTCACTTTAATGCCATCTCTGTACATTCTCTTAATCAGATATTAATTCATATGAATAAAAGTGAGAATTCTGATGCCTTTTTTAATTCCTTGCCGATTGCTGGCAAAAATGGAACACTTAAAAACTTTGGCAAACAAAGTTTACTTGCCAGTAAGTTTAAAGCCAAAACAGGTAGTATGATGGGGGTTCGCTCCTACTCGGGGGTTCTTACAAAAAGTAATGGTAAACAAATTGCTATTAGTTTTATCATTAACAACTATACATGTTCAAGTAGAGATATAAGCACACAGTTTAAGAACTTACTTATCCGGATCTCGAAGTAATAAGTAAACACTTGCCTCGCTTATCCACTCTGTTGTTTTTTTAGACACACTCACTTAACATCTTCGTTTAGAGCCTAACTCTTTCTTATCATTCTGTTAGTATCGTCCTTCTATCATTTGATGTTACTCACTGCATAGATCTGTATTATCATATGACGAAACAAGTTTGATTACGACGGAACGATATAACCTAGTGACGGAACATATCAACGTGAAAGCAAAATGAATCAACAGGATAACGGAAGATTGCAACGGAGTGGCGGAAAATTGCAACGGAGCGGCGGAACATGTCAACGGGATGACGGAAAACTACAACGGAGCAGTGGAA
>NZ_JAKJSD010000026.1 GCF_029029505.1 Ancylomarina sp. DW003 | reverse complement strand
GTTTGTTTATAGTCAGAGCATGACCAGCTTACTATTTTAAGTAATTAAAACAATTGCAATTGCTGAACCACATCGGGTTTTTCGGCAGCCTCTTGACTGTAAAACAATTCCATCATTGCAAATTGCTTATCGGTAATTTTTAAAATACCCACATGCCCATGTTCGGGCAATAAAAATTTCACTCGCTTGGCATGCACTTCGGCATTCTCCCGGCTGGGGCAAGTACGCATGTATATAGAGAACTGAAACATGGTAAAACCATCCTTCATCAGCTCTTTTCTAAACCTCGAAGCCTCTTTTCTCTGCTTTTTGGTTTCGGTGGGCAAATCGAAAAAGACCAAGACCCACATATTACGGTACTGGCTTAAAGCTTCGTGACTCATAAAACTCAGGATAAATTATTTTTCGTCTCTCTCCTGCAAAGCATTCGTAAAGCGAACTTGTTGTTCGGCTAATGCCTACCATTAAAGGGCTTTTTTTACCTGCAAACACCACATCGGTGGTTAGTATAGATAAAATTTTAGCCTTCTGGTCTTTCGTCAACTCCTCATCTTCCAATTCTCCATCGTAAAACATTTGCATGACCACCTCGTCGCAATAAGGCCGGTAAGGCTCCATAATATCGTCAGCTAAACAATAGGCATTGTACTTGTTTCGGTGGAAAATACCCAGCGTAGGCAACATACCTGAACTCACTAATGCTCTGGCAACACAAGCTCGCATAATGGCATAAGCATAGTTAAGCTGAGGATTGGGCACATCGCCAAAACGTTCGCGTACAAAATCGTAATTTTCGAATAGTGCAGACCAATACACCTTAGCGGCTCTCCCCTCAACATTATCGGTATCGCCTGATTTAATTTGAGGTAGAAGTGCATACAAACGCTTCGCATCTATACCAAAGCGCTCTAGCAAACGAGCTTGATTTTCGACCTTAGCATATACGGTTTGCGACCACAATTGTTTCTTTAAAGGCTCGCTGGCATCAATCTGCACTCTAAAACGCTCCGATTGTAAGGAATGACCATCCAATGGCAAAAACAAACCTACCGGATGATGTTTTTCGTTACAGGATATTAGAGCAACATTATTCTCATTGAGGCAAGACAGTAAAGACTGACTCAGCGTAACCTGAGGGTGATCGAGAACCATTACCCCAATATCCTCGATTGGAATACTGGCCAATTCTGTTTTCTCCTTAGGTTTTAAAACCTTTAGCTGTGCATCCTGCCTGCGCAAATAGGCAGGATTACCAAAATACAATGTGCGTTTTATCATGATGATTTATTTTGATTTCACATACTCATTTCCAATTCTTGTTTTTGATAGATTTCTTCTCCCACATGAACAATTTGTCCCAAGTGATTAATTCGAACCTTTACGATATTACATATTCCGTTCAAACCCAACTGTGGCTTATAAGCAATATTTTTGAGCTCCTTTCTTTCTTCTACTGTAGTCTCTAAATGATGCCTAAAGAAATAATTCTTTGTCGCAATCTTTTGTACCCTAAACAAATGTTTCGAAACTTCTTTTGCATTCTTTTCATTCATTAAATCAACTTCGTTGGGGTCGAAATCATTAGTGGGAAATACAAACATCTCGTTCTGTTTCATGGTGAACAGGAACTGCCAACCTTCTTTCTTTTTGTAATCGTAATCAATAATGGAAACACCTGCATTTACACGAGCCACCGCCTCATAGAATGAAACCACTTGTTCTTGCAATTTTCCTTTATTATCTCGGTAAATCGCTACATGATGGTTATTCCCTGTGCTCACAAAATCAACTGGTTTGGTTTTTCCTTCTTCATTTTGTACCAAGTTGCCCTTGTGATCTTTTTGGTCATGCAATGCTTCAGCATTCTTGATTCCTGATATGGCTACACGCTTAACTGATACACCCGTTTCCTTATTCAACCAAATAGGATTCTTTTTCAAATTTGAAAAAGCTTCCTTGGCATTACCTGCAAACTGACTCAATCTTTCCTTTAAGATTTGCTTTACCCCTTCATCAATTACTTTTTCCAGACTTTTTTCATCTTTAAAGTTATCCGGACTTATTGCTTTTCGCATCGTATAGTTTTCAAGCTCCAGTTTAAGCTTCAATTTTTCAGGTAGCATTTGTCCTCTGTCTGTGTATACTGGATTTTTTGCTATGGCATTTTTGCCTGTAAAAGCTTTCTTAGGATCATTGTCAAACTCTGCTAAACGTCTAATAACAGCATCTCTATACTTCGGCTTACAAATATTAAGAGCCATTTCAATATTCATCTTCGCTCCTAATTTTTCTTCCTTTATTTCTTGTTTTACAATTCTACCATAAACAGTTTCCTTGTGTAACTGTCCACGAGGTGTCAACTGTACTTTTTTAATGGTTTCATCTCCTTTATTGTAATGATTCACATTTTGAGTGACCACTTTATTTTTGGCTTTAAACGAAACCAACACTTGTTCCAAGTGCTTTTTAGCTTCTTGTCTAAAATTGGTCATCGGTGATTTAAATACACGTTTGCTCCTGCCATTATTGGTTTCTTTTAACTCCGTCACCTTGTTACGAATACCATGTAAATCGCTTTGCGGCTGACGCGAAGCATGTAAATTATTTAAATACTGCACGTGCGAGTGTGTTGTAAAAGCCACAGCCAAAGCATCCATAGCATGGTGGCGATGATCGTTGCGCTTGGTCCAATCTTTTATTACCAAAACTTTTTGATCGTTTTTTCTCTCCTGCTCTTCGGTCAATCCTAATGTTTTGTATTTCGGCAAATTCAATTCTTTCATCACATTCACAAGTCCCCAATCCTCGCGCAAACGATCAGTCACACTACCAGAGCTTGTATTAACGGTTCGGATTACATCCATCAACATCTGCTTTGCTTTTTTGGCAATATATTGACTGTTTCTAAGGTCTCGCTCAATAAAATCTTTTGGTAAGTCAGCTTCCTTCATGAGCAATTTCTCATACTTGGCTTTGCTAATACCCTTTACCTGTTTGGTTTTATGTGATTTTTGCCATGCCATATACAAACTCTCTAATCTTGCTTTGTATTCCGGTAAATCAGCTTGATACTTATCTGTGATGAAGTCTAGTGCCGTTGAATCTCCTTTATCCAAATTAACTTCCCTATAAGCAAGGGTTTTATTGGTAAACGAATCATCGAATAATTTTGCCTTAGGAATAATATGCTCTATATCAATATCTTTTGAAAACAATTGAGATGGAGCAATGTAACGATTGGTAAAAATAGTTTTATAACCAATCTCACTTAATTCCTGATACAAACGATACTTGATAATATCATTTCTTGTAGGGTTAGGCACATTATAAGGAGCCTTGCGAAGAATTTTAACAATCTCCTCATTTCTACGTTTGGCATCGTTAATGCCTTGTGTCATTCGCTTACGTTCATCGGCCGATTTTTTCAACTCACGAGCCAACTCCACTCGCACTTCATCAGGTTTACCATATACCTCAATTATCTGGTTCACCAAATTCACCATCTGGTTCAAAATTTTCTCAACCACAGGGTTACGCAAACTATTTTTTGGCAAAAGTTTCAATTGATCCTTTAACTTCCTACTTGCCAGTTCTTCTGCACTTAATGAATGTGAGTGATTGTAACCTGCTCTCTCACAAGCCTCAGGATACAAAAGTCCCTCTTTCAAATAGGGGTAAATCTTTTTAATGGCACGGGCGCTAAGCTGTCCGTAATCCTGTTGTAAATTCAAATTGGCAAGCATAGCTGCATACTCAGGTTTAAAGCCAAAATCTTTATGCAATTTCTTCTTTAAAGCAACTGCCGAATTCCCATAAAGGAACTGATCCTCCTCACTTACTTTCTCATCATCTTCAACAGAATAGATCAAATGCCACAATTGATAAGCAGCTTGCTTGTCAAACTCATTCCCTTTTATTTGTGCATTAAAGTGTAGTAAATCTTTGGATAGACCAACTTCCGGGAATATGGCTGCTAATTCTTCCTGGATCTCTTTACTTGCTTTCTTCTCCCAATCAAAGCCATAGCCTTCGTTATCAGCAATAGTATGATACACATTATACAACTGTAGATTGGTTGTATTTCCGGAAAGACCTTCTTTATAATTTAACTTCCACTCTTTTTTAGGTAGCCCCAACAATTTTAAAACCTGATCAGAACTTAAATCACCCCTAAGGTTTAACTCTTCGAACAACAAACTTCTTTCCTCTTCGTTCAATCCTTTTTTATCTTTGCTTTTCTGATTTTGCACTTCTACACTATTAACCAGACAAAGCATTTTAAATTCCTGAAACAAAGGAGATGATTTTGGAATTGCCTTGTGTTGCTTTTCAAACTCACAATTGCTAATCAAATGCTTCTGCGACTTTAACTTTCGCTGATAAAAAATCACCACATCTCTCACCTCTTCCTTTAGGCTTAGTGTTAATTCCGGGTGATATTGGGCTTGTGTTTCCCACATTTGCTCAAACTCGTCTAAATAATCCTGACGATAAAACACTTTGTTCTTTAAGCTCGTATGAAAATTATCCTGCAATTGTCGGTAAAGATTCTGTCCTATGGTCTCTTTATTAAAGTACAGCTCTTTACTTCTGTCACTAATGGCTCCTAAATAACCGCTCGATTGATTTAAATTGTTATTGATTTCAACCAAGACATAGGCCACTTCTTCAATGGCTAACTGTTGGTTTACTGCATCTGCTCTCCATTGATAATGCTGTAATTTTTTTTCCTCTCGCTTCCCTTTGTTTTCTGCAGTATAAACATCATGAACAGCCAAAAACAGTTTTCTACTGTTTTGTTGTCCCTGTCCTTCCAGTTTTTTATAAAACTCATTGGTTAAGATCTCAGGATAAAACTGCTTCTGAAAATTCCATACAACATCAAACTCTGCTTTCAAGTCCGAACGATAGAAATCAGGAATGTACTTTCTTCCCTCTTTCAATAAATTCAGCACATATTGTCCGGGAGTTAGCTGATTATCATACAATTCTTTTGCAACAGCCATTCCATCAATCACGCTACCTTCCTCTTCGTTTTTGGCTTTTCTGCTACTTCTGTACCCTCGTTTCTTGTTTATTGCAAACAGTACTCTGGCAAATTCCTCCAATTCTATTCTTTCACTTGCTACCGCAGATCTTAAGCACCAGGTTTCATGTGTCGTAAAATTCCCCTCTTCCGTTAGAACAGCATCTTCACTTACCAATCCTGATTTTAGAAGTAAATCCTTAAGGTTTTTTCTTCTTTGCTTGTAACGTTGTAAGTTTCGCCTTGCGCCACGTTTTAGGGTTCTATCAGCATTAACCGATAAAGGATTCCCCTTTTCAAAATCGGTTTGCTCATCGGTCGTTAATGGATTAACACGCACGCCTAGCTTAATAATTTCTGACTGTTCGTATTCTTTTTCAGCTTCATTAACCAAAGCCCAACCAATTGAGGTTGTTCCTAAATCAAGCCCTAAAATCTTTTTCATAGCCCTTGTATATTATATATTTTGTTATTATTTTTGAATTACATTCAGTAAGCAAATCACAATAAGGATTATTCCGTTGTGAAAACATTTAAAGCGGCTTTAACCAGTCGCTTTCTTCGTATCTTAATGTTTCATGAACGCAACTTTTTTTTAAAATTATATCATGAATAATACATTTAAAGCGATTTTAACCAGTTCTTTTCTATATACTTGACTCTTTCAGATATCTATTCATAATCATATTATGAAATTTAAATATGGCTAATTTATGAAAACTAAATTACAAACATATTTTTAACTATTAAGCAAAATAGAAAAGTTTGATAATCAAGACTAAATCTAAAGATATATCAGACTGCTCTTGTACAAGAAACTTAAATATTCTCTGCTAATAAAACGGCATGATCTAAAGACCTGAATGATTAAGCCCCAAAGTCTCCAAGCACTTCCTCCCAGAGACTCTAATCCTTTACTATAAAAGATTCAAGTCATCAGAGGCGGAAATATCCAGACTATACAGGCATATCATTCTGTTCTTTCATAGATGGACTCACTCCTCTTTGGGTCTGAGTTTAGGCTTCTTATTTTTTATTGGTCTCTAAGAAGAAATAACAAAAGTACAGATATAAAAAAAGTCGGCAATAACCGACTTTTAAATAGAATTGTTCCCCTTACTAGGAAACAACCAGAGTTTTATTCAGTTTTCCAATACGCAGTACCTTACCCTTATTTACAAAGGCACGTAGTTCAAGCGTATAATTCCCTGCCACCAGTGTTGTAGGAACCTGAAAAATCTGTTTCCCGCTGGTATTGGTTGCATACACAGTTACACGTGTTTCTGTAGCATCTTCGGCAATAAGAAAAATGCCCTGCTTCAAATCTGATGGGTCATGTTTTAAGAGTTTACCATTTAACTGCCCAACAGAACCCGGGTTTAACTTATCCGGCGTTTCTGTATTTAAATAATCAATAAAGTTAAAGATATCAATCGTGACCTTTTTACGGTCGATCTTATGCATCTTTGTTTCTTCTGCAGCACGTTTCAATAAAACACCCGAATTCATTTTAAAATGAAGGTGATGACGGTTTTTATCAAAACTATCTTCGTAATTCTCGAACACCCCTGTTACGCTGGGCGTAATGTTTATAAGTGGTGTATTAATCGCATAACCTTTTTTAAGGCTATCGACAATAACCGTTTCCAAACGCTTAAAAATACTTTCGGTTTCGTAAGGCGTTATACCTGTGCCTTCCTTAGAAATTTCGCGTATCAGATCTTCTCTGGTCAGAACCCCTATGGTTGATGGCCTTGCGATACAGTCATCGGGGCTTGCGGTTAAATAATTCAAGTTTAATGAATATTCCATAATATCACATTTAGAATACAACAATACTTCACATATTTCTTAATTTCACATTAAGATATTGAGAGGCTATTATTTCAAACGAGTTATTTAATCAGCGCTTATGTCCCATTTAAAACAACTTAAATAAGCATTCATAAGGATAATTTCAGAATTAGCTAAATCATGAAATCTACCCTCTTCCTAGTTTTATAAAACAGTATGTAAGTATAAAATTAAATATCCTAATAAAGAAATAGCTCTCTATTAAAAAATGTTAAATAAAAAAAACTATTCTTATCCTGAGTTACCTGTAAATCAGTTTTATATCATGTCTGCACTGATTACAGAATGATCTCAAAACAAACATCTCACATGAAAAAAGTAGTGTTTTCTTTAGCCATTTGTGGTTTAGCATTTACTTCGTGCAACAGCACGAGCAAAAAAGCTAAAAAAAGAAGAAAAAGCACACCAGCATGACGGCGGCATAAGCATTAGAAATTAGAATAGGGTCGGTTACTAACTCTCCCTTCTCTTATATCTGAAGTAAGATCTGAAAATCAAAAAAACATTTAGCACAATCCTATCATTAAGTAAAACAAACACAGGTTAATATCCCCATTTTTAGGATCAGGCAATTCAAAACCCAAGGTTTCTAAGCCTCCCTCCCCAAGCTCCCAGGCTTTTCTAACTTATAAGTAAACTCTCTGGTTCACACCTCCGGATATTCAAGTTTTATAGCACTTACAGGCTATAAAGCTTTATGTCCTAATAATAGTATTGTGGCAACAGGTACTTGCTTAGCATGACATATACTTTAAAGTCAGAAAGGTTTTATTTTAATTATGAACCTATGGTTAAAACTTAATAAAATTTATTATATTTAGTTTAAAGTATTAACAAAAACTAAAGACATGAAAAAGGTTTTAAACAGTAAAGTTTTATTGTGTGTTTGGGTATGTGCCCTTGTGCTAAGCTCATGTAACAAAGAGGAACACCACGAACCTATCGGCAAAACATTTATAGCTGAGATCAATATCGATCTGGATGGCGTTACTGACGAAGGTAGTATGACCAAAGCCAGAGAGAGCTCTCCGTTTGGACAAGGCGATAACGACCTTTACGCCATCCAGATAAAAGATAATGCATCTCAGAAGGTTGCAGGTGGTCTTTTTACAGGAGCATTTTTATTCTCCGGCGATAACAGCTTAGAAGTGGCTTTGGAGCATGATAAACAATACAGTATTGAAGCCACTTTGGTCATTGGAGCTGAAAATGTTCTCACTGCAGATGTTCAGGGAGAAAGTTTTAAAAAGTATGGAGCGCCTTTCAGTCTTAATGTTGAAGAAACCAGAGCAGATCAAAGTATTGCCAATTGTCTTATCCACACCAATGTAAGCGACTGGACCAATACAAATACAATCTGCGATTTTGTTGATCTTTCATCTCAAACCGATGAGAATATTGAATACGCAACTAAAGATGCTAACCTGAGACCCGGTGACCGTTGGTATTTCAAAAAAGATATTACAGCTGATTACCAGAATCCGGGTATGACTATTGACCTGAGAAGACTTAGCGTGAAGTTAGTTTATAACATCACAAATTTACAACAAGGCTACTCTGTTAAATCCAGTCTATCTACAGATGCTCAGGGTGAACAAATCGTATTTAATGTCTCTAATGAGGACGAAAAGATTTTTACCATGCTTAACATCGGTGATATCTATACAAAAATTAGTGCTTCAGAAGCATACGAAATAGATGGAAATTTAAACCTTAGCGTATTTGATCAGGCCGAAATTAAATCGAGTAGTTTTGCTATGAAGCTTAAAGCCAATCATTATTACAGTGTCAGTTTTAATGCCGATTTACAAAATGAAAATGGTATTGGAATTACAACTGATGACACATGGCAAGCATTTTGCAATGAAGATTAGATAACAGTAGAAGAAGCCATCCCGAACATAAGTTTGAGATGGCTTTTTTTATGAAAAAACAGAATTAAACAATTCAAATGAAGCATAGGTCTTATTTTTATTTGATAAAATTAAATTCTCACAAGACCTCATCTATTCCACTGATTAACAAGGAAAAACCGTTGAAAAAAGATCAAGCCTAATTGAATGAATTAACATTATTTCATATCTTGTAGTTTGCATATAAATAATAATAACTTAGTTTTGAGACATAAATGTGTTTTATGAAGAAGTTGAATAAAAAAATATTGAGCCTAATTTTGGTCTTACCTATTCTGGTAATGCTGGCTCATGATATTATTCCACATCATCATCACGATACGAATACGACTGCAAGTTTTGTTAAGATGTCTCACAGTCATCACGAGGCCATACATACTTCACATTGTCATTCACATTCCACATCGCAACATTTATCTCATTCGCATAAAGCAAATGAAAGCACCTGTTGCTCTTTTGTGAATTTGCGTTTCTTCAAGAATTTTAAGTTTCAGGTTCATCTTGCACACATCATTCTGGACAAAGTTTTGTCTTCGGATGTAGAAGAGCCTGTCCGATACCATGTATCAAACTCCAATCTTATCCCGGAACCTTACAGGGAATCGACCGGGCTACGTGGGCCTCCACGCGTCTAAACTATTTTACAAAATCAGTTTTATTTTTGTTTACTTTTAGTAAATTAGAATGGCTTTTTCAATGCTATCTATCAGCATTCCGGAAGGATTGATTTTGTAGATCACTGAGCATACCCCGTTGTATATCTCATACAACTTTTATTGATAATTATTTTACTAACAATCAGAGATGGTTTTATGCCGTGTTTGTACTGATTGCAGTATATGCACTGTCATAGAATGATCTCAAAACAAACATCTCACATGAAAAAAGTATTGTTTGCTTTAGCCATTTGTGGTTTAGCATTTACCTCGTGTAATAACACAAGTAAAAAAGCTAAAAAAGAAGAAGCACACCAGCATGACGGGCATAGTCATGAGGAGCACGACCACGAAGGGCATGATCATGAGTGCGACGGACACGATCATCAGCAGGAAGAATTTAAGCTTGATGCCGACTCTTCTAAAACTCATAATGAGCATGAAGGTCATGATCATGACCACAAGCATGATCATGATGGCGATCATAAGCATTAGAAATTAGATTAGGGGCGGCTACTAGCCTTCCCTACTCTTATACCCTGGTAATTATCAATAAACCAAAATAAAACGAATTGGTTTTTAGTCTTTGCTAAAAGAAAGACTAATCTCAGCCGCAATATCATAAAGATCTCATACAATGACTAAAATATATTTAATAGCGCTCGGGCTATCCCTTTCAGTGATGGCTTGCAAGCCATCTCCCCAATCGGGGCACGGGCACTCACACGATGAAGTTTCAGGAGGTGCAGCTCATGCAGAACACACGAATCAAACAGTAAGCATCTTTTCGGACGATACCGAAGTATTTGCTGAATTTCATCCCTTGATTGCCGGTCAGGTTTCTAAGTTCCTGACACATTTAACACGCTTAGATACATACAAACCTTATGCGGAAGGAAAGCTTACTGTTTCTTTGATAAAAAATGGCAGTGGTATTCGTAAATCAGTTGATACACCAAGTTCGCCTGGAATCTTTACGCCAAGTTTAAAGCCTAAAGCAGCAGGTTTATATACACTTGTTTTCGATGTGGATTCTAAATTTGGTAAGGAACGCTTTGTAGCTAAAAACATCGAAGTTTATAAAAGTGAAGCGGAAGCTACTAAGGCCATTGCAGCTCAGCAAAAGGAAAATCAGACTAAGTTTCTAAAGGAACAAGCCTGGAAAATTGATTTTGGTACTGAAAAAGTAAAATATGGTATTTTTCACAAAGTGATAAAAACAACCGGAGAACTGATTGCGTCTAGCAATAGCGAAATTCGTATTTCGGCACAATCCAGTGGTATTATCCGTGTGCCATCATCAGATATTGTAAATGGCAAGCTTGTCAAGAAAAATGAGCCTATCTTCTATATTTCAGGAAACGGTCTATCAGATAACTCTTTAACCAGTCGTTTTATTAGTGCACGCTCTGAGTTTGAAAAAACAAAGGCTGATTTCCAAAGAGCAGAAGCTTTACGTTCCGATCAGATCATATCAGAAAGAGAATACAATCAAGCAAAAGCTAATTTCGAAAAAGCGGAGATTAATTTCCAATTGATTTCGAAAGATTACAGTACCGATGGTATTAAAGTTGCCTCACCGGCTACAGGTTATATCTGTAATGTGTTCGTAAAAGAAGGCGAATACGTTGAAAAGGGGCAAGTTGTAGGAATTGTAGATCGCAATTCAAGTCTAATTCTTAAGGCTGATTTGTATCAGAAACATTTAACACAGTTATCAAAAATACATTCTGCAAACTTCAAGTTGCCTTATCGTGATGAAATTTATAATACCGATGAGCTTGGTGGTAAACTAATTGCCTACGGACGTGATATCCACGAAGATGATTACACAACTCCTGTTTACTTCGAAATCAATAAGATTCCAGAACTGTATATGGGTTCTTATGTCGATGTATATTTAAAATCGGAAAGTACACGTCAGGTTTTAAGTGTAAGCAAATCGGCTGTCTTAGAAGATCAATCTATTTTCTATGTATTCGTTCAAACCGAAGGAGAAAGTTACGAAAAACGTTTTGTGACCATAGGCTCGGACAATGGGAAAGAGATTGAAATCTTAAGCGGTTTAAAAGAAGGCGATCGCGTGGTAAACAAGGGTGTTTATTTTGTGAAGTTGGCTTCTCTGGCTGGTGCATTACCCGCACATGGGCACGAGCACTAGGTTTTGAATTATGAATACAAGGTTTGTTCATAAAACATTTAAATACCCCTCTGTCCTACGGACATTTACTCACATTATAAAAATTAATTAATGTGTTCGTGATCCATCGGATTCCCCTAAAAGTGGAGAAAGAAAAACAAAGTTTTGAATTAATATTCTAAGTTTTGTTCTCCAATCTTTCCCTAAAAGGGAACCGTAACGTAGCGAAGCTCGTGAACACATTTTTATAGAGTCTGTGAACAAAGCGTCGGCAGACGAAAGGGTGTATTTGAAATAGATAACAACAAAGTTTATGCATTTTTCCATTGGGAATTTTTATGAATAAACGCTGTTATGAATAGAAATTAAAAATGTAAATCTTAAGTGCACTTTAGGCACTTAAGTTCACTTTAAACTTAATAATCGTGTTAAATAATATCATACAATACGCACTACACAACCGTATATTGGTCATGTTTGCAGCCTTCCTCCTGATTATTGGCGGTAGCTACACAACAGCCAATATGGATGTTGATGTGTTTCCGGATCTGACTGCCCCAACGGTGGTTGTGATGACTGAAGCACACGGAATGGCACCTGAAGAAGTCGAAAAACTGGTGACCTTCCAAATCGAAACTGCCGTTAATGGCGCCACTAATATCAGACGTTTACGTTCATCTTCGTCGGCTGGATTCTCCATCGTATGGGTTGAATTCGAATGGGGAACCGATATTTACTTAGCTCGCCAAATTGTGAGTGAAAAGTTAATGGCCATATCGGATTTGCTTCCTGCAGGAACAGGAAGTCCGACTCTGGCCCCACAATCCTCTATTATGGGTGAGGTGTTGATGATTGGTCTTCAGTCGGAGAAAACCTCTCCTATGGATTTGAGAACCTTGGCCGACTGGAGTATTCGCCCCCAACTGCTTGCCATCAACGGCATTGCACAGGTTGTTGTTACCGGTGGTGATTACAAGCAATACCAAATTCAGGCCAATCCTCAAAAAATGCGTCATTACAACATCAGTTTGGATGAACTAATGGAAGCAGCCAATGCGACCAATCAAAACTCAGCGGGCGGTTTCATCAACGAATTTGGAAACCAGTACAACATACGTGGTATGGCTCGTACTTCTGATGTGAATAAACTGGGGAATTCAGTGGTTAAAGTATATAAGAAATCTCCTGTACGCATAAGCGACATTGCAAAAATTGTTGAAGCACCTGCACCAAAAATTGGTTTAGCCAGTGTGAATGCCAATCAGGCGGTGCTTTTAACCGTTAAAAAGCAACCAGGCGTCAACACCTTAAAGTTAACCGAGAAGCTTGATAAGGATATTGCTAACATTCAGAAATCACTTCCTGAAGATGTGAAAGTTAACACCCACATTTTCCGTCAGGCTGATTTTATCGAAAACTCGATAGGCAATGTTAAGAAAGCACTTTACGAAGGCTCTGTATTCGTTATCATCATTCTTCTGGTATTCCTAATGAATTACCGCACCACGGTGATCTCCTTACTGGCGATTCCATTATCGCTGCTATTCACTATTATCGCCCTTAAACTCATGGGCATTACCATTAATACCATGACCTTGGGTGGTATGGCTATTGCCATTGGCGACCTTGTAGATGATGCGATTATCGATGTTGAGAATGTTTACAAACGGCTTCGTCAGAATTTCAAGCTCCCAAAAGAGAAACGTGAAAAATCACTTACCGTTATCTATAATGCTTCGTGCGAAATTCGTTCCTCTATTATAAATGCAACCTTTATTATTATTGCAGCCTTTATACCTCTCTTTTTCCTGTCAGGAATGGAAGGTCGAATGCTTCAACCTCTGGGAATTGCCTTTATTGTGTCGCTATTTGCATCTTTAATCACGGCACTTACCGTAACACCCGTACTTTGTAGTTTTATGCTAACAGGCGACAAAATGTTAACTAAAAAGAGCAAAGAGAGTTGGTTGGTTACGAATCTGAATAGGCTTTACGAGAAATCCTTAAACCAAGCGCTCAAGTTTAAATACTTTATTCTTGGATCGGCTACCATACTCTTTATCGCTTCTCTCATTATCATGAGCGGTTTGGGACGTAATTTCCTTCCTGACTTTAATGAAGGTTCTTTAACGATTACGGCCATTACAAAACCTGGTATCTCTCTTGAAGAATCGAATAAAATCAAGAATATTGCGGAAAAGGCTCTAATGACCATACCTGAAGCAAGATTAACAGCTCGTCGTACCGGTCGTGCCGAGTTGGATGAACACTCTTTTGGAGTGAATACCTCGGAGATTGAAGTACCTTTTACCCTAACAGACAGAACCAAGGCTGAATTCCTTGCTGAAGTAAGGGAAAAGTTGGGGCAGATTGCTGGTGTTAACTTTGCAATCGGTCAACCCTTAAGTCATAGAATTGATCATATCCTATCGGGAACTAAAGCGAATATCGCCATTAAAATATTTGGCTCAGATTTGTCTAAAATGTTTCAAATGGCCAATGAAATTAAAAGCTCGATAGATCAAATTGAAGGTGTTGTGGATGTGAATGTGGAGCAGCAAGTTGAAATCCCACAAATTCAGATCCGCCCTAAGCGTGATATGTTGGCCAAATATGGTATTTCTATTTCAGATTTCTCTGACTTTATAGATATCGCCTTTGCCGGCGAAAAAGTATCAGACGTTTTTGAAGGCGTAAAAGCCTTTGACCTTGTTGTCCGATATGACGAAGAAAATCGTGGCAATATCAACGCCCTACGCAATGCTTTGATTGATACATGGGATGGTAAGAAAATTCCATTTAGCTATGTTGCGGATATCAAATCACAATCAGGACCGAATACGGTTGGTCGTGAGAATGTTCAGCGGAAGCTGGTTGTATCAGCCAATGTTGCAGAAAGAGACTTACGCTCTGTTGTAACCGATATTCAGGCAGCCGTTGATAAAGACATCACAATTCCTGAAGAATACCGTATTGAGTTTGGTGGTCAGTTCGAAAGTGAAGCCAAAGCATCCAGAACTTTAGCTTTGACTTCAATCATCTCATTCCTGATTATTTTCCTATTATTATTTCAGGAGTTTAAATCGTTTCAGTTAGCTAGTATTATTTTAATTAATCTACCGCTAGCACTTATTGGTGGTGTATTTACCATCTATTTTACTTCGGGCATGTTGAGTATTCCGGCTATTATCGGTTTCATTACCCTCTTTGGTATTGCCACCCGTAATGGTATTCTGCTCATCTCCAATTACCAGAATATGCTTGCTAAGGGTATCGAGATAAAGGAAATTATTGTACAAGGATCTATCCACCGACTAAGTCCAATTCTAATGACAGCATTAACAGCTGCTTTAGCATTGATACCTATGGCATTGGCTGGTGATGAGCCAGGGAATGAAATTCAAAGTCCAATGGCAGTTGTTATTCTGGGTGGATTATTAACATCTACCCTGCTTAATGTATATGTTATTCCTATCGTATACCTGTTGTTAAACTCTAAAAAGAAGTAAATATGAGATCATTATTAATAGGCCTGTTTGCAATTGCGTTGAGTTTGAATGTTCAGGCTCAATCTAACCTAAAAGAGGTGCTTCAGGCTGTAGAGAACAATAACTTGAGTTTAAAAGCTCAAAACCAATATATCGAGTCGCAAAGAATTGGCTACAAAACAGAAATGAACTTAGCCAATCCTGAAGTTGAATATGAAAAGAATTTCTCAGATGTGGATGGTAATCCTTACGAGATTTTGATCAGTCAATCGTTCGATTTTCCAACGGTTTATTTACAAAAGAATAAAATCAAAAAGGCGAAAACTGCCAATTTGAAAAATCTAATGCAACAAAGCCGTCAGGATATCTTGCTGTCAGCTAAAAAAGCTTATCTGAACTTGATTTACCAGAATAAGCTAAAAGAGCAATTGGTCATTCGATACGAAAATGCTCAAAAATTGGTCAGCTTCTTCCAAAAGAAGCTAAAACAGGGTGATGCCAATATTCTGGAGATGAATAAGGTGAGAATTGTTTTATTGAATGTCAAAAATCAGTTACAACTTTGCAATACACAATTGGCAAATCTGAACGAGGAGTTGAAACAACTTAACGGAAGCCAGTCAATTTCCATTACAACGAGTCTTTATCCGGAATTCACTTTGGAAGAAGATTACGGCAAGCTCGAAATGGAAGTTTTGAACAACACACCAGGCTTAAACAAGCTGAAAGCGAATATGGATATAGCTTCTAAGCAAACGGCTTTGGCTAAAAATCAGGTGTTGCCTAAGCTTAATCTGGGATATCGATATTTGAATTCAGATATTGCCAAATCATTCAATGGGATTAATGTGGGCATTAGCATTCCACTGTGGGAAAGTCGCAATAAAGTGAAGTTTGCTAAGCTGAATCAATTGTCACAGGAAAGTCAGTTCTTATCTCAAGAAAAGATTCTTCTTTCAGAAGTTCAGAAAAACTACCAGAATTATATGGGGTTAAAGGCATCATTAGCTGAATACCGCTTGATTCTGGAAGGTAATAATATGAATGATCTCTTGAAAAAAGCGCTTGATTTCGGTCAAATTTCAAGCATCGAATATTTTATGGAGAGTATATATTTCTACGAAAGTTACGACACGTACTTACAAGTTGAAAAAGAATACCATCTGGCAATCGCTGATCTACTAAAATATCAACTCTGACAAAAGCCAAGAATTTAATTGGTGCCACTATGTAAAGTAATTATGCACCAATAAGAAATAGAACAAAGCTCTGATCGTTTTAGTACGATCAGAGTCTTTTTTATAATGCGCTATTTCAGAACGAGACATATTGAAGGCATAAAAAAGCACCTCCCAAATACGAAGGTGCTTTTTGCAATAGTGTTCATGCAAATCCTCAAAAGCTTCTAAAATTTAATAGAGACCTTTCAGCTTGTATTCTGCTTAATTATTCATAAAATACTCCAACTGGTGCTGGTTCTTGATTAACCGACACTGTAAAACTACATTCTGATGTATTACCCCAAGCATCTGTTGCTGTATAAGTCACTACGGTATCACCATCAGGAAATACCTGTCCTGGCGTCATATTTACAGTTAGTGTTGGTGTTCCACAATTATCAGTTGCTGTTGGAGCCGTCCATGTTATAACATCTCCGCTACATGCCTGAATATTTGATGGACAATTAGAGATAATCGGCGAAGTCTCATCTCGTACACCAATTGTAAAATAACTCACCCCATCAGGTGGATCAAAGGATGTTGTATACTGATTCCCATTTCCAACTAAAGCATGAGTACTGACTACACCATTCGAAAGATTTGTGTCATCATCTAAAAACAAGGTGTAAGTTCCTGTTGAGGAAGCAGGAAAATTATTCAAATTTATTTGAAAAAAGATTGTCCCTACATCATTCGTGTTTTGTAGGCGCCAAAAACGACTCACCCGTTGAGAGCACCCCACATTCACCCAAGAATTCATGCTTTGATTGTTGTGCCCCCACAATAGAAATTGACCTTCACTCAAAGCTTGTCTGCTATTATCGAGGTTTGATAAGTTAAAATTATTTGTTGTTGCCAGAACAGTATTTCCACTTGTGTTTACACTAAGATTACCCGAAGACGAGACCTTTTGATCTAAATCAAAAGGAGAGTTTTCCTTTGCAAGACCCGCAACATCGTAACGGTATGCGGAGATGGCATCCCAAACCGAAGTACCATCAGCTTTCAGATAACTGATTGCCTGATTATTATTCCCTAAACTCAGTCCGTACTTTATAGCCAAATACGATTCTGTAATTTGACGCTGAGTAGTTGTTAAAGCACTGTTAAAAACAATTTGTTCAGAAATATCACCATACCAGAAATAATTACCCGAGCCTTCTGTCGCTCCTGCTCCTATTCGGTAAGGCCTTCTTGTGTTACGGGAAAAACGATCACTCGTTGGGCCTGCAAAACTTTGCCCGTTAACATAACCCCTCTTAACCAAATTATTACCACTTCGGCTACCTCTGTAAATTAATAATTCAGAGCTTGAAGATGCCGACTGTGATGTTGACATATTTGCCCATCCGCTACCTCTACCATTCCAAAATTGATATCTACCATTGGGTGCTACATATAGAATATAGCCTCTTTGCGGGTAATCATCGCGTGAAGTGAATGGAGAACGGTATCTGTTGTTCCCTCCTGTTAGCCGATGAACTGAAAAAACCGTAAAATTTCTTGTATTAAGACCGCTACGGTAAGAAACATCCAAATTATCTGATCCATCAAAATTAAACGTAGGATTAAAATTTGAACCCAATAATTGATACAAAGGGCGCCTTGATGTGCTGGGTGCAGACGCATTCCAATTGTTGCCAGATTGATCGGTCCATGAAACAACACGAGTACCTGACAGATTCACTCCAACATCAGCTCTCAGCCAAAGTGATTTGGCAGGAACGTTTTGTGCCATAGTAATAGAAGTTAACAAAGTAAATCCCAGTACACCAATCCATCTTAACTTTTTCATCATAATGAATTTTTTATTACTTATACTACCGTATCGTAACGAGATATCTTGCTCACACCTTTTATCTGCTTCAATTTTGCAATCAGATTATTCAGGTGATCGATGTTCGATATAACAACAGTCAATCGACCTTCAAATGCACCGGCATTGGTCTCAACCTGAATAGAACGCATCTTAACTCGAAGGTCTTTAGTAATTACCTCTGAGATATTATTGACCATACCCAATTCGTCTTCTCCCATGATATGAAGAACGGCCTGATAAGACGCACTCCCTTTTGATGTCCAATTCGATTTGACAACACGATATGGGTAACGCGTTAACATCTCATTGGCATTAGGACAAGAGATTCTATGAATACGAATTCCTTTACCAATAGAAATAAAACCAAAGATATCGTCACCAAAAATAGGGTTACAACACTTCGATAAAGTATAATCCACATTGGCAATATTCTCATCCACAATCAGAACATCCTCTCCACCACGTTCTTGAGCTTTAGGAGCTTCAATTTTTGGAGCAACCGGCGCTTTCTCCTCCTTCTCAACAGTAATAATATCCTTAATCTCTGAAAAGTCGTGCGTTTCGATAGCAATATTATAATAAAGGTCGGAAGCCAACTTGTACTTATAATGATTCAAAAGTTTTCGAATGTTCTCATCACAGAATTCAATCTTCCAATTCTTCATTCGGCGCATCAAGGCCTCTTTCCCTAAATCAGCCTCTTTTACCCGCTCTTCGTTAATTGTTTGGCGAATTTTATTCTTGGCCTTTGTGGTAACAACAAAACTCAACCAATCTGATTTCGGTTTTTGATTGTTCGATGTTGTAATGGCAACCTGATCCCCGTTCTTTAAAACCTGACGGATTGAAACATTACGCTGATTCACGGTACCACCAATACATTTATCTCCCAAGTCAGAATGAATGGAATAAGCAAAATCAAGTAAGGTCGAACCAGATTTCAATTGTTTCAAATCACCCTTTGGGGTAAAAACATAAATCTCTTTACTGTATAAATCAGCCTTAAAGTCATCAATCAAATCAACACTACTATCTTCCCTACTCTCAAGAACTTCTCGAATATCTTGCAACCAATTATCAAGACCTCCGTCGCCCTTGTCACCCTTATATCTCCAGTGAGCAGCAAAGCCATTCTCTGCAATCTTATTCATTCGCTTCGATCGAATCTGCACTTCAACCCATCGGTTTTGCAAGCCCATTACAGTTGTATGCAATGACTCATAACCATTGGTTTTTGGAATGGTAATCCAATCTCTCATACGACCCGGATTTGGTCTATATAAGTCAGAAACGGCCGAATAAACCTGCCAACATTCCGATTTTTCTCGCTTTTCCGGAGCTTTAATAATAATTCGAATGGCAAAAATATCATAAACCTCTTCGAACTCAACCTGTTGCTTTTTCATCTTATGAAGAATGGAAGCAATAGACTTCGTTCTGGCCTTAATTTTATATTTAATTCCCAACTTGTCTAACTCAACACGAATTGGAGCTACAAAATTCTTAATATAGACTTCACGTTCCTCTTCGGTATCCTTTAGCTTCTTCTCCAGTTCAAAATAGATTTCCGGCTCAAGATAACGCAGGGATAAATCCTCCATAGATGATTTCACCTGGTACATACCTAAGCGATGAGCCAAAGGAATATATAGGAAGTTGATCTCCTTAGCTAATGAGATTTGTAAGGCTTCGCTCTTGTTTCCTGCATTTCGCAACTGAAACAAACGGTCAGCCAGAATAATTAAAACCACTCGTACATCATCGGCAAAACTTAAAAGTAATTTTCTGAAGTTCTCGGTATGCAAGGTTGGGTTTAGCTCGTAAATCTCGGTCACTTTAACCAGTCCCTCAATAATTTGAGTGACTTTAGGGCCAAACATTGATTCAATTTCTGAAACACTGATATGATTTTTCTGTACAATATCGTAAAGCATAGAACAAATCACCGATGTACGTCCTAAACCTAGTTCTGATACAACAATTTCTGCAATTTCAAGAGTCCTGTAAATAGCAGGTTCTCCATTCGTTCGTCTCTCTCCATCATGATCCAAAAGACTTAAATCAAAAGCTTTTCTCACCAATTTTATATCATCCTGTGAGATAATATTCTTACATGACTTAAGGAGATTTTTATATCGATATAATACTTGTCTTCTTTCTTCTTCTTGCTGTGTAATAGCCACCATAGTTATCTTTTTACTATTTAGAACTTGAATCTTTAGCTTTTATTTTATCATGACAACATAAAATTCTTTCCAAATTCAAGCCTATTATTATTTTAATGAAAGAGCAACAAATCAGCCCTTTTAAATAATCCCACTAAAAGTATAAAAGCTTCATCTCAATGGCAAATAGATTCTAGATTTTTAACGTATGAAAGTAGCTTGTGAATTTTACCTAAGATTGCTCTCTTCTGATGTTGAAATTATGCCACGATTTATTAAATTTGTTAGCTTCGATATAAGATTTTCATTTTATCGCACATGACTGGAAAAACCAAACGCATTCTATTTACAAGAACCCTTAACGAGGAACAAATTGAATTTGGTCTCAAAATGGCTTGCCAGATTGATCATCATGCATTTATACGCGTTGATTTATGCGAAATTAAATCTGAAGAACTGGATTTAATTAATACAGGACAGTTTCCCTATTGGATTTTCACCAGTCAGAATGCAGTACGAAGCCTACAAGCAAATCTGGAGCATATTCAACTAGATAGAATGGAGAAATGCTTTGCTGTTGGACAAAAAACGGCAAATCAATTATCAGAAATGGGAATTACAGCAGAAGTTCCCAAACGACACAGTGCGGAAGGTCTGTCTGAATTGTTAAGCAATCAATCGGATAATTCCTTTATTTACTTCACAGGAAATTTAAGACAAAGAACCTTAATTAATTTCTTTGAAGAGTACGAGAGTCAATATAAGGAGATCAAGCTTTACAATACACAGTTAATTCAACCCAAAATAAAGCTGGAGGATTACGATGCAATCTGTTTTTGCAGTCCAAGTGCAGTGCACAGTTTTTTTAAGAATTATCAACTACAAAACAATCAGCCTTGTTTCGCCATTGGCACAACTACTGCTGTTGCCTTGGTCGATTATGCTGATTTTGTGATGATGGCCGAACAAACTAATGTCTTCTCTTTAATACAATCATGTAACCAATATTTAAACTCATAAAACACAAATAATATGCACCAATACAAAAGAAGTTCAGAGCTGTTCGATCAAGCTCAGCAATATATTCCAGGAGGTGTTAACTCACCAGTTAGAGCTTTTAAATCGGTAGGTGGTACGCCTGTTTTTATTAAGAAAGCAAAAGGTAGTATTCTTACCGATGAAGATAATAACGAGTATATCGATTATATTTCTTCATGGGGCCCAATGATTCTTGGTCATGCCCATCCAAGTGTGATTAAAGCCATTAAGGATAAGGTTGAAGATTCAACATCATTTGGAGCACCAACAGGATTGGAAATTGAAATTGCTAAACTCATTGTGGATATGGTTCCAAATATCGACAAGGTGAGAATGGTAAATTCAGGAACAGAGGCTTGTATGTCGGCTATTCGTGTCGCTCGTGGTTATACGGGACGCAACAAATTTATTAAGTTCGAAGGTTGCTATCATGGCCACTCTGATTCTTTCTTAATTAAAGCAGGTTCAGGTGCAAGTACTTTTGGCGAACCAAATTCACCAGGAGTGACACCAGGAACTGCTAACGATACCTTAACGGCAAAATACAACGATATTGAAAACGTAAAGCAAGTTGTTGCCGATAATAAGGGTGAAATTTCAGCTATTATTATCGAAGCGATTGCTGGTAATATGGGTTGTGTATTGCCTAAAAAAGGCTTCCTTGAAGAGTTGCGTCAGATTTGTGATGAAGAAGGTATTCTTTTGATTTTTGACGAAGTAATGTCTGGGTTCCGTTTAGCAAAAGGTGGTGCACAAGAATACTTTGGCGTTAAAGCCGACTTGGTAACTTTTGGTAAGGTTATCGGTGGTGGTATGCCTGTAGGCGCTTACGCCGGACCAGATGAAATTATGAAAGTTGTTTCTCCTGTAGGTCCTGTTTACCAAGCTGGAACCCTATCAGGTAATCCTATTGCCATGATTGCTGGTTACACTCTATTGACTGAACTTAACGAGAAGCCAGAGCATTTCACTGAGCTAGCTGCTAAATGTGAATACCTTCATAAAGGTTTAGATAAGGTACTAACTGCATCAGGATTTGATTACAAGATAAACCGTTGTGGGTCGATGATCTCCATCTTTTTCACCGATGTTGATGTGGTTGATTTCGATACAGCAGCTACGGCAAACAACGAGTTATTCCCCAAGTTCTTTCATGAAATGTTGAAGCGCGGTGTTTATTTGCCACCATCATCATTCGAGAGTTATTTCCTATCTAACTCATTAACTTATGAGATGCTTGACAAAACCATTCAAGCTGCTAAGGAATCATTGGAAGCGATGAAAGCTTAAGAATTTCAAAGCCTAATATATCATCCCAAGTTCAGATTCTGAGCTTGGGATTTTTTTGTCAACTCCTAGAGGCATCTTGCCAACAGCACATTTTTGACGCTACTGCATTTCTTTTATAAAGAAATATCAAATAGCTATAAGGTCACAACGAATATGAAACTTTATTCTTTCCTATTTTTTAGTAAATTTACTTTTCTCACAATTCAAATATCTAACACAAGATTCCCATATGCATATCAAGTTAAAAGATCTACAAGAAACTCACCAAAGAATCAAACCATTTATTCACAACACTCCCATTTTAAGTTCAAGTCTAATCAACGATATTGTAGGAGCAGACATCTATTTTAAGTGTGAGAACTTCCAGAAAATGGGTGCTTTTAAAATGCGAGGTGCCTTAAATGCAGTTCTACAATTGAGCGACGAGCAAAAGAAAAATGGCGTTGCAACACATTCGTCAGGAAATTTCGCCCAGGCATTGGCTTTAGCGGCCAAACTGCAAAATATAAAGGCCTATATCGTGATGCCTGAAAATGCACCTGAGGTTAAGAAAAAAGCTGTGAAAGGTTATGGTGGAAAAATAATAGAGTGTGAAGCAAATCTTGAGGCGAGAGAAACAACATTAAATAAAGTTGTGGCAGAAACAGGAGCAAAATTTCTACACCCTTACAACGATTATCAGGTCATTGAAGGACAAGGAACGGCTGCCATGGAATTGATTGGAGAACATGCTGATTTAGATTATATTATTGCTCCTGTGGGTGGTGGTGGCTTGCTATCGGGCACTGCATTGGCAACTTATTATTTATCTCCCAAAACAAAAGTTATAGCAGGTGAACCATTGGGGGCTGATGATGCTTGGCAATCACTTGAAAAAGGCGAACTCATTCCACAAACCAAGCCTAAAACTATTGCTGATGGCTTGCTAACCTCATTAGGAGATAAGACCTATCCTATTATTCGTGACTTTGTTGAAAAAATAGTTCGTGTAGAAGAAGATGAAATTATTGCAGCCATGCGATTGATATGGGAACGCATGAAAATCATCGTTGAACCATCAAGTGCTGTAGCACTCGCAGCTCTGATCAAAGAGAAGAAAAAATATCAAGGCAAGAAAGTTGCCATCATCCTTTCAGGTGGCAATGTGGATTTGGGAAATTTGCCTTTTTAATATAGATCTTAAGATAACAATGTGCACTTATTTTAAATTTATTGTATTCTATCCTAAGAAATATGAGCAAGCATAATGAAAACATAAAATTCAGTTTCAGAAAACCATCTAAACAACTGGATGATTTTGTTCATATTTACTGGGTGCACAAAAATCTTTCCGACAAAGCGGATGATTTAACTATATTTCCTGATAGTTTTTTCAAGCTCATCTTCCTTTATCAAAATGGCAAGTTAATTGCCTACTTCATGACTGGTTTATGGACTAGCGAAATGGAATTTAGAACGCCACCAAATACCACCTTGTATGGCATTAAATTTAAAATTCTAGCTCCTGAATATATTTTTCAAAATGAGATTGCTTCGATTCTTCAATCTCATAAAGATTTACTGCCAGATTTTTTGAGCGGAGGAGAATTGGAATTTAGTGATTTAGATGACTTTGTTCAACAAATAGAGTCTTTACTATTGGAAAGATTAAGCCGTACAAAAAAAAGAATAAAAGCACATAAGCTTCAATTATCGCAATTGTTGTATGCAATTGGTGGCAACATTACAGCTGAAGAAGTATCAAAGCAAATTAACTGGAGTAACAGACAAATCAATAGGTATTTAAACAAGTACCTTGGCATCTCATTAAAAAGCTACCTGAACATTCAAAAGTGTTTTTCATCCTATTTTCATATTCGCGACGGTAAATTTTTCCCTACCAATGAATACTTTGATCAACCACACTTTATTCGCGAAGTAAAGAAACACACCGGAAAAACCCCAAAAGAATTATATCAAAATCAAAACGACCGATTTATACAATTAAAGTTCATTCAGAGAAAATAGTTTTGTTTTAAATTTTAAAACTATTTTTTATGAACAGATTTCTAAGTCTTCTTAGTATTTGCTTATTGTTGTTTTCCTGCAACAACCCTACAAAGCAAAAAATGAAGGAAAAAGACAATGCAAATGAAGAGCAAACAACTCTTAAAAAGAATAATTATGCAGTTGTGTGGGATTGGATTACTGCAGATAAAGAGTTGGTTGTAAAAAATGCCACAATTTTTAACAAAGAACTTTTAGACCTTTGGAAAAATGAAGACATTGAAAATGTATACTTTGATACAGAAGCCAAAGTAGAAAATGACATGCAATTTCCCTCCATTTCATTCTTTGTGAAAGCTCAAGATGAAAAAGAAGCAAAAAAAATACTGGATGATTTAAGCATCGTAAAAAAGAAAATTGCCAGTTATAAGCTACATCCGGTTGGTATGCTTTGGCTCGAAAAAAAACAAGATTCTTCCTTAAAAAATGTAAGTCAAAAGTCATATGTAACCATTTGGAGAACAAAAAGGAAAAATATTACAACAGAAATAACCAAAGCTCAAAACGATTCTGTTTTGGCATTGTGGAATTCCAGAGTAATTGAAAATATCTACTTCAATGCCGAAGGGATCTCGCATGAAAATGAAAAAAGCGATTTCGTTTTTTACGTGAAAGCCGATAATATAGACGCAGCAAAAGCCATTTGCGAGAACCTTCCATTTTTCAAACAAAATATTGCAGATTACAAGATTTTCCAAGCAGGAGTCTTCTGGCTGGGCAAGTATGACGCAACTAACCCTTAAAAACTTAAATCATGAAAATCTTAAAACAAGAATGGTATTTTCCATTAATAATAGGAATCCATTTTATATTTTGGACTATCGACCTCTATTTCTATAAAGGAAGCTTTATTGAAGTTTCATCAGACACATTGCTTTTTGGAGAAATGACTAATGAAAGTTGGTTTAACTTTTCAAGAATATTTGGTGAAGTACTATCCTCATGGGTTGTTACGGTTTTTGCTGCCAATTTTTTAATGGCAACCAGAGCCAAGTGGATTGAAAAAATATTCGGAGGCTTGGACAAAATGTACCTTATACACAGACGTGCAGCTATTATTGCTACGGTATTAATCATAGCTCACTTTATTTTTGTACCTCGCGATCTTACAGCATTCAATCCGGGAAAACCTCTTGGTTTTTATGCCTTCGCCTTAATAATGATTGGCGTAATTGTTTCTGCAGCACCTCCGCTAAAAAAGAAAATTCCGTATCACAAATGGTTAAACTTCCATAAGCTAATGGGTGTTTTTTATGTCATGGCAGTTATTCATGGTTTAATGGTAAATAGCCTAATTAAAGAACTTCCCATAACACGAATTTATGTTTTCGGTATGTCTTTTATTGGAGTTGGAGCATGGTTTTATAAAGCTTTTTTATTCGGGTTGTTCAACAAAAAGCTTACATATAAAGTAGCATCTTCAAAAATCATTGGAAATAGTGTGACTGAACTTATTCTTGAGCCCGAAGGCAAAGCTCTCAATTTTGAAGCAGGACAATTCGCATTCTTCACTTTTCCTAAACTGAGCAAAAAAGAGCAACACCCATTCACCATTAGTAGCCATCCATTGGATGATAAACTTAGATTAACAACTAAAAACCTAGGCGACTATACCAAGAGAATGGATACTTTAACAGAAAATGACATTGCTTATGTAGAGGGCTCCTACGGTTTGTTCTCAAGCAAGTATGCCAAAGAAAAAGATCAAGTTTGGATAGCTGGGGGAATTGGAATCACACCCTTTTTATCGCTTGCTAAAGACATATACACTCACAAAGTACAGTTAATCTGGTGTGTAAATAGTGAGTCAGAAGCTATTTATTCTGCTGAATTAAATAAAATTGCAGAAAATAACCCCAATTTTAATTTTTCAGTTTGGGTATCCAACGAAAAAGGTCATTTAACGGTGGATAAATTAAAGCTTGAGGATTATTCGTCAAAAGCATACTTTATTTGTGGTCCTGAATTGCTTAAGAAAAATATTAGTAATCAACTTACTACGAACGGTGTTAAAATGACCGATATATATGATGAAGAATTTGCATTTAGGTAAAGGGAGCTTTGAAACAATATAGTGCATAATAATATTTTAAATGGAAAAGTACAGACTGAAAGATCTGTACTTTTTTGTATTTTTGTTATGTCTAAAAAATAGCAATTAAACTTCTCTGGACATCATTGGTTGCTATAAGAAGATAACAGATTCACTAATTATAATCATCACTTGTAGTCTATAAAAACATGAATTGAAGGGCTTAATTGAGCCAAACATGAACTTCGAAGTAAGAAACTAGTTGATAATTGTAATAAAGAGTCAAACGGCCTTAGATGACAACTTAAATAAATCATGGTAAAAGATATACAGCAACTCATACAAAATTTATTAAACTTCTATGATTTTAGAAATAAAACCATTATTTCAGTTGGAGCTGGAGGAGGTCAATTTATAGCTTATGCTCAGGTAGCGAAACATGTTATTGCAATTGACAATGACATAAATGCTTTAAACAAACTTAAAGCTAACTTGTCTGAAAATGGCTTATCTGAAAAGTTTACCTTAATTCATTCAGATTTTAGTAATACTGAAGTAAAAGGCGATGTCGTGTTATTTGAATTTTGCCTACACGAAATGGAGAACCCTCAAAAGATGATTGAATATGCTCAAGGCATTGCAAAAGATATTGTTATAGCAGATCATGGTATTCATTCAGATTGGGCTTACATCGCTGACGAAGAAGAGAAAGCTAAAAACAGTTGGGCACAGGTTTCGAATAACCCAATACAAAAAATAATAACTCATAAGGCAGAACAGTATTTTGAAGATTACAATGAATTGTCTGAAAAGGTTAGTGTTCAAGGTGAAAATTCAATTAAAAGAATCTGTAAATTCAAAACAAGTAAAAGCTTTGTGATACCCATGGAATATACTTTTGCTTTATTATAAATTTTATAATAAATACTTATAAACCTTTAGGGTTCATCAAAACACAATAATCAAACACAACATGGACTTCGAAGCAATCTTATCAACATTCCCAGGTAAAGACGCTGCCAAACTTATAGCTAAAGGGATAGCTAAGGAACCTGGAAATATGCCCAAGCTGTGGGAATTCGCTATATCAGACCATGACAAAGCCTGGCGAGCCACTTGGTTAATGGATAAGGTTTATGATGAAGCACCTGAATTAATTCGCCCCTACTTATCTCAAATGATTGAGCTAATGCCTCATTTAAAATGCGAAAGTAAGCAACGTCAGCTTCTGAAACTTATCAGTTGTGAGCCACTACCTAAGAATGTTTCTGGTGAGTTTATAAACTGTTGCTTTGATTATTTAATCTCAAGCTCAACAGCTATAGCTGTGAAAGTCCACGCTATGCAAATACTATTCAACTTTGCACAAATAGAGCCTGATATTAAAAACGAACTGGCTCTTGTAATCGAAGAGCAAATGATTGAAGGTACCAGAGGTTTTAATGCCAGAGGACGAAAATTACTTAAGAACCTACGAGCTTAGTCAAGATTTTCCTTGATTTCATTCTTTAGCTGAAAGAAAGTTATCGGTTTAGCAATTAGCTTTAAATCTGGCGAAATCACAAACATACTGGGCGTTGAGATAATATTATATACATTAGCAAACTCACTTTTCAAGCCTAGTTTATCGCATGCATTGATCCAATTATAAGCATTATCATTCACAAAACGTTCCCAAGCTCCCAGATTATTATCAATACAAATTGCCACAACTTCAAGTCCTTTATTCTGGTAATCAAGATACAAATCCTGAATTCTATTCAATAAATCAACAGATTCTTCACAATGTGCCGACCAAGCGACCAAAAGTGTCATATCACTATTTACTTTTGAAAAAGACTCCAAATTCACATCCATACAATTTGGCAAAACAAAATCAGGAGCTTTTGATCCAATCGTAAAATTCTTATCATTTGCCACACGAGATCGCATATGCTTGCTAGCCATAACATACTCACAAGAGTTTGCCAGCTTATAGGTTTTAACCACCGATGCATAAAAGTTTGAGAACGTTTCTTTGGTGTAGGTTTGTAACAAATAATTAACCAAGCATTCCTGAGCAGTTTTATTCACTTCACACAACCAAAACAAATGCTGAACCATTAATTCTATCTCTTTTATTTCATTTCTTTTCAACAAGCTTTGAATTTCGTTGGTGTTAAAAAAACGATTCAGTTTGCTATAAAAACAGGGGCTTGTAACAAGAAGGCTATCTGTAAAATCAAAGTATTCAAAATACTTGTCAATAAAAATTCGGGTTTTCAATTTTTGATTCAAATCAGGAAGTATATCTGCATAAGATAAAGCAAGTTGTGAAGACCAATCGTCTGATCTTTTCGACCACAAATCTTTAACTAAAAGGTCAAACTCCTTTTGAGTTTCCTTATAAGTTTTAGAAATTTCTTTAGAGTCTGAATTATTACTTTCTGCTTCTTTAAAGCTTTGAGCAATTCTATTAGTTTCCTTTTTGTAAAAGTCAAATTCAGAAATATAGTATTGCAGCTGATTATTCTTACTTCCCGAATCAAATATCAATTCTGTTTCCGAAAAATCACCTCTAATTTCAAAGCTCATATCAGGCTTTTCCATTCTGAAATCTACAACATGTCCATTGGTATCGGTCAACCTGTACATTCCAGACTCTCCTTCCCACTCGAAAAATAAAGAACCATTTGACTTAACTCGGGTACTATCAAGAGTTATAATTCCCATTTCGTTCCCCATTTGAAGAAAGAATTGCTCAGAAAGGTGATCTTTAGCTTCTACTGATAAACGCATCTCTTGCTGTGAATAGGCTGAAAGACTTATAAAAAGGGAAATAAATAGTAATAATTTCATAAATAAAAATCGAATTGTTAGAATCAGGTTGTTATAAACTAAAAATGATAAGGTCTATTGATCGAACTGTTTGGCTTCTTCCCAAATCACATCCATCTCTTCTAAGCTCATTTCTTTTAAATTGCGTCCCAATCCCATGGTTTGGCTTTCCAAATAGTTGAAACGCTTGGTAAATTTCTGATTCGTTCTTTCAAGTGCGTTCTCTGGATTTACACCATACAAACGTGCTGTATTAATTAACGAAAAAAACAAATCACCAAATTCTTGTTCAATTTTATCTTGATTTCCTGCTTTAATTTCATTTTCAAGTTCCGAAATTTCCTCCTTCACCTTATCCCAAACCTGCTCTTTTTCTTCCCAATCAAAACCAACACCTCTTACCTTATCCTGAATACGGTTCGCTTTCACCATAGCTGGCAAAGACTGTGGAACACCTTCCAGAACAGTACCCTTCCCTCCTTTTTCTTTCAATTTTAACTGCTCCCAGTTTTCCTCTACTTCACGTGCATTAGTAACCTGAACATCAGAAAAAATATGTGGGTGACGGTAGATTAGTTTTTCACTAATCCCTTTACAAACATCGGCAATATTGAAATCCTTGGTTTCGGAACCTATTTTCGCATAAAATACGATATGCAAAAGCAAATCGCCCAACTCTTTCTTTATCTCTTCTTTATCATCCTTCAAGATGGCATCAGCCAACTCATAGGTTTCCTCAATTGTAAGTGTCCGTAAACTTTCAAGCGTTTGTTTCTTATCCCAGGGGCATTTCAAACGCAATTCATCCATTATATGTAGCAGCTCTTCAAAAGCTTTTAAATTCTCATTCATTTCTTCTAGTTTAATAAGCGTAATCTACTAATAATTACCTTTCAAGGCTCCAAGCCTCAGGTTTTGCACTGAACCATTCCTTCACTTGTTTCCAGTTTCCTCTAAAAAAAGCAGAATCTCTGTATTTATTCAAGGCTTCTTCTGATTCCCAGTGACTGTGGGAGAAAAATAGGTTCTTATTATTAACATCTTGCAAAATTTCTAAAAAAGAACAGCCCTCAAAAGCCATTATCTCTTCCTTCTCTCCCGATGTTAATATCTTAAAATCAGCAATATGCTGATTTTGTATTTCTAATTTTACGAATCTAACGATCATGAAATTTAACTCTAATATCTGAATTGGTATCTATTTGTAACAAATTAGACAATTCTCCTTTGTTCATCGCTATTTCGAGCATGCCAGCAGAATTAAACAAAGCTAAAATGTCACCTTCAGGCACATCATTATAATGCTGACTTATTTTTGTGATCAAATGCTGATTACTTTGAACCAATATCTCAAAATCTCTTCCCTCAAGAGTCGAGAAAAAACGATCCTTCGAAATATTCACGACAGCGTTACTATAGGAGTCAATATAAATTACCTTGCCTGTCATGGTATCCTTTTGAATCAATGCTCGAATTGGCACCATATTATACAGCGATTCTACTTTCTTCCCCAATTTTGAAAGCTTACCCTTATTATAGATATGAGCAGCAATTGGCGCGAACACGCTAAGTTCCGGAAAATTCAACAGGTTTGCTTCTTTATTACCCGATTTAATCTGAATAATTTCATCCGGAAGGTCCCGAAACATCAGATTAAATATACCATTATCAGTGCCAATAAAATAATGACCTTTATGGCGAACAACAACATGTGGCTGTTCAGAACTGGTTTCAGAATTTACAGTAATAATGTGAATACTTCCTTCGGGGAAGTAATGGTAAGCATTTTTTACAATAAAAGCAGCTTGTGATATATTATAAGATTCAATATTCTGACTTAAATCGACTATTTCAGCACCTTCACAAAGCGATAATAACCGGCCTTTTAAAGCTCCCAAATAATAATCTCGACCATTCCAGTCGCTGCATATTGTAATTACACTCATGAATTAAATCTGTTTTATTGCTTGATGTTCATTCCATAAACAAAAAGCCTATGCTTGTAAGTCAAGAATTTAAAGAAAGCCTGCAAATGCGAATTGATTATCTTCGATTCAATCGAAAAAATAACTAATTTGTAAGCTCAAATGTAATAAATATCGAACAAAATTTATGATAGAAAGAATAATATCTATAGGCTCAATTGACCCACTCGATTTTTACGGTATAAACAACAGTAAACTTGAGATTCTGAAAGAACTATTTCCAAAACTCCAAGTCACTGGCCGAGGCAATGAACTTATTGTAAAAGGTGAAAAAAAAGTATTGGATTTATTTGAAAAGAAAATTAATTTGATTCTTCAGCACTACAACCAATACAATGTACTCACTGCTGCCAATCTAAAACGAATTGTACTCGAAAACACAAAAGAAATTGAAAATCCGGAAGATCCTAAAAATCTGATTCTTTTTGGTAATAATGGTAAAATAATTCGTTCCAGAACTCTTAATCAAAGAAAATTGGTTGAGAAAACGGAAAAGAATGATATGGTATTTGCTGTCGGCCCGGCAGGATCAGGCAAAACCTATACAGCCGTTGCCTTAGCAGTAAAAGCTCTTAGAAACAACGAAGTAAAGAAAATTATCCTTACACGTCCCGCTGTTGAAGCTGGTGAGAATTTGGGTTTCCTTCCCGGCGATCTGAAAGAAAAGATTGATCCCTATCTACAACCTCTTTACGATGCACTTTTAGATATGATACCTCCAAGAAAGTTGGCAGGTTATCTTGAGGCCGAAATCATTCAGATTGCTCCTCTTGCATATATGCGTGGTAGAACACTCAATGATGCCTTTGTCATATTAGATGAAGCTCAAAACACAACCAACAAGCAACTTAAAATGTTTCTAACTCGTATGGGAACAAGTGGAAAGTTTATGATTACAGGTGATATCACACAAATCGATCTACCCCGAAAACAACAATCAGGTTTAGTTCAAGCTTTTCGTATTCTAAAGGATATTAAGGGAATTGCAATGGTAGAATTCGACACTTCTGACATTGTTCGTCACCCACTTGTGAAAAAAATTGTAGGTGCTTACGAAATAGATGAAGAAAACGAGGCAAAAAAGTGGAAAAAAGAGGAATAAATCTTTTAAATTTGCAATCGTAAAAAGCAAACACTGCTATTTAATTTAAAAATTACCATTTTATAAATAATAAATCAGTCTGTACAGATGAGTGAAGCTATTGTTAAAACAGATTTTAACTTTCCAAATCAAAAGAATTTATACGTAGGAAAGGTTCGTGACGTATACAATATTAACGATGAATACCTTGCTATGGTCGTATCTGATAGAATTTCAGCATTCGACGTGGTTCTTCCTAAGGGTATTCCCTTCAAAGGGCAAGTTTTGAATCAGATTGCAGCCAAGTTTTTGGATGCTACTGCTGATATCGTACCAAACTGGAAAATATCTACTCCAGATCCAATGGTTACTGTTGGTCACCTTGCTGAACCTTTCATGGTTGAAATGGTGATTCGTGGTTATTTAACCGGACATGCCTGGAGAGAATATAAATCGGGAAAACGTACGCTTTGTGGTATGCCTATGCCTGACGGGATGGTTGAGAATCAAAAATTCGAAAAACCAATCATTACGCCTACTACAAAAGCATTAGAAGGTCATGACGAAGATATTTCAAGAGAAGAGATTCTTGCTCAGGGTATCGTAAGCAAAGAAGATTACGAAAAACTTGAAGCATACACCTTAGCACTTTTTGAAAGAGGAACTGAAATTGCTGCTGAAAAAGGACTAATTTTAGTAGATACAAAATATGAATTCGGTAAAAAAGATGGTCAGATTTATCTAATTGACGAAATTCATACACCTGATTCATCTCGTTATTTCTATTCTGAAGGTTATCAGGAAAGAATTGATAGAAATGAGCAACAAAAACAATTATCTAAGGAATTCGTTCGTGAGTGGTTGATGGAAAATGGTTTCCAGGGAAAAGATGGACAAGCAATTCCTGATATGAATGAAGATCGTATCAAGCAGATTTCTGAGCGTTACATCGAGCTTTATGAGCAGATCATTGGTGAGAAGTTTGTAAAGGCTGACACAACAAATATTAACTCTAGAATTGAAACAGGTATTGCTACAGGTTTAAAAAACATGTAAACCTCTTCAACTATCAATTTATACTAAAAGCTATTCTCTCTTGTAGGGAATAGCTTTTTTCGTTTATAAAAATAACTATCTAATTTTTTATGTGAAATAATAAGGAAGTAGAATTAGGTTTAAACAAAAACAAGCTTATATTTGTATTGACCAATTTTCAAACCGTTTAACTAACTAATTTGACTACTTGCATAAGTTTTTAAAGCTTTAGTCAACAAAGACAATTTATGAGACGCCTTATTCCCTTGCTAATATTTATACTATTAGGCACATCACTTCATGCAAACAACTTAACTACCTCGGCCAATAAAATCGGAACCATTAATGGTACAGTAAGAGATTTAAAATCGAATAAGGCCATAGAATATGCGACTGTTTCGGTTTATAGTAAAGAAAAAGCCAAGCTTATAGATGGAACCATCACGAATAAGAAAGGATTCTTTGAAATTAAAAAACTAAGAGCTGGAAACTATTATTTAGAAGTTTCATTTATAGGTTATGAAAAAAAGATCATTTCTGACATTGCCATTCGAAACTATAAAAAGGAACAACATCTCAATGTAATCAAACTGAATCTTTCAACAAAAGCACTGAAAGAAATTGTTGTCAATTCTGACAACTCGGATATAAGTTACCATATCGACAAAAAAGTAATCCCGGTTGGAAGTCAGCTTTCCGCAGCCGGAGGCACCGCTATTGATATTCTGGAAACAGTTCCGTCTGTTGGTGTAGATGTTCAGGGCAACGTTACCTTAAGAGGAAGTACTAGTTTCAGAGTTTTAATTGATGGACGACCTAGCTTCAGAAGTGCTCAGGAGATATTAAGTCAAATACCTACAAATCAAATTGAGAATATCGAGATTATAACGAATCCATCGGCAAAATTCGAAGCTGAAGGAGAAGCAGGTATCATCAATATTATTAGCAAAAAATTCAATCTTAAGGGATCAAGTGGTTTCCTAAATATTACTCCCGGAAGTCATGATAATTTGGCTGGCAGTGGCAGTTATAATCTAAAAAAACAAAAGAGCAGCTTTTACTTGGGTGCCAATTATACCAAAAAAGCATATTCAGGTGAAAGAAATAATTATCAAACAATATTTACTGAACCCTATACTTTTATCAATTCTTCCGGAAAATTAGATTACAAGAGAAATATTTATAAATTCTCTTCGGCTTATGATTTCGAAATTGATTCCTTAAACTCATTTTCTATTACTGCTGAAATTGGACGTAACGATCTTGAAAAAAAGGATGACTTAACATACGAAACCTCTCAAGCTGAAACCAACCATGCTCTCGAAGAAAGCATGGAGCAAACAGATACCAGAACAGATTATTACGTTACAACTTTCAATTACCTTAGAAAATTCAATCGAAAAGGACATCAGCTTAATACTTTTATTGATTATTCAGGACGAGATTGGAAAAAAACTGTTTTAAACAAAAGTGAAATCTCTAACCAACACGACATCTATCATTCTGATATAAAAGAAGATGCCAAAGGGATTACTTTTTCATCAGATTATACGCTTCCCCTCTCAGGTAAGAATAAGCTTGAAGCAGGTTATAAGTTTCTTTCATATGAATTCAATACAGATAGGATCTTTAAAGCAAATAACCTTGTAGATCCAAATTTCTCTCAAAATTCAGATTTTAATAAAACAATGCATAGTTTGTATACGACCTACTCAGGAAAAATAAACAAACTATCATACCAAGTTGGTTTAAGAGCAGAGCATATTAATAGGGAAAACATTTATTCTGGTGACAAATACAAGGTTAATCGTTGGGACCTGTTCCCTAGCCTTCACACTCAAATTAGTATTGGTAAAAAAAGTCAATTATCTGCAAATTATTCAAGGAGAATAAAACGTCCTTCGAGTGGACTTTTAGAAGGCTTTGAGATTTGGAATGATAGTCATAACCGCACAAAAGGTAATCCAGATTTAAAACCTGAATTAATTAATTCTTTCGAATTTGGTTACAGTACTAAGTTCGGAAAGCATTCCCTATCTTTTGAATCATATTATAGATCTAAGAAAGATAAAACCGAAAGAATTAAGACTATCTCTGACGACAGACCCAATGTCATTATTACAACATTCGAAAATGTTGGTGAAGATAAAACTCTGGGCTTAGAAACATTTGCCAGTATATCGGTATCAAAATGGTGGAGAAACTTATTTCTTGTAGATGTATCTTACTATGAAATTGAAGGTGAATATTGGGATGGCACGAATATGAATGAAAAGCATGATTTCTCTACTTCTTGTACAAGTTATTCTTTACGAAGTGTATCCCGATTTAATTTGAGCAAAATAACGCAATTTAGTCTTGACTTAAAATACAATTCAAAATCAAAGTGGGCACAAGGTAAAAATGCTGGTTCATTCCTGGCAACAACAACCTTAAGACACAGCTTCTTTAATCGTAAGCTATCAGCCAGCTTTATCATTCGGGATGTGTTTAATACAGCTAATCTTAAGAAAACTTACCTAAATCAAGATTTTAAACTGATTAATAAGTTCAATCAAGAAGGACCAACTTTTAAATTGAGTCTAAGCTATAAGATCAATAATTACAAAAAAGCAAAACGAAGAAAGAGTGCCATAAACAGTATGTAAACTTAATTTTATATTAAAATATAAACTGTGTAGTTAAAGTTCAATCGACTTTTCTACACAGTTTTTTTTCGTTTCATCATTTACTTTTTAAAAACGATCCCTCTTTTTAAGATAAATGTAAAAATCTCGCATCAAGAATATTTTATTTGAAAAATTCTTATTTGCTTTGTATTGAGGACATATAAAACTGACGACAATACTCGACTTACAACCTATAAACCAACAACTTTCATGGCATTTATTCAAAACGACAAACTTTTTTCCGGCAAATGGTTCTATAATTATGCACTGCTTGTAGCAGGAGCCTTTGTCTTAGCATTAGGTTACATTTTCTTTATCACACCTCATTTTATTGTGCCTGGAGGTGCATATGGTATAGGAATTATTGTTCATAAGCTATCAGCAGGCTTATTTCCTCATGGCCCCTTTGACCTCCTTGATGCCTCAGAATACACTGGCTTCTTCTCCAAAATAGGCTATTATTTTATGGAGTATCAAAATGATATGTTTCTTCAATACGAAGGTGGTATTCCGGTTGGACTTACGGGCTTAGTTATTAATATCATATTGGTATTGGTCGGGATTAAGATATTGGGTCCCCGTTTTGGATTTAAAACATTCTTTGGCTTTTTCCTTAGCTCTATTTTTATCGATTTGGCTACAAAATGGTGGGGCTTGGTACCTTTGGTTGATGATGTTCTTCTATCTTGTGTGTTTGGTGGTATTCTGATAGGATTTGGCTTTGGTTTAATATTGAGAGCAAAAGCAACAACTACAGGTACCGATACAATAGGTATGATTCTATCCAAATATACCGGTTTACCTTTAGGGCAAATGATAATTTATGTTGATTTACTGATTATACTTGCCAGTTTAAATGTAGATATGGATTGGCAAATCCCCTTATATTCATTAATTGTTCTTTATATCTCAGGTCGGGTAATCGATATTACCATTCAAGGTTCAACATTCGAAAAAGCCCTCTTTATCATCTCTGATAAATCTGACGAAATTCGGGATAAAGTTATTCTTGATATGAAACGAAGCGGAACCTATCTTAAAGGACAGGGCATGTACGATGGAGAAGATAAGAATATGATCTTCATTGTGGTCAACAGACGAGAATTATCTATTCTAAGAGACTTTATAGAGCATATTGACCCCAATGCTTTTATCACTGTAATGGAGACAAATGAGATATTGGGAAAAGGGTTTAAATCTCTTTCCGGCAAAGTTGAATAAATTGTTGGACATTTCAGCTATACAAAAAAGACCTTCACGATTGTGAAGGTCTTTTTTGTTAATATATAATCTGACTTATGCCATGTTATGGAAAACATGTAATACGTCATCATTATCTTCTAATTTATCAAGAAGCTTTTCAACATCAGCAACCTGATCTTCGCTAAGTTCTTTAGTGTCCATTGGAATACGCTCAAAACCTGAGCTAAGTGGCGTGATATCGTTTCCTTCTAAGTAAGCCTGAATTTTACCAAACTCCTGAAATGGAGCATATAATAAAATACCATCTTCTTCAGCAAAAACATCTTCTACACCCAAATCAATAACTTCTAACTCCAGCTCTTCAAGATCCTGACCTGTGTTCTCTATTTTAAAGTGACACTTATGCTCAAACATAAATTCTACACTACCTGTAGTTCCTAAGCTACCCTTAGTCTTACTAAAGTAAGAACGAACATCAGCAACAGTACGCATATGGTTATCTGTGGCAGTTTCTACTAAAACAGCAATACCATGTGGTGCATACCCTTCGTATACAATTTCTTTGAAATCCTTTTGATCTTTCGATGTCGCTTTCTTAATCGCACGCTCAACATTCTCCTTAGGCATGTTAGCTGCTCTTGCATTCTGAATTACCGCACGAAGACGTGAATTAGATGTAGGATCAGGTCCGCCCTCTTTAATAGCGATTACGATTTCTTTTCCTATTCGGGTAAAGGTTTTAGCCATTTTATCCCAACGCTTAAATTTGCGTGCCTTTCTAAATTCAAATGCTCTTCCCATGATTTATGATTATAATTTTCGGCAAATGTAACACATGCCTTTTACTCTTTAAAATTTTTCAGTGATTAAATCACTATTCAGCTATTCGCAGATTTTATAATAGTTCTTAAAAATCTACGCGTCTCTGGATTCTTATTCCAATCCCGAATTGGGTTCTTTAGCCATATGATTGTAAGTCAGCTTTTCCAACAAACTTGGAAACCATTTCTTCAACCAAACTGTAAATTTTCCTTCCACAAAAGTTAAAATTAACTCTCGCTTACGTTTCACCACAGCTTTTGCGATATGAGCCGCACAAACTTCGGCAGTCATCATTTTAGCTTCGTCACGAGGCGTTTCTCCCTGCGAACTACCATCAGCTGTTAAAGCTACATTTCTAACATTAGAAGCTGTAAAACCAGGAGCAGCAACTAAAACATGCACCCCAGTTTTCAAGTTCTCTACCCGAAGTGTATCTAAAAATCCCCGAATGGCATATTTAGATGCAGAATAACCCGTTCTTCCAGGTAAGCCTACATAACCAGCTATCGATATAACACCAACAACCGATCCCTTAGATTGTGTAATATAAGGCATCGCATATTTGGTACAGTAAACTGTTCCCCAAAAATTCACATCCATCAAATTTTTAAGAACAGATAATTCACAATCCTTAAACATCGCACGCATCGAAATACCCGCATTGTTTATTAAGATATCTATGCGACCAAATTTTGCTACAGCCTCTGAAATCAAATTTTGACAATCACTTTCGACACTTACATCTGTTTTTACCGAAAGAACTTCAGTTCCCTGATCAATTAAAGTTTTTTCAACTTCTTTTAATTTCTCAATATTACGAGCAGCCAACACCAATTTCGATCCTCGCGATGCGAATTCAAAGGCCAAAGCCTTCCCTATTCCCGATGATGCCCCGGTTACAAGAACAATTTTATCGATCATATATTTAATATTTCTTTTTAGTTTGAAGTAAGTAATAGGACAAATTCATTCTTGCATTAAGAAATCTGGCTCTTGAATGAATCTTGACTTAAGCACAAATTTAATTTTTTTTCATCTTTATCATGCTATCTCAAACAAATTATCATTGCTAAACAGAAAAAGAGACTTTAAGCTTTACTTTTTCGTCCAAAAGCGATCACAAAAGCCATTTTATTTCTGATTCTACGCTCATCAAAATTGACAGTATATTCTTTAGCAAAGCTTTAGATATCGATAAAAAAGATTCTAAATTGCAAAAATCAAAATCGGATTTAAAGCTCCTTTTTAAACCTTATCATAAAGGCAAAATCAGACTCAAAAAAATATCCACTTTTTTTAAAGTTTTTTTCCTTCTTGATATCATTTTACGAACCAGCGTTATAAGGGCACTTACGACGCTCTAACATTAAAAAAACAGGGTGTTTCGAGCTTTTATAGTTTGCGTATTTAATTTAAAGAATCTATATTTGCAACGCTTTTGAAAACAAAGGCTAGTACTGATTCCTTAGC
>NZ_JAKJSD010000025.1 GCF_029029505.1 Ancylomarina sp. DW003 | reverse complement strand
TCAGCTGGTAGAGCACAACACTTTTAATGTTGGGGTCCTGGGTTCGAACCCCAGAGGGATCACGAAAAAAGAGATTGTTTTATAGCAATCTCTTTTTTTATACCCTTTCTTACAAATCAGACCCGCTCCTCTTTTATTATAATAATCCTATTATCTTTGTATAAAAATTAAGATAGATGAGTTTATATAAATTAGTCGTACGCCCTGTTCTTCTACAGTTCGATCCGGAAAGCATTCATAAGTTTACCTTTAAATGCTTCAAGTTATTCCAAAAATCAGCACTTATTCGTTCAATTGTTTCGGCACAATTTAGAGTCAAAGACCCTCGATTAGTGAGAAATCTATTTGGTTTAAGCTTTCAAAATCCTGTAGGATTGGCTGCAGGTTTAGATAAGAATGCCGAAGCATTCGATTTTCTGGGAAGTATGGGCTTTGGTTTTATCGAAATTGGTACCGTCACACCTAAAGCACAAGCAGGAAACCCTCTCCCACGTCTTTTTCGCTTCGTAAATGATAAAGCCTTAGTCAACCGAATGGGGTTTAATAACGAAGGTGTAGAAGAAGTTGTTCGGCGTTTACGCAAGAAGAGAACTCAGGTGCTTATAGGTGGAAACATTGGAAAAAATAAACTTACGCCAAACGAAGATGCTACGAGCGATTATATCAAATGTTTTGATGCCCTCTACCCTCTTGTTGACTACTTCGTCGTGAATGTAAGCTCTCCAAACACACCAAACTTAAGAGAGCTACAGGATAAAGAACCTTTAACTGAGCTTTTGAGTAATCTAATGAATCTTAATTATACTAAGGGAAAAGCCAAACCTATTCTCCTTAAAATAGCACCGGACCTTAACCAATCTCAGCTTGATGATATTGTTGACATTGTAAGAGAAACAAAGATTGATGGCATTGTTTCGACAAACACAACCATTTCGAGAGATGGTTTAAGCTATACGGATGAGCAAATTAAAGAAGTCGGTGCCGGCGGTATGAGTGGTCAGCCTCTTCGTGATCGTTCAACAGAAGTTATAAGGTATATTTATGAAAAATCGAATGGCCGTATTCCAATTATTGGTGTTGGTGGTATTATGAGCAAGGAAGATGCTTTAGAAAAACTGGAAGCCGGAGCTTCTTTAATTCAACTCTACACTGGTTTTATTTATGAAGGTCCTGCCTTGGTTAAGGCTATCAATAAAGAACTTCTTCGACGAAATTAATAGATTGATTCAAATAACTTAAAATCGAAAGCACCCCAAATGTGAATATGTTTGGGATGGTTTTAGTTGGCTTCTCTTCTTAGCCTTGAATTATAAAATTACAATCTTATGATGATACCGTGTAAATGGTTTGGTATAATTGTAAATTCATTCAATTCGACAAATGGAAAATAATTACCATACTGCATGGAATGTGTCATCAGTCCAGGTAGAGGGATTATTATTGATATAATCTCTGATTCTGTGTAATGATTTGTCGTTGCGGATAATATGATCGTGAAATCGTGATTGCCATGCAAAATCGGCATGGATTTTACGGGCATTTTTTGTTACACCAATTTTAAACCCGCGAATAATAGATGCCAGGTTTTTCGATTGTGGTCCGAATTTGTTTTTATATGTGGTATCGGTAGAGACACAAAATTTTGTGTCTCTACATTGTGAATTATTATTTAGGACTGGGGATTGTTCATCATTTGATTTCCCATCATCGGGTTTATTGATTATAATTATCCCATGGACGTGGTTAGGCATAACCACGAATTCCTCCAATTTAACAAATGGGAAATGGTCGGGTATTTCTAACCAATATTTGTTTGCCATATCACCAATTTCTGATAATTGCATGATCCCGTTGGTGATATCACCAAAATAATGTTCTCTGTTTTGTGTACAAATGGTTACGAAATAGGCCGCATTGTTACCGTAATCCCAATTTTGCAATCGGGCAGATGATATGCGGTATTTGTTTTGGAATTTTTCTGCCATTTTGTATTTATTTAGACACAAGATATTGTGTCTCTACGATTCGACATTCTAAATTACGAATTAATTTAATTAAACAATATTCTGTGAATAATGAATATTTGATTTTTCGAACGGGATCATTTTTTGAATTATTGAAGATTGTGACAAACAAATCATACTATCTGATTTCTGAAAAAAGGGTTTAACTTTGTATCTTCATATTTCTGAAACAGACCAAACTCTCTATGGAAGTTTTTATCAACCAAACAAGCATCGATATCTTTAAGGGTGCACGTCTATCGGATGCCGTTCTGAAGTATTCTAAAGAAAGCCACAGGCTTTTGATTAATCACCAGATTTGGCTTGAAGATGAACGTGGGAACTCAATGGATGCTGACGGGCGACTTTGGGATGGTATTCAACTTTTTATTAAACACAAAGCATAATGATCAAAACAATTAAATCCTTATTTTTCCTCTCACTCCTACTGCTTCTTGGTGCATGTGGTAAGGATTCATCAGATACGATTCCCGACGAAAACAAGAGTGAAGATATTATTATTCTTCACATGAATGATATTCATGCTGACATCAGTAACTTTCCAAAAATCGCAGCTTATATAAATGATCTTAGAGAAAGTAATGATAACGTTTTCTTATTTTCTGCCGGCGATTTATTTAGCGGTAATCCTGTTGTAGATCAACACGATGAACCAGGTTACCCGATGATTGATTTAATGAACGCGTTAAAGTTTGATGTTGCAGTAATTGGAAATCATGAGTTTGATTACGGGCAAGAAAATTTGAACAAGCGAATTAGTGAGGCTAATTTTCCTTTTATATGCGCCAATATTGATGCTGAGAATGCAATTTTGAATCAACCTGAGGCCCACACTGCAATTACAAGCAGCACAGGGTTTAAAATGATAGTATTAGGCCTTGTTGAAACCGGAACTAAGATTAACGGACGTTATATACCATCAACACATCCTGATAAAGTTGAGGGAATAGAATTTCCTTATTATAAAACTGAAATCAAAGACTATACTCATCTGAAAAAAGATGATAATCTCTTTGTTGTCTTATCGCACTTAGGTGAAAATTCTGATAGAAAATTGGCCAGTGAGAATAAGGAAATTGATCTTATCATTGGTGGACATTCCCATACAGTCATCAAGAACCCTTATGAAGAAAACGAGGCCTTGATTTGTCAAGCTGGCTCCAAAGGTAGATTTATAGGTCGTGTAGATATAAAAATTGAAGATGGACTTGTGCTTTCAAAGTCGGCTAAACTTATAGAGGTCGAAAAATTAAATAAGGTAGATGAAGAAATTGCTTCAATAGTCAGCGAATACAATAGCAATCCTGTTCTGGACAGAGTCATCGCTCAAAATTTAGCTGAATTCAGTAATAAAGATGAGCTAGGTTCACTTATGACTGATGCCATTAACTGGAAATTGAAAACGGATATTGCCTTTCAAAATTCAGGTGGAATTAGATCGTGGTTACCCTTTGGAGATATCAAAGTGAAGCATGTTTACGAATTGGATCCTTTCAACAACGAAGTTATCGTTTTTGAAATGACTTGCGATGAGATTCGTTCCTTAATCAACAGCTCAGGTCGTGGTGATTTAAAAGTCGCTGGCATACATTATCGCTATATGGAACAAGGCGATGTTCAACTTGAGACTTATAATGGAAGTAAATTGGATGAGAGTAAAACCTATAAGGTCGGACTTAATTCTTATATTGCTAGTGCTTACACGTTTAATCATGCCGATGAAGGGCAGAATTCATTTGTAAGCAGTTCGAATTGTTTGATCGAATTTCTCGAAAATGAAAAAGAGATTAATTATTCAGGAACTAAACGAATCTTTGGTATAAACTAAAATGATTGATTATGAATTTTAAGAAAATTATAGCAGCAATTCTTGTTGTTTTAGGTATCATCCTTATTACATATGGTTTTACTGAACTAAACGGTTTGGAATCACAAATTACGCGTGCTATAGGACAAAAGGATAACAATGCAATGGGTAGCATAGTTGCTGGAGCAGTATCAGCTATTATTGGTCTATATTTGATATTACGTAAACGATAGATCTGGAAAACATATAAAAAGGGGATAAACTTTGCAGTTTATCCCCTTTTCTATAATCAGATTGTTCTTATTTCTTAAACAAAGGATCAGCACCAATTGTACCAATCAGGCTTTTAAGATAAGCTTCTGTTTTCACATGCTCCAGATTTGATTTTGCCTGATTCAAGCGATCTTCAAGACTCATCTTCGATTTCCACTCTGAATTGTTTTTATCTGTAATAAAATCATTCAAGTATTCGATTTGATTCTCATAGTAGTGAATATCGATTTCTTGCTTACGCTTCAATCGTGCTTTATACCAATCAGAATTGATAACCACATCGCGATCGAACATTTTACGCAATTCAGGGTCGCTAATATCCTTACCATCATACTGACCAAAGGCCATAATGCTTAATAAAACTTGTAATGGTGGAATTGCTGCAGAAATACTGTCATCCTTAAAGTAATTTACAGCTACTTTTTCCTGAGCTTCAACAATGTTCTTGATTCCATCAACATAAGCTTCCATATCCTGAATCTCCGGCTTCAACATTCTTTCGTTGAATACATTCTGAGGCTCATCAAAGATTCTATTCAGGTAACGGAATAAAAAGCCTTCGGTGATACGGTAACCTAAACGACTTGCATTAATTTTTTCGCCATTGTATTCAAAATCATCCAGCTTCTCAAGAGAACCTTCATCAATTAAAAGCTTTGGGTCACGACTCTCCTCACTCAATCGGCACCAAAGTTCCGGAATCAATAAAGAAACATCATGATCGAAACGATTTTCAGTACCTACATGTCCGGCAGCTGAAGTAAATCCCTGATAGCCTGTTATAATGTATGACAATAAAGCATTATTCAAATCGGTAGTGGGGCTCAACATATTAAAAGGGCCTTTGGTCAATGCACCTTCTGTACCTGCTCCTGTTGTTGATGGCGATTTACCTGTTAGAGAACAAATAAAATCCATAAACAACTCAGGCAACTCCTGATAATGAATTGGGTTGTATACACTTAATGCACGAATACCTGCTTCTTTATCTGCCGGATTATTACGACGTCCTGGCAATACCGCATTTACCGGATGATGAACCGGCTTATCCAATGGAATTTTTCTAGCCAAACGCACACCAACTTCTGCCAACTTATCGTCGATAGGATTAACCAAATCAGGACGAATTTGCAGGTAACGAGGATTTGCTGATGGTTTTCCGTTTACAATACGCGTATGCGATGGTGTAATGAAGTAATTATCTTCTTTACTTGTAGCACCAGCTTTAATCAATTCTTGAATAGGCTTGGTATATAAATCGAACCCAATAGCATCAGCCATTAACTCCTGACCATCTTCTTTGGTCATTGGCTCGTAGTTCGAAGTAAAATTGCCTCGCATTGAAAGATCGGCCTCTGCCTCCTTATCGTAACCTCTATGAACCGCTTCATCTGGACGCTGGAAGAAACGACGCTCACAATTGGTTGTTATTTTAACCGACTTGTTATCGTAAGCTTCGTTCAAGTATGAAAGACTGCTTGTTGGTAATACAACCGAAGCTGTAATATCATCTTCCATCTGAATTTTAGCCGAAGCAATAAAGTCTTGACGTAGCTTATGCAGGAACCAGGAATTATCGGTAGCAAAACCTACACGTAAATAACTTGCAATAATCTTACGGTTATTATAAAGCAACTCGTGACCTTTCTTACCATTAACCATATCGACAGAGAAATAGTTTCTCCAATCGCGACCTGTGCGACCTTCACGGTAGAATCGTTTAATGAAAAGAACCAAGCCTTTTACATGATCAGGAATTGATGCTAAATAGTCATTATATTCTTCTGTATAATATTTAGATGGTGTTAGAAGCTTCACAACCGAGCCTAAAGATCGTTTCGAATCTAATAAAGGGCGTGAAGGTTGAGAACGTTCTTCATGATTTTTCCAACGGTTTGTATAGTCATGTTCAAAAACCTGATCAGCCATATCGAAATCTTTCTCCATATCCTGAACATAGAACGAGCTATAGATAATAGCATTCAGTAGTGATTTTGAAATCTCAGACTTACCTCCACCAGAAACCGTACATGGTTTGTGACAGAAAGTTCCTTCAGCATAAGTACTCACCAAACGCCACGAAGGAGCTGACGGGTGCTTTTCCATATGTAACTTATATCCCGATGGATGCACATAATAATGTTCAGGTAACAAACGAATTGACTGTTCCTTCTCATTTTTTACCCAACTTACCTTACTCTTGTATAAGTCGATTTTAGCATCTCCGTCGATATAAATAATATTGTCGTATTCTTTATCAACAGCATAGCCTTCAGGTTTTACATCAACCGTATTGCCTAACTGAGACATTACTTCATCAAAGTTGAACTGCTTTTTAAGAATATTCTTCATAAAAAGTGTTCCATCAAAATTGTCACCTAGGTTTTTACGTGGAAATGCAATCGCTCCGCCTGAGTGCTCTTCTTCAGCCAAACCATAAAGGTTTGCGGAGAAACTAATCTGTGTTTTAATCTCTTTCTTTGAGTACCCAAAGTAGTTATCAGCAATAAGTGTAATAACGACACCCTCTTCGCTTCTACATGTTACTTTAAAAGGTTGTCCTCCATTATAAAGTTCGCCTTCTTCTTTCCAACAAACACCATCGTTACGCTGACGCTCTGTCGCATCGTCATAATGAGGTAAACCAATTTCTTTTTTGGTCAGTTCCAAAAGCTGAGGTGCTAAAACAATACAACCCGAATGACCTGTCCAGTGTTCAATATCTAAACCAGCATCATTTGATGGTAGGTTTGGATCGCCTGCGTTACCAAATATTGATTCAACAAAATCGAGGTTACTAACAAATGCTCCGGGAACAAAGAAACGAACCTCCATTGCTTTTTTAGAGATAACACCTTTTACTTCAGGACAAACAACTGGTCGCAGTAAAAGAGAAACCATCATTTTGGCTTTCTCATCCTGTGTTGCAGTAAAAGGAAGCGTATTTAATTCGTCTGATGGATTAAATGCAGATTCTAAAAACTTAATAAATGCAATCTTAGGTAATTCAATTTTATCCAAAGGTGCAGGCAAGTTTCCTTCTACAATATGAAAAGAACCTTTCGTTGTTCTTCTGTCATGCTTAGGGTTGTGCAGAACACCTTGTTTTATACGATATGAACTCAGATATTCAGTTAGATGTTCATTCTTATTAGGTGGCAAACTTAGTTCGCGAGCAATTCCCTCTTGATCTAAAGTAAAAGTAGATGTTGGTATTTGGGGAACTTGCTGTTCTGTATCCTTAAAATAGTTATTCAGGAAATTCTGAATTCTCTGATCTGAAGGACAATGATGATCTGAAAGCAGACGTGATTTCGCACGATAACTTTGAATTAAACTGTCTGTTAATGCAATAAAATTATCATCACACGATGCTTCATTGTTTTCATTGAAGATTGGTTGTCCCATTGCTGCCAATTGCAGATTAATGTAACGAATCAAATCTTTCTGATCTCCCTCTCCGTTCTGAGATTGAATTTCACGATAAGTTGTCTTAATATTCTCCATATCTTGAATTTTAATAGCTTTTAAAATCTGTGTCCGTATCAAATTTACAGAAATTTAAGCTGTAATAAAATGCATATAAAGACTCTTTTATGCTGTTTATCATTTAAAATCTCAATATTTTTTTTTATACTAAAAGGGGGCTTATCGAAAACGATTTAATCGTGAAGAATATTTTTTATTTTTTTTCTTATTTATATCAAAAAAAAAGTTTACTCATCTAAAACAATGAATAAACTCCTTTCTAATTAAGTCAAAATAGATGTTATAAATCAGTTTACCACTTCCCCTTCTGCTTAAAAATCTTATTTGCACCAACGAATAAGGTATAAGCCGCAAAAGCAACGATCAATATTCGTAAAATCAACTTCTGATCATAGACTCCTTCTGCAAGCATAATATCACGAGATAGAGCGGGTACCATGAATATAATAATGCTGAATAAAACCACCACTTGAAGCCACAAAAAAAAGCTTTTGATTTTAGGATGCTTTGTTTGTTTTTTCGTAGGTTCTTCTTGAACCTGCTTAGCCATTTTAGAACGTTGAGACTTATTGATCTTAACTTGTTGGGTTACGGGCTTTTTCTTAGCCAACCATTTTTTTACTTGCAAACCAAACAGGAATGCAAAAACACTCATCCCAATTACTATATACGTTTCTCTATCCATTTTTATATTATAATCTATTAACCTCTAAAAGTGCGTTGAATATGCCTTCATTTCTTTCTTTTTTGCCGAAACGTTAGAGCAAACCTTATCCAACAAATCCCAAAATGCTTTGGAATGGTTTTTCTCAATGGTATGGCAGAGTTCATGAAGCAGCACCATATCAATTAAATGCTCTGGCAAACGCATTAAATGCAAATTCAAACTGATATTATTATCTCCGGAACATGAACCCCAACGCGTACTGGCATTTCGAATGCTCACTTTATTGTACTTGAAGCCGTGACGAAGGGCTAATTCTTCTAAACGCTTTGGCAAAACCTGACTTGCCTCTTTTCTGAGTGTTTCAACAATCATTTTTCGAACAAAGTCTTGAAAGCCCTCTGTTTTCATATCGAAACTCTCAGGATAATTAATCTGAATCAAACCTTGCTTCACACTTGCATTAACACGATTTACCTGAGATGGATTCATTTTTAATTCATGGTACTTGGTTCTGAAAACGGTATTCGAATCAAAAAAGATATTTTTGCTTTCCTTAGCTTTAATTTTCAGGTTTTGTTTTGCGATCCAATCTTTATGCGATTGAGCAAAGTCTACGGCAACTTTCCAGTCGACAAAAGAAGGTACATTAATCCAAATCCCTTTATTGGGAGCCATTCTCAAAGACAATCGCTTAAAGCGAGAATCTCGCTTTAGTGTGACTTCCCCTAATCCTTCTATTTGAATTTTCTTCTCAACTTTCATAAGTAATACCAAATTGGTATAAAAAAATAGCTTTACCCGAGAGGCAAAGCTATTAGAATTATTTCGTTTTAAGAAAAACTTATGCTTTTATCAGTTCACTTAATTTAGTGAAAGAAACATCAGTATTCGAAATTAGATCGCTAAAGATAGTTTTGTAATAAGCCTTCACTAATTTTGGATTATCTTTTCCATCAGGATGGTTCACACGAGCAACTAGATTATTGCGATTCGCAACCGTTTCTTTAATGATATCCATTACTTTTTCTTCGTTTCCCGGGTGCAGGTAAATATAATTGTAGCAATCAGAAATAACTTCAAAAGTCAAAAAGTCAATATCTTTTTTTAATTTTCTTCTACTCGCCATAGTTTCTTATTATTAATAGTTCTTATTCTAAAATACTTTGCAAATATACTAAGAAACTGTTTAAAATTTATCCTTCAGCTTTTTTATATGTAGAAATGAAATCTAACTTCGTTAAATTTCACTTAAATAAAACCACTATTAGCATAAAATTTGCCTTGTTATCCTTCATTTTTCATCGATAAAAGATTCTAAAAACAATTTCTGAAATTGATAAAATATGCACCACTTGATTTAGCTATATACATGTAGAATCTATGGAGCCCATTATTTTTAATCAAAAAAAATGAACATCACAAACAACCTGTCTTTTCAGCACTTACAAAGCCATTTGTATTTCTAAACAAAACCAAATCTCTTACTTTTTCTTGTTTTTGTAAATTTTATTCTAATCTTTGTCGCAGATAAAACGCAAAAACTATGATTTTTACATCAACACATCATCAGCATCATTTTTACTTACCTCAGGTGAGCTGATAATGTTATGCGAAAATCTCAAGGATAAATTCATAACAATTAACGCCAACCTGAAAACAGGTTGGCGTTTTTGTTTATATCAACTTTTAAAAGAAAACTTAAAGCAACGCAAACAGCAAATTAAAGACACAATACAATGACTTTTACTACTCGACATCATCATCACCATCATTTTACTTACCTCAGGTGAGCTGATATCGTTATGCTAAAATTTTAAATAAATTCATAACTATTAATGCCAACCTGATTCCAGGTTGGCATTTTTTATTTGTACCCATTCTGGAATTAGGTTGATAACAAAAAAAACAAGATGAGTACAAGACTAAAAATTGCCATCCAAAAATCCGGAAGATTACAGGAAGATTCGTTGAAAATCCTTAAGGACTGTGGCATCTCCATAGATAATGGAAAAGATCAATTAAAAGCACAGGCTCGAAATTTCCCTTTGGAAGTTCTTTATTTAAGAAACTCTGATATTCCGGAATATGTGCAGGATGGCGTTGCAGATATAGCCATTGTAGGCGAAAATGTGGTTATCGAAAAACAAAAAGAAGTTAAAGTTCTTCAAACATTAGGCTTTTCGAAGTGTCGTTTAAAATTGGCCATTCCAAAAGACGAAGAATACACAGGGCTCTCCTATTTCAATGGGAAAAAAATCGCCACCTCTTACCCAAATTCACTTTGTGCCTTTCTTAAAGAAAATAATCTTGATTCTGAAATTCACATTATTTCAGGTTCGGTGGAAATCGCTCCTAACATTGGTCTTTCGGATGGGATTTGCGACTTGGTAAGCTCTGGTAGTACACTTTTCAAAAACGGACTTAAAGAAGTAGAGCAAATTCTAAGCTCGGAAGCTTGTTTGGTTAGTAACAAAGATATTTCAGACGAGAAGCAAGAACTATTAGACAATCTTTTATTCCGAATGAAATCTGTTTTGGCAGCTAAGAATAACAAATACTTGCTATTGAATGCCCCTAACGACAAAATTGAGGCCATCAACAACATTCTTCCAGGCATGAAAAGCCCTACGGTAATGCCACTTATGCAAGAAGGTTGGTCTTCTATCCACACCGTTATTAAAGACAAAGATTTCTGGGAAGTTATCGATCAGCTGAAAGCAAACGGTGCAGAAGGCATACTAACTATTCCAATTGGTAAAATGATTCTTTAATCGATTAAAAACAAATACGATGCAAATTATAAAATACCCTCAGCAAAACGAATGGAATCAAATCCTGGCTCGTCCTGTAATTGAAATGGATGAGATGGATGAAGTTGTTAACCAAATATTCAAGGAAGTTAAAACCGATGGGGATGCAGCCTTAAGAAAATACACTTGGTTTTACGACAGAATCAAAATTGACGAACTAGCTGTTAGCCAAAAAGAAATTAACGATTCGGAAAATTTCATTTCTAACGAATTGAAGCAAGCGATACAAGTTGCTGCACAGAATATTGAAAAGTTTCACAAAACTCAGCAACCTGAATCGGAGGTAATCGAAACGACAGAAGGTGTAAGTTGTTGGAGAAAATTCACACCCATCGATAAGGTTGGCTTGTATATTCCAGGTGGTTCCGCTCCCCTATTTTCAACCGTTTTAATGCTTGGAATTCCAGCACGTATAGCTGGTTGTAAAGAAGTGGTCTTGTGTACACCTCCAAACAAGGATGGAAAAATCAATCCAGTTATTCTTTATGCTTGTAAGCTTGTTGGCATTACCAAAGTATTCCGTATAGGTGGTATTCAAGCCATTGGGGCTATGGCACTGGGAACTGAATCCGTTCCTAATGTGTATAAGATCTTCGGACCAGGCAACCAATTTGTAACCGCTGCCAAACAAACGGCTAGCAAGCTTGGTGTTGCCATCGATATGCCTGCAGGACCATCAGAGGTGTTGGTTATGGCTGATGAGAGCTCTGTTCCTGAATTTGTCGCTTCTGATTTGTTGTCACAAGCGGAACACGGCGCAGATAGTCAGGTGATTTTAGTCAGTTGGAAAGAGGAACTATTAGAAGCTGTTCAAATCGAATTGAACAAGCAACTAAAGAATTTATCTAGAGAAGTGATTGCTACAAAAGCACTAAACAACTCAAAAATGATTTTGGTTCAATCAGCAGAAGAAGCGCTTGAAATAAGCAACTTGTATGGCCCAGAACACCTTATTCTATCTGTAAAGAATGAAGACGATCTTCTGAATGGCATTCAAAATGCAGGTTCGGTTTTTATTGGCAATTACACTCCAGAAAGTGCTGGTGATTATGCCTCCGGAACCAATCACACCTTACCAACCAATGGTTATGCCAAATCGTATTCAGGAGTTGGGCTAGGCTCATTTATGAAGAGTATCACTTTTCAGAAAATTACGCAAAAGGGATTGCAAAATCTAGGTCCTAGCATCGAGATTATGGCTGAAGCAGAACAACTGGAAGCTCACAAGAATGCGGTTACCGTTCGTTTAAATCAAATCTGTCAAGAACTCGCTTAAAATCTATATAAAATGAATTTCAAATTGGAAAATCTGATTCGTACAAATGTGAAAACTCTAAGTCCCTACTCTTCTGCGAGGGACGAGTTTTCAGGCACAAGCTCTGTTTTTCTTGATGCCAATGAGAATCCATTCGATAATGGAGTGAATCGTTATCCTGATCCGCAACAGTGGAGTTTAAAGCAGCGCTTATCAGAGATTAAGGGCATTGCCAAAGAAAATATGGTTCTGGGGAATGGAAGCGACGAGGTGATTGATCTGTTACTAAGAGCTTTTTGTGAGCCAAAGCAAGATAAGGTCATCATTTGCAAACCAACTTATGGTATGTATCAGGTAGCTGCACAGGTAAACGATCTAAAGATTTGTGAGTTGGAACTTGATGCCAATTTTCAACCAAATGTGGAGGCTATTCTTGAGAATAATGATGCCAAACTCCTATTTCTTTGTTCGCCTAACAATCCAACAGGCAACCTTATAGAAAAAGAGATTCTAACGGAATTGTTGGATCGATTCAAGGGTTTAATTGTTCTTGACGAGGCCTATATTGACTTTGCGGCAGATGCTAGTATGGAAAAGGAGCTTAGCAAGTATCCAAACCTTGTTATTCTACAAACACTTTCAAAGGCTTGGGGAATGGCAGGTATTCGATTAGGAATGGGCTTCGCTTCTATCGATATTATTAATGTTCTGAATAAAATTAAGCCACCTTATAATATCAATTCACTGACTCAGGATAAAGCACTTGAACTTTTAAAGGATAAAAAGTGCTTTGAAAAAGAGATGGAACTTTTGCTTCAGGAAAAAAGGTGGATGCTGGAAAAACTAAGAAGCTTCACTTTCGTAGAAAAGGTATTCTCTTCTCAGGCCAATTTTATTCTCATTCGTGCTAATGATGCCAATGCGCTTTACGATTACCTCATTGAGAAAGGGATTGTCATCAGAAACAGAACCACTATTTCTCAACTTAAAAATTGTTTGAGAATAAGTATTGGCACAAGCGATGAAAATCAAACTTTATTCAAGGCTCTTAAGGCCTTTGAGAAAAATTAGATCAACTATTCAACCAAAATAAATTGACTCATGCAAAATAGCACACAAAAAAAGAAAGTTCTTTTTATCGACAGGGATGGAACGCTAATCATTGAGCCTCCTATCGATTTTCAGGTTGATAGTCTGGAAAAACTTGAATTCTACCCTGGTGTTTTTCAAGGATTAGGCAAGATTGCATCTCAGCTTGACTTTGAACTCGTGATGGTAACCAATCAGGATGGTTTAGGAACAGATTCTTTCCCAGAAGCCGATTTTTGGCTTGCGCAGAATAAAATGGTACAAGCCTTGGAAAGTGAAGGTATTACATTCAATGAAATTTGCATTGATAAAAGCTTCCCTGAAGATAATGCGCCGACTCGTAAACCAAGAACGGGTCTGTTAGAAAAATACTTTTCTGATGAGTATGATTTAGAGAACTCTTTTGTCATTGGTGATAGATGGACAGATGTTGAGCTGGCTAAAAATCTTGATGCAAAAGCCATATTTATCAATCAGGATGATGACAATGAAGCTTCTAATAACGAATTGGAGAAATATGTTGCTCTACAAAGCACATCTTGGAATGAGATCTATGAGTTCCTAAGACTTAGCGAACGTACTGCCCTTGTAGAACGCAACACTTTGGAGACTCAAATCAGAATTGAATTGGATTTGGATGGGAATAGTCAAGGGAAAATCAATACCGGACTGGGCTTTTTCGATCACATGTTGGAGCAGATTCTAAAGCACTCGGGAATTAACCTTTCTATCCTAACTGTAGCTGATTTAGAAGTTGACGAACACCACTGCATCGAAGACACAGGCATTGCTTTAGGTGAAGCCTTTAAAAAAGCCCTTGGAGATAAATTAGGACTAGAACGATACGGATTCTGTTTACCAATGGATGATTGTCTGGCACAAGTAGCACTTGATTTTGGTGGAAGAAACGAATTAGTATGGGATGCTGAATTCAAGAGAGAAATGATTGGCGATGTACCAACAGAAATGTTCTCTCACTTTTTTAAATCGTTTAGTAATGCAGCGCTTTGCAATCTGAATATTAAGGCCGAAGGAAAGAATGAGCACCACAAAATTGAAGGCATTTTTAAAGCCTTTGCAAGAGCCATTCGTATGGCTATTAAACGTGATGTCAATAACCTTCAACTGCCTTCTACCAAAGGGCTATTATAAAAATAAAAACAATGAACAATCAAAATATAGTGATTATCGACTATGATGCGGGTAATGTTCAGTCTGTTAAATATGCACTTGAACGCATTGGTATATCGGCAGAATTATCGGATGATGTTGATAAAATTACCAAAGCTGACAAAGTCATATTTCCAGGTGTTGGTGAAGCGGCATGGGCCATGAAGATGTTACAAAAAAATGGGCTGGATGAATTGATCCCTCAACTTAAACAACCCGTTTTAGGCATTTGTTTAGGCATGCAATTGATGTGCGAGAGCAGCGAAGAAAGCCATACAAAAGGTTTGGGTATTTTTCCTGTTAAAACCCTTAAGTTTCCCGCTGAAAATAAAGTCCCTCATATGGGTTGGAATCAAATTAAGGAATTGAAAGGTGAATTATTAAATAGCATAACCACCGAGAGCTTTGTTTACTTTGTTCACTCCTACTTTGTTCCTGTGAATGAATACACAGTAGCTGAAACCAATTACATCCGAAATTTCTCTGCCAGTCTTCAGAGAGATAACTTTTACGCTTGTCAGTTTCACCCTGAAAAATCAGGCGATATCGGACAAGAAATCTTAAGCAACTTTGTAAAGCTATAAACATGCAAAATATAGAAATTATTCCCGCTATAGATATCATTGGAGCGCAATGCGTTCGTTTGACTAAGGGAGATTACGATACAAAAATCATATACGATTCGAATCCATTAAACATCGCTAAAACCTTTGAAAAAGCAGGAATCAAACAATTACACCTGGTAGATTTAGAAGGCGCTCGATCAAAACATATTTGCAATGCTTCGATTTTAAAGGCTATTAGCTCAAATACCAATTTGAAACTTGACTTTGGTGGAGGTATTAAGTCGAAAGAAGATATCGAGTTGGCTTTTGAATCAGGAGCAGATCAAATCACTTTGGGGAGTTTAGCGGTTTCCGATTCTAAGCTTTTCGATAAATGTCTGGAAGAATATGGACCAGAGCGGATCATTTTAGGTGCCGATGTAAAAAATGGATTGATCGCCACGTCTGGATGGGAAAAGGAATCAGGCTACAAGCTTTTCGATTTCCTGAGTGACTTTCTGAAAAAAGGCGTTCGACGCGTAATATGCACCGATATCTCTAAAGATGGTATGTTACAAGGCCCAGCTATTGAGCTTTATCAATCAATTTTAAAGGAATTCCCCGAGATTGAATTAATTGCCAGTGGTGGTGTTTCCTGTATCGAAGATGTAAGAGCGCTTAATCAGACCGATTGTAAGGGTGTGATCATCGGGAAGGCGATTTATGAGAATCGCATTAAAGTAGAAGATTTAGTAAACGAATTTATACGATAAGTTATGCTGGCAAAAAGAATCATTCCTTGTTTGGATATTAAGGATGGCCGAACCGTTAAAGGAATCAACTTTGTTGATTTGAAAGATGCCGGTGATCCTGTTGAGTTAGCTAAAGCTTATGCTGAACAGGGTGCTGATGAACTGGTTTTCTTAGACATTACAGCAACACACGAAAAAAGGAAACCCCTTCTCGATATGGTAGCTAAAGTAGCTCAAGTATTGAACATTCCTTTCACCGTTGGTGGTGGCATTAGTAGTTGTGATGATGTGGATCAGATTTTAAAGGCGGGTGCCGATAAGATCGCCATCAACTCATCGGCTATTCGCAATCCAGAATTAATCACCGAACTAGCCAATCGTTTCGGCTCACAATGCGTAGTCTTAGCGGTTGATGCTCGTGAGACAGAAAAAGACTGGGAGGTTTATCTGAATGGAGGTCGAATTCCAACTGGAATTAAACTCTACGATTGGTTATTGGAAGCTGAGCGTCGTGGTGCAGGTGAAATTCTTTTTACCTCGATGAATCACGATGGTACAAAGAATGGTTTTGCAAATAAGGCATTGGCAAAAATCTCACAAATGATCAATATTCCTTTAATCGCCTCTGGTGGTGCTGGATGCATGAAGGATTTTGCCGATACGTTTACTGAAGGTAAAGCGGATGCAGCCTTAGCAGCCAGTGTTTTTCACTATAAAGAAATTGAAATACCTGAGCTCAAACAATTTTTAAGGGAAAACAACATTCCTGTTAGATTATAAAAAAATAGAAAATGAACTATACAGAATTAATCAATCAAATAGATTTTAGCAAAGGTGAAGGCCTTGCTCCTGCCATTATTCAGGATGTACAGACTCAAAAGGTTTTGATGCTGGGTTATGTCAATAAAGAATCCTTAGAAAAGACTCTGGAAGATAAACGCGTTTGCTTTTACAGCAGAAGCAGGCAGTGTTTATGGACAAAAGGTGAAAGCAGTGGCAATTACCTGAACTTTATCAGCATGAGTTTAGATTGTGATAAGGACAGCTTACTTATAAAAGTTAATCCTATTGGACCAGTTTGTCATACAGGGACTGATACTTGCTGGGAAGAAGAAAATACAAAAACAAATATCGACTTCTTATTACAACTACAAAATGTGATTGAAGAAAGAAAGAAGAATCTTTCAGAGAAATCCTACACAGCAAGTCTGTTCCAAAAAGGCATGAACAAGGTGGCTCAAAAGGTGGGTGAAGAAGCTGTCGAGTTGGTTATTGAGGCTAAAGACGACAATAAGGATCTCTTTATGGGTGAAGCGGCTGATTTGATGTTTCACTATTTGGTTCTTTTATCTGCCAAAGGTTATAAATTGGAAGAGGTAGTGACCCTTTTAACAGAGAGACACAAGTAAAAGAAAACCTGACAGGTTTATAAGCAAGACGCATATAAACCTATCAGGTCTGAATGTTTTATTTAACCTGTCAGACCACTGTTGCTGACAGTGTTTATTTTAAACTGTAATAAAAGTAAACGCCAACAGGTCTTCGACTCTGTCGGGTTATATTATCTTACTTTTTTACTTCAACAGTTTGAGGAACTAACTTAGGATCGTAGTTCAATTTACCTTCTGTTTGGGCTACAATTGTAGCGACGGTTGTGTCACCTGTCACATTCACGACGGTTCGCAACATATCCAGCGGTCTATCGATACCTAGAATCAATGCAAGTCCTTCAATAGGTATACCTACCGAAGAAAGTACAATAATCAACATGACGATACTTCCTCCTGGAATTCCCGGTGTACCAATCGATGCTAAAGTGGCCGTCATCACAATCAGTAATTGATCGTAAATATCCAAAGGTACACCGAATACCTGAGCAATAAACACAGCCGCAATGGCTTGATAACAACTTGTACCATCCATATTAATAGTAACACCCACAGGTAGCACAAAACTGGCCACTTCGTTGGCTACCCCCAAATGATTCTCGGCTCTATCCAGAGTTACAGGAAGTGTAGCAGCTGATGAAGATGTCGAGAAAGCTAATAGCTGTGCAGGACTGATCTTCTTATAAAAGTCACGATAGGTAATTGGGGTAAAAATTCTCAAGAAAAGCGGGTATATCACAAAGATCATCACCAACAGTCCGAGAATCACAGTAATGGCATATAGCCCTAGAGCTGCAAACAGATCCACATCACCCGAGAAATCAACAATCAAGCCTGCAATCAATGCAAACACACCATAAGGTGCAAAAGCCATTATCAAATCGATTACCTTAAGGATAATGGCATCTATCCCATCGAAAAAATTCTTAACGGCAACAACTTTCTTTTCTTCTAATAGTACCATAGCAATACCGAATAGAATCGCAAAGAAGATAATTTGAAGCATCTTGGTATTATCACTAGCGGCCTTAAAGAAATTGGAGGGCACCATATCTACCAAAAATTGCAATGGTGTTTCGTCCTTTACCTTAGCAGCCTGATCTTTCTTTAAATCAACGGTAGAATGATATTTCTCCTGAAGCTCTATTTTCTTCTCCTCTGGAAAAGTATTCCCCGGCTGAATAGTATTGACTAATATTAGGCCTGAACTAACGGCTATAACTGTAGATATCACGTAAAGTGAAATGGTTTTAAAACCGATTCGAGATAGTTTTGAAATATTCGAAAGACTTGATATTCCCTTTACTAATGAAACAAATATTAAAGGTACTGCAATCAATTTCAACAAATTAAGAAAGATAGCACCCCAGGGTTTAATCCAATTGTAGGTAAAGTTATCCCACCCCATCTTAACCGCTATTATTCCTGCTACGGCTCCTAATGCCATACCGATTAGGATCTTCACATATAAGGGCATCTTCTTCTTAGTCATATTCTGTAATTTTTATTGAAGCCTAAATATAGTATAAATTAAGAATTCGGAATTATTAGTTATGAATTAAAAATCTGCGTCATCTGTGGTTTATCTCTTATAAATAAAATTTGTGATAATTTACTCGCAAGCTCGTTAACATGTTAGAGTAATTTGTAGACGAATTTTTCTTTGAGAATAATGAATTAAAGATCTGCGATATCTGCGGGGAACTTCTTTTAAAATCATCTTAAACAGCGTCCCATTTGAAATTCAGACAAAATAAAACCCGAAAGTCGGAAGACCTTCGGGTTATATCTTTACAGAGCAAAGACTCTGATAAACTCAATTGAGGATTAGCAAGAACATCCGCCACCGCATCCGTTAGGATCGCAACCGTTAGCTTCAGCCTTAAGTGCTTGCATTTCTTCTTCAGTAGCGTCACGAACTTCGATAACTTCACCTTTGAAGAACAAATCATCACCAGCTAATGGGTGATTAAAGTCCATTTTAACTGTTGCATCAGCAATCTCAAGAACGATACCGTTCATACGACGCCCTGAGCTATCTTGCATAGGTACAACATTACCTTCTTTGATCATTTCTGAATCGAACTCACCGTTCACCTCGAAAATGTTCTTTGGCAACTCGATAACAGCCTCTTCAGAAGCAAGACCATAAGCCTCTTCAGTAGCCAATTTAAAATCGAAAGCAGCTCCTACAGATAATCCCATAAGGTTAGCTTCGAATTTTTCTAACATTTGTCCTGCACCACAGTGAAATGTTAATGGAGTTTCAGCAACTGCTTTCTCAACGATCTCACCGTTAAGATCAGTTCTTAGCTCATATATAACTGATACTACCTTATCTTTAGCAATAGTCATAACTTAAATCTTTTAATAATTGATAAATTTTTGCACAAAGAAAAGCTTTTTATTCGGCATGACAAACAAAAAAAAGAGTTTTTGGTCTATTATTAAGGCTTTATTAACACTTCGATTCAGCTATTATCTGCCTTGTAGCGATTTTGATTCAAAAGAAATTACTTGTGTAAAGTGAGTTTTAACTCTATCATGATGCATCACCAACGTATGTCCTTACTTGATATAAACACAATATTATCTTGATCTGTTCGAGAAACCTAGTAATACTATAATAAAGAAGTATTCTATTTTAAATAAGCTTATGATTTTACATTATCAAATTATACTGTTGATCGTATTATTTTCATAAATTTGATTTTGTCTTAGTTTAGGATAAAAAAATATAGTGTGACCAATCTACTTAATGTGGTTAACAGCAATAAATTGCAAATTAGATAAAACTATGACTCCTCACATGTTGAGACATTCATTTGCAACTCATCTATTAGAGCAGGGAGTTGACTTAAGATATATACAAGTTTTATTAGGACATAGTTCTTCTAAAACCACAGAAATATACACACATGTTTCAAATAAAGAAATTGGGAAAATTATCAATCCCCTTGATGATATATGGAACACCTCATAAGTTAAAAAGGTGCACAATACACACCATATAAGCATGTATTGTGCACCTTTTAAAATAGAGATATTAAAAATAAGTGCACCAGTGCACATAGAAACAAGTTAGGCAACATAAAAAAACAAGAGTATGCAAGGATTAGATAGATTATTAAACTTACCTGAGAATATTAGAACAGAAATTGAAAATGAATATGGTTCTGTTCAAGATTTGTATCAAAAGATTTTCGACCTAAACGCAGAAGTATAGTTTGACGGGTTCGAATAGCCCAAGATTAAATGAAATTCAGACCGAAACATATGACATTGAAGATAAACTCGAAGAATTTGGACTGACAGACGGAAGTGACATCACAACTGAAATTGCATCTGACTTTGGTGATATAATAGTTAATAAACGGATAACTGAACTCAATAATTATCTATCTCAATTTGGAACTGACTTTGATACAATGCGAGAATGGATGAAAAACAAACATTATATCTGACTTATGACCTTCGATACCGATAAGTGGATTTATGAGAATGACTCGAATAATGACATTAGATACGTTCTCGGCACTAAAGGAATTAAACCGCTTTTGTGTTTCGGAATTAATCCGAGTACAGCAAAGCCAGGTGATTTAGACAACACACTTAAATCAGTAGAACGATTAGCATTAAGCAATGGGTTTGATAGTTGGATAATGATGAATGTGTATCCTCAAAGAGCAACAGACCCAAATGATATGCACAAAACTTTCAAAGACGAAATTCATTTAAGGAATTTAGAGTTTATTGAAAATATATTATCCACAAACAACACAACAATTTGGGCTGCTTGGGGGACTCTAATTGAAAAAAGAACTTATCTATCAGATTGCCTATTTGACATTTATGAATTAAGTAACAAATTCAATTGTTCATGGGTGACAATAGGAAACAAGTCTAAAAAAGGTCATCCGCATCATCCACTATATTTAAGTTCAACAGCATTAACAGAAGACTTTAAAATAGGAGATTATATAAGCGAACTCAAAAATACGATTGCCTAACAAGGTGTATAGCCAATAGGGCAATTAGTGATAAATTGAAAGTCCTGTTCTTTGAGCAGGCAACGCCAAAACAAAGTTTTGACGTTTTATAAAATAGAAAATTAAAAGTACAAACGTTTGTTTTGGCTAAGTGGTAAATCGAAAGTGAAGTGCTTCAAATCTGCCCTACTGTCCATACACAGAACGTTAGCATTAATTATAAAAAAAATGAACCCGAAACATATAGCTATTCTCATACTAATATCAATAATGCTTGTGAGTTGCAATAATGAAAATAAGTTAGAAAAATATAAAATGATTTTTTTAGTAGATAAACTTCCAAACAATAAACCTATTGATTTTAAGAGAGATCTCGTTCCTGATAATAAAATAATACACAGAGGTGTATTTTCTCCTAATTTAAAAGAATATTATTATACCATTTCCGATAAAAATTATGAACAATTTGATGTTCTTATGATTGAAAAAGTTAATGGAAAATGGTCAATGCCAAAAAAGGCTTTTTTCAATAGTAAATATAGTGAACACGGAATGAGCTTTTCACCTGATGGAAAATCACTTTACTTCAGTTCAACTCGACCAGTTGAGATAGAAGGAGTTTTACCAACTTGGCATATCTGGAAATCGGAAAAAATAAATGGTATATGGAATAAACCAGAATTTGTAGATATTCCAAACCTAAGAGATAAATTGGTCTCGCATCCGTCTGTTACGAATTCAGGAATGGTATATTTTCATGCGAGTAATTTGGATTATAGTGATATGGATATTTATTATTCAAAACAAGTAAACAGTAAATTTGAAAATGCTGAAAAGCCAATAATTCAAATGGATTTTAAAACTGGTAAATTGACTCCCTATATTTCGCCCAAAGAGGATTATTTACTTTTTGCTTCAATTGGAAATCAACTTGATTTAATGATAAGTTTTAGTGATGAAAAAGGTGGATGGATAAATACAAGAAAACTAAACACAGAAATTAACAATAACGGACAAGGGAATCCATACGTTACACCAGATGGAGGATTTCTATTTTTTGCAACTGGAAACGATTCTGAAAGTTGGTCCATAAAATGGGTTAAAACGGAATCTGAATTAAAGAAATAACTATTGCTAACAAACAATATAGCAAATGGTGCTTTCAGGAGCCCTTTTCGGGAGGATTTTCAATCTTGATTTCTTTGTCCGCGAGGACACGAAATCAGCAAAAAATCTACCACTTGCCATATTGAGGCCGTTGGCATTAATACGAAAAATGACTGTACCTGAAACAATTACCGAATTGAAAAAATCACCTTTGTTTAACTTGTCATTAAGTTCAAAAGAATTATTCCATAGTAATTTTATCGCTTGGATTTGTGAAAATCATCAAATAAGTTTCGGAGAAATTCTTGCGAATCATTTTACAGAGAAATTTAATTTTTCGGACAAAAAGATAATTTCAGTTCAACGTGAAACTAGAAATTTGGACTTAACAATTGAATATAACTCGATAAAAATAATCGTTGAAAATAAAGTTAAAAGTGTTCCCGACAGACAACAACTAATAGATTATAAAGGAAAAAGTAATTCAAATAATATTTTTGTTTTACTTACAATCATAAAACCAAGTTTCGAGTTAAAAGATTTAGATTGGGAATTATTAACATACAAAGATTTAGGAATTTTATTATCTAATTTAATAGATAAAATTACAAATGATTATCACAAAAAATTGATTGAAGATTATATCTACTTCATAAATAATCTTTCAAATTTATTAAAACCTTTAAGTTTAAACATCGAAGAGTCTTATTATGATTTTTATGGCTCTGATTACAACCTTTTTAAAGAAATAAGACTTCACGATTTATATATCAAATATAACTACGCTGAATTAGTTAAAGAAATAGAGAAATATTTAAAATCTAATTTAACCAGTAAAGAAGTTAAGATTGGGAAAAGATATTCCCACGAAACAAATAGAAACAAAGTAGTTATTAGCACAACTCTAGTAAATGGAAAAGGAGTTATTAATATTGACTTTTCAGACCAAGATGAAATTATTTACGGAATTATGCTTGATGGAGGAAGATACAATCACTATCTATATGCTTGGGGAGAAAAGGAAAAAGAAAAAATTGAAATCGCTAATAAGTTACAACTTGACAAAAAATGGTTTCTATTTGACTTTGTAAATGAAAATGAAGTATATCCTAAAAATGGAAAAAATTATAACCGATTTGGGAAAAGTATGATATATCGTTCTATCAAATTAAATAATGATACTTTATTAAGTATTTTATTAGACAGAATATTAAAAGACGTAAACAAACTAACTGAAATAAGTACTAATGCCAACACCGTGTATAATTAATTGCTATGGCTAGTGCTTATTTGGAAAATTCCTTCGGAATTTTCTCTGGCAAGTATTTGTTTACTAAATTAGTTGCTTAACCACGCAACTAACCATACATAAACACGTTACCACACATTAAAAAAAATGAAGAAGAGATTATACTTTGATAATACTGTGGATATTGAAACAATTGAGATTTCTATTTTAATTGAAAACGGAAAAATTCGAGAATATCATGGTTTGAATTTCACAAATTATTTTGTTGCGTCAATGATCCCCAACCCTAACATTCAAGAAGGAGATTTTGACTATAAAACAATTGAAATGAATGAGGATTTCAAACTATCAAAAGTTGCTAAATATGATAGTAAGAAAAATGGAATCAAAGCTAATTACAAAGTTGAATGTCATGAATTATACCAATCGACATTTAAAGACGTATATGTAAATCTAAATTTCATTGAAAAATTCCGCATTGATTATGCTAAGAAACAGACAATCTTTCATGAAATGAAATTCAAACAAAAACTTGTGTACTTCTTGTTGTTCAGTATTCCAGCTCTTTTTATTGCATATCTTTTGAACAACTCAGGAAAACTAACAACCAAAAATCAGGCGACAATTAAAACTACAGAGATAGTTAATACAAAACCCAAAGAGTTATCAGCTGAAGTAATTAAAACATCCTCTGTTATCTTCTTTATTCCTAATTCCACAGAATTTGATTCTATCGCAAAATTAGACAACTCTGGTGGTATTTATGAAGTTTCGAGTGACTTCGGGTATTATGCAAATAAAATTGTTGAGTTGTATAAAGACTCAACAATAAATGTAAACATAAGTAACAAAAGGCTGTTTAAGGCAAATAATGAACTAATTAGCAAGTATGAACAAGAAAGTCCGTATGGAATCATATTCGTTAAAAAAAATGAATTTAAAATTGAAACTGGAGTATTTACAGATATTGGAATTCAGCAAATGATAAAGGAGTATTTTAAAGAATAGTAGAGAAAACGTGTGGTAACAAAAGTAACCGTTGCACAACTCAATGTTTTGAATAAAGTATGGCTTTTCAATAATAATAATAAAGTCTAAAAATCAAGCAGTTATATTTTGCGTGATGGCCTAATTATATGGTGCTCTGTGTTTTTAGAGTTGTGCAACAGCCACAAAAGCTAAATTTCATGGGCAGTGGTACTCAACTAGATAATGTAACAAAACCTATAAATGCAAGTGGCTTTGATAGGGGGATAGTTGTAAATCGCCTACAAATTTTAAAAAGACCGTTGTAGCCAATTTACGGAACAGGATATATACAAAATTTTAAAAATCGAAACGATAATTCATTTTAAAAGCTATACCCCAATTAGTTCGTGAAATATGTTTATTGAAGTTATCAGTAATTACAAAATAGATGTATGACAATGGTTTGTATTCCCATTGTAAACGACTGTTTATATTAAAATTATCGAGTTGAGTATTATATTGCACATAGGTTGTCCAATTTAAACGATTATTAAAAAACACTTCACCTGTAAAACGTACTAAATGAAATGGTTTTATCCCTAATATATTTAAATCTAAATAATTGAGTTCGTAATCTAATCCTATTTTTGCAATTGGCAAGAACCTGTAAATAGAATTGATGTAGTAACGTGTTCGGTTTCCCTTGTAATAATTACCGTATTGTAATCCTGTATCAAAAGATACTTTCTTGTTAAAAGGCGAATTATAACCGACTCTAACAGAAGCAAAATTATAAACGTTTGGAGCAATATATTTTCCGTTTTGTAAAGGATCAAAACCATATTTTAAGTTTACGTAAGAGTGGTCTAAACTAACGTAAGCCGAAGCTGTGTTTTTAAAAAATATGACGTGATCCGTAAATGTATTGGATTGTGTTGTTGTACCATTTTCATCAAAGTAAGTTGTATTTCCTGCACGCAAATACCTGATTAATTGTACCGTTTTCGATTCTGGAAATGCAAATAAGGATATTAACGAATTAAGACTTGTATAACCTTCTCGAATTACATTATTGTTGACCGCATCGTAATTATACAATCTTGGTACAAAACCAATATCGGTTAAATAGTTTGTTTCAACTTTTGAAGCCGACAGCTCTCCTCGCACTTTTTTAGTTGAATAATTTACACCGATATTATAAAATTGATTTTTACTTGAAATACCATCGGTAAAACTCTTGCCAAGATTGGCTAAACCAGTCCATTTATTATTGTTTGATTTGTAATTTATATTTATCCCAGCTACGCGATTGAAATCACTTTTAAACTCAAAATTATCAGCTTCTTGTTTGTTTAATAAAAAACCTGTTGCTGTAAAACATTTTGATAACTGTTGCTGTAGCACTAAAGCACCAAAGTTTTGTGGTTTTGTATTTTTATTTTCATTGGTTTGCACATCTAAAACGCCAATTCTTGTTTTTGGAGTGATGTTTCCTGATAATTTTAATCCGAGTAAAATATCGCTGGATGCACCAATTCGTCTTGAATAAAACGGATTAACTTCGTTAGTTCCTAAATTGGAAAATAAGTCGCTGTTTTCAATAAAAAAGTTTCGACGTTCAGGAAAATGAACCGCAAATCGTGTTAAGTTAGTCACTTGCTGGTCTACATCTATCTGTGAGAAATCAGGATTTATAGTTGCATCTAATCGTAATGATGACGTAATACTATATTGAGCATCTATACTTGGTTTAAACTCTGATGTTTTTGTGTCTTGTTGTAAGTTATCTTGATAATTATATGTTATTGATGGTATAACTATAAATCTGGAGGTATTTGTTTTTGGTATTTGCTCTATGGTTACTTTTTTGGCAAATCTTAAATCGTACTGAAGAAAGTTATTACCTAAGGGCGACCAGGTCATCCAACTATTAGATTTTAAATCTCTGCTAAAAAACTGAAAACTCCAAACAGGATTGTTAGTATCAAAATTAATTGCCTTAAACGGAATAGCCATTTCGTATATTTTTTGCTTGCCGTTAATTGATGTTTTAGATTCCCAAATCGTGTTCCAGCTTGCATCTATATTATAATTAGAGCCATCAAAATTCACCAAAGCATCTAACTGTGTGCCTCCGGTGTTTAATGTAAAATAATAGCCGTTATTCTTTTTATTAAATGCGTCAATGATAACTCCAAAAGCATCACTAGACACTACCGAACCTTCGTGCTCGTCTCGTTTTAATGAGCCTACTATATTTTTATCAGTACGATCAAAATAAACTGCAGAAACATATAATTTTTCACCATCGTGAAATACCTTAACTACGGTTTGGTTTTCCGCTAAACCTTCATCGTTAGGATAGAAATTATGAAAACCTGAAAATTCAACGGCTCGTTTCCAGACAGATTCATCTAACTTTCCATCTATTTTTATGTCTTCTATTAAAAATGGTATTGTTTCTTGTTGCGCATTGGCATGTAAAGACGTAATTAATGCAAATATGTATAACCCGAAATATTTCATAATACAAATTTTAAATGTATCACTAAAATATAGGCTTCAGTAAGTGCTTTTAAAAAAAGTAGACCAACCATTAATTTTAGTCTGCAAACAATACAATTACTATAAAATAGACTCGTTGTAAAGATTGGTAGACTTAAATTATGGTTTTGTAGATAATTTCATTTTTGAAAAACAAAAAATAGTATTTTTGATACATGATGAACACACTTTTTACATACTTAAACAAACCAATATACAAGCACATTTTATTCTGGATTGCTGTGTTTTCATTCTATATAGCAGTAAATAGAGTTCATTATAATTCTACAGAAGAGTTGTTGACAATAAATTTTTTGTATTTATTATTTCAAACAGTAACCTCATACACTATAATTTATTTTATAATACCACACTATAAAAAACATAAAAATATACTACTATCAATTAGTATAGCTTTTACTTTTTTTGTGGTATTGAATATAATTTATGTCAGTTGGCAAGCTTTTTTTTATGCTCCGGAAAGTAATAATTGTTACTGGAGATTACAACAAAACTATGGACATCTGCCTTTTTTACAACAAGTTTGGGGATGGAAAGAAGATTTTGCAGGTTTATTTTGGATATTTATGCAACCTACGTTTTTTTTGATTCCGTTTTTATGGTATGAAAAAAACTTAAAGTTATCGGTTGCAAACGAGCAAAAAAAAGTAGCCGAACTCGCTGCTTTAAAAAACCAATTAAACCCGCATTTTTTATTTAACACCTTGAATAACTTATATTCACTTGCTTTAGAAAAATCTGAAAGAACACCTGAGGTTATAGAGCGTTTATCCGATATTTTAGACTACATTTTATACCGTTGTAAATACAAATATGTACCGTTAGAAAAAGAAGTAGAACTTATTGATAACTATTTGAGTTTAGAAAAAGTACGCTATGGAAAACGTGTGGATATTCAATTTAAAAAGAGTATTAAAAACAACACAAAAATTGCTCCACTAATTTTGCTCACGTTTATAGAAAATGCATTTAAACACGGTGTAAAGCAAGAATTGAAAAAAGCAAAAATCACTATTGATTTAACAACTCAAAATGATTCAATTATTTTTATAATAAGAAACACAAAGCCAATCACTAAGATAGCATCCGTACAAGAACCTCTCGGGCTTAAAAATGTACAAAAACAATTAGTATTATTGTATCCTGAAACTCATAATTTACAAATTTCAGATACCCAAAGAGAATATTCAGTAACTTTAACATTAAAACAACAATAAAATGTATAAATGTGTAATTGTTGATGATGAGGAATTAGCCAGAAACCTAATTCAAAATCATTTAAATCAATTAGATGATTTTGAAATTGTTGCCATTTGCGAGAGTGCCATTGAAGCAAGCAAAGTGTTACAGCAACAACAAGTAGATTTGTTATTTTTAGACATTGAATTGCCTGTATTACGTGGTACTGACTTTTTTAAAAATCTCATCAATAAACCTAAAGTTATTTTCACTACTGCTTATCGTGATTATGCTCTTGATGGCTTTGAACTGAATGCCGTTGATTATTTGCTTAAACCTATTACTTTCGGACGTTTTTTTAAAGCTATCGAGAAGTTTTTAGAGTTACAATCTAATAGACAACCCAAACAAATACCTGTTGAAACTTCAACAAGAGACGATTTTATCTTTATAAGAAAAGATAGAAAACAAGTAAAAGTATTTTTTGATGAGATTTTATATATTGAAAGTGTAAAAGATTATATAAAAATCCATTTTAAAGATGGAAACCATATGATAAAACACAGTATAACTTCATTCCACGAGCAGTTAAACCATCGTTTTTTACGTACACATCGCTCATACATTGTTAACCAGAATAAAATTACTGCTTACACCAAAAACGATATTGAAATTGGAAAGATTGAAATACCCATTGGACAAAGTTATAGAGATATTTTGACTAAATTAGACTGAATAAGATACAATTAAAAAGATAACTGGCTACAACAATGGTAACCGTTGCACAAGCCCATAAAATAGAGAGAAAAAGAGAATAACACTAAATCATAAGTTGATTTATATGCAATTTAAGGTATCCATTAAAAATTGTTTTAAGATTATTTTCCCAATTATTTAGGGCTTAAAAAGGCGTTTATTAAGCCCGATTGACTCATTAAAATGAAAAAATAACGATTTGTTCGAATAGCCATTGCTTCAGTCCTTTTTGAGATAAATTTCAGTAGTTTTTTAAGATTATTAGTCGTAGCAGAGATATGCATGACCTTACCTGCTTGCTGAATTCCAATCGTATTTATTTTCCGAAGTCCCATAAACAGGCTCTACGGTAGCAATGAAGATGGAGTGAGATTATGCTTTGATTACGCTTTTTTTTAGTAATTTCAGCTTCATTTCCTTTTCCATGAAGCTTTCACTAACTGCCTCTTTTTTATAGCAAACCATAAAATTACTACCCCAACAACTATATTTAATACAATTGAAATATACGATCCTTCAATCCCAAAACTACCACCAGTAACCCAATTGGGTCCACTTATCAAAGGCTTAATAAATCCGCCATGAGCCATACCTGAATTATTCAAACCAAAAACAGCTGTTTGAAAGTAATTCCAACTAAAATGAACTGCCCATACCATCCAGATTCTCCGTGTTAATACAAATGGAGCCAAAATAATTACATGCTCAAAGCTAATAGAAAAGGAACTTATAATTGTTGTATTATCGTTGCCCAGATGCATTAATCCAAATAGCAAAGAAACAGTTACAATAGATACTATCGTACCTGCAAATTCTTCAATTAAACGAAAAATTATAATTGTAAAAATTATTTCTTCAATAAAAGTGCCTATAGCATAGCGAAAAATACGCTCAAATAAGACAAATGAGGAATTCAAGTCTGCGATTTTATAATAACCCAGAACTGCGAGTATCAACACTAGCAAAACTACCAACCCGCCTCCAATTGCTGTTCCAATAGAAAATTCCTTTAGCCATTTCGAATGGTTCAGCTCAAACGGGGGCCTTTTTTCTATCTTTTTGGTATAGTAAGAATACGCCACAAATAGTAAAATAATTGATATAATTATTTCTGTATAATGAACAACAATTTCAATATTCCCCTCAAGATGGTCCAACACCACATAGGAAAATACAGTGCGCAAAGCTACAATTGGAGCAATAAAAAGTAATGCAATAACAATTCTGCTAAGTGGGAAATTTATAAGTTTGGCTAGCTTGGTTTTTGGTTCATTTTGAGAAAAAATCTGGACTGCATTAATCATTGCGCTCATACCTTTAGTTTTATTAGTTATGAATACAAATTTGAGACGTATATTGATGATAGAAAAGTAAACCTTATCAGCTGTTCATTTCATCGTGTGAATACATAGAATAGTAGTATAACATTGGTTCACATGTTTAACTTGCTTTGAATAGCATTCGTTTTGTTTCTTTGTAGTATAAAAATCTGTCCTATGAATTCTTTATTTAAACTGCTGAATCACCGACTTGCATACCACATTTACTTTTGGGGATTACTTTTAGCAGCATTCATTTTTATCGGATCGAGCACTAAGGGATTAAACTATAGATTACAAATGAGCTTTGCTTTTCTGTTTCCCTGGATGCTCGCAACATACATCCATTTTTACATACACACACAGTTATTCTCCAAACGCAAATATTATATATACATAGCTTCCGCAATTCTTATAATAGTATTATTTGGATACCTGTCGGAATTATCAGTTAACAAAATTTTATCTGATAGTAATTTTGATCGATCTGGTTATGTCGACGTGATATTAATCCTTGCAGTTACAACAGGTCTAAGATATTTTCGTCGAGGAATAAACCAGCAATATAGAATGCAGGAAATGGAGGCCAAGCAATTAAATGCCGAATTAAACCTCTTAAAAAGCCAGGTAAATCCACATTTCTTATTTAATACCTTGAACAACCTCTTCTCCATCGCTCAAAAAAATGACGATAACGAAACGGCCAATGGCTTATTAAAACTCTCTAATTTAATGAGGTATATGATTTATGAAAGTAACGTGGATCTGGTTAGTTTGGAAAAAGAAATTAATTACATTGAAAACTTTATCGAACTTCAAAGACTTCGATTCGATAATCAGGAATTCCTTAAAGTGGATCTACAAATAAGCGGTAATTTAAAATCTATTTTTATTTGCCCGATGATTCTGATACCATTTATAGAAAATGCATTTAAGCATGGAGTTAGTGTCGAAAATCATAACTCAATAGATATTTCACTTGCAGTTGAGAACAAAACACTCAACTTGAAAGTGAAAAACTCAATCACTAACTTAAAAAACGGAACAGGTAAAAAGAATTCAGGAATTGGCCATAATAATGTGATAAGAAGACTTAATCTGGTTTATCCCAGTAGACATATTCTTACAATAAATTCCGATAACGAGTTTTTTGATGTTGATTTAAAAATCGAATTATAATCCAAACTATGAATTGTATTGCTATTGATGACGAACCCCGGGCTCTTGATATAATAAAAAATTATGCTTCAAAAGTTCCATTTCTGGATGTAAAGGAAACATTTACCAATTCGTTGAAAGCTATAGAATACCTGCAAAATAATAAAGTCGATTTGCTTTTTCTGGACATAGAAATGCCCAATTTATCGGGAATGAATTTCCTAAGAGCACTGGAAAAACAGCCTATGGTGATATTTACCACAGCCTACTCCGAATTTGCTGTTGATAGTTTCGAATTTAATGTGATAGATTATTTACTAAAACCAATAGATTTTAATCGATTCGTAAAGTCAACAAATAAAGCTTTAAAACAGTTCAACTTATTACAATTCGGATCAAATGAAAACCTTCCTGTCCAGACGGATAGTAAAAAAAGTGATTCATATATTTTAGTAAAAAGCGGAACTAAAATTCATAAAATAGTAAAAGATGAAATTCAATACATTAAAAGCGATAGTAATTACGTTTATTTCTATACGCAGACCGAACGTATTATTTCAGTATATACCATGAAAGAAGTTTTAAAACTTTTAGCTGATGACAACTTTATTCGTGTCCACAAATCATATATTATAAGTGTAAGTCAAATTGAACTAATCGAAAAACATCAGCTAACCATTGGGCAGAACAAAATTCCAATAGGATACACGTGCCGCGAACATTTTTTCAGTAAAATTAATTGTAAATAAAATTTCATATTGAAGAAACACCTGGATTAATTCAAATCAAACTAATCTAAGACTTGTACTTTCAGGAAAGGTCGTAGAAAAAATAAATAGAATGAATATCAGAATAATAAGTTTATTTTTCTTCTTGCTTGTATATGGTTATTGTTTTTCACAAGATCATATAGATGCTTATAAAAAACAAATAGCAGAGTTTAAATTAAATTATAATTTCCACGAGGTAGAAAAGAATATAAAAGCCATTCAAAAACAATTTCCTAAAAATACTCAAGCGCAAAATCTTATTGCTGATTGGTTTTATTTTGTAATGGATTATAAAAAGTCCGATAGCTTATATGCCGGCATTTTGGATAAGGATTCTACCCATATTTCATCTCTTAATGGCAGGGCAATGATTGCTTTTGATAATGGAGATATGGAAAATTCCTTAAAATTCATTCAAAAAGCTCTTGAAATAGATTCTACTAATATTATATCGTGGATTAATTATTCCAAAATATTACTCGAAAAAAGAGATAGAGAAGGTTACTTTGATGCAATAAATAAAGCGCTAAAGATTGATTCTCTAAATTCAGATGCCCTGGCTGGTAAAGGATTCTATTATGCTACTTTGCGTTATAATATCAAAGAAGGTGCAAAATATTTTAATAAATCCATTGAAATAAATCCTCTGAATAAAAAGGCGCATCATTATTTAGGAAGAGGTTATTCACCCTACAATTACCATTTGGATAAACCACTAACAGATAAGACTCTTATTATTGTAGATAGCTTGCTTAGAGTGAATCAATTTGAATCAGCTTATACGCTTATTTCAAAACAATATGCAAAAGATAGCAATGATTTAAATGTTTTAAAGTTAAATGCAGCCTGCGAGTTTCATTTGGGAAACTATAGAAAAACTATTAAGTCTGCTTTTAAAATGTTGGAATTAAGGCCTAACTACGGTCTGGCACACTATTTTATCGCCGAATCGCTCAACAAGCTTGAGGATGAGCACAATATTTTAATGAGAAAATTTAAGGATACCTACGAAAAAAGACAAGTTCCTGGTGAAATTCCCTTTCTGGAAGATGTTTTTATAAACTATCATCAATGTGATAGTAATCTAAAAAAAATCATCAGGATAAATACCTATCCATTTAGCGGGTTTATGGAAGCTCTTGCTCTTTCGGGTGCTACAGTCTATTTCATGGATTTTCATCATTTAATGTTTGAATGTCCCTATTTGAAAAACAGAAAAGGTACAAGAGTTGTTGATTTTCGATTGGCTGACGATATAAAGGGCCAAGGAGGTTATCATATGACAAGTAATAAACTTCAGCAAAGTGAAGAAATCTATGGGAAGTTTAATGTCGCATTTCATGAGTTTGGGCATCTTGTTCAATGGTTATTTACGTATGAGCAGAATGCAGAACTTATGCATTTGTACACTAAAGCAAAAATGGAGAAACGCACATTGGATTGGTATGCCGATTTGAACGTACAGGAGTATTTTGCCCAAGGGATTGAAGCATATTTATCAGAACGAAAACTACCTGGACAATCTGATGCAACTAACAACACTAAAAAAGAACTTTTTGAGAGAGATATTGATTTATTTAAGTTCATTGATTCACTTGTGAGTCAGCAATCTTATCAGAAACATCTTATTCAGGCGTATATTGTGAAATCGTGGTATACAGATTCCCTTGAGAATGCTCTTTCACTTTTGAAAAATGCCTTGCTAAAATACCCCAACAACCCGAAATTGTTAATTGAAGTAGGAATTGTATACAGGGAAAAATCTGATTTTCAAAAGGCTGAGGAATATCACCGACAAGTGATCGGGTTCTATCCGAACAACTTACAAGCTCATCTTGAATTAACTTATGATATTTTCTTACAAGGAACAAACATAGAAGAGTCAATCAGAATGTTGGAAGACTTAAAGAATCAACCAAAATTTAATTCCAAAATGTATCGGTTCTTAGGATACTATTATGCAAACATGACAGAGTATGATAAAGCAATTGAGAATCTTGAAATTGCAAAGAGTTTAGAGCCATATCCAGACCCTTATGATATATCATTACCAGATGTATACTTTTTGTTGAGCAAGGCACAAATAAAAATAAAAGACTTTCTATCTGCAGAAGAAAACTTACATAAAAGTTTAAATATAAATAGAAGTAATGCAGAAACATACGCAGAATTAGCATTTATCAATTATCAGTCAGACAATCTGGCAACGGCAAACAGGTTTATAATGACTGCTATTCAATTAGATCCTGTAAATAATCGTGTTGTAGAAGTTGAAAAACTACTAAAATTAAAATAATATAAAAGCAGTAAAATTCCTTCTGTAAAAATTATTTTTAGGAACTCAGTTAAAGAGTTGAAATTTAGAAAACAACTTTTCCTGATAAACCTTCTAAAGGTTTTATTAAAATAAGATAGTTTTACATGGAAAAATATTCGAAGAAAGAAAGAAAGAACATATAATAAACTCGTGAGAGATTTTATGCCTGAAGTAATATCAAATAATAATAAGGTTTTCACTAGTCATATAGCTAGTGATACACATCGTACGAAATAGAGCAGATAATAAACTTAATGGTTAAAAAATGGGGTATTATGTTGATTTTAAAAGCATAAGTATTGATGCATACAAAGAGATTCTAAAAACGACGATACTTATTCCAAGTTGGAAAATCTTAGAAGACGATATAGATAAAAATCTAAATATTATAGAAAAACACAATATTAAAAACCTTGACGAATTACTGATAACTCTAAAGGATAAAAGCAAAATTCAGGAATTTTCAAGACAAAGTAATTTGCCCGAGAATTATTTAACAGTTCTTAAAAGAGTTGTAAAGGGTTATAGACAAAAACCCAATAGAATAAAAGACTTCACTTGTGTTGGTGAAGATATTGTTCTTAAACTTGAAAAAATAGGAATTAAAAACACATTAAAATTATATGAAGAGATTCCGACTAATGGAAAAAGGAAGGAACTTTCAAAAAAAGCAGGGATTAGTGGTAACGAAGTAATGAAACTTACTAAACTAACTGACCTTTCTAGAATAAGATGGGTAAATCATACATTCGCATATGTATTGTTGGAATCTGGATATGATACAGCAGAAAAGGTCGCAGATGCAGATTATAGAAAACTGTATGAAGCCATAAAACAACTTAATAACGAAAGAAAGATTTATAATGCCCATATTGGAGTAAATGATATGAAAATGATTATTGAATCTGCACAAAGTTTAGATTTTGAAATCGAATATTAAAATAGTGAGAAAGCACAAATACACAACAATATAAATAATGCCGAGTATGATGCAGTAAATTGAGACTTCGGTTCTCACATTAGCTTCATCATAATTTGACATGAAAGAACTTCAAAATTCGGCACGATTTATACACATACCATTGGCTGCCATATAAAAGAAATGTAGATAGCAATATATTAAGCAAAATGAGAGGATAATCAATGTCTGAAACTAAATTGGAACATATACTGACACATTCGTACAAGGCAGACATGGTTGCTCATATGAAATCTCATCCTGAAGATTTTGAAGAAGCCATTAAACTTGCCATCTCAGACCAACAGCCCTATTCATGGAAAGCTGCATGGCTATTGTGGAGTTGCATGGAAAAAAATGACCAACGTATACATAGATATGTAGAAAAGATAATTGACACAATACCATCGAAATGCGATGAACAAGTAAGGGAGTTATTAATAATTTTACAACGAATGGAATTGGCTGGTTATAGTGAGGGAAAATTATTTGACACCTGTATAAATATTTGGGAAAAGATAGGGAAACAAGCATCCATTAGATATAATGCTTTTAAATTGATGATGAAAATTATAAAAGATCACCCAGATTTATCTAAAGAAATAGCATTTTTGACTGAATCGTGTTATACTGATTCCTTGTCAGATAATGTAAAAAAATCTATCTCTAAAATGACAGCAGCATTAAAGTAACAAGCTCATATATATATGAGCTTGCTCAATATTTTTGAATTTCTATTGCAAAGGTAATTCCATAAAGAAAGGAAAAGAAACAAGCTGCTTAATCTAATTTACCTTGATTTTTAAGTCGGTTATAGATCTCTTCCATTTCATCTACCAATATATCGAATTGATTTAAAGCAACCAAAATTGTTTTGGGGGCAGTCAAATCAATACCCGCTTGTTTTAAAAGTTCCAATGGGTAATCTTCACTACCCGATTTAATGAATTCAATAAATGGTTTTGGATTTTTATTGTTCCATATTTGATCTGAAAAAGCAAAGGTCGCAATCATTCCGGTACTGTATTGATACACATAAAAGTTCAAATCTAAGCTAGGTACCATGGTCCATTCCGATTGAATAAAATCATCAACGAAGCAAATTCCTGAGTCATGCCCGTAGTAGTAACGGGTTAATTCCAGATACTTCTTATTAAGCCATTCAGCTGATAAGCTTTTTCCACTTTCTATTCTTTGGTGTCTTGCTAATTCAAATTCAGCGAAAAGTGTCTGACGATAAATTCCGTTACGTGCTAACTCTAAATAGTTACTCAAGATATTGAGTTTAAACAGATCATCTTCTTCGTAGGCTAACAGGTGTTTCATTAGCAAAAGTTCGTTTAGTGTTGATGGAATTTCAGAAATAAAGCCTGCAAATTCAGAGTTCGTATATGCCTGATATTTGTACGATAAATAATAGTGGGCGGCATGTCCCAATTCATGAAATAATGTCGACACACTATTATAATCTTCATTATAAGCGATGTGAACAAAAGGATGAATATCAGGAACATTCAGTGCATAAGCCCATGCATACTTTTCCGAACATGGATAAATATCAATCCATTGCTGAGAAAAGGCTTCTTTTATTATTTCGGAATACTCCTTTCCCAGAATTCCAGAGATTTCAACTAGTATGGATTTGGCATCACTGTAAGAATATACTTTTTGGGCATCGGGTAAGGCATTGGCATAAATATCCTCATATTTAAACGTTTTACTGCCCATAATCTTCTTCTTTAATAGAAGATATTTGTGCATAGGCTCCAGATTCGATTTAACTGTTTGAATTAAGTTATTATAAATATCAGTCGATATTCGGTCTGGATACAGAGCCGCTTCCAATGATGAATTGTAATTATATATCTGTGCATGAGCGTAATGTTGTTTAGTCAGTCCTTCTATGAGCAATGCTGCAGATTTTTCAAATTTCTTCTGATTTTCCCAAAAAGACCTCATTACATTAGTTCGATCCTTTGAAGAAACAGCACTTCTGTAGTGTAAATAGTTGTTGTAATTAAGGGGTATGTTTTGCTTATCGGAAAGAGTGACTTCGTTTCTGGGTATTTCTGAACTATTTAATAGTAATGATATTTTACCTGGAAGACCATCATTTATACTCTTGATGCTAACTATTTTCTGTATTTCAGGTGAAAGAATATGATCTTTTTGATTTAGAATTGATGTAAGCATGAATGCAAAATCTTTTAGAGCATCATTCTCTTTGATGTATTGTTCGATTTTTTTATCACCTAAACGGAGTACATCAGAATTCATGAAAGAAAGCTTCGTATCAATTTCGACTTGAATCTGTTCCATTTCACTCAGCATATTTGCGAATACCTGATTGTTAAAATCAATACCGGATTGAAGCAAAGCGTAATTATATAGCTGCGTATTTAGTTTATGAATATCTTCATAAAACTTAAGAAACTTGTAAAACCTATTCGATGAAGATGTCCAATTACTTGATTTTTCCGGAATAATCTGTATCTGATTTCTCAGTACTGTTTGAGAATACTCCCAATCTTCGTTCGAAGGAAAAATATCTTCAATTTTCCATTTTACTGAATCGGGTATTTGCTCCCGTTTCATTGTGGCATATCGAAATGCCTCGTTGTTTTTGAGTAAACTTTGTGCTGGAACAGTTAGCGAAATTATGAGAAGAAAGAGCGAAAATATAGCTTTCATATCGTAACGTTATTTATTTGTATTGTCGTTGCTTGCATGATCAAACAAAATTGAACTAATTGTAATTCAGTACTTCAAAGATAGTCGAATCCCTCCCATAAACACAAGATTGCGCAAATTTGATTATCTCCCATTTTATAGATCAGTTTTTTTGGAGCAAATGTATCGTCAATCTCAATTTAGTACCACATTCCATTTCAATAAAGAAACTAAACGAAGAAAATTTCAAACTTCCCTTAAGAGAGTTGATTTACAACCGTAAATACAAGATAAATGCTCGGTTTATAGCAGATAAGATATCGGATGAATTTATTGAATCTAATTTAGATATGACTCTTGCACTAAACAGATAATGTGCCTATTTTAAGGCTTTCATAAAATATTCTTTTCTAATAAGAAATCGATATAAAAAACCATACTGATGAAACCTGCCATAATAGTTCTTAATTTATTAATACTTTCTCAATTAGGGTTCACACAAAATAAGGTTTCGATTAGTATTGATGATGTTCCCAACACTCGCTTATACGAAAAGGATTTATACGAATCCCCTCTTCTTAAAAAACTAAATGCCTTGGCCATACCCATTGCAATTTATATTAATGAAGGAAACATTTATAAAACTGATTCTATTCGAAGAAACTTTGAACTATTAAGCTTTTGGGCAAAAAAAGATTTTGTGACATTGGGTAATCACAGTTTCAATCATTCACGTTACTCTCAAGTAGGCTTAGACTCTTTTAAGTTAGATATTATCAAGGGTGAATCTATTAGTTCAGAATTAGCAAAAAAATACAAGAAAGATTTAAGGCATTTTAGATTTCCGTACAATGATTTGGGTAAAGACTCAGCACAGCATGTAAAAATTAAACAGTTTCTTAATAAACATGACTACCAAATATCCCCATTCACAATTGAAAGCTCAGATTGGATGTACAATCGCGTTTATGAGTATTACTTAAATCAAAATAATTTAGCTCGTGCAAAACAAATTGGACAAGCTTATGTCACGATCACTTTAGAATACTTCTCTTTTTTCGAAAAGTTTTGTCAAGAACAATATGGTCGTTCAATCAATCACATCTATTTGTGTCACGACAATAAACTCAATGCCGATTATCTGGATCAAATTGTAAAGGAGTTAAAACAAAAAGAATATCAATTTATTTCTTTGGATGAAGCCTTAAAAGATCCTGTTTATAAGCAGAAGGATTCCTATTATAAAAAATGGGGTATTTCCTGGCTTTACCGATGGCAAAAATCTCAGAAAGACAGAATTAAGTATATAAAAATTGAGCCTTCTACAAAGGAAATTGAAGACTTATTTAAGCAAATCAATCAAAACAAAAATAAAACCTACTAGATCTCATCTTAAATAAATAGCATCATGATAAAAATTAAATCATTGGAGAACATCGATTTTGATATCATCTATACGGCTTTTAGTAAAGCCTTTAAAGATTACGAGATTCAAATTAATCATAGTGAATTAAAAAACATGCTAATCAGAAGAGGCTTTGTTGCTAAATTATCATTTGCTGCTTTTGATGGAAATGACATTGTTGCTTTCACTCTAAATGGAATAGACACTTTTAATGGCATAAAAACAGCTTACGATACAGGAACAGGAACAATAAAAGAGTTTCGTGGTCAAGGCCTAGCTTTTCAGATATTCGAATACTCCATTCCATTTCTAAAAGAAGTTAATATCTCTCAATATTTACTCGAGGTCTTGCAACACAACACCAAAGCGGTATCTATTTATAAAAAATTAGGCTTTAAAGTCAATCGGGAATTCAACTATTTTGTTCGAAAAATGGATGAAGTAAAGCTTAATTCAAAAAAGATGACAAGCACTTACCAAATTGCACCTATTAATCTAAAACAATGTGAATTAGCATCTGACTTTCAGGATTTTCATCCATCATGGCAAAATAGCCTTGATGCCATTTCCAGAGATCCTTCCCGATTTGTTTACCTTGGCGCCTTTAAGTCAGAGGAATTGGTAGGATTCTGTATATTTGAACCTTCATCCGGAGATATTACTCAAATTGCCGTGAATAAACCGTTTAGAAGACAGGGCATTGGCACTCTCCTATTGAATGAAGTTTTAAAATTCAATCAACATCGGGAAATAAAGCTCATTAATACAGAAATCAATTGCCAGTCTGTTAATGAGTTCATGAAATATCATTCGTTCCCTCTGAGCGGGAAACAATTCGAAATGATAAAAGATATATAAACAAGCATTTGTTTCTGCTATAGATCTAAAAATCAAACAAAAATCAAAACACAATTAGTATGGTTATTTCTGAATTTAATCCCGCAACAGGAATTCTTGAATCGAGTTTTGAAGGAGATGTGAGCTTAAATGAAATACTTGAATATATTATTGCAACAAAAAAGAATAAATCATTCCCTCGAAATTTAAAAATCAGGACAGATTCAAGTAAGGCTGTTTTTGATTTCTCAATTCATGATTTGAATGCTATTATTATTGAAAATGAAAAGTCTCTGAAAAAATATGACTCCATAACCGATGCAATTATTGTTAGCGATCCCAAAACAACAGCACTCGCCATGCTTTTTCAAGAGTTAGAAAAAAATCCAAAATATAAGTTTGAGATATTTTCTACGAAAGAAGCAGCCGAAGATTGGTTGAGTCAAGTTTAAAATACATGCTTATGGTAGTTGCTTATTTTCGTTTTATAGAAGTAAAAGAAATACGCTTAAGAAGCATCTGCCCTTCTTCCTTTTACATTTGTATTTTTCTGACAACATTCATTCCCTTAATTACTTTTCCAAAAGCAGCGAAGCCCTGATTATTTAAGTTACGTAGGGCACCCGCATTAAAAAAAGCACCTAAAATGATTAAGGTGTAAGATTTCGTTTTGGGGAAAAGATCAAAATTAGTCAAGAATAAATTCTTACAACTCACTCTCTTTAATCTAATTACGAAAGACTTAAAAAGGAAATTTATATTAAAAACTCATCGTAATTTAGAATGGCTCTATCAATCTAAAATTTACTCATATCTTTGTGACAATTCTAAGATTGTCATTAATATTTTCCAATGGCATTTCTTATATCACAACCATTTTATTATTAGAAACTTTGCTATTTTCTATTAACAAAATAATTAAAGAGTGGAACTTACAAGAGAATTTATTAAGAGCTTACCTAAAGCAGAACTTCATTGTCATTTAGATGGATCAATGCGTGTTGAAACCATCATGGATCTTGCAAAAAAAAATAAGGTAGACTTACCAGAGAACGATCCAGAGAAGCTGAGACAAATATTAGAAGTTGACAACAACTGTAAAAGCTTAACCGAATACCTAAGACCTTTCGATATAACTTGTTCTGTTCTTCAAACAAAGGATGCTTTGGAGCGTGCTACATACGAATTGGCTGAGGATTGTGCTACTGAAAATGTCAGATATCTGGAAATTCGCTTTTCTCCTATCCTACATGTCGAAAATGGCTTATCCTTAAGTAAGGTTGTAGAAGCTGTGTTAGATGGCAAAAATAGAGCTGAGAAAAATTTTGATATTATAGTTGGTATCATCATATGTGGTTTACGTCATTTAAGTCCGGAAACAACCAACATACTTGCAGAACTGTGCGTTGCTTATAAAAATTATGGTGTTGTAGGATTCGACTTAGCTGGAGCTGAAAGAAATTTCCCAGCCAAGGATCATAAAGAAGCTTTTTACCTGATAATAAATAACAATATCAATACCACTGTGCATGCAGGTGAGGCTTATGGTCCAGAATCAATACATCAGGCCTTACACCATGTCAGAGCCAATAGAATTGGTCATGGTACAAGATTAAAAGAAGATGGCGATTTGCTCAACTATGTCAATGACCATCGTATTCCACTTGAGATGTGTATTAAATCGAATCTTCAAACCAAAGCAATAGAATCTTATTCCCGACACCCTATTCGGTTTTATTTTGATATGGGCTTAAGGGTAACGATCAATACCGATAATCGACTCATATCAAAAACCACATTAACCGATGAATATCTATTGGCAATTAAGGAATTCAATTTTAGTCCTAAAGAAATAAAGTACTTAATTACAAATGGCTTTAAATCGGCTTTTCTGCCTTTAAATCAAAAGGTAAAGTTACTTAAACGAATTAGCCAGGAACTTAAAGAAAAAGGCCTGGAAATTCATAAAGATTACATCTAGTTCTTTTGAAATTCCATTATTAAGACTTAACAAACTTAATCGATCACACATGAAATATTTCTTAATGTGGGCGAATTTCAGGTATTTGTCTAATTTTAACAGGTGTTTTATTCATTTAGAAATTCTAAAGAAACTCATCAAAAGAAATTGCGAAAATTGATTATTATCTAAATTATAATTAATTCTAAGGAACCACCAGAAACAAGAAATGGGCTCAGAACGTACCTGAACCCATTTCCCTTCTTTACACAAAACTAATCTTTAAAAAAGATCAGTTAACAAATTATCTTCAACCAGATTTGGCAATGTCACCTTTAGATCAGGACGACGTTCCATCTCGCGCTTAATAGCGAACATAGCTTCATCGTTACGAGCCCATGAACGACGTGCAATACCATTATTTACATCGTAAAATAACATGCTTTTCAGGCGAGCATCAGCTTCTGGAGTTCCATCAAGTAACATTCCGAAACCTCCATTAGATACTTCACCCCAACCTACACCACCACCATTGTGGATTGATACCCAAGTCGCACCTCTAAAGCTATCTCCAATCACATTGTGAATAGACATATCAGCCGTAAACTTAGATCCGTCGTAAATATTTGATGTTTCTCTGTATGGCGAGTCAGTACCACTCACATCATGATGATCACGACCTAAAACAACTGGTCCAATTTTACCAGCAGCAATGGCGTTATTGAAAGCTTCAGCAATCTTAGAGCGTCCTTCAGCATCAGCATATAAAATACGTGCCTGAGAACCAACAACCATTTTATTTTGCTTTGCCTCTTTAATCCAAGTGATGTTATCTTGCATCTGCAATTGAATCTCTTCTGGAGAATTCTCCTTGATCTCCTGTAGAACTTGCATCGCAATCTCATCAGTCATATCCAAATCTTCTGCTCTACCCGATGCACAAACCCAACGGAATGGTCCGAAACCATAGTCGAAACACATAGGTCCTAAAATATCCTGAACGTATGATTTGTATCTGAAATCGATACCATTATCAGCCATAATATCAGCACCAGCACGAGAAGCTTCCAATAAGAAAGCATTTCCGTAATCGAAGAAATAAGTTCCTTTAGCTGTATGATTGTTTATAGATGCAGCCTGACGACGAAGTGAAGCCTGTACTTTTTCTTTGAATACTTCCGGCTCTTCACGAATCAAACGGTTGGCCTCATCAAATTCAACATCAACTGGATAGTAACCACCAGTCCATGGAATATGTAGCGAAGTTTGGTCAGAACCAACGTGAATAAAGATATTCTCTTTATCGAAACGTTCCCACACATCAACCACATTACCAATAAAGGCAATAGATACAACTTCTTTAGTTTCCTGAGCTTGTTTTACACGCTTAATTAGATCGTCCATATTGTCAATCAATACATCAACCCAACCTTGCTCATGACGCTTAGTAGCTGCCTTAGGGTTCACCTCTGCACCAATTGTGATACATCCGGCAATATTACCCGCTTTAGGTTGAGCACCACTCATACCACCTAAACCGGCAGTTAAGAAAATCTTTCCACCAGGAGTCTCTCCTTTTTTCAAGATTTTACGGAAAGCATTCATCACCGTAATTGTTGTTCCATGAACAATACCTTGTGGACCAATGTACATGAAAGAACCTGCAGTCATTTGCCCGTATTGTGAAACACCTAAAGCATTGAATTTCTCCCAATGATCAGGCTTCGAATAGTTAGGTATAACCAAACCATTTGTAACAATTACTCTAGGCGCACCTTTAGATGATGGAAAAAGCCCCATAGGATGACCTGAGTACATATGCAATGTTTGCTCATCAGTCATCGTCGCCAAATATTCCATAGTAAGTAGGTATTGCGCCCAGTTTTGGAACACAGCACCGTTACCTCCATAAGTAATCAACTCCTCTGGATGCTGAGCTACAGCAGGATCCAAGTTATTTTGCATCATCATCATGATACCTGCAGCTTGTTGAGATTTAGCAGGATAATCTTGAATTGGACGAGCGTAAATTTTATATTCAGGCTTGAATCGGTACATATATATACGACCAAAGTCTAATAACTCCTGTGCAAATTCAGCGGCAAGTTCTTTATGCCAAGGCTTTGGAAAATAACGCAAAGCATTACGAATAGCCAATTGCTTTTCCTCTACTGATAAAATATCCTTTCTCTTTGGTGCTCTATTAGCATCCTTTGGATAAGCCTTCTTTGCTGGTAATTCAGATGGAATTCCTTGCAAAATCTGTTCTTGAAATGTCATAATCTTCAACTTAATGATTCAAACTAGATATTTTGGGCCTTAAAAATTAAATCAATTTAAAAGGCTACACCTTAAATTTTATTATTAGCAAAGATATCGCTAGTTTTGATACCTAACAATACTAGTTTTGTCAAGATTTAATAACTATGAGTAATCAAATAGAACTTCGTCATTATAAATACTTTCTCGCTTTAGCCAAAGATTTACACTTTAGAAAAGCTGCTGAGCGACTTTATATATCCCAGCCTGGTCTAAGCCGACAGATTAAACAAATGGAGGAAGATTTAGGCATCAACCTTTTTGAAAGACACAATAGAAAAGTGGAATTAACCAAAGCTGGCTTGTATTTACAAAACGAATTAACCAACACTTTTAAACGATTAGATGATATTATAGATCATGCTAAATTACTAAACGATGGTATGGATGGTAACCTAAAACTAGGCTATGTTGGATCGGCTATGCAATTGGTTATTCCCGAACTTCTTTTGAAATATAAAAATAAACATCCCAATGTCCTTTTCAATTTGAATGAAATGGATAATGATAAACAAATTCATGCCTTGCTCAATCAGGAAATTGATGTTGGCTTTGTAAGAATGGAGCGAGTGCCAAGAGGTATTGAAATCCAACCCGTTTTTGAAGACACTTTTTCATTGGTTTTACCTAAAGATCACCCATTAACAGAATCGAATTTTAACGATCTATCACAAGTTAAAGATGAATCTTTTATTCTATTTGACTCTTCGTATAGTGAATCGTATCACGAAAAGGTGATGCAAATATTCGATCACAGTCAGTTTACGCCATTAATTTCACATTATACCGTAAACGCAAGTTCTATTTTCCGATTAGTTGAAAGTGGCTTTGGAGTTGCTATCGTACCAACGTCTCTAAAATTAGGATACGATATGGGAATAAAATTTATAGAACTGGATAATATTCCTCAACGCACGACACTAAGAATGGTTTGGAGCAATTCAAACACCAATCCTGTATTGGAAAACTTAATAAACAGCATCATAAAGAAATAAGAATACCCACAAATTGTAAATTATGAAATTAAGAGATAAAAAACCCGCCCTTTTATTAATCGATTTGCAAAAAGGTTTTGATGATGAAGCCTATTGGGGAGGCAATAGAAATAATAAAGATGCTGAAAAGAAAGCGGCGCAAATTCTATCGGTATGGAGAAAAATAAATTTACCTATCTATCACATCATACATAGTTCACAAGATCCAAATTCCCGATTACATCAATCGCACTTTGGTTTTGAAATATGCGATCAGGTAAAGCCCATTTCCGGCGAACCAGTCATCATCAAGAATGTCAATTCTGCCTTTATAGGAACCAATCTTAAAGAGTTATTAGATAAGAACGGAATTACAAACCTGGTAATTGTAGGTCTTACCACTAATCATTGCATATCCACGACAACACGAATGGCGGGTAATTATGGCTATGAAACGGTATTAATTGAAGATGCAACAGCTACCTTTGATCGTATAGGGATTCATGGTGAAAAATACCCTTCAGAAATTATTCATCAAACCACATTAGCAAATCTAAAAGATGAATTTGCAGAGATTTTAAGTACCGAACAATTATTAACGAAAATATAAACCGACCGGTTATGACAGTACACATAGAAAGAATAAACGACGATTTTTTAATGGAAGCTAAAGGTGCAAGTGGCGTGCCCTTATTAATGGATAACTCAACAGGTGAGAATGTACAAGGCAATAGTCCAATGGAACTTTTGCTTATGGGCGTAGGAGGTTGTTCTGCAATCGACATCATTCATATCTTAAAAAAACAACGACAGGTAATTGATTCATATAAGGTTGAAATTGATGGTGAAACTCAAGAAGTGTTAGGTGCCAAACCCTTTAAAGCCATGAATCTGAAAATCTATCTGGAAGGTGATATTCCAGCCGATAAAGTCATACGTGCTGCAGCTTTAAGCTTTGAGAAATATTGCTCAGTCTCAATTACTTTGCAGGCTTCTGTTGAGATTAATTATCAACTTTTTCTTAACGGAGAGAGTATCTTGTAAATTTAATGAATGACCCTGGGGTCATTCATTGCAAGGGTAAACCTCAGGTTATTGGCAATTGCCGAAACACCGGTAAACTGGTACACATCACCTCTGGGTCCATTCCCATGTTAACCTCGAAGATAGTATATTCGATGGTATATAAGTTGTATTTGTTAATATTGTTTAACAGATAATCCTTAATATGCAAAAAAAGGTTAAGAGTAGACTCCAAACCTTTTTCAACACCTATAAAGTTTATACTTAGCACACAAGCTAATAAAAAATACCTACCGGCTGCGGAACCCGACTTGGTTTAATTGTTCTGGTAACTTTATTGCTATCATCAGTTCCATCGTTTAGAATGATAGAGATTACTCGGTTAGCAGTGGTGCGTGAACTACCTGATTGGCTGTTGGTATAGCTAATTGCACGTAAGGCTGTCTGCATATTGGCAACATTAGCCTGAATTTCTACTCTCTCTGCCGTTTGAGAAATTACAGTTACACCTGTTCCCGGAGTATAAACTAAAGTATCTTCTCCTGATTGAAAACCACTATCGAAGGTTATTACTGCAGTTTGTGTATCACCATCAGTATCAGTGACTGTAACATTTGATGTGAGTGATTCATTTCCATCGCAATAATTAATAACAGTACTTTCCATATTCGATAAAACAGGAGGATTATTAGATTTACTAAAAGTAAAATACTCTCCATTTGCAAAATCTACAGTGGCTTCACGAATTGCACCTGCTGATAAACTAATCGTTCTTGTTGCAACTGTATTCGGAAAAGTAGGATCACTACTCACAAGTATATTTGTTACCGATGCAGGCAG
>NZ_JAKJSD010000024.1 GCF_029029505.1 Ancylomarina sp. DW003 | reverse complement strand
TTTCTATTATTAAACAAAGACCTCACTAGAGAAGCGTTTTGCAATTATCTTCCAATCAAATTCTTCCGCTATCATACGCTGAGCATTGTAAACCATCACAGCAATACTTCCCGATTTTTTTCGCAACTCTAATTTTACCATAGCATTAGCGATATACTCCGGAGAATTATTTTTCAAGCCAAATCCTGCATGGTAGTCAACAACATAGTCCATTAAGTTTGTTGCCTTACTAACAACGCAAGGTACTCCTAAAGCCGATGCTTCGAGAACTGCACCTGGCATACCTTCATTTCTTGAAGGATGAAAAAATCCGGTTAAATCTTGAAGACATGATTTTTTTTCATCTCCATACTTTGCTCCCATAAAAATCACACTGTCAGATAAATTCAAGTCACTGACTAGTTTTTTAATCTTCTTCTCCTCACCGCCAGCTCCTATCAACTTCAATTTTCCCGAACCCCTATATTTGTTTTTATACAATTGAAACCCCTTAAGTAAAAGGTCTAAGCCTTTCGTGTAAACGGTAAAGCGTCCCATAAAACCAAAACTAACTTCTGGTGAGTCAAATAAATCTTCAATTACAGTTTCCTGCTCTAATATCTGGCCATTGGGGATTAAAACACGCTTAGCCTCCAAGTGTAAAGCATCCATTGAATCAATTTCACTTTGACCTATCAGATGAACATACTCAGCTTTCTTTAGTAAGGTTTTTTCAAAAAAGTTTAAATAGATCTTCTTAAGAAAATAGCTTTTACGAAGTGCTAGTATATTATAAGAACCGTGAGGCGTGAAAACATAAGCTCTGTTATTGCGACTCAAGATTTGTCCCAAAACATACATTTCAGGAATAAATCCTCCATGAAGATGAAAAATGCTTGTTTGTTCTTCAGCTTCTATAGCTTTTAGTAAACGAGTGTCTATTTCAAAAGAATTTCTATGCTTTTTAAATAATCTTAAATGAAACTCTCTGGAGTAATCTGAAGAACTATTGGGGTTTTTAGTAATTCCCCAAACCTCAACCTTCTCACCTATTCCACTTTGAGCATTAGCAAGTTGATAAACAACCTTATTAACACCATTCATTCGGTTAGGATTCGCTTTACCCAATATAATATGTACAATTGTTTTCATAACTCTAGTTTTTTATAAACGATTCATACTTTAAGTAAAATCTGCTTTCCAGATAGAAAGACCGAATAAGCCAGGTAAAGAATCATAATCAATTGACTCATAATTAATCCAAACAGAAGGCCATTCATCTGAAAAGTTTCAATCAAAGGGTAGGCTAACAAGAGGCCAAACAAAGCTGATAAGGCTGTTGCGAAAAAGAGTGATTGAGTTCTCTCAAAAGTTCGTAAGGCAAAACGGAAAGGCATTGAAATACATACCAACAGATTAATAACCGCAAACCATATTAAAACATAGGCGTATTCCTGATAGTCATTTCCATACAAATTAGAAATCAACCATGTTGAACAAATAAGAACTGTCAAGCCTAAACCAGAACAAATCAACAAACTTTTTAAGGTCATTTGTTTCAGGTAACCATATAGAGCAAGTTTTCCTTTTTGCTGATACAAATTAGCTGAAACAATAGGTACATGATTTTCAATTGCCAAAAAGACAACATTCATCACGCCATGCAAATTTTGTCCCATTTTGATAGCACCTATGGCAACAGGTCCAAGAATTGTGCCAGCAGCAATAATGAAAAAATTACCTGATGAATAAGTTAAAATTGCACGAGCTAATAACCATTTCGAAAAGTTCCAATGCTTACTTAGAGTTTCTCTTAATATGCATGGCTTAAATTCTAATTTCCGAATCTTATAAAAGCCAAACATCACCGAAACAAACAGAGTGAAACAAACCACTCTCATGCAGGTTTCTAAAGTAAATTCGTCAAACACATATATCAGTGATATTAAAATTATTTGAAGGATATAAGCCATAGTATCCAATAGAATTAAGTCTTTAAAAAACTTCTGAAACAGGAATAATCGCCTTATAAAATCCTGGAATAAAACCAATAAGGCTATCAAGGCAATCAATCCGCCAAGTTCCTGTACTTTGGGACTTATACTAATGGGTATAAAAGTCAGCACAAAAAAACATAGTAGCGAAAAGAATAAAGCAAAACCGGCTTGAATAATCAAAAGGCTATTCAGATATGTTTTTTTCTTATCAGCTGAATAAGTTGGACCAAGGGAATACAAAGGCATGACAAAAAATGCTTGCTGCAAACCCAAACAGAACAAGTAGATTAGAAAAATGAAACCATATATTCCAAACTGTTCAATTCCCAGGAATCGAGCGATCAGAATACCAATCACAAAGTTAGATCCACTCACTATCCCCTGATCAAACAAGACAAGCAACTTTTCTTCCTTACCTCCAAGTATCTTTTGTAAAAAAAGTATCATAAATAGATTTTAAAATAGTGTTTAATCTTAGCTAATAAGTTACCTTTCTCGTATTCGTAAGAATATCTGCTTCCTGTGTAGTAACCTGAAAAATTAGTTGCCGGATGTACGCCATTTAAAAGAAGATGAATATTTTTCCAACCATACTCCTCGGCTAACATTTCAGCTTGCTGAGCATATTTGACCCCCGTAAATCTGGCTCTATACAAGTAGATTACATGATCAACCAATGCATATAACAATAAGGATTCATTCCCAAGAACAGTTGCTGCAGAGTCAAAAATCAAAATATCGTATTGCTTTTTTAATTCCTTCAACAATGCGTTTATCACTGTCCTGTCTAAATTCGATAGCTCACAAGAACCTGGTAAAATATCAACTCCATTCTCACCTTTTATAATTGAATTTTTATTGATAGCTCTACCTGCTTTTAAATCCTCTGACCAAGTATTACTTTCTTTAGCTAAAAACTCAGGCTTTAAAGCATTAAAATCTAATAAGCATACAGATTTACCTTTGGCTTGAAAAGCTTGTGCCAAATGCTGTGCAACGTAGGATTTCCCTTCTCCTGGCAAAGATGAACCGATTAAAAATGTGCTTCCCTTCTCAAGATATTCTCTTACTTCAAATTCAGATGCTAGTCCCGAGAATTTATTGGAATCAATATGAATCCCTCTTTTCGGATGAATCTTAGGAATGACACCAATAATAGGTAAGCTCGTCAGTTTTTCCAGTTGAGATCTGGAGTTTATCTTACCACTAAGGAACTCTCTGAGATAAATAAAAGCAAGTGAAATAAGTATCCCTAGTAATCCTGAAACAAACAAAATCAATTTCTTATTGGGTGATATTGCTGTAAAATTAGGGGTTCCATATTCAAGTATCTGATGAAAAGAGATTGTTGCGGCTTTAACTATAGATGCTTCCAGACGTTTCTGAGTTAAGAAATTATACATTTCCTGATTCAATCTGAATTCGCGCTCCAAAATTACCATCTGTTTTTCGTTCGTAGGCAATTGATCAAACTGCTTATCTATTTTGTTCAAGAAAATTTCCAATTCTTTTCGTCGAATCATCATATCCTGCTTGGTCTTCTTTATACTTTCTTTGAGATAAACAACCAGATCTTCAATTTTTGCCTCTATAACTTTGACTTTTTCATTCTCAGAAGTGTATTTCATTAAAAGTTCACGTCGTTCACCTTGAAAAGTTTTCATCTTTTTAATCAACTCTGTAAAAAGCAAATCACCAAAAGCAACCTGAGGTGCTAGTTCAAGAAAATTAGGGTTCCCTTGATTGATGTATTGATTTAAAGAATCGAGAGCCGTTTCTTGCATCACGATATTATTGTACTGAACACGAACCTGAGATGCCTCACGTAAACCTGTTTCAGTTTGTTGGCGAAGGTTCACAATCTTATTTCTTGATCGATAAACTTCTAATGCTCGCTCCGATTTTCTCAGTTTTTCAGATACAAAATCCAATCGATCTTCAATAAAAGAACCTGTTTTATCAGCAGCATTCGTTCGAATATCTATATAGTTTTCGATATAAGTTTTAGCTACCGTATTTGCAACTTCAGAAGCTTTCTCAGGAACTTGAGATTTAAAGCCAATGCGAATTACAGCCACATCTTTATCAACAGATTTTACAAACAGATTCGATTTGATAAGATCTATCTGTTTCGTCTTAGAATGGTGTATAAAAACATACTCTCCACTCAATTTGCTTCGTTTTTTACCATTAAACTGTGGATGTAAATTCAATTTCAAATTAAAAACACCTTCGTCTATTTCCTTTGAAAACTGACCATCAACCCAAGTCAAAAAGCCTTGCAGAGAATACCCCAATCTAAATGAAGTAGAATCTTTAATTTCAAGAAGAAACTCTTTGTCAAGATACTGTGAAGCAATATGCTTAAATTCAACTTTAAATGGTAGATCGGTATACAATTCCGTTCTCTTAACTCGGCCCACGCGATAATAAGTCACCTTATAATTCAACTTATCTGCAACACGTGAGATCAGTTGTCCCGATTTCAGAACTTCTACTTCTGCAGCAATTTTTTGAGGTGCAAAAAACACGTCAAAATCCTTATAAAGGTTCGTTCCTGAAAGTCCCGTCGATTTATCATCTAATCTCAATAGAGAAAAACTCTGATACATGGGTACGGAGTAAATGATCACCTTAGTTGCCAGTAAAATGGCAATAAGAGTTAAACCAATTATAATTGGAAGTCCCTTTATCGAAGGAATCAAAAGTCGTTTTATATTATCAATCTCGTTCATAATTATTTTACTACAGAAATGAATACTGCTAAACTTGAAAGAACTCCGAAAAATGGAAGCATTCTGTTTGATTTTTTATCAAAGGCTTTACCATTTTTATTAGGTACATAAATCACATCTCCCGGACGAATCAGAATATTGCTTTGTTGATAAGTCTCCATCTGAGTCAAATCAATAATATATTCTTTTGGTAGTCCATTTTTTTTCCGAACTAATTTTACCTGACTCCTGTCCGCATAATAGTCAAAGCCTTCTGCCTTGGCTATAAGATCGAGTAAAGGCACCTGGTCTTCATCCAAAATCATTGATGAAGCTTGCTTAACAGCACCCAAAAGAGCAACTCGTTTATTTAAAACCTTCACAACAATAATAGGCTTCTTAATAAATTTAGCGTAAGCCATTGTTAAAGAGTCGGTCAACTGGCGTGTTGTCAGGTTAGCAACCTTAACTTGTCCCAATTGAGGAAGTGCAGCCTTGCCACCTTTATCAACCAAAACCCATTTGCCATAAACTTCATTCGAGTTGTAAATCCCAAATACAGATCCAATACTCAAATCATCATGTCCCCAAATGCTAACAGCAAGTTTGTCTTCAGGTTGAATTGTATATTCATAATTCCTGCTCTCAGCAGAAAATAAATCTTCATTATTCGTTTCTATAGTCGAACTCTGCATAAGATTCTGAATCTTACATGAGCTAAACAGAAATGTAAAACTGAAAATAAAAACGATTAGAAATGGGCTGAATGATTTCATGATAGGATACGTTTAAGATTAAAACAGGAGGTTTAGAAACGAAAAATTCTCTTTTAGTTGCGACAAAAGATTCTTCTTCTTTGAATCCAAATTCATAATACGGTTCATTGAGGATATGATTCTCCTTTTTGCCTCATCATTCTTTATAATATAATCGAGAGCTCCGTATTTTAGAGAATTTACCGCAATCTCAATTTTCTCTTGAGAACTTAGAAAAACAACATGGATATCAGGATTTGTTGCTTTTATTTTTCTTAGAATATCCAAACCATTGGTATTTTCCAGATAGTAATCCAAAAAAATAACATCAGGTGCTTGATAAAGGTTATCCATGATTTCTCTTTCAGTTTCGAAGGCACTTACACCCTTAAAACCTGCTTGATTTAAAACAGTCGTAATAAACTCACTATAAATAGGATCGTCATCGACTATGAAAAGCTCATAATTTTTATTAAATTTCATAACTATATGTTTTTATGGTTCAATCTCAGTATATCCAAGACAATACCAAAACAACAATCACCTGATAAAGAGCCTAATAACAAATAGCAAGCATTCAATTTCAGTTTCATTTTGAAACTTTCAATTCAAATTAAGAATACGAACCAAAGGATGAATTTTTGTCTAGAATCTAAATGATTAACTGCTTATGAAACAATTACACATATCTATTATAGAGGATAATGAATGGTATGCAGATCTTTTAGAATACCATCTGCAATTGAATCCGGACTACACAGTTAGTAAATATTCCAGTGGCGATGACTTCCTAAAAAACCTTTTCCCAAAACCAGATGTCATCACTTTAGATTATTCTTTACCTGACATCAAGTGCGAAACGCTCATTAATAAAATTAGAGAACATGATGCCGATATTCCCATTATCATCATCTCAGGACAGGAAGATATTAATACAGCAATCAATCTTCTGAAAAAAGGTGCTTACGATTATATCGTAAAAGATGAAGATGCCAAAGACAGACTTTGGAATACCATCAAAAATTTACGCGAAAATCTGCAGCTCAAATCTGAAAATGAACAACTACGTGAAGAGGTTGGAAAAAAGTTTGACTTTAGCCAAGTGATTGTTGGCAATAGCGATCCGATAAAGAAACTCTTCGTTTTAATGGGAAAAACTATAGATTCTTCTATTTCGGTTTCGATAAGTGGTGAGACAGGAACAGGAAAAGAACTGGTTGCCAAAGCCATTCATTTTAATTCTGCTCGAAAAAAGCAGCCCTTTGTTGCTATTAATGTTGGTGCCATTCCATCAGAACTAATAGAAAGTGAACTCTTTGGGCATGAAAAAGGGGCATTTACAGGTGCTGTTCAACAACGCGTGGGGAAATTTGAAGAAGCCCATAAGGGCACTCTCTTTTTAGATGAAATTGGCGAAATGGATGCCAATACTCAAACCAAACTATTGCGTGTTCTGCAAGAAAGAGAGCTCATAAGAGTTGGAGGCAACAAAAAAATCAAAATTGATGTTCGCATTGTTACTGCGACACACAAAAACCTAGCTGAGGAAGTCAAAAAAGGCAATTTCCGACAAGACCTTTATTACAGGTTAATGGGTATTCCCGTTAAATTACCTCCTTTGAGAGAACGAAATAAGGATATCCTCATTCTATCACAGCATTTTGCTAACGAATTCACAAAGGAAAATAAACGTAAAAAAGTTAGTTTTAGTTCTGATGCCAAGCAAAAACTGATGGCTTATGCCTATCCCGGAAATGTTCGTGAACTAAAAGCTGTTATAGAACTAGCCATCATTATGGCTGATGGAAATGAAATAAAGGATACTGATATTCACTTTGAAAGTTTCGACTCAGCAGCCAATTTTCTGTCTGAAGAAACAAGTCTCGAAAATTACACGATTAAGATTGTAAAACACTTTCTGGATAAATACGATCAAAACGGCGTAACGGTAGCTCAAAAGTTAGGCGTTGCCAAATCAACGATTTACCGTATGATCAAAAAACACAATCTAACAGAATAGTATTTTCCAATAAATGATGGAGTTTCAAAATGAAACTCCATTTTTTATTCTGCAACTCTCCTGCGAAATGATTGTTTTAAAACTACAGTATTTACAGGGTGTTCCAAATCTTATTTCAACGGCACAATACTTGAATGGTCATAAATACAATATTAAAAAAATGTGTTTATGTATCTTCAGAAAAGTTATATCTCAGAAATCAAAAGCTACATCAAGAATCAAATTCATGATGAATCGACTACATTTTTAATTCTGCTAGCAGAAAAAACAGTTCCAAATTTAACCGAGTTAGTAAAAGAATTAAATTCATTGAACATCTCGTTTATAGGAGGTATATTCCCAAGTCTTATTTCTGGTAAAGTACATCACGAAACAGGTGTTATTATCCAAAGTTTATCGCATGCACAAAAACCCATTGTGGTTAAGGATTTGGAGGGGCCATCTAATCAACTTAGATCGATTTCAATCCCCAAAACAGAAGATAAACTCACTCAAATCGTTCTTGTGGACGGTATAGCTGATCATGTTTCCAATTTTCTATTCGAGATGTATAATTGCTTTGGCAATTCTGTCAATTACCTGGGATGTGGTGCTGGCTCAATTTCACTGGAATCAAAACCTTGTCTTATCACAAATGAGGGTGTGTTGAAAGATGCTGCACTTATTTGTTTACTTGATATGAAAAGCGAGCTTGGTGTTCGTCATGGGTGGAAAAATATCGAAGGTCCATTTGTAGCCACAAAAACTGAAGGGAACACCATACATGAACTCAATTGGGAACCGGCCTTCAATTTTTACAAAAAACTTGTTCAAAATCATTCAGGAACAGAAATAGGAAAAGATCTCTTTTTAAATATATCCAAATCTTACCCCTTTGGTATTTATAAAGAAGAATCTGAGTTTATTGTGAGAGATCCCATTATTGTGAATGGAACAAGTATTACTTGCATAGCAGATGTGCCGGAAAACACCATTCTATATCTTCTTACTTCAGATAAAAAGGCTTTGATTACTGCTGCTGGTTCAACATTTAAACCTAATGCTCCCAAAATTCACAAAGCACATACAGGGCTTGTTTTCGATTGTATCTCACGGGCTCTGTTCTTAAATCAGGATTTCGAAAAAGAACTATCGGCCGTTTATCATTCCTTTCAGAAATATTCTCCGGGCATCCAACCTGAAGGTGCTCTTAGTTTGGGAGAAATAGCTCTTAATGGAAGAGGAAATCTAGAATTTTTCAACAAAACCCTTGTTACAGGAATCCTTTATTAATCATATAATCAAAATTATACAATGTATATCAATAGGAAAACATATAAACAATAAGATTTATTTATTAAATTTAGAAGAACTGAAAATCTGAGCAGAATACAGAACCTATTGTATACACTTTTAATTATGAAAGACGATCAAGGTACAAAGAACGATATCATTCAAGACATCACTTTACTTTACGAGCTATCATTAGCTATCGGAAAATCACTGGACCTAAGAACAAATATCCTAAATTTCATTCGTGTTTTACAATCTCGTAAAAATCTAAACTATGTCTCTTTTTGGATAAAAGATCGCTACCTCAATTTTGATCGATCTCTTTCCAATAGCACACTTATTGCCTCTATTCCCAGTTATCTTGATGGTGAAAAAACAATTTCCAATGAGCATAAAATCTATCAGCTTTTAGGAACATCAAGTTACATCAAGGTGGATTCTGATGATATCAATTTTAAAGAAATTAATACTGAGAAAGATATTAAAGAAGGGTGTTATACACTTTTCAAATTGAGAAATATTGGTTTCTTAAAACTTTACAGATCCCAAAATATAAATACAGATAATGATAGAAAATTAGAGCAAATCATAAAAAAACTCACAACATCAATTGAGGGAAGTTTATTTCATGCCAAATCTGTTCACGAATCTAAAATCAGACAGAAGGCAGAACTTCAATTAAGAGAGACAGATTACCTCTACAGATCTCTTGTAGAAGGTATGGATGAAGGTGTTATCATTGTCAACAAAGATTTAGAAATTAGCTATGCAAATCCTCAATTTCTAAATAAAACGGGCTATTCTCTTGATGAAATCGTTGGAAAAGACCCTATCTCCCATCTTTTTCTAAAAGATGAACAAGCCAATATTCATAGACAACGAGAGATACTCTTAGCAGGAGAAAAAAACACATTCGAGACCAAACTTCTCAGAAAAGATGGGAGTATACTCTGGACTCATGTTAGCGCCACTCCTTTTCTGGATGCGAACAAAAACTATCTGGGATCCATAAATATTCTGCTTGATATTACCGAGCGAAAGATGATGGAAGAAAACCTCAAAGAAAGTGAGGAAAGAACCCGTTTAATTATTGAATCGGCACTCGATGCTGTAATCATTATAGATATTGAAGGTATTGTTACCCATTGGAATGAACAAGCCAAAGGGATTTTTGGCTGGACGGAAGACGAGGCTATAGGTGAATCTTTAAGCAATCTCATAATTCCGGAAAACTATAGAGCTGCTCACGAAAAGGGGATTAAACATTATCTTAAAACCGGGCATGGGCCTGTTCTGAATCAAAGAATAGAAATTACCGGGCAACATAAATCGGGGCATATTTTTCCGGTTGAACTAACCATTCAATCTCTCAAACACAACAATAAAATATTTTTCAGTGCCTTTGTAAGAGACATTACAGAACCTAAGAAAGCTAAAATTGACCTTGAGACAACTTCAAAGAGATTGGAAACACTTATCGTCAATCTTCAATCGGGGATTTTGCTTGAAGATGAAAAGCGCAATATCATTATCACGAATCAGGAATTCTGTGATATTTTCAACATATCAGCTCCTCCTGAAGCTCTTATTGGGATGAACTGTTCTGAATCTGCAAAGCAATCAGCTCACCTTCTTGCCAATCCCAATGAGTTTATTGAATCAATCGCTGATGTCCTAAAAGACAGAGAAACCAGAATAGATGAAAAAGTTGAGTTTGCTGACGGACAGATTTTTGAACGCGATTATATCCCTATTTTTTCCAACGATCAATATTTCGGACATCTTTGGCAGTATAAAAATATCACAGATAAGATTAAGTATCAAGATGAGCTTAAGGTTGCCAAACAAACAGCAGAAGAGGCCAATGTATCTAAGTCACGTTTCCTGGCCAATATGAGTCACGAAATACGAACACCTCTAAATGCCATTTATGGTTTTAGTAAACTACTGGACGAAACAAATAAATCTGAAGAACAGAACAAGTACATTTCAGGCATAAGAACTTCATCATCGAATCTCCTAAATGTCGTTAATGATGTCTTGGATTTTTCAAAAATTGAATCGGGAGAAACAAAACTTGAATTTTTGGCTTGTGATCTTTCAGAGATGCTCAATCAACTCTTCCAAACATTCGAATTCAGAGCTGAAGAAAAGGAAATCCAATTGAGCTCTAATATTGATTCCGATATTCATCCTTATATTTTTGCTGATACGGCTAAGCTTAACCAGGTCATCCTCAATTTAATTTCAAATGCCATAAAGTTCACTAAAAAAGGTTACGTTAAATTTGAATGCCTACTCGAAAACAGTACTGTAAATGAAGAAACAATTCGTTTTATAGTTAGTGACACAGGCATAGGTATCGATAAAAATAGCTTGGTTAATATCTTCGAGAATTTCAAACAAGAAGATGATTCTACAACTAGAAAATTTGGAGGAACAGGCCTCGGACTTGCCATTAGTAAACAATTGGTCGAGCTGATGGGAGGAGAAATTAAAGTGGAAAGTACAAAAGGAGTTGGTAGCCATTTCTCATTTAATCTCAAGTTCAAAAAAGCAAAATTAGAAGATATTAAGCCGAAAACTTCAAATCTTATAATTGATGAAAATCTCCTGAAAGGGAAACGCGTTTTATTGGTCGAAGACAACGAATTCAACCAAATTATTGCCATTTCGATGTTGGAAAAATGGCATGTTAATATTGATACGGCTGAAAATGGAAAAATCGCTCTCGAAAAACTAAAAACACAAACTTACGATCTGATTTTGATGGATAAACAAATGCCGATTATGGATGGCATTCAAGCCAGTAGAATAATCAGGCAGGAGATGAATTTAAACGTACCAATTATTGCTCTGACTGCCAATGTGCTAAAAGGTGTTATTTCAGCTTGTAAAGAAGCTGGTATGAACGATTATATCTCAAAACCATTTGAACCAGAATTACTCTTTCATAAAATTGTATCTATTCTTAATTTGAATGGTAATACTCAAATGGAAGATTCTGAAAATCAGCCTGGTTTATCAATACAAGTTCCGGATAAGATACTTGATATATCGAAACTTGAAAAAATGATGAATAATGAAGGTGAGATGATAAAAAAGATGCTCCTTAAATTTAATGATTTGACACCAAGTTATATTGATGATTTAGATGAAGCCTTTAACAATCAGAATTGGGATAAACTCTCAAAAATTGCTCACAAAATAAAACCTTCAATTAATCTTGTTGGTATCGACTCTCTGAATACCGATTTTCAAAATCTCGAGGCCTTTGCTCTCGATGAGAAAGACTTGGAATCGATACCAGACATCATGAATCGGATTAAAATTTATATGCCCAAAATGTTTCTGGAAATTGAAGAAAAATTGAATTCATAATTTCATTTACAACTACACCAGTTTAAGCCTCTAGTTTCATAATGAAACCAGGGGCTTATTTTATTCCTTTCGCAACGAAGATGAAAAAAAGATAAATCTGCTCTAAACAAAGGCCTTTGGGGAGCTTCTGATTATTGAGGTCAAACGTGGCATGTTTTTTCTATGCTATTGCTATAGAATTCATCAAAGCAATACAATGAGAAGATACAATCAAGACATAAAGCCCCTGGCTAAAAAGAACCTATCTGTCATCAAAATCCTTCTTTTTATGATGATAGCCAGTTATTTTTCTATTTCAGAAAGTGCTGCTATTACACAGGTGTATAAAATTGGTTTTCGCTTTGTAGCTTTAATTTGGTGTTTCCTTCTCTACCAATTCAATCTAAAAAAGGGCATGGTTGCCTCATACTCCTATAAAGAAAGTTTAGCTCTCTGGTTATATCTGGGCTATCTTCTTTTGTCTTTTGCCTCATTTATGTGGATCACCGAAGGACTTGTGCGTTCTGCTAAAGTTTCCTATTCTATATTGCAATGGAATATGACAATTCAGAGCCTTATTTTCGTTTATTACTATTATAAACTCATTCTTCAACACAATTTCTTTTATCAGGAATATGCCATAAACCTGAGCAAAATATCTGCTCAGGTAATGGGAATGACCTGTTTGATTCTCCTCATTGGGTCATTGATAGCTCCCGATGTGTTTTATCGTTCCATGCGAGGGGGAAGTGAAACACGTCTTGGAGGCTATTTAATGAACCCAAACGAACTGGGTATGTTAGCATCAATGGGAGCAAGTTTGGCTTTACTGGAGTTATTAAAAAGCAAAAAGAAGGCTCAACTATTCTTCTGGTTTTCTATTTCCTTACTCACCTTATTCCTAACCACATCCCGCTCGTCGGTTATTGGTTTTTTAATTATAGCTATGCTTATTCTAAAGAACCGGGCAAGTCTAAAAATCAAGATTGTTGCTTTTGTATTAGCAGGTATTGCTATTCCTTTTATTCTGCAGTACGTCATATTTAAAGCTGGTAATATCGATGAAGTTTTTAGTATGACCGGGCGAATTCCGTTTTGGACAGCCTTATTACAAGAAGGCATCGTAAAAGAACCCTTTCTGGGATTTGGTTTCCAAAGGATATCTTATACGAACAGGTTTATTAGTCTTACTGCTTATTCCGGGAATATGACCCACAACACCTTTTTGCAAGTTCTGTTGAATTTAGGTTTCATCGGATTTTTACTCGTCATCCTACAAATGACGATCCTGTTTAGAGGCGTCATAAAATCAAAAAACAAAGATCTAAAAGCTTTTTTTCTTGCCATGATCATTCCGCTTCTCATCAATTCAGTTACAGAATTTGGAATTTTCGGACAAACCAATTATGCCATCTTTTTTTATCAGTTTCTAATATTCGTAGTGGTACAGCACTATAACCCCAAACTCAGTCAACAAGAAAAAATAAAAGTCAATCTCTTTTTTAAGCAATACAAAACCAAATGAAAAATACCAACTATTTATACGGACTCAACACATTGAGATTTATGGCGGCATTTTTTATTATTGCCATGCACACTCAAAATAATCAAACCCTTATGGATTTGCCCCGCTTACCCGATATGGCATTTTTATATAAGGGTGCCGTTTCCTTCTTTTTTACGCTTAGTGGTTTTCTAATCACCTATATCCGCATTGGTGAATATGAGAAAAGTGGTGATATAAATATGCGTAAATTCTTCAGCAATCGCTTTTACAGATTAGCTCCGGTCTATTATCTGGTCATTGCCTTTGGTTTGCTCTTTTATTGGGTAATTATCCCTTTTATTGGCATCGAATCTCATACCGATTATAAACTTAGTCTGGCCTTAGTACTCTATCTGTTTTTTTTACCTAACCTGATGAATTCCATGCATCACGTTGGTGGTGCCTTACACGTCTCTTGGTCAATAGGCGCACAAGAGCAATTCTATTGGGTTTTGATACCTTTCATGAAATACCGTTTTAAATACCTTGTCCCTTTTCTGGTTATAACAACAATTCTATCCGTTTTTGTTAGTATTGGAAATGCCTACAATTTATTCGGTTTAAGCCAGGAAATGCAAGCATTTGTGCACACAATGCGACTGCATTTTATGTCCATTGGAGCACTCTTAGGCTACTACCTTTATTACAAAAAGGAAAAACTTTTAAGCTTATGGATATTCTCTAACAAATGGATACAAGCCTTCTTGTTCTTATCACTAGTTGGATGGTATGGCTTCAATACCGATAGTAAATTAATAAAGAGCACCATCACCCTGCCTCTGTCCTTACTTTACGGATGGTTAATTATTAATGTGGCAGCCAATCCTCGCAATATCATTAAGCTGGATAATCCATTTTTCGATTGGATTGGACAAAGAACCTATGGTATTTATATGATCCATATGTTTGTGATCTATTTGGTATCTTTCTTCTTCAGTAAAACGGGTTTCCTCTTAGAGAATTTTGGTCTCTATATCTCCTGTTTTTATCTGATGGTATTTGGTCTTAGCATTGGGCTGGCTCACCTTTCATTCACTTATTTTGAACAAGCTATAATTAAATGGACAAAACGAAGGAAAGCGAAAAAGAAAATTTTAATACCAAATCAAGTTAAGGCATAAAAAAATCCTCTTGATTTCTCAAGAGGATTCTTGCGGTACCCAGGGCCGGGATCGAACCGGCACGGGTTGCCCCACTGGTGTTTGAGACCAGCGCGTCTACCAATTCCGCCACCTGGGCATTGCTTTTGATTGCGATGCAAATGTATGGAAATGTTTCATTCCTGCAAAACAAAAACAAGCTTTTTTTAAGAAAAAAAAGTCAGAGAAATAGACCCTTACAGGTACTTCTCTGACTCTCATTATTCTATAATTTATCTTTAAGGTGAAATTAAATTCACTTTTATATCATTTCTAGTTAGGCATGGTATATTCCAAGCCAGCTCCTGGTCCTAATGGTAAGCCTAAAGTGATCCATCCCATCAGTAATATGACCCAAACCAGGAAGAATGCCACAGAATAAGGTAACATGGTGGCTATAATGGTACCAATACCCGATTTCTTATCGTATTTCTGAACGTAAGCAATAATCAGTGCAAAGAAACTCATCATAGGAGAAATGACATTGGTTACAGAATCACCAATACGATAAACGACCTGCGATAATTCCGGCGAGTAGCCCATCAACATAAACATCGGAATAAAGATAGGTGCCATAATGGCCCACTTAGCCGAAGCCGAGCCCATAAGCATATTAATAAGCGCCGATAAAAGCACAAAAAGAATCATTAATGGTATCATTCCAATTTCGGCAGCCATAAGCGCTCCTGCCCCTTTAATAGCCATAATAACACCAAGATTCGACCATTTGAAGTAAGCCACAAATTGTGCTGCGAAGAAAACAAGGACATAGTATCCGGCAAGCGTTTCCATGGACTTACCCATACCCTTCATGATATCAGCATCCGACTTGAATACTTTTGCTCCAAAACCATAAGCTATACCACAACCTCCAGCACCTAAAAACAAGAGTGCTACAACACCTTTTATCAGTGGTGAGGTTAGGAAACCACCATCTTCTCCTCTAAAGAAGCCATTTTCAGGGTATAAACCCCAAACAGTAATTGCTGTAAGGAAAAGCACTACATATAAAGCCCAACGTAAACCTCGTCGCTCCAAGTCATTTAAATCATGGATTTCTTCCTTATGCTCGGCTGCATCCTTATAGACACCCAAGCGAGGTTCTATCACTTTTTCGGTGACCAGCGTACCAACCGTAGCAATAACGAAGGTTGAAACCACCATAAAATAATAGTTTGCTGTTGGGTTTACAACTGCTGTTGGATCAACAATTCGAGCCGCTTCCTGAGAAAGGCCTGCTAATAATGGATCGATAGTTCCTAGAATAAGGTTTGCTGAAAATCCACCTGATACACCAGCAAAGGCGGCTGCCATACCCGCAATTGGATGACGATCGACTGCAACGAAAATAATCCCTGCCAAAGGAATTAACAGAACATATCCCACATCGGATGCTGTATTCGACAAGATACCTGCAAGTACAAGTACAAAAGTCAACATCTTTTTAGGTGCTGATAAAACGAGTTTACGAATCAGTGTTCCAATCAAACCACTACTCTCAGCGATACCAATACCCAACATGGCTACCATCACAATCCCCAAAGGTGCAAAGCCAGTAAAATTATCAACCATCTCGATAAGAATACGGTGCAAGCCATCTACAGACAGAAGGTTAACGACCTCGATAGTCTCCTTGGTACCAGGATGAACTGCCTGCCATCCAAAAAGAGAAGCCAGACCTGATAATAAAATTGCCAATACAGCAAATATTGCAAATAGGGTTGCGGGGTGCGGAAGTGCATTCCCAAATTTCTCTGTTACATTTAGGAAACGATCTGTCCAGCTTCGTTTCTTAGTCAGTTTTTTTTCCATAATTAGTGTTAATAGGTTGAATTACAAGCTTAAAAGTTTGTCCAGAACTTTCAAGATTACAAAGATATCAATCTGCTTCTATTTACAATGGGGAACTTCCCTACACTTCAACTTAAGTCTGGCTAACATCTATCATAACAAGGTATTTACTAGCTTTATTTGTAAATTTATAAAGTCAATCCTACTAAATTAAAGCCATGAGTACATATACACAGATACTTTATCAGATTGTATTCTCTACAAAACACCGGGAAAAAACATTGGAGCTAGAGAAAATCGAAAAACTCTACCATTTTATCTGGGGCATATTAAAGAACAAAAATTGCCATCTATATCGTATTGGTGGTGTCGAAGATCATATTCATATTATCACACACATTCATCCAAGTATTGCATTATCAAGTTTAGTGAAAGACATTAAGCTTGTAAGCTCTTCTTATATCAAATCTGAACAGCTATTTCCCAATTTTTCTGGTTGGCAAAATGGATATGGTGCATTTACCTATGACATATCTGCAAAAAACAATCTGGTCAACTACGTCAACAATCAAGTGGCACACCATAAGAAATTAGACTTTAGAGGAGAATACATCAAACTTCTTAAAAAACATGGTATCGAATATGATGAAGAATATTTGATCTAGTTGAACTTCTTCAGAGTTCATTAATACATTGCCGAATTAAGCATGGATTGCATCCATGCCTAATTCGATTAAACCACTTCGTGGTTTATCATGCAAAATCCCGAAGGGATTAAACCCCTATAACCTCAGATGAAACCTGTAGACACAATAGGTAAAACTAAACAGAAGCCTGAAGGGCTTCAACTAAATACAAATACAAGAGAGGTGCCCAATGGACACCTCTTTCTGTATTCTAAAAGGTATAAGGCTTATTTAATCTTTTTGAACAGATTTTTCATACTTACCTCAGACTTTAAAATATCGTAAAGTTTCGAAATTTCAACGCGCTCCTGATTCATTGTATCGCGGTGACGAATAGTAACCGTATTATCTTCCAACGACTGGTGATCTAAAGTTACACAGAAAGGTGTACCAATAGCATCCTGACGACGGTAACGCTTACCAATAGAGTCTTTCTCATCGTATTGGCAATTGAAATCGAACTTAAGATCGTTGATAATCTCACGAGCTTTTTCTGGTAAACCATCTTTCTTAACCAATGGCATAACACACAATTTAACCGGTGCTAGTGCTGGTGGCAATTTCAATACCACACGCTCGTCAACTTTACCATTCTCCTTCTCAACTTTCTCTTCCTGATATGCCTCAGACATAATCTGAAGGAACATACGGTCAACACCAATTGATGTTTCAACCACATAAGGCACGTAGCTCTTATTCAATTCAGGATCGAAATATTGAATTTTCTTACCAGAGAACTCCTGATGCTGTTTCAAATCGAAGTCAGTACGAGAGTGAATACCCTCAACTTCTTTAAATCCGAATGGGAATTTAAATTCAACATCAGTTGCTGCGTTAGCATAGTGAGCCAACTTATCGTGATCGTGGAAACGGTATTTATCCTCGCCAAAACCTAAAGCTTTGTGCCAGCTCATACGTGTCTCTTTCCACTTATCGAACCATTTCATTTCGTCGCCCGGACGAACAAAGAACTGAAGTTCCATCTGTTCAAACTCACGCATACGGAAAATAAACTGACGAGCAACAATCTCGTTACGGAAAGCTTTACCAATCTGAGCAATTCCGAAAGGAATTTTCATACGACCTGTTTTCTGAACATTCAGGTAGTTTACGAAAATACCCTGAGCCGTTTCCGGACGAAGGTAAATCTTGCTTGATCCATCTGCCGTAGAACCCATATCCGTTGAGAACATCAGGTTAAACTGACGTACATCAGTCCAGTTTTTGGTTCCTGAAATAGGACAAGCAATCTCATTATCGATAATAATTTGCTTCAACTCCTCTAAGTCATTTTTATCTAAAGCTTCAACAAAACGAGCATGCACAGCATCCATCTTAGCTTTGTTAGCCAACACACGAGGATTTGTAGAACGGAATTGAGCCTCATCGAAACTCTCGCCAAACTTTTTCTTCGCTTTAGCAACTTCCTTATCCATTTTAGCCTCATACTTAGCCATCAAGTCTTCAATCAAAACATCAGCTCTGTAACGCTTCTTCGAATCCTTATTATCAATCAATGGATCGTTAAAAGCATCAACGTGACCTGAAGCTTTCCAAATGGTAGGGTGCATAAAAATAGCAGTATCAATACCCACTACATTTTCGTGTAGTTTTACCATTGAATCCCACCAATACTTTTTAATGTTGTTTTTTAGTTCAACACCCAATTGTGCGTAATCGTAAACCGCAGATAAACCATCATAAATTTCTGATGATTGAAATACGAATCCGTATTCTTTACAATGAGCTACCAGTTTTTTGAAAACATCTTCCTGAGCCATAGTTTTTTATTTAGATTTTATTTTTTCTGAAATTGGATAACAAAAGTAGCCGTTCAACTTAAAAGTAACAAGTCATTTGTTCTCTTAATTGTTTATTCGTCAACTTCTTCAAAATCGACATAATCACCTACATCTTTTGTGTTGTGTTTGTCTTTGCTTGTCGTGTTCTTTTCAACAGTTACTTCACCTTCTGGTTTCTGTTGGTATTGCTGTTGTTGATTTTGTTGTTGCTGTTGCATTTTATCAAAAGTCTTCTTCACAATAACTGGAAAAAAAGCTCTAAATAAATATTTGATCAGGAAATAAACCCCTATTGCAATTAATATAAATTTCATAATCTTACTTTATTTTGAAGGACAAATATAAGCATTTCATTTTTTCTAATACCCTTCTTCATTTTTTGCTTTTGTTTGTTCTCTTATAACACTTTAAACAAACCTCATTCTCAAAATTAATTTTAACCCAAAACACATGGTTATTTAATCTTCAATCTATTGGGTTAATCTTTTTATCCTCCACTATACTTCCCTATATTCATGGCCTGAATTTGTTCAGAATCTATCTTAGAAGAACATGCAAAACATACGAAATATAGCTGTGCTAGCCCATGTGGATGCTGGTAAAACGACCATAACCGAAAACTTACTTTATTTGGGTGGTGCTACCCGAAAGATGGGAAGTGTTGATACGGGAAGTGCCATTACCGATTCTCTTCAGATAGAAAAAGAACGAGGTATCTCCGTCCGTTCTGCTTGTACTTCCTTTATGTGGAAAGACACACAGATTAATTTAATTGACACACCTGGTCATGTCGATTTTTCAGCAGAAGTGGAACGTGTACTTCGAGTTTTGGATGCAGCTATACTTGTTGTTTCCGCCGTAGAAGGTGTACAAGCACATACACATACTTTATACGAAGCGCTTTGCGAAAGAAAAATCCCGGTCCTTATTTTCATCAATAAAATAGACCGTTCCGGAGCCGATGTTCTTCAAGTTATCCAAGATTTACAGAAGGAATTAAAAGCGCCAGGCTTTGCTCTTCAAACCTGTAGCAAAGAAGCCAGTAATGAAGCTGCTATTCTGAATTTATGGCTAGATGAAATCAACGAATTAGGAGAAGAACTAAAAGAACTGTCTCTTGAAACTTTAGCCAATACCGATGAGGAAGTTTTAGAGCGATATTTGGATGGTGAAACCTTAGAAAATAACTATTGTATTTCTAAAGCTCAAAACCTGTGTAAGCAATCATTAATAAATCCAATCTTATTGGGTGTGGCAAAAAATGGTTCAGGTATGGCTGAATTACTCGATGCTATTGTGACTTATTTTCCTAATGCATCAGCAGAATCAGAAGATGAACCTTCAGCTTTGGTATTTAAAATAGAACATGATAAAACTCTGGGCCGATTGGCACATATCCGAATGTTTGGAGGCAGTTTGAAAAACAGAGATAGTATAAAAAACCTAATTGCTGACAGAGATGAAAAAGTTGCACAGATTCGAAAAATCTACACCAATAAACAAGTTGATATTGGAAGCTTACAAGCTGGAGATATTGGTCTTATTAGCGGTATGCCAGAAATTCAGGTTGGGGATATATTAGGAAGTAAAACCGGTATCCCAGAAAATACAGCATTACAAATCCCTCTCCTCACTGTTGGGGTAAAATCTAAAAGTGAAGCAGATTATGCCAAACTGGCCGAAGCCTTACAAGAACTTTCCAGCGAAGATCCTTTATTACAATTCGAATGGTTTAAGGATGATCGGGAGATGAATCTTCATATTATGGGCACCATCCAAATGGAGATTCTGGAAATGCTTTTGCGTAGTCGATTTGGCATAGAAGTTAGTTTCGATGAACCTAAGGTTGTTTATAAAGAAACACCTGCTAAAGAAACAGAAGGCTATATTCGATACACCATGCCAAAGCCATGCTGGGCAGTTTTGCGATTTAAAATTGAACCTGGTGAAAGAGGCAGTGGTGTCATTTATGAATCGAAAATTGGCGTAAATGATGTGCTCCAAAAATATCAGAATGAAGTAAAACGGACTATTCCTAAGGCGCTGGAACAGGGTATACAAGGCTGGGGAATTACGGATATAAAGATAACACTTATCGAAGGTGAAGATCATGAGATGCATTCCCGCCCCGGTGATTTTATGATAGCGACTCCGATGGGATTAATGAAAGGATTAGATGAAGCAGGCACAAACTTATTAGAGCCCGTATTAAACTTCAGGATATCGGCACCAGAGGAGTTTCTTGGAAAAATTGCCGGCGATTTGAATCAAATGCGAGCGGTGTTTGCCAATCCCAGTTTCGACAATGGCAAGTTTCATTTAGAAGGTCAGGTTCCGGCAGCAACATCCATGGATTTCAATATCCGATTAAGTTCCCTTACAGGAGGAAAAGGAAAAGTGAAATTTGGTTTTTCAGGCTATCAAGATTGTCCGGAAGGAGAAGGAAGAAGCAGAGAGTTTAAAGGTGTAAACCCTCTTGATCAAAGTCAATGGATACTTCACGCCCGTGGTGCTTTTAAAACCAATGAATGGCGACTTTGATTGAGAAAATTGCAGATAAAAAAAAGAGCTTATCATTTAATGACAAGCTCTTTCTTTATGCTTAATTAGAACTATTCTTTAATTTCCTTCTCCGTTTCTTTTTTAACTTTTTCCATGTGTTCAAGAATTAAATCTTCCTGAATTTTACAAACATCTTTTTTCTTGCTTTTCTTACGACAACCAAACATCATATTCATACCAAAACGAATATTTGCGGTTTTAGCTGTATTAGGATTCATAGCTAATACATTATCACTTACAGCATATAGCTGAAAAGGACCTAGCTTAGCAGCTACCCCAACACCTATATTATTGTAAGAACTATTCACCATAGAGTAACTTAGCGAAGCTGAAAAATTACGAATAACACGTGTATTCGCTGATAAAGTTAATGACGGACGAAGTTTACCATCATAAATCTCAGTACGACTCACCGCCCCCACATTAATACGCTTATTCAATTCATAGCTACCACCCAAATAGATTTTAGTTGGTAAAGCTCTTGAATAAGAGCCCGTTTTATCTCTAAATCGAAATGCATCAGAAATTGAATCTGTTAAATCTTCCATCACATCTTCAATCTCTCTGTAGTTCGGATCATTTGAGTTTCCTGATTGTGACCAATCGCCACCTTTCCAGTTGAAAGTCGCATCTTGATACAATTCATACGTATCGTTCCATTTGATACCTCCAATATCAAGAATACTTGCGTAGAAGGTCGTTTTCTCATCAAATTTATAAGTCGCTCCCAAGTCAAAGGCAAAACCTTTATTATTTGTACCTGAGAAGAATTTCGCGTCCATGTCGTCATCATTAATGTCGATATCATCAATATAATTTGTTCCATCCGGATCAGCCTTTTCAGTTATATCCAATGGCATTGATACTTTCATCAACTGTTTTGAACGCAGCTGTACTAAATCTCCTGACTCTGAAGTATAAACAGACAGATCTGAATCATCCATATGCATATTAGCAACACCAAACAGTGCTTTTGCTTTAATACCTACAGTCAATTTCTCCGTCACTTGTTTCGAAGCACCAAGGGCAACTTCATTGTAAGCTGTTCCTTCTAAACCAATTGCTCCAAGATTTGCTGTTCGTCCCATATAAGCAGCATTACCATCTTTAAAAAAGGAAACCAATCCTTTATCAAAGCCCAGTCGGGTATCAACCTTAGAACTCACATCTAAAGTGAAAAACATTTTCTTTGCACGAATTCCCAAAGAGAAAAACGTATAATCCAATTGATTTGTAATTCTATTTGTCGATTTTAAAGCATCATGAAAACTATTGATATCAACAACTAATGAATCCTTCTGCAAACCTGTTCCATCTTTAATAATATCATCATAAGTGAATCCATTATTAGCATAATTGAAATAGATTGAACTCAAACCTGGAAAACCAAGAAAAACTTTACATTCTGGTTGAATTGCCGGATTTAGTTGATTGCTTTGTGGCACATTCTGCATCAAATACAGTGTGTTATTCATTTTTTGTGCTGAAACCAACTGGCTCATAAATAATCCGGTTACCAACAGCAGGCTATATTTTAATATTGTTTTATGCATTTGTATAAAAGCTTGGGGTTATTTAGATAGATCTAGTTGTGCATTTACTGAAATTGAGAACTTCAACTTATCAGTTCCTTTGAGTTTAACCGATGGATTTGTTCCGTCATTAGTTGTGCTTACCGCAGCCTTAATAATAATGTTTTCGGTATCGTTTAAACTCTTAATCTGATCTGCTGTCAACTCAATTGTATTAATAACTTTCTCGATAGTTGAAGGATCTACCTCTCCTGAAGCAGTTACGCCTGCGGCTTTTATAATACTTTCATCTGATATTGTTGAAAGCACAGTAAAGCTAGCATCAGTAAAAAGCACACTCTCAATCTTCACATCCAATGGTAAACCATTTTCCGATGTAATAATAACTGCAGCCTTTATCATTTTTTCAGCATCATCAATATCAACCTCATCAATGGTATCAGAAATACTCAAGTTATCTGCCATAAAATTCAATGGTATATCCATATCTAAATCAGCCGAAATAGATGATGTTCCGGAAACAATATTGATATTGTTACCAGAAGCAAGAGGATCATATCTACTACCATCCAAATTTTCATTGATTCTAACCGATCCTGAATAAGTAATATTTCCCGATGGAGGTAAAGCCATAAACGGAACAATCTGCGAATTATCTTTATTATAAACAATTGATGCATCTATTCCCGCCAGAACCTCAGCCTCTGAGGTAGGATATAACGGCAGTTGAGGATCAGGGTCAAGACTTAAGCTTACGCCGTCAGAATTAGCCCCTGTCATGTTAGCTAGTATCTTAAATGGTACACCAACCGTATTATTAAAATTAATATTGATTCTAGGATCAGCAAAAGTAAATTCACCATCTACATCATCCCAAAAGTCCACATCCATATCAATATCACCAGAACCTATATCAATAGTTTGATTACCAAAATCACCTTTAGCTAAGATTAAATCAATGTTCCCAACCTGATACTGAATATTTAGATCTCCTGTTCCTACAACAGTAGCTCCACCAATTTCTTTATTAATTGTCGCATTAAATTGTAATTCTACAGTATTTGCAACAGTCAAGGGCTCTTTAAATGCGAGCAATAAGTTTGTTAAATCCAGAGTTTCTCTCTGATCTAAAGCATTGGCTGCAACGGTGTAAGTTTTCACAACAGGAGCTCCAGCTTGTGTTCCCGAAAGTAAACTAACTTCTAAATCAACCGTTGTATTCAATGGATTATTTAAACGGAAATTCAAAACAGAATTAACCGTTGCTTCTTTCAGAATAATATTTGCATCATCAGTACTAATACTAAATGGTTGTAAAATAGGACCAACAGTTTGAGGTAAATTTATTGATGGAATACCAATAACCGGTACCCCCAAATCAAGATTTAATATATTATTAGTTTGAGTAGGGAAATCCAAAACTTCACTAGCTTCGTATTCAAAAATTCCCTCTTCTGTATATTTTATATGAATTAATCCATCAGACCCCAAAACAATTGTTTGATCTTTTAACTCTTCTTCATGCTGATTTAGAAGGTACCAAAGAGAATATTCTCCGAAACCAACTGGAGCAACAAAGTTCGGTTGCCAGTCTACTTTTTCAGATAATTTATCAAAATCATAGTCGTCAGAATCAACGCATGATTTAAATGGTATGGTCAAAAAACAAAACAAGACCAACAGGATAGGGATTCTAACTCTTCTTTTCATTATAGAATGGTTTAGATTATGGTGATTACAGCTTAAAAAATAGTGAACAAATTTACACATCCTTTTCCTAAAAAAGCAAGACATCGCAAACTTTACTCACATCTTAAATTCGCCTTTTTGTCATAAAAAAACGTTATTTCACGGAATAATTTAGTAAAAAGTTACGATTATCACAAGTAAACAGATAGAAGCCTTTTTGTAAACCTTTTGAAAATGCAATTGAAAAAGCTGTATTTCCTTTTAATGGAAAACCTTTGTGATTATCACCAGCCATGTTGATTAGATGAATTTGGTCATCTTCTTTCAAGCATATTCCAATCTCAAACTTACGTTTCGAAAACTGGTAAACGGCAGGAGGCGCTGTAATAGATGAAGAAAATTCTTTATTTAGAATTTCACTTCCATCACTTTCGTATACATATAGTTTATTCGTATTGCTAATAATGTATTCTACACCTCCATCTGCATCAATATCACGAGCCACAAAATGGTGATTCTCACCTAAACCAAGCAAGCTTTGGGTTTCAACTTTTCCGTTCAGGTAGAAATATTGAATACTACCTTCTTTGTCAGTTGTAACTAATCTATCGGCATGTTTCGAATTTGCATTCTCAAGATAGAACACATTATTTTTTGATTTAGAAATCTGTTTTTTCGGTTTTATTCGAACCTGTCCTTTTCTGTTAAGAATATAAACCCGGAATTCATCAGCAAAAACAATATAATCTTTACCCTTAATTCTAAAATGTTGAACCGGACTTGTTATGGGGTTCTCAGCTTTCTTAAATTTCCACCCATTAAGCAATTTACCATCCTTGGAATATGCATAAACTTTTTGATCCTGACCAGGTACAAAAAAACGATAATTTCGATTGTTGCTATAGTCAAATACGGAAAGAGACCTAACTGCCTTTGATCTTAAGAGAATAGGATAATTACCAACATCATGGCCATTTCGGTCAATCATATACAACTTATCCTCGGAAACAAATACATATTGAAGTTTATTGTTTCTATACAAATCCACTTGATGTACTTCTCCAACAATGGGCGACGACAAAGGTCGTTTCCAAAGAATTCGTCCCGATGCCGGATTAATCAAGTACAACTGATTGTTTAAATCCTGTATCAGAATTTCTTTTTCCTTAGTGTAATGGTTTTTCACTAAGAAAGGCTTATGTACAAAGGCTGTATCTAATCGAGACTCCCAAACAGTCTGAGGAGGTAATTCCAAAACAGGATTGTGTTTCACAAATGCATTGTTGTAGATTAAATCTTCGTTGGCACTCATCTGTAAACCAAAAGCTTGAAACTTATTCACACCTTCCATTTGTTCCTGAATATCCGTTTTGATCCCCTCATTAAGGAAATTTGAAAGAACCTTATTCGCACGAGGCATAGTGCCATACAAAAAGAAATTAGCTTTGGATGACAAATACTCCTGACTTTCATCGTAAATAGGATCTTTATCTAGTGTTTTTCTCAAAAAGGAAGCATGAACAAATTCGGACAATTGAGCTTTTGTTTTTCCAAAAATCAAGTAGTTTTCGAAAATAACAACATAGTTTGAAGCTGCTCCTTTAAACATTCGCCCAAATATTTTCTCAAAAATAAAATCATCAGGCATTCTGTAAACATCAAACCTAGTTGCGCCATCGAGTTTTATATAAGTGGAATAGTATGACAAACTACGTTTGTTTTTTTCTGCATAAGACGAAAGCATCTTTACGAGCTTTTCCTTTGCTGCACTTGCCGATTTTGTACGAATAATTGAGAATTGCTCATCTATCTGATTATCCAGATAAACCATTGCAATTTCTTTATGAATCATTGAATAAAACAATGATTCAAAATTAACTCCGGTTTTATCCTTCAATACTTTGAGTCCGGCCAAGTAGTCCTTCAAGCCATCATTCCCTTGTAAATATTTACGGTAAGCTTCTTTATGCTGATCAGGATTATTTAAGGCCAAAATAGCTACCAAACCTGAATTCCCCGGCAAAACAGATTCCATTTCCATCTTAACAGCATCCTGCTTCATAAATACATTCAAATAATTATTTTCTTGCTGGTCTGAATAGGTAAACCCATTCAGTAAGATCAAATGATCACGAAAACTTAAATCCAGCTCAACCCAATTGCCCAAATGAGAATAATTTCTGATATGAGATTTAATCGTATTTTCAAAAAGGGAAGCAAACTGTTTCTGACATCTTTTGAGATTCAGATAAATATTGGCATCCACATTCTCTCCCTTTGTTTTAAAAACCTGATCGAAACCTTTTGATTCACTAATCGATCCGGATTCTTCCAATTGCCTAACCGAGTTCTCAAGATAAATCATCGATGAGCTCACCAACATCAATCCCTTTGAAAAACAAAAATGGAGCAGCTTCTTATCCGACTTTAATTTAGGTAGGGTATACAAACTTACACCATTATATTTTCGACTAATTGGTTCTTTCTTAGAGTTAATTTTATCTTGAATAAATGCCTGAATTCTTTTCTCCTCAAGATAACTTCGAACTGGAAGTACATAAAGGTATTCAACCTGATTTTTACCCATAACCTGACTGGCAATAGTCAATGAACGATCTAAATCCAATTCTGAATCTGCTGACGGTTCATTAATTAAGCCAGATAAGCTTTTTAGGTTCTTATTTATTCCACTAAACGTATTAAACTGACAAAGTTCCTCCCATACACCTTTATTTTCCCCGAGTTTGGAAACTAAATCCTCAATATTATCAAAATGAATCATAATTTCAGACGAAGCAGGAATAGCCAGGAAATGGTCGCTGGTTTTATACTCTTTCTGTTTTTGCATATAGAAATAGGCCACTGCAAGTATTCCTATAAAGAATATGGCCAATAAGGGAATCAAACTTTTTTTTAACATACAGATCGGTTTTCACAGCAGATTTGAAACATTAAAAACAAAATTAACAAATTATACTAAATTACATCCAAGCTTTTCACCTGCTTTTAGTTAAAAGATAGATGTTTCAGCAAGCCTATTTTTAATTCGAGGATCTGTTATATCTTTGCAGTCAAACAAAAAGCTTCAAAATCCATTTTGGATTAAGTTTTTTCATTAATTGTGAGTGTTCTTAATTAGGTTATAAAGTGAAGATAGGAAATTTAGATTTAGGGAATCAGCCAGTCCTTTTGGCTCCCATGGAAGATGTGACCAATCCCCCATTTCGTTTGTTGTGTAAGCAATATGGTGCAGATTTAATGTATACCGAATTTGTATCATCTGATGCACTAATTCGTTCGGTAAACCGTACCATGAAAAAACTTACAATCCTTGAGGATGAACGCCCTGTTGCAATTCAAATTTATGGAAAAGAGGTTGAGGCCATGGTTGAGGCAGCTAAAATTGTGGAACAAGCCAATCCCGAGTTTATCGATATTAACTTCGGTTGTCCTGTTCGAAAAGTTGCTACAAAAGGCGCGGGTGCCGGTATGCTTCGGAATATTCCCTTAATGCTGAAAATAACTGAAGAAGTTGTGAAAGCAGTCAACATACCTGTTACAGTTAAAACCAGACTGGGGTGGGACGAGGATTCAAAAATCATTGTTGACCTGGCTGAAGAACTTCAGGACACAGGAATTAAAGCTCTAACTGTACATGGACGAACTCGTTGTCAAATGTATACAGGTCAAGCTGATTGGGATTTAATTGGAAAAGTGAAAAACAACCCACGTATGCATATTCCTATTATTGGGAATGGTGATATTACAAACCCTATAGTAGCCAAAGAAGCTTTCGATAAATATGGTGTTGATGCCATTATGATTGGGCGTGCGGCAGTTGGGAAACCATGGATTTTCCGTGATGTAAAACACTACCTTGAAACAGGTGAAATTTTACCTCCTGCAACCGTTGCTCAACAAGTTGAAATGTTAAAACAACAAATAGATGCTGCTATTGACTGGATAGATGAAAAACGTGGTATTCTGCATATGAGAAGACATATGGCTGGTATGTTTAAAGGCCTTTATAACTTTAAGCAAACCCGAATACAGATGCTTCGTTCAGGGAATTACGATGAACTGATGTTGATTCTCAATAGTATTTCAGATCAATGGGGAGAAAATATTTCTGAGGATTAAGTCATTAAAATATTCTAAACGAAAAAGCTGATCAGTTAAAACTAATCAGCTTTTTTTATTCTGTTCTATCAAACTCTACTTTAATAATTTTGGTAATTCGGTTACAAAGTAGGCCGGATTTGAAATCTTATATTCCTCAGTACGCTTACTCCAAGTCATACTTGCTTTTGTAATAATATTAGACTGTAGAGCTGCTATTTGCTCAAGGCTCAAATTCAAGTGAGACTTATAAGTCGAGAAACCATATTTCTCATATTCTTTGGGCTCACATTCCTCAGTATAAACCAAGTCAATAACTTCTCCTCCCATCAATTCAAGACTCAACTTCCCGCCTTCTTTAATATAGCCAAAATAAGAATAAGCTTCACCAGTCATTACCTTCCAGTCAATCATTAGGCTTACGACTCCTGCCTTTGAAACAAGCTGTAGGTCAGCATTCACTATATTTTTGTGCTTAAAGTATTTCTTAAGCTTAGCACTGGGGCCATTTAAGAAATTCTTCTTCTCGGTTTCTGCATCTTTTAGTTCTATTTTAGAATTTATCACATGTACCTTTTCAGAAACAACCTGTGGGGCAACTTCAGTTTTCACATTCGGTTTTTCATCTACATATTTCCAGGTTCCATTATCGAATAATACAACAACTCTTCCTGAGTTTGTTTTTGCAATTTGTTGAGCTTGTATGGTCATCCCTACTCCAACAAAAAATAAAATAAAAAGAAAAATTCTAGACATACTGCATATTTTTAGTTTTACTATGAATATAAATCACAGTCATTTTAATCCATGCTAATTTACAAATTATCGGGGTGAATCTTATTTTAAGAAGAAGATTAATATTGCGATCAAATTATCCAACATTCAAAAATTTCTTAGTCAGGTATCGAACTGGTAATCGTGAAGCCAAATAACCGATAATGACGACAGTTACAAAAACAATCAACACGTCAACAAATACGAGCTTTACAGGATATTCAGAAAAAATAAAACTATCTGCTCCACCTAATTTTACAAAGCCATATTTCAATTGCAATAAACATATTGCAATTCCTAAAACAGTGCCAATCAAAGCTCCGGATAAGGAAATTAACCAGCCCTCAATCAAGAAAATCCGTTGAATCAATGTCTTATTGGCTCCAATACTTCTAAGTGTTTCAATATCATTTTGCTTATCGATAATAAGCATACTTAGCGAGCCTATAATATTAAACGAAGCAATAATCAGAATAAATGCCAATATAAAAAAGATAGCCATTTTCTCTGATTTCATCATCTTGAAAAGAACATCATGCTGCTGAAAACGGTTCTTTACAACAAAGTCATCTCCTAATAAATTCTGTATATACTTTTGAACTTCGTCAGATTCATCAATATCCTTAAGCTTAATTTCAATAGCGCTAACAGCTTCTTTCCGTCCAAATAAGCTACGGGCAAAATCCATTGGCACTAATACATATTGCGAATCAAACTCCTCTTGAATTGTAAAGACTCCTTTAGGAAAAAGATACTCCATTCTAAAAGCATCTATAGGATTATGCCCCACTTTTGCATTTCGCTTTGGCACATAGAATTTAATTGGATCAATAAAATTTAAGCCTATTCCTAAACTTCCTGCAACACCAAAACCCAAAACAGCATAATCTTGCTTTCCCTCTTCCAAAATAAATTTGCCATCAATTATCATGGTATCAATACCAGTCATCAAGGCAAACTCTTCACTTACACCTTTTACAATAGCAGGCCGTTGTCGATTGGCATATTTCAGCAAGGCATTATCCTCCAAAGCTTCCGCATAAAACAGAACTTTGTCCAGTTTTTTTATTTCAGCAAATTCAGGAGAATTAGGTATAAAGGTTTTTCCAGCAACAGGTAGAATTTTAAGATCGGGATCGAAACTACCAAACAAACTTGTGACTAAAACATTAAGACCATTAAAAGCTGAAAGAACAATGATTAAAGCCATAGTACCCAAACTCACACCTATTACCGATATCATTGAAATGATATTGATTATATTCTGTTTCTTTTTGGAAACCAGGTAGCGCTTTGCGATATAAAAAGGTAAGTTCAAATATTAAGCTTAAATGTAAAACGTTATATTCTGTTTTTGAAGACTACTATTTCTCCAAAATAGAATCGATATTTGCAATATAATCCAATGAGTCATCAACGAAAAAAGTTAATGCCGGAACAACTCTTAATTGTTTTCCAACACGATTTCCCAAAAGACGGCGCATGTTCTTGGTTTGAATTTTCACTTCTTTCAAAACGGCTTCCGCTTGATCTGAAGGGAAGATACTTAAATATACTCTTGCTAATCCTAAATCAGGACTAATTCTAACACGGGTAACTGAAATCATCTTTCCTTGAAAAAGATTACGTGATTCCATTTGAAAAATCTCGCTTAAATCTTTTTGCAACAATCTTGATATCTTACTCTGTCTGGTTGATTCCATTATATCTTATTTTCTTTGTTTCTAAATTATCTTGGCAAAGATAAGGATTAATCTAGAATAGAATAGTATGGCTTTCATATTGAAGGCTTTTATTTAATCAAATTTCGATTCTATCTGTTAAGGTTTAACTATTTAACACGAATCAGCCTTATTTTGTAAGGCATGTCAATATTCTAACAAAATAAATTCCCTATATTTAAGCATATAGTTTACCAGTTATTCGCTAACGATAAGTTAAATATGGCTCTAATTAATTCCATTGTTTCTTGGTTCAACACCAAACGTCTTTCGGAAATTGATTTCACGAAGAATCATCCTATTGATACGCAGCACGAAGTTTTAACCAAACTTTTGGAGAATGCTAAAAATACGGAATGGGGAAAAAAATATGATTTTCAATCAATAAATTCACTTCATCAGTTTAAGGAGCGTCTTCCTATTCAGACCTATGAAGATATAGAACCATACGTAGATCGTTTACGAAAAGGAGAACAGAATATTTTGTGGCCTAGCGAAATTAAGTGGTTTGCAAAATCATCTGGTACAACTAACTCTAAGAGCAAATTTATTCCTGTGAGCAAAGAAGCCATGGAAGATTGTCATTTTAGAGGAGGGAAAGATATTTTAACTCTTTATACTTCATTGTTTCCTGAAACAGGTATTCTCAAGGGCAAAGGACTCACTTTGGGTGGATCTCATCAAATTAACAACCTAAGCAATGAATCTTACTACGGTGATTTATCTGCTATTCTAATTCAAAACTTACCCTTTTGGGCCGATTTTATTCGTACTCCTGACACTTCGATAGTGCTTTTGGAAGAATGGGAAGAAAAGTTGAATAAAATGACCGAAGCAACACTTAACGAAAATGTAACGAGTCTTTCGGGTGTGCCTTCCTGGTATCTGGTATTACTTAAACATGTCTTAAAAGTTAGTGGTAGAAAAAGTATTCATGACATATGGCCAAATTTGGAACTTTTTGTTCATGGTGGTGTTTGTTTTGATCCATATCGTGACCAATTCAACTCATTACTTCCAACTGATAAAATGAATTATATGGAAACCTATAATGCTTCGGAAGGTTTCTTTGGTATTCAAGACGATTTGGATGACAAATCGATGTTGCTTATGCTCGATTATGGTATCTACTATGAGTTTATTCCTCTGGAAAATGTGAATGATGAAAACCCCAAAGTTATAAGTATCGAAGAGGTAGAGCTGTATAAAAACTACGCTATTATTATTACAACTAATGGTGGATTATGGCGTTATCAAATTGGTGACACCGTGCAATTCACTTCCTTAAAACCATACAAATTCAAAATTTCAGGACGAACCAAACTCTTTATTAATGCATTTGGTGAAGAGATTATAATAGACAATGCTGAAAAAGCAATGCAAGTAGCATGTTCAAAAACCAACGCCGTTCTAAAGGATTATATGGGAGCTCCAATTTTTATGGGGGATAACAGAAAAGGTGCTCATCAATGGCTTATTGAATTCGAAAAAGCTCCTGATAATATCGATGAATTTAATTACCTGTTAGACAATGCACTAATGAATCAAAACTCAGATTATGAGGCCAAACGGTATAAAAATATTACCCTGGACAAACCCCTTATTACAGTAGCTCGTACAGGATTATTTTACGATTGGTTGAAGAAAAAAGGAAAATTAGGCGGGCAAAACAAAGTGCCTCGTTTAGCCAACAATAGAGATCTAATTGATGAAGTCTTAATCATGAATCAAATCTAAGATGTTTATCATGAAGTTTCTAATTACTATTCTCTGCTTGATTAGTTCTGTTAATAATTATGCGCAAAAAAATCATCAAATTATAGATGTTGATCACCTTGGCTATATCTATACCGTGAATGGAGATGAGTTGAGAAAATACGACTCCAATAAGATTCTACTTTCAAACTTCTCGAATCCTCTTTTAGGCGAGATATCATCACTCGATGTTTCAAACCCACTTCGTTTACTTCTGTTTTATAAGGAATTCAATCAAATCTTATACTTAGATCAAAATCTTACTCCCATTGGTGATCCTTTAGATTTATACAACTACTCTGATAATGAAACAGAACTCTGTTGTAACGCTTCGCCAAATGGAATCTGGATATATAATAAAGAAGACAACCAAGCTTTTCAAATATCGAAACAAGGTGAAGTATTAAATAAAAGCAATTTATTAAATAACTATGTGATGGATGCCCATCCTTCAAAAATGATAGTACATCAAGAGAAACTACATTTACTAATTCCCAACAAAGGCATAGTCATTTTAAATAAATTTGGCAAATTCGATCAACAAATACCCCTGCCACAGGCTATAGACTTTTGTCTTGACAATCAAAAACTTAACTATCTTAATGGGAAGCAATGGTTTGAATATATTCCCATAGAAAAGAGTGATAATCTAATTTATGAAATGGCAAATTCAGCTATGTTTCAAAGTAAAGTCTTTTCAAAACAGATTTACATTCTTAATGGAGACCAAATATCTATAAAGAAGTTAAAGTACTGATATCAAACACATCGCAATTAGATCAACAAACATGTAGTTGCATTCCTAAAAATTATTCTTAATTTTAATTGATTTTTTCAAAAATAAAACTAAACATAACAATGCATATTGCTGTTGCGGGAAATATTGGGGCTGGCAAAACAACATTAGCTGGTTTGCTTTCAAAACACTATGGTTGGGAAGCTCATTTTGAGGATGTTGACGAGAATCCTTATCTAAACGATTTTTACGAAGATATGCAGCGTTGGTCTTTTGCCCTGCAAATTCATTTTCTTAACTCTCGTTTTAATCAGGTTTTAGCTTTACGCAAAACGGGAAAGAAAATCATTCAAGACAGAACGATTTATGAGGATGCTCATATTTTTGCACCTAGTTTGCATGGTATGAATCTAATGCCTGAAAGAGATTTTAAAAATTATCTGGCTCTTTTTGATATCATGAGTGACCTAATACAAGCGCCGGATTTATTAATCTACCTACGAGCTTCAATTCCTACTCTTGTAGAACACATTCAAGATAGAGGACGCGATTATGAAGAGACCATTCGTTTGGATTACCTTAAAAATCTAAACGAACGTTACGAAGCTTGGATTGATGGCTATGATAAAGGAAAGTTGTTAATAATTGATGTTGACAATATTGATTTCCTTGGAAATCCAAAAGATTTAAGTGAAGTAATCACAAAGATCGATGCGAACCTTCATGGACTTTTTGCAGAAAATTTAGTTTAAATATCTTTTGTTCTTAACAAAGGCAAAACCATTTGATTCTCACAGGAATTACACTCAGAAAATAAAATCGCTATGCATATTGCAGTTGCTGGAAATATAGGCTCAGGAAAGACAACACTTACAGAATTACTTGCCAAACAATATGGCTGGGAGGCTCATTTCGAAGATGTTGATGAAAATCCATATTTGAATGATTTTTATGACGACATGCAACGTTGGTCCTTCAATCTTCAAGTTTATTTCCTTAAAAGTCGTTTTACTCAAATTATGGATATCCGTAAATCTGGTAAAAATATTATTCAGGATAGAACGATTTATGAGGATGCGCAAATCTTTGCTCCGAACCTATATGATATGGGCTTAATGAGTGAACGCGATTTCAATAATTATTGCAAGCTTTTTAATCTAATGAGCTCCATGATTCAAGCTCCGGATTTATTAATTTATTTACGATCGTCGGTACCTACTCTTGTTGATCAGATTCAAAAGCGAGGGCGTGAATATGAAGAATCAATTCGATTAGATTATTTGAAGAATCTTAACACACGCTACGAAAACTGGATTCAGGAGTATACAAATGGAAAGCTACTTATTGTCGATGCCGATAATATCGATTTTCTAAAAAATCCTAACGATCTTAACTCAATTATGGACCAGGTTGAAGCACAAATTCACGGTCTGTTTTAGAAAATATTCAATACTATTTAAGCTCCAATATCAATAAAGATCCTGGAGCTTTATTTTTACTTCTATTTTCAAAAATCACTCAAATCCTCAAATACTGCAAGAGATTTTAACTTGGTAAACCCATGGCTATGTAAGGCATAGAAATTTAAAATGGCTCTCAAAATAGATTTCATCTCATCCGCACTCAGGTCTATCTCATTAATTTCACTTAGCTGTGTTTGCAAAAGTGTATGTAATAAACGACTCATATTTGCATTTAAGCAATGTACATGCCTGTCTGCTAGTGATACAAAGTCAGCGTTATCCAAATCAAAAAACTGATTCTCCACAGACCAATTATCATTGGGATAAAAGCCTAAAAAACGGCTCAGGTTCAACAATAAATTCAAATGATAAGCTTTAGGAAGTATTTCCACTTGCACCATATAGGATATATGATTGCTTAAAAATTCAAATAGTTGCGGATCTCCCTCCTCTTCTTTCAATACTTTTGAAAGAATTTCTGCAAGAAATAAAACCAATGGTTGTTTATGCGTTTCAAAATTTAAACGAGGTGTCAAATCGGAGAACTGAACTTCTTTAATTGTTTGCAAATTCTTTCCTTCACGATGAGACACATTCATATCCAGAAGAAAAAGCGATTGGAAAAGGTTGGATTTTGTTCTCGATTTTTTCGAACGCCCACCCTTAATCATATAACTTTGTCTTCCAAATTTTTCAGTATAAGCATGAACAATAAGACTTGTCTCGCTATACTTTACAATTCCCAGTATAATAGCCCTTGTCTTATGAATCATATGATGAAATTAAAATTACACAATCAGGGATTATAAAATAGTATTTTAATTCCCATTATTCAAGTATTATATATTAATTTTAAACATTAAATTAGACAACCTAAAGCTTTCTATATTAAAATTATATGTAAAAATATCTATTTTCGACAAAACTCCTTCCAATCTCACCTATTCGAAGTTTAAATAAGGATCTACTTAAGTAAATATTCAACTAATTTACGTACAGCATTTCCCCTATGACTGATTTTATTCTTGTCTGACAGAGACATCTCTGCAAAAGAAACATTATACGAATTAGCTTGAAAAATTGGGTCATAACCAAAACCATCTGTACCAACTCGTTCTTTCAATATATCTCCATTTACAATACCCTCAAACTGTTCTTCCTTACCATTAATTATTAATGAAATAACCGTCCTAAACCGGGCTGAACGATTATCTATTCCGGCAAGCTTATCAAGCACTTTTTGCATATTATCTTCTGATGAACGAGAACTACCAGCATAACGAGCTGAATAAACTCCAGGTTCATTATTTAAACTTTCTATTTCTAATCCGGTATCATCTGCAAAGCAATTTAGTCCAAACTTCTCATAAATATAATGTGCTTTCTGACTAGCATTCTCCTCCAATGTTTCATGATCCTCAGGAATTTCATCCTGACAGTTGATGTCTGCCAAACTTAAGACCTGAAATTTATCACCTAACATTTCTTGAATTTCAGAAAGTTTATGTTGGTTGTTGGTTGCAAAAACAAGTTTCATATCGTATTCTTTAGTATTTATTACTCTTACAATTCTGTATTCAAAGATAAGAGCATTTCATAAAAGAAGATCTAAAAAAAGTCCCAATTCAAAATGAATGGGACTTAGATAAATATTTCAGATTATTATTTGAAAGGTATATACCTCCACAATCCTCTTGTTGGTGTGATGCACATTACAGGGATCTTTTCATTATTCGCTATCAAATAATGACTTTTAGGTGTTGTAAAAAAGCTTCTATAGCCCAAACTTTTCTTAGTTAGGTTTAGAATTAAATCTATACCACGTCTTCTTGAGAAGTTTACAATAGAGTTGTTAAAATCAAAGACACTAAAACATTCTGTTTCGAAATTAATTTTTTCCTTAGTCAGGAAATTCTTGGCAAAAGCCACATTTCTAAATATCTTTCTATTCTGCCCTGATTCTTCAAACTCCGGGTACGCTAAATATACCTTCAATTCAATAAATCGTGCTAAAAAAGCAATCCACCTCAACAATAATTTACTCTCTTTTCTCTGGTCAATTGGACAAACCAAAGAAAATGTACTCCGGGTTCTTTTAGGTTTTTGAACCACAATTGAAGGAATAACTGCTCCGGAAAGCACATTCAATATAGTTGTACCAATATATTTCTGAATTCCTTTATATCCATCAATCCCAACAAAAATCATTGCTGCTTGATTTTTATCAGCTGCTTTTTTTAAACCCGAATGAAAACTTCCAACCTCTACAATAGTTCGCACACGCTTACCTTTTCTTGCATAAACGTCGGTAGCTATTTTTTCTAGTTTTTGCTTAGTTTCCTTTACAAGAGATTCTTTTTTTACAACGTAAATCAGGCAAATATCAAGTTTACTTTTCGATGAATAATACAAAGCGTGATCCAGTGCATATTCCGAAACACCTTTAAAATCCCATGGTACAAATATCGTTTTTCCGTTTTCTATCATATTTTGCCTTTTGATAATTTACAAGAATTTCAACTCTATCTATTCATTTGCTTGCCTAAAATAATTTACCTAAGCTAACTAAAAGCTACAATTTATTAAACATTAATCTATTCAATTTGTAAATGCGGTTCAGTATAAATCTAACAAAACAAAAATGAAATTCAAAAAGATTATTTAATCTTGTTCATTAAATAAAATCAAGGAATCTTCTCATAATTAAAGTATAGACACCAATCTAAACAAAAAAGGATCATGATATTAAAATCATAATCCTTAGTTAATTAAGAGTTAATCTTATTTGTAACTCCCATATGTCCATAAATCCTTTCGTGGACTTACACAGAGCACAGGGATTTTTTCTTTATTAGCTATTAAATACTGCAGTCTAGATGCTGAAAAGTAATTCTGAATCTTGGTTTGCCTATTTGTTATAGTAAAAATTAAATCCGAGTTTTTTTGTTTGGCATAGTCTACAATCGCATCATTAAAATGTGTTGAACTCAATTTTACCTCCTCATAAATAACACTGTTTTTACTCAGATAATGTTTAGAGAAATTCACATTAGCCTGAGTCATTTTTATCCTTGCCTGAGTTTTATATTCCGGATACACCAATGAAATTTTTGCTCCAAGAATTTGAGCCAGGTATGCTACCCAATAAAGAACTTCCTTGCTTTCCTTTCTGGAATCAATTGGACATACAAGAGAAAAGTGTGTATGTTTTTCACGAGGTGCCTGAACAATCACAAAAGGTATAATCGAATCCATTATAATTTTCAAAACATGACTTCCAATATAATTCTGAATTCCCTTAACTCCATGTGTCCCAATAAAAATAACAGCTGCCGAAATTTCCTCCGCCACAGACTTTAAATCTGAAGAAACAGAACCAAGACGAACAAGCATATCAATTCTTTTCCCTCTGCTTTTGTACAAATTATCAACTTCTTTTTGTAATTCAAATTCTTTCTCCGTTATATCCAATTCATTTGTAGCAATATGCACCAAACAGACCTTCATGTTAGTTTGATATGAGTAAAATAAAGCATGATCCAAAGCAAGCCTTGAACATTCTGTAAAATCCCAACCAACAACTATGGCTTTCCCTCTCTCTTTCATCTCTGCAGGATTTAATAATTTTATAAAATAAACCTAAGTAATGGATGCCTTAAGAGAGCTTTTATACAATCCCTTTTACCTCAAAAAAACTGCTTAAAAACTCTCACCATCTCATTTTCAGCTCTGTTATATAATTTACTAAGACTATTACAATTCCCAATGTAGATTTTGACGACTGCACTCGAAAAATAAATAAGAATCGAAAAGTGCCAAAAATGAAGTTGAAGCATTTAAATATTTTCCCTTCTTTCATCACTTTTGAAGCTTAATAGCAAGCTTAGGATTAAACTTTTGCCAAAAAACTTTTTAATTTTGTCACTCAAGTAAAAAAGAACTCATGCCTAAAAAATTTCTTATTATTCGCTTTTCTTCTATTGGTGACATCATTCAATGCATGACCGTAGTTGATGGTATAAAAAATCACTATCCTGATGCCGAAATTCATTGGATTGCAAGAAAAGACATGTCTTCTTTTTTGGCTATGGACGATCGTATAACCAAAATTTGGGGATTTGATAGAAAAGTCGGCTTTAAGGGTTTGTGGAAACAAGCTAAAGAGCTAAAGAAAGAAAGATTCGATTATATCTACGATGCGCATAGCAATATTCGATCTATTGTACTTAAAACAGCACTTGTTCCACGTTGGAAAAGATGGTTTGGAATAGGGCCTAAATACACACTTCGCAGCAAAGACAGAATTAAGCGAATTCTTTTATTCAAATTTAGAATCGATAATTTTCCCATGCCCTTTCGTGGTATGTTATCTTTCCGGAAACCTCTTCAAAAATGGGGAATTCAAGATTTCTCAATCAATAAATCGGATTGGTATTTCCCTGAAGAATTAAAAGAGAAGATTAACACAAATATTCTAAATTTTACAGATAAAACAGATCGTAAACTTATCACATTAGTCCCATCAGCAGCTTGGCCTATGAAGCGATGGCCTGTTGGGCACTGGCAAAAACTCGTATTAAATTTACCTGATTATAAATTTATGATTTTGGCCGGACCTGATGATCTCTTCTGTAAAGAAATTGAGGAAGTTGCCCCTAGTCGAATTTTAAATTTAATGGGAAAAACCAATCTTCTGGAATCCTGTTATCTTGTTCAAAAATCACAATTAGTTATTTCCGGAGATACGGGGTTTCTTCATGCAGCAGACAAATTTGGGATAAAAGCCTTATCACTAATGGGGCCTACAGCTTTTGGTTTCACTTCTGGTGATCAAATAAAAACGCTTGAGGTTGATATGAAATGCCGCCCATGCACAAAAGATGGCTCTGGAAAATGCTCTCAGGATGTCTATCAAAAATGTATGGTAGATATTACACCTGAATGGGTAGCTAAGGAAGCTCTAGAAATGATTTAAAGAATAAAAAATTAAGGCGTCGTTAGGCGTCTTTTTTTATAAGTCAACCGAAAAACAAAAGCATAAAAAAAGCTCCGATTGTTAAATCGAAGCTTAAATAATGGTTGTCCCATAAGGACTCGAACCTTAAACGTCTGGACCAAAACCAGATGTGTTACCATTACACCATGGGACAATACCCTTGCTCATTTGTTCTAGAGCACTGCAAATGTAAGCATTTTTTTGATTGTGCAAATAAAAAAAATATTTTTTTCGAAGCTTAAGGATCTAGGTGCCTAAAAATGACTATTTTCAAGCCTTAAATATTTTTGCATTCAAAGCTACGAGACAGTTATACTGCGCTAGTAAGGGAATTTTCCATCGAAAATATACCATCTTTGTTCGTACAAAAACAGAAAACAATAAAAAGAACTAATCGTTCCAATAAACTTTTTATAAAATATGTCGGGAAACAATAAACTATCGAATTCAGATTACAATCGGTTCAATATTATTCTAGGCTGGCTGGCTTTTGCTGTTGCGGCCATCACCTATGCCTTAACCATGGAACCTTCTGCCAGTTTATGGGATTGTGGAGAATTTATTACCTCCGCTAATGGTCTTCAGGTTGGTCACCCACCCGGGGCACCGCTTTTTATGATTATTGCACGTTTCTTTGCATTATTCGCACCAGATCCATCGTACGCAGCTCTCATGGTTAACCTGATGTCAGCACTTGCTTCGGCATTTACCATCATGTTTTTATTCTGGACTATCACTCATCTGGCTAAAAAACTATTTGTAAAAGATGGTGAGATTAGTCTTGCAAACGGCGTTGCAGTATTAGGTGCAGGAATGGTTGGTGCACTAGCTTACACCTTCTCTGATACATTCTGGTTTTCAGCTGTTGAAGGTGAGGTTTATGCTCTGTCTTCTTTGTTTACGGCTGTTGTGTTTTGGGCTATCCTGAAATGGGAAAATGTTGCCGATGAGAAATATGCCAATCGTTGGATTATTCTGATTGCCTATCTAATGGGGCTTTCAATTGGGGTTCACCTTCTAAACCTATTGGCAATCCCTGCTATTGTATTTGTTTACTATTTCAAAAAACATGAACCAACCCGAAATGGTATTCTTGCTGCTTTAGGTATATCTCTTGTGATATTAGGTGTAATCATGTATGGTATTATTCCTGGTGTTATTAAAATTGCATCTTGGTTCGAATTAGCCTTTGTAAATGGTTTAGGAGCGCCCTTTAAAACAGGTGTGCTTGTTTATGCTATTTCCCTGATTGCCTTGATGGTTTGGACTATTAATTATTCAATTAAGCACAATAAGGTCATCTTAAATACCATTGTCACCTCCTTTATTGTGATCATGATTGGGTATTCATCATTTGCCATGATTGTGATTCGTTCCTCAGCCAACCCGCCTATGGATGAAAATAATCCAGACGATGTATTTTCCTTATTATCTTACCTGAATCGTGAGCAATATGGAGATAGACCGCTAGTTTTTGGAGAGTATTACAATGCTCCGGTTACCGATGTAAAATACACGACACCAGTATACATCCAAAAGGATGATAAATATGTGATTGCATCTCGTAAACCTGCTTACGAATTCGATTCTCGATTCAATACTATTTTCCCTCGTATGTACAGTTCAAATGCTGGACATGTACGCGATTACGAGTATTGGGGAGGTGTTTCTAAAAACAACCCTATTACAGTAGACAACGGAAATGGTCCTGAAACCATATATAAACCAAGTTTTGGAAACAACCTGTCCTTCTTCTTCCGCTATCAGTTCAATCATATGTATTGGCGCTATTTCATGTGGAATTTTGCTGGTCGACAGAATGATATTCAGAATCATGGTGGTATCCGACATGGGAACTGGATCTCGGGCATACAATTCCTTGATGAAATGCGATTAGGTAATCAGGATAAATTATACTCTGAGCTAAAAAATAAGAAATCAAGGAACGCTTATTTCTTCCTACCATTCATTTTAGGCTTAATCGGTATTTTCTTTCAACTAAATGCAGGAAAAAAAGGCAAAAAAGATTTCTGGGTAGTTATGTTGCTATTCCTACTTACTGGGCTAGCTATTGTAGTTTACCTCAATCAATATCCTCATCAGCCACGTGAACGTGATTATGCCTATGCCGGATCATTCTACGCCTTTGCTATTTGGATTGGATTTGGTGTATTGGGACTCTACAATTTCCTTAAAAATAAAATGCCAGCTCTAGCATCGGCAGGTTTGGTTACATTGATTTGTCTTATTGCTGTCCCTGGTTTAATGGCTCAACAAAATTGGGATGATCACGATAGAGGCGGACGATATGCAACCTTAGCATACGCTAAAAACTATCTGAACTCATGCGATCCTAATGCGATACTTTTCACTTACGGTGACAACGACACCTTCCCCCTTTGGTATGCACAAGAAGTAGAAGGCATCCGTCGAGATATTAGAATTGTAAATATTAGTTTATTAGCTGGTGATTGGTATATCAACCAAATGCGTAGAAAAGCTTACGATTCTGACCCAGTTCCAATGAGTTTAAGTGCTGAAAAAGTTGAACCTGGTATTCGTGACCAGATTCCTGTAATGGATCGCTTATCTAAACCGGAAAATCTTGCAGATCTGATTGAATTTGTTGGTAGTGACAATAAGGCAACCCGATTAGAAACACAATCAGGTAAGATGATGGATTACTTCCCTGGGAAAAATATCTACATACCTGTTGATTCGGTTAAAGTTCTTAAAAATGGAACGGTACAAAAACAAGATGCTGATTTAATTGTTAATCGATTAAATTGGAAATTAAGCAACAGTTATTTGTATAAGAACAGCATGATGATTCTTGATATCATCGCTTCTAACGATTGGGATCGTCCAATTTACTTCTCAATAGGAATGGGACCTGAAAATTATTTAGGACTTGAGAAATATTTTCAACTGGAAGGTGCGGCTTATCGTTTGGTTCCTATCGAATCAGAAAACTCATACGGCGAATATGGTCGAATTAATTCAGATCTGTTATACGACAACTTAATGAATAAGTTTGAATATGGTCGCATAAAAGAGCCAGATGTGTATATGGATCAATTCCACATTATCACTTGTGGTATCATGTCGTTCCGTTCGAACCATGTGCGTTTAGCCGCAAAATTAAATGATGAAAATAAACCAGAAAAGGCTATTAAAGTTTTAGATAAGTGCATGGAAGAACTTCCTACATCGAAGCTTCCTATTGATTACGCATTGGTTGGTTTTATCCAAGAATATTACCGTGCCGGTGAAGTTGAAAAAGCCAATAAACTTCTGGAACAAATTGCAGAAAACTCTTACGAAAAAATGGATTACTTCCTTTCTCTGGAACCTGTTTACTATTCGAGTATTGAAGCTGAGCAACAAAGAGAACTTAGAATTGTTCAAATGTTACTTGGGCTAGCTGAGTCTGGAGGACAGGATGAACTGAAAACAAAAATCCAACGTGATTTTGAAAGTTTATTCGAAACCTTCAAACGAAACGGAGGAAACAATAAATAAGATAAAGGCTGCGAAATTCGCAGCCTTTTCTTTTATAAATGAGTTAGAGGGTAACCACAAATTACGCAAATGAGCACAAATTATTTTTTCTCTAGCAACTTTAAATACTTTTAACTTCAGATAATTTCCCATATTAAATGATAGATATGCTTTGGGGGATTATTTTAATCTGTGGAAACCTGAGTAATTTAATCGCAAGCTCATTAACATGTTAGTGGCTTTAATTTTTTCTCAGATAACTCTAAGTGCTTAAAGCAAAGAATTCATATAATTTCTTATTTTTATTAAATGAAAAAATTTAAAAGAATTCTCCTCGTTGCTGCTATCATTGGTTTGACCTATCTAATCTATGATACAAGTATTAAACTTCCTATTGTTACTGGCTATGCAGCAAAAGATGTTTGCTCGGGTTTATTCATTGCTAACAGGAGTTTAGAATCATTGGTGAACAATGATATTAATTACTCTTTTATGAGTAAAACAAGTATTGAAGTTGATGAAAAAGAGAAGTCAGTTACAGCCAGTATCTTTGGTTTATTTCCTCGCAAAGCTATTTTTCGTGATGCGCTTGGCTGCTGTATTACAGAAGGCTACATCGAGAATGATTTAAAACAACAAGCTTTTAAAAGACCGGAAATTCAAAATATCCCACTCGACACGGCTATAAGTGATATCAGAAACGAAGTTGATTTTAAGCGTTTAAATTCTGCTCTCGATTCCGTTTTTAAGCACGAAGAAAGAACAAGAGGTATCGTTATACTTTATAAAAACAAGCTAGTTGCTGAGCGATATGGAGATGGCTGTGACCAATCGACTCCCCTTTTAGGATGGTCGATGAATAAAAGTATTATAAATGCCTTAGTTGGAATATTGAAAAAAAAAAACCGTCTTGATTTAAGCGATAAAAACCTGTTTGAAGAATGGAAAAATGATGAAAGGAAAAATATCACTCTTAATGATTTGATGCACATGAGTAGCGGACTGGATTGGGATGAAGGTTATGGCGGTTTATCGGATGTTACAAAAATGCTATACAAAACGGGAACAGCCTCTGGTTATGCAATAAACAAAACCTTCTCGGTAAAACCAGATTCAAACTGGATTTATTCTTCGGGAACGTCTAATATTATCAGTCAATACATTCGCAACACAATTAATAACGATAACGAATATCACAATTTCCCGTACAAAGAATTGTTTAAGAAGATCGGAGCACCTTCTTTTTATTACGAAACAGATGCCAGTGGTACTTTTGTAGGTTCATCCTTTGGTTATGCTACAACCCGCGACTGGGCTAAGTTCGGATTATTGTATTTAAACGATGGAATGGTTAACGGAGAACGCATTTTACCTAAAGGATGGGTGAAATATTCATATACACCAGCAAAGGCTTCTAAGGGGCAATATGGCGCTCAATTTTGGCTAAACCCTGATTCTGAAATAGACGAATTCAATTGTGTAGGTCATCATGGCCAGTTGATCTCTATCATTCCTTCCAAAAACCTTGTTTTGGTGCGTTTGGGCTTATCCATTGACAAACGATTTTACACCAGCCCATTTATTCGTAATGTTGTGAATTCTATAGAAGGAATAGAATGACTATATGAAAAAACAGCATATCTGTACAATTCTAGCTATTATTTTCTTATTGGGTTGCAAAAATTCAGTTAAAGAAAATTCTGAATGGAAAGCCATTAAGGATAAGCAGGATTTTACGTCTTTTTTCAATTTTGCCTTAAGCAATACAAATTCTATTCTAAATCACAGATGTATAGATTCATTGGAAAAATATAAACCTGAAAATGATTGTATAACACTAAATAAAACTGAATATTATTACCAATCTGAAGATTCTCTTGTTCAAACAGACTTCTATGAATATGATGATTTTACATTTTGTTATAAAGTAAAAAGTAGGAATATAGTATATGTGAATATTGATAAAAATGACAATATAAAAACGAAATATCTTAGAATCTTCTACTCTAATTATTATGAATTGATTAAAAATTTTATTGATACAAGTTCATCGTCATCAGATTTACCAGAAATCAAAGTTTTGAATTGGAGTAATTCTCATTACTTATATCGGAATTTTGCAACTCATATTCACTGTGAGATGTTTCCGGACACATTATCTACAAAAACATCTTGGGCTGCATTAATAAAAGAAACAAAAACGGTATTAGCAACAATTCAAACATTAAGAAACTCAAGGTCAAAACACATATTTCATAAAAAATTTTCTGAACTTAACCATGAGGAGAAAAAGTTAATCATTGGCCTAATCCCTATGTTTATCAGGATCTATTTTTTTGAATCTTATCTAAATAGGTTACCACCACCTCCCCCTCCACCATCTGTTCAAAAAGTACTAGATATATTAAATGACACATCTGAATATGACTTAGAATTACAAGGTTTAGAATAAAAAATTCAATCTTAATGAAAAGATTTAGATCTGATCGATATTTGGAATCAGTCAGATCTTTGATTTCATTTCTACAAATTTGAAATTGTTTTTATCGTAAATTGTATTAGTGGGTAAAAAGTTATCAGAAATAAGGCAATCGATAGGATAATATCAACAAGAATCCACTTCTTTCTACTTATATATTTAAACCGATCCACTTTGAATGATATCAACCGAAATAAGAATTGAAAACAGAAGAATAAAAAGATATTTAAGGCATGTGGATTAAATTGGTTTGCCAAAGCTAAATCACCTCGTACAAGAGCTGAAAATGCCCTCGATAGCCCTAAAGAAGGACTGACATTACCCGTTATATCGGTATAAAAAGAGGGGATTAAATGTTTACCTCCATCTGGTAAAAAAAGACAGGAGTAAATGAACACCAGTCCAATTACTCCTGCAAATATGATATTAATGATTCTATAGGAATCAAAGCTCTTCATTCTAATTACTCTTTCTCAATATGGATTTTTATTTTCGATGAATCCGTTTTAATAATAACCGTTTCATCAATCTTAATACTATCTAAGTGTTCTTCCAACTGATTCATCTCATCTTGCAGATCTGTATTACACGACTGTGTTTCACGAATAACTTCTTCAATCACATCCTCAACCATGCCTTCTATTTGATCATCGTCAAGAGAAGCAATTCCAACAAAAACAAATAGCCAAACACATGCTACCACTGTTCCTAAGCTGGAAATGACCAAAGCTGCAATATTGATTCCCTTAGCGCCATTATTTTTACTCGCCTGAACAAGTCCAACTATAGATAAGACTATAGCAATAACCCCAGGTCCAATAGCAATAACACCTACACATGGAATAAAAGCCATAAACAAACTTAATATTCCTAATATAAGTCCTGCCACGCCTAAGCCATGTCCTGCGTTTGTTTTAATTTTTTCCATCTTAAAAATTTGTTCTGGTTCTACAAGTTTGATAAAGATAACAAGTTTTTTCTTGTCTCTAAAACTCTTAGCACCAATGTGAAATAAAAAAGCCCCCAATTGCTTGAGGGACTTTTCACCGTTTCGCTAATTTATTTGAAAATTAATATAAATCGACCTGATATGGAATTCTAACTTGAACACCAGCCATATTCATAATGTCTTTTGTTTTTTCGTAGTACTGGTAATTTACGCCCAATTCACTTTTAAGAATACGAGTTTTTACATTACCGGTTAAATCTTTAACAAGGGCCTCAAAAGGATCTTTCTCCTTTGGCAATGAAGTGATACGATAATCTTCTACTCCAGCTTTTTCTTTAGCAAGCGCAATAGCCGTTTCAAGTCCACCTAAAACATCTACAAGACCATGCTTTTGAGCGTCGATAGCATTCCAGACACGTCCTTGTGCAACTTCATGAATTTCTTCAACCGTTTTATGACGACCATCAGCAACACGACTTAAGAAAGTATCGTAACCTTCGTTAAGGTACTGCTGAAGAATCATTCTCTCATTCTTATTGAATTTACGAGATGATAAAGGAGTCATAGGGATTGGATAACCACCACCAAACGCAGAATATTTATGGGTTCCAATAGGGTCGGTCGTTAAACCAAGCTTATTCTTAATCAAATCTTCTCCCGAAAAGAAAAGCCCATAGATTCCGATAGAACCTGTAATGGTGTTCGGATCAGCAACAATAGTATCGGCAGCGCAAGCAATATAATAACCACCCGAAGCAGCTACATTACCCATCGATGCAATTACAGGTTTAACTTTTTTAGCCAATTCAATCTCTCTCCAAATAATATCTGAAGTAAGAGGACTTCCTCCTGGTGAGTTTACACGCAAAACAATAGCTTTAATCGTTGTATCTTTTCTTGCTTTACGAATTGTTTGAGCTAATTCCGGACCGATTGATGTTGACGATTGCTCGAAACCAATACCCCCGGTTGCATAAACGACAGCAATTTTATTTTTCGAGTATTTTTTGTTTGGATTGGCAGCTTTGGCATATTTCGAAATACTGATTTTATTCAACTTCTTCTTTTCTCTTCTTTCAGTAAGATCTTTAAGCTTTGCTTCCATCTCATCTTCATAGATAAGACCATCAACAAGTTTGTACTCTAAGGCATTTTGTGGTTTACGAATCGCAAATTCATTTGTTAGTTTATTAAACTTCTCAACCGTAATATCACGATCTTGCGCAATAGCTTCAGCCATCTGGTTCCACATTGCTGTGGTATAAGCTAAAAACTGCTCACGAGATTCATCACTCATCTTCTCAAGAAAATATTGCTCTGTAGCCGACTTGTATTTACCTACACGAACAACCTGAGCTTCAACGCCAATTTTCTTTAAGAACTTTTTATAAAAGGTCATTTCACCCCCCATACCTGTAATCCAGATATTAGCTTGTGGATTAAGGAAAACACTATCAGCAACAGAAGCTAAATAGTAAGCTTTCTGAGAATAACCCATGTTATTATAAGCAACAATAAACTTATCTGTTGCCTTAAATTCTTTCAGTTTATTACGAATCTCCTGAGCAGTTGCTAAGCCTCCAAAACTTGAAGAAATATCGTTCACATTCAAATAAATTCCTTTAATCTTATCATCTGTTTTAGCTTTCTCGATACAAGCCAAGATATCGTCTAAACCCAACTTAGCCTCTGGCTTTAAATTCATTATGCCAAAGCCATCTAAAGGATTATCTGATCCTCGATCTACAATCTCTTTATTCAGAGTGATTTCGAGAACTGAATTACTCTTTACATTAACTGGTTGATCACCACTGGCAACAAGAGCTCCTATGACTCCCATACCAATAAATAGCAGCAAAAGACCACCAATAATAAAAGCCAAAAGAGAGGCAAGTGTAATTTTGAAAAAATTCTTCATAAATACTTAGTTTGATAATTAATTTTCTAATTGGTCGGTTTCCTTAATTATAAGGTCAAATATAAACTGGTGTGTTCAATCTGACTTGAATAACAAATATATCTATTTTGTAAATTAAGTTAGCCTTTAATATTTATTTTTCGATGTATATTTTGCTGAGTAAGATTTCTTTAGTTTTTTTGCCGTTCAAACAGATATTTTATGACTAGAGTATACTTTTTATTAGGAGGAAATATTGGAAATCGTGAAGGACTATTGGCTGAAGCGATCGAAAAAATGAAAATTGAGGTCGGAGCTTTCATTCAAACTTCTTCTTTGTATGAGACAGAGCCTTGGGGATTTACTCACGAACAAAACTTTCTAAACCAAGTTGTTGTTTTTGATTCAGAACTTCCGGCTATAGATATTCTAGATAAAACGCAGGCTATAGAAAAGGAATTAGGGCGTGTTCGCAAAAAAACGCAATATTGCGAACGTACTATTGACATCGACATTTTATTCTATGGTGATTCAATTATCGAGAATGAAAGGTTATCCGTTCCTCACCCTAGAATTCAAGAACGATCATTTGCTCTCTATCCTTTAGAAGAACTGATACCAGAATTCATTCATCCAATCTTGAAAAAGACCATTAAGCAACTTAAAGATAAGTGTGCTGATGAATTAGAAGTGAATAGATTCAACTAGGCATTCAGTGATTTTGCGACACGAAGTGCATCCTTGAATGAGTCAAAAATATAGTCTTTACCAATCTTAGAAACCAAATCATATTTCTTCATATCAGATACAACTGATTCATTTACACCTGATAAAATAATCTTTACATTGGAATTCTGAAGTGACTTAATCACAGATTTAAAATTGTGAAAACCCGTTGCGTCAATAAATGGAACATGTCGCATACGAATCACAATAATTCGGCTCTTAAGTCCCATTTGTTTTATCAATTCAGCATATTGTTTTGCCGATGCAAAAAAGAAGGGACCACTAATCTCATAAACCGAGATGTCTTTCGGCAAATCACTGTAATCTTCTATCAAGTCTACATTTACATCCTTCTGAATTTGCTCGCCCTTATCTGCCATACGTTTCATAAACAAAACTGCAGATAAGACAACACCAACCTCTATGGCAATAGTCAAATCGACTAAGACAGTTAGGAAGAAAGTTGAAAGTAAAACAAGAATATCGAATCCTGAACTTTTAAGAATCGATCGAAAAACTCGCCATTCACTCATATTATACGAAACCACAATTAACACACCTGCCAAACAAGACATAGGTATCAATTTTGCCCACTTTCCAAAGAATAGCATAATCAGCAAAAGTGTAAGGGCATGCACTATACCTGCAATTGGACTTCTACCACCATTTTTAATATTCGTAGCCGTACGTGCTATAGCACCAGTTGCAGGAATCCCACCAAAGAATGGTGTTACAATATTGGCAACTCCCTGAGCAATTAATTCAGTGTTCGATCGGTGATTTCCCCCAATCATACCGTCGGCAACAACTGCAGATAAAAGAGATTCAATGGCTCCAAGTAATGCAATTGTAATAGCAGGTGCAATATACTGAGTCAGATTTGCCCATTCAATTGCCGGAAAGCTAATATTAATGCTGGTTGGAATCTCACCAAAGAAAGATTCAATTGTAGTTACAGGTAGATCGAACAATTGCACTGCCAAGGTAACAGCAATAATAGCAATGAAAGAGCCAGGAATTTTACTCGTTATTTTCTTAGAGTAAACACTAATAAGAATAGTGGCTACAGTTAATATTAAAGCTGTAGGGTTTATACTATGAAAGTTAGAAAAGTAAACCTCCCACTTTGCGATAAAATCCGAAGGAACTTTATCTATCTCTAAGCCGAATGCATCCTTAATTTGAGTTGAAAAAATAACCAATGCAATACCACTCGTAAAACCAACAATAAGAGGATGAGGAAAATATTTAAGTAAGGTCCCCAATTTCAAACATCCAAATATCACCAAAAGAATTCCGGCCATTATTGTAGAAATTATTAATCCTCCCACACCATGAGTTTCTACAATTCCATATACAATAACAATAAAAGCTCCCGTTGGACCGCCAATCTGAACTCGACTTCCGCCTAAAAATGAAATTAACAAACCAGCAACAATAGCCGTTATCAAACCTTTATCCGGAGATACTCCAGAAGCAACAGCAAATGCAATAGCAAGCGGAAGAGCTACAATACCCACAACAATACCTGCCATAATATCGTTAGAAATTTCCTTTTTGCTAATTCCAGCTTTTAAAAGGCTAAACAGTTTTGGATTGAATATTTTAGGCATGGATGGATGTGTTTGTTTGATTTTAAGACAACAAAATTAGTCATAATCGGAGCTCATTATTCTCGATGTGATATGTTTTATGACTTTTATTCGGTGAAAGTATGGGTACAAAAAAAGCTCCGAATGAATATTCGAAGCTTAAATTAGAGTTGTCCCATAAGGACTCGAACCTTAAACGTCTGGACCAAAACCAGATGTGTTACCATTACACCATGGGACAATCAAATTGTCAGTCATTTCTGACTAAGACGCTGCAAATATATGTGATTTTTCTTTTTAAGCAAAACCTCTTTCTGGAAAAACATCATTTTTTTTCATCATTGTTTCGTATCTTACTGAGACTAAAATATTTTGAGTAAAACAAAATTTTTCAATTGTATTTCTATGGATAGCCTCAGTGGAAAATGGCACTATGAAGAAGATTATAGTTATGGGAAAGCTAAAGGAGAGCTCTTTCTCAAGCAAATAGGGCGAAGACTTATTGGAAAGATCATTTTTCTTGAAAATATTGATTCGTCAAACCCGGTAATGGTGCAAGAGTTTTTAGAAGGTGAAATTAATGGTAGTCAAATTTTATTGCAAGCAACCGAATTTGATATTATTCACTCTGATCAAGACATTTTCTACGAACTTGATTGCTGGAAGGGCATGTTATTGAACGAAACCACTATTGAAGGTGAAAGTCTGGATAATCAAGGTGTTTATGGAAGTTTTATTTTCCAGAAAATTGAATAAATTTCTTCCGGGCGGGTAAAAATAGCTTGGCTCTTCTTTTCAACTCCTCTTTCCTCATAATGGAGATCAACTTCTAAAAAGCTTATCCACAAAAAATATTACTTTTGCTAAATTATTTAGGATAGATATATCTCAGAGAACATCCAAAATCAATTGAATGGCTAATCAACCCATTCAATTAAAAATAAACAAACTGTGAAAGAAGGATTAGTCATAAAATCAACAGGAAGTTGGTATACCGTTAAAACAAGTGATGGAACAATTCATGACTGTAGAATAAAGGGACGTTTTCGTATGGAAGGGATTCGAACAACTAACCCTATTTCGGTGGGCGATATTGTTGAATTTAACGAAGATAAGGATGCTAATGTTATTGTGAAGATTAAAGATCGCAAAAACTACATCATCCGTAAATCAACTAATCTTTCAAAAAGTAGCCAAATTATTGCAGCTAATATCGATCACGCTTTTCTGATTGTAACAGTTAATTACCCTCTTACAACAACAACATTTATCGATAGATTTCTGGCCGCTGCAGAAGCTTATAATATTCCGGTAAACTTGGTTTTTAATAAAGTTGACCGTTATAAAGAGAATGATAAAGCACAACTGAAAGAACTTAAGAGCATTTACCAGAATATTGGATACAAATGCTTCGAGGTTTCAGCTATGACAGGATTTAATATGGATATTCTTAAGTCAGAAATGAAAGGGAAAATCAACCTCCTTTCTGGTCATTCCGGCGTTGGAAAATCAACTCTAATCAACCACATACAGCCAGGTTTGGAACTGAAAACAGGTGAAATTTCAGAATCTCATTCTTCAGGAAAACACACAACTACTTTTTCAGAGATGTTCGAGCTCGATTTTGGAGGCTATATTATAGATACGCCGGGAATTAGAGGGTTTGGAACCTTTAATATGGAAAAAGAGGAAATGTCTCATTTCTTTTTGGAGATTTTCAAAATATCAAACAGCTGTCAATTCAACAATTGTACACATATGCACGAACCTAAATGTGCAGTAAAGGAAGCTGTCGAAATTGGTGATATTGCAGAATCGAGATACGATAGCTATTGGGGTATGATGACCGAAGATGAAGAATTAAAATACAGGTAGTCCAAATCTTAAGAATAAGTTATCGAAAGTTAAAATAAGGCCTGCTTGTATGAACACGCTTTGACTTCTAACTTAATCCTTATATCTTGAACCTTAATTTTTCAAATCTTAAATTCAAAAAATATGCGTTCACACGAAATAGATTACAAAATATACGGTAACGACATTCAATTAGTCGAAATTGAGTTGGATCCGAACGAAACAGTTATTGCCGAAGCTGGAGCAATGGCTTATATGGAAGAAGGCATTCAATTCGAAGCTAAAATGGGCGATGGTTCTGAACCGGAAGCTGGTTTGTTTAGCAAATTACTTTCAGCCGGTTCTCGTATGATTACAGGAGAATCTCTTTTCCTAACTCACTTTACACACAGAGGCTATGGAAAAGCTAAAGTTGCTTTTTCTGCTCCTTACCCGGGAACAATTATGCCTATTGATCTTAGTCAGTCAAGAGGCTCGCTAATCGTTCAAAAGGATGGTTTTCTTTGTGCCGCTCTTGGAACTAAGGTCAGTATTGCTTTCAATAAAAGATTAGGAGCAACATTCTTTGGTGGCGAAGGTTTTATCTTACAAAAACTGCAAGGTGATGGTAAAGCATTTGTTCATGCAGGAGGTACTGTTATAAAGAAACAATTGAATAACGAAACCCTAAGAGTTGATACAGGTTGTGTCGTAGCTTTTGAAGAAGGTATTGATTTTTCAATAGAAAAAGCCGGCGGTTTAAAGTCCATGGTGTTTGGTGGTGAAGGATTATTCCTTGCAACACTGCGTGGTACAGGTACTGTTTACCTACAATCAATGCCAATCAGAAAACTTATTCAGGCGATTTCTCCAATGGGAAGTAACACCCGAAAAGGTGGAAGTTCCTTACTGGGAGAATTCCTTGAAAGCTAACAATTCATATGTAAGAATGGCTAAATGTCATTTTCAAAATACACTTATCTCATAATCCCGCTCCTCAATATTGGGGACGGGACAATTTTTATCTAACAACATGATCACTAAATTATCAGCAAAAGATTTTCTGGAAAAAGGAAAAAACATTCCGATTATCGATGTGAGAACACCTGCTGAATTTGAGCAAGGGCACATTCCCGGTGCCTGCAACATTCCAATTTTCACCAATGAAGAACGTGCACTAGTCGGAACAAAATATAAGCGTTCGAGTAAAGATGCTGCCGTACTTCTGGGCTTAGAATTGGTTGGCCCAAAGCTATCAGTGTTTGTTAGAAGAGCCAAGAAAATTGCAGTTGATGGTGAAATCCTGATACATTGCTGGCGTGGTGGAATGCGAAGCGGCAGCATGGCCTGGCTATTCGAAACAGCTGGACTAAAACCCAGCTTATTGGTAGGTGGATATAAAGCTTACCGAAAATATATTCGTACATCCTTTTCAAATCCAACTAACCTGGTTGTAATTGGAGGTTACACAGGTAGCGGTAAAACTGAAGTTTTGCACAAGCTAACTGAAATGGGCGAACAAGTTTTAGATCTTGAAGGTATTGCCAACCATAAAGGATCTGCTTTTGGTGCATTAGGGCAAGCTGATCAGCCTACGACAGAACATTTTGAAAATTTACTAGGTCAGGTTTGGTTAGGTTTCGATCATACAAAACCAATATGGACTGAAGACGAATCACATTCTGTTGGCTCTGTTTGGATTAACGATCCACTCTTTGAACAAATGAGAAAGGCTCCTCTTTTAGCTATTATTGTCCCTAAATCGGAACGCATTAAACGTTTGGTAAAAGAATATGCTTGTTTCGAAATTGATATTCTGAAACAGATGTGCAAAAAGATTGAGAAACGCTTAGGAGGCTTAAAAGTAAAACGTGCGTTTGAAAGCTTAGATCAAGGTGATTTTGCCACAGTAGCTGATATTACACTCGATTACTACGACAAAGCATATGGCCATGGATTAGGTACTCGTACCACACAAGAGGTTTACAGAATAGACATCGAAAAGGACGATCCTGAAGCCAATGCCCAATACCTTATAGATTATTTTAAGAAATTAAAATAGGTCATCAATTAGATATTACAAGACTGATACAATATTAGAAGCCAAAAATGGTTTTTAAGAGTGTCAGTCTTTTTTGCAGTTATAAATTAAGATCGATATCAAATAAAATTTAGCATCTTTAAATAGTAATTGGCAGTTGTACCAATTTGCCTTTAAAAGAAAATCAAATATTGATGAACATCTTTTTAAAAAAGCGCCAATGGAAACTTGGCTTTCTGATTTTTGCAGGATTCATCGTTCTGGGTTCCATTTTCTACACCAGTAATTTGGTTGAAGAATTAGCTAAAGAAGAAGAAAAAAAGGTGAAGTTATGGGCTGATGCACTCACAAGTATCGACACAAACTTAGAGCAAGATATCCCTTTTGTTACTCTCATCAGTAAAATATTAGAGCAGAACGAAACCATACCCATTATCCTTACCAACGACAAGGGTGACATTATAGAACATCGAAACCTCAATATATCTGGCGATATAAGTGATAAGATATTAGAACGCAAGCTTCGGAGCATGAAAAACAAGGGCTCTTATTTTAAAATCGAAGTTGAAGGCGTTAAACAATCACTTTATTACGACGATTCAAACCTGATAAAACAACTTGCACTCTATCCTTACATACAACTTGGACTTATATTCTTTTTGGCTCTTTTAGCCTATTTCGTTTTTTCAATTTCCAAAAAAGCTGAACAAGATCAAGTATGGGTAGGTATGTCAAAAGAAACAGCACACCAATTGGGAACGCCTATCAGTTCGTTACTCGCCTGGATGGAATTACTTAAAGCGTCGGATTTAGACAAAAGTATGACTCAGGAAATGGGTAAAGATGTAGAGCGATTAGAGGTAATAGCTGAGCGATTCTCTAAAATTGGTTCCAAACCCGTTTTAATTTCAAATGATATCAAGAAAATATTGGAAGACAATATTAGCTATCTGAAAAAAAGATCTTCAAATAAAATTGAATTTACAATTAATATAGATGAAGATATCCAAACCAATCCTGCTCTGAATAAAGAACTTTTCTCTTGGGTAATTGAAAATACCACAAAAAATGCCATTGATGCCATGAGTGGTGAAGGTAAGTTGACTTTTGACTTGAAAAAATCGAACAACAATATTTGTTTGGACATTAATGATACAGGCAAAGGCTTACACAAAAAACAATTTCAAACCATATTTGAACCAGGCTACACAACAAAGAAACGTGGCTGGGGCTTAGGACTTTCACTTGCCAAACGTATTATTGAAGAATACCACGGTGGAAAAATATTTGTACATCGCTCTGAATTGGGCAAAGGCAGCTGTATTCGTATACTATTGCCTACAAATTAGAGCTTTTGAAGATTAAAACTTCTCAAAAAATTTTTGAATCAGTATTTTCTGTCTATTTTTGCAGCCCATTTGAACGGGTAGAAACCTCTAATTATAAGTTTTTATTTAGTCCAAATGACTAAAACAAATCCATTAAACTGAACACTAAGCCGTTTCAGCGAAATCTCTTTAGTCAAAAATCCATACTTTTTGCGAAAAAAGATGTTCGAGTTTGAGGATAGATATTAGAAATTATATACTTTTGCAAAGTTTTATTTGAGCATTTTGGATTATTTAGCAAAATACACGATTCCTTACAAAGGATTAAAAGATGGCAGTCATGAATTCGAATTCACTGCTGACGAGAAATTCTTTGAGCATTTTCAATTTGAGAATGATTTTCAAGGTCAGGTTTCAGTAAAAGCAACGCTTTTAAAGAAAACCCTTGTTATGTCACTCGATATTGAAGTTGAAGGGGAAATCAATGTAACTTGCGATCGTTGTTTAGACCGTTTCCCCTATCAAGTAGAAGGAGAATCGACTCTCTTTATCAAATTTGGTGAAACATATGAGGAATTGGATAATGATATTATCGTTGTCCCTGAATCAGAAAACGAGATTAAAATTGCTCAATACATTTACGAGTTAATTTTGTTGAGTTTCCCAATCAACTTTGTCCATCCGGACGACGAAGATGGGTTCAACACTTGCAACGAAGAAATGATTCAAAAACTAAACGAACACTCGGAGAAAGAAGAAATTGATCCGAGATGGAGTGAATTAAAAAAATTGATTGATAATAAATAGTTTAATAGGTTGAAAAATGGCACATCCAAAACACAGAACATCGAAGCAGAGAAGAAATAAGAGAAGAACTCATATTAAAGCGACTCCTGCTACTTTAGCATCTTGCTCAAACTGTGGAGCAACTGCTAAATACCACACTGTTTGCCCTGAGTGCGGATACTATAGAGGTAAATTAGCGATTGAAAAAGAAGTTACAGCATAACCTAATTCTTACGGATAAGGTTTAACGCAATAGTAAATTTGCTCCTTAGAATATTCTTTGGAGCAATTTTGCTTATCAGTATTTTTGTGTTTAATTCATTTTATCCTCTTCGATTCTGAGCTTTGCAATTGATAGTCATTTTGATTATAATTGTAGGCTATTTTGATCAAAGGAATAATAAGTAAGCATAGTAATGACAAAAATAAACGCAGTAATTACAGGAGTTGGGGCTTATCTTCCTGACTACATTCTTACCAATCAAGAACTGAGCACCATGGTTGATACAACCGATGAGTGGATCATGACCCGAATTGGTATCAAAGAAAGAAGAATTCTAAAAGGCGAAGGACAAGGTTCTTCTGAATTGGGAGCTAAAGCAATTGCACAATTGCTTGAAAAAACCAATACCTCTCCTGAAGAAGTTGATTTGGTGATTTGCGCTACGGTAACACCAGACATGCAATTCCCTGCTACAGCAAACATTATTAGCGATAAATTAGGCATAAACAATGCTTTCAGTTTCGACTTGAATGCTGGTTGTTCAGGTTTTCTTTTTGCTCTGGCAACAGGTTCTAAATACATCCAATCCGGAATGTATAAGAAAGTTATCATTGTTGGATCTGAAAAAATGTCATCAATTGTTGATTATACTGATCGTCAAACTTGTCCTATTTTTGGTGACGGGGCAGCAGCGGTTCTTCTTGAACCAACAACTGAGAACGTAGGTATAATTGATGAGATGTTGCATACTCAAGGTTTTGGTCGCAAGCACTTGCATCAAAAAGCCGGAGGTTCATGCAAACCAGCAAGTCATGAAACAGTTGATGCTCGCGAGCACTTCATCTACCAGGAAGGAAACCACGTATTCAAACACGCGGTATCTAACATGGCTGATGTATCTGTTGAAATGATGGAGAAACACAATATGACTGCAGATGATTTAGCATGGTTAGTTCCTCATCAGGCTAATAACCGTATTATCGAAGCAACTGCAAAACGTATGGGCTTAGCTAAAGAAAAGGTGATGATCAATATTGAAAAATATGGTAACACCACTTCAGCTACAATTCCATTGTGTTTATGGGAATGGGAAAACCAACTGAAAAAAGGCGACAACATTATCCTATCAGGATTTGGTGCCGGTTTTACTTGGGGTTCAATCTTCATTAAATGGGGATACGATCCTAAATAAACCCAATCTATAAGATATACGAAAAGGACTTCCAAACAGGAAGTC
>NZ_JAKJSD010000023.1 GCF_029029505.1 Ancylomarina sp. DW003 | reverse complement strand
GGTTACAGTTACAGTCATAGCGTCAGTAACCGAATTGGTCCCATCTGTATTGGTATATGTAATGGTGGTTACTCCAACGGGGAAAGTATAAGTTCCAATCTGACCTGAACCACTAGCAGTTACAGCTCCTGTCATTGCCCACGTTAATGTACTAGAACAATTATCTCCATATACAGCATCCGTGATAGCTAAACCAATTTCACAATTACCAGTTCCATCACCTGAAGTCGTTTCAACAACATCAGCAGCGGCAGAAATAGTTGGATCAACATTATCCCCAGAATTAATAGTCACAACAGCCGACTCACTAAAACTCCCCTTAACAACTTTCGAATTATCTGAAACTAATACATACCTAATCTGTACATTATAACTGCCAGCATCCAGATTAGTAAAATCATGAGATAAATTATCGTTAATCCACACTACAACCTCAACATCAGCCGAAGTAACTAACCTGTATTGTAATTGTAATGGAGTTGGCACCGTAGCAGTAACACTCACAGCCAAGCTTCCTTTATCTCCAGAACATACAATATGTGTAGGGGTAATAGAATTTATAGCAGGCTTAGCATGAATATTAACCTTTAAGCCTGGAGCTAAGATACCCGAAACACAAGCAGCAGGATTATCCGACACTTCTTGTATCTGCAAAACGTATCCACCTACAGGATAATCTACTGCAGTCCATTGATGAGTATAGGTCGCCTTATTATAAATTAAACCATTAGTATGTGTGAAATTGCCCGTACCATCAAGAACGGTAGCATCTTGCCCTGTAAGATATACTTGACTGCCTCCGTCAGGAGTGACATACCATTGAATTGTAGAACCAGGAAAACCAAACACTGTATAAGTTGCATCTTCTCCGACACAAATATGCTGCTCTGTAGGCACAGGATCTGTTATACTTTGCGCAAATGCAGGATGCCCGAACAAAATGCTCAGGCTAAATAATAGTAGAAGTTTAATGTGTATAGGTTTAATCAAATACTAATATTTTATTATCATTCCTCTAAATTTTCGCTCAATGCGCTTAAAATAGACATGTTTAAGATAAACAAAATAACATAAAACGCAAACAATTCATCTTAAACAGTTTTTTGTTTTAGACTAAAAGATCTTATGTTCCTGCTAAAATTGATTTTATCCTGACGACAAATATAGACATTGCAGCGTTCACAGGCAATCCTCTTATCAAAAAATATTAATTATGGAAGCTATATTTCAATACGTTAACCAAAAGTATCGTTTAACCGCAACAAATTGTAACTTCTAACAACAATAATACTTTCAACAGAAAAATATCATATTAAAATCAAAGATCAGTATACATATTCGCATTCAAAGTTTATTATTCATAAATACATCATCCATCTTATGCCCAATTCACGGGAGATATCTAAACTAATTATTAAATTTTTCCAGAGTGATAGTAGAGCAAATTTTTATCTTCAACTGATACCAAGATCATCTTTACGATAAAATTATCTACAATAAACAATATTTTTAATTTCACCTATCAAGCTTAATTATAAGACCTAAGATTGTGAAATCAATTCACTACATTTTAAACATCTCATCCAATACTTCAAATTTAAACTTTTTTAACATTAAAGCAAAAAAACCACTTAATCTTCTAAAAAAAACATTAATCACACAAAAACAATCATTCATCATTGAAATAAAATTAAAAAACAACTCACAAAACAGAACATTATGATTCATTAATTAGCTGGCAAATTATAAGCAAAATTTAGTTTCGAAAAAATTAGGATATATTTGAAGAAAATAGCTCATAAAATGAAATACAAGCATATATTTTTCGACTTAGACAGAACTCTTTGGGATTTTGACAAAAATTCTGAAAAAACGCTACAACAACTCTTTAGAGACTTCAACCTTGGAAGTACATTTGGCAATTTCTTATTTTTTAAGAACAGATACGAATACCATAATAAAAAACTCTGGATTGCTTATTATCAGAATCGTATAGAAAAGGACGAATTAAGTTATCGACGCTTTCACCTAACTCTCAAAGAATCTGGATTAGATGATATTAATTTGGCCAAAGAAATTGCCAACGATTTCATTAATCTTAGTCCTTTACAAACAGAAACGTTTCCACATACACACAAATGTCTGGCATATTTAAAAAATAAAAACTACCAACTTCATATCATCACCAATGGTTTTAATGAAGTACAAGGGCGTAAACTTAGAAATTCAAATTTAGATGGTTACTTCACTAAAGTCATCACATCTGAAGATGCAGGTGCCAATAAGCCTCATTCTCAAATTTTTGAATTTGCTCTAAATCAAACTGGTGCTCAATCTGAAGAATGCATCATGATAGGTGATGATTTAAGCACAGATATTAAGGGCGCAAAAGATTTTGGTATGGATCATATCTTTTTCAATCCCCGAAAATCAAAACACAATGAGAAATTGACTTTCGAAATTGAAAACTTAAAGGAATTGGTTGAAATTTTTTAAAACTATTATCTAGTCAAAAAACATAATTAATCATGATAGATTCCAATAGGGCTTGGGTCTGGGTGAATGACAATTTTAATAATGCTACTTTCTGAATTCCCAGCTTCATCTTTCACTCTATATGTTACGGTGTTTATCCCTAATGGAAAACTGTACCCACTTGCATCACTGGATGTAGCAGCTCCTGTAGGATCATCTCCATAATTAACCAATATAGTTCCATCCTCTTTAACAATTGTGTATTCAATCACCAAATTATCAACAGGGGTGCAATTATCAGCTAAATTACTTACATCAATATTATTCACCACTAGATTTGTAGCATCGACGCATTCCGATACAACAAAACCATCTCCATCTGAATCTGCAGGAGAATCAAAAGTAGGTTTTTCAACATCAACTTCAATAGGATAGAACTGGATGTTATCAATAAGATTTGAAGCTGAACCTGAGTTTAAACTGGCAATCCGAAACTGTGTAGTCGTTTGTCCGGCAGGAACAATATAAAAACCGGAGTGAACCACCCATCCATCACCGTTATTATTTGAAATATCAGTAATATCCACAAGTGCACCAACAGCACCAATCTTTAATCGAACAGATTCTGAACTACTGCTTCTATACCGATAGGTTATTGCCCATCTCATTCTAGCTCCTGGCGTAGTTGTCAAATCCTGCCAAATTTCATTTTGCCCAATCGAATTCAACTCACTAAACTGTCCTCCGTCAGGTGTCGTAATGCCCATAAATCCATTTCTCCAAATTTCAATATTATTAAGACTAGACGACCAACCATTTACAGTCGAATACCCCTTCCAGTCGAGGCCATTTAAATCCGGGCTATCAAAATCCCAGTTGACAATAGTTGTTTGACAAGCATAGGTAGGTCGAACGTATATATTATATGTTGACGCCGTACCATCTCCACATGAATTTACTCCTTTTACTGTTAAGGTTCTATCTCCAGGACTAGCATCTGAATCAAATTGAACATCAGCCTGAGTTCCGTTATTGGTAATACTTGCTCCATCCCCACTAATTGTCCACTCATAACTTGTAGCATCCGTAATGGCGGCACAAACATAGGTCTTCGTATCTCCAGGAAGAACAATATCAGTACCTGTAATATTACCCGCAGCAGCAGGTAAAGGATTTACAGTAAAATCTCCTGTACTTGTTGCAGTTCCATCAGCATTTGTCACACTTATCGCACCAGAAGTAGCCAAGGCAGGTAAAGTAGCAGTGATCTGAGTATCGCTGCTCACAGTATAGCTCGCAGCCGCTACACCGTTAAAGCTAACAGCTGTTGCTCCCGTAAAGTTAGTTCCTGTAATCGTAATCACCTGACTTGAATTGGAACAGGCATTGCCTGGGATAAAGGAGGTAATAGTAGGCACAGAACTAGAAACAACGTTTATAGTGTAATCTTCAACCTCTCCATCAAAATCTGTTTCACAAGTAGATGGATAATCATTATACTTAGCTGATACTCTCATACGAGTATTGCCAACAATTGCACCAACAGGAATTGTTATACTTAAAGGAGAACTATTTGTTGCACCATCACTTACATTAGTTGCCGAACCTAAATCATATGCCTCTCCGGAATCATCAAAATCAAAATCCTGATTCCAATCAATCCATACCATTGAGTATATGGTCCAATTCCCATCTGTATTAAGGTTTACAGTTAAATCATAATCGCTTCCCGCAATTACATCTGTAGATTGTGATGTGTAATCATCATATCCTGAAGATTTTGACGAAGTATTGTTAATTGTATTAAAATTTACCAACGTAATACTTGTTTCCCAATCCGTATTTCCGGAAGAATTACAATATGCTGTAGGAGAAACATAAGAAATTTGTAAGTTATCAATATACACATACTCTCCTGATTCCCAATCTCCATACTGCCATGTACTGGTATTAATAAATCTTATTGTTATTTCACTTGAGATATAAGCAGATACATCAACGCTAAAACTATCAGATTGATTCCCATCCAAAGTTCCAATAGTTGTAAAAGTACCCGTTGCAGAAACAGATACCTGAACATCTAATTGCTCCTTATTATTATTATTTTGACGATCCAACCCAACAGCTTCCCAATCAAAAGATAAAGTTGCAGATGTTGCTCCATTAATATCAGCACTCCTTTTGATTTGATGAGAATTACGTGTAATATCTTCAAACCTTAAGCGCGAACCAGAAATACGTATACGCCCACTTGAAGAACTACTATCATCATTAGACTCTATCCAATTGGAACTCCAATTTTGCGTTCCATTGTTATTAGAATAGCTCACTGAACTGAAATTATCACGTACTGTCTCTTGTGCCAAGATGGAGCCACTAGTCCAATAAACAAAAAAAACAAACAAGAAAGATGTTATGTAGATGTTTTTCATATAGATTACAATTTTCTGAATAGCTACAAAATTCACAACAGGAACTTAAAGTAACAAAAATGCTCATAACCAGTTTAATAAAAAAGCATAATTTGAAAAATCTAAAAAATTATCTGCTAATTAATTTAAACTGCACAAATTATAGATTAGATCTTTCTGCTTATGGCCATAAGCTATAAAATACCATTAATCACATAAAATGAACCATTACAACTAATATCTTGACAGCCCAAAGTTGAAATTGTCAACTCAATAGTTCTATCAGCAACATTTGTATAAAGTGACGAAAAAGGATTGCCATAGGATCCTGAGTAGTTTAAACCTGACAATGCAAGACCTGGAGATTCAATTGGGTTGGGGTCAGGATTTGTATTACTATTGGTAAATTGATACCTATACTAATTCTACACTCTGCCCATAACCAATAATACATTGGAAAACAAAAGCAAATAAGAGAACAATCTTAATTCTATGTGCATAATTATTCATAAGTCATCATTTTCCATTTGAATTAAAACAGAGTGATAATAACTACTAATATAGAAAATATGACTCAAATCAGACTATGCATAATTGATAATATCATTCAAAAAAGATACCTATCGGCTTTGGCTTCTGGCTGATATCATAACTTTTCACAGTCGAACAGGCTTTAGAATCGCTCACTGTAATAGTATATCTGTCAGCATTCAAGCCCAATGCTTCTGAAGAGTTTAAGCTTGCATCATGACTCCAGGAATAATCGTACAAAGGAGCAACCAATCTTGGTGTACCGCCACTGGCACTAAGCTTTATTTCACCATCAGTTCCATCTGAACAAAGATTTGAAGAGGGTACATCTAGCATTACTGTAGGAAGTGGATAAACACTTATCGCTTGAACTAAATTAGCCACAGCAGTACACTTATTGCCAGATTCAACTGTTAAGGTAAAACTTCTCGATTCTTCACTTAAAACTTTAGCTGAAAATACAGGATTAGAAATTCTTGCATCGCTTAATCCATCTGAAGGGTTCCAAGAGTAGGTAACAGGCAAATTCGTAACTGTCGCATGCAGCATAACATTCTCTTCTGAACACAGTTCATAATCATCTGCAACAACAGACTCTATAACAGGAGATTCCAAAACAGTTAGAATCATTTTATCCTCCTCAAAACAAGTCGGGTTAAACCCTGCCTTATCCTGTACTCTTAATGTAAACTCATACACACCCACAGGAATGTCATCTGCGATCCTAGGGTTAGAAACATTCACATCACTCAAATAATTAATAATATCAGGTGTACTACAAGTCCATTCACAATATGGAGCAGGTTCCCCCATTATTTGCACTCCACTACCTTCGCACATCTTCCTTGGTCCTCCGGCATTAGCTAACACCGGTGATATAGAAGGAATTTTAGTTGTACGTGTTAAAGTATTATTACTACATGAAAATAAATCCTTCACCACAATTGAAATTGTTTTCCCAACCAAATCACTCCCATCTGGCAAACTACTCGCAATAGTTTTAACATTATCGGTATCAAAAGTAGTTCCTCCATCAAAACTGTACAAGTAGTTATTTGAATCGATACCGTCTGTTAATTTAACTGTTATAGTAGCAACAGGATTTGCCCCACCAACACATTGGATGGCTGCTGAAGCTACAGCATCAATTTGAGGAGCATCGATAATTGTTACTGTTTTCTCATAATATTCACTCCCACTACATGGGCATTTATCTATCCTAAAAATAATGGTTTCATCTCCTTCTATTACTCCATCATCTACAGCCTTATAATGATAATCTACATAAGATTCTCCCGATGGAATTACAATTGTAGTAGGAAATACACCTCCGTTTATTAAATCTCCACTAGCATTAGTATAAACGTAATCTTGCGGTTGTCCAACTTCATTATTAGCCGTTCCAGCTATATTCATTTTAAAGCTAATCTTCTTATTTATATCATAACTCTGATTCCTGATAAATCGCATATAACTACCATCACAACCTTCAAACATTACATCTTGACTATCAGTGATCGCACCAATCATATTATCAACTTGAATTTCATTAGATTTGAAGCTATTGGCTTCTAGAAAAACAGCGGAATTTATTTGTTTATCTGAGTTATCATACACAATAAGCTTAATATTATACGTTTTACAAGGTTCTACATTTGCAATAGCCGTGAGAACTTCAGTTCTACCATTAAAAGATGTAGAATACCCATTAGATTCATCTACATAATTAGCTGAACTTCCACAAACTGTTCCACTTCCGTCATCACTACTACCATTTACGTTGTTAATGGTCACCCAATCAGTCGAATTCGGAATCAAAGCAATATTCTTACCTGATAATCCCGGATCATTTGTAATACCTTCTCCACTGATAATAAATGCAAAACCATCATTGTATTTAGAACACGCGTAATCAGGATATTCTTCTGAGGCAAAAATGTAACGAAATTCTAGTTTATCGCCTGCGGGCACAAAATCAAACTCAAGAATTTGAACATCATGATAAGTTTTTTCCCATCTTCGATCCCAACGATTCCATACCGTCCCTGCCAAGGTCATCAAGTCCGAATCTCTATTATTACGATCAAAGTCATAACCCGAGTTATCATCACTTTTAGCTCCCCCATTATTAGGCCCCTCTGCATTCTTAACTCTCCCATTAGATAAAATTAGTCCTGAACTTAAAGGAAATTCAGAATCTCCGGATTCGAAGAATCCTACCCCAAAATTTACATCACCTGTAAATCTTATATCACTTGCTTCCAAACAGCCTGTTACCAAAACATCAGTTACTAATTTTTCCGGTATAAAATCTTTTTCAGGTAACTTCTGATCAACTTCAATTGAGGAGCTATTTTCATTATCAATAATCATACAAATAGCACTATTATTCAACAGAATTGCATTATTGACATCTCTGAAATAACAAGTGAACTTTTCATCTGTTTCATGCGATGCATCATCAATAATAGTCACTGGCAAATCAACATATAATTCGCCGGCAGGTATAGTTGCATTTGTCCATGTTTTTCTTGAATAATCACCTGGTTGTCTAGCTGTCCAATCTGCAGTACTCCATCTAAAACTGATATTATTGAGACTGACCGAACTTAAGGTAGCTCTAAAAACAGCCGCTCCATCCCCTTCGTTAACACTTATATCGGCGATTGACAAATTTGGTGGAATATCGTCATCAACAATTGTTATTTTTTTTTGTTGAACTCCATTTTCATTCGCATTTACGATAGAATTAATTTCAATATTCACATCCCTATTACCATCGCTAACTGTATTATCTACAGCTGTAAGAATAATATCTCTGAAAGTAGAACCTGCTGGAATTACAATTTGATTCACACAAGAATAATTTGCAGACGATGCAGAACCTGAAAAGTTTAAGTTCACTATAATATCCTGAGTATGTACCTCATTTAAAGATGCCCTTACTTTAACTGCTCCGCCATCTTCATCAATCGAAGATTTATCTGTCTCTAAACTAACCAATGGTAATTTTGGTAATACATTTAGAGTATAGTCTTCAACCTCTCCATAGAAATCAGTATCACAAGGAGATGCGTAATCATTATATTTTGCAGAAACACGCATTCTTGTATTACCAATTTTTGCCCCGATAGGAATTTGTATTCCTAATGGGGAATTAGTAGTTAGACCATCAGTCTTATTCCTAACAACACCAAGATCAAATTGTTCCGAGTCCTCAAACCGATTATTTTGATTCCAATCAATCCATGCTCGTACACGAACCCTATAATTAGATGCGGTATTTACTCTAACTGATAAGTCATATCTTGAACCTATTGCTACATCAGTAGAAGTTGATAAATTATCTGTATAAGGTGGATTAGCTGAGCTACTTTTACTTATTGTATTAAATTGAACATTTGTAATTCCCATAGGGTAATTATATCCATAAGATGTACAATATTCGTTATTCAACACATTACTGATATTTACATCAATATATCGTAGTCCATTTATATTACAATTATTCAAACCGTATATCGAAATACGTAAGTCAACATCTGAAGATCCCCATCTTTGATATATCCCTTTTACCTTAAATGATATACTCTTTTGCTTCTTTGTAAACTGAAAGTAATACATTACAGGATCTATATTATAATCGTAGTTCATCGATCCTGTTCCATTAGTTTCATAACTTAAAGAGAAAGAAGCTAATTTGCCTTTTGCACTCCTTTTACTTAAAGTAATAGTTACAGTTGCTTCACCTCCATTTTTTAATATTTCTGACTTATCAATATTTATAGATATTTCCGGGAACTGTTGTGCATAGACACTACTTTTTGACAAACAACAAAAAAGAAATAATAATATAAATTTTAGATATAAATTATTCATGGAGCACACTGTTTTCAAAAGAATCATTAGGATTGACAAAAGGCCCCAAAAGTAATAAGTTTGATTATAAATAACTCAAAATGAAAACATAATTTTTTACCTGAAAAACAAATTCATTATAATAAAGTACTATCCGTTAAACACATAACCTCTGGAAATATTACCAATAGGAAATAAGCTCATCTTTCATTCCAATTCTTAAATTCAAAATTGATTCGATGAAAAATTAACAGCTAAAATTTTACACAATAAAAATCCGTTCATTCATCACCATAAAACAACACTTAAGCCTAAATTTATAACGTTTGCAGGTCTGTTAATATTTATTAACACAATATATAACATCATTTTACAAACAAGCCTTAGATTTGTAATGGTAAAGATCGAATTTGGTCGCAAACCAAATTCAAACGCCATGTGATACCAAAAGTTTCATAAACAATTCTAAAGGATAGTTAAGTAACTAAGGTCGATAAATTTGCAAATGGTTAATAATATATTGAGTCTATTTTGGGAATCACACAGGTGTAAAAAGGCTAGGCTTAGGGGGCTTAGCCTTTTGTTTTTTCATACAAATTTTACAAGAATTCATTTCACAGATGAACAATCATCTCATCAGGTCTTACGCTTTTTCTTTTTAGCCGCAGGAAATAGTACATTATTCAAAATTAGACGGTAGCCCGAAGAATTTTTCTTAAGATTTAAGTCAGTAGGGGGATCACCAACCAAATGTTGATAATCTTCAGGATCGTGCCCTCCAAAAAAGCTCCAGGTACCCTTACCAAAGGTACCATGTATGTACCGAGCTTCTTCAGCCTGTTTATTCTCCCCCATTATAAGAACATTAGGTTTAATTAAATTAATATTGAAAGCTGTTGTTTGTCCCATAAAACCTTTAATTAGGTTATTGTGATTCTGACATAACATGCTTGGAACAGGGTCCCATTTTGCTGAAAAATCGAATAAAGTAAAATAATCTTCATCTTTCTTCACCTTTCTGGTTTGAGTCACATCAATATCTGAGAACTCATAAACCAGTGGATTTTTTTCCAATGTGAAGTTTTCAAAAGCAAAAGTATTTTTAAAATCGAGCTTCTCCTGAGCATCTTCATCCATAGGATCTCCATCGAACTGATGTGAACAGATATCGGTATGTTCGGCAGAAAGAGCAATATCGAACGTATCAGTAGCCGAACACATGGCAAACAAAAATCCACCTGCCTCTACAAAAGCTTTTATTTTAAGGTTAACAGCTAATTTAAGTTCTGAAACTTTTGAAAAGCCATATTGATTAGCTCTTGCCAGATTATCACGAACTTCATCTTTATACCATTTTAAATTTTTATAACCGGCATAAAACTTACCATGTTGTCCCGTAAAATCTTCATGATGCAGGTGCAACCAATCATATTTCGACAATTCTCCTTTCATCACTTCATCGTCATAAATAAGGTCGTAAGGAATTTCGGCATAGCTTAGAGCAAGAGTAACCGCGTCATCCCAGGGCTTTTTGCCTTTGGGAGAGTAAACAGCCATTTTAGGTGGTTTCTGCAGTTTTACAGCATCCATATTCACTTCAGGACTCGCTATCTCACCTAAAATCTGTGATGTTTGTGCATCACTTAGTATCTCAAAACTGACTCCACGTATTTGGCACTCCGATTTTATTTCCGGGTTAAAAGGTAAGAGAAAACTACCTCCTCGATAATTCAAAAGCCAATGAATATCTTGATTGTGTTGTAAAACCCAAAAAGCAATACCATAGGACTTGAGGTGATTCTTTTGTATATCGTCCATAGGAATAAGAAGACTAGCCGAAAAAACAGGCATTGTCCAAAGCAGCAACAAGAAACAAATCATTCTTTTGATAAAACTCATAAACACAAAACATTAAGATTGATTTTATTTTCAATAAGCCTTCTTAGAATCTAAGCATTTAAAAAGGTGGTGCATCATCAAAATCTGCACCTCCATGCAATCCTGCATTAGGGTCATCATATCCGGCAGGTTCTTCATTCATACTTGATCCGAATGTTTGAGCTACAACATCATTTCCACCAAAATCAGCAGGACTTTCTCCCTCTAAATCCATAAATCGAGCTAATTGATTACGGAAACGCAACTGAATTTCTCCTACGGCACCATTACGATGCTTTGCAATAATAATATCGGCAATACCAATCAATGAATTTCCTTCTGCATCCTCAGTAATTCCATAACGCTCGGGACGGTGAATAAACAATACCATATCGGCATCCTGCTCAATCGCTCCAGATTCACGAAGGTCAGACAACATTGGTTTTTTAGCATCACCTGTACGCTGCTCAACACCACGATTCAGCTGCGACAGCGCAATAACCGGAATATTCAGCTCCTTGGCAATAATTTTAAGCTGACGAGAAATTAAAGATACCTCCTGCTCACGATTACCTCTCATATCAGAACCTGCTGTCATCAGCTGCAAGTAGTCGATAATCACACAACCAATATCGTGCTTCGCTTTCAGTCTTCTGCATTTCGAACGCAATTCGTATATCGACAAACCAGGCGTATCATCTACATAAATAGGAGCATCAATCAAGCCTTTAATCTTTGAGTGCAATTGCTCCCATTCATGATCAGCCAATCGACCATTACGAAGTTTTTCCGATCCCAATTCGGTTTCAGAAGAAATCATACGCTTAACCAACTGGTCACCTCCCATCTCAAGAGAGAAGATTGCAATTGGGGCTTTATGCTCAACGGCCATATTCCTGGTCATAGACAGCACAAAAGCTGTCTTACCCATAGATGGTCGGGCAGCAATAATAACAAGGTCAGATTTTTGCCAACCTGATGTAATACGATCCAATGCTGTAAAACCTGATGGCACACCCGACAATCCATCTTCACGCTTACTAGCTGCAATAATCTGGTCGATTACTTCGTCGGCAAGTGGACGAATATGTGCAGATTCTTTTTTAATATTCCCTTCTGCAATATCAAAAACATCCTGCTGTGCCTGATCAAGCAAATCGGCAACATCGATACTTTCATCGAATGCAGAGCTTTGAATTTCAGATGAAACACGGATTAATTCGCGCTGAATGTATTTTTGTGCAATAATACGAGCATGATGCTCAATATGCGCTGCATTTGCGACTCTGGATGTTAATTGTGAAACGTAAAAAGGACCACCGCAACTCTCCAGATCATCCTGACGCTTCAACTCTTCGGTAACTGTAAGAATATCAATCGGTTCTTCCTTAGAAGAAAGGCTCATAATAGCCTTATATATTTTCTGATGGGCAGGTTTATAAAAACTATCGGCTTTCAACAAATCACCAACAGAAATAATAGCATCTTTCTCCAACATGATAGCACCCAAAACTGCCTCTTCCAGCTCTACTGCCTGAGGTGGTACTTGTCCATGTTCCGACAACTGATTCTTTTTTGATTTTGGAGGATATTTCTTAGATTCTGCCATACTTGTTCCTAAAGGAGATTCAACGAATTCAGATAAAATAGTTACCTATATAAACTTACAAAAATAAATATTGCTTCATATCCAAATTCGAATAAATAAAACGATTCACCTTTGAGGGAACAAAGATACTTATAGAAAATAAAAATCTAGCCTTTGAATTCTCAATTTCTATAAAAGCTGTATTTTTGTTATTCAATTTTATTAATAAAAATTTCTGGCTTGTGCTTACTTACTCGAATGCAAAAATTAATATCGGTTTAAATATTGTTGAAAAAAGAAATGATGGCTTTCATAATATCGAAACTATTTTTTTCCCAATTGGCATGAGAGATGCAATAGAAATAGCCGACTCCAAAGAAGATACGCCATATACATTCTCTGCTTCGGGAATCCCTATAAATATAGACGCGAAAGATAATATCGTTGTAAAAGCCTACGAGTTAATTAGAGCCAAATATAATTTCCCTGCACAGGATATTCATCTACACAAAAACATTCCTTTCGGAGCCGGACTTGGCGGTGGATCTGCCAATGCAGCTTACATGATTAAGCTTTTAAATAAGAAGTTTAATCTTGGAATGACTATTGAAGAGATGGAAAATGAAGTTAGCCAACTGGGTAGCGACTGTGCTTTTTTCATAGCCAACAATCCTGCATTTGCCAATCAGAAAGGTGAAAATTTGAGCCCTATCCAGCTCGATTTATCAGGTTACCACTTTCTTTTAATCAAACCAGATATTCACATTAGTACACCTGAGGCTTATTCCAATATTAAGCCTCAAAAACCTGTGGTTTCATTAAAAGAACTTATCAAGCAACCTATTGAAACTTGGAAAGAATCAATTAAAAATGATTTTGAAGCTAGCATCTTCCCCAAACACCCTCTATTAGCTGAAATTAAAGAAGAACTTCATGAAGAAGGCGCTATTTACGCCGCTATGTCAGGTAGTGGGTCGAGCATGTTTGGGCTATTTAAAGATGACCCCCGAACATTAGCTCAATGGGAAAAACATTATTGTTGGAAAGAACAATTTTAACTGACAGTAATTTGAAAAGCAAAAGGCTGTTCTTAATTAAAAGAACAGCCCTGCTGACGCAACACTATTAAGTGTTAGCTAAAAAGAAGTTAACTATAATGCTGGTATATTAAATGCGTATCTAGCTGTTAAATCTACCTCAAAATCTGACGGGTAAGTTTGAATATTACCATGAGTATCTCTATTCCACCACAGTATTTCTCCGCTATATGCATAGTCTGGCACATCTATTCCTCCAACATCTTTGACATAAGCACTAATAGTAAATGTTGTCATTCCAGCTGTTATATCTACATACATAGGTTGAGTTGACGTATAATTAGTATCTCTAAGATTATGATATTTATAGTATAGCAAAAATGATGTTCTTGCTGGAGTATTAAGTGTAAAAGGTGTATGTAGTAGCACCCAATTATGATCTCTGATAGGAGTAGATGATACTCCACCAGTTGGCACAGCTATTGGTAAAGTATGAGTATTATAATTTCTAAAATTAAGTAGCTCATTTTTATTTCCTCTATATGTTGTATCAAAACTTGAATTTATTGCATTATCAAAACAAGCTTGGAGAGAGGCTTCTCCCCCTCCAAGTTCTGCTACTACATCAGTTAAACTAAATGTTGTCGTATTTGGTACGCTCATTATTTATCCTCCATTAATTTATAAACTAATTTTTCAAGTTTAGCGATTCTAGCAAGTAAGAAATCAGTATAACCAACACTTAACATACCTTCATCATCTTCATAAACCATCTCAGGTGCTACTTTTTGTAATTCCTGAGCAGATACACCATAACGATCACGATTCGTTTCATCATCATTATAACTAAACTTTCTAATGTCTATAGAACTTACATCTACAATAGGTTCATTCTTAAAGGTTTTTAATCGTTCATCAGAAGATAAGATAAAGTTTGATGCCGTTGCTGTTCCTGTCGTAACAATATTATTGGTAGTTGAATTTCCCGCATCAGTTACATCTTGTAATGAAGGAGTAGATCCTCCTCCTGCTCCCACAAATTCGCCAGTACACTCTACATCACCATAAAATATATGTTTAGACATCTCCTTGTTACCATAATGCATTTGATTACTTGCTGTTGGTACAGGTATGTTCACATCATCAATAGTTTCGTATGCCTTAGGATTAATAATTGCAACATTACTCAATGGCGTTCCAATTTGGAGCTTAACATCTCCGGCTTCACCAGTTGTTGTTAAATTTTCTGCGATAGTAAATGTATTGTCATCAACTACGGTAACTGTAACATTTTGAGAGTTTATCAAACCGAATCCAGCACCTATAACTTTCGCCGAGCTTGTTCCTGCCAATAATCCATGATCACCAACAGTAAAACTCAATCCTGCTCCAGCAACTCCCGGTTTAGGTAAAATTACTTTATTTGCAACTCTTGATGTTGAATTGAAAAGTATTGAACCATTTGATGTTGCCTTACGACCAGCATGATCACCAATAGCTATAACATTATCGGCCTCTAAATAATGTCCAGCACAGAATCCACCAACAAAATTATTACTACCAATAGCTTTATTTAAAGTATTTCCTCCTGCACCAAAATTGTAACAGCCTTGTAGATACGTTCCTGAAGCAGACCCAAGTGCTATATTGCCATATCCACCACGCATTTTTTGTCCAGCCCCACCTCCAATTATAACATGTGATCCGCATTCTGATAACACTCCAGCATTAGAACCAATTGCAATCGTACCATTGCTTACACTACAACACCCTGCTTTTTGTCCAATAAATACGGTAGCATATCCTCCTGATTCTCCTGAGCTGCATCCAGCTTCCCACCCTATATTTACACTTCCTCTTGTACCTGTTGAATCCTTTCCCGCAGATTGTCCTATATTTACACCCACATGTGCACATCCAGCACAACATCCAGCCCCACTTCCTATGTTTACTGCTCCACTACTATTTTTTGCAAATGCACCAGCATTAGTCCCGATATTAACTGCTGATGAACTAGATGTTGATGAGCATCCAGCTTTTTCTCCTATATTAACAGTGTGTGTAGAATTGGTAGCACAATTTCCAGCATAATACCCGATCATAATTGAGCCATATCCAGTCTGGCCAATACCAGAATTTGCACCCACCATGATATTTCTAGAACATGTATTACCTAATCCTGCACAAATACCAAGAGCAACACTAAGTTGACCTCCTCCGCCGTTAGCAGCACAGTATCCTACTGCAGTTGCTCCGCAGTTTGTAAAAGTTTTTCCAGCGCATGAACCAAGGAATGTATTTCTATTGCATATATTGTCAGCTCCAGCACATTCTCCTATAAATACAGAATCGTTTCCAGTATTATGGTATCCAGCTCGCTTACCGATTGACACTACGCATGTTCCAGTATTACATACGCCAGATCCATCACCTACTGCAACGCTGGCATTTCCAGATCCATAAGCTGATGCTTCAGATCCAATACCAATTACTCCACATCCAGTATTATTTAGTCCAGCATAAAATCCAGTAAATAATCCACCGAATCCTTTATTACCTTCTCCAGCTCTTTCTCCAAAAGCAATAGAAGCATAACCATCATTATTTAATAATGCATTGTGGCCAATACCGATACTGTCAGTTGATAAATCAGATTCCGTATTCCTTAATGTTTTCTGTGCAGAATTGCTTGCCAATGGTACAATTGTATCAAAGGCTCCACCTCCGCTACCGCCTGAAGCTGGGCTTATAATTACATGTTCGTAACTCGTATCATCTCCCAAGTCATTTACACATGTTGTTTGTATTATATTGATCCCATTATTATTTACAGTTCCAGAAATAATAGTTCCATTCATCGTTATTGTTCTTGGAGTATTAATTCTTACATAAGATGTTGATCCTATTGTAGTCCCACTATAAGTCAAAACTATATCTCCTGAGTTATCAATAATATATGATGTATTAGCATCTGTATCGATTCTTGGAGTTAACGTTGTTTTAATTACTGGTACATCTACTATTTTTCTTAAATATCCATTATCATTACCATATTCATCAATTGTTCTCACTGTGTGGAATCCATTGTCATTAACAATGACAAATTGACCGTCAGCAAAACCAGTAATATCTGTTCTAAATTTACTTGGCAACGTGGTTGATGTAAGGCTATTTCCATAATCATCTCTATTCAATGCTGTCATATCTCCAGCATTAAAAACCTTAAAGTTTTCTCCCTTTCTATATATTACATTCAAATTACTAACACTATTCATGCCTCTAATGTTGACTGAATTTGGATGAGTGTAATATACTTGCAATCTTCCCATCGCATCAATAACAGTGTAGAATGTTGATACTTGAGCGAATGATGGCCTGAATGTAATAGAATTTGAATAGTCAAGTGCTCCACCGCCATATTCAGTTGATAGCATAGTCTCCTTTGTTATCAATGCTGATGTTTGTGGCTTATAATACTCAACGGTCATTTTACCAGCAGTTATTGATGACTCTCTCAGAAACATCATATTTCCAGCCTCGCCAAGCGTAAATTTGTATAATGTTGATGCTGATGTATAAATGCAATTAAATGTAATCCCTTTATCTAATGATAAGTAAACACTATTCCCTTGTTTATATGCAATCGCATGCTCTATACCTCTACCACCGAATTGCAAATCAACCATATTAGCAACGCTAATTGTTGTTACTGAACTATTGGGGCTAGTATCTCTATACGATGCTCCAGTACTGTTGTACCATACTATAGTTGAATATCCGGGAAACATTACTTTCAAGTCAGTATTATACACTTCACTATGTATAACCTCTTCTGTATTATTCCACCTATATAATTTTAATACTAGATTTGCACCTTGTTTTCCTCTTACTAATTGGACTTGATCGTCACCATAAATAGCTTCAATTCCACCATCCCATTCATTAGAGTCAATTATTCTAGTTCCCAATACTGTTTCATTTGTTGGGAATTTAAATCCTGTAAAGTCAGTGCTTGTTGGCCCGCCTTCCATATTCAGGAATCCAAACTTAGAATCATGAAGCCTATGTCTCATCATCTGAACATTATAATGATTCCTCGTCCTATCCCATCCAGAGTGACTAATTGCAGTAGTTATATCGGACATATTTGAGAATCTTGGACTAGTTATACTCGTATTCCAGATCCAACCAGTATTTTCATCCATTAGATATATTGAACTATCAGTCATGTAATGAACTTTATAACTTGGCTTCGTATCGAATCCAGCAAAATAACCATAAGAATTAGTAGATCCACTTTTAACCCATACATCTGAATTATCTTTTCTCCAGTTATAAAAAGTCAAATAATAAAACTTATTATCAGTTTTATATGTATCCCTAAGCCATATCATAGCAAATGACTCTTCAGTTCCATGAATCACAAAGTCATCTATATTTGCAACTAATGATGCTGAATTTAATGATGACGTTCTTATTAGTTGAACTTGACCAGAAGTTCTTACATTTGCTCTCCACAACTTGTATGTTCTGTCTATAGTATTTATACCCATCAAATAAGCTCCCGCTGAAACATACTTATCATATGTTTCATTCTTTAGACTTACTGCTGCTGAAATTTTTCTACCTTCAGATACAAACATCCAGCCATCAACCCCTAATTGATAGAATCCATTATTAGTAGAATATAGATCTCTTAAATATCCAACAGTACTAGATACTGAATATTCACCATATGTAGCTCCTCCATTTGTGATATATGGAAAGTCAGTATATTTAGATGCATTGTATCTGCACATCATTATTGAATCATTGCATATTGCAATCCTAACATCAGAACTTCCTAATGACTTTGTGTATTTATATTTCTTATTAGTAACTAAATTATGAACATAGATCTTACCTCCAGTATTGGAGTAAAATGCTGCTAAATACTTATTAGCATTATACCCGTCTACAACAAAATCAGGATCATCAAATTCCACTTTAACATCATAATATGATGTATAGTCATACTTAACATCACCTCTTAATTGCCCATGCGTAACTAACGAATTGTCTCTTGTATCATCTCCTTCGTAAAACAATGGATACTTGGTCTTTCCTCCATCTTCTGTAGTAAACGCAGTGTCTAAATCTACCTTCTCCCAATTAGCTAAATCAATTGAGTCTGTATAGGAGTCTCCTATGAATCTATACTTTACTTTTCCATTGTAATCTACAAGCATAACCTCCATGCCTGGATAAGCCTTGAATGGCGAATCATTATAAAGTGTTGTTAAGTCGCTTTTTGACGACACAATCAATCTTGGGTCAACTGGTGTAGCTCCGTCTGGGATTACCGGAATATCCGTATAACCCATTTGCGTATGTTTTAAACTCATTATTTAAATTTTATTGTTATATCAACAGATGCATGCTGATTTCTGCCTATGTAGAACCCTGCTCCGTGTGTATCATAAAGTTTATAGTTCACAGTCACTCCCGGATTGTCTTCATTCTCAAGATTACGATCAAGTTTATTCCACATCATTCCAGGATAAGTAGTACTAGTAGACGTTACGTCATTCACAGTATGTTTAGTCCTTACTCCATCCATGATTATATAATCTATTTCTCTAGTCGCTGGCATACATATTTGCATAGATGCATTTCCCCATACATCAAGATAAGTAGATGTGAATGAGTATTCTTTAGTCGCTAATGGAACTAAATATGTAACGCCATGGTAATTTGGATAAGTCCAAAATGTAGATGAACTAACAACAAGACCTCCAGCATAAAAATTATTTACCGATTCTAAATCAAGAGTTTTGGTTTCAAAACTATCATCACTATATGTAACTTTAAGCGTATATGTTCTTGCTCCATCAAAAGCTTCTAGTCCAGTGACAGATGCTGTTGCAGTTAAATGATTATTCGTAATAGATTCATTTGTATAAATTGCTCCAGAATCAGGATCAAGTACCTCAACTTTAGATAATGTCTTTAAGTTACCCCATGCATTTATGCTCAATGTTACAGTCTGAGGAGTTTTAGATATTAATGGAGTGTCAGTAGTGAGCGATATTTCAGGAGGTAAATATGTTGAACTTGCTGAAAGAGCACCTCCTGGTTCCACAGCCGAAGTATTTGAAAATCCAGTAATCCATGCACTACCTCCACCCATAAAGAATTGAATCGCTGCTCTAGATCCATAATCAAGATAAAAATGATCTTCTCCACCAGAGAATGTCGCTTTGTTTAAAATGATCTTCATTTTAGAATTATCTGGACTTTGATTTATTACTCTAAGAGTATATATAACATTATCGGAATAATAAAAAGGGTTAAATTCTGCAACATTACTAGAGTGCTTACACATTAAATAATAAGATAAACCATTCCTAAGGTCCAGGGTCTTAACTCCTGAAATATTATGCTCTATTATTTCTGAATCCCCGATATATCCACTGGAATCAAGACCTCTAGATATTATACGTAATTTACTTCCATCATAAATCCATTCAATTGTCACTAAACCATATGCTGGAATATACACTCTTTTACTACCAGTTGTCTTTGAAACCTCAACACCAGTATTCACATGTACTGCATTGTGATCTGTTTCTAAAGTGAAATATAAGAATTGTGAAAATGATGATGTGCTTGTTACGACTATGGTTCCAGTATCACCAGCAGTTGCATTTGTGAAATTCATTTGAGAATAACTATTAATTGCTATTCTTGTTATCTTACCCTTCATTAAAGAAGCATCAACTGTCCCAAAAGTATTCATTGCTGATCCACCATTAACCTCTGCATTCCAATCATATAAGCCTCCAAGTGATGCAACACAATCCTGATTAGCAGTATCTATTTCGTGAGGAATAAATTTTTGATTAACGACCTCATTATTTTCTTCATCTAAAACAATTTCCTCTTCTAGTTTAAAGACGTAGGATTTCTGATCAGTCTTTACGTAACAAGTATACCCATCATAAGCCTTGTCTTGTGCTTCTTCTAAGGTTTCGCATACCGAACCAACAATATTCTCTGTCGTCAGTTGACTCACCCTCGCCAGGCTAACAGGAATATCCTCATCGACAATTTCGGAACGGATTTGCTCTGATGTTTTATGAATATCTGTATTTCCATCATGCACAAAAATCCAATCGTAAACCTTTTTCAAGGTATCGTACGTTTCACTTACACCGCCACGAATAGTCGATAACACACCATCGGCACTTGCTGCTACATCGTCTTGTCGCGCAATAGTCACAGGAATATCCACATCTACTATTTCAGATCGGATTTCCTCCGATGTTTTGTGAATATCTACATTGTCAATATGATTGGCATTAGCTTGCTTTTCAGCATCTGAGGTGAAAGCTTTATCAGCCGTTTCCTCAATCATGCTAGCTGAGTGAGTCAATGGGTGCTGGTAATTATTGGCATCTTTTTCTACTGCATCAAGTTTAGCCTTTAATACCGGGGTAAAATCTTCTGTTGACAAGCCTTTCCCATCTTCCTTGTCTACCTTAATATCCAAAGCATCGTTTAGCCCTGAAACATCAGTGATTGCAACATCTCCATCTGGCAAATCTTTTTTGTCTACCTTAGAATCCAGTAAATTCTGTAAATTTTCTATTTGACCTGAGGGTATCTGTTCATCTTTATGAAAGAAACTATCCATCCAGTCCCAAAAATGAAATTGGTTGGGAAAAGTGCCGTTCTTAAACCAGCTTTTTATTGTATTTTTTGATTGTTTTGACATTTATTTATGGTTTTATTATGAATGACGGTCTGAAATAATAGACACAATAAACTAAGGACACTCGTTTCTAATGATCAGAACCGATATCTTTATTGGTAAACAGTTGTTCAAGATGAGATGAGATGGTATTGCCTTTTACTTAAATCCCATGAAGTCATATAAACTTCTATCTTTCATATAACTGAAAATTTAGAAGCTGAAGACAGAAAAATTACCCAAGTGCCTGAGTAGATAAATCAATAAGGTTTTGGCTATTGATTCATGAGAAAGAGAATATTTTGACCTATAAATATACACCAGTTGTTGTTATTGCTGCCATTTTTAATTCGTATTAAAATATGTAAAGAAGGAGACTATGAGCCTCCTTCTTTTATAATAGTAAAATTGACCTACACATCAAACTATTACGCTATAAACCTGTGACTATGAATCAAGTCGTAACTTCTACCGTCACACGGCAAGCCAATGAAATCATAGATCTTATCGTGTGTAGTAGTACAATTCAAATCTTGTAAATTGATGTGTAATGCACCTTGAATAGTATCACACTTAGTATAATACCAATCATAGTAATTACCTATAGATTCTCGTAAAGTAGCAGCAGTCTTGTCAAAAGTAACTATGTACTTACCTTCTCGTACAAATCTTAAGATATCATCTTCATTTGTAGTCCTGCATTTTATACCCAGCACATTTATAAAGCTGTTAATCGTCTCTTGCTTGTCACGCTGAAGTACAATGACTTTAAGATCCGGATTATCCTCCTTAAGCCTATCCACATAGTTAATACCAAGCAAAGAAGATTCCGCTTGGTAAACTGTAGCTAAATAATGATAATGTATTTTGTAGTGATGTTCATCTAAATCAAAAGTTAATCTAGGGTTGCTAAATTCATGAGCACAGTATACACCGTTGTTATTCAACATGTTTGATATGGTTAGTGTACCACATCTACCTGTACCAAGTATAATCGTTCTTATCATGGTGCCTGTAAAGTTTTGTTTACAGTATTACCATTAACATCGTAACCGCGAGTAAAATGCTTACCTGCTGCAGTAGCATAAATCTCGACACCATGCTGTATTCCAGTGGCCGTCGAAGGCCAAAGACGTGATCCTACAGGATTAAAATTACACTCAACCATGTTGTAGTGTACATTTACCTCTTCCAAACACTGAGAAGTACATGTCACTGTACTACCTTCAATATAGCCACGAAAACGTAAATCTTTGCTCCCAGAAAAATATGAATCTAAATTGTTAACATTTATAGTTGAGTATGCAATCTTCCCTGCCGTATTAATCGAAACTTTGCCCTCTAGACGTATATGACTTTTCCATACATGATCAACAGTGAAACTATTAAAAAATATACTTCCAAAGTATATCTCAGAATGGTTTATATTTCCAATAGAATGCATTACTATTCTCGAAGTTGCATAAGTGATTGTTGTATACAATATATCATTACCATATAATATAGTCGCTACAGATTCACTTGAAATGTTTATAGTTGTATCACGTATATTAACGCCCGCGATACCAGAACCAGAACCAGAACCAGAACCAGAACCAGAACCAGAACCAGAACCAGAACCAGAACCAGAACCAGAACCAGAACTAGAACTAGGAATATTATACGGTTTAATACAAACCCCCTCAACCAGACCTATATCTATATTTACATTCTGCATCTGAGATTGACCGAAGTACAGATTAGTAGTTACTTTATCACCATTATAAGTAGTGATTCTAACATTCTCGTGTTTTAAAGCAGGATTAGTAAATAACTTATAATCTTCAAGGGTAGTACAAGCATTAAAATTCGCACCATCATAATGTGAAACATGACCTACTGGTATCCAAGTAGCATGAGGTACAGTAAGGTTAGGATTAGATTTTAACGTAGACATAAACACATTACCGTAAGCATCTTGAGCTAAACAACCTATGCTACCAGTTTGAGCTGTGATTGATGGGAACTTAATACCTACACGTCTATTAAACTTGATATTTCTAAAGTCAAATGTACAATAGATATTTCTATCAACATCAGTACGCTCAAGTACCTTCTTTTTACTGTGACTGTATACAATTATATCAGTCGGATATAAATCAGAAGTTGCATTTTGATCAAGCGTCTTCGTGGTCATTGCTCTCACTGTCAAAGGGTCGGTATCCCCAATTTTCATTTCACCACCCCATTCATTTAAACCTTGCAAAATATCTACTGGGGCATAATCTGTAATAGTATAGAAATTGCCCGGCACCAGAGTGCCTGCAGTTATAAGGGCATCTAATTCCGTTGATGTTATAGCTGTTGTAATAGCTCCACCACCTCCGCCAGCAGCAGCTTGCCATGTAGCATTTCCATCAGCATCTGATGTTAATACTTTTCCTGCACCAGGAGTCGTTGTTACTTGTAATGTATCAGTCTTAAGCAATCCTGTAATATCTACACCGGTTGAAACAGTATGTGCCTTTGTGCTGCCGCCATATACCAAATCTTGATGACTATGCTCAGCTGGTGTTGATATTCCATATAACATGTTATTGTTCTTATATAAAGGTACAACAGTTACATCTCCAGGAGGTAAATCAGCAGCAGTCACAGTATAGTACAGAGCATAAACAGGCATTTTAGTACTGTCAGTAGAAATATAATCTCTAGCCTCCACATGATCCTCAGCCCTTGTCATAGTAACAGGGTTAAAATAGATAAGGTACATACGGCGTTCTCCGATAGTGCTACCAGAATTATATAACAAAGCAGTACCAAATGTACCAGGAACAGTTGTAATAACTCCAGTTTGTGTATGCTGTAATGTGAGTTCTTCAGATAGCGCGTAAGTTATATAAGTTCCTTTATCTTCACGTATTATAGAAGGACTATTTAGTAATTTATATAAACCTCTAAAAGGATCCATAAGACTAGATGCTTGTAACTTTCTACCCAGGAAGTTACTATCGAATGTCATGGAAACACCATCCGGCTTGTCAAGTAAAGCAGAGATATCAGTTGCAGCAATAGCAGCAATATTAGTACGAGCTTGTAACTTTTCTACAGTACTGAAAGATTGAGATTCGGTAGCAGATACATGACCTATACCATTTTCGTAGGGGACAAACTTTTGATTGACAACCTCATTATTTTCTTCATCTAAGGCGATTTCTTCTTCCAGTCTGAAAACGTATGATTTCTGATCAGCCTTTACATAGCAGGTATAGCCATCATAAGCCATATCTTGTGCCTCTTCCAAAGTTTCGCATACCGAACCAACAATATTCTCTGTCGTCAGTTGACTCATCCTCGCCAGGCTAACAGGAATATCCTCATCGACAATTTCGGAACGGATTTGCTCTGATGTTTTATGAATATCTGCATTTCCATCATGCACAAAAATCCAATCGTAAACCTTTTTCAAGGTATCGTACGTTTCACTTACGCCGCCACGAATAGTCGATAACACACCATCGGCACTTGCTGCTACATCGTCTTGTCGCGCAATAGTCACAGGAATATCCACATCTACTATTTCAGATCGGATTTCCTCCGATGTTTTGTGAATATCTACATTGTCAATATGATTGGCATTAGCTTGCTTTTCAGCATCTGAGGTGAAAGCTTTATCAGCCGTTTCCTCAATCATGCTAGCTGAGTGAGTCAATGGGTGCTGGTAATTATTGGCATCTTTTTCTACTGCATCAAGTTTAGCCTTTAATACCGGGGTAAAATCTTCTGTTGACAAGCCTTTCCCATCTTCCTTGTCTACCTTAATATCCAAAGCATCGTTTAGCCCTGAAACATCAGTGATTGCAACATCTCCATCTGGCAAATCTTTTTTGTCTACCTTAGAATCCAGTAAATTCTGTAAATTTTCTATTTGACCTGAGGGTATCTGTTCATCTTTATGAAAGAAACTATCCATCCAGTCCCAAAAATGAAATTGGTTGGGAAAAGTGCCGTTCTTAAACCAGCTTTTTATTGTATTTTTTGATTGTTTTGACATTTATTTATGGTTTTATTATGAATGACGGTCTGAAATAATAGACACAATAAACTAAGGACACTCGTTTCTAATGATCAGAACCGATATCTTTATTGGTAAACAGTTGTTCAAGATGAGATGAGATGGTATTGCCTTTTACTTAAATCCCATGAAGTCATATGAACTTCTATTTTTCATATAACTGAAAATTTAGAAGCTGAAGACAGAAAAATTACCTAAGTGCCTGAGTAGATAAATCAATAAGGTTTTGGCTATTGATTCATGAGAAAGAGAATGTTTTGACCTGAAAAGGGAAACTCTTTATAGATTAAACGGTCTTAATAACTTTGACTAAAAATAGTCTCATTCTGGAAAGGACATTCCCTTGGGTCACCAACAATATTAAAGAGCTTTGAGACTCTGTATTTGTTTGGTTTTTCAAGAAGATCCTTATTCTGAGGAAGAATATTATTATGAATTGCGTAACCCACCACATCAGGACAACCTCCAATCCAATACACATCACTTTTTAAATTGAATGCAGCTGCGGCATGTTGTGCAAAGCTGTCAATTAAAATTCTTTTATCAGACAAGTTTAAAATCCACAACCATTCGCGTATAGAAAAGGTATAGTCCATCTCAAAATATTTGGGCTGATCGGGCCTTCTCATATGCATAATATTATGTGTACTGGTATACGCTTTCACAATCGATTCAAGCTCATTGGATGGAATGTCTCTAGACCATGAATACCCTTGCCCTTCGGCTCCTCCATTGGTTTGCAGGAAGAGTATGGGTTTGTCGGATTGTATTTTATTCGAAAATATCATAATTTCAGACTTGTTAAATACAATCTTTGGCATAATATTTTCATCATACTCACAAGAACACAATTCGCACCACACATCAATTAAATGCCTTGTTCCTTTAATATAATCAGAATGATTATAAGGGTCGTTAATAACAATATCGACATCCTTATTTTTAATGCACTTGTCGTAAAAATATTCCAAGGAATTAATATTTAACAGATCATCAATGCTATTATTGTTCATCCAGATATCTTCCCATGCCGTTACAATACTTACTCTGCTATCTGGAAATTGTTTTTTGTAATTCTCAACAACTGCTGTGGCTGCAATATTTTTTCCGATACCACCAATAATTTGAATAATTAGATTTTTACTCATTGCTTATATTTTAAATTACGCATGGGACCATTGCGGTCCCTTACGCTTATTATTCTATATTTTATACACTAATACTATTACATTACCGTCCATCCTTTAGCAATTAGATTAGCTTTTGATGTAAGTCCTGCACCTGTTAATGCTGCATTTCCACTAAGGAACCATACTCCGCCATTACTAAGACCATTATCATCCAAGGTTGTCATTATTGAATTCATTGTAGCCTCAGTAAATCCATTGCTTCTTGCATTTAAATGATTCAATAATGGATTATTAGTAATATCTAACGTTGTTATATTGTTCCCTGCTATTTCTAGATACGTAAGCTTAGCTAATTGCGATAGGTTTAATGAACTTAAATTACAGTTCCATAATCTTAATTTAGAAACTTCAGTACATCCAGTAATATTCAATGATGTTAATGCAGTTGAATAATTAACATTGATATATGTCATTAATGGATTATTAGAAAAATCCATCGATACAAACTCATTATACGCTGCGTCGAAAGAAGTAAGTTTCGTGTTCTTGGATAGATTCATAGCCGATAAACTATTTTTGCTAAGAGACAAACTTGTAAGTTCTGTCAATTCAGAAACATTCATGCTTGTAATGCCAGAATAATTATTGCCATCACTATTAAATGATGTAATTCCAGATGCTGACAACTTTACATTATGTATTTTACTTACCGCATATGGATGTGGATCTATAACTTCAAAACCAGAACTTGCACTAGTTGTTCCAGTATATATGTATCCATCATCATAATTAACAGTAACTGTACTGCTTGTGTCCATCCACAATGACATTAAATAGAATTGAGATGATGGCTCTTGAACCATATACATTGATTGGCTTGATATATACCCTCTAAATCTTAATAGACTATTGGCTGGTGCATATGAATCTTGATTGTAAGTGGCGTTGAAACCACTTACATTTACATTAGCAATTATCATATCCCAATTCAATGCCACATTCAACTCATTAGCCACATCTTGCATTGAAAATGTTTCGTTATCTGGTACTGCCATCTAACGCCTCCAGTCTATCAAGTCTTTTTTGTAATGCATCAATTTTTGCAATCAAGAAACCAGTGTAATCAACACCAAGTTTTCCATCTTCTTTTTCATAAACCATATCAGGAGCTATCACTTGTAAATCCTGAGCAATAACACCATGATGCTCACGTTTAGTTTCATCATTTTTAAAGTTGAATTTAACTAATGGTACAGAATCAATATTAGTGTCAATAGAGCTAATATTCTCTTTCAGTGTCTTATCAGAACTTCCAATAAAGTTAGATGCTGTTACAGTACCTCCAAAAGTACCGGTACCAGCAGCAGTTATATCTTTAGCAGCCCAATCGATATTAGACAAATTACTATTCCCTGAATGGTGAATTTCCTTAAACACATCATCACTTTCAGCATACCCAAGACCATTAGCTCCAAACATACCAAAGTATCCCTGAACTGTACTGTCGCCAGCTACGAATTTAATTAAGTTAGTGTCATTACTACCAGATACATCTTGTAGTGTTATTTTATTATCATTATCAGACACAGTTGTTTGTGATCCTAAAAATCTATGATCAACCATATCCTTATTACCATAAACCATCTGATTTGATGATGATGCACTTGGCCTGTCAGTATCTGTTTCGTAATATTTTGGATTAATAACTGCTATATTTGACAATGGACTAATACAGGTTGATGATGCATTAAAGTGTAATGAGTCGGCTGCCGTATTTTTGCGTCCAGCTTCAGGACCAATTCCTATTGCATTATTACCACAGTGCTCATATCCAGAAAGATACCCAGCATGAAATGAATATTCTCCAGTCCCACTATATCCAGCATGACTACCGATTCCAATAGCATAACATCCAGTTGAACTTCTTAATGAATTTTGTCCTATTGCAATTCCTGCAGTAGAACAACTTCTATTCCCAGCATCAGCTCCAATATTAACACTAGCATATCCACAACCGTAAGTACCAGCATTACGTCCAATACCTACTCCCATATTAGATTTTGCAGATACTCCTGCACAACTACCAATCCAAGCACCACATGCTGAATCAGCAAAGGCACCAGCTCTATATCCAACAGATACTACCTCATCTCCTATAGGAGAAGAACATCTTCCGATTTGAACTGATCTTTGTAATGTTCTTCCAAATCCGGCACCGCCTCCAATAAATACATTTTCAGCACCACCACCATTTTGTCCAGCTTGATTCCCAATCCCAATAGATTGATTTCCAGATGTTCCGCCACCATTACCACACATTGCATTATATCCAATACCAATACTATCTGATGATTCAGTAAGTTCTGTATTCCGATAAAGTTTATATCCAGTTCTCTGGTCTACCACTTGAAATGCAGATTCTGGTTTTTCAACTACTGCAGATGTATTTGCATACGATATTAATTGATACCCAGTTTGATCTAAATAAACGCAAAGCATTACATATTTTCCATGATCAATAACCATTTCAGTTATTCCACCAGGAAGATTTATATTGGGAATTGAAACAGTTACACTTTGAGCATCATCCCTTTCTGCAAGTATTTTCAAATATGCATATTGAAATGTTTTCATATTGAGCATTCCAGTTAAAGTCCCTGTGGCTTTAATATTATATCTTCTATATTTATGATTAGATAAAAGAAGTGTTGTTGCTGTTGTTGATGCTGAAATTGTAGTAGAACTATTCGTCTTCCATATACTTTGAGTTTGGGAATATTGCCTGTAGTTAAAATACATTTTGCCTGCAGCATAATGAAAATCTATAATATTATCTATTCCACCAGCTATATATTGAGATACACCATTATCATATGTACCGCTATTGAAGACAACATCAGTTCCACCATTTAATTTGAAATAAGATTGATAGAAATTATTTAAACCAGATGTATTAGAAACTATCATGGTTCCATTATCACCATCTACTAATCCTGATGTTAGAAAATTAAATGTTGGTATATTTTCAGTATTGAATTTTAAAACTCTACCTCTACCAATAGTACTAAGATTGATATCAGCAGAGCTATTAAATGGCATTGATAATCCACCTAATTTTTCTGCATTCCAATCATATGTAGATGTATCTACCATTGGTGGCTCATATTGAGATGTTGGTGCAATTGTAGTTCTCATTACGGAACTATTTAACTGCTTTAAGTTAACTGTAAACCTCTCGCCAGCTTTTAATGATGGAACCTCAGTCACTCCGTTATAAGTTCCACTAAATGATGTTAATGTTGCTGCAGGAATTATTCCAGCAGTATTATTAAAAAATTCTACAGTAGTTTCTATTCCTGATGGTCTCTGAGCTAATCTATGTGAAGTTATTGTTGCTCCATTAATTTTAACTTCAACAAACTTAGCCTTAGCAGTATCTATATAAGATAGTGTTGTATCAGAACTCAAATTAGCAGTATAATAATCTTTTCTTTCATCTACTTCAGAAAAATATATATTCATTTTACCTCCTTCTGTGCAGTAGTAATGAAGAAAATGAAGTCCTGCTGATGATAAAGTTACATTTGGTGTAAAATCGGAAATTCTATTTTTATATACTGATATAGTACCAGTGCTAGTTTTAGCAACTTTGAATGTTTTTGAAACGCCCGTATTCTCAACAATTAAAACACCACTAGCTCCTTCTTTAATATCACCAAAATTAACTGTATTGTTTGACCCTAAAATAACTTTGAATAATGATCCAGTACTTGTTGCTGGCAATGTAACAGTTGCATTATCACTAGCCACAGATCCACTATTCACTTCAGTGTTCCAATCATATATCTTCTCATGATTATTCAGTATTGAAGTGTAATCTGAAACATCATTTGCACCATAAATACCTGTGACATATGCATAAGCAGAATTCCTTACATATTGATAGTATATTGTCGAATTACCTTTTACAGTTATGTACGTTCTATTGTCAGCAAATTTTAAATATGGAGTTTCTATATTTAAGTCTGTACCAGACTGATTATCGATCCTTATTCTGCCATCTTCCTGACTTCCAAAGAAAAATGTAATTTTATTAAATGTAGTGTTTCCGCTTTGGATTGTAATGTCAATATTCTCACTGGTAGGTCTAATTAGATAATCGGATATTCCAGATGGAATGTTCAAGTGATATCCTGTCTTTATGCGACCATAACCATCATCCACATCTATATATATTTTACCATCTCCACTATAGTAATAAACAAGTTTAGTTATTACTGCTGAACTTGTAAATTTAATATCAAATGTACTAGTATTAGACATTCCTCTATTTCCTCTAGACAACATTATCCCATTTGGATTAATACCATCTTGATACATCTTTACAGTCCTGTCTTCAGTACCTTGATTCTTAAGATATATAACACCTTTATTTCCTACTACGAAATTGGTTAAATTAATTTCAAAGTTGTTTATAAATGCTATCTCAAAATTTTCATATCCTAGACTTGCATCTAATGCAACCATTTCTCCTTCTGCCGGCGGTATTGCTACATTACCTTTTATTTCTTTGTTCCAATTATATAAACCTCCAGATGATACAATACTATCTTGGTCAACAGTACCTGTTTCGTGAGGAATAAACTTTTGAACAACAACCTCATTGTTTTCTTCATCTAAAACGATTTCCTCTTCCAGTTTGAAAACGTAGGATTTCTGATCAGCCTTTACATAGCAGGCATAGCCATCATAGGCCTTATCTTGTGCCTCTTCCAAAGTTTCGCATACCGAGCCAACAATATTCTCTGTGGTCAGTTGACTCACCCTTGCCAAACTAACAGGAATATCTATTTCAACAATTTCAGAACGAATTTGCTCTGAAGTTTTATGAATATCGGTGTTTCCATCATGCACAAAAATCCAATCGTATACTTTTTTTAGAGTATTGTATGCCTCATCAACTCCGCCTCGAATGATATCAATTACCGAATTTGCACTTGTGGTAACATCCTCTTGCCTAGCAATACTAACAGGCAGATCGGAATCAACAATTTCAGAACGGATTTGTGCAGATGATTTGTGAATCTCTGTATCAGCTAAATGATCACTTAAATTTTGCTTTTCAGCACTTGATATAAATGATTTCTCTGTAGTTTCATCTATTACATCTGCTGAATGTGTTACCGGATGCTGATAGTTGTTGGCATTTTCCTCAACTGCTTCAAGTTTATCTTTCAGCGCTGTTGTGAAATCCTCGCTCGACAGAGCTTTTCCTTCTTCTTTGTCTACCTTGGTATCTAAGGCTGTATTTAATCCTGAAACATCTGAAATCGCAACATCTCCATCTGGCAGATCCTTTTTATCCACCTTAGCATCGAGCAAATTCTGTAAATCTTCTATTTGACCTGAAGGTATCTGTTCATCTTTATGAAAGAAACTATCCATCCAATCCCAAAAATGAAACTGGTTTGGGAAACTACCGTTTTTAAACCAGTTTTTTATCGTATTTATTGACTGTTTTGACATGTTTCCCTATTTTATAGTTTCATAATAAATGCTAAAGCATAATATGGTGGACGGTTTTCGTGACTTTGGGATCCTCCTCGTGAATTGATAGAAATGGTATGTGAATGATTACCTGCGGTAGCAATCGTATAAGAAGGTGTTGTGTAAGCTGTATTTTTTTTCTTTGTATAACCCGTACCATTATTGTAGTCGGAATCACCAGAACCAAGTGCTGTAGTCATAGATTCCGTTCCATAAGACGTGTTAGATCTCTTATCATCCCAGCCACTTTCAACATAGTAGAGATCATTATATGAGTGTGTGTGGTATCCACCCGATATTGAGTGTTTATGACTACCTGTTGAATTCGAATTAGCAGTATGTCTATGTGAAGGCATTTGATTCTCAGTTAATGTTACAGATTTAGCCCCACCTGTATTTTTAGTAGGATATTCACCTCCCGAACCAACAATAAATCTATTTCTTAAATCAGGAGTGCCATTGCTTCCATTACACAAAGCCCAACCACTTGGGGTAGACGATCCCGACCACATACATATTAATCCTTTGGGAATTTCAGAACTATGTGTATGCGAATTCGGAGGAAAGGTGCTTGGTTTTCCACTTATTTTCGACCATGTATGACCATGTGAACTTGGCGGAAACGTACTGGGTTTACCAGTGGTTTGCGACCAAGAATGACTATGAGTATTTGGAGGAAATGTACTTGGTTTACCAGTGGTTTGTGACCAAGAATGTGTATGTCCTTTAACTGATTTTGTGTCTACAATTGCAATTAAATTGTTCAATTTACTTGTAAAGTCAGCATCAATTTCCTGTAAATTTTTGACATTTTTTAAACTTGACCATGCAATCTGACTTGTTCCTGTTCCAAACTCAGCCCATCTGGTAAAATAAGCATCCTTTTCGTCTCCATCTTCGTAACTTACCTTATTTGTGTTTTCTCTAACAAGCACATTTGCTTGTTTTGTTCCTCCTTTAAAAGGCAATAATTCTTCGTTTATTACTACTACTCCCTTGCTAACTGCAGATCCTGTAACTTCACATCCGGTTAAAATATAATTGTCTCCACCTAATGCTGTTAATGCTTCTATAGTTTCAGAATAAGCATCTTGTAAATATTTCAAGGTATCTGTATGCAGAGGAAATCCTCCTTCTTTAAATTCAATTCTATTCATATTATTCTAATTATGTACTATTTTATAACGCTTTCCCACTAGTTTATAGCTATTGATTAAAGACTGCATCTCATACATTTCATTTTGATTGATTTGCATACTTGATGGTAATAGCACACTAAAGTCCACTCCTGTATCTGCAAAATCTGTTTTAGACCTGATAAACTCTTCACCCAGGCTAACTGCTTTGTGATCCCCTTCATCTGATATATATATGTACAATTGTTCATGACGTACACTATCAGAAACTACTATTTGCCTTTTTTCTAAATCGAACCTGTCATTCAGTATTTTTATAAGGTAGCAAACCTGCGAATTATTAACAAGACGGTATTCACTTTCGTTTTTATACTGAATAAATGCTCTGTAATTCTTTTTTATAGGCGTCATAAAAGCATTTAAGAGTAGCGGAAGAAAATTCGATTTCAAAACTGGAGGGATAAGCCAGGATATCAGTTTGGTAAAATTAATGTCATACATAAGCAACCCAATTAATCTGTAAATTCTCATCTGTTAATTCAAGATATCCCGCATTAGGTGTACAATAGGCTCCAACTTGCTTATAATCATGATTTCCCGACTTTGTTTCACAACTTGTAATTTCCGGAATTGTTACGCCTTCAGTAACCTGTAAGGTATCTACCAAGTGAGAAATTGTAAACACCCCATTAAATGGTAGATTTTTAATAAAATCTCTAATTGTATTTTGAACCGGAGCTTCGTCTTGTCCATCCAACCTAATTCCTTCACTATTTAGGATTAAAGGATCGTAATGAATGTTCAAACTTAATCTTAGGCTATCGCCAGGTTCTGATTTTATTTTCAGAATCACTCCTGCATCTTTAACCTGAGCCATGTAGTTTTTGAATGAATTTAATTCACTATCATCCAAAGAGCTTGGGTTTGAATTGCCATCATCTTTAGCAACTTTAACAAATAATTCACCATTGATTTCATCTACAGCTGAATAACGAATGATTCTTGAGTCCTTGTCATCATTTTCATAAATATCCGATTCAGCTACTAAGCCATGTCCGTACTGAAATGCTTTAATCTTATTATTGTACCATTTTAAACTATGAGGTTTCAATTCTCGTATCTTGGTATCAACATTTGATTTAAACTGATCGTACAAAGTCTCCAGGGTAAAAATTGCTACAGCCATAACATAGGCCATCAATCCAATCAGGTTTGTTTTTGATGTTTGCTCCTCAAAAGATTTTGAGACATCCAAGTTCATAGCTTCCACTAAAACATTCTGTTGCATAATAGCCTCTGTGATTTCTTTTTTTATAATACTTGTTGATCTTGCCATTGCTTACTTACTTTAAAATCTAATCCAATTGCCATGTAGCTGATTCCACCTATAGGGTTCTTACTTTCAGACACAACTTTTATTTCATTTTCTTTATAATAGGCTCCAATTTTGGGTTTTAAAACAAGAGGTATTTTGAGTACCTGTCCTGCTTCCAACTCCCAAGATGGCTCTCTATTATTTGCTTTAGCAATGTCTAGAAAGCTTTCTATACTCCCCGTTTCTTGTATTGCTATATCTAACAGGCACTGCCCGTCTTCTACTATTATTTTATTCATGATTGTGTTCTTTCTACTGATGCACCAAAATGAAAGCCTACTACAGAATTGCGCTCCTGAAGCAAAGAACCTACTACTGTTCCCACTGCAGTACCAATTACAGAACCAAGACTAGTTCCTATGGTAACGGCTGTTTGCAATTCGTTGACCATTTTTAAAAGGAAAAATACCGTGAGTACAGTAATTATAATTTGACAGAAAATTAAAGCAGTAATAAAAATGAGATTCTTATTCATAATGCTTAATGCCAACTTATCTGCTATTTCATGATTGGTTTCAATGTATTGCTCTGTGGCTCGTTTTCTATCATTAACTTCCTGAGAAAAAGCTTTGATGTCCAATTCATACATTTCCTTCTCCCATTGCCTCTTAGAACTTTCTAGCTCTACAAGCAATTCCTGACTTTCTTTTACTGCAGCAGTATCTGATTTTAATAATTCTTCTATCTTTACTATAGCTGTTTTTAAGGGAGCTCCTGAGGTAGCAATTTCCAATACATCACCAGCAATATTCGGTACAACCCGAATAATTTTGCTTACGAATTTCCCAAAGCTGGTTTCTTTAAAAACTTTCTTTTTTTTCATCTGTTTAAAATTACCTCTGAGTGCCAAGATGTGGAATATGAAACAATTTGCAACTTCTGTTCATTGCCATATAAACCATTCCTCTCTGTGTTAAAATCTCATTGTCATAGATGTTTCGTATGCTTATCATTTCATATTCTTGATAGCCTCATGTTTTATACTTAAGCTAACCTCTATTCGTCCAGCCTGGAATGAAGATTTCCTGATCAGGATTCTTTTCAGTAATGCGATCGTATCTACATAATTGATAATAATTCATCCATTTTAGCAACCAGTTGATTAATTTATCCTTGTTACGCGTTGAAAACCTCGCAGTTTTAAAATAGGATTCAGTAGCATTCAATGTTTGTGTTCCAATCTGCCCGTCAACATGGATATCCACATAGTCTTTCTGATTACGATTTAACTTATTCAAGGCATTTTGCAAACAAGAAACTCCATAAGAATGTCCCATGTTAACGGAGGTGTCAAAAAGCTCATTGGCAATTTTTTGTGGCAAATGCACACAAGCCAACTTATCCCAAAATTCTTTCTTATAAAAAGACTCCAATCCTTTTGTCAAACCTGAGTTCGTTATCAGAAGATTGTGCATTTTCTTTGAATCTGAGGTTTTAGCTTTCAGTCTATCTACTATACTCCAACCTGGCCATTGGGGCCAATGTAATCTGGAAATCCCTCGATACGTTTCACCTCCTTTATCATCTGGATGATTAGAATAGCCACCTTCCTGGATACTTGTTAATTGGTAAGCTTCTTCAAATACTGCCATCATACATTTATTTGTAAATTAAACTTATCGTCTACTTCAACTTCAGCACCACTAAAGCCATCATTTTCCAATTCAATTTTAAGCTCACGTTTAAATTTTGTTAAGCTATTGTTCGTATTCTTCAGGAATCGATTAATTCCAAAACCCAAAATGGGTACTTCTCTTAATCCTCCCTTATGTATTTCCAACAAATGCATAATATGTTGTTGCTCACTATCAGCAATTTTAAAGTCAGCATTCTCAAAAATAATTTCACCCGATTCATCTAGTTCTATATCTTTCATTTTGTTTATCTTCTCAAGTTGTTCAACTAATGTTTCACTTTTTCGTCTTCAATATTCGAAAAATCCTCCGTAGAAGGTGATGTTATAGCTTTTAGTCCATTTGTTACAGATACTGAACCTTTCTGAGGAGGGTCAAGAATAAGTTTAGAAAAACCATCAAATATGGCATTCACCCTAGCCGTTAACTTATCCAATTGAGTTCTGAGTTCTTCAATTTTGATCAGACCTCCCAGTTCTCCCTCGTTAAAAACAAAACCCTCCTTGTTTATTAATAGAGATTGATTTTCAATATTTAAGCTGATTTCTTCAAGCTCCGAACAGGCTAACAAGTAGGCTTCGTTCACATCATTTTCTATAATACCCAACAGTACCATACTGTCTTTCTTGGGTTTTAAAATCAAACGATCTGTATATTCTGCTATGGTAGCATTTAATCGTACCCCAAACAATTTTGGTGCATCTTCACGAATTACAGTACAAGTTTGTGTTTCAATATCAACAGATTCTACTTGCCCTATGAAAACCTGCATGGGTAGGTGTCTTTTTAAACTCAGGTCTATTAAACGCTGAAAAATTTCACTCATAATATTTATCCAATTACTTTATACATACTTATTTGGTTTCTTTATCTGGAATTCTATAAGAGAGTGTGTTGATACGTTCGAAATAGGCATTTCCCCAACGGATTTTAACGGATTCAATCAGATATTTTCCTTCACGATCTTTATCCAACTTATCAATAATCTTAAGGATGTCTCCGGCTTTAGTCAGAGGTTGACCAAAACCTGTAATGCTTCCCGTATAGCCTTCATATACCAGCTTATTAAATTCTTTAATGGCGAGATATTTCAAATCTTTTTCATCAATATTCCCAAAGTTTATGGTTTTTGTAGTTGCATTCTGATCTGTATTTCCCTCTACCACCTTTAGTTTTGAACCATCAGGAAGGTTAGCTATAGCCACAAGCTTGATATTGTGATCTTCCTTACGCTTAAACTTAAGCTTGTTTTTCTTGATATTTCGACCATATTCATAAGTATGAACATCAACCGAATCGTCTTTAATATCGTTGGCAAAATTGCAATACAACTTATCATTTTTGATATAAGTGTATAACCCAAATTTCTGTTTGAGATCCATAAACACCATATAAGAACTGACTTTTGGAACGGAATACTTTCCTAAATTCATTTCAGGACACACAACTGTCATTCCATTATTTATAGTTTCCAACACTTGCTTTAAACTCGCTTTTTCCCAAGATTCAATAAAACAGTTTCGTTTAAAATGATACATCTCATCATCAATATGAATCTTAATGGGAATGTCGGCTTCTATCTCTCTCACATATCCGGTGAATTCTTCATTCAATTCATCATTATAACCCAGTTTAATACTTACGGCTTGCCCTACTTTTAATTTTTCCAGGACAGATTCTCCTAGTTTGTCTCTATACATACGAGGCAAAACAAGAGTGGCTGAATCTGAAAGTTCTACGACTGTTTGAACAATCTCACATGAGTGAATTTCATTAAAAATAATACCCCCAACTTTTACTTCTGCTACTAAATTTAAATACATAGGTTATTGTATGTTGTGATCAAAATAATCTTCATTTTTTTTATTCGGAATTCAGCAAAACCGAATCCCCATTAAGTTCATATTTCTATTTTGTTTCTTTCAAACTGAATTCAATAGGTTTGATACTTTTAGCTGAAAGCGTATATTTCCATGTGTCTTCATAGCCTTCTACACCCGACAAACCACTCAATTTGGTAAAATAGAGACAGGAAATATCCAATTCGGCAAATATTGACGATTCTACATTAAACTGTGTACCCAACTCAAATACCTCACGAATTTTTTTCAATTTATCAGCAGGATAATGATGCTTATTCATATCGATGATTAGGCCTTGCATTTGTATATCCCATGATTTTAGTCCGTAACTTTCTATCACTTCGCCATCGCTACCGTTAATAGCAGTGGTTTTAATATTTTTACCTCGGGAAAAACTCAGAATTGGTGGTGGTGCAAACCAATCTGTATCACCAGACAAAGATTTTTTAGTAGGTTTATCTATACCCGTGTCTTCCAAAATTCCATAATTCCCACCTATAAATGGAAATGCTCCAAACCTGAGAACTGAACCTCCCTCTGTCCCAGATTGAATTAACTCTAAGACTTCGAATTCTTCTGTTTTGCCATCAAAAAAATTAATATTATGATAGAGCCCTGAATTGGAAAAGCCAATCCCCTCTGTTTTACCAAGTGCATTTTTAGCTACAAAACCGAATGCATTTTGGAATCTATTTGCCAGGTCAATAGTGAATTTACCCATTTTTATCTTCTGGTTTTACGTTTAACATACCTTGCTCAAACAGCCAGTGTACCTGCATATATTTTTCGAACCATAATTCATCGTTTAAATCTTCTGGAAACTCTATGTGCAGGTATAGGCTGATTAAAGCATTTCCTTTTCTAAAAAAATCGCACTCCTCCCGGTTGTCAATTCTGGGAAAGAGCTCTAGTAGTTTTTTAGAATCGCCTTTCTAACTGGGATTAAGCTTGCCACCGCATCAAAAGCCGCAAAGAAAGCATCGTCGCTGGCTTTAACAGCTTCTTTATTTGAAAGAACACAAGCATTAATCATAACTTCTTTTGCTTTGTCCGGGTTTTTATCAATCCATTTCTCAAACTCGCCCAATGTTTTTCTGTCCGGAACACGAACTACAACTTCCATAAAGTCTTCTCCATCATCATCAAGAGGCAATGATGCTACCATCACTTTCTTTTCCCCGTAACGTTCCTTCCAGGCAGTCATCATTTCTACGCTAACTCCCTCAGGTAATTTTGTTTTTACTGCTTCTGATTTTTTCTTATTATCAGCCATTTTCTTTTGATTATCTTTATTATTAATATTCTTAATTAATAGTGCGAATCAGGAGCAAAACATTGCATGTTATCAATGTATAACTTGTGTTCTTCACCCAATGCAGGAACATTATTATTGAGCTAAAAAACTCAAAAAAGGAAGGAAACTCCCGATTCGCACTTGTCCTATTTAATTACCAATTAGGTTGATTTAAATATTGTTGTACTTAATATTCAAAACAAACATTTCAAACTGTTTGCTCAAGCCCATTTCACCAGTTACTTCACGCCCTTGTTTCTGAAACTTGCACGTAATCGTATCATTAATGATTTCATTATACTCATCAGCGAAAGTCACGTTAATATCGAAAGGCTTGATGCTTAATAAATCACTACCAGCCGCTTTTTCGATAGCAACAATCTCGGTCATTGGTAAAGTAACGGTACAAGAGTCTTCGATTTTACCCGTACTCCAAGAATGAGCCTTTCTTTTTAATGAATAATTCTTTTGATGTTCCTGAGTTGTTTCATAAGTGATTTCAGTAATTTCTACATCAGGATTACCTAGCATGTTAACAGTTACATCACCAGAATCATATGCTTTTCCATTTTTACGAATAGTCGCCATTATAAATTGTTTTTAAGATTAATAGAACCTTTAATTTTCCCAATAGTTCCGTAAGGAACCAGCTCGAAAGATGCGATAAGTGCTTTATCGCCAGTTAATAAATTAGAATTTGGATCAATTGTTGTTTTTCCTTCTGAGATTTCGCCATCAGCCTTCATTTTTTCAAAAACAGTATCACCTAATCCTTCGAAATACTTAACGACACCAACAGGTAATTTTCCTGTTTTTGGATCAACAGGCTGAACCGTTTTCACTTTTGGCAAAAGTGCAGTTCGCAATAAGCGGGATGCCTTATCAATAGTAGCACCGTAAGCTACAGTGTGCTCGTTAATATTGCCTTCTGCATCTAAAATTTGTTCTACACAAGTGTGATCGTTATTCCAACGCAAGCCTGCTAATCCAACTTCACGAATCGGGAAAATATAGCCTTTAGTATCAAGAATTTCCCAATCAGATTCTACATCTGTAATTGGTGTAATTGAAGATAAACCTCCAATAAGAAAAGCATCCTTACCTGCATCAGTAATATTCATGCTTTCATTCTCTCCCAGATTCTGATTGATCTTTCCTTTTACAGAACAGCCTAACACATTACCTACTGCAGCATAATTTCCATAATTTGATGGTAAGCCACTATCCGAAGCCAACTTGTAATCCTGACCAATAACCACACTCACCTTAGGTGCTTTTGTATCAGGAATTTTCTTCAAATCTGGTACTGCAGTTGCATCACCTGCATAATCACGTCCTTCCAAAAAGATATTAAGTGGACGATGATTTTCGTAACACCAATCAGCAAAAGCCTGAGCCTTTGGAATAGCAGCAAACACATCGTCATTAATACCAGATGTAACTAATGGCGTATCCTCTGAAGCAACAGTAAGTCCCAATGCTAATTTTCTAATTTCACCATCAGCTTCGTTAATCATTTTTTTAGCATAGTCTGATTCTAGGTCAAGCATATTAACCATCGAAACAGATCTTGGAACCAACATAAGAAACAACACTGCTCCTTCGCCAGCCATGCGATAAAACTCCGAAATTTGATGATGAATAATACTCGATTCATAATCTTTAGTAATCCCCTTCTCTTCAACATCCTTAATGTTATAGAACTTATAAACATTCCCTAGTATCATTTCTGAAGGTGCGCTCTCAACAGAAACAACAAAGCCTGCTGTTTTGTCTGAACTGGCAATTGTATTTGCCCCCAATTGTCCTTTTGTAATTTCTACTCCCGACATTTTCTTTAAAATTTTGTTAAATAATTAATTTAATAAAAAAGCTTTTTTGTTTCAACTATATATAGACTCGAATTCGAAGATGTTCTATTTTAAGAAGCTCAGCACAAATGAAGTTAGAGCTGAAGACAGAATGGCAATAAACGCAGACCAGGTTTTTACTCTGTTCTCTATATTGCTAACACGTACCAGTAAATTGGTATAATCTCCTGTTAACTTGATTAGGGTGTTATTCATATTAATCACCTTAGAATTCACAAGTATCAACAGCTCCTTTTGTGTTAGCTGATTCATATCTATAGTTTCGTTATTACTCATTCCGATTTCAGTTCTATTACATATTATTTTGATTAGTGTAATCGACAGAATAGTTATTTTTATACTTATCAAGTGTTATAGGTTCAATTGCAAATATTTATCAAAATATATCACCCCTATTTGTCTATCACAATGCAATGATAGAGACAGTTTTTTGACTTTCACAAGAACAAAACAAACCTTGCAGTTAAGTAAAAAAGCCTTGGAGTCTTGTCGTTTTGTTTTAATCATTTTTTCAACTTCACTCTCTGTACAAAAAGAATATTTGTCTCGGAGTTTAAGAATCGATTGGTTTAAAACAGAATTTATAAATCAAAACTCCACACCTTTATTCGTTGATTACAATGCAATGATAGAGACAGTTTTTCGACTTTCACAAGAACAAAACAAGCCTTATTGCCAAGTGAAAAAGCCTTAGAGTCTCGCCCTCTTCTTTCATTCATTTTTTACAATTTCACTCACAATACCAAAAGAATATTTGTTTTGACATTCAAGAATCAATTTGCTGAAAACGAAACTTACAAATCAAAATTTCTCATCTCTATTCGTTGATTACACTGCAATGATAGAAACAGATTTTTGACTTTCACAAGAACAAAACAAGCCTTACTGTCAAGTGAAAAAGCCTTAGAGTCTTATCGTTTTGTTTTATTCATTTTTTACAATTTTACGCTCAATCCATGTAGAATATGCTAAATAGATCTGGAGATTGTACAAAAACAAAGGCTGGATTGAGTAAAGCTTGACTTTTAAATAAAGAGCTGTTCAATGCATATGAAGAATGTGAACAGAACTATTAATCATACTTAGGTAGAAAAATACAAGGAATGAAAATGCAAGCCCTTTTGCACTTAGCAGGGGTATTTATATATATAATAATTAAAATATGAGTGGACAAACAAAAATTGAACTCTTGCTGGAGTTTAAAGACCGCGCAACAACAGGAATCACGAAGGCTCGTGAAACCATTAACACCAGAGTGAAGGAGATGAAAGAAGATCTTTCGACCTTAAAAAATCGTTTTGTAAGCAGCTTTACTAGCATGAAAGAAAAGATCCCTAGCTTTAATAAAGCTTGGGGCAAGATTAAAATTCCTTATGCAACAATTGTTAAAGGATTAGGTTTAATAAAGGACGCTTTAATAATTTCGGTCTCAGCAGCTGCTGATTTTCAAAGCAAATTTCTGCAGATTGAAAATTTGAATGCTGACAAACCTAAAAAAAGCATGCTGGAATACGAAAAAAGTATTCACGATACTGCTATGACTATAGGTACAGATCTTGGTAAAACTACTGATGCTTATCTTACTGCACAAAAAAACACAGAAGATTTGGGTCAAGATATGAAAACTATTGTTGATCCCATAGCCAGATTTAGCCGTGCCATGGGCACCGATTTAACTGCCGACATAGAGTTAGGCAGCAAAGCAGTAAGGGCTTTCAAATTGGAAAGTAAGGGTTCTGAGGCCTATATGAAAAGTAGTTATACAACTGCACAAATGAACAAACTCAGTTATAGCGAACTTGCCAAAGAACAAATGAAATTTGCAGATGCAACAGCAAAATCGGGTCAATCTGTAAATACAGCCAATAAGATGTTTACCGCCTTTAATACAGTTACCAAAGATACGGCCAAGGCCAGCGAAATGACCAAAACTGCATTTCTAGGGCTGAAAGATTCCAAGGTCAAAAAATGGATTGAGAGTCTGAATATTAGTTATGTGGATGGTAACAAAAAAGCACGAGATTATTCGTCCATTATTCAAGATGTCAATACACACTTTAAAAACATGTCCCCAGCATCTATTAAGGAAACAATTGCCCAAATAGGCGGTTCAGGGGGCTTAAGTGATCTTTTTATCAAGTTGAATGGTGAATCAAAACAATTTGATGAGACCATAAATAATTTTGATGCTTCCAAATTTGATATGGACGAAGCCTTTGCTAGAGCCATGGGCTCTTATAATGTGCTTAAGGAAATGGTAGGCACCCGATTTAATACCCTAATGAGTACTCTGGGGAAAGGTACACTCCCAATTGTTTCTGATGCTTTAGAAAGTATCAATAATGGTTTACTTTGGGTATATAATAACATTGGGCTTGTCAAAGATTTCATAACAATAGCAACATGGGCAGTAGGAGCATGGGCACTTGCTTGGGTAGCTTTAAATGCTCAATTCGTATTCTCTCAAATTGCTATTGGAGGAATGCAGATGGCCATGGGAGCATTAAATTTAATTATGAAAGCCAACCCATTTGCGATAGCCATAGGTTTGATAGTGGGTTTATTGGTGTATGCCTACAAGAAATCTGAAACCTTTAGAGCAGTTGTTGATGGTTTATGGGCAACGATGAAGGCTTTTGGCACTTATATAAAAGATGGTTTTGTAGCAGTTTTCAAGGGAGCCTGGTCAGGTATAAAAGGGTTCTTTAGTAATATTTGGTCAGGAGTTAAGAATATGATAGGTGGTATCATTGATACCGTAAAAGGCATTGGAAATATTATTGGCTCAGCTTTTAGTCTTGATTGGGATGGAGTGAAAAAAGGTGCTAGTGGTGTCATGGATGGCATAAAGCGTACAGGTAAAGGCCTGATTGACATGAACCCTCTAGTTGCGGGCGTTAAAGCTGGAGCTACCGCAGTAGAAACTACTAAAACCGAATACAGTAAAAATTCAAAAAATCGTGTTAATCTAATTGATGCTTATAAAGATGGTAGTTTGAATAGTTTACTAGAGAGTAAGGGGCTATTGAAAGCTGATGGTAGTCGGGATATGGCAAAGATTGAAAAGCTTGATCTACTGAAGGCAGGTAAGCAGATTGATCAGGAGAAATTAAAAGCCTATAAACAACCCAAAGAAGAAGAGAAGCAAGAGGAGAAAAAAGAAGAACAAAAGAAAGGGATACCAGCTGTGTCTCAATCCTCAACTGCGAGTACTGAAAATGAAACTGTTCCCACAAGTTTCACTGGAATGGGAACTGCTTCTGCAGCTGCTAAAAGTGTAAGTATACATGTCGATAGTTTTGTAAAAGGAGGCATTAACATGCTCAATGGAGAAGGTGAAGGGCTAAGTTTAAGCGAAATAGAAGATCGTTTTAACGAGATGTTCACACGTATGCTTCGTCGAGTAGAAACAGCACAATAAATATTTATAAATAAAGTACAGAGCTCTGATGGCTTATCTTGAGATGCTATTTCCATATAAGTTTTATCATCTCTGTGCTTGATATTAATTACTTAATACTAAAAAATAATGAAAAATCTATATTTAAAAATAAACGAAAAAATAAAAGCATCAGACGATCAGTTTACCAGTTGTAATTTGCCCTTGATAAAACATATCGATCTGTTTAATGGTGAAGAATTACTACCAGAAGCTTACAAACAATACACACTGCCAGCTCTTTTTACAGAATACAAAATAGATTGGGAAAAACAGGTTCTGAATCTAAAACTACATGTTCTATTAGCAAAAGGAGAGAGTACGGCTAGTACTTCAAATAATCAGCTCGAGGCATTAAAAGTGTTTGACACTTACAACCTACTTAAACACTTGTTAATAGGACTTGAAAGTGAAAGTACTGGTAAATTACAGCTCGTTGGTGAAGAAAGTAAATCATCAAATACTGTTAATCACCAAACAATAGATTTTACTTGTAGAATTGAGAAAACTGTATTAGAAGGCAAATTTACTGAAAGTCGTATTGAAAGTTTAAGTATAGCACTGAAGTAAATCCTTATTATTTTAATACTTGTAAAGAAGCAAAGCCTTAAATAGAGGGCTTTGCTTCTTTGTTCAATTAGTATATTTTCTCAGTAACCAGTTTATAATCTGAATAACTTTCGAACTCTTCCTGTCCCCAATCCCCATTGGGAGCGAAAATCAATCTCCATCTTGGGTAACCTTCATTATCACACAAATTTGCTCTAATACCAACTATAGTAGCATCTTTAACCAATTCTTCAACTATCAGATGTTTCATTTGCTTTGTAATCTCTTCCTTTTCTATTGATGGGTCGGCCTTAATTTTGATATTCTTTCTTTTCCAAATTCCATGTGTAGGAAACGTATACTCTTTAGTCCAATCCTCCACTTCCACTGTAGACATATCCAGCTCTTGTGGTGCTTCATATTCAAGTAACTTTTGATAGGAAGCTCTTTTTAGATCGACCATACTGTATTCATATTCTATAGCTTTGGGATGTGTTGCTGTATCTACCAGTGCTAGTTGCTTGAGCAAGTTCGGGCTTTGAAAAGCACTAAGTTTAACACATCTGATTGAAATACTATCAGCATTAACAATTTCTTTCTTAAAAAAATAAGAGAATTCACCTCCATAAACATTAACATATTTCTCCCCCTTGATTAATCTTTTTGTGTATATCATTATTGATAACTCAGTACTATCCGGAAAATTACATTTCCCAACAATGTAGGGATCTTTTCCAGGAGATTTTAATTCCACCTCCATAAAGGATTTGGTAGGTTCGGTAATTACAATTCTATTTTTTTCTTTTTCAATTCTTGTTTCCTCAATCTCTTTTTCTATTTCATTTTCTCCTAAAACAACAATTACAATTGAGGATACAATAAATAAGGCCAGTATTGCTCCAAGGCCTATGCACAAATATTTTAAAAATTTCATATACTTCTAAGATTAATGCTTAATTAATTCAAAGCTTCAAATATAAACATATTGTTTTCAATCGCAGAACAATATATTTAAAATAATATTTTATTTAAACTTGATAAAATGACTTATTAAAAGCCAAATTGCTAGAATTCTGTTTATTATCAGAATTTGTCATAACAAAAAAAACACCTCAAATTTATTTTGAGGTGTTTTGCATTAATTTAGAATATGAGGACTTACGATCTTAATATTTCCATGTTAAAATCAAATGGACTATTTAAATACTTATCCATGCTGTTTTTTTAACCTTTCTCTTTCTTCAATTTCTTTTATTTCTCGCTTGGCTGGAGTCGCCAAATAATTGTAAAATGTTGCCAGACTAATATAAATATTTAGCTCTTTTAAATTTTGAACAATACGGGTATTGGGAATCCCCTTTTTATTTTGAGCAGAGTAATACTCCTGAACGTATATTACTTTTTCGAGAAAATTTTTGCGATTATATGCCACTGTTTTTTTATTTAAAGTTTTTTAATATTCGTTTAATCTTGAGCTATTTCCCTCTAAGAGTCTAGAAACCCACATAAACGTTATCCTGAAATTTTAGATTTAACCCGTAAGAATCACAATTCTCTATTTTCATAGAATTAAGTAGAATTCTATTGGTGGAATAATTACGAATTCTTCTGCTTAATGAAAGCTAGCGAAGACAGAGAATTTATCGATATTATCAATGATACTTTTTTTGGCTTGAGCTGTTATTAATTCCTGATATTTTTCTATCATGGGTGTTTCCTGTCTGTTATGAGGATTCACAACAACCCAAATGGGTACTAATTCAGCCTCATAATACTCGTCGCAGCAATGACACAAGTTAGTGACTGTTTCTACTTGTTTTACAATAATTCCCCGTTCTCTAAAAAAACGTTTCACCTCATTTTCCGATACTTCAGTTTGTAATTTGAAATCTATAATCATGTTTCAATAGTTTATACTTTTTTTTTACTGTTAATGAATGGTATTACTTTATCAAGATATATTCAGTCACACTAATAATCGGGGTCAAAAATTAAGGATTGATAGATACCTTAGTATTGGGTAGTAATTTTAGGTAAGCCTAATTAATATATACTGGACTTTCAAAAGGTTTCCAATAATCTATGGTTTGGCAAAAAGATATAATGAACTCATCATCACCGGGCTTTTCTTTTTCTATATATGCCTTAAATATTTGTTCAATCTCATGCCATATTTCTTGCCATGTTTCTTCATCAATTATAACTTCAGGATTAAGTTGCTGCCAGCTCTTACGGCCATCCGCTTTAATTTCTTCATAGTCGAGCTCTAATAATTGGCTCAAACGCTCTTTAATATCTATCATTTAGTTTTTTTTCATCATAGCAACACGTATACTCAGTATCTGTGAGCTTTTTTTTAAGAATCTTTTTTTATTTATTCCCTACTATATGAGCTCAGTTTAAATTATCCACAAGTGAATTCTACCAACTTCAACATATACCCAATAAACCATATAAATCCTCCTATTGACATCTAAAAGCATTCGTTTCTTCAATCAAATTACACCCTAATCAAAATTTAATTATTTCATAATTAGCAAAGCACAAGGAGAAGACATAGTTTTTTTTTTGTTTATAATATTTATATCTTTCTACTCATTCAATATATTATTCTTGTAAATTCGTTAAGTCTAATAACACAGTGACATACTAGATCCAATTGCCGAATTCAAGAGTTCCAAAAAAAACTTAATTATTAATTTGAATTAGTAAGAAAAAAACTAATGTGGAGGTTTATAAAAAATTTTACCTATCTATTTTTGTGGAAGAAAAGGAAGTCCTTATTTTATTATGAGTAATTAATAAGTTTTCATTTTCTTATTACGAATAGTAGCGTACCACAGGCAAAGGAATGATTTATATACTTAGATAGTTTTGCATGAAACTTTTTGTTTCCATCTTATGTCTCATTGTAGTTATTATTGGGATATTATCTTAACTGTCAAGTTTTTCTTTTCCTTTCTCATCGTATATTAATTTAGTATTAATTAACTATTTTTGTAATCCAACAGTACAAATATAAACTAAAAGTTTACATAAACCATACAAATAGTTCATATAATAACATAAAAACTTACAACAATGGCCAATTTGCATATTATCAGAGACTTGCTGACAGAGAGAGGAATAACATTGCGAAATTTAGCTGAACAGCTAGGCGTAACTGAACAAGGTTTGCAGAAAGCAATCAGAACAAATTCTACTAAAATAGAAACTTTAGAGAAGATTGCATCCTTACTAAATGTTTCTATTGGAGTCTTTTTTGAAACAAAAGGGTTTACGGAATGCGATGAAAATACAATAATGCTCCCATATATTCCTATTCAAGCAAGAGCAACTTTCGCAGATTCATACTCAGACACTACAGAATTCCCCGAACAAATTTCTATGTATAAACGAGAAGGTGTTGATTATAATAGAGTACAGGTTATTGAAATTGATGGTGATTCGATGGAACCAACTCTGCAATCAGGGGCAAAGGTTCTTTTAAAGAAGGTAGATCAAGGAGATTGGATTTATATAAACTCAGGAGTATATGTGGTTGTCTACGATAACCGTGTATCCGTTAAACGTATTAAAGAAAATGATTTGCTTTTGAAAGGTATTTTAAAGTTGCACTCCGACAATAGTGAAGGTGGGCATTTTATTGTAAAGGGAGATAGTATTCAAGGTATTTATAAAGTTGAAAGAGTTGTCGACTCTATCGTAAGATAGACATGTTCTTCAGTTCCCAATTTTGAAGAATTATTTATTAAACCAATAATTCAACTCACAGATATACACAAGGCTTATGTCATCTAAAATCACTAGCCTACCAACTATTTTAATAGCGTGGTGTAAATACCAGAGTTTTGTTTAATCCCTAATACCCATAACAAAAGGCTGTTCTTAATTAAAAGAACAGCCTTTATATAGCATGTTAATGAAGAAAGCTTAAGCTTTAATTTCAAGCATAACCAAACGGTTAGGTACTTTTTCATCAACCCTAACATTTATCTTTTCGATTATTCCATCGAAAGGCATCAAAATTTTATTTTTCATCTTCATAGCCTGAAGAATCATAAGGCATTCGCCTTCTTTAATTTCCTGTCCTTCCTTCACAAAAATCTCAACAATCGTTCCTGGAATAAAAGATTTAATGTGGTTCGGATTTGGTCTTTCCCACTTCTTTCTATTCGCAACACTTTCAGGAATCTCAGTCTTGTAGATCGTTCCATCAATGTTGAACTCTTTTAAATTACTCATAGTAAGTTCGATTTAAAATGGAGGAATACCGTGTTTTTTACTTGGTCTTCTATCAACTTTGTTCATAGATACCTCAAGAGAGTGCAATAACATTTTACGAGTCTCTTCCGGCTCAATTACAGTATCGATATAACCTTTAGCTGCAGCTACATATGGATTAGCAAACTTCTCCTTATATTCAGCAACTTTCTCTTTACGCATTGCATCCGGATCTTCAGCACCCATAATCTCCTTACGGAAAATAATGTTAGCGGCTCCTTCTGGCCCCATTACTGCAATTTCAGCAGTAGGCCAAGCAAACATGAAGTCAGCTTTCATATGACGAGAGTTCATAGCAATATAACCTCCACCATACGCCTTACGTACAATTACAGTAATCTTAGGTACAGTAGCTTCACTGTATGCATAAAGAATCTTAGCACCATGACGAATCACACCTGCATGCTCCTGGTCAACACCTGGCAAGTATCCCGGCATATCTTCAAGAGTTACAATAGGAATATTAAATGCATCACAGTAACGAATGAATCGAGCAGCCTTATCTGAAGAATCACAATCAAGTACACCAGCAAGTACTAGTGGCTGATTTGCAACAAAACCGATCGTTTCACCATTCATTCTACCAAAACCAATAACGATGTTACGAGCAAAGCCTTCCATCACTTCAAAGAAGTCAGAATCATCACTAATTGCTCTAATTACGTTACGAATATCATAAGGTTGAGTTGGGTCATGAGGAACAATTTCTTCAATCTTGTATTCAGCCTTAGGTGGTTTTGGAGGGAAAGGACGTGCTTTCTTCTCGTTGTGCCAAGGGATGTAAGTAAGTAGTTTCTTGATTTGCTCGAAGCACTCAAGCTCGTTTTGAGCATAGAAATGAGCATTACCGGTGATCTCGCTGTGTACTTTCGCACCACCAAGTTCTTCCATACTTATTTCTTCACCTAAAACAGTTTTTATTACCTCAGGACCGGTAATAAACATTTTGGAAATGTTTTCTACTACAAACACAAAGTCGGTAAGGGCAGGAGAATAAACGGCTCCACCAGCACAAGGACCTAGAATAACTGACAATTGAGGAATAACTCCCGATGCCAAGGTATTACGGAAAAAGATTTCACCATAACCAGCAAGTGAGTTAACACCTTCCTGAATACGAGCTCCACCCGAATCATTAATACCAATCAAAGGTACACGCATTTTCAAAGCGTGATCCATTATTTTTGTAATCTTACGAGCATGCATAAGACCAAGAGAACCACCTGCTACAGTAAAATCCTGTGCAAAAAGACATACAGGCTGACCATAAATTGTTCCGGTTCCAATGATAACTCCATCACCATGAAGTTGTTTCTTCTCCATGCCAAAGTCGCGGGCTTCGTGTTCTACGAACATATCGTACTCATGAAAAGAATCTTCATCAACGATTGATGTGATTCTCTCACGCGCAGTCAATTTACCCATTGCAACTTGCTTCTGGATAGCTTTTTCACCACCACCTTGAAGCACTTTTTCTTTTCTCTTTCTAAGATCAAGAATGTTTCGTTTCAATGACATATTACGTACATTTAGTTAAAAACCGTATACTTTCGAGTATACATTTAGTTGTATTTCAAGTTTGTCCAAACTTTATTTTAAACCAATAAAGCACAAAGCAAGCCCTATCTATCTCCTTTTTAACTTAAAAAGAAAACAAACAAAGACTCTTCGTTCAGTACAGGTAAAGATTTACCAAATAAATTGGCAATCCACTTTCATATCATTCGAGCAGATAAACAAGTTTATCGTCAAATAACATTTTTTAACGTCTGCAAGGATACTAATTTTTTGTACTACAAAAAAATCAGCTCTATAATCACAGTATATTGACCTGCTAAATTACCGCTTTTTCCGTAGGAAAGCAAGATCTTCAGCAGACATTATTTAGAATCTGTTTACTTAGGTGCAACTCGATATAAGTACACCGCTATGATTGAAAATACAAGATTCGGCAACCAAACAGCTAGCAATGGATTCATACTTCCATTTGTCGCAAAAACAGTAGAGATTTGTTGAAAAAGAATAAATGAAAAACTGAGAGCCAATCCAATACCGAGATGCAGCCCCATACCTCCCCTTACTTTTCTACATGCCAAAGACACACCTATAAGGGTCAATATAAAAGCAGAGAACGGGTTGGCAATACGCCGGTATTTTTCAATCTTATAAGCACTTATATTACTATCACCACGCATGATTTGTTCATCAATAAAATCATCTAGCTCCATCATATTCATGGCTTCTACAACATTGGTTCGCCGACTGAATTCATCGGGACCAAAATTTAAGAGCGTATCAATGGTTTTTCCTTTTTCAAAGGTTTCTGTTTCACCATCTAACCTCCGTATGAAATAATCTTTTATTGTCCATTTCTCCTTCTCCTTATTCCATTTTATAGAACGAGATGTCAGTTTTGAAACCAACTGCTTGCCTTCAAATTTTTCCAGAGAGAACTTATAACCTGTTTTACTCGAAGTTTCGAAGTTTGTCATATAGATAAAAAGACCTGGCTCTATCTGACGATGAATATTTCGTTCCTTGTTTACAAATCGTTTTTTCAGATAAGTATCAGTAAATTCAAGTCGTTTCGCATTGGCTGGCGGTATAACAAAATTGCTGAGAAAGAATGAAAACACCCCAATAATCAAAGCTGATATAAAGTAAGGAAACATCATTCTTCTAAAACTCACTCCGGAACTAAGAATAGCAATTATCTCGGTATCGTAAGCCATTTTTGATGTAAAATAGATAACCGAAATAAAAGTAAATAGTGCACTAAATAGATTAGCAAAGTATGGAATAAAGTTGACGTAGTAATCTAAAATTACAGCCTTGAAAGGTGCCTCCTTATCAATAAAATTATCAATCTTTTCGGAAAAATCGAAAATGATTGTAATACTGATAATCAGGATTATTGCAAAAAAGAAAGTTCCTAAAAACTTTCGAATGATATATAAGTCTAACTTTCCAAACATTCTTTATCTCAATTATCTATTTTACAACTTCAAGTCAGCAAGTATCCTAAATCTGAACATAAAAGTTGTTTCTCAAGTTTAAATTTAAAGTATAATCCTGAAATGTCAAGCCCCAAATTTTACAATCAAGCTTTTTTAACATTATTCTATAAACGTCTACCTAACTTCTCAACCATAATCTTCTTCCATTCATAGAAAGTTCCTTCATTAATTTTTTCTCTAGCTTCACGCACCAACCACAAGTAAAACGCAAGATTGTGAATACTACATATTTGACCACCCAACAATTCGTTCGAACGAATTAGATGTCTAACATAGGCTCTCGAATAAAAACTATCCACATATGATGTTCCGTTTGGATCAAGTGGAGTAAAATCATTAGCCCATTTCTGGTTTCTCATATTTAGAGTTCCCTCACTGGTAAAAATCATACCATTTCGTCCGTTACGAGTTGGCATAACACAATCGAACATATCAACACCACGAGAAATAGCTTCCAATATATTAATAGGAGTTCCAACACCCATCAAGTAACGTGGTTTTTCTTCTGGCAGCACCTGATTTACAACCTCAATCATGTCATACATATCTTGAGTTGGTTCACCAACAGCTAAGCCTCCAATAGCATATCCCTCACGGTTCAATGAAGCTGCATGTTCAGCTGCCTTGATGCGTAAATCCTTATATACACAGCCTTGAACAATTGGGAAAAGTGTTTGTGAATAACCATATTTCCCTTTCGTACTATCAAAACGATCGACACATCGCTCTAACCAACGTTGAGTTAATCCTAAAGATTTTTCTGCATATTCGTAACTTGAAGTTCCCGGAGGACATTCATCAAATGCCATAATAATATCAGCACCAATAGTGCGTTGAGTATCCATCACATTTTCCGGGGTAAACATATGCTTTGACCCATCAATATGTGATCTAAATATGGCACCTTCCTCAGTTAGCTTACGATTCTCAGCTAAAGAAAAAACCTGAAATCCACCACTATCTGTCAAAATCGGACGATCCCAGCCATTAAATTTATGCAAACCTCCTGCTTGCTCAAGTACATCCAAACCTGGACGTAGGTATAAATGATAGGTGTTACCTAAAATTATTTCTGCATTAATATCCTCTTTCAATTCGTGTTGATGCACTCCTTTAACAGAGCCAAGAGTCCCAACAGGCATGAAAATTGGTGTTTTAATCTTCCCGTGATCAGTAGTAATTTCACCAGTTCTGGCGCCTGATCTATCATCAGTATTGTGTAATTTAAAATCCATATCAACTTCAGTTAAATTGGGAAAATCAGTTTATGAAATTGACATCATTCCCATTTAAAAACAGGTTGCAAATATAGATAATAATATTGGCTTTAAAACTTATTTATAATTGTGGAATCAAGCTTATTCAGTAAATTCTCATGCAGGCTTTTGCAAAACATCCACCTAAAATGTCTTTCTATTTGTCAAATAGAATTAGCAACACTCAACTTAATAAACTATATTAAGCTGGTACGGTTAGCTCAATGCCCCGAATTAATTTTTATCTACTAATATTATTCACATTATTTATTCACTTCTTTTTTAAGTGAATTTTAACATTATCATAAGCTGTAATCACACATATTAGCAACTGGTATGAGTCAAAATTCCAACTTATCGGATAATGCCAAAATAGACTTGCTTAACGTTCAAGCAGCTATGAAAGGCAACCAAAAAGCTTTCGAGAAACTTTTCTTGAGGTATAAGGATGCTATTTTTTATTTTTTACTAAAAACAGTGAATAACAGAACCGATGCCGAAGATTTAACCCTGGAGTGCTTCGGTAAAGCTTTTAGAAACATAAACCAATACTCTACTAAGTATGCTTTTAGTACATGGCTTTTCCGCATAGCCTCGAACACAAGCATCGATTTTATACGCAAAAAGAAAAAAAGCATTATCAAACTTGATTCAAAAGAAGATAGTAATTTGGATTTGCCTCACTTTGAAAGTAAGACACCTTCACCTGAGCAACAAATTATTAGCAAACAAAATGCCAGATATATGCGATTAAAAGTTAGTCAGCTAAAAGATCGCTATCGTATTTTAATTGAGCTAAGATATTTTAAAGAGTATTCTTACGAAGAAATTGCAAAAGAAATGAAATTACCCATTGGTACAGTTAAGGCACAGCTCTTCAGGGCCAGAAAACTTTTGTTCATGAACATTAAAAATGATGAATTATAAGATTTCTTCACAAAATCAGTCTCACTAATATGAATTTTCACGCCAACAATTAAGTTTCTTTCTGCTCTTAGATTATAATTATATCTTTGTCGCGCATTATAAATTACAGCATGGATTTAATTTTAAAATACTTTAAGGATTTATCTGAAGAACAGAAAAATCAGCTTGCTCAACTTAAAAATCTATATATAGAATGGAATGATAAAATTAATGTCATTTCAAGAAAAGATATCGATTCTTTATACCTGCATCACGTTCTACACTCTTTAGCCATTGCAAAAGTGATTCAATTTCAACCTGGATCCAGTGTTATGGATGTAGGTACAGGTGGAGGGTTTCCTGGTATTCCACTAGCTATTTTATATCCGGAAACTAATTTTCACTTAGTAGATTCGATAGGTAAGAAAATTAAAGTGGTAACCGAAGTTGCAAATGCCTTAGGCTTAAAAAATGTAAAAGCAGAGCACACACGTGTACAACAGGTTAAAACGAAATACGATTTTATCGTTAGTAGAGCTGTAACTGCATTCCCTGCATTTGTGAATATGGTGAAGAAAAACAGTAAATCTGAAAATAAAAATGCTCTTCCAAATGGAATAATCTACATAAAAGGAGGCGATTTTGAGGAAGAAATTAAGCCTTATGGAAAAAAAATTAGTCTCTTCAACTGCACTGATTTCTTTACTGAGGACTTCTTTGAGACAAAAAAGGTTGTTCATATGACACTTTAAACCAAATTATTTCAGCTTAATCTTTTGCCAGATAAAAAAAATACTTATTTTTGCAGTCCAAAATCAACGCATATAATCACTTTATTCGATAAAAATATTTCGCGATGAAAAGAACATTTCAACCATCAAATAGAAAAAGAAGAAACAAGCACGGTTTCAGAGACAAAATGGCTTCTGCTAACGGAAGAGCAGTATTATCTCGTAGAAGAGCAAAAGGCAGAAAAAAATTATCTGTTTCTAGCGAGCGCAGACACAAAGCTTAATTTTTAAAATAAGCTTTATCTAAGATATAAAAAGTAAAGAACACGAAGTTCTTTACTTTTTTGTGTTTATAGATTTCTGAGAAAAAAAAAGAGTTCCTAAGGAGCTCTTTTTTTTGCTTAAAACGCAATGTAGAAATATTTCCATCTTCAGAGCTCACAACTTCTACCATAAAGAACAGCATATATTTACGAAGAAAAACTAGGATCAAATTAGAATCTGGATAATTTCCGGATATAAGCATTACATATCAGAAAATCTCTCTTATTTTTGTACTTAGCCTTTAAATGAGGACTATTAAATTCTCTACCTAAGCAAGAATATCAAAAAGCAAAATAGACCCTATGCGACTGAAACAATTTTTTAAGAGTAAATCTTTTTATAAACATTTAGGACTCTCAATTATTATTGGAGCTGCTTTAATTTGGATTACGCTTCAGAGTTTAAGTTTTTACACTAATCATGGCGAAGAAATTCAAGTTCCAAACCTATATAATCTATCAATAGATGAGGGTAAAAGTCTTATTGAAGAAAATAAATTACGATACACCATATACGATTCAGTTTACAATTCAAAACTACCTGCAGGTTGTATTCTTGATCAAAGCCCTAAAGCAAACGCCTTGGTGAAAAGAAACAGGACTATTTTTCTCACCATTAATTCATTAAAACCAGAACAGGTACGTTTCCCAAATTTAGTAGACAATTCCTTCAGACAAGCTTATGAAATTCTAATAACAAATGGCTTCAAAATAGGAAAACTCGACTACGTCGATTACGATTACTACAATCTTGTTTTATACCCAAAATTCGGTGGTGATTCAATCAAACATGGAGATTTAATAGATAAAGGCTCTCGTATTGACTTGGTGCTGGGGAAAGGAAAAAATATTAGAATACAAACACCTGAATTGATTGGTAAAAACTATGACGACTCGAAAGAACGAATCATTTTATCAAGTTTGAATATTGGGCGTGTTAGTTTTGATAGTTCTGTATTAAACTTATCAGATTCATTGAATGCACAAGTCTATCAACAATCTCATGCTTACGAAGAAAATAGTAAAATAGCACCTGGTAGTAGAATCAATTTATGGCTAACTACTGATAGCATCAAAATTAAAGATGCTAAGGCTTATATCAAAAATCAATTATTGAAATAGTATAATACAGAATTATATATAATGCAAGAAGAAGAAAATTTAGAATTCGAAAATTTCGATGATAGCAATGCTAATCAGGAATCATACGAACATTTCAGATATGATGTTGATCCTGGTCAAACACCTTTACGAATAGATAAATACTTAGTCGATCGCATGCTAAACTCATCAAGAAACAAAATTCAGGATTCTGCAGATAATGGTAACATTCGTGTTAACGATGTTGTTGTTAAAAGAAATTATAAGGTTAAACCAGGCGATGTTGTAACAATTGTACTGAGTTATCCTCCTCGGGAAATCGAAATTATTGCTGAAGACATCCCATTAAATATTGTTTATGAAGATGATGATTTCATAATTGTAAATAAAAACCCAGGAATGGTTGTCCACCCATCATATGGACATTATTCAGGAACTTTAGTAAATGCTCTTGCTTTTCATCTAAAGAATTTACCTCTTTTTAATTCTAAAGATCCACGTCCAGGCCTTGTCCATCGTATCGATAAGGACACTTCCGGAATTTTGGTTATTGCAAAAAATGAAATCGCAAAAACCAAATTAGCTCTACAATTTTTCAATAAAACCAGTGATAGAAAATATCGCGCACTAGTTTGGGGTAATTTAGAAGAAGATGAAGGAACAATTACCGGACATGTTGGTCGTAACTTGAAGAATCGAAAAGTTATGGATGTTTTCCCTGACGGAGAATATGGTAAACATGCCGTAACACACTATCGCGTACTAGAAAGACTGGGATATGTTAATTTAGTAGAATGCGTGCTTGAAACAGGTCGTACACACCAAATTCGTGCCCATTTCAAACATATAGGTCATCCTCTTTTTAATGATGCTGATTACGGTGGAAATCAAATTTTAAAAGGCACAACATTCACAAAATACAAACAGTTTGTTCAAAATTGTTTTAAGATATGTCCACGCCAAGCTCTTCATGCTAAAACATTAGGATTCATCCATCCAAGCACTAACGAATACATTTCATTTAATTCGGAAATACCTGATGACATGGCAACATTAATCAAAAAATGGAGAGAATACACATCAATGCGTGAAGAATAGCTAACAGTTTGATCTAAGTTTATGAAGAGGAATATTTTAATTATTGCCGGTGGCGATTCTGCAGAAATTGTAATTTCGATGCAAACTGCTGATCACATTTTTAACACACTTGATAAGGACTTATATAAAGTCTACCTAGCTACCTTTAAGGGGCAAGAATGGAAAGTCAGTTTTGACAGTAATGAATTTGATATCGACAAGAATGATTTTAGCATTACCGTAAATTCGAACAAAGTTAAATTCGACTTTGCTTATCTGGCCATCCATGGGACACCTGCTGAAAATGGTATTCTTCAAGGCTATCTAAATCTGGTGAATATTCCACATTCTACCTGTGATGTTTTAAGTAGTTCTTTAAGTTTTAACAAACATGCCTGCAACACTTATTTAAAATCATTAGGTTATACATTTGCCAAGTCTGTTCTTCTGAAAAAAGGAGGCAGTTTCGACTGCAAACAAATAGAACAAGAACTAGGCATACCATGCTTTGTAAAACCCAATGCAGATGGTTCAAGTTTTGGAATATCAAAAGTTACAAAATTCTCTGACCTTAAAGATGCTATTTTAAAAGCATTTAATGAGGGTAAAGAGGTTATTATAGAAGAATTCATTGACGGCTTAGAAGTGACTTGTGGCCTTGTAAAAACAAGTAAAGAAGAACTAATCTTCCCAATTACTGAAGTTCTTCCTAAAAATGAATTTTTCGATTTTGAAGCCAAGTATGATCCTAGCATGTCAGAAGAAATCACCCCTGCCAGAATAAGTTCAGAGCTTACTCTAGAGATTCAAAAACTATCTTCCCAAATATATGATGATTTAAAGTGCAAAGGTATTGTTAGAGTTGATTATATCATCAAAAATAATAAACCATACATGCTTGAAGCGAATACTATTCCAGGCATGACAGCAAACAGTTTCATTCCAAAGCAAGTTAAGGCCATGGGACGTGATTTAAGCGATATTCTAACTTTGGTTATTGAAGATCAATTCTAAAATTACTTTATTGATATACGAGAGGCTTCCTTATGGATAGC
>NZ_JAKJSD010000022.1 GCF_029029505.1 Ancylomarina sp. DW003 | reverse complement strand
GTCGAGTGCAGAATTATCGTCTCGGCCGATACCAGCTACATCATTGTGATAGGTGACATTGGTCGAAGCATCCCATAATAAGGTTCCTCCGGAGGAAGTATAGTCACCTGCAATACCCCCAGCACTGTTGTCTAAGGTAATTCCATATTTAATAGCTAGGTAAGATTCCACTTTGTTAATATCAGCAGCCGAAAGCTGGGTGCTGTACACAATCATTTCACCTACTCTGGAATCGGATGACTCTCCAAGAAATGCTCCTTGATTAATATCTATTCGAACTCCGTTGGCGCTATTGCTTGAACCAAATGTGTTTAAGCTTTCTCCATCTGTTCTAGCCTCTAATGTTCCTCCAGTAGATTCTCTGGCATAAGCAAAAAGATGAACGTCTTCTATTCCTGCTGTACTGGCAATACCTGTGCTATGATTTGCGGGGCTGGCACTCAGGTATAAACTGTTTTTAAACGTACTCCAATAACCCCATAAATAATTACCTGAGTGACCATCAAACAATCTACCATTATTATCAGAAGCTAATTTTTGGGAAATGAAGAAAGTTGTCCAATCCGTACCGAGAGCCGCACCTATTGGTGCATTAAATCCTCCAGATAAAATTTCAATGGCCGGATTAAAATTGATCGCATTGTTTTGTACAGTAGGACCAGATACAGTTGTGTAATCATTGGTATTTCCACTTTGGTCGTCCCAAGAGGTTCCAATTATTCCAGTTCCAGCATCGGCTTTTAGCCATAATTGTAAATTATGAGTAACATTACCAGGACCAATAAGGTTAGTAGCCGCAATAGTAAAAAAGTCTCCATGGGAAAAACTAACTCCTGTAAAGGATAGCACCCCACTGTTAATAGCAGCTCCGGTGGTATGGGCTGTAGCTCCAATAGCAAATGTTCCATCCCCATCAATCAATAAGGAATAATCGGTAGCGTTCAATGCTGTTGGTATTCCTAAACCATTCAAGTCAATAGAGAAGTCCACTGTTCCAGGTGTACCTGTGACCGCAACTTTCCATACTTTATTGAGGCGGATATCAAAGTTTGTTAAGTCTACATCAGTAGAAGAACCATTAGCAGCTGCATCATTTCCCCAAAGGATAAAATCACCATCTGTGCCAAAAGCAGCACCTTTGTCTATGGTAACGGCTCCTGTATTATTCGAACTTTTAGATTTTTGCTGATCTAAACCAGAATTATCATCACGACCAATACCAGTTACATCATTGTGATAGGTGGTATTGGCAGAATAATCCCAAAGAACTGTTCCATCTGAAGCTAAGTAATTATGATCTAAAGACAGCCCATATTTTATTGCTAAGTACGATTCTACTTTGTTCATCTCAGAATCTGAAAGTGACGTGCTATAAAGAATCATTTCTCCAACTCTAGAGTCTGAAGATTGGGAAGAATAATTACCTTGATTAATATCTACCCTAATACCATTAGCACTATTGCTCGTTCCGAATGTTTTGAGCAACTCTCCATCTGTTCTTGCATCCAATGTACCAGCAGATTTTCTGTTGAAAACCATAATATGAAGATCTTCATTACCCTCAGTAGTAGCAATCCCTGAATTATATTCATTAGGATTTGCATTCAAATACAATCCACTTCTATGGATATCGTGGTAACCCCATAAATAATTTCCCGTATGTCCATCAAATAATCTTCCGTCAGGGTCTGAAACTAATTTTTGAGAAACAAAAAAGACTGTCCAATCTGTTCCTAGTTCTGCCCCTAAGGGTGCATTAAACCCTCCTGACAAAATTTCTACAGTAGGATTGAAGTTTAGAGCATTATTTACTAGAGTTGGTCCAGCTACAGTAGTATAGTCATTCGCATTTCCACTTTGATCTTGCCAAGAAGTTTCAATAGTACCAGTACCAGCATCGGCTTTGAGCCAGAGCTCTAAATTAGTAGAAACATTACCTGGGCTGGTTTGAGCATTTGCTACCTGCAAACAGGTTAATGTCAATATATATATCAATATCTTTCTCATTCCTTTAATTTAAATACTTACTAACAGTTAAGTATGAGCAATTGCTCTCGGTCTGGCTTGGGCTAAAGCATACATAAAGATTCTTATAATTGTTACAAACAATAATAAATTTCATTTAACTCAGTAAAAAAAAATCGATTCTTTTTTCTTTTAAAAATAAAAGGTTAAACCTTATAAACAAAAATTTCTTTAAGTTTTAGAAAACTATTAAAGAGATTTTCCTTCTATGAGATAAGTAAACAAAGCTTCCCTAATCATTTAGCTAGATATTGTCTCCAAAACTACAGAGTAATTCGTAGTTTAATCTAATTACATCACGCCAATTCTAATTTTTATCGAAAATTGAACTTTTATGATGTTTTATGTAGTCTTCTTATCTACTTTAGATGTCTTATATGAGAATCTCTTACTATGAGAGGTTGGACAACTCAAAATAACAATCATGAAAAGAAACTTACTCACACTCCTACTAGTAATTATAGGATTGGGCTTGTTTGCACAGGAAACACCTGTGACAAAGGCAAATTTCGAAATGGCGGCTAAATTTTCACCAAATCGACTAAAAAAAATGGTCTTCTCAACCAGCGTACGACCACATTGGCTAAAAAGCGGTGAAAAATTCTGGTATACTTACCGTACTTCAGAAGGTATCTTCTACTATATAGTTGATCCTGTAAAGAATACGAAAAAGGAACTGTTTAATGGCGTAAAAATGGCTGCAGATATGAGTCGTCTTACTGGTGATCCATTCGATGCTCAACACATGTACATTAGCAAGCTTAAATTCATCAAAAATGAAAAAGCTCTTCAATTCCAGGTAAAAAGTAAATTGGTTGAAGAGGAAGAAAAGGATGAAGATGGAAACAAGCAAGAGGAGAAGAAAGATGACGAAAAGAAGGAAAAAGCTAAAAAGAAAATGGTAGCTAAAGTGTGGCATTTCCAGTACACAATAGCTTCTAAAAAGTTAATCCTTGTTGATGATTTCAAAAAACCACTTGAGCAAAAGAAATGGGCATCGGTTGCACCAAACCAAGAGTATGTGATTTTTGCTAAACAGCACAACCTTTGGTGGATGGATGCTGAAAACTACAAGAAAGCTCAGAAAAATGAGAAGGATTCTACTATTGTTGAACATCAATTAACAAAAGACGGTGTTGAGCACTATTGTTATGGAACCAATTCATACGGTAAAACCAACAGAGAGAAAGAAGAAGAAAAAGATAAGAGAAAAGAAGCTTACGTAACTTTTTCATCTGATTCTAAAAAATTCGCTACAGTTCGCGAAGACGAACGTAAAGTAAAAGATCTATGGGTAATCAATTCGGTTGCAAAAGGTCGTCCTACATTAGAGAGCTATAAATACCACATGGCTGGTGAGAAAGAAGCACCACAAACAGAGCTTATTGTTATCGATTGGGATACTAAAGAAACACTTAAAGTTAAGGCTGATGCTTTTAAAGATCAAACCATTTCTATTTTAAGAGCCCCTAGGCAAAAGCGTAATGAAGCTGATGATGTAAAATTCTCTAAATGGATTAATAAAGGTAGCGATATGCTTTATTTCAAGCGTACTAGCCGTGATATGAAACGTGTGGATTATTGTACAGCTAACACAAGTACCGGAGAAGTTAATGTCCTTTTCGAAGAGCGTTTAAACACTTATATAGAAGGACGAACTTCATTTGCACTTGTGAATAATGGAAATGAAATGATTCAATGGTCAGAACGTGATGGATGGGCTCATTTCTATCTTTATGACAAAGCTGGTAAGCTTAAGAATCAAATCACTTCAGGAGCGTGGCATTGTGATAAAATTCAAGGTGTAGATGAAAAAAACAGAGTTCTTTATTTCACAGCGAATGGCCACGAAGAAGGTGAAGATCCATACTATTCACACCTATATCGTGTAAATTTTGATGGAACGGGCTTAAAACTTCTAAACAAAGGTAATTTCGATCACAAAGTAAACCTTAACGATCAAACCCATTACTTTGTGAACAACGCTTCAAGAGTTGATTCGGCTCCTGTTTCTGCTTTATACAATTCAAGGGGAACTAAATTGATGAATCTTGAAGAAACAGATTTGACACGTTTATTTGAAACCGGCTATAAATTTCCAGAGACATTTAAAGTAAAAGCTGGTGATGGTGTTACAGACATCTACGGTGTAATGTATAAGCCTTTCGATTTTGATCCAAACAAGAAATATCCGATTCTAACATACGTTTATCCAGGTCCTCAGACCGAGGCTGTTTACAAGAGTTTCTCAACTCGTATGGATAGAGCTGATCGAATGGCTCAACTTGGTTTTATTGTTGTAACTATGGGAAATAGAGGTGGTCATCCTGCCCGTTCTAAGTGGTATCACAACTATGGTTACGGAAACCTTAGAGATTATGGTTTGGAAGACAAGAAAGTTGGTATTGAGCAATTGGCTGACAGACATAGCTTCATCGATGTCAACAAAGTTGGTATCTACGGACACTCTGGTGGCGGATTTATGTCAACTGCTGCCATGTTGGTTTATCCTGATTTCTTTAAAGTTGCTGTATCGGCAGCCGGAAATCATGATAATAATATTTATAACCGTTGGTGGAGTGAAACTCACCATGGTGTAAAAGAAGTGGTTAGCGAAAAGGGAGATACAACTTTCAAGTATAAGATTGACACCAATCCTAGTTTAGCTAAAAACTTAAAAGGAAAACTAATGATTGTAACAGGTGATATCGATGATAATGTTCATCCTGGTAACAGTATCAGAATGGCAAATGCTTTGATAAAAGCTAATAAGCGCTTCGATTTCTTCCTATATCCTGGGCAGCGTCATGGATTTGGAAATATGAGTGAGTATTCATTTTGGTTGCGTGGCGAATATTTCTGCAAATATTTGATTGGTGATTTCAGATCATCAGCCGACTATCTAGAAATGCAAAAAGACAAACCGCGTAAGTAGTAACAGTCTTTATATAAAAAATAGATTAATCCCGATTTGCTAAATGCAGGTCGGGATTTTTTCATGAAGTAAAATAATGATTTTTTATCGGATAAAAGAATATATGTATTGATCAACAGATTATCATCCTTCATTATAATCTCTTAATAATAATTAATTTAGACAGTATTTTATTGAACAAAATTTAATAATTTGATTACTTTTGATAATTCTACATTTAAACTTTACCTCAGTAAGACATATAGAGCAGACTATAAGGTATTCCTCCAACACGTCTCTATCCTATGCACAATGCATATACGTCATAAATAATGTATGAAAGTGTGTGGTATCATAAATACCATATGAAGCAGATTTAAATTTTTTATTTCTGTAATCAAAAAACACAATATGTCAGAACTTTTAACTGTCGGTATCGTCGGCAGCTCACTAAAAGAAAATGAAGAACGCGTTGCAATTCACCCAGAACACATTGAACGTATTCCTCTAGAATTGCGAAAACAAATGACTTTTGAAAAAAGCTATGGCTTAAGATTTGGCGTAGATGATCAAACCATTGCACAACTCACATCAGGACGAGTTGCTTTAAGAAAAGAAATATTAAACGATTTCGATTGTGTCCTTATGCCCAAACCTTTGGCTGCTGACTTATCTGAAGTACGGGAAGGAGCCATCGTTTGGGGTTGGCCGCACTGTGTGCAACAGAAAGAAAATACACAAATTGCAATTGATAGAAAATTAACCCTAATTGCCTGGGAAGAGATGTTTACCTGGAGCCGTACAGGAGATAAGAACATGCATGTTTTTTATAAAAACAACGAAATGGCAGGCTACGCTGGTGTTAATCATGCATTGAGTCTCATGGGAATAGCAGGTAATTATGGTAAAGCTAGAAAGGCTGTTGTATTAAGCTTTGGTTCGGTTAGTAGAGGTGCGGTGTATGCTCTTCAAGGTCAAGGCATTCAAGACATAACTATTTACACCAATAGAATATCAACAGATGTTAGTGATCAATTACCAGGTATCATATTCAAACAAATGAAGAATGATGCTAACGGAAACTTGCTTTCAGTTGAATCCGATGGTAGTACCCATCCTTTTTCTGAAGTTTTGTCTGATGTAGATATCATTGTTAATGGTATCCTTCAAAATACCGAACATCCTATTATGTTTGTTTCCAAAAAAGATGCAGATAAATTACAGAATGGTACTCTTATTATCGATATCAGTTGCGATGAAGACATGGGCTTTTGGTGTGCCAAACCAACAAGTTTCGAGGAACCAATGTTCGAATCTCAAGGTAAATTTTATTATTCAGTCGATCATAGTCCGAGTTATTATTGGCAATCTGCAACTTGGGAAATTTCTGAAGCTATACTTCCATTTTTACCTGTTATTATTGGCGGATCAGAAGTCTGGGAAAAAAATGATTCCATTTTAAAGGCAATTGAGATCAAAGAAGGTGTTATTCAAAATTCTAAAATTTTATCTTTTCAAAATAGAAATGCAGAATATCCACATAAATTGCTGAATTAAACTCGAAAATAAACAGTCAAATCCCGATTTACACTATGTAGATCGGGATTTTTAATTTTACACTTATTCAATCTAAATTAAGCTCAAACTTTCACATTGTTAATTACTTCTTAATAACTATTCCAGTATTTTGTTTAGCATCTAAAAATTCACGCTACTTTTATTAATACAAATTTGATTCAGGGAATACTGTTTAAATCAGTAGCTGTCCCCGCAGCCGTAAATTGCAGACAAGTTTTACTCCACAACGCCACTGTACGCTTAAAGTATGGGAAGGCCAAGTAAAATGCAATAAGCCGGAATACCTGTCATTTTTGTACACAATTCGTAGCTTTCGGGAGAAAAAGCTTAGGAAAACATACTGCTTTCTTATACTTACCCTTTGCTACCATTAATTATTTAATTAAAAATTTCAGTTATGATGAAAATTAATGGTGCTATTAAAACAGTACAAAAACGCGATGGAAGAATCGTCGCATTCGAATCAGAAAAAATCAGCTTTGCTGTATTCAAAGCCTTACGAGCTGTTGGTTTACCCAACAGAATTTTGGCTGATCAAATTACAGAAAGTGTAATCTCTAAATTTAAGCTTGATTCTGCCAAGGTTGAAGCCATTCAAGATGCTGTAGAATTGGAACTCTTCGAGCAAAAACAATATCAAGCTGCCAAAGCTTATATTATTTATAGAAAACAACACGAAGGCATCAGGAATGTCAAAGAACTCTTTTCTAATATCGATATCATTGATGATTATTTGAATAATAACGATTGGCGTATTAAAGAGAGTGCTAATTCGTCTTATTCGCTGCAAGGCATGAACCAACATGTTTCTACTATTATTAGTTCTCAATATTGGCTAAACCAGATTTATCCCAACGAGATTGCCCAAGCGCACAAACAAGGCAAATTGCATATCCACGATCTAGGCTTTGTCAGTGTTTATTGCGTTGGTTGGGATTTACAAGAGCTTATTCACGTTGGCTTTAAGGGGGTTCCTGGCAAATTAGAAAGTAAGCCTGCAAAACACCTAAGAACTTTACTCGGACAAATTGTTAACTTCTTCTATACCATGCAGGGTGAAGCAGCCGGGGCACAAGCCTTCTCTAATTTTGACACCTACCTTGCTCCCTTCATTCGTCACGATAATTTATCCTATGAAGAAGTAAAGCAAGCTTTGCAAGAGTTTTTGTTTAATATGAATGTACCAACTCGTGTTGGTTTCCAAACGCCATTTACCAATATTACACTCGATTTGGAGATTCCAAACAACATGAAAGACACTGCTGTTATAATTGGTGGCGAAATTCAAGACACCACTTATGGGGCATACCAACATGAAATGGACATCTTCAATAAGGCTTTTGCCGAGGTTATGACAGAGGGTGACGCATGTGGGCGTATTTTCTCTTTCCCTATTCCAACCTATAATATCACGAAAGATTTTGATTGGGATAATGAAAACCGTCAACCAATTTGGGAAATGACCGCTAAATATGGAATTCCCTACTTTTCAAACTTTGTCAATTCCGATATGTCACCTGATGACGTTCGCTCAATGTGTTGCCGTTTACGTTTAGATACAACAGAATTAAAATCACGAGGTGGTGGCTTGTTTGGAGCAAACCCACTAACTGGTTCTGTTGGTGTTGTTACACTTAATTTACCACGCCTTGCTTACGAATCTAAAAATGAAACGGAACTTCTTCAAAGAATCGAAAAACTAATGGCTTTAGCTAAAGAAAGCCTGGAAATTAAACGAAAAGCAATTGAACAGTTAACAGAGAATGGTTTATATCCTTATTCAAAATTCTATTTACGCCATATCAGAGAAAAAAACGGAGCATTTTGGGATAATCACTTCTCTACAATTGGTATTGTGGGTATGAATGAATTGTTATTAAACTTTCTGGGAACGGATATTACAAGTAAAAAGGGGAATGCCTTTGCAGAAACCATCATGATCTTTATGCGTAACAAATTGCAAGAATTCCAAAATGAAACCGGTCACATTTATAACCTCGAGGCAACCCCGGCAGAGGGAACAACGTATCGCTTAGCCAAGCTTGATAAAAAAGATTTCCCGGATATTATTGTTGCCAATGAAAAGCAAGTAAGAGATAAAGGTGCAGCTCCCTACTACACCAATTCTACTCAATTGCCAGTTGGTTATACCGATGACATTTTCGAAGCTTTAGAACTGCAGGATAATCTTCAGACAAAATACACCGGAGGTACAGTTTTTCACACTTTTGTTGGCGAGAATCAATTGCCACCACAATCGGTTAAACAACTCGCAAAAACCATTTGTGAGAATTTCAAACTGCCCTATTTCACACTGTCACCAACATTTAGTATTTGTCCAGAGCATGGTTACATATATGGCGAGCACAAAACATGTCCCAAATGCGAAGCAGAAGGAAAATCTAATGTTTGTGAGGTCTATTCCAGAATAGTAGGCTATTTACGTCCTGTTGATCAATGGAATGATGGAAAACGTGCTGAGTTTTATGATCGTAAACTGCTAGATAAGAATATAACAGGAATAGAAGCTAAAGTTGAACTTATTTAAAATGCTCGTATAAATGAAAATAGCAGGATTTAAAAAGCAAAGTCTTATTGATTATCCTGGGAATATCAGCTCTGTGGTTTTTACACAGGGCTGTAATTTTCGCTGTCCTTATTGCCACAACCCTAACTTAGTTCTTCCTGAACAGTTTGAAACTTGTTATGAGGAAGAAGAACTTTTTTCCTATTGGGACAAATACAAACATCTTCTTGATGCCGTATGTATTACAGGAGGCGAACCTTGCATTCACAAAGATTTACCAGACTTTATCTCAAAAATTAAGCAATTGGGTTTAAAAGTAAAGCTCGACACAAATGGTACAAATCCCGATATGCTAAGACATCTCTTTAAGAGCAACTTAGTAGAAGCCGTAGCAATGGATGTCAAGCATATTTTGAATTTTGAACATTACAATAGCTCAGTTGGTCAAATTTTAAGCTCTGAAAACTTTAAGCATATTCTTAAATCAATAGAACTTATCGAAGAATTTGAAATAGAACACGAGTTTAGAACAACGATTGCAAAAGGTTTGCACACAATTGAGCAAATTGGAAGTTTGAGAAATAGATTCAAAGCTTTTTATACTATTCAAAATTTCAAACCAAATGTAAGTCTGAATAAAGATCATCATTTCACAGCTTGGAGCAATGAAGAGTTAGCAGAGATGAATCTATAAATCGTATAAAACAATACCTTCATCTAAAAAATATTCAGTAATTTGAAGAAACATGCAATATTTCTATTCTCAAATAGTTTAAAATAGAGATTTAAACATCACAAAATACATTTAACTGAAAATTATGAAAAAGCTGTTATTATTAGTTAGCCTATTCTGTGTTTGCACGCTAAGTCAGGCTCAAGATTACGGTACGGGAATTGGAATCAGAGGAGGTTCAGCAAATGGATTAACAATCAAACATTTCATTAAAAATGATGTAGCCTTAGAGGGGATTATATCATCGAGATGGCAAGGTGTGAATCTTACGGGTTTATATGAAATACATGCAAGAGCCTTTAATGAACCAGGCTTTAACTGGTACTATGGTTTTGGTGCTCACCTTGGTTTTTGGGATGGGGATCATTCTCATTGGGGTGATGATGGTAAGGACTATACGGTTCTTGGACTAGATGGTATCCTTGGTTTGGAATATAATATCCGGGAAATTCCTATTAACCTCAGTGTAGACTGGAAACCATCATTGAACCTAATTGGCTATACAGGATGGTGGGGAGATGGCTTTGCCCTCTCTGTTCGGTATGTATTCTAAAAAGAATTAATCACATGAATAATCCCAACCTGCAAATCAGCTGGTTGGGATTTTATTGTCTTTATATCTTTCTACATATTTCGACGGTACTTTCCACCAACTTCAAAGAGCGCATGTGTAATTTGTCCAATGGAACAATACTTTGCAGCATCCATTAAAGTTTCAAATAAGTTACCATCAGCTATTACTTTCTCTTTTAATAACTTAAGATATCGGTTAGCCTCATCACTATAGCATTTATGCAAATTTTCAACCGCATTAATTTGATAATGTTTTTCTTCTTCTGTTGCTCGAATAACTTCTTCCGGAACAATCGTTGGTGAGCCCGTACTCGATAGGAAAGTATTCACTCCAATTATTGGTAAATCACCTGAATTCTTTAACCTTTCATAATACAAAGACTCTTCTTGAATCTTATTGCGCTGATACATGGTTTCCATCGCTCCCAATACACCACCCCGCTCTGTAATCCGATCAAATTCGAGCAATACAGCTTCTTCAACCAGATCAGTCAATTCCTCGATAATAAAAGAACCTTGCATAGGATTTTGATTTATAGCCAAACCTAATTCACGATTGATAATCAACTGAATTGCCATAGCTCGACGAACAGACTCCTCCGTTGGTGTCGTTAGTGCTTCGTCGTAAGCATTCGTATGGAGTGAATTGCAATTGTCATAAATCGCATATAATGCTTGCAAAGTGGTTCTGATATCATTAAAATCCATTTCTTGTGCATGCAAGGATCGTCCTGAGGTTTGAATATGGTATTTAAGCTTCTGAGAGCGCTCATTAGCCCCGTATTTATATTTCATGGCCTTTGCCCATATCAAACGAGCAACACGTCCTAAAACGGCATATTCTGCATCTATACCATTCGAAAAGAAAAAAGACAGGTTTGGAGCAAAATCATTAATATTCATCCCTCTTGATAAATAATACTCCACGTAAGTAAAGCCATTCGACAAAGTAAAAGCCAGTTGGCTAATCGGATTAGCCCCAGCTTCGGCAATATGATATCCCGAAATAGAAACCGAATAAAAATTTCGAACCTCATTATCAATAAAATAGGCTTGAATATCCCCCATCAATTTTAAAGAAAAATCTGTAGAGAAAATGCAAGTGTTCTGAGCTTGATCCTCCTTTAGAATATCAGCCTGAACCGTTCCTCGAACCCGACAAATCGTTTCAGCTTTTATTCTCTCATAGATGTCTTGGGATAAAACCATATCACCTGTCAAACCTAAAAGCATTAAACCTAAACCTTCATTACCATCAGGTAATTTCCCCTGATAACTCGGTCTTTTGCTTCCTCTTTGCTTAAAAATGCTCTCTATCTTCTTATTAACTTCATTTTCAAGTCCGTTCTCTCTAATATATAGTTCACATTGTTGATCGATAGCAGCATTCATGAAATAGGCTACCATTGCAGCGGAAGGGCCATTAATAGTCATAGAAACTGATGTCTTATTCGAAACCAAGTCGAAACCCGAATACAATTTCTTAGCATCATCCAAACTAGCTATTGAAACACCGGCATTACCAATTTTACCATAAATATCAGGTCGCTCATGCGGATCTTCTCCGTAAAGAGTTACAGAATCAAAAGCTGTAGATAATCGAACAGCCGGCATGCCTTTCGACAAGTAATGAAAACGTTTATTTGTTCTTTCGGGGCCTCCTTCACCAGCAAACATGCGAGTTGGGTCCTCATCTTCTCTCTTAAATGGGAAAACACCTGCAGCATATGGAAACTCTCCAGGTACATTTTCTCTCAAATTCCATTTAAGAATATCGCCCCATGATCGATATTTTGGCAATGCTATTTTGGGAATTTTATTGTGAGATATTGTTTCACCTTTTGTTTCAATTTTAAATTCTCGACCTCTTACTTTATAAGTGTAGAAATCGCCAGAAAACTGTTTTTGTTTCTCTGGCCAATTCTTGATTATATCAAGATTTTCCTTATCGATTTTTTCTTCAGATTCAGTAATAAGACTGTCTATTTCTTGACTTATTAAATCATCGGTTTTTATTAAAAATTTAAGTTTTTCTTTTGATTTTTGCAGCGAATAAAGCAAGTCTGCGATTTCAGATTGTTCTTCGCTGCTTTTATTGTATTTTCTTACGCATTCTGATATCTCTGAAAGATATCGCACACGTGATGGAGGAATTACTTGAATCTTTTTACTTATATCTAGTTTTTGATTTAGATCTCTTTCAAAAACACTTGGGTGAAGCTCATGCAATTTACTGCTTATTGTATTGAAAAGTTCATTTACGCCAGGATCATTAAACTGAGAAGCTACAGTTCCAAAAACTGGCATATCTTCAAGTTTTTTCTCCCATAAAAGATGATTACGCTGATACTGTTTTCTTACGTCTCGCAAGGCATCCAAAGCGCCACGTTTGTCCGATTTATTTATTGCAATAAAATCGGCAAAATCCAGCATATCAATCTTTTCAAGTTGTGTAGCCGCTCCAAATTCCGGCGTCATCACATATAACGAGCAATCCGAATGATCAATAATTTCTGTATCAGATTGGCCGATACCCGATGTCTCAAGAATTATCAGATCGAAACCAGCATGTTTAGTGATGCTTAAAACATCTTTAATATGCTTTGAAAGAGCTAAATTCGACTGACGTGTACTTAATGATCGCATATATATACGAGGCGAATGCACCGAATTCATACGAATTCTATCACCAAGCAGAGCACCGCCAGAACGACGTCGAGAAGGATCAACCGAGATAACTGCCAATTGCAGATCAGGATATACATCCAAAAATCGACGAATGATTTCATCAATCAAAGAAGACTTCCCTGCTCCACCTGTACCAGTAATACCAAGAGTAATAGATTTAGAATCAGATATTTTTCTAATTTTATCCATTACCCCCTTCACTTCTTCAGGATAATTTTCAACGGCCGAAATCAACTTCGCCAGAGCAACAGGATTAGTTTTAGCAATGTCATCTTCAATAAGTTTAACATCCTTACCAGATGGAAAATCACAATTCTCAAGTAAGTGATCAATCATACCTTGTAGACCAAGAATACGTCCATCATCGGGTGAATATATCTTAGAAATACCATACGATTCCAAAACTTCAATTTCTGTTGGAAGTATTACACCTCCACCTCCACCAAAAATTCTAATATGTTCAGAATTTCGTTCAACCAACAAATCTCTCATGTACTTGAAAAACTCATTATGACCTCCTTGGTAAGAAGTTACAGCAATTGCCTGAACATCTTCTTGAATAGCACAATCGACAATCTCTTGTACGGATCGATTATGCCCCAAATGAATAACTTCTGCTCCTGAAGCCTGAAGTATTCGTCTCATTATATTAATTGAAGCATCATGGCCATCAAATAAGGATGCAGTGGTCACAATTCTAATTTTATTCTTTGGAATGTACATAGGGTTTGTGGTTAATCTTTGGTTAATTTCATGATTAATATACAATAAATATATGAATACATCTGGATGTAACCATTGAATATATAACTTACTAACAATACAATAGCTTTGAAATTAACAAATAAAAGAGAATTTGGTATTTTATTATTATCTTGAAGAGATATTTGAATAATGCACATATTCAAACTCTACCCTATGGAAAAAGATTTTTTAGAATCCTTAGTTTATTTACACACAAAAGATCTCTATAGCTGGGCTTTTTATAAAACCTCCCAAGCTGAAATTGCTGAAGATCTTGTTCAGGAAACTTTTTTAGCTGCTACCGAAAAACTAAGTAGCTTCAAAGAACAAAGTTCCCCTAAAACATGGCTCTTTTCAATTCTAAATCATAAAATCATTGATTTTTACCGTAAAAGAATGAATCAAACCCAAAGGCTTGATGATAAAGACTTATCTGCCTATTTTAATGAAAGTATGGATTGGAAGCCTTCTAAAAAACCTCAGGCTTGGAACGAAAATGAGAAAAACCTTTTAGATAATATAGAATTTCAGCAAATCCTTAAAAAATGTCTGGATTTTTTACCTGAAAGATGGAACACTTGTGTAAAACTCAAATACCTTTCTGAAAAAAATGGTGAAGATATCTGTCAGGAAATAGGAATTTCAACGACTAATTTTTGGCAGATTATTCATAGAGCCAAATTAAAACTAAGAGATTGTATTGAAACTAACTGGTTAAAAATTTAAACAGATGAAAAAGATAATGCACCTACTTTTTCTATCTTGTCTCAAGGCAAGTGAGCTGATTGAAAAAGATTTTCATATAAAATTAGGATCTAAAGAAAGACTTCAACTCAAACTACACAAAACAATGTGTGACACGTGTAATAGATATAGTAAACATTCTGCTATTATCGAAAAAGCCATACATGATTTGCAAGACAAAGAGGCTATTTTTGTGGATTTTAAGAAACTAGAAAAACGCATCATTCTAAATTTGAAGAATGCGTAAAGATCACTTTTTTATTAGTCTACTCTCCTCAAATATTTCTTTTCTCTACCAATTAGGAATAACTCGCTCCTAGGGCTTCATCACATTTTATAAAAAAGATATTTCTCTTCTGCTGTCAGGAATTAAGATTTCAACGACTATTAACTTGAAACACATCAATGTTTCAATTTTTGGTTCATAATTGGATAAATCTTATTGTACATCAAATCGGTAGGAAATGAAACACTTAGGCGTTTTTTCGATTCTTATTTTACTTCTAATTGGGCAAACAAAACTCTTTGCTCAAGCCTGTTGTACCGGAGGTGCACCTATATCCAGTAACTTAGGTGTTCAAAACTACGCTTCAAAACAATTATCAATTGATATCAACTACGATTACAATAGTCTGAGAGATTTATATGCCGCAAGTCGAAATCTTAATGATAGCCGCCGAACTAGAGATATTAGAACTCTTTTTTTTAGAACTAGCTATGCTATAAATGACAAATGGTCCTTTTCGGTTATTCTACCCTACCTATGGCAAAAGCAAGTCGTGCGTTCCGATTTTGGACGTTCTAGTCAAAGTTCTGAAGGCATTGGCGATCTGGTTATTTTAGCTCAACGCGATATAATAAACAACTATAAACATCAATTGCTGATAGCAGTAGGTCCAAAACTCCCTACTGGCAGTATATCAAAAAAGGATAGTGAATTTGGTATCCCTTTAGCACCAGACATGCAACCAGGTACAGGTTCTCTCGACGGTATTGCTGCATTATCCTATTCTCGCTTTGGAATTATGACACCAACGAGTAGCGCCTTTGCTCTATTTACCTATAGATATAGCTTTGCTCAAAATCGAAACTCTGGACAAGAAAAATATCGGTTTGGTAATGAACTCACTCTTAACCTTGGTCTTGCGCATAGTATTCCTCTTAGAAAATGGAGTTTGAGCCCGAGTTTACATTATCGTTATAGAAAAAGCGATACTGATGACAATGATGGTTTTGATTTCCCTAATACAGGTGGAGAATGGATGTACCTCGTTCCAAGTCTCAAGCTTAAATCTGCCAAGGGATTAACCATTCACAGTTCAATTGAAATTCCAATCCACACAAAGGTTACAGGCACACAACTTATTACCAGTAAGAAATGGCAAATTGGCATGACATATCCCATTAATTTGAAAAGAGACAAAACCTTTAGTCACTAATTATAAAGAATAATCTCAAACTAAAATTCTTATATCATGAAAGTACATTTACATATATGGACTCTAGCCTTTCTTCTTATAGGAATGGCTTGCAGTAGTTCGGATTCAAATGATGGTATGAATACAAATCCCAATCCATCTCCTAATCCTAATCCTCCTTCAACTGATTCTACCCAATTAAAAATTGTTTACGATGAGTTTCAGGGTAGTTCACTTATGATAGTTGGTAGTTCAGTCCACAACTTCATGCTTGCTTTTCATCCTATAGTAGATGGCGAATCCATGAATTTCACAGCTGTTCAAGATTCATTGCCCATTGTTATGCAAGATGATAAGGGAACTTATTGGAATATTTTTGGACAAGCTACTGATGGTCCAAATCAAGGTAAGCAACTCGACACTCCATCTTCATTTATCGGATATTGGTTTTCATGGGGTGCTTTCTATCCAGGGCTAGAAATCTATAATAACACATTATCACCACCTAATGTTGGTGCAAGTGTTAGTGGTTCTGACGGCTGGTCAATTCCTCGGGATGAAGTTTATGTTGGAGCTCCCAAGGAGGCTATTCCTTCAATTGACAAACCTGACTTCGTTAGAGTTAAAACAACTAATGTAGGTGATCCTGATAATTTTGTTGATCATAGTGATTTCGTCGTTCTTGTTAATATCAATGGTACAATTCATGTTTATCCTCATAACATATTAAACTGGCACGAGATTGTAAACGATGAGATTAATGCTACTGAATTTGCTCTCGTTTTTTGCCCTTTAACAGGCACATCCACCGTGTGGGATAGAAATATAGATGGTGTGTCTTCAACTTATGGCGTTTCAGGTTTTCTTTACAATAGTAATGTTGTGCCTTACGACAGAACTAGTGGTTCAAATTGGTCGCAAATGCTACTTAAATCTGTTAATGGCAGCTTAGAGGGAACCCATTCGAAAAATATATTTGCCATAGAAACAACATATGCAACTGCACGAAATATCAGTAGCGATTTTCAGCAAATGACTACTGATACAGGTCATAGTCGTAATTATACTCAAAATCCATATGGCAACTATCCGGTCAATTCGTCCATCATGTTTCCCGTCAATTTTGATGACAACAGGTTGCATGCCAAAGAAAGGGTTTTAGGCGTTATTATAAATGGTAAAGCTAAAGCATATCGATTCACTTCATTTTAAAACAGGATAAGTGCTTCTTAAGATCATATTTCAGCTAATCACTATAAGGGTCTAATAGATAGATTAGTAAGAAATATGATCTTATATTTTAATTCAAGTTTAGACAAGTTATCTGGAACACTAACATATTCACACCTTATTCTTTTCTTAGGTATAATACAAAACACAAATAAATTCACATACAACCCTGACTTACAAAATGATTACTAAGACAACTGACATAAAAGAAGAAAATATAAATGCACATTTCGATTTCTCATAATCCGATAATTTCACTAGATGTAGAATTCTCTAGTAGAGAAGAAATTTTATTAAAAACTATTAATAGAATACATAGCATCTTTGGAATTCCCCGTAAACACTTCATTTAAAAATGGAATTTTGGTTCAAAATTGGATAATCTCATTAGCCTAATTATTTATGTTATGATTTTTTAACAATTATGAAAACCCGTATTATACAAGGTGCACAAAGCCTTTCCATACATCATTTATTAATTAAACTATTATTCTTCACAACTCACTCCACAACCTAATTTGCATTTTATTATATTTACTATGATTTGTAAAACAACACATTTTGCACGTCATTGACTAATCAAAAAAACAATCACTAAAAACATTTATGATGAAAAGAAAATTTGCTTATTTCTTTCTTGTGGCTTTATTAGCTGTAATAGCAGCATGCAGTCCCAAGGAGAAATTTCAATCGGGAGAAAAGTACCATGGCTTTACTCTTGTTGAGAAAAAATTTGTAGAAGAAATTAATGCTAATTGCTTATTATTTAAACATGATAAAAGTGGTGCTCGCCTTCTTAAAATAGCTGCTGATGACCAAAACAAGTTGTTTAATATCGCATTTAAAACAACACCTCAAAATGACTGTGGTACGCCTCACATTATGGAACACTCTGTTCTTAATGGCTCTAAGAATTTTCCTGTAAAAAGTCCTTTCGATGTTTTAATCAAAGGTTCTTTAAACACCTTCCTAAATGCTATGACGGGTTCTGATTTTACAACCTACCCTGTTGCTAGTATGAACGATAAAGATTATTTTAATTTAATGCATGTTTATCTGGATGCTGTCTTCAATCCTAATCTTTATACCGATCCAAAAATTCTTCAGCAAGAAGGCTGGCATCACGAATTGGCTAGCAAAGAAGATGATGTTGTTTATAAAGGTGTTGTTTATAATGAGATGAAAGGCGCCTTCTCTAATCCTAGCAGAGAGTTAGGTTATCAAATTAATAAGATTCTTTTCCCTGATAACACCTACGGTGTATCATCAGGAGGTTACCCAAAAACTATTCCTCAACTTACTCAGAAAGCATTTGTTAATTTTCACAAGAAATATTACCATCCTGGTAACAGCTATATCCTATTGTATGGAAATGCTGACCTGGATAAGGAATTACAATTTATTGATACCGAATATCTGGCAAATTATAACTTATCAAATGATAAAGTAGAGATTCCTTTGCAAAAACCATTTGATAAAATGAAGGAAGCTGAGAAAACATATGCTGTAGCAGATGGTGCATCAACAAAAGATAAAACCTTCTTAAATTTAAGTTTTGTAGCTGGAACAGGAAGCGATATAGCTCTAAGTTTAACTTTTGATATTTTAGCCGATGCTCTAGTAAACCACGAGTCTGCACCATTACGATTAGCCATCCAAGAAGCAGGAATTGGTCGCGATATAAGTGCTTATTATAATTCATCAAAACAAGGTGTCTTTGATATTACTATAGAAAACGCAAATCCGGAAGATAAGGATCGATTTAAGGAAATTGTATTTTCTACTTTAAAAAGCGTTGCTGAAAAAGGGTTTGATAAAAAAATGGTTGAAGGGATTCTAAACCGAATGGAATTCAACATGAAGGAAGGTAATACACCACAAAAAGGTATGATGTATTTATTCCAGTCCTATCAAAGTTGGTTGTTTGCTAACGACCCATTTATTGGTCTTGAGTATAATAAGCCTTTAGAGGAAGCTAAAAAAGCACTTACCACTAATATTCTTGAAACAACAACGACAAAGTACTTAGCTAACAACCCACATGCCCTATTAATGGTTTTAAAACCTGAACCTGGTTTACAAGCTAAATTGGCTAAAGAAACTAAAGCTGAATTAAAGGCATTTAAAAATGCTTTAAGTGAAGAAGAAAAGGAAGCGTTGATAGCTAAAACTAAAGATTTGATTGCCTATCAAAAGAGAGAAGATTCTCCTGAAGCAATGGCAAGTATTCCAATGCTGGAATTAGCTGATATCAATAATGATATTGAGTGGTTTGGTATTGACAAGAAAAACATTTCTGACATTGAAGTTTTACATCACAACACATTTACAAACAATATCCTTTACAGTAATTTATATTTCGATATTCGTACTTTGCCTAAGGATCTTATACCATATGCTGAACTATTATCTTCATTCCTAGGTAAATTGAATACGGAAAACTACACATACGGAGAATTAGATAATGCATTAAACATTCAAACTGGTGGTTTTAATACTTATACAACGACTTTCCTTGAAGGACATTCTGATGATAAGATGATTCCAAAATTTGCAGTTTATACTAAAGCCACAGCTGAAAAGGCTGATAAAATGTTTGAACTGGCAAATGAGGTAATCAATCATTCAAAAATTAACGATAAGGATCGTTTGAAGGAATTGCTAACACGTCATCAATCGAGAGTTGATTCTGATATTAAAAATAACGGACTAAGCTACGCTATGACACGTCTTCGTTCATATTATTCTAAATATGGCGCATACAGTGAAGAAACTAGTGGATTAGATTACTATCGTTTTGTTACAGATCTATCAGAGAATTTCGATACAAAAAGTGATGAACTTATTGCAAATTTGGAAAAAACAGCGAGCCTACTTTTTGCAAAAGAAAACTTGATTGGTTCTGTTACTTGCGATGAAAAAGATTTTGCTTCCTATACTACTGGTTTAGATAAACTTGCTACAAATCTTAAAGAAGGCCCTATTAGCTTAAACAACTGGAAGTTTGACTTCAAAAAGAAAAATGAAGGTTTAAAAACGGCATCAAAAGTACAGTATGTTGTTAAAGGTTACGACCTTAAAAAACTTGGATATGAATACAATGGTAAAATGAGAGTTCTTAATCAAGTCCTTTCAACAGATTGGCTTCAAAAACAAGTTCGTGTTATTGGTGGTGCTTATGGAGGTTTTGCTGGCATTTCATCTAGTGGTAATGTCTATTTTGCATCTTACCGAGACCCTAACTTGTCTGAAACTCTTGATAACTACAACAACACGCCTGAGTATTTAGATAAATTTGATGCAGACTCAAAAGAAATGACTCGTTTTATCATCGGTACAATTTCACGTATGGATGGGCCAATGACAGCCTCGCAAAAAGGAAGTCGTGCCATTAGATATTATTTCGAAAAAACGACTCCAGAAGAGTTAAAAGCTGAACGTGAAGCCGTATTATCTACAACTCCTAAAGATATTAAGGAGATGAAGAAAATGGTATCAGATATTTTAGCTCAGGATGCTATATGTGTTTATGGTAACGAAGAAAAAGTTGAAGAAAACGCGAAATTATTTAAAGAAGTAGTAAACCTTACTGAATAGGAATTCACTTCAAATATATTCTAAAAGAGCCCACACGGGCTCTTTTTTTTGATTAAACTTTCTTTCAAAATCGACTATTAAAAATTCATGTTAAATTCATATAAAAAATCTGCAAGCCTTCTCCTCTTATTGTATCTTTAATGGAAATCAACATATTATAACCACAAAAGATAGATATAATGAAAAAACTATTAACATGGGCAGCTTTTATATTTCTTATCATTCCATTAAAGGCTCAAGAAGTACCTGCAGTTTATTCAAATATTGGCAGTGATGAAAAAGGCGTATTCCTGCAAATAGAAAATAAAAAGTTGTACGCTGTCCCTCCCAATGATACCTTTCAATTCACTGATCTGTATTCCAATATTACAGGAACAGCTAAAGGATTAGATCTCGATTTTAAATTTCCAGATTTGAATGGAACCTTATATTATGGTTTCATCAACTATAAAGATGGCAGCTATCCTCAGCCTGTTTATTTTAGAGAAAGTGCTCCTATCAAAAATGGTCGTACTAATATACCAATTGTTCAAAACCTATCTGGAAAGTACGATATGATTGGTTGGAAACAATCAGGGCAAGGCATATTGGGGTATCGTATAGTCAACAATGAAGGAACGATTATTTATGATGGAAAGGCTGCCTTCACATATAAAGATAATCTTTTTAATGCTGTTCCAACTGTTATTGAGGGGCCTTTCATTAATAAATTGAGTCACGAGGGCGCTGTTATTTCTTTCACTACATCTACAGAAACAAAAGCCAATATTATCGTTAATGGTAAATCTTATAAAAGTAAAGGTGCACGTTTACAACACGAAATAAAAATTAGCAAACTGGATGCAGAAACATCTTATCCTTATACACTTGAAGTAGGTGATTTTAGTTTCAACTTTAAGTTTGAAACGGCTCCAATGCCAGGTACAGGTAAAAAATTCACTTTTGCTTATGGCAGCGATTCCCGTGCAGGTCAAGGTGGTGGTGAAAGAAACATATTTGGGACCAATGCCTATATCATGAAACGCATTTCCTCTCTTGCCAAAGCGGAGAATGCCAAGTTTGTACAATTTACAGGAGATTTAATTGATGGTTATGAGATCAGTAGAGAACGTATGAATCTTCAGTATGCGAACTGGAAACATGCCGTAGAATCCTATTGGCACTATATACCTTTTATTACAGGCTTTGGCAATCATGAAGCTTATTCCTATTTCTTTAAGGATAATACCACCGGACAAGGCTATATGATAGATCATTTCCCTTTTGATTCCGATTCAGGAGAATCACTTTTTCAAGATAATTTTGTTCTACCTGAAAATGGACCTGGAAGTGAAGATGGCTCTAAAGCTGATCCCAATTCCGGAAAAATCGATTTTCCTTCATATAAAGAATCTGTGTATTGGTATGCCTATGATAACGTTGCCATGGTGGTTCTCAACTCTGACTATTTTTACGCTCCACAAGGCATGCATTACACTAGTGGAAATTTACATGCCTATATTATGGATAATCAGTTAAAATGGCTTAAAAAGATGCTTAATCAACTTGAGAAAGATGATAATATCGACCATATCTTCATCAGTCTGCATACGCCATTCTTTCCCAACGGCGGTCATGTAAAAGATGATATGTGGTATAATGGTGATAATCGTTTTAGAGGTGTTGTTAATGGTAAAACACTCGAAATGGGTATTATTCAGCGTAGAGATCAGCTTTTAGACCTTATTGTGAATAATAGCTCCAAAACAGTGGCTTCACTTACCGGAGACGAACACAATTACAATATGCTTACTATCAATGACGATATGCCCCGCTATCCTGATGGTTATTCACATCCAAAGCTGAAACTCAACCGAACATTCTATCAAATTAATAATGGCGCAGCTGGAGCACCTTACTACGCTCAGGAGAAAACACCATGGATGAATAATTTAAGGAATTTTTCCACTCAAAATGCCTTAGTTCTTATCGATGTAGATGGCCCTAAAATTAAAGTGCGTGTGAAAAATCCTGATACTCTTGAACTCATCGATGAATACTGGCTAAGAAAATAAAAGCAATTCCGTATTCTCTTTACAAGATATAACATACATCTGGAGGAAAGCGACATAAAGCAAACTCTTAAATATATGGATGAATTTTATCAAACGATAAATACACCTAAACTTGCCGCAAAAGCTTTTCAGTATCCTTGCAATAAAGATGGCACAGGACATATCGTGATAAAAGGCTTAAGTAAAAAGAAATAATTCAATTCACTCTACTCTATTTTTCCTCTATTCATTAAAAAAATTCCTTAGCTCAAAGGAATTCTATTTTTTAAACATTCAAGTGCCTTTAGTTTTGGTGTATAATTAATTCAAAATCTAATTATCATGAAAAATAAAGGAAAAGAACTAGCATTTCTAAGAGCATATGCGCTTTTTACAGCAATAGGTGTAATAGCAACAGTATTTTATGCTTTTAATTCATCGGACAACAGAAAATTTAGTACTATAGATGTTGAGCGTATCAATATTGTTGAAAAAAATGGAGATCTGAAACTTGTTATAAGCAATAGTGAGAAACAGCATTCAGGAATTATCAATAACAAACCAATTCCCAAGAGGCAAAGACCTGCAGGAATGATATTCTTCAACTCTAAAGGTGATGAATGCGGCGGATTAATATATGATGCTTTTGATAAAGAAGCTGGTTTGGTGCTTTCTGTTGATCAGTACAAAGATGATCAAATTATGCAGCTGCAGTATACAGAAAACCCTGAAATCAAAAAAAGGAAATACGGTCTACAGTTATGGGATTATCCAAAAGAGAACAGCTATAATGCCAGAATGGACGCTTTTACTAAAATTAGTAAAATGAAAAGTAAAGATGAAAGAAAACAGGCCTACTCTAAAATGCAAAAGGATAGCTTATTATCGAATGAAAGATTGTTTGTTGGCAAGAGATTAAATAATGATTTTGGTTTATTTATCAATGACGATACCGGCAAACCTAGAATAAGAATTTTCATTGATAAAGAAAACAAACCAAAAATGGAATTTTTAAACGAGCAAGGTGAGCTTATAAATAAAACCAGCTGATAATTAATATCTACATCAAAATATTAAAGGCGCTGATAGCAGCGTCTTTAATCCGTTAATGCTCTTTTTACTATGAATAAAACACTTACAAATTATCAGAAATTCAAAACAGAAAGGATTTTAAGTTTGGCTGAACCTTAATATTCATTATTTTTACCTGCCTTCTTATTCAATTTGACAATAATAGTTATTTATAAGCTATTAGAATTCAGTTTGTGATGTTATCAAACAATACTCTTAAATCATAATTAATCCGTGAAAGCATTCCTATCATATATTAATAAGCACAAACTCTTTATTCTGTTTCTATTTCTTTTCAGCTGGGTACTCACCCTAAAAAACAGTTTAGAATTTGCCTATCTGATTGGTAATTATATTTTTCATTTCGATACGTCTTTTTGGGTGTTTTTGAATGCCTTAATACTGTTTATTTCTATCGATTTTATAAAAAGGAAAATAGCATCAGCAAGGCATACAAAGGAAGGCACATTTATTAATTACATTAGGTATTTTAGCGTCAGCTTGGTTTTCTATATGGTTTACATCAACTTGTTTGGACTATTTATTGCTTTTGTGTTTGATACTTTCTCACAAAACTATGCCTCCACTTACCAAGTGGTTTCACTTTTGTTTAATCAAATTACTGATTTTCTAATTTATGGTGGATTTTCATTAGCTTATCTCTATTTTCTAGAGAACAAGGCGTATCAGCAACGCATAAACAACTACGATCTAAGTCTGTCTAAAAGTAAGATTCAACAATTAAAAGGCCAATTGAATCCACACTTCCTATTTAATAATCTTAATATTTTGGATCAACTCATTGAGGAAGATAAAGAAAAAGCATCCGACTTCTTAAGTCAGTTTTCAGAATTGTATCGTTATGCCTTAAATAGTTCGGAAAAAGAGCTCATATCCATTCAGGAAGAACTAGAATTTGCACAAAATTATTTCGAAATGATGGCAAAAAAATACGAAGGTTATTATCAGTTGAACATAGACGCTTCCATTCGGAATGTAAAAGCTATTGTCCCTCCATTTTGTTTACAAGTCCTTATTGAAAATGCCATTACTCACAACTTAGGAACCCAAGAGACTCCTGTTCTCATAGATATTTCAGTAAATAAAGGAATTGAAGTTTCTAATAATAAAGTGGAACAAAGCAGAAAACGTAACGGCAACGGAGTTGCTCTCAAAAATTTGGCTCAGCAATTCCAACTTTTAAGCAATCAGCCTTTATTAATTTCAGACGAGGTTCATGCCTTTAGCCTGACCTTACCACTTATAAAAATGCACAGTAATGATTAAAGTTGTAATAATTGAAGACGAAGCTCCCGCAAGAAAAAAATTAAGAAATTTTCTCAAAAAAATTGATGAGACGTTTGAAATTGTTGGAGAAATCGAAACTCTTGATGAAACATTAGAATTCTTTAAATCATCGCCTGAGCTTGACTTGATATTTTCAGATATAGAATTACGTGATGGTAATGTTTTTGAAATATACAACCAGTTAGAAATTCATACACCCATCATTTTTACTACAGCCTACGATCAATTTTGGATGAATGCTTTTGAAACCAATGGAATTGAATATTTATTGAAACCCTACTCCTTTTCGCGTTTTGAAAAAGCTTGGAACAAATATGCTTCTCTGAAAAGTAATATCATAAATAATCAGCCTGATATTATTCAAAAACTTGATACCTATTATAAAAATAAATTTGAAATTAAACCTACTTATAAAGAGTTCATGCCTGTAAAATCAAAAGGTAGTATCTATTTTTTAAAGCATAAAGACATCACTTATATTAGAGCTGATTATGGTCTTATTTATGCCTACGATTCAACAAACAAAAAGCATTTATTAAATCAAAATTCCCTCAAAGAATTAGAAGATTTACTTAATCCTGAAGATTTCTTCAAAATTAACCGTAGTGAAATGGTTAATCGCAGATATGTGGAAAAGATAGAACCTTACACCAAGAACTCAGTAGTTGTTCTAATTAATGCAAACAAGCTTAAAACGAGTCAAAGTTGTACAGCAGCATTTAAATCATGGATAGGATTATAAATTCTATTACAAACTTGAAATTGCAGTAAGCTATTAATTAGTCAATAGTTTCTTTCTCTACAAGATCTTTTATTGAAACACCTTCAATCAAAACATCTTTTAAAACAGCTTCACCATTCTTAATGTTGACAAGAGCATAAGCAACATGCTTTTTATTGGATTGCGATTTACGATATATTTCCTCAGCTTTCTTAGCTTTGTTTTCTTCCATATAGTAACGATTAAATGGATAAATGATTCGAACTCGATTTGAAATATCAGAATTCACGTAACTAAGCTTTGCTTTAAAATAATCGGTTTTATATTGAGGAGCCTCTTTTGATATGTATTTAGGTATTGCAAAACCATCCTTATTCAAATTAAGGACGACGTAGACTTCTTCACCACTAAGCCAATCGCTCTTATTTTCAACCTCAACGCTATTATCCTTATATCTAAGCGTTATATATTTCCCCCTAAAAGGATCGGTTGGATCTACAGGTGCCGTTTTAAATTTGTATTCTACACCCGTGTTCAATACATCTTCACTATCGATAATCATTTTTGCTGGTATAAAAATCTGCACCAAAGCAAGAAGGATGAATACCGCTAAAAGTTTATAGTTCTTATCCATTTTTCCTTTTTTTAAGCATCACAAAATTTGTAACAAAAAAACCAACACCCACCGACACAAACAAAATGCCTCTAATAACGAAACTTAAATTCTCATCAAAGAATCGACAAGTAACCAGAGCGGTAATAATGAGTAAACCAAAATTTAGGATTCCCAAATGATCTTTTCTTGCACCTTCTCTTATGGTTAAAATCCCAATTACAAAAACATATAGATTTATTAGAAGTACCGATATCGATGAGGATAGACCAGTTAAAAATGCATAAATAAACAGGATGAATATCAACGATATAGGCTTAACACTAAGGAGTTTCTTATTTTTCTGTTGCAAAAGGAGGATTACTACTGCTAACACCGTCAATATCGTGGATGCCATAAACTCAGGAGATACTATTATTTCCTTAAACAAGTAAGGTTTATTTCTCAAATCTTCCCAAAACCAATCGAAACTTAAGACAAGTAATAATATAATGGTTCCTAATGTTCCCAGGAATTTATAAGCATTATTTAATAGCTTTTGCTGAGAAAAAAATCTCACATTTCCCAACAGATATAAACAGGCAAACAAACTAAAATAGGCTATAAACATAAATTCGCCATGTTTATCGGAAAGAGTGCCCAGACAAATAACCATTGATAAGGCTAAAAGCCAGTTATGAAAAACCATAAAATTACTTTCAGGTCTATTTTTATATAAATGGTAATAATGAGGCAAAATGGCTAAGATTAGTAACCAATACAAATAAGCACTTGATTCAGGATGATTCCAATAAGCTAATTCACATGCATAAGTTGTGATTCCAATAATACAAAACAATGAGTTTATAGATGATTTCATCACATAAATCAAGGGTAAACAAAGTAAAATCCATGTAAATAGAAATGAACTTAGTTCACCTTGAATATGATAAATTTGACTGACCAAAGAAATACTGGCACCAACGGCAAAGAACAAAAATGCTGAACTCCCCTCTTTCCAAGTCTGATTTTCTCGCTTTTTAATTAATGCAAAGCCACAAAGAACCTGTCCGGTTATGAGAGGAATAAAAGCAAAGATTGTCTTTGTTAACCGGCTTAGCTCATCCCAATTGTGCGCAACAATAAGAATAATGCCAAGTCCAACTAATATGGCTCCTAAAACACCAAAAATTGTAAACAGGCAATTTCCCGATTGACTGTTCTTTTTCTGATAATAAGTTCGTATATCTTCAGCCTGATTATCGGAAATTAAATCTTGCTTAACCAGCTCTTGAATATCTTTAAGTAGACTCATATTCTAATATTTAATTTATTGTCCGATTGTCATTCATAAAACGTATTGCAATTAATTAAAGCTTTAATTTCTTATACCTTAATATATAGCGATAATATGAGACGATTCCACCTACCATCCATAGTATCATAAAGGTATTTTTACCTTGTAACATACTTTCCCTAAATAAGTCAGTCATGGACAAAACGACAAGCGTAGTGCCAAAAGTCAATAATAAACCAATTATAAGTAAGCTCTTTTTTGTAGGTCTTTCCAGCCAATGTATTTCTTTTTTCATAATAGTATTCATCAAAATTCTGATTTCATTATTCATTCCAACTGTACCCAATTCCCAGACCAAACCAAGTCCATTGAATCTCATCCCTATTGAATAGAGGTGTCCAGTTCAGATTAAAAAACAGCCCCGTATTTTTGGGTGTAATCCTTAAACCTGCCTTTGCAAAAGCAATATAACCAATATCCTTGAAATCCGTTAGAAATGTCGATCCATGATTCACATCAGGCAGATAAGAAAACCCCATTCGCATACCTAAACCGTCATTACCTGGCTTAAAACGAAAATCATAGTTAACAGAACCTATTACAGCAGAACCAAGTAATTCAGTATATACAGCCCGACGTTTTGTTTTTTCTTGTGCAAAACCATCAATCGTACTAAGAAATAACAATACAAGTAAAAGACTTTTTCTCACCCTAAATATTATTAGTCTTTGTAAAAAAATTAATCACCAATTCATTATTTTTTAGCAAATTTTTAATGTGCTTATCCATTTCATCTGATGACAGGTTTGGCGAATCAATTTGTAAAGATCTTAGACTACCATCCTTCTGAGGCGCTATTAATACAATAGATCCAATTCTTAAATCAAATAATCTCATATTCACTAGAGCATAAGCATTTCTATCCGCCATAATAAAAGACACAAAATCTATTTGGTTCGATTTTGTTTTAACAAATCCCTGTCCCACATAATGAGGGTGATTCCTTGAAGTAATACTTACACTTGTATGAGAATAAGCTTTTAAATCAATCGTATCTGTCAATGCGACAATTGTAAAGAAGACCTCATTCTTTTTATTGGGAATAAGAGCCTTGTTCACATTACTCTGATTAACGAACAAGGAATGATAAACAATTGTTTTATCATTGACTCTGATACCTTTCCAAGCTCCTGAATAACCAACTCCATTAAAAGTACTATCTGCTAAGTCATAATCAGGAACAGGGAAAACACCTTGAATCAATGGATCACCACTTATACTTATATCTTTTGTATCAGAAATCCAGTTTTTGGAACTTATCTTAGTTAAATCATTTCTATTCTCATTATGTATTCGTTCTTTCTCGAGATTCCACTGAAAGTGACTTTCTTTTTTTTGATAACTGCAACTATAAATAGATAGTTGCAGTAATAGTAAATATATTAATCTGTTCATTTTCTATTCTGATTTTTTATTAGCTCAATAATTAAGTTTATTGCACAACAATGCACCTGATACTAAGTAGTACAGGTGCACAGAATAAAATTTGTATAACATTGGTTTATCTAAAAAAATTAATTCAACTGGTAATATTCGACTTATTTTACACTAAAGATTCCTGTATTAAGGTCGGCAGAGAAAAATATTGTTTCATAATAAGGACTTCCTAAACTTGGAGTACATTTTACCTCAATATAGCCCTGAAGCTGTTTCCCTGAAACATAAGCTTGTTTCTTATTTATTTTTTTACGTACCCCCATACCTCTTTTTACATAGGCTTTAAATGTTATTAATTGATTAGCCTTAAATGAAATTGAAAAAGAAACCGAACCATCATTATGATTGAAATATCCAATGCTTTTATCCGGGTTTAAATTAAAACTTGAGCCAGGACCTCCATTATCTGATCCATCACTTAAAAAATTATCCTCATTAGACATATTATCATCTTGTGCATGACAAAATGTAGTTATAGAAATAAAAAAAAGAAACAACAGAAATTTATTCATAATATTTATTTTATAATGTTATACTTTACAAGTATAAACATATTATAATTAGTTAGATCATTTGAATTAATAATTTTAGTTAAAAAACTTCCAATTTAATTCTAAAATCAAAAAAATTCATAAACTGACTAGAATAGTATTATTATATAGCAATTTGCTTTCCAAGCAATCAAATCATTATCGATTATTAAAGAGTTTCTTTTTCTCCAAAAATCATGAAGTCCAATAAGTTTAATATTAAGAGTTTATAGAATAGCATTTAGTTTCTTAATCAATAAAGTAGATGGTTTCAAGAAATTTCCCACTTGCAACATCTTCTTCTTCATCAGCTTTTAGTTCCTTTAAAACCCCTCCAAGTATCAGTTTCTTATTCGGAAGTTTTTCTGATTCTTTTAAGTGGGCAATTAAAAAAGTTTCTGAGGACACTTCGTCTCTAAGTTCATAAACATCATATTGATCGATCAAAGGAATCATCATCATACTGCTTATATTCCCAATCATCATTGGAAACAAGATAAAACCTTCAAACTCAGATTTAGAATCAACCAGTTTGGGAATTCCTGTGATTATGGCATTAGATCCTAATACGCCATTAGATTTAGCTTCGGATGGAAGTAATTTTTGAGATTTAAACTTGTGATAATTACTGATCAAATCTTCATCAAACTTTGAGATGACAGCATCTTTATCTCTTCGATTCAATTTTAGCAAGGACATCTCCAGAAAAAGGATCAATTGTTGTTTACTTCCAAATACTCCGCCCACTTTTCCAACCTCAGCCTGATTGATTACACCATCCTTAGCTTTGGTTTTGAAATTATAAAACCGACCTCCATTGTCTAGACTCTTGATAGCTTCATTTTTATTTTTGTATGTTTCGATTTTCTCCACTGTAACTGTATTTAATTTTCCTGATTAATTAATTCAATCGCTTTCTCAAGTAATTCATCTTTCTTTAATTTTATTCCCTCAATAGTAGGTTTAACTTCTATATCTGGTATAATTCCAACACGTTGTGTTTCTGATCCATCAGGATAATAAACACCAATACCACTAATCATAGTACTAATGTTACCTGGTAGTTGAATAGCGGATACATTCCCATCAGCCCCCGCAGTTGTTGATCCAATAACTATCGTGTTTGGGTATACTCTGTATGCCATAGCATGGAATTCAGCCGAGCTTTGAGAAACTTCGTTCACAATAATTATAAGTTTCCCTTTATATGCATCTTTACTATTCTTCCCTGCTTTTAAGGGCTTGGTATAAGTAAATAGACCCGGGCTTTCGATACTAGTCTTCGAGAATTTTACAAAAGGCGTGCTCTTAGGCATCAAACAATTACTCAAATCGTAAATTGGGAAGTCTGATGGATAATTTCTAATATCGATAATCAACCCTTTGGTATTTTTTGCAGTCTCCCAAAATTTAGAAATATCACTTCGCTTAAGCGTACCATTATTGATATAAGCAATATCAGGATTTATCATTCTAAAACAGCTATCCTTATTTTCGTACCTCTTATAAATATTAACCTCCTTAGTCGAGTAGGTTTTAATGCTCTTAGTGATTGATTCATCATCTCTTGTATATTCTATCTTCAATAAACTATCCTTAGTTCTCAGTAGATTTGTTGCTATATTTCTCAACTGAGTTGGATAGTTAGAAGCAGGTGTGTATTTTAAGCGGTTATTAATAATTTCAGTAACAGTCTGATCATTGATCTTGTTAATAGCATCACCATTAACGAGACCCGTTTTCTCACCAAGACTTTGATTCAAATAATCTGTAACTACAGCTTGATTTTCGACAAATGATATTTGCAAAGCAGCATATCTATCCCCTCTGTATTTTTTTATTGCTTTGTCTCCATTTATATTAGCATGGGTATCATGAACTCTGGCAATCAACTCCAGGCATGCTAATTTGTATTCCTTCTCGTTTTTAGCATCAACAAACTTGGAAACAAATTCTTTTAAAACTACTTTCCAGTCTTCCTCAATTAAATTCTTGTATGGGAAATAATATTGAATCATATTCCAATAACGATATAAACTTAACAGTCGAAATCCGGCATCAGGGTAGTTCATATCAGGATAGGGGGTTTCATTTTGAAATTCAGGATTCCCTACACCAGCTACAAAATCAATATAATAATGACTATCTTCTCTTTTGGCTATTTCTATTCTCTTTAAATCATCGATCAAATCCTGGCAATAATTTGAGTTCACTATCCAATCTAAATCTGGTTTTATTTTAATTTCAGATTTGATCACCTTTTCTTTTGTCTTAAAATCGCCAAGTTGTTTTATCCACTCACAGATTAAAGCCTCTCTCTCCTGTTTACTTGTTAAGGCCATGTACTTAGGTAGAATTCTGAATAACTCGTAGTCCCAATTATAATTACCTGCTGCTATAGCTGGATGATGGTATTTCAAAAAGCCCCAAATTAAGCCTAAGCTCTGCAATTCATTTATCTTTTCCTTATTAAGTTTAATATCACTAATTAATGAACTCTTATCAAACTCTTTATCTTGTTGAGCTAATGATTCTTTTTTTAGAGATGCTTTCTCCAAAACATTCCCATCAATTGTAAGCCTAAGATTGTCTATCCACATTTTTCCCTTACCTACCAAAAGTCCACCAACAACAATTTGCTTAGCTCTCGATGGCTTAAGATCTAATACAATCTCGTACTTCGTCCAATCGGTTGTGCCTTTTATTCCACGTTTAGACATATTATCAAAAGCGACTTGAGGGTCAATTCTCATCCATAAACCAGCAAACCCATCCTCTATATTCTCAGTTTTCACGTAACCGGTCAGTTTCACTTTTTTCCCTTGGTACTTGGCTGGTATTGTATATGCCCAAGCTTTATAATCTTTATTATTACCATGATACTCTATTACTGCCGAATTTTTGCCACTTTGAGCACTTGTTGAATCAATCGATAGTTTATAATCAACACTACCAAAGCTCAACCAACCCTTAGGCTTTTCTTTAGATAAGTTCTCAAAATCAAGATTCAATACAGAGTTCGAATTCTGTGTTTGCGAACATCCGCTTAGTGCGAATAGGCATATCAATAGTAATAAAGATATTCTTTTCATATGGACTGTTTATTTCAGTTAATCTTGTTATTAGTGATCTGCTTAATTCTTTGCATCACGCTATATTAATCGATGATCTCTTTTTATCAATCACGCATTTGAATCACTTCAATAGCTCTTTCAAGTATTAAATCTTTACCCAGATCCATTGATTCTTCGGTATTGGTAATCGCAATATCTGGCGCAATACCCTGATCTTCTATCAGCTGATGTGTTACTGTTTTTGCCTGCCAGCTCGACACCCAGTATTTCCAACCATTTGACAATCTAAATTCCTTTGGATTAGCACTAGCTCCTCTTGTTGTATCACCAATAAGTGTTGTATTAGGCAATACCATCATCATTGTAGTAAAACCTTCGCCTGAACTCACCACAAAACGATTGGTTAATACGGCAATGTGTTTATCAAAGCCAATAGAGTTCTCAGGTGTTAATCGACGTGCCTGCCAGGTACCAAAATCATCCCGACCAGACCCATTTCTCACCCGCACATAGCCATGAACACGGTTTTTATTGGTTAGTCGGTTTACAAATTTCTTAGCAATACCATCATTACCTCCATAATTATCTCTTAGATCGAGAATAAAACCATCCTTGGAAGGTAAACGGTTTAATACCGTATTCAGAGGATCAAAATCACCTGATGGATTGAGATTTTTCACTCTCACGTAAGCAATATTGGTATCTTTTATATCGCCAATGGTAAGCGTTTGAGAGTTGACACTAAGAGATGTAAGATAATTAAAGGCATTATCTGGCGAATTTCGTTTAAACATGTTACCATTAGAATATCTGTGAGTTTTCTCATCAGTGATTAAGCGAACATGAATATCCTTAATAGAAAGGATAATGTCCGCAAGTAAGCTTTCAAATTCGGCAGTAGTCGTTTCTTCGTTTATCTTGCTCATGCTCTCATCATAAACCTTGTCCCAATCAAGCTGTTTCAAACTAAAGTACGAATAGGTCTTATCAAAGTCTTTCCAAAACTGTTCAAAATAGCTTTCAAATTCTGATTCTGTACTCGACTCCTCCTTACTACAACTTGTAATACTAATAAGAAAAAATACAATAATGTATTTATACAATGTTTTCATCTTCGTCTAGGTCTTGGCTTTATTTATGTTCTAGTAAATATTTTAATTTGTTGTCATTACCTATCTAAGAGCTTCTTACTCTCAACACCTATAAAACCTCAGATATTCGAAACATTAAATCTCCATATTCCAGATCGTTATCATCACCCAGTCTCACGATAATGATTTTTTTCTTTGGATTGATATATAAGATTTGTTTCATAATACCTACTGCTGAATAATTCCCAGGATAAACTCTCAAAGAGAATCGCTCTTCGTTCGGATTATCCCATCCATATTTCTCTCTATATATTCTCTTCATATCAGAATATTGCCATTTATTCATTACTCCTTTTAAGCAAACCTTAGAATACTTCTCCTGGTAGAGTTTTACAACCTCTCTCTTATCTTTAAAATACATGTTACCCAATGAATCTTTACCGTTAATCCATTCATTATACCATTGATTTTTGTAACCTCCTCCATTGGATGTATTAAGTGATAAGGTTTCATTTATCCATTCTTCAGAAACAATTTGCTTGCCTTCGAATTTGCCTTTATACACATAAAGCTTACCTATTTTTGCCAAATCAATAGCACTAATATTCAACCCTCCGTAAGTTTTTGAAGATCGATGTCTCTTATCATCCATACTCCAACTCCCCTTATTTTCCATTCCTAAAGGCTTCCAAACTTTTTTCTCAAAATAAGCCGCAAAACTTTTCCCTCTTGCCTTTTCTATTGCTATACCTAAAAGTGCCGTTGAAACACTTTGGTATTCGTGTTTAGTTCCAGGCTCACACTCAAAATGCATTCGTTTGATTTTTGCAAGTTGATTTGTCCCATAATACAAACACGCCATTGCAGAAAAAGGATTAGAATACTGCTCATTAAATTCTATTCCAGACCGCATATCCAACAAGTGTTGAATCGTGAGTTTCTGAAACATCGGGTCAGCATCATTTAATTCTGTTACATACTTGGTTATCCGATCGTTTACACTCTCAATATATCCTTCATCAATAGCAATTCCTACCATTAAAGAGGTGATAGATTTAGATACCGAAAAAACCGTTGAGAAATCTTGTCGTGTATACCCCTTAAAGTATTCTTCAAAAAGAACTGAATCGTTACGAATTACAATAAATGATCTTGTTGATGTTTTTGAAAGTATTGTTTTCAACTCTTCCTTTACCCCCTCTTTATTCTTGAATTCTATGGTATCAAAAGTAGAATTAGTCCCCTCATTAAATGTGAATTTATTCTTATTCTCAACAAACTGATGCTGAGGGAAAACTTTATAATCATCAATATCCGCTTTATAATATCGGACACTTCGAGTTAAAACAGTGCATGAACTCAATAATAAGATCATGATCAATAATTGACTATATTTTTTCATTTATCTGTTGGCGATTAGAACCACTCTTCTTAATAAATAAAAAGTGGTTAGATAGTAAACTGAAAAATCAAGACTTCTTAGTTGATAACTTGATTTGTTTTGTAATTATATTCGAAGTCAAAGGATTCTGAAGACTCTTCACCTAATTGTCCATAGTGACAATGTAGAATAGAATCATTTCGTAGTTTAAAATCAAGCAGATAGTCGGTAGATTCAATAACAAATAATTTTTCAAAATGACCATTTGCATATCTTACAATTGTATGATCTAACCACTCACTACATTGAGGTATTTTAAGATAAAACAACAAACAGCTATCAGGAACAGGAAATATGTCTACCTTTTCAATAGTAAGTCGATCATCAGCATTGGAACAACTACTGCCTAAATTTAAGGCTGTATCAGAGGATTTAAACATATTGTATTCAAAGGTTTTTCCAATGTATATTGGAAATTCTTCCAGCTCTATTGAATTAATAAAATGACCTTGAAAATTAGAAACTTTTTTCCCTCCTGCAGACTCTCCTTTTGCATTTATCACATAGCTTAAATAAACTTTATTCTCAACTTTTATGCTATCATGAATAGTTGCTATCTCCAATAAAGAATCCAAATATACTGTATCGGTTACCACACCATTAACAGCTAGATATTGCACATTTTCCAGGAATCCATCTATATCATTTATATGCACTGAAGATTTTACTCTCGTATTAGCCTTTTTTTGATCTTCATTAACAGACTTAGTGTGAACTTGTTTTTGATTACAAGCACTACAAATGATTAGTCCTATCAAAATATTTAGGTGTATTTTCATTCTAAATGGTATTAAAAACGAGTTAATTCTTACCTTTTCTTTTGTCCCCATTTCGTGCTACGACCTGATTGCAGGTACAAGAGGTAACCGCCTATAACTGGACCATATGCAACCAAGTACGAGCCACCAAGATCAATAAATCCAAAAAATGTCGTAATTGTTATAAAACCACCACCGAACATGAGTATCAAACCAATAATCTTCGTCTCGTTTAAGCTAATTTTAATCGATTTACCTTGTGCTGCCAATAACACTTGCTTATCAATCTCATTCATTATGAATTTGATTTTATCGGAATCCAGGTTCCTGGCTTGCAATTCTTTTCGTATTTCTGAAAAATCTAAGCCATCTTTCTTCTTCTCCACATAGTAGTCTATAATCTTTGAAAGGTCTTCTGTCATAATAAAAACTAATAATTATTCTTTGCGATTGAAAACAACATTTAGAGTTCTTCCGGAACTGATACTCAAATTCAAAATACCTCCTTCTTTGTTACGATTGAACTTCACGAAATATCCCCAATCTGTTTTAAAAATGTCCTTTGAAATCGGTTTTAATGACACTTCACCTATCCAACGATGTTTAATCCTTAGATTGCCATCTTTTACGATTAAATGATAAACCGTTTCCAATTCATCGCTCCAATAATCACCTTCAAAACTTCGTAATTCTTCTTTGTCAGGAGTCCACTCTTCAACTTTAGTGAAGGTTTCATTCCTACTATTACTTAATTCAGTTCTTCCGTTGGAAAGCTTCTTAACTTGAATCTGATTGTTTCCTCCTTTAACTCGAAAAATGTTCTTCGATACCGGAATAAGTTTGGTGCGACCACCAATTGTGAGTGTATCCTTAGCAATTTTTAAATCAAGCGTTCTGTTAAGACTGGATGCCAAGTAAAGGCCTTCAAGTTGTTCCAGTTCCTTTCTTGAGATTTCGAATGCTTGGCCTATTTTATCTGATTCAGGCTTTATGTACTCTTCAAGTAAAAGATCTGCAATTTTTGAGGTGGCAAGCCATCCTCTCCCACCATAATTTGATATGGTTATAATTCCAAGATCGTAATCGGGATAATAACTTAATTGTGAAGCAAAGGCTTCGTGACCACCTGTGTGTCTGTACCTCTTTAAGCCACGGTAAGAACCAACGCCTATTCCCAGGGCATATTCAGAATTTAAGCCATCGTTTAAAATAAACGGATCTAAAAATAAATCGCGTACAGCCTTTCCTCCAATTTCTGCACTGCGGTAATTGTTTATCCATTTCACCAAATCGGGAATACTCGCAGAAACTTCTGCTGCACCAAAAATAGCTCTATTGCTCTTTTCATTTACGAAGCCTTTCTCTTTATCGAAAGAATAAGACTCTGCCGTATTTACAATCACTTCCCCCACATAACTTTCAATTTGAGTATCATTCATCTCTAGTGCTTGTAGAATATTGGTTTCTACCCACTCATCTGCAGCTTGCCCTGTTACTTTTTCCAAAATCTCAGCCAAAATAACCCAGGCTGTACTGTTGTATGTATAACGAGAACCGGGTATAAATTCTAATTCGGGTTGTTTTCGAACCACATCTAAGCATTCGTCCCTTGACAAACGATCGACACCAACAATTCTACCAGCTAAATTGGACATGGTATAGGCCTCTCGGTAACCACTGGTATGAGAAAGAAGATGCCTTAAGGTAACGGTATGCTTAAATTCAGGCCAATCTTCAAGATATTTGTTCACAGGATCGTCAATATTCAAGTCACCTTTTACATGTAATAAGGCAAATGCATAACCTAAAAATTGCTTACTAACCGAGCCAATATTATATACCATATTGGGATCGTTTGGCATACCATAAGCCATATTAGCAAGTCCATATCCTTTACTAAATACTAGTTCGCCTTTTTGAACAATCCCAATCACAAGACCTGGAGTCGTGTCATTTACTTGTGGCGGAATTAAAGCATCAATTTTAGCTTCAAGTTCATTTTTATCGGGAACTTGTGCGTTAGCATTGGAAGAGAAAATTAATCCAAGTCCCAATAGGGTGTAACAAATAATATTTTTCATGCTTTATCATTTTAATTAACTTCTAGCCAAATATTTTACAAAGACCTTGCTAAGTTTTCGTGGGCAAGCTAAAACGATCACCTCACCCACTGTCCCTGACAAAAATCTCAGGAGTATCATCATGACTCCTCACTTTCATTTCCTTTTTTGAACCAGTTTTTAGGGTTGAAGTAAGATTTGTATTTTCCAAAAAGTTCTTTGCCAACCAGTATTCCACCTGACCAAAATAAGATTTCACCAATTATTAAAGATATGGTTGAGAGCGTAATTTTGGTTTTAGCTTCCATTTCGAGAAATGGCATAATAGCTATAAATAGAAAAAATGGGATACAGAAAATAATCAGAAATATTCCCAGCCGGATTGTCCAGTTCTTTTTTTTCATATTGCTTATGTTTTTTGCAAGCCCTAAATTGAATTAGTTTATTGATTTTTGCACTTTATTTTTTCATTCAAATAGTAGAGCAAAGCCCTTCTTATCGTCTTTATACCAGTTTTGACAAAACTCTTTTCTTGTATATTTTATTAAGGAGTCTGCTGGATCAGCCACGTATACAATATTCTTTTCGATTTTATACACAATAATAAAATGACATCCTTTCCAATGCACAATACAAGGTAGAGGGGCATCTTTCTTAAGTTCAGTAAAATCTAATTTCACACCTATATTTTTCAGTCCATATAAACTAGCAGCATCACTAATATTTAATAATGATGTTCCACTAATGGAGTCCATCTTCGTTTTTTCGTTTATATCATTGATGCCAATATCTTTATTCTTGTATTGAGCAATCATTTTTAAACAAGCGGGGCCACATTCTGTATCCATTCTTTGTTTAAAGAATGGAAAGTCTTTTGAGGTTTTATTACCACAGTTTATTAGTAATAACAATGATGAAAGTAAAATCAAGTATTTCATTTTGTTACGCCTTTAGTTTGTTTCCCTTTTTATTCATCCATATTTTCATAAAATAACCAAAACTCAATCCTGCAGTAAGCCAGATAGGAACTCCAATTAGCATACCCATGCGTGTAATTTCTTCTTGTCCAATAAATGGAAATATAAAAGTCATAGCTACATACATAAACAGCCCCCAAAAGAGTCCCATTTTCAACCATTTTTTTGTTGTATTCTTTTCTTCCGGAGTTTCAAGATTTATATTTTTAAATCTCTCGGGTTGTTTTTTTAACCAGTTTTGTTTCATGCTCTTCATAAACCATCCCCAAATTGGGAAAGTTATTGCCAATAGAATTAATGATGTTAAATTTCTTTGTACTGGAATTATTCCTTTGCAATTGTCACAATAAAAACCAAACCAGTTTTTTAATACAGTCTTGTTCTGAGCAGAATATTTTAATCCTGAATGTAGTTCTCCACAATGAGGGCATGGTATAAATGAGCGTTTGTAAAATGGTTTTTTACCTTCGTGTTCAATCAACATTACCTTTGGAATTGTTTGTCCTAAAATCAATTCGTTAATTACCAAACCAGGGTTAATAATCCAATGCAAAACAACAGGATTTTTCCAATCCCAGATTTTGTATTTTTTTTTATCATATTTCATAGTGCTCTCTCTTCTTTAATATTGCCCATAAAAGTCTTGCTTTATTTCGTGAATGGTCTAAAATGATCACCTTATTCCTCCCATAATATTTAACTTTTATTAGACTTTGGTGATCTCTTCTTGTCAAAACAGTTTCTGTTGAGGATCAAGAGGCTTAATTTTAACTAATTCATCAAACAATATTTGAGGTTTTTTCTCTTTATAATTCCCATTTTTATCAAGTCTATCTACTATTCCTTTTATCAAACAATTATCAAAAAGATTAATTTTATAAGATACAATGCTACCTTTTTGTGGTTTACATGTCAATACGTGGTCAGCATATAAAAACCCAAGAGTATTAGTTTTTTCATTTCCTCTCGTAGTGTGCCCCTCAAGCTCTATACGTTGACCATGAATTAATTCGGGTAAAACAATTTCATCATTTTCATCTTCACTCTTATAAAATATATTCTTATCTAAATTATTTATGATTGCTTTAATCCCATTCGGTTCTTGGAGTCCAATTTCCATTTCACGTTCTTCTTCGATAATTTCTGCTACTTTAGAAAATAACAAATCAGGACATTTTTTATAATGTTCTAAAGCTTCAACAGGAACAAATAAGAGTTCTCCATTTTCATTAAGAATGCCAACCTCTGTATTATTTTTCTGAAATTTAAGATTCTCAAAACTCTCCCTTTTCGTAGATTTTAAATGACTTGCTAGTTTTATAACCCAACAGATTGATTTAAGAGCATTTTTAAAAACCGTTTTGAATCCTATTTCTTTAAAATCATTTTCAGCTAACTTCTTTGCAGCGGTAGTAACATAAGCTGTTGCACCCAATCCTCCAGCAGCTAATAGCCATTCTTGGATTGTTTCAGGAATATAGACTAACCAACTTCCTTTTTTAATTTTAACTGGAATTTCAAAATCTATGTCTTGGAATGAAGAACTTTCTTGGTAAATAAAATATCGCAGAATCTCATCGAAACCAATTAATGCATTTGCAGCTTTTTTTGCATCTAAGAATCCTTCGTCTACTTTCTTCCCGTAATATTTTAGATAACCTAAATATTTTTGTTCATCATATTTCATATTGAATAATTTGTATTATTAACATCGGGCACAACTCTTTAATATATCGTACAAAAAGTTGCTCTTGTTTCCCAATAAGGTGAGCCATAAACACCTCTAATTTTTTGCAGACTAAAATTAAGAATTTGATTCACTATACAATAATAAACACGAAGTAAAACCATAAGAAGCGTGTAAAATAGAACCACTCTTCATAATAAATAAACTAATGTCAAATTGAGAAAAAGAAGTCTTAAGTCAAAGCTTATTTCTCTCTTTTTAAATGCCCTTTTGAGTCATTTCACACAACACACAACAATTAAAGAGTTAGTCAAAACAGAACAAGCTCTATATTAAATAAATATAGAGCTTGTTATAAATTCGTTATTTATTAGAATGGCTTAAAGCCAATCCTCATCACTACTTACCTCAACACCATTTTTGCACAGTAAATCTGCGGTTAGGCCATTGCCAGGTATTAAATTCCCCTCAAATGTTCCGTCATAAATTTTACCAAAACCACAAGAGGGACTTCTTGACTGAAGAATGGCCTTATCAACACCTTTCTCCTTACATATCTTAAGCGTTTTGAGAGCAGCCTTTTCAAAAGCTTCACTATAATCTATCCCCGACTTTGATAAAACTTTAGGTTCACCATCCTCGTTTACAATTTCACATGTTTCACGTGGTGTTGGCAAACCTGCTAAAATTTCCGGACAAAGCATAATAGCTTTTCCCTCATTCACTAACTGTTTCAATTTCGGATAAAGTGCACTCGATCCATCATACCGGCAATTAACACCAACCAGACACGAACTTATTAAATACATATACGATTAAATTAATTTAGGGTAAATCTAGCCATAATTCTCTTCTTAAACGAGATCAAACACTTCCCTACACACTTCGCATTTAAGAAAAATTAAAGCTTTTTGACATTCATCTGCCACACTTGTTAGGTTTTTGTTAGAAACGGACTCTTTTTTTGAATTGTTATTAAAATCACCACAAATTTAAGAAGATGAGATTATCAAATATTCTAAGAAGCCGCTATGGTGGACTGATTCTATTCAGTTTAATTTTTCTGAGTCTGTCCTTTATGGTTCGTTCTGTTTTACTGATCAAAGACATTCATAATGTCGATTTGAATCTGGTTCGGTTTATTCAAATCTATGTTTATGGCTTATTTTACGATCTGGTCGCCATCTCCTACTTTATCGTACCTTTTGTCTTCTACCTTTTAATCATTCCTGATCGCCTTTTCAATACAAATATTCACAGATGGATATCTTATGTTTTTTTTATTATTAGCATTGGTATTCTTGTCTTTTCGGGCATTGGCGAATGGTTCTTTTGGGAAGAATTCTCGGTTCGTTATAATTTTATAGCTGTGGATTATTTGGTATATACTCATGAAGTTATTGCCAATATTCGTGAATCCTATCCTATGCCCATTATCATTATTGGCATGCTATTATTATCTGCAGGAATTTTTGTTCTCGTTAAAAAGTATTTCGATAAAACTATTAATTCCAAATCACGATTCACTTCTCGTTTAGCAACAAGCTTAGTCTTATGGCTAATTCCTCTTTTAGCTTTTTACTCTATCGATAAAAGTTCTGCGGAAATACAAGATAATACCTACTCTAACGAATTAGCTCACAATGGTATTTATCAGGTTTTCTCAGCATTTAGGAACAATGAGCTAGACTACAAAGCTTTTTATCAGAGTATAGACGATAAGGAAGCTTTCACAAATCTGCGCTCCTTAATCAAAACTTCTAACAGTAAATTTTTAAATAATAATGTTTTCGATGTGACTCGCCAGATCACATATCCGGGCAATGATAAGCCCTACAATATCATGTTAATAACTGTAGAGAGTTTAAGTGCCTCTTTCTTTACAAAGTTTGGCAACTCAGAGCATGATATCACACCTAATCTGGATACTATAGCTCAGCAATCCTTATTCTTCACCAATTTTTATGCAACAGGAACCCGCACAGTACGTGGTATGGAAGCTTTAACCTTATCATTACCACCAACTCCGGGTTACTCCATTGTTAAACGTCCAAACAATGAAAATATGTTTACACTTGGTCATGTTTTAAATTCGAAAGGCTATGAAAGCAATTTCATTTATGCCGGCAATGGTTATTTTGATAATATGAACTACTTTTTCGGCAACAGTGGTTACAATATAGTCGACAAAAAAGCTTTTAGCGATAATGAAATTACATTTGAAAATGCCTGGGGTGTATGCGATGAAGATTTATTTGCGAAAGCCTCTCAGGTAGCAGATAGTGCGTACAAAACCGGGAAACCTTTTCATAACTTTATCATGACAACTTCCAATCACCGCCCTTATACCTACCCTGAGGGAAAAATTGATATTCCTTCACATTCAGGAAGAAAAGGCGCTGTAAAATACACTGATTATGCTATTGCCAAATTTTTACGAGAAGCTAAAAACAAGCCCTGGTTTAAAAACACCATTTTTGTTATTGTTGGCGATCATTGCGCATCAAGCGCAGGAAAAACATCCTTACCCGTTAAAAAATATCATATTCCTTTAATTGTATATGCACCTGCTATTGTTCCTGCTTCAGAGAATAATACTGTAGCCTCACAGATCGATTTTGCTCCTACAATTATGGGCTTACTAAATATGGATTACACTTCTAAATTCTTTGGGAAAGATATACTTTTCGAAGCACCTAATCGTGCCTTACTGGGCACCTATCAGAAGATTGGTTTATTAAGGCATGAGCAATTAACGGTGCAGCTCCCAACCAAGCGAACCGAAGCCTATCAAATTATTAATAAGGAGCCCAAGGAAACAAAACTCAATAAGAATGAACTCAGAGATGCAATCACCTATTACCAAACGGCTAGCTATCTCTTTCATCATAAATTATATAACTATAAGAATTAATATAAGCCCTAATAGGAATCGGGAAGCAAACACCTGATTTAAAACGCACGAAGTTTGTAAACTGATATTTCAACACTGAAGAAGACATTGGAAATATTAGTTTAGTTGTATTATTGCCCGTAAGCGCATACTTCAGTATCAATCCTAAACAGGATTCTTACTGATCTATGTGCTTTTTTATTCATTAAAAATTATGACCAAAATTAATTTTATTAAAGCTTGTGACGATTCATCTTATAACGAAACATACCTTCTTCTATCTAAAAAAATCATAATCCTAAATTTCACAATAGATCTACTGGACAATTACCAGAAAGATACAAACCATAACAAATCAATATCAGCAGATTACTAAACACTTAATTCAATTAACGCTTCATATATTTTACAAATATGCTTATCCCAGAACTTACTCTTACGGAAAGAAAATAATAATAAAAGTAGGGTGTTAGCTGAAATAACTGTTTCAATCATATAATCAATCTTAACAAAGAGCAAGAATAGCAGATAAGCATAAATAGTAAAATTACTTATTAAAAAAAAATGAAATTTCAACTAGGGGTTTCAACTAAAACAATGTCTTATTAGTAAAGTAAGCAGAATAGATAATAAATCCCATTGGAATAAGGCATCCGGTCTCTAGACAATAATCAAGACATATTTTACTTAATGGTAATATTCTTCAAACTTCAAAATCTTTAAATATTAAACTCCCAACTTATAATATGAGTAAGAACAGTATATCTAACATTATCCGCAATTATATATCACAATTTTATTTAGAAACATCAGGTGTTAAGTATCTTTCTAATAAACTACTGATATGTTTTTTCTTGTTGATCTCCCATTCATCAATAGCTTCAGTGATTAGTGGATCAATAAAAGATTCTAAAACTAAAGAAAGTATACCATTTGCGAATGTTGTTATTAAAAATACAACAAATGGTATTATGTCGGATAATGAAGGTGCGTTTAGTTTAAATGTGGATAAATTCCCTTGTACTCTTGTTATAAAATTCATTGGCTATAAAACCAAAGAAATTCATGTTAAAAGCCAAAAACAAATATTGAATATTCTTCTGGAAGAAGATGTTTATTCTTTGAACGAAGTTACCGTAAAGCCTGATAACTCCTATGAAAGATCTTTACTTAGGAAAGTGGTTAAAAACAGAAAAAGAAATAATCCGGATCATTTATCCAACTTATCGTATTCTGATTATACGAGAACAACCGTATTCCTTGCCAATTTAGGGATGAAAACAACTCAATCGGGAACCTTCAAAAAATCGGCCGATGCATTTATTAAGAGTTCAGATTCAACTTTAATGATGCCCTTTTTTATGGATGAAACAGTGAGTTCGCACCAAAGATCAGATGATTCAGAGCAAAGTCAAATAACAGCTCAAAAAACAGATGGTATTCTTTCCGAAGTCAATACACAGATAAAATCTGTTTTAGAGAGAAAAATTACAACTGAGTTTAATTTTTATAACAATCAAATTAATATTTTAACCAGAGGTTTTCCTAGTCCAATATCGAATACAGGGCTTCTTTATTACAACATTTATTTAAGTGATAGTACTGTTTATAATAAGATCAAACATTACAAGTTTAATTTTTTCCCAAAAAGTTATAAGAATATCACCTTCAAAGGGCATTTCTGGGTAGAGTCTGAGAGTTGGGCTTTAACCGAAATAAAAGCGTCTTTACCTAATTCGGCCAATTTAAATTTTGTAAAAGATTTAGAAGTATTTGTCAACTACAAAAAGCTTGATAAGGCTAAGTGGTTCTATAAAACACAAAAAATAAATTTAAAACTAACGCTCAATAAAAGAGAGGGTAAAAAACGAAAGAAAAAGAGTTTTGATGTTCAAAAATTAATTTGCTACAGAGACCCAAATATCAATGCATTGCCTCTGTTAAAGACAAACTCTAAACCAAATTATTTGATTCAAAATTCAATTGAAAGTACAGAAGAAATTCTTGCAATAAGAAAAGAATTCGCTCCTCTGGACTCCTTTGAACAGTCTGCATATACGGGTATCAAGAAATTAAAAGAAAATAAATTTATACAGATTGCCGATAAGTTTAGTGCTATGACACTGAACGGTTACTACAATATGGGCAAACTCGATCTTGGCCCCTACTTTTCGTTTTATCGTAAAAATGAAATTGAGGGAAATCGTTTTACACTGCCTGTAAGAACTAGCGAAAAACTCTTTAAAAATTTTATGCTGGGAGGTTATCTTGGTTATGGAAATAAAAACAAAGAATTCGCTTATGGCGGAAATATAAAATATCTGCTTCCGACTTCCAAAAGAAGCATTCTATCAACCAATTATCATTACGATTATTTTGATCTGACGAAGAATAAATTCATTGAATTCATTCGTGAAAACCCTTATCAACAAGGGGGCGGGAATATTGTATCTTCTTTTACCTCAAAAATTCCAAATCCATATATGATGCGAAATCGCCATTTCGATATCACCTATGAACACCAGTTAAATAAAAGTTTTGGGCTTTTAATCAGACCATCAGTAAACCGATATTATTCAAATTACAATTTAGTATTTAATAAAAGCGGTGCTAATTTACCCTACTTCGATACAAAAAATTTAATGCTCGATTTAAGGTTATCCTTTGGTCAAGATTACGATGAAGGGTATTTCTCTCGTATTTATTATGGAAATGAGAAGCCTGTATTCCATTTCACTTCACTTATGGGTCAATATCAATTACCAACTACCAATGGAAAAAAATCAGGCTACTATGCCAATCTGAATGTTTCAATGAAAAATAGAGTTAATATGGGACCTACCTTCCTAAAAACAATGATCGAAGGTGGAGCTATTCTTGGCAATGTGCCCTACCCTCTACTTCAGTTACCAAGAGGAACTCGTGATATTGGAGCGGCACGTTATCATTTCAACTTATTACATCATACTTCATTTGCGAGTGATTTATACCTAAGCGCACACTTTAGTTTAAACGGAGGTGGTATCATCTTTAATAAACTTCCGCTTATAAAGAAACTCAACCTACGTGAAATTGTCACTTTCAAAACATTCTACGGCAAACTATTAGGAAATCATGACAAAGTATTAAACCTACCTAATATGCTTCAGGCACCTACTAAGCAGCCCTATATGGAAATGGGATTTGGAATCACCAATATTTTCAAATGCTTAAGAGTAGAATATGTCAATAGAATTAATAAAGGCAATGCTTTTAACAAATTCTCATCTAAACATGGCTTCCGTTTTAGAATCGAAGTTAGTTTTTAAAGCCAGCTGACTATAAACCTTATTAATCTCCTTATATCTATATAAATGCAATTAAGAATTAACACAAAATCAAAACTTAAGGTTTTGGCTTATCAGTTATTATTACTGATGTTCCTTTTCCAATTGAGTCGACTGCTCTTTATCGGTTTCAATCAGGCCTTATTCAGTAATATCTTTTGGTATCAATACCCCTTTTATATTATCGACAGTATCAAATTCGATCTGGCTGCCGTCTGCATGATTAATACGCCTTTTATTTTATTGAGTGTGTTACCCTTTAAGTTTTGTGACAACAAATGGTATCAGTATATTCTGATGGCTATTTATACTATTGTAAACACAATAGCCTTAGTGGCAAATTTGGCTGATATCTTTTATTATCCTTACACTTTAAAACGACTTACATTTTCAATTTTTGATTATTTAGGTACACAAGCCAATATGTCTTCTTTGGGAGGTGAATTCTTTTTTACCTATTGGTATGCTTTTGTTCTATTAGGTTTATTGATTTTTGTTCTTGTCCGATTTTTCCTATTTACTCTGACCAAACGTATTAAAACCAAACGAGAGTTCAATTATAAAATATCTCTGGCTGTTTGTTTAGGAGTCTTGCTTTTGAGTATTGCTGCTATCAAAAACAATTTAAACATTTGGGGAAAATCTCTTACAATTAAGGATGCTATAAAGGATGTTGAACAAGTTGAAGATGCAGGTATTATTCTTAATTCTGCTTTTACGCTTATTGCATCCTATTTCGAAAAAACAACCACACCTTCTTATGATCAGGCAACTCAAACATTATCGCAATCTAGGAAGGAATCTATACCTCATAATACAGAAGCATTCCAACCAGACAATGTCGTTATTATTATTCTTGAGAGTTTTACAAGGGAAACTTTCAAAAGCTTAAATCCCAAATTGGAAAATGGAAGGTATCCTGGTTATGCACCCTTTCTGGATTCCTTAATGCATGAAAGCCTATATTTTACCCATGCTTATGCTAACGGCCGTAAAAGTATGGATGCTTTGCCTGCAATCATTTCTTCTATACCAGCTAATCAAACTCCATTTATTTTATCACATAAATCTGGAAAAAAGGTACATAGTTTAGCATCTTGCCTTAAACAAAAAGGCTACGAAACCATGTTTTTTCATGGTTCTCACAATGCAACAATGGGCTTTCGCGATTATTGTACAGCAGCAGGTGTTGACAAATACTATGGGTTAAATGAATACCCCTATTTTGATGATTTTGATGGAACCTGGGGCATATTCGATGAGCCTTATTTGAACTATATGGCAAAAAAACTGGATCAATGCAAGAAACCATTCCTAGCAACGGTTTTCACCTTATCTTCCCACAACCCTTATGTTGTTCCAAACAAGTATCAAGATAAATTTCCTAAAGGAACCAATGGTATACATGAAACCATGCATTATACCGATCATGCACTTAGGCAATTTTTTAAAACAGCTTCAAAAATGTCTTGGTATAAAAATACGCTGTTTGTTATCACTGCTGATCATGCTATAACACCTTGGCATAAAGAATATGCCACTTCGGCTAAGGCATTTGCTATCCCTCTCATGTTTTATTCACCCAACAAGAATTTAACAGGCAAAAGAGAAGATAGTGCCCAACAAATCGACATCTATCCTACTGTGTTAAATTATCTCAGCTACGATAAAGATTTTAAATCAGCAGGTAATGACCTCTTGAATAAGTCTTCTGAAAAGTTTGCGGTAAACATTGTCAATCAATGCTATCAAATGATACAAGACAATTATTTGCTCCTTTTTGATGGCGACAAATGTAAAGCACTATATCAAATCAAAGAAGATCCTTTTCAAAAAAATAACCTGCTTAAGCAAGAAGTTAAACAGGCTAATAAGATGCTCAGCACATTAAAAAATTGGATTCAAAATAAACACATTTAAACCGATCGTCCTTATTATCTCAAAGAATAGTTAGAATCAGTTTTTGAAGTGAGATAGAAAGATGTTTTTATAAATTTAAAATCAACTAATATGAGTAAATACGATTTTGTGAAGAATAGCAATCTGGTCATACAAGCCAAACTTCTGAGAGAAACAAGTATGTACCCCTTTTTTCGTCCTATTTCTTCTCCACAGTCAGATACTGCAATTATCGAGGGGAAAGAGGTCTTGATGTTTGGATCAAACAATTACCTCGGATTAAATAACCACCCCCTAATTAAAGAAGCAGCAAAGCAAGCTATTGATAAGTATGGCACCTCGTGTACAGGTAGCCGTTTTATGAATGGGACTTTAGATTTACATCATGAATTGGAGAACGAATTAAAAGATTTTTTGGGCAAAGAAGCTGTTATTATATTCCCAACCGGATTTCAGGTTAACACGGGTGTATTACCAGCTATGGCAGGTAAAGGCGACCATATTTTTATTGATGAATTAAACCATGCTTCTATTATCGATGGTTGCAGAATGAGTTTAGCTCAGCGAATTAAATATAAACACAACGACACCTTCGATTTGGATCGAAAACTTGGAAGAGTAAAGAATTCGAATGGTGTAAAATTAATTATTACTGATGGTATTTTTTCTATGGATGGCGATATTGCCAAGCTAGATAAAATCACACATGTCGCTCAGAAACACGATGCTTTTACCTTTGTAGATTGTGCACATGCCATTGGTGTATTGGGAAAACATGGTGCGGGTACAGCTTCTCATTATGGTATCACAGATCAAGTAGATCTTATAGGGGGAACATTTAGTAAATCAATGGCTTCTGTTGGAGGTTTTGTAGCTGGTAATAAGGATATTATCGACTACTTGAGTCACGCCTCTCGCTCATACATGTTTAGTGCCAGCCTGCCTCCTGCAGCAACAGCAAGTGTTTTAGCCTCATTAAAATTGATTAAATCTGATGATTCCTATCGTTTAAAACTATGGGATAATACGCAATATGCTTTACGACTAATGAGGGAATATAATCTGGATATTGGTATGGCAGAAACACCAATTATTCCTATTTATATCCGCGATAGCATCTTAACTTTTCGCATAGCTAAAAAACTTCTGGAAAAAGGAATATACGTCAATCCGGTTGTAGCTCCGGGTGTAAAAGAACATGATGCTCTATTGCGTTTCTCTTTAACAGCAGCGCATAGTAAAAAACAAATTGAATATGCCATAAATACTATTAGTGAAGTTGTAAAATATTATATCCCGGAGGAGGTTTTATGTCATTAGAAATTAGAGAAGTTAAGTCGTCTTCAGATCTCAAGAGATTTATCAGTTTTTATACAAAACTGTATCGAAAAAATACTCAAGTTGCATTCCCTCTTCATATGGATGAGCTTAAGACTTTAAAACATGATAAGAACCCAGCTCATCAGTTCTGCAAATGTAAATATTGGTTGGCTTATCGCAACAAACAAGTTGTAGGTCGTATTGCGGCTATTATCAACACAAAAGAACAAAAAATACAAGAAAAGCAAATTGGTCGGTTTGGTTGGTTCGATTTTGAAGATGATCTTTCAATATCAAGCAAACTAATGGAAACAGCGCTGGAATGGTTAAAACAAAATTCTATTATAGCTGTACATGGCCCAATGGGATTTACCGATATGGATCGTCAAGGCTTGCTATTAAAAGGGTTTCAAAGAAAAGGAACCATGGCTACAATTTACAATTATCCCTACTACGAAAAGCATCTGCTAAACTTAGCCTTCGAAAAAAGTGTTGATTGGATAGAGTATGAATTACAAACAGATGAAAATATCGCCCAAAAGATGGGTTCGCTTGCACAGAGATGTAAGGACAGAAATAATTTGACTTCTTTAAAACCTAAATCAATAAAAGAGGTCAAAGAAATGGCTCCTGATATTTTTAAACTTATAAATGAATGTTACAAAGATTTGTATGGCTATATTCCTTTGAATCCAGATCAGATGGATTATTATACAAAAGCTTATTTGAGTTTCGTCAATTTAAATTTAATTAGCCTGGTAGTTGATGATGATAAAAAACTAATGGGTGTCGGAATTTCTTTACCTTCATTTACTCAAGCTTTGCAAAAGGCCAAAGGAAAGCTTTTTCCAAGAGGAGCAATTCAAATGCTCAAAGCTCTTAAAAGGAATAACCGATTGGATCTCTATTTAATAGCAGTTGATTCAAAATATCAAAACAAGGGTGCCAATGCCATTATTATGAGCGACATTATAAATGGTGCAAAAAAAATGGGCATCTACACCGCTGAAACAAACATAGAATTGGAAGACAATAAACAAGTCCAGTCTATGTGGCGTTTTGTACCACACGAACAGCATAAAAGACGCAGATGTTACATCAAAAATATAAATCATGAGTAAAATACTAATTACGGGAGCCAACGGTTTTATTGGCAGCTTTCTGGTTGAAGAAGCTCTGAAACAAGGGCATGAAGTTTTTGCTGGCGTAAGAAGTGGTAGCGACCTGAGATTTTTAAAAGATTATCGTATTCAAACCTTAATTCTCGACCTGTCTAATAAGGAGAAATTAAGACAGAAATGGTTTGTGCTCAGTCAATATTTCGCAAAATTCGACTATGTTATTCACAATGCTGGAATAACACAGGCTATTAATCCTGATGATTTTGATTTGGTTAACAATCAATACTCTCAAAACCTTTTAGAATCGTTAGTTGATGCCAACTTCAAGCCTAAAAAATTCATTCTAATGAGCAGTTTGGCTGCAATGGGACCTGGTAATGCTGAAACCTTATCGCCTATTAGGTTAGAGGATAAATTTAGTCCAATTACAAACTATGGTCGAAGTAAACTGAATATAGAACAATATTTAAGTGGGCAAAAAAATGTGCCTTACCTTATTTTACGACCAACGGCAGTGTATGGTCCTCGGGAAAAAGATTTTCTAAAACTTTTTAAGGCAATCAATAAACATGTTGAGCCTTATATAAGTAGCCCCAAGCAATTATTATCCTTTGTGTATGTAAAAGATTTAGTGCGACTAACCATTCAAGCTTGTCATTCTGATATTTCCAACCGAGCTTTTTTAGTATCAGATGGACAGACGTATACGTGTAAAGAATTATCTCAGCTTGCTAAAAAAGCCTTAAACAAATGGACTATTGCGCTTGTCTTACCAAAATACATTGTAAAAGGAGTTGCACATCTTTCTGAGTCATTTGCAAAAATGAATCATCGAACATCGGTTTTTAATATTGATAAATATAAAGAACTTACTAGTTTAAACTGGTCTTGTGACTCAAAAGAAACACAAATCGCATTCGATTATATTCCGGAATATAATCTGGAAAAAGGCATAGAAGAAACCACCAATTGGTATAAAAACAATAACTGTTTATGAATTTCTTAAATATCACAATCATATTACTTTCATCATTATCGGGCTCGCCTGTACGCTATCCTATCCCTGTAAAAAATGAAGGGCATCTTTTTTATATACAACGCACCCATAATACAAATACAGTAATTTATGAAGCAAACTTTGATAAAAATGGCCTTTTATGTCCTGATAAACCAATTAAAGTTCATTGGATATTGTACGAAAAAGACAGCATTATTGAACCACTTACAAGATTAGAAAATGCTTTTGCTTTTGGCGTAAAACATCATTTAATCGAAAATAAAACGGGTGAATTTGATATCCAATTGGTTTCATATAAAAAGCTTAAGTTAAGGCTTAAACAAATTGCTCCTTTCAAAGCACAAATATTTCATGGAAGTGATCAATCTTCTAAATGCTTAGACCATATTTTTGTAAACGCTAATGATGCAGGCTTGTGGACTAAAGTTAAATTTCTGGAAGTCTACACACAATCACCTAATAGCAAGGATTTAATACAAGAAAAAATTGAAATTAATTAAACAAAAAAATGATTTAAGCTTTTTATACAAAATTTCACTTTCCCGGAATGATCTTGTTAGATTATTGTTAGAAACATTCTCTTTTTTTGAATAAAACTATTATTCCAACACTGAAGAAGAAATTGGGAATATTAGTTTAATGTATTATTGCTCGTAAGCGCATACTTCAGTATCGATCCTAAACAGGACCCTTGCTGAGCTATGTGCTTTTTTATTCATTAAAATTTGAAAATTATGAACAAACTAAGCGTTTTTTTATTCGGAATCGCACTAACACTTAATGCTTGTGAAAATGAGGATGACAGTATAAAACCGTCAAATACAAACTCAGAGTTATTAAGTCAAATTAAAGAAGATCTTGATGGTTACAAAATAGCATTTGGCGATACAAAAAAAATCTATATGATGGATCCAGATGGAGAAAATGTTGAGGAATTAGCTGATGCCAGCCCTATATCTGGGTATGTCTCTTGGTCTCAAGATGCCAAGTACGTCTATTATGCAAGTGCTAAAGGTCCTAAAGAAACTGCTTGGGAAGCTTGGCGCGTTAATGTAAAAACAAAGAAAGCAACTAAATTATCAAATTTTGGTAAAGATGTTCGTTCATTAGGAGTATCGCCAGATGGAAAAACATTAGCAATTTCCGTGATGACTGGCAATTCTAACATTGGAAATAATAATGATAATTTAACTAAATTTTCTACAAACCTCTATGTGATTTCAATGAGTACAGTAGAAGCCAAAATTAATGCTGGCGATCAGATCAAAATGGCTGATTTAAAAGCATTACAAAGTTCTCCAAATTCAGATCAATTTTGGTACGAAGAATTAAGTTGGAATCATGATGCTAAAAATCCTGTATTAGCCTATAGTAAAACCTGGAGGTATGATGAAGATGAGGTTTCCTATACTCATTCTTATACCATTAAACCAGATGGTTCACAAAACACACTCATTGCAAAAAAACATGATCAACCGATTTGGAGTATTGACAATACGAAACTTTCATTTTTAGGTTTAGATTATTATAACTTCTCCGATAAATCGATAAATAAAATAAGCATATCGGGAATAAAAAAAGAGGTTTCAGGAGGCAGTTTTTCACCGCTCGACGGTAAATATCTAGTTTTCGAAATTGGTGATGAAAATAGAAAATGTGGAATCTCACAAACTTCAGAAAGCACTAATTCTGGTATTCAATTGCAAACTGATGTTGATGTATATGAACCAAGATGGTCTCCTAAAACTATTAACTAATTAAAACATAAAAACATGATTAAACTAACAAACATAATTATCACAATCGCAATTATTTTTAGCTCTTGTTCAAAAGACAAAAATTCAACCGAATTAGCTCCAATATCAAAAGGGAATGATCCCAATTTCACAATTGTAGCCAATACAGACAAAGGACTAAACAAATTTAATCGAAAAGTAGTTGTATTTGGTGTGGATATTTACGCAGCTTCCGGAGTAGAAGACAATAAGCTACTCCATGCAGCGAATGTAATGGCGCAGTATTTAGACAATGATGAAGATGGCAGTGTAGATAATCAATTGGTCATTGACAAAATGCTGGAAAATAAAGCCTTTTTATATATGTGGAAAACTGAAAATGATCATCTATCTACTCAACCTTCTGGTAGGTCCGGACAAGATTTAGGGGCAGATGAAACCGTTCCTGCCTGGCACACTAATGGACAAACAGGAAGATTTGATGCTTCACTGGAAGAAATATGGCATATTATAAATCTTGCTGGTCACGCCAGTGCCTACCCGAATGCCTTTGGCATGGAACATGGCACAAAACTAGCTGATGCCATGGATATAGCCCGAGGTGGTTATTTTAAAACAATACCCGCTACCTATCCAGCTAATGCTTGGTATACTTACGATGATAAAACTTGTGGCTATAGCGATTGTCAAACTATTGAGTATCTCTATTGGTCGATGTCTTCAATTCTTGGTGCACAGAAAAGCAGATTGAGTGAAATTTCAAATGAATGGCGATTAAATACAGTTGATTTGGTTAAAAATACGGATACTGCTATCTACGAACTATTAACTGATCCTCGATACAAATTTCCAACGGTTTTACCTGACGGCACCTATAAACGCTAAACTATAGACTAATCTTTCAACAGAATTAGAACCTGAGAGCACACAACAATCTGCTCTTTAAAAATCATAAAATCAACACACATGAATAAATTTATTTTAGTATTAAGCCTTACTTGCATCCTTTTTATTTCCTGTAACAAAGTTGAATCTGAAAATCCAAAATTTGGAATTTTCTCCGTACTTATAGACAGAACAACAATAGAAATGGATGGTGTCATTAATTCTAAATCGCTCAAAAACTTTAATAAACTTTATTCCTTATATCCTAAAGTTCAAAAAATTGATATTAAAAACTGCGATGGCTCCATGGATGATGAAGTTAATTTACTTTTATCATCCAAGGTACATGACTTAAAAATAAATATACATTTACTGGATAATGGTATAATTGCTTCAGGTGGTGTGGATTTTTTCTTAGCTGGAATTGAAAGAACTAAAGGAAGTAACACAAAAATAGGTGTTCATTCGTGGGCTGGTACTGATAAAGATGGTAAAGAGCTTAGTGCAAAAGATTTTCCTGCAGGCCATCAAAATCATTTGCCCTATATCAACTACTACAAAACAGTAGGTTTTACTCAGGAAAATGCAGAGGCTTTTTATTATTTCACGATAAACGCAGCACCTGCAAACTCAATTCATTGGATGACCGATAAGGAAATCAGCCAGTACAAACTGTTAACAGATTAGCTTGTTCATTAAGTTAGAACCAATAATCCCAATTGTTTCACAACAATTGGGATTTATATATTACTTTCTAGTCAACGGTAGATGCATTCTTAGGCTTAACAATCTCCTTACGATGAATCAATCCCCAATCAATTACCTCCCCTATTAAATTATCCAGAGTTCTTCCATGCTCAGTTATAGAATACTCTACAGTTATAGGTTTTGTATTCATCACTTCTCTTTTAACCAGTTGATTCAACTCCAGGTCCTGTAAATCTTTCGATAATTTTTTAGGTGCTATACCATTCAAAGTACGTTTCAGTTCCATAAATCGCATAGTCCCATTACGCAGCAATGTGCCCAGTATTATCAATTTCCATTTACCTGACAAAAGTTCCATAGTGTCGGTAAGTGCTCTTATCTGCACTTGACATTCTTCTGATAATATTGAATCGTTTTTCTTTTCCATCCCGCAATTCTATTATTATAGTTTCCTTAAGGTAACTAGTTTCCAAAGGGAAATACATAGCAAAAGTATACTATTTGACTTTAACTTTGTCACAGAAATTAAAATTTTAGTCAAAATGAAAAAAATCAGTAACCGTCACTTTTTATTAATACACAGTAGTATTTATGCCATTTTTGGAATTGGACTCTTCTTCTGTCCCAATTTATTATGGCCAAGTTATGGCGTCCAGTTAAACGACCAATACGCTGTTTTCTTATCACAACACAATAGTATCTTCTTGGGTGGAATTGCTACCATTAGTTTCCTATTTCGTGATATAGAGAACAAAAGCATTCTTGCTCAGAAATTATTTAAAGGTCTGCTCTGGACTAATATCCTGGGGCTAATTATCACTTTATATGCATGTCTAAGTCAGATTTTCACAGGTTTCGGATGGTCTGACCCCATATTTTTCTTAGTCCTATCTGTTCTAAGCTATTTTAAATTAAAAGATAATCAATAATTAAAAAGATATGAGTGAAATTCTAGATGTGATCCAAAACAGAAGAACCATTAGAAAATACAAATCAACTGAACCTAATGTCGAACTAATTCGAAATGTACTTCAAGCTGGCAATATGGCTCCTTCAAATGGAAATAGTCAACCTTGGGAATTTATTGTAATCAAAGGCGAATATAGAAAAAGTATCTGCAGAGAATTTTATAATTTTTCGAAGGAATACATCCCTAAGGCAAGCTATATTCCTGAGGATAAGAAGCGAATCATGTTGGAATATGCCAAAGATTTGGGAGGTGCTCCCATTCATATTATAGTTACTTATCCAAACCTGGAAGATGACATTAAAAAAGGACAAGCCTTAAAAAGCAGTTCTGCAGCAATTCAGAATATTCTTCTTCAGGCACATGCTGAAGGTTTAGGAACAGTATGGGTCGGTAGTAATTTAAATCAATCTCAGAAAGTTAAGGAAATACTAAACTTATCGGAAGATAGGTTAATAGTAGGTATCATTCCAATTGGATATCCTGATACAGCAGCACCGACTTCACCAAGATCAAATTCCAATTCAAAAACACAGTGGTTAGGATTTTAAAACTCCATCAACAATAAATTATCTAATAATTAAGAATAGAAATCATGGCAGTAATAATGTATGTAGACTTCCCTCATAACGGACCATTCGGTAAAGAGATGGCAGCAATGTTAGAAGGATTAGCAAAGAGTATTAACGAAGAATCAGGCTTTATTTGGAAGTACTGGACTCAAGATGAAAAAGAAAAAACAGCAGGTGGTGTTTACAAATTTGATACCAGAGCAAACGCAGAGCAATATTTAGCAATGCACTCGTCAAGACTATCAGAAATGGGTTATACTGATATAAGGGGACGTGTGTTCGAAATTAACGAACAACTATCAGCAATCAATAAAAGCTTATAAAATCACAATACATTATCAACAGGAACAGTATTTAACCTCTGTTCCTGTTTTTATATTCTTAGAGACTAATATGTCTTGGTCATATCCTCACGAACAACAATAACATAGTTATTCTTTCCCTTAAGATCTTTATCCATCTTTCTAACTTGATTAGCTGTAGCTGTATAAATGGTTGCAATTTTCAAGTTTGGATTGGCTTGTTTCAAATACCAAACGATACCTTCGTAATTGTTCGAATGATAAGCGCCATTATAATGAAGAAACTGCTGTCCGGACTTAAGGTTACTTAGAATAACGTGAGCCATAGTTGCATCTTTTATGGCTTGTGCTTTGGGAAAATTCTCCAGCTTATCGGCGCTCATATGCATGCCCATTTTCTTCATTGATTTATATCCTGGCAATTCTGGATCATAAGCAACTGGCAAAGGTGTAATCCAGGCTTTCTCTTCATCACTCAATTTATCCAAAACTTCAAAGCCTCCCTTAAATACCTGTGATGCATATCGTCTTGGAATATTACTGGCTACAAAATGCAATTGATTCTTCTTAGCAAACTCAACCAATGGTTTATAATCAGTATTGTAGTTTTTCCACAAACGTGTAGAATCCATAAATGCTTCTTCCGATATCTCTCCTTCCAAATAAGCGCTCAAAAATTCTTGATTATCCACCTCAAACATCTCCGCTCCTAACACCAAATTCTCACCCCTTTGTTCATGCAGGTCTTTGGTGACTTGTAACTCCAACCAATGCGCGATAGGATTGTTATGCAGCTCTCCAAACAGCACAATATCTGCATTGCTTATTTGCTTTATCATTTTCTGATAACGAATAGGCTTACCATTCTCTTTAAAAATTCGATAGGCTGGATTACCATTGATAAAAGCAAAGCATATAAGGGAGAGGAATAATATCTTTCTCATATATAAATTAAAGCTTGATTTAAAAGTGTTTTTTAGAATACAGTTTCTGGCTTTTAATTACTTATACTTCACAAGAATTTCCCATACAGTTTGGTTTAACTTCTGGTTGTTTCATTAATTTCATTCTTAAAGCCAGGAAGTAAATCTGACAACCAGCGCAGATCCCAAATGCTGTTTCGATAAACATTAAAATCATACATATTAGACACAGCATACAAACGGATTCAAACAATGCAGGATCGCTTTGTAAAGGGATAGACATAAAGAACACCACTGAAGAAATTGCAAGAGCTAAGCTCCAGGCAAATCTTTTTTGTATAGCTCCTATATATATAGGCTCCTGTCTGCTTACAATAAGTCGGGCAATAATATTAGAAGGAGCATATTTAGGATTCAAAAATACGCTTACTAGAAAACTGAGCATCATAAAACCAGACACATATGGTATTGGCTTATAATTTTGAAAGAAAATACCTGCAATTACAGCAACTAAGCCCATAATAAACATGATACCTGCACTTGCACGAACTTCTCTCTCATTCAAAACTCTATAACGGATTCCTTTTACATTCTCTCCAAAATTTATTATCGACATCTTTTCACGTTTTAATTTATTCTGAAATACAAAATAGTAAAATTAAAAGCTGATGAATATTTTAAATAGTTAAGCAAATGTTAATCTTAGAAATGTAGCTGACTGACTATACCCAATAAATTCTCTTTGGATAAACTCATCGGACTCATTATAGAAATTACAATATTGTATTGAGGGCATTCCAAAAGAAGGATATGATCTGCATATTTCCCTTTTTCTTCATTCCATATTTTCCCGAAATAATACTCTTTTCCTTTATAGATGAAATGTTCATATTTTGAATTCTTTATTTCAGTCTGAAAACCTTGATTTGACATTGCAACGATAAGAAAACGATCATCCATTCCCTGCATAAAGGCGGTGATATACTGACCTTCCTCTGATATGCACATTTGCTTTTTATAATTCTGATAATGCAGAACATTAACCTCATCTTCAAACTTTTCGAAGGAATAGCTTAAAGCATTAAAATCCTCATCAAACTCATCTTCAACTTCGTAGTCATTTAAATTATTATCAATTTTATGAGCAAAATTATTTTGTGCACCTGCCACTATAATAACAAATACCATTAAGTAGATAAATAAACCAAGTTTGTTTTTCATAGCATAACTTTTTATATCAAATTAACTTCAAATTCAATTTTATAAAATGTTTCTTTTCAGCTATATCTTCGTTAAAAAAGATTCAAGGTAACTCGGCTATCTCTTACTTTTTTGCCTTGATCTAGCTAAAAATCATTTCATTTTAATAAAGCTTGTTTCGAAATTAAATTGATATTAATGAAAACTTAGATCTACATAAGTTAATCATTTAAAGACTTATTTGCACTCAAAAACCTGGATATTCTTTTCTGAGATGTTTATTTAAAACTATTACTATCTTCACGAGTATTGAAAATAATTAGTTCGGACAAATATGAAATACTTAGGCCATACAAATGAGTACTTTGAGGTATGTAACTTAGATAGTAACAATTGTGATATTCTAAAAACTAAACAAGACTCTGTTCTCTCTCTTCTTTGGTTTGAGGATGATCAAACACATTTAAATATCGATGCTATAGATTATAGCTTTGAGAATAATCAGATCATTTCCTTAACAGATTTTCATCAGATTGAAATAAAGCAAATGGGGAAATTAAAACTCTTGCGTTTCAATAAGCCCTTCTTTTGCATTGTCGACCATGATAGCGAAGTAGGGTGTAAAGGTGTGCTTTTCTATGGTTCGTCGAGCCTACCGATTCTTAATCTCAAACCCGCTGACATTGAAATATTACAAGCGGTTTGGAAAATGCTGCTCTTGGAAATGGTTTCAAAAGATAATTTACAACTGGAAATGTTGCAAATGATGCTTAAAAGAATCCTTATTCTATGCACACGTATTTATAAAAACCAATTGGATTATCAACAAATTGAAGAGAAGCAAATAGATCTGATTCGTGAATTTAACTTCCTCGTTGAACAGCACTTTAGAACGAAACATAGTGTCGAAGAATATGCACTATTGCTTTATAAATCGCCTAAAACTCTAGCGAACCTATTTAAGAAAACCGGAAACAAAACACCTTCGCAATTTATTCAGTCCAGAATCATGCTCGAAGCTCGAAGACTTCTTCGGTATACAGATAAGAGCATTTCTGAAATTGCCTACGAGATTGGATACGAAGATATCCAGTCATTCTCTCGCTTCTTCAAAAAACAAGAAGGCGAATCCCCTTCCGATTTTCGTGAAGCCTAGTAAAAATATCTTCTAGGTAGTCCTAAAAAAACAGGAATGGGAAAAATCGTTAAAGCATCGGGAAAATCAGTCTAACACAGCCCTCTTCTTTTGCTCCATATTTGCATTGTCAATTAGATATTAATAATTTAAAACATAGGACAATGACACAATTTAACGTACCAACTCGAAATGAAGTAACAGCTAACAATCAAGCTATTTTTGATCAACTGGAAAAAGGATTAGGTTTTGTTCCCAATCTATATGCTTACTTTGCAAAAAACGACACAGCATTAGCTGATTATTTGGCTCTTCAAAATCGAAAAAGCACACTAAGAGCTAAAGAAAGAGAAGTCATTAATTTGGTGGTAAGTCAATTTAATGGCTGTCGATACTGTCAATCGGCGCACACTGTATTAGGTGGGATGAATGGTTTCAGCGAAGATCAAATTCTTGAAATCAGAAAAGGAACAGCTTCTTTTGATGCCAAACTAGATGCATTGGCCAAATTCACTTTATTAGTTACAGAAAATAAAGGTCAAGTTAGCAACGAAGCTAAGGATGCATTTTTCGCAGCAGGTTATTCGGAAGTCAACATGATTGATGTGGTTGTAATAATTGGAGATAAAATCATAAGCAATTACATTCACAACCTAGCTGATTTTGCAATTGATTTTCCTATTGCTCCAGAATTGAAGTAATCAAACAGAATATTAAGGAATTAACCAAATTCAATAGATATGAGTCAGGCAGCAAGTCTGGCTCATTTGGTTTTCTATCCTTTCAAGCCATACAAATGAGATCTAAAATTGAAATAGTTGTTGAATTAATTGCAAAGAAGCGACAATAGTCCGTTTTTTGTAGAAAATTACAGGGAAACTAAAGAAATGGAACTAAAACGACTAAATAAAGCCATATCCGAAACTGGCTATTGTTCACGTAGAGCAGCTGATAGACTAATTGAAGAAGGTAAGGTACTAGTAAATGGGCAGCCTGTAGAAATGGGGCAAAAAGTTACAGCCGAAGATCAAATTACCGTAAATGGTGAAGTGATTACCAAAGAGGTTGGCAATATATATTTGATTTTCAACAAGCCTGTGGGAATTACCTGTACAACTGATACCAGCATCAAAGGCAATATTATCGATTATATTGGTTATCCCGAACGTATTTTCCCAATTGGACGAATTGATAAGCCCAGTGAAGGTTTAATTTTCATGACCAACGATGGTGATATTGTCAACAAGATTCTTCGTGCAAAGAATAATCACGAGAAGGAATATGTCGTTAAAGTAAACAAACGTATTACTCGAAGCTTTGTTGAGAAAATGAGAAATGGCATTCCCATTCTCAATACGGTAACCGAGAAATGTAAGGTAGAACAAATCGATCCTTACACCTTCAATATCGTTTTAACACAAGGCTTAAATCGTCAGATACGCCGTATGTGCGATTATCTCGATTATGAGGTAAGAGAGTTGAAGCGTGTGCGTATCATGAATATCAAACTTGGAAGTTTAAAACGAGGTAAATATCGCACATTTACTGGGCCAGAGCTTAAAAAGCTTAACGAGTTGATTGCAGATTCGAGCAAAACAGAGGAAGCTTCTTTATAGCAAACTCTAATGTAAAAACATATAAAAACCTGATAGGATATTGAATACCTATCAGGTTTTCTTTTTTATTGCTTATCAAGCTATACTTTTTCTCTTCATCATAATTTCGTAACTTCTAAGGGAAACTCATAAATTCCCGAAATGAATCAGTCCATTGAAAAGCCTAAAAGTTCTAAAGAAAGCCTTATTCTACTTATTGCAATAATTGCAGCAATCGTACTGGGTTTTATTCTTGGAGGCTTCTTTCCATCGGTGGGAATTAAGTTGGAGATATTTGGTGATATCTTTCTAAATGTCCTTATGCTTTTGGTGGTTCCAATTGTTGTCCTTTCTATGATTGTGGGTGTATCGCGAATTACAAATCTGCATCAGTTAGGGGCACTCGGGAGTAAAACCTTAGTTTTTTATATGCTTACCACTGCCGTGGCTGCAACTATAGGTATTATTCTTGTCAATATTATTCAACCTGGTCTTAACCAAGATCTGGTTATAAGCCAACTTCCCAACCAAAGCAACCTTTCCAATATGGATATTTCAACGGCTTTAAAAGAGCTGCTTGTTGGCAACCCTGAAAAAGAACAACAAGGTCTAGTTGGTTATAACCTTTTCCTAGCCATGGAAAAGATGGATATTCTGCCGCTTATTCTCTTTTCCATTTTCTTTGGTGCAGCCCTTTCATCTCTTGGCAAGAAAGCGAGAAAAAGCATTGAGATACTATCGGTAATGAACGATGCTATTTTAAAGCTCGTTCATTGGGTGATGTATTTAGCTCCATTAGGAATTTTAGGTTTGGTGGCTGCACGAATTGCCCATTCAGGAGGATTTAAGGCTTTTATTCCTGAGCTTATGTCATTGGGTTTATATGCTCTTACAGTTCTATTGGGCTTAGCCTTACATGGTTTCCTTTTTTTAAGTCTCCTACTCCGAATTTTCGGCAAACGAAGAATTAGGTCCTACCTAAAAGGAATGGGAACTGCTCTACTCAATGCTTTTTCTACGGCATCGAGTACCGCAACTCTCCCTTTAACCTTACAAGGCGTACACGAAGAAAATAAGGTCTCTGAAGAAGTGAGTAACTTTGTATTACCTCTTGGTGCAACCATTAATATGGACGGAACAGCCCTTTACGAGGCGGTTGCTGCTATTTTCATTGCTCAACTCTATGGTATTGATTTGAATTGGGTGCAGCAGGTAATCGTTATTCTAACTGCAACACTGGCCGCCATAGGTGCAGCAGGTATTCCTGAAGCCGGTTTAGTCACTATGGTTATTGTTTTAAGAGCGGTGAATCTTCCTATTGAAGGAATTGGCTTACTACTTAGTGTTGATTGGTTACTCGATCGGTTTAGAACCAGTATTAATGTGTGGGGCGATAGTGTTGGTGCATCAGTTGTTGAAAGATGGAATAGACCGAAAATACCAAAATCATAATACCTATAAAAACTTCCGAAAAACATCTTGTACTTTATTTCTATTAGAGTTAGAAATCCTAGCTTTATGCCGAATTTACGAATGAACAATATGAGTACAATCACAGAAGAAGATTTAAAGTTTGACAAGGAACATATTTGGCATCCATATACCTCAATGGAAAATCCGCTACCTGTTTATCCTGTTGCTTCGGCCAATGGGGTTCGACTGGAATTAAACGATGGGCGTGAAATTATTGATGGCATGTCGTCATGGTGGTGTGCCGTGCATGGTTACAACCACCCTGTTTTAAACAAAGCCATAGAATCTCAAGTGGCTGATATGTCTCATGTGATGTTCGGCGGTATTACGCATAAACCAGCGATTGAATTGGCTAAACTATTGGTTGAGATTAGCCCAGAAGGTTTAGATAAGGTTTTCTTTGCAGATTCGGGTTCTGTTTCAGTTGAGGTTGGAATGAAAATGGCCATGCAATACTGGTTTACAAAGGGGCAAGCTAAAAAGAATAAGTTCTTAAGTATTCGTTCTGGCTATCATGGAGATACTTTCAACGCCATGTCGGTTTGCGATCCGGTTACTGGAATGCACGAGATATTCACTGGCGTGCTACCAATCAATCATTTTGTTGACGCCCCACTCTGTGACTACTACGATGAATGGGATGAGAAAGATATTCGCCCCATGCAAGAAGCCATTGAGCAATATCAGGATGAACTAGCCGCTATCATTTTAGAACCTATCGTTCAAGGTGCTGGTGGTATGCGATTCTATCACCCACAATATTTAAAAGAAGTTCGTGAGCTTTGCGACAAACACAATATTTTATTGATTGTAGATGAGATCGCAACAGGCTTTGGTCGATCAGGTAAACTCTTTGCTTGTGAACACGCTGGCATTTCACCAGATATCATGTGTGTAGGAAAAGCCATCACAGGTGGTTATATGAGTTTCGCTGCCACACTTGCAAATCAAAAGGTAAGCGATGGCATATCGCAAGGATCACCTGGTTGTTTTATGCATGGCCCTACCTTTATGGGTAACCCATTGGCTTGTGCCGTTGGTGTTGCCAGTATCAATCTATTGCTTGACTCAAACTGGAAACAAAAAATTGATACCATTGAAGGTATAATTAAAGATGAACTAAAATCTGCGGCGAAACTAACTCAGGTTGCAGATGTGAGAATTCTGGGTGCTATTGGTGTTATAGAAATGAAAGAAGCGGTAAACATGGCCATAATTCAAAAGCAATTTGTTGATGCGGGTATTTGGGTTCGTCCATTTGGTAAAAATGTATATATTATGCCACCTTTTGTAATATCTGAAAAGGATTTACGAACTTTGTGTCAGAGCATGATTGAAGTTGTGAGCATGCAGTGAATTGTGGATTAAAAATTACGAATGGTCAATTACGAATTACGATGTTTATTAGGTTCTGATTGAGTTGTTAGTACATAATTAAAATATTGAGACTGAACGACGCTGATTAAGTATGATCAAAAAATAATTTGTGAAAATCTACTCGCAAGCTCATTAACATGTTAGTGTAATCTGTGGTTAATTATTCAACTATGAATGATATTTTAAAATCTTATCAAAACGAACTAGACAAGCTAAATAAAACGGGTAATCTGAGATCTTTAAAACAGATCGATGAAAATCAGTTTAAGCTCAATATGTCTTCGAACGATTATATGGGCATAGCCAAGCTTGGTCTTTCTATTCCTGAGGAAAAAGGAATGGGTTCGGGCTCTTCTCGCCTACTTACGGGTAATTTCCAAGCCTATCAGGAGTTGGAAAATGAGCTTGAAAAGCAATTTGGTTCTCCTGCCCTCTTTTTTAATTCCGGTTATCACGCCAATATTGGAATTTTGCCTGCTTTGGCCTCAAAAGGAGATCTTATTTTATCTGATAAACTCAACCATGCCAGTATTATTGATGGCATTAAACTGAGCGATGCGGATTATCATCGTTATAAGCATCTCGATTATGCACACCTGGAGCGCTTACTAGAAAAATATCGAAATCAATACAAACGTGTTTTTATAATTAGTGAATCTATTTTTAGTATGGATGGCGATGTTGCTGATCTACTTCAACTGATTCAAATTAAAGAAAAGTACAATTGCCTACTCTATATTGATGAGGCACACGCCTTGGGCACACGAGGTGAGAAAGGACTAGGAATTGCAGAAGAACAGAACTGCCTTTCACAAATCGATCTGCTGGTGGGAACATTTGGCAAAGCAATGAATTCCGTGGGTGCCTACCTCGTTTGTAATGCGATTATCAAAGACTATCTGATAAACAAGATGCGTTCGCTCATATTTACGACCGCTTTGCCTCCTATTAGCATCGCTTGGAATCTTCAGATTCTGAAACAAAGCCTGTGTATGCAAAAAGAACGAGAACATTTGCAAAGTCTATCGAATCGATTTAGAAAAGCGATATTAGAAGCAGGTATTGAAACTGGAGGTAATTCCAATATTATTCCAATTAAAGTTGGTGATAGTGAAACATGCAAGCACTTAGCTGAGCAACTACAAAAGCTAGGCTATTTGGTCTTCCCTATTCGTCCGCCATCTGTACCACCCAATACAGCTCGGGTACGATTATCTCTTTCAGCTGATATGAAATGGGATGATTTAAAAGAACTACCCGAGGTAATTAAAGATTTACAATCATCGATTAATTCTTGATTATAAATGCAGAACACCCCTCTGTCCTTCGGACATTTCCCCTATAAGGAGAGAGAGAGAGAGAGAAAAACTGGATTTTGAATTAATATTGTACATTAAACTAAGTATATTTTCCCTTTCAGGGAAAATGCCAGCAGGCAAAAGGGTGTAGCCTTGAAATTAAAATCTACACTAAAATGATTGAATCGAAATGAAACTAAAATACCTACACAAATCTAATAAGTCTAAACTCATCCTCTTTATGAGTGGCTGGGGTTGCGACGAAATCCCTTTCAGTAGAATCGATTCGAAAGAATACGATGTCTTGATTTGTTACGATTATCGAGATATAAGCAATCTCACAGATATTCTAAATGAACTCAAACTTTATCAGGAAGGCTCTTTGATAGCTTGGTCATTGGGCGTTTATGTAAGCTCTATCCTTTTCAAAGATGATAGCGAATTATTTACAAGTCGAATTGCGATAAATGGAAGCCTATCTCCCATTGATGATACAAAGGGAATTCCTACGGCTATATTTCAAGGGACAATTGATGGATTAAACGAAAGAGGACGAGATAAATTCTTTATGCGTATGTGTGGTGGACGATCAGGCTATACCAGTTTTGCAGAACATCAGCCACAGCGTACTCTTGAAGATCAAAAGGAAGAATTAATCTGTTTGCAAAACATGATTTTGGATAAGAACATTACTTGGGATATCTTCGATAAGGTATTACTTTCGTCCAGAGATATGATTTTCCCGTTTAAGAACCTGGAGAAGGCTTGGGAGAACAAATCTCAAAAAACGGTCATTGATCTTCCCCATTTTTGTTTTTCTGAATGGAATACATGGGATGAGATACTTAAGGTCGAAAAGTCTTAAAGGTCAAAAGGTCTGAATGTTCACTAAGCGGAGCCGAAGTGTGAAACGAATTCCGTCTAGGCGTGATTAAATAGTAAATAAACAGATAGTGCATCAACAAAAAATAAATAAGGATAAAGTACAAAAGGGTTTTGTGAAAAGCATCACCACCTATCGCAAGTACGCCATTGTTCAAGAAGCCATTGCTTCTAGGCTTATAGCTGAGATGAGGTGGCGCTGTCCCGAACATCACAGCTCTATTCTTGAGATAGGTTGCGGACCAGCTGTGCTTACCGAGAAATATTTTCAGTTTTTCGATGCCGATACTTATCTGGCAAATGATATTGTTGAAGAATACGCTCCTTTACTTGAATCACTCAACCCCAAGATTCAATTCATGGCAGGCGATATTGAAACCAAGGCGTTTCCCCAGAAGTTCGATTTAATTCTTTCTGGTTCAACCTTTCAATGGTTTAATAATTTGGATGCCTTTCTCGAAAAATGTGCAAAAGCCTTAAATCCTAATGGCTTCCTTGCTTTCAGTAGTTTTGGTCCTGAAAACTACCGTGAGATTCGTTCGGTAGATGGCAGCGGCTTAGATTATTTAACCTATAATGAACACTTGCGTTTGTTGGAAAAATATTTCGATGTGGTTTGGAGTGAGAAAGAAATTATCACACGTCATTTTCCTGAACCTATTGGCGTTTTGCATCATATGAAACGAACAGGCGTAAACGGTTTACCCGGAAAAGTTTGGACTAAAACGGACCTAAAGAATTTCGAAGAACGTTATAAAGATCTCTATGGAACTGAATTGGGTGTCCCTTTAAGTTATCAGCCAATCTACTTTATTGCAAAACCGAAATCAATTAATGAATAGTAATGATCTATAATATCATCATTCTGACTACAATTCTAATAATAGTTGGCCTGCACTTATACACGCAACATATGAGTGAGAAAGTCCTTAATAGATTATTAACAGAACACTATAGTTCCAACGAAATGCAAGCCTGCGGTATTTCTAATCTTACAATAAGTGAGAAACTCAAATATAGAATACCATTCATTCCTGAGATGTTTGTGATAACTGGATTACTTTCGAGTTTCGGAAGTAGTGAAAAACACTATTTTAAAAAACTTGATATAGAATTTCAGGAAGCAGAACATATCATTTATGTAGATGTACAAATAAAAAACAATGTTCTGATAGATATTGAAGAATTTGACACTTATAGTTTCTAGTTAACCTCATTCAAAAATCGCAAATCAAAAATCGTAAATTAAACATGAGCACTTATTTTATTACTGGAATTGATACTGACGCAGGTAAAACCTTTGCTACTGGCTTAATGGCGAAATACCTTCTTGATAGAAAAGTGAAGGTTATGACTCAAAAACTTGCTCAAACGGGTTGTGTTGGTATTTCTGAAGATATTCTTGCTCATCGCGATATTATGGGTGTAGAACCTTTTGAAGTTGATAAGGATGGTACAACTTGTCCTTATGTATTCACTTACCCTGCTTCTCCGCATTTAGCAGCCAAAATTGATGGTAAGGAAATAGATATGGCGGTGATAAATGAATCGACTAAGAAGCTACAAGCTGAATTCGATACTCTGCTAATAGAAGGTGTTGGCGGTATTCATGTGCCCATTACTTTAGACTATTCCCTTATCGATTATCTGGAAGAAAAGAAACATCCTTTAATTCTTATTACATCATCTAAATTGGGTAGTATAAACCACACACTCATGACATTGGAGTTGGCAGCAAATCGTAAACTTCCTATTCATGGCTTGGTATATAATCACTACCCTAATAATAGCGATGTGATTCTTGAAGATTCAATCCATGTTTTTAAAACTTATTTGAAGAAATACGGTTATGATTGTCCTGTGGTTGAGATTCCTGAATTTAAGATTGGAGAATCTCCTGAGGTAGACTTCTCTCCTCTTTTCAATATATAACCACTTTGCCCCATAGTACTTCTTATTAGCTTTAGTTAAAATATGTTGTTAAACTGAAATTCTATTGCAAAAAAGATGTAGGTTTGCAGTCTAATACAACAACACAAAATATAACAAGAAATGGATAGATTATATGTTCCCAACAGGGGTCATGTCGTTTTCGAAGATGTCGTTTTTGATGAAAAACTAGGTGGGGAAATTCACCAATTTTTACGTGAATATGAGCATTGCGATATCCTATCGAAGTACAATCTCCCTTTAAGCAACAAACTTCTACTTCATGGTAAAAGTGGTTGTGGTAAAACCATGACTGCACGTGCTATTGCTCGTAAGCTTGGTAAAAAAATCAAAGTCATCAACCTGGGCGGTATTGTCTCTTCAAAATTGGGCGAAACTTCGGCAAATATTGCTTCGGCTTTTCGTTTGGTTGAATCGCAAGAGGCTGTACTATTCTTCGATGAGTTTGATTCATTGGGCAAGGAGCGTGATTATGACAATACCGATAGTAATGAGATGAAACGTGTGGTGAACACCATGCTTCAGCTTATCGATTCGTTGCCGAAACATTCTATTATTATTGCTGCAACCAATCAGATAGATATGATTGACTCTGCCCTACTTCGCAGATTCGAGTTGAAATTGGAATTCAGAAACCCAAGCAAGGAATTACTTGATGGTTTTTACAATAAACTGCTGGCAAAGTACCCGGAAGAATACCGACAAGTGGATCGCAAGTACGATATTTCATATGCAGAGGCGCAAGATATTGTTTTTACCACAGTCAAAAACAATATTATTGTATCGGAACTTAAGAAAAAAGATAGCTTTGTCCAAGAGAATAAAGAAACCGATGCTTGCTTGAATTAACAGACCAATAAGCACTTCATAATATAAAAAGACTCACCAGGGGCGTCTTTTTTTGTGCTTAGTTCATCTATAATCGAATTAGAAGACTATTGTAAAACAAGGGTGCCTGTATCAATAAAATTTGATCTAAATTTATGCTCCACAACGTTTACTAAATGATCTCCGAAGCAAATAGTTTTAATCCCAAAGCTATAACTTTCATATTTTTTATTCAATTAATTGAAATTAAGAACACGCTTATTAAGGTTCGAATAGCTCTATACAAGCCTGGGAATAGACTAAATACATTTCTATAAAGTCTCTATTTCACCATATGAAAGCTTTACTTTCCCCAACAGCTTGAATGGCTATAAATATGAATCCCATATAAATAATAAGACCTTCTTTTTTATTCGATATTCTATCACAATTTTTATTAACAGATTTTTAAATTTTACAATAACAAGATGAATTTAAGTATTTATTGATAACTTTATTATGAACAAAATAAAACATTGACTCAAGACAATTGAAAATTCCATGGATAAGGATGGCAAAGCCAAACTAAACACATATAGCCAAATAGAAAATATATTTGACAATTATACTTCGGTATACGACAAGGATAAATTTGCAATAGAGGCAATTGATAAGTTTAAAGAAGACTTCCAAAATTTACGAGCTTTATTGCAATTAAAGATGCTCCTTATGACTGGTTGCAGAATGAAAAGATGACAAGTAAAAACAAGGTTACTTGAAAAAACATATCCTTTGACAATTGCGATGATTTGTTATGCCAATGCTGCGGATAATAATCGATTGCGAGCTGAGGTGTATATGACAAAAGTAATTTGTATTATATCAATGAAATAAGCATTATAAACTATGTGAACTTGCTAATTGATAGATCTAAAAGAACCATAGATGCCCCGATAAACATACTATATGGCAAAGTAAGTATGCCTCTAAACCTGTAAAAACTCTTAATTAAAATGAAGCCTCTCAACATACTTATACCAAGTGATGTATAAAATTGTAACGATTATCTGCAAGACTTATTATTGGATTGATTTATTTTATATAGATCATAATAAGCAAGTGTATTATGATTGTAGAAAATCATATAAATAGAGGATCTAAAAATAAGTTGAAACAACGGCTCTAATTTATTAATTTCTATTTTAGCGATACTAACGGCAAAATTTTCTTTTTTTCAAAACCTTTTACTAAGTAAGTATCTTGTTATACATTGTTTTTTTTTATATTTGACGACTTATCTAATATAATTAAATATGAAAAAATTACACTTAGGACTTACTTTATGCTTATGTCTGCTATTTGCTGCATGTGGCAGTGATAGCGATGACACAGAAGATGTAAAACCAAAAACTGATTATCGAGAACAAATGGTTGGCACTTACACCGGGACATTGTTTTATACAAGATATAATGGGAGTTCTATAAGCTATAGTGAAAATTCAGATACGGACTTAGTGATAAGTATTGACAAAACTAATCCCAAAAGCATCATAATTGGCAGCTATAAAGGTGTTAATGTAACTGAAACAACCTCTGCATTATATTTTGATTTAGCGCCAATTACAATCCAGGTACCTGAAGGAGCAGTTCCTTATCCGTTGGATGAAGAAACAGCTGCATTGATTGGCACGGGTGAGGTTAAGTATAATAACCAGGAATTCAGTGGCAAATTTGAAAAAGAAAGTAGTTCTTTAAAGTTTTATTACGCCAAGTACGATGATTTCAATTACACGACGGAAGAACATGAATTGACGTTTTGGGGGCGTAAAATATAGAACTACTATACGATATTATTAGAATCGAAGAATATTAAATTATCATAAAGGAGACCAATACCAGGTCTCCTTTTTTCTGTCGAGAG
>NZ_JAKJSD010000021.1 GCF_029029505.1 Ancylomarina sp. DW003 | reverse complement strand
GTGACAAAAACAGTCTCAATAATTCAAAAAGGAAACACTTTTCCTATCCAATTTTGCAAAAAATGACGTTTTGCACACTTTTACTCTTTTTCGAAAACGTTATCATAATTGGTAAATTCTCAAAAACATGCTATTAATGATAATTTTCTTTAATAATCTTCTGCAACGCAAACATTTTCGGGGCTTACCGAAACCGTTTGAATTGAAAATAATTGCAAAAACAGTCGCTTCAAGCAATTTTATCCAGATCTTTTCTAAGATTACTTCATAGCTTTACAATGTCGAACAAAACCACATAAGACGTTTGACAGAAACATATAATTATTAACCAAAATTTTTAAACAGATGAAGAATCTAAAATTGAAATTGAAAGGATTGGCTCTAGTCGCCATATTAACATTTAGTCTAAGCACTGCATTTGCAAGTGGTAACCTTCGAATCAACAATTATTTAAACACAGACTATTCTATTGTATCTGTATTTAATACAAGTACAACAAACCTTAAATTGAAAGTTTACAACGAAGAGGGTGATCTTTTTTATAGTGAAACGATAGAAGCCGAAACCAACATGCAAAAACTGTTCGACCTCTCTCATTTAGCTGATGGTAATTACGCATTGGTATTGGTAGGAAAAAATACTCGAATTGAAGAGCAATTTGTTGTAAAAGAGCAAAAGTTAGCCGTTTCAACAGAAAGAACACAAATAGCCGAGTGTAAGAACAATAACTCAAGCTATGCCTTCAAAAAATAAGAATTCTAGTCAGCATGATGTTTTTATAAAACATCAACATTTATATAAGTGTATCCCTCAACAATAAGAGATACACTTATTTTTTGTTTAACCCCCTTCCTCCTTGGCAAAGTAGTCTATCCCTAAAGCCAGAAATAGTATATTATTCAACACATATCAATAGAGCAAATATCACTTTCTAATCTCCCATTTTTTGCTATTTTTGTACAGGTTCATTTAGAGCTGGCACCTTTATTGATGCCAATTAAGGATGAATATCTACCTACAAAGAATAGAACAAACAAATATTAACTGTCTTTAGACCAGCTAAAACAATTAGAATGAAAAAGTTATCGATTTTCGCATCGCTGTTCATGTTGTTAGCCATTTTTACAGCTTCAACTGCCAGCGCATGTACCAATTACCTAGTAACCAAAGGTGCTAGTGCCGATGGTTCCAACATGATTACCTATGCAGCTGACTCACACGTTTTATATGGTGAGCTTTACTTCCGCCCTGCTGCTGATTGGGCAGAAGGTACTATGATTGATGTTTATGAATGGGATACCGGAAAGTATTTAGGTCAAATTCCTCAGGTTGCACACACATATAATGTGGTTGGAAACATGAATGAATTTCAATTGGCTATAGGCGAATCCACTTGGGGTGGCGTTAAGCAATTGGGGTCACAAGAAGGTGCTTTAATCGACTACGGAAGTTTAATGTATTTAGCACTTCAACGTTCTAAAACAGCTCGTGAGGCTATTAAAGTAATGACTGAATTAGTTGAAACTTACGGTTACTATAGCTCAGGAGAATCTTTCTCAATCTCTGATAAAAATGAGGTTTGGATTCTTGAAATGATTGGAAAAGGAAATGGCGAAAAAGGTGCTGTTTGGGTAGCACGTATGATTCCTGATGGCTATGTGAGCGGACACGGAAACCACGCTCGTATCACAACTTTCCCATTGGAAGGCAAAACATCCATCTCTTCTGACAAAATGGATAAAATTTTCAATCCTGAAGTTACAACTGTTTATGCTAAGGATGTTATTTCTTTTGCCAAAGAAAAAGCTTTATACCCTAAGGATGGAAAAAACAAAAACTTTAGTTTCTCCGATTCTTATGGTCCTGTAGATTTTGGTGGAGCACGATATTGCGAAATGCGCGTTTGGACTTTCTTTAACCGCGTAAGCAAGGACATGGACAAGCATTTCGATTACGCAAAAGGAAATGTAAAACTTGATAAAAAAGGTTATGCAAGCAACCGTATGCCTCTTTGGATTAAGCCAGATAAAAAAGTTGAGCTTTCGGTACTAATGGATGCCATGAGAGATCACCTTGAAGGAACAGAATTGGATATGTCTAAAGATATGGGTGCTGGTCCATTTGGCAACCCTTACCGTTGGAGACCATTAACTTGGGAAGTTGACGGTGTAACTTATTGCAACGAACGTGCAACAGCAACTCAACAAACAGGTTTCTCTTTTGTAGCACAATCTCGTGACTGGTTACCCGATGCTGTAGGTGGAATCAACTGGTTTGGTGTTGACGATGCTGCTTCTTCGGTTTATTTCCCAATGTATTGTGGATCTACACGTGTTCCTAAATCTTTTGCTGTTGGTAATGGTAAAATGATGGATTTCACCAACAAATCTGCATTCTGGGTATTCAACCAAGTAACTAACTTGGCTTATACGCGTTACAATGCAATTCACCCTGAAATAAGAGACAAACAAGTTGCTCTTGAAACAAAATACCAGAACTTCACTAAGATTATCGATATGGCTGCTGAAGGTATGTTTAAAACTAACGAAGCTGCTGCAATCGAATTCTTAACCGATTTCTCTTGTAACCAAGGTGACAACCTTACAAATGAGTGGAGAGACTTCTACGGTTATCTATTTGCTAAGTTTATGGATGGTAACATCAAAACTAAGGATGGCGACAAGCAGAACCCAACAATGAAACAACCTGGTTATAGCGAAAAATGGAAAAGAGCTGTAGCAAAGGATACTGGCGATAAACTAAAAGTTAAAGGTGCTTCTCATTAATCGGGAATCAACCTACACAATATAAAAAAGGAAGCTTCGGCTTCCTTTTTTTTGCTCTATATTCTAAAATTTATTTTATTGCTTTAACTAATTTTCTTGCAGCTCTTTTTTTAGCTCGCTTTTTCTGTCTTCTGTCTTTCGCTAGTTGTGCCTTTGTCTTTAACTTTAGTTTTTCCTTTGGAATATCAGCTAAGCCATCATCACCGTCTGATTTTATCTTAGATTCAACAAGGTTCTCAATTTCATCGGGTTCAGGAGCAATAACCGATGAATTATTAGATCGATTCAAATTATGATCCTCTGCGCGTAAATTACTTTCATCTTTACCATCTATATCAATAAAAGAAGAGTTATTATTTCTATTTAATTTATAATTGTCTGTCTTAGGTTTACTTTCTCTTCCAACTTTATTATTCCTTTGGTTCCGTGTTTTGTACACTTGGGCAATACCCTTACTTCCATTACTATCATACAGTATATTCGGATGACGCTTACGCTTATTGCCACCAAACGAAATTCTTACACCAAAATTTACATTCAACATTGATAAAGATAAGCTCTCATTCGTATAAGGTAGTTTATTGGCAGCATCAGTATTTAGACTACCATCTTCGAAGAAAGCTCCTGATAAATCGCGAGTTTGATAGTAAAGATCACTATTCAGGTTGGTAATATATTCTGAACTTAAATAAAACTTAAGTCCATCGGTAATATTAGCCGTCATATTAGCACCTATACGAGTAATTAAAGCCGTACTCTTATATGCTTCTAAGCTTGTAATGGTAACATCAGTTTCGGGATATAATAATAAACTTTGAGGAGAATTAACAATAGACAGTCCTGACCGACCATAAAACTCCAAACTAAATCGACCTATTGCCATATTATATTGGGGGCCAATATCAAAAGATGTTGTGCTTAGCTCCTGATGTTTGAAGCTTTTATCCATAGCAAAACTATACTTATGGTTAAACCTACTATGGTTAGCACTCAAACCAATAGATAATTTCTTATTAAAACGTTTATGAATAAGAATTCCACTATTAAATCCATCTTTTAAAAAATGATTTAAATTACCCTGAGGAAAACTTAAACCGTTGAAAATATCCAGCGTATAATTCTGAGTTTTATCCAAACTCATGTTCGGCTTTATATCTCGAATAGGGTATTTATCTTGCCCAAAAGCAAATGAAACAATCGAGACTAGTATTAGGATTAAAAAAACCTTTCTCATAGCTCAGGATTTAGAGTCGCAAACTGTCAAAAGCAAGCCATTAAAAGCTGGGGAATTTTGACACACCCCCTTAATATACTAAAAAGTGATCAAGCAAAAAAAAATATCTGACCTGAGAAACTAATCCATAAGTAATAAAAATCAGCATATTAGCATTTTTAGATAGTACTAACTAATCCTGGTTAACAAAACAATATTTGATCTTTAAGCAGATTTTATTCCTATAATTTATTAAGATCTTATAATATTCTTTGATAATTGAGGGATTTTAAAAAATCTTTTCGACTTTTGCAGAAAATAAATCAAGCTTAATATGGATCAGGAAAAATATCAGAAATTACGTGAACAGCTTATTGAATCAACTCAATGGCCATCATTATATATGTTCAAATTTATTATTCCTAATAAAGACGAGAAACTGGAAGCTGTTAAAGCCATGTTTCCTGCAGGAACAAAGTTTGCTTTTAAAACGTCTAAGGATATCCGTTTCATCAGCATTACCGTTAAGATAAAAATGAAAAATGCCGACGAGGTGATTAGTATTTATGCTCAAGCCAATAAAATTGAAGGTTTATTAGCCTTATAAGCATATAAAAGTATCAAAAGTCGAATAGTCTGAAAATACAGACAATTCGGCTTTTTTGCCCTTGGACTTTTTAGTCCTTTAAAAATGCTTCCATAGTTTCGGGTCTTGACTCCAAATTCAGCTTCTTACTTAATTGAAGAATCAAAGGCATTTCCAATCCTGCCTGTTCAAGCAAGGCCTCATCCTCTAAAAGTTCATGAGGATGACCTTTAGCCAAAATCCGCCCCTCTTTCATCACCACAAGTTTATTAGCCCATTCGTACACAAAATTGATATCGTGTGTTGAAATGATAATGGTTTTATTTTGCTGATGAAGCTCATCTAATATCTGAATGGTATTTTTCTTCTGCTGATTATCCAACCAGGCAAAAGGTTCATCTAAAAGCAAGACTTCGGGCTTACAAGCCAACACACCTGCAATGGCAACTCGTTTTTTCTGTCCGTAACTCAACTGGTGTGGTGGATTCTTTTTTAGTTCATGGGTTTGAGTCATCTCCATTACCTCATCCATACATGCCTCCAAGTCTTTTCCTTTCATTCCTGCATTTATAGCACCAAATGAGATATCTTTTTCTACCGTCGACGCGAATAGCTGCACTTCCGGATCCTGGAACACATAGCCCACTTTTCTAAAAAGCTTATTTCTATCCTTTCGCTTACATCTTTGCTCTTCTCCATCGACAATATAACGGCCTGTTTGTGCATAATGAATACCGCAAAGACACAAAAACAAAGACGATTTACCTGAACCATTCTCTCCTACAACAGCCAGTTTTTCACCTTTTTCAACACTTAAGCTTATTTGATTGAGAGCCAAAGTTTGATTCGGGTATTCAAAACTGATATTTTCTAGTTCTAAGTAAGACATTTTGCTATGGTAATGAGTTAATATGATGATTAGATGATGTGGTGGTTTATTAAAATTACAAACGACTCTATAACTTAAATTGGCCTAACATGATTAAACCAATCATTCCAATTATGGGTAAAATTAAACGTTTTAATACAAAAGATCCGTGTGCATCTATAAACTTCATTTCGCCTCGATACCCTCTATTTAATAAGGCTTGTTGAGAAAAATCGGCATGCACTAAAGATTTAACTAAAACTGAAGATACCAGCATTCCCAAAGATCGAATGGAGGATGAGAAGCTTCGGTAAGCCATTCGTTTTTTTTGTGACAAATAGCATTGTCGGGAAAACAAAAGTAAAATGGTTATAAACCTAAAGGATAAGACAAAGAGTTCGATCAATAGATCTGGGACTTTCATCTTCCTCAACAGATACTCAATCTCATCTATAGGACTCGTGAGTATCAGAAAATAAAAAGCAAACATGGCTCCCATTGCCTTTCCAATAATGAAAATTCCCTTATCTAAACTGAGTTGAGAAAAACCTATATAATAATCACTGATTTGGATGATGTATATTGCTTCGAAGCTTTCGCGACTGATGATACAGATAATACTCACTACAGCTACCAGCATAAAACTCATGGGCAAAGCAGCAATCTCTAATAAGGCTTTCAACGACAAGCCATGGGAAAGAAAAAAAGCCGAAATGCCAGCAACAATTAAAAAGGGTGTCAGAATATTTTGCGTCAACAAACTACCCAATAGAAAAGCTACAAAAAAAGTAAACTTTTCGAAAGGATGCCAAGTGAGCTTGGCCTGTAGTAGATTGTATTTTTCGCTTATAAACACGCTCAATATTGAATTATGAGTTAAGAATTAGGATTGATGATTTTAGAATAATCATCATTCATAAATCCGTAATCAAAATAATTTAAACAGCTTTCTTTTTGCCTTTATAATAGCCAATTACATAGGCGACAATACCTGTTCCGATAGCGGCTTGCAAAGAAAACAAAAGGCTTTCAATTTCGCCACTTGGCGGTTCCCAAATATTCGAAAACCAAGGTGTGTAATTGGGTTGCGATTCGGTAATATAATCTTCTGCTAATCCGTCAGCCCCCATAAATTCAGCATTAGGAAAAAAGTATAAGGTTAGTACTACGATTAAGATCATAGCACCTATTAAAAGTAAGTTACTTGTTTTATTAGTCATCATTAAAAATTTAGGATTGTAGATTTATGATTTGAGATTTAAATCATCATTCAAAAACCTGAAATAATAAATCAGTTTCTCTTTTTATATTGACTCAAGAAATCGAATCGCATTGGCACATGATCAGACAAGAGATTCAAAACCACTACAGTCAGCAATCCTTCGATAATAGCAATGGGAATTTGAGTCAGGCCAAAAATGCTAACAAACTTATAGAATGCTGTCATCACACCATTTACAACATCAGGGTGTGCAAAAGCCAATTGCACAGAAGTACACACATAAGTTGCCATATTACCAACAAAAACAGCTAAGAACACAGCGACTTTCTTATTCATACCAAACTTATTTCCGAGAGAAAAAATCAACCAGGTAAATACGGGTCCGATAAAAGCCATTGAAAAAGCATTGGCTCCCAGAGTTGTGACACCACCATGTGCCAGAAGTAAAACCTGAAATAGAAGCACTAAAACACCAATAACCGACATCACCCAAGGACCAAAAAGCAGAGCGCCTAAACCAACTCCTGTTGGATGCGAACATGAACCGCTCACCGATGGCAATTTAAGGGCTGACAAAACAAAGGCAAAAGCCGTAGCTAAAGCCAACAGTAATTTTAACTCTGGTTTTTCAACAAGTAGCTGCTTAATTTTTCTAAAGCCCAGAATAAAAATTGGTAAGTAAACCACAGACCAAAACATAGACCAGAAAGCTGGCAAAAAACCTTCCATAATGTGCATACTAAATGCAGGAATAGGCGACAGTATGGCTAATAAGACAAATAGTTTCTTCATTTCGTTTCCTTTTCTAAACCCTATCAGGTTTTGTATTATTAAATAATTTCTCCTTTGATATTCATTAGGAGTAATTCGATCTCATAGTCTTCAATTTCCTTCTCCAGCACTTGGCAACATTTACTTTTCAAATGCTTGTAAAAAATTTCATCCTCATTAAAAGGGAAAATCCCCTCTAAATCGCGAGCCATATTCACTTCTCGAATCTTTTCAATATATGACTCATTGTAATGGGCGTCCCTTGCAATCTGTATCAGAAAATCCTTATTGAAAACAACCTTTTTACTGTGTGTATCCAAATGCCCTTCTGCTAATTTCACAGCCTTTCCCATCATAATACCCATTGTTACTTTTTCAACACCACTCCCATTTATAGCATGAATGGTATCACCTATAAAGTTGCCGTATTGGATATAAGCTTGCTGTGGCATTTCAGGAAATTTTTGCTTCAGGTATCGTTCACTACGACCTCCCGAGTTGATAAAAACCTGCGAACTTCCGTTCTCTACTGCGAACCTCACATGTTTCTTTATGGTTTCGATATAAGCTTCCGCTGAAAAAGGTTTCAAAATACCAGTGGTTCCAATAATTGAAATACCTCCCTCTATTCCCAAACGTGGGTTAAAGGTTTTCTTAGCCAGTTTGGCACCCATGGGCACAAATACTGAAACATCAACGCCCTTTGTTAATTGATATTGGTTCAAAATACCGTTCAATTCACGCTCTATAATCTTTCGTGGCGTTGGATTGACAGCAGGATCGCCAACAGGGATTTCCAATCCTGCTTTTGTAACCGTACCAACTCCTTCACCCCTAACAAACCGAATATCTCCGGTTTCATTAAAACTTATTCGACAACCAACCTCTGTACCATCGGTTACATCCGGATCATCTCCTGAATTTTTTATGACTGTAGAAATTCCATATTCAGCAGTAAATTCAGTATAATGGATAGGCATCTTAGCTTCCTTACCCTTTGGCAAATCAACACGTTCCCAATCCTTTTTTTCCTGATTGATTAAAGCGATTAAAGCTGCTTTCGCTGAAATAGAGGCACAAGTTCCTGTCGTATAGCCATGAGCCAACTCCAAACGTTTTATGCCAAAAGCCTCATCTAAATAGGATTGAAACTCAGAACGAGTTTTGATAATCTTATCGTATTCCGGTAAATCAGGTCGCTTCACAATAAACAGAGGCATCTCGTACTTGATAGCCAATTCCATTTTTTTATCGAGCAAACCCGTGTAACCACTCTCCTTAGTCATGATGGCCTGAATACCATTCTCTTTGATTAAATTTTCCTCTAAAAGCAGATTTTCAAAACGAGAAGAAACGATCAGGCGTTCTTCTTTTACTTCCGCTTCATTGGCAATTCGAATGGAATCCGGAAAATTGAGAATGCGAAACCAAATATCACAATCGGGTAAAGCTTTCTTTATTTTTGGTAGATTTTTAACACCCACCAAAGAAAGCACTCGCTTTATCCCCTTTGTTTGAATCGACTCAATACAAACATCTACCGATGGTAAATAGTGAATGTGTTTGTGATCTATTCTTTCGACAAATTCACGCTCTATTCGGACAATAGCAATATCAAGTTCGGATGCTACTTTATGCAAATTGATATGCAAGTCTGCTGCAAAAGGGTGAGCCGCATCTACAATCAAGTTGATTTCTTGTTGGCGGCAGAATTCAATCATTTCCTCCTCATTCATACCGCCCGACAAACACTCACCCATCTCCGAAATAAGAGGATGACTATTGGTCTTTGTCGAATAGTAGAATGGCTGCTTCAAGTCGCTCAACCAATTGGCAGTTTTGCGTCCCTCTGTCGTCCCTCCAAATATTAAAATCTGCCTTTTCATTCCTTTTATAATAGTGATGAGCAATTAAAAGCTCTTCAAAACAAATCTAAACGCAAAGAGCGCTAAAAATTACGCTAAGTTCACAAAGAAGTCTTTATTGATTAAAATCCCTTTTTACTCTTTGAGAAAACTTTGCGTACTCTGCGGTTAAATATCGCTACCCTTCTACTCCATTTCGACTCAATGCAATGCGCTTATTAACTTTTCTCTCTAAAAATATGTCTGAAAGTAGGATCGTATAATTTCGATCGGTTCTTTCTATTGTCAATGGCTTCACCAACCACAATCATGGTGGTTAAAGTCAATTCGTTTTCTTTCACAATCTTGGCTAAATCTTTCAATTCCCCTCTCCAGATCTTTTCTTCCTGCCAAGTCAGTTTGTAACAAATAGCCACAGGTGTTTCAGGAGGGTAGGCTGCCATTAAATCAGCTTGAACCTGATCAACTAAAGTCGCACTTAAGAACAAACATATGGTCGACTGGAACTTAGCCAGCTCTGTTAGTTTCTCTCTCTCTGGCATAGCAGTACGCCCTTCGCCACGAGTCAAAATAATAGTTTGAATGCGGTCAGGAATTGTAAATTGTGATTTCAAACGAGCTGCTGCTGCCTGAAATGATGAGATGCCAGGTACAATTTCATAAGACATTCGGTGGTGATCGAAATAATTCATTTGCTCCTGAATAGCTCCATAAATACAAGGATCTCCTGTATGCAAACGCACAACTGAGTGTCCTAATTTGTAATGCTTGTGCATGATATCGAACTGTTCTTCAAGCGTCATCGATGCCGAGTTTCGAACCACACAACCTTCTTTAGCGTATTCAGTCAATCGACGTGGAACCAAACTACCGGCATAAAGAATTAAGTCAGCATTTTGCAATAGTTTCTTTCCCTTTACCGATACCAATTCAGGATCGCCAGGACCAGCACCAACAATAGTTACAAAGCCAGCTTTTCTTTCCTGACGAACATCCATAGCCAAAGCTAAAGTGAAATGCTTACCGAAAGAATCGACGTGCTTCGACTTTCCAAGCAATAATTTCTTAGCGCCCGATGCCAATAATGCAGATGCTTCACTCACATTATTTGCTCCTGTTGCTGCATGTGCTGCTTCGGAGAAAAGTAGACCGGCATCAATCTCATTCAAATCTTCTGCTCCAAAATAGTTGAAAGTCAAAGCATACTTTTCACTCATTGCCTTGTAAGCTCCTTCATCCTTTTTCAGGTCAACTGTATTAATTGCTAACAATGAATGCTTTGAGTAGTCTTTTTCTTCAAGGAAATTTAAAACTTGCTCCTCATACTCATCCACATTGATATTCTTTTGAGCTCCTGTTCCCAAATGCAAACACTTTGGACGGAAAAATAAAATAGGACGTGTTGTTTCATAAAGCTTTGGCGTCAAAGCAATAATTAAATCAAAGTCCTTAGGGTTAATTGCTGAAAACTCATAAAAAACCTCTACAAAATCGGGTAGCGTTCTTTCCAGTTGTTCGCTACCTTCATCTTTTATATCAAGCAATAAAGCCGTCTTTTTTCCGTTTACAAAAGCAGCAATAAAGTCATTCTCTGTTACATTAAAATACTCGTTTGTCCACTTGTATTTTCTACCAATAATATCCAAAGCCCACAGGTTCAAAGTATCACTGGCTGTTGTAATCAGAGCTGTTCCTCCTGAGATGTTGGCAATAGTTTTAGCCAAATGATTTGCTCCACCTTTATGCCCTGACAATACCGACTGCACATATTGACCTTTCACATCCATATTGATAATGGCCGGATCGATCTGCTTATTCTGAATAAATGGTGCAATTGATCGTACACAAATCCCTAAAGCTCCAATAAATACGAAGCCGTTGTAGTGATTGAAATCCTTCTCAAGAAAGTTGTTTATCGATTCTATTTTTGTCGTTCCTTCATAGGCTCCAACTGAAAAAATCTCAACTTGATCCAGTTCTTTACGAAGTGTATCAGCAACTTCCAGCGATTGCTTATTATTTATGATTATGGCTATTTTATCCATGGGTCCAGTATTTCTATTGTATGATAAATAATCTCAAACTAAGATTAATATATGCCTTTCCCTTCCAGGGAAAGTTTCGCAGGCGATAGGATGATAATCTTAAATAACACCCCTCTGTCCTTCGGACATCTCCCCTAAAAAGGGAGACTAATTTGTAATAATTTTTAGATTCTGATTCAACACATCATCGAATCATCACATCACTTTTATTGCTTTTAATATTTCAATTGGATTAAATTCATCCAATTGTATACGACTTACTTTTTCCAATTTCATTCCTAATTCAAGGGCTGATTCTTTAAATATTACTATGGTTTCATCACTTACAGCATTGAACACAATACAACCATTAGCTTGAAGATATGCATGTAACTTGTGCATCATTTCATTCAGTTTTCCACCATGACCTCCTATGAAAACTCGGTCGGGTGCTGGTAAAGCGTCTAGATCCTGCTCAAAGAAATCACCATTATGAGTATCGATTCCCGGAACATGAAAGGTCTTCATATTATTGCGAATAATCGCATCCGATTCTGTTCGCTTTTCAAAGGCAATCACTTGTAACTTTGGAAATGCTTGTTTGGCTTCGATGGAAACCGAACCAGTACAGTACCCCACATCCCACAAAACAGAGGCAGCATCCAATTGTAAACTTGATAAGCTGGCCAATCGAATCAAACTCTTGGTCATCATCTTAGGGCGTCCATCTAAGGTTTGAAAAGCCTCATCAGGAATACCAAACTGACGAGTAATAGGCTGCTTTTGAACTAATATCAAACAATTAGGGTGAACAAAATCCACCTTTAAAAGTTCTGTTATGCTTAATTTCTGACATTTTTGATTGGGACCACCCAGTTTCTCTCCCAGATAACAATCGTAATTATCAAAACCATAATCCAATAAATATTGAGCAATGGTATTGGGTGTTCTTTGCCTATCAGTTAAAACTCCAATCATCTGTTCACCTCTAATCAGTGGCAAATCAATCTCAGGCCAATCGCGCCCTGTAAGCGTTGCAATGTGCATTTTACCATATTCCAGTTGGTAATGATGCGCCAAAAGTTGAAGGCTATTGTGAGCCGGATAGACAACCAATTCTGAATCAGAAAATTCACGTTTAATCGTATTGCCAATACCATAAAAAAGCGGATCTCCCGAAGCAATGACAACAATAGTTTCGTCAATCTGTCTGTATTGATCGAAAACATCGGTCAAAGGCACAGTAATATTAATCCATTCCGCATTTTGAGGCAAGTAATCCTGAATCAATTCTTTATGACGAATTCCGCCCGAGAAGAAACGTGACTCTGCAATATGCTGAATCGCTTCTCTGTTCAGGTTGGGATGCGGCATATCTGTAATCCCAATAACGACAAATTTAGACATCACGACCTACTTTTAATTCTTTAGCATCATCTAAGCTTAATACCGAATTGACGATAGTTGCTGCCAAAGTGGAACCACCTTTTCGTCCTTCGATTATCACTGCTGGTAATTTTGCAAAACTCTTCACTCGATGTTTCGACTCTTGCACATTCACAAAACCTACTGGTGAAGCTACAATTCCCATTGGAGAGAATTGCTTAGAACGCATAAGTGCTGTCAGTTCAATAAGGGCAGTAGGTGCATTACCAAACACATAAAGTGCATCCGGATGATCTTCAACCGCAAGACGAATACCCGCTTGTGTACGTGTAATTTTATGCTTTTCTGCTAATTCAGCCACACGAGGGTCGTGTAAGTAACATTTCACCTCGATGCCCATTCGCTCGCAAGCTGCCTTACGAATACCTGAAGTTATCATGGTCACATCAGAAATAATCACACCTCCATTTTTCAACTTCTCATGCCAAACATTCAAAGCGTCATTACGTACTTTCAACAAATCAACCATTTGGAAATCGGCTGAAGTATGAATCAGGTGTAAAAGAGCCCACTTGGTCTCTAAAGGGATATCTTTCCCCTTCAATTCCTCAGCGATTGTTGCAAAACTCTTTTGCATAATCTGTGGTCCTGGTTTTCCCTTTTCAGTATATTTAGAATAATAGCCACGTGGCGTTATAAATTTATTACTCTTTGATACATATGACTGTGAGTTTCCAATCACAACCAATGAAAACATATCAACTCTCTCAATGTCAAAATCAGCTAAAGTGCTAATCTCAATATGCTCCTCGTCGCGTCCAACCTGACGGACAATAGCAACAGGAGTTTCCGGGCTACGCTCCTCAAGGAAAATTTCCTGTAAACGATAAATTTGCCAGTAACGGCCTTTACTTTTAGGGTTATATAATACCGTAACAAAGTCACCAAAAGCAGCCGCTTTAATACGTCTTTCTATCAACTCCCATGGGGTTAATAAGTCTGATAAAGAAAGGATAACTGTATCATGACCGATTGGAGCGCCTAGTTTTGCAGCTGCAGCCTGGAAAGCAGAAATGCCTGGAATCAGTTCGATTTCAACATTCGATTCACGCTTCTCTGCCATCTCGTAAATTAGTGGTGACATACCATAGATACCTGCATCACCTGAACTGATTACAGCTACTTTCTTACCTTGCTCAGCATACTCAAAAGCAATCTCTGCTCTTTGGGTTTCTTGTTTCATTCCTGTATCCAAACACTCCGTTCCTTCTTGAAGGAAGGTTTGAATAAATTGGAAATAGTACTTGTAACCAATCACTACATCTGCCTCTTTAATGGCGTTAATAGCTGGATTCAAAAACATATTTGGATCACCGGGACCCAAACCAACGATATATATTTTTCCTTGCATCTTCTTCAATTTTTATTCTGTGAATTGGGTTTTCTACCCCCCTCTGTCCTTCGGACATCGCCACTTTGTGCTCTTTACACTTGTTGACTTTAACCTTTATCCTTGTTAACTTTCTTCAGGATGATGATAGTGAAATAAGGGATTCTTCTATCACGAAGCACTTCTGCATCATCAGTGATAAACTCCTTATCTGTGCCTAAATATTCACCATAGAATAATTCTGGCTTATACTCTAGAATAAAGTCTGCAATCCATGTCTTTACTTTAGAAACCTTCATCAATACAATGGTGTCATTTTCTTCCAAACGCTTCGATAAATCCTCAGGGCTATCCACGTTCGGATCTACCAAAACCTTATCACTTAAGGTGCAAATTGGCAATTTCGATTTCGCTCCTGCTAAAATAAAAGCAGGCACACCCGGAATCATTTCATATGGAATTGCATTGGCTTTAAGGTGCTTTAAGAGATAGGCAAATGTGCTAAAGAAAGAGATATCACCTTCACTCACCACTGAGACATGAAGATCCTGGTCGATATCTTCCTGAATTTTCTCATACAACGCATAATACGCTCCCTCCGCTTCCGATCTGTCGTAAGACATTTTCAAAGGAATCGGATGTAGTTGCAAATCGTTTAAGCCTAATTCTTTCAAAATAAGTAAGGAAAAACTTGAATTCCCTTTCTTCTCTGAAACACTGGCCGGATAATAAATCTTATCAGAATGCTGAAGTGTTTTAAGCGCCTTTATTGTGATTAATTCCGGGTCGCCTGGTCCTAAAGAAACCCCATATACTTTACCTGCCATATTCTAGTGCTTATGATCGTGTGAATGTCCGTGATGATGATGATCACCATGAGAATGATCGTGACCATGGTGATGGTGGTGATGTGAACAAGCAGAAGGATCTCTGCTTTCAATCAAGTCCACCTTGCCCTCTTCTACTGCTTTCAATCTCAACATCAGAATGTCAATCAGCATATCACTCTCACCTATTTTAGGACATAGAATAAACTCCTTTTCAGGATGCTTCAATTTGAATTCTTCTATGCTTCTGATTGCATTATCCAAATAAACACCTGGGAAGAAGATATAAGGCAAAGCAATAATTCGCTTGTATGATAATTGGTCTAAAATTGCTAAAGCATTATCCACCGAAGGGAATGTCATTTTGGAAGTGAAGGCATTGATCATGAATGGCATCTTCAATTCTTCCTGAGCCAGACGAGACAGTTTCAGCATATCTCCATTTGAATCGGCCATTGAAGCACCAATTCCAATTGGGAAGAAAGCTGTATCACTCATATCTTCATCAGTAATACTTTGCTTGATTAAATCGATTGACAAATCAACCATTTCATCACAAACACCAATATAGTTGGCTAGTTTAATACTCAGCTCATATTTTTCCTGAAGCTCATGAAGCATATTTGGAATATCAGAAGCAATATGTACACCATTGAATAAGAAAACCGGCACGGCAATAATCTCTTCTACTCCTTTAGCTTTAAGCTTGCTTACACCCTGCTCAAAATTAGGTTCTGAAAGTTCCAGAAAACCATATTCAACTTCATAATCAGTAATGGTGCTGGCAAACTTCTCAGCAAATGCTTTAAAAGCTAATTCTCCAACTTGAACACGAGTACCGTGTCCGCACAGTAATATTCCTTTCATTTTCCTTCTTTTTAATTCAAGTCTTCAATTTAATAAGCCATCTGAGCTTCTTCAGCTACAGCCATCAGTTTATCTGATATAGAAACCACTTCCCCCACAACCATAATGGCTGGCGGACGAAAGTCTAATTCTTCCATTTTTGCAATAATATTGTGCAACTCACCTTTTACAACTTCCTGTTCCGGGCAAGTTCCCCAGCGAATCAAGGCAACCGGAGTTTCTTTTGAACGTCCATATTCCATCAAGTTGTTAATGATAGTTGGCGCATTCGTTATACCCATATAAAAGACAAGGGTATCGATACCTGTCGAAATCTTGTCCCACTGCAAATCTCTTGAGCGACTCACCGGAGGGTGTCCGGTGAAAAATGCTACCGAAGATGACACATTACGAGCCGTAACAGGAATACCGGCATAAGCAGGTGCAGCAATACCCGAAGTGATACCTGGAATCTCTTCAAATTCAATTCCATTCTCAAGCAATTTAATTGCTTCTTCACTCCCTCTACCAAATACATAGGGATCGCCACCTTTTAAACGTACGACCGTTTTTCCCATCTTAGCGTAATCCACAATCATTTGATTAATATCTTCCTGCGGACAGGTGTGATTCTTATGCTTTTTTCCAACATAAACACTCTCGCAACCGTCCTTACAATAGTCCAGAAGTTCAATATTAACCAAGTAGTCATAGAATACCACATCGGCAATTTTTAAAGCCTCAGCAGCCTTAACCGTAATTAAACCTTTATCTCCGGGTCCTGCTCCAGTTATATATACTTTTCCGTTCATTCCTTCTTTTTATATCGGTATCTTAATAAGTCAATCGACTTTATAACTCCCATGTATTTTTATCAATCTTATCTAATAATGCGTCTACCTTTTCAAGTAAATTATCCCTCATATATGCCTTCTTTTCCTTTTCACTAAACCCAACAGTATCCTTTACCATCTGGTTTCTCAAACGCCCCAATTCCAGAACTTCTTCCTGTAAAGAGCTATCAAATTTCTGATCGAGATATGTACGAATTTTCTTAGCTAAATAAGGATTTCGACCATTGGATGAAACAGCCAATTGAATATCGCCACAATGACTTGCTGCTGCAGGATAAAAATTGGAATACTCAGATGAATTGGCTGAATTGAAGAGAATAGCTTGTGATTCTGCATCTACCCCTACTCGAGAATTTGTTTCAGAACAGTCGGTTGCTGCAATAACAAGAAAAAAACCATTAACATCATTGGCTTGATAGGTGCTTTTAAGATAATGGTAGGCACCAGCCTCACGCATTTCTTGTAATATGGCATTGATATTAGGCGCAATAAGTGTGACATTAGCTTCGGCTTTGATCAAAGATTTCAGCTTACGCTCTGCCACTTTTCCACCACCTACAATTAAACAATTACGACCCTTTAAATTTAAACTTACCGGATACCAGCTCATCCCATTTTAGTTTACATTAACACTCTGACTCTTAACGAATCAATTTATTAGTAAGCAACTTAAAACAGAATTGGGGTATGTGCGATTAATTGAAGATACTTTATCTACAAACAACTCTCTTCCCCAAGAGTCTTAAGTTTGATTACTATTTTGGCAGGTTTCCTGACTTGTTTTGTAGATCAATAGATCGGTTTTAGTCCTTCCCATCCCGAGTGTTGGAACAGTGGATTTAGTAAAAACCATAAAAAACTTACAGTAGCGGGGGCTGTCTCGGATTTTAACCGAATTCCCTTTTAAAGCTCAATCGAAGATTAAGCTTTCACCAAAACTGCGTCAAATGTAAGTTTTTTTATTCACGCTAAAAACAATTAAAAGACGTTTTGTTCTTTTTTAGATTTGTTATAAAACATCAAGAGTCTGATCATCTGTCAAATATCATGATCATAAGCTTTTTACTTAGATCATCACAGCTTCAAGTTCAGACTAATATTCTCCTTTATCATTCTATTCCGTCAGAAAATCTGTATCTATGTATCACAAACGAATATTTAAGTATTAAAATTAAGCATGGCGCCTCTTCAAATTTTTTCCATTACCCTTTTAGCAATTTATGTTATTCTTATTGTTGGATCATCACTGTTTTCTAAGAAGAGTGATTCTGTCGAAGGTTATTTCCTAGCCAACAGATCCCTCTCTTTTTTAGCTTTAGCTATCACTTTTATAGCGTCGTGGTGGGGAGCTGGTTCAGCAATCGAAACAGCCGATCATTCCTATCAGAATGGCATTTCTGCTTTCTGGATTTATGGGATGCCTGTTCTATTTTCAACAGGTTTGCTTTTTGTCTTTGCAAGAGCCATTCGGAAGGTTGGCAGTATTACGCAACCTCAATTGTTGGAAGAACGCTATGGAAAAGCTCCTGCACTAATGCTCTCTATACTGATCTTTTTATTCATGACCATTACAGCTGCCTCACAAATTGTGGGTATAGGTATATTCTTCGAGAAATTTCTTCACTTAGATTATAAGATGTCAGCCATTATTGGAACAGGTATTGTCTTACTCTATTCATTTTTTGGAGGGTTTAAAGCTGTTGTTCGCACCGATATTATCCAATTCATCTTTCTATTATCCGCTTCAATATTGGTTTTTGGATATGCCTACTATTATTCTGGTGGCGTTCCTGCCATTAAGAACATTGCCGATACAAAAGGCTTAACGAACTATTTCTCATTCACACATCAGATATCAAGCAATATGGTTTATATCATCACTTTTGGTTCTGCCTGGATGATTCAGGCCAATGTTTGGCAACGTATTTCAGCAGCTCGATCACCTCAGGATGCTCGTAAAATGATTGGTCTAAGTTTTCTGGTCTACATCCCTCTTTACCTGATGGTAACTTTCACAGGCATGTTAGCTTTAGGTTTATTTGAAGAAATGCCCCAAGGTGGCGTTATTTCTGGCATCATCAACGATTATATGCCTCCTTTTCTTGGCGCATTGATCTTTGTGGGTATTTGTTCTGCCATTATGTCAACCATGGATTCTTTAATAAATACAGGGGCTATGGTTTTTTGTGTAGATATCTACAAAAACAAATTTAAGCCTGATGCCAAGCAGAAGCAACTTCTGTATGTTGGAAAAATCGGAACCATTATCGTAACACTTATCGCTCTTTTAATAGGTCTTGAAATAAAATCAATTCTTAAGGTTTCCTGGCTTGCTGCTGACTTACTTTCAACAGGAGCATTTGTTCCTTTGATGCTGGGCTTTATTTGGAAAAGAGGTACAACAATAGGTGCCATGTCATCTATGCTTTTCGGCACCATCTTTTCACTTTATAACCTAGCTGTTGCCTTGGGTGCTAACTTGCCTCTCCCATGGGAAATTGGTACGGCTAAACATGTTTTGATTGGTATGCTTGGATCTGCCTTAGTTTATTTAATTGCGAGCTTAACCAGTAAAGCTGAAACACATAAATCGGCATCCTTTATTACTAAGGTTGGTTTCAAGAAATCATAGAATATTTCTAGATAGACATTTAAAAGGTTCACCGGCATATTAGCCCAAAACTTCACTACTGGTACCAGCACAAAAAAAAGCCCGAAGTTAAAAACTCCGGGCTGTGATACAGGAAATGAAGAGACAGACTACTAAAGCAACTTAACTATAAACCTACTTTGTCTTCTAAAGACAAAGTTCTGTACCCCACATTTTACCTGACCATACTATATAAGGGTTTATTACCATTAATCTTCATAATTATGCTACCAGTATTTATATTAATGTATCACTAGATTTCTGTGGTAAGATTATTGACTCAATCAGATTCGTCATCAGGGTCTCTTTTCTGGGAACCAAACTAAAAATCGGGCTAATTGACTGGTGAATCACTTCCGAAGCAAACTCTCCTATATAATTATCAAATAGTATTGATTCCTGATGTGTCATTATAAGTACAAAATCTGGCTTCAACTCTTTAATGTGAGTTAGTATGACATCATGTTTAGCTCGTCCTTTAGATTTAAGCAATAAAACATTTGTTTCTATACCAACTTTTTTCATTGAGTCTTCAATTGTCAATGCCTTTTGGTGCGCCAAACTGCTATTAGGGGCAATATCAATGTCAAGAACGGAGACAATATGCACTTTAGCATTAAATTTTAGAGCTAAGTATTTTACCCAAGCGATCTTTGTATCAACCTTTTTTCTAATATCAACAGGTATTAGGATATCTTTTATGTCTGTTTTGAGCTTCTTCGCCGGAATTGTTAAAATGGGACAAGCTGAAGAAGCAATAAGTTCATCTTCATTTTTAATCAAGCGAAGTTTACTCAGAACGCGTTTCCTTCTTTTTAATATTATTAAATCACATTTATTTTCTTCAGCTGTTTTGAGAATAATCTGAACGAATTGTCCTTCCTCAACCTTCATACTGATAAAGCCTGGCACTTCTCCTTCAAAAAAAGCAGTGGCAATACGTTCCAACTTCTTTTCTGACTTTTCAATCTTTTTCTTAAACTTATCTGCTTGTACTATCCTACTGATAACTGAAACTTTTGTAACGACATGCAGCAGAATAATCTCACAAGCATATATTTCATGAAAAGCCATTGCATGTTTTAGTGCAATGACTCCTCTGTCTCCATTAATAATTGGAACCAATATTTTTTTTATCTCTGGCGTATATTTCATTAAGCTACTCTTTCGTTTCTTTTTAATGCTCCTTCCTAAGGGCATTCACACTTCTAACCTCCTAAAATCAAAACGCTTCAATCTTGCTCTCAGAATTACTATAGATCGAACAAAAACAGAAAAAAGCACTTTTATACATTATGATAATTTAAAAAACTTTGGTATCTTCTATAAACCTCATGAATATTGGCTAATCTCAATAGACCAAGCAAGTTGTATTTTTTTTAATTAGACAAGCTATAATACTCTTAATAAGTAAAATTTCTGTGACTTAAAGATTTAAAAATTTATTCCCCTTCTGATAGGGAGAATCCATTCTTAGGGGCAGGCAATGCCCTACTTTTCGGGTAGGGTCTACCCTACCATGATCAATATTATGGAAATTATTGATAAAGATAGATCAGGAGATTTCATCGTTTGGAACTGATGAAATTGAAGGGTATGAAAAATGCTCAACGATATGCTGAGCATTTACAATAAATTAAAAATAGGTTTAAATATATCAAAGGCGTGTAAAAGAAAATGGGCCATCAGGTAATCCTGTGCCCCATTCTATTTTGAACTTATTCAGTTCAGTGTATTTTGCTTAACAAGCCCGGTTCATCTTACCTACCATAGTTTTAAGAATAACATCATCTGTTATCTGCATACCTTCAGTTGCTAATAAGCCAATATTACGAATTGTTTCTTCAACATCTTCGTCAATAATACCATCATTACTCTTTAAACACTGACTGTTCATAGCCAATAGAGAAGCCTGAATACCAGCACCTACACTTGCAGATATTTTCTGAGCACAAGAGGAGTTTGCACCATCACAAATCATTCCTGTTACACTACCAGTCATATTCTTTAATGTAGAATTTAAATGCTGCATGTTTCCACCCAACATATAAGTAATACCACAAGCAGCGCCAGCACCTGACAATAAAACACCACAAAGAGCAGATAATTGTCCAACAAAAGTTTTCATATGAATTGAAACCAATAGGCCTAAAGCCAAAGCTCTTAGTTTTATCTCTTCATCAATTTTTAGTTTTTCCGCAGCAACCATAATAGGAAGAGTCAAACTCATTCCCTGATTTCCACTTCCGCAGTTAGACATAACTGGCATTGAACATCCGGCCATTCTGGCATCAGAACCAGCAGCTGCCATCATCACAGATTTATTCATGATATCTTCAGAAAGAATACCTTTTTGAATGTTCAATAGCATAGATTTACCAACTTGCAGACCATAACTTCCGTTAAGTCCTTCTTCTGCAATTCTCTTATTTAATTCAATACCTTCACGAAGAAATTCTAATTCAGAGATCTCAACACTAGTGATAAAATCATAAATAGATTGAACACTAAAATCATCTGATACTTCCTCTGTTTTTTCACCCGCTTTAAGCTCTTTAGAAAAGACAACTTTTCCATTTCGCTCTACAAAAACAATATTTTCATGTCTATCTTGAATAACAACGCGACTTACATCATCTCCTTTATAACTGATACATTCAACATGAAGCTTAGGTACATCGTGCACCATATGTATTTCTACTTTTCCTTCACTAACGAAATTCTTAGCCTGATCAGCGATTTCTTCACCAATATTCGTAAAAATCTCTAAGCCATTTTTAGATTTACCTCCTAAAGCTCCCAAAGCAACTGAAATTGGTAATCCCACCAAGTTGGAACCAGGGATTCCTACTCCCATCACATTTTTAAAAACATTCCCACTTACCTTCATTTCTACTCTTTCAGGTACAGCATTTAATGTTTCACTTGCTTTAGCAGCAGCCAAGGCAATTGATGCAGGTTCTGTACAGCCAGCGGCCGGCACAAACTCTTTCTTTAACTTTTGTAAGTAAACTTCTTTCATTATCATTTTTTATCAAAAACGAATAGTCGTTTTTAAATTAGGTTAATACAAATCATTGCCCTCCAGGCTAAGATGATTCAAAAAGCTCACCCTTAGAAAAGGATGTTAATAAACCATAGAATCCCCATTCTAAAATACGGGAGTTTATGGTTAGGTACAATGTCAAAAAAAATTGACACAATACTATAATATTTTAAGAATTTAATGCCCCTAACACATTAAAACCTTTACTCAATCTTTTTATGCTGTGTATAAAAGAGTGGATCGACCAGTTCATTTAGAACGGATCGATCCACAACTAACACAAACTAACAATCAAAATTATTCTGCAGGGTTCATGATAACCTCTACAATATTCGTTTTCTTTAAAAGTTTCTTTGCAAACTTTTTAACAGCGGCAGCGTCGATACCTTCAATTATTTTTTTGTAATCTTCTTTAGATGTGAATTCAGAACCTAACATCAAGTTCTTTTGAATTGCACCCATCCAGAATGAATTCTGTAATTCAGCTTCTTCTCTACCTTTGATGAAATTATTCTTAATCTCAACAAGGTCAGCTGCATTACAAGCCTCTTTCTGAATTCTTACAATCTCTTCTTCAACAATCTCAACCAAACGATCACGCTTAGCAGGATCACAATCGAAATTGATATTTATTGAGAATTCAGGATTTGGTAATTTTGAAGATGAAGGGCTACAACCAACACCATAAGAACCACCTTCTTCTTCACGAATAGTAGTCATATAACGTTTAGATAGAAGTTGACCAACCACATTAAGCATCAATCTGTTCTTAAGATTATAATCTAAATCTCCACTTACAGCATATGATACTGTTGTTTTTGGCACAGCCATCTTACGATCGAAAATCTTACTTGTTTTTCCCTTAGCAGGACCTACTTTATGATCTACAAATGATTCTTTTCTGTTTGAAGAGCTTATGTTACCAATATACTTCTGAATCATTGGCAAGTGCTTTTTTTCGTCGATATTACCAACAAAAATGAAAGTAAAGTCGCTGGCATCAGAGAAACGCTCTTTATAAATTTCAGAAGCTCTGTTGAAATCAATATTCTTCACAAACTCTTCACCAAACAATAATGTACGAGGAGAATAATTTGTACTAGCTAAAGAAATAGTATCCTTAAGTGCTTTCTTATTATCAACACCTATATTCGCTAAGTAGTTATTAATACGTGCCATTTGAGCATCAAATGGAGCCTTCTCGAAACGTGGTGCTTCAAAGTTTAAGTATAACAGTTGCATTAAAGTCTCAAAATCCTGAGGAGATGCTGAACCAGAAAAACCTTCAGTTAATCCACCTAAATTTGCCTGCAAACCAACAATCTTACCAGCTAACTTCTTCTTCAAATTTGTTGCATTAAATTCACCAACACCAGACATACCAACAATACCGGTTGCCATATCAGCAGAAGCAAGATCTTTAGTATCTAATAAAGATGTTCCACCAAAACTAAATGAAGACATAGAAATATTATCCTTGCTTAGCTCAGTTGAAAGTACAACTACCTTAGCTCCATTTTCAAGAACATAACCTTTAGCATCAGTTCCTTCAACTTCGAAATTACTTATGATCTTAGCTGGATTCAATTTAGTTGAAACAAGTGGCTTGTCACTACCTTCTTCTTTATAAGCTTCTACATTAGAAGATTTCACTTTAGCTGCAACAGCAAGTAAGTCTTCTTTTGTTGGATAAACTTGAGTTGCATTATCAGGACCTGTAAGAATCAAAGCTGAATTTGCTTCATTTGAATATGTCTTAACAAATGCGTTAACCTCATCTAATGTAATAGAAGGAATCGTTTTTCCTGCAAATTGCATCTCCCACTCGATAGAAGGAAATGACTTTGCTTTTAAGTATAAATCACCTAGTTGCTTAGCCCATGAATCATTACTAATTTTTGCACGGTTAGCATAGTAAGATTCATATGATCTTCCAACTTGCTTTTTAGTTCTGCTAAGCTCCGAAGTTGTAAAACCATGACGCTTAACACGCTCAAGCTCCGTTAAAACTTCAGCAAAAGCATCCAATTCCTTACCCTGCTTAGGTGCTACATAGATATAATCAGCACCTTTTGTACGAGCCATATCGAAACCACCAAACTCCATACCTACTGAAGAACATTCTAATTTCTTCGTTTTTTCTGAGATACGAGACTTAAGCATTTGCTGAGCCATGCTCTTAATCATAGCTTTTCTCTCTGTTGATTCAGTTTTAACTGCATCTAAATCACGACGGAATAACCACATGATATTCATGCGCTGCGCTTCCTTATCCTTAGCAACAATATACTCTAGTTCCTTAGAATCTTCAATTTGCGTATACGTACGTTCTGCAGCATTCTTAGGCATTGGAATTTTAGAGAAAAGTTCTTTTACTTTAGCTTCCATTTTCTCAGCATCAATATCACCTACGATAACCACAGCCTGAAGGTCCGGACGGTACCATTTCTTGTAGTAGTCACGAAGTGCAGAATGCTCAAAATTATCGATCACATCTAAAGATCCAATAACATCACGCTCAGCATATTTTGAATGATTATACATTACAGGACTCGTTTTACCATTCAATCTAAATCTTGAATTACGGCGTGTTCTCCATTCTTCATGAATGACACCTCGCTCCGATTCAATTTCTTTTCCTTCTAATAGTAAACCACCAGACCAATCATGTAAAACCAACAAAGTAGAATCTAACAAATTTTCACTTGCCGTTGGAATATTACTGATATTATAAACAGTTTCGTCCTGAGCTGTGTATGCATTCATATCACGACCAAAAAGAATACCATTCTTCTCTAAGTAATCAAGCATGTTTTTACCTGGAAAGTTCTTAAGGCCATTAAAAGCCATATGCTCCAAGAAGTGAGCCAAACCATTTTGAGCATCATCTTCAAGAATAGCACCTACATTCTGAACAAAGTAAAAACTTGCTCTATCCTTAGGTTCCTCATTGTGCATGATATAATAAGTCATGCCATTCTTCAGTTTACCTGTTTTCACAGCCTCATTCAAAGGCACCTGTGTGGTGTACTGAGCAAAAGAAGTCAATCCTAAAATGCTAAAGCATAACAAGAGTGAAAATTTTAATTTAGAAGTCATATTAAAAATATTTAATTCGGATAGTTCAATAAGCTTAATCTTGATTTTAATAGTGGTGTACGTATCAAGTTAAACTATTGTAACTAATTTGATTTAAAGTTAAACAACAAGCATGTTCAACTGGTTTTTCGACTTTGAATTTCTTCTACTATTTGCAAGTCTTATCAATAAGAAAGGACAGAACCCAAGAGCTCGTTTTCAATTTCCTCAAAACCAGATCCGACCAAAGATGATTTTAAAGAAGGTTGTGTTTCTAAAACACCAAACGATTCTATACGGATCCTGCCCCTCTACCGACTAACTAAAAAAATAATTAAAAACTATTTGCAAATATCTAAGAACAAGGGCGCTGCTATATATTACCTTATTTACACTTGAAAACTAGAGTGCAACGCTTTTCCCATTCTTAAAATTCTTTATTCCCTCATCAAGGAATTTAATAAAATTATCTACGTTAAGATCGTATGCTGTTGGCTGAACCAAATCCTTACCTTCCTTATCTAAAAGCACATAATATGGCTGTGCATTTACATTATACCTTTCAATCTGGTAATTTGCATTTATCTTACCTAAAGTCTTCTTTTTCTTACCATCGTAGTTCGATACAATCCACTCCTCCTTAGGTAGCTTCGTTTTATCATCAACATACATTGCTACGATAATATATTCATTCTTCAATCTCTTTGCTACTTCAGGGTGAGACCAAACATTCGATTCCATTTCACGACAGTTTACACAACCGTGTCCAGTAAAGTCAACAAACACAGGCTTATTCTGAGCTTTAGAAGCTGCTATAGCTTCATCCATATCGAAGTATCCTTGAAACCCTGGAGGTAAATGAAGGAAATCACTGTATTTTCCACTAATTTTTTCATGCTTAACACCACCTGAACCTGCATTTTCAACAATCATTGTTGGTAGATCAAAATCTAAACCTGATTTTGGAGGTGTAAAACCTGATAACATTTTTAATGGAGCACCAAACATACCCGGGATCATATACACCACAAAAGAGAATGAAGCAATTGCCAACATTAATCTTGGAACACTAATACTCTTAAGAGGGCTATCGTGAGAGAACATTAATTTCCCTAATAAGTAGAAACCTAATAATGTAAAGATCACAATCCAAATCGCTAAGTAAACTTCTCTATCTAGAATTCCCCAATGGTAAGTCTGATCTGCTACACTTAAGAATTTCAATCCTAAAGCTAATTCTAAGAATCCTAATACAACTTTCACTGAGTTCAACCATCCACCAGACTTAGGCATATTATTCAACCATCCCGGGAAAATTGCAAACAATGTAAATGGAAGTGCAAATGCTAATGAGAATCCCAACATACCAATAATTGGCATAAGAACTTCTCCTCCAGCTGAAGCAACCAAAATAGTTCCTACAATTGGTCCTGTACATGAAAATGACACAAGCACTAAAGTAAAGGCCATAAAGAATGAACCCATGAAACCACCTTTATCTTCGTTTGCAACAGATTTATTTACCATCCAACTCGGCATTGTCATTTCGAACATACCAAAGAAAGAAAATGCAAAGACAACGAAAATGATAAAGAATAAAATATTTGGAACCCAATGCGTACTTAGGAAGTTTGCAAAATCTGGTCCCATTACAACTGCCAGAATTGTTCCTACAACGGTATAAATAGCAATAATAGAAAAACCATAGAAGAATGCATTCATTCTACCTTTTGCTTTATTACCCCCACCTGAATGCATAAAATAACTCACTGTCATTGGAATCATTGGGAATACACATGGTGTTACAATTGCAATCAATCCACCAAGAAATGCACCAATAAATATAGCCCAAAGACCTTTCTTAGATTCTTTTTTCTCAGCAGGAGTTGATTCTTCGGCCTTAGCCTCTTTCTTTACAACAGAACCACCTTCAGCTGTTAATGCAATATCAAAATCTTCTTCACCAGTCACACACTGTCCTGAAACATCGGTACAAGCCTGATAATCGAAAGAACCTGCAACTTTTACGTCTGCTTGTAATACTTTAATGGTTTGACGAAATTCAGCTTTCTTCTCAAAGTAGCTTACTTCACCTTCCCAAACTTCGTCGTAATGTTTATGAGGTTTAATTGGTGTTACTTTACCAACTAATTCGTAAGAATCATTTTTTTCAAAATTAAAAGTCGCTAGAATAGGACCTAATTCCGGATCGAAGTCATTCGAAAATACATGCCATGTATCCTGAATATCTCCTTTAATTAAGACTTCAAGTGTCTCTCCAACCTTCACATCTTTTTTCGAAAATTCAACCTTCCACTTGGCTGGCTGAACAATCTGGCTAAACGCACTTAAAGTAATCATGCTGCTCAAAATAAAAACGAGAGCAAACTTAAAATTCAATTTCATTGGTCTTAGTTTTTGTTAGTTGTTGTGTGTGCTAATGGCAATCCACATTACCACTATTCTATTATTTGTCTCGCCTGAGACAAGTTTCTTTGATTGTTTTTGTTTTTCTTACACTCATAAGACCCTTAAACAGTCAAAAAGGGTGAATCAGATTCCATTTATTTTTGTCAAAATTTGTTAAACTCAACTAGATAGAGTCAATCTAACTAAACAATCACATCAAATGTTTTGTTAATTTATATTCTCACAATAAGCTTAATTTACTTAAACTTACAATTTAGAATGTAATCTAGATTAGATAAAAATAGAAAGTTTATTTTAAACGAAAAAAAATGCAATTTTTATTTAGTTTCTTTCTCAACTATTCTAATATATCCTGTATTCTGATGTAAAATTGGAAAAAACAGAGTAGAAACAACCACAATTTCGGCATTTAACAAGAGCTTAACAATTGTCATTTCAATCTATATGAAATGATAATTCCTAAATCAGTTCTATATAATTTCAAGAGGAATATACAGAAAAGCTTCCTGAAATAAATTCTCAAAATATTGAGTTGCCACCCAGCTTATTCCAATTCTCTTCAATAGATTAAGAATAATACTTAAAGCAAGTACATCAAAAAATATTCAGAGTCCTTTTATATCAAGAGATTAAAAAAACATTATTGGGTTTAGAACAAACAGAATAGCTGAATTAAAACATATAAAAAGGACAAAATGTTAATTACACTTAAAAACCAATTCCTTATCAAAAATTTAACCTATTTGATAAGTATACTAAGAGGCTATTTTAATTAAATTCGATACGTTTCGATTCAAGAGATGATTTTTCATCCAGATCAAAACAAAAAGGTAATCCATCGGCTGGTCATCAACCCTGTAAACTTTGGCGAGTGCACTTGGAAGAGGAGGCCGATGGGCCCGCCATATAAAAACTAAATCGTAAAATCCTGATTCTATATAACAGGTAATTTAAATGATATGACAATTAAATTTAAAGTCATTGAAAGAGGCCAACCTGGCGTTGCAGGTGGTAGTGAGAAGAAATTCTATGCCAGTAATATGATCAGCGGAAACGCCGACATTGATGAATTAACAGAAGGTATTGAGAAAATCAGTACCGTTAGTGGCGCAGACATTCGAGCTGTATTGTATGCATTAACGGATGTTATTCCAAGTATGCTTGCTGATGGAAAGTCAGTAAAGTTAGGCGACATTGGAAATTACAGGGTTAGCATTAGCAGTGAAGGCGAGGAAAAGGCTGAAGACATTAATGCCAATAGTATTAAAAAGTCTAAAATTATCTTTACGCCTGGCAAAAAACTAAAGGAGATGCTTGGTAAATTAAAATACAGTAAAATGTAGTATTTCGATTTATGCCTTTCGCAATAAGTTGCAAACGCTTTTGCAAAAAGTTGCGAAGGCTATAATTTAAACGCTGCATTAGTATGCAGCGTTTCTTCATTAGCAAATGATCAGTTTATATCAATAAGTCATAAAAGCAGACCTATTTATAAATTAGACAGATTCCTTATACAAAAACACCTCTCTTAGTCTGGATACGCTGAGAGAGCTTTTTTTATTTAGGTAATGAGACTATCTCAAATTAAAATTTGAGATAAAATCCTTATGTTTCATTTACAAAGCTTTAAGATTATCTAAGACCTCACGAATTTTCCCGGAAGGACGCGGAGCATTCACGCTTACGATTTTACCTTCCATATCAAAAAGCATAAAACGGGGAATACCTCTAATCATATAGTCCTTACTAATAGAATTACCTTGGCCTACATTAATTTGAATACCACCCATCTTATCTCCAATCACTTTTTTCTTCCATTTATCTTTATCCGCATCAACTGATACACTTAAAAAAGTAATGTTTTTGCCGTGATATTCTTTTTCTAGCTTTTCTAGGTAAGGAATCTCAGCACAACAAGGTCCACACCAAGTCGCCCAAATATCAACATAAACATACTTACCTCTTAGGTCAGAAAGTGCAATGGTTTTGCCATTCACAGTTTGTCCTGCAAAATCTGGTGCTAATTGCCCTTGGCCAATTGCTTCCCAAGCTGCAACCTTAGAGTTAATATGATTTAAGTAAGTCTCCTTTGTAACCAAAGCACGAAACTTTTTAACAAGTTCTGATCCACTAGTAATATAGTCTTTTGTACAATTTCGTAAAATGTCATAAGCTAAGTATTCTTTAACCTTTGAATTTGTAATTAACTCGTCTAAACATGCAAATCGATACAATTCATAACTTTCTCTTGTCACAGTTATTTCTGGATTATTTTCAAAATAGACTTCCACTTTTTTAGCCAAAACATTAGTAACAAAGCTATTATAACTCGACACACCAACTAATTCACCTAAGTTTAAATCAGCATCTTTCAATTGAGACGTGATTTTTTCTGAAGCAACAAATGATCTATCTCCAATATATGCACCATGTGAATTTTTATAAGTTAAGAAATCATTTAGCCTTTCATACTTAATTTTGTTGATTTCAAGACGAACAAAATCAGAATCAGCATAGTCATTCGCTTTTGCAAAAGCATCTAAAAGATTCATTTTCTGTGTATAAATATCATTGACCTTTGTTATAAAAGCATCTTCATCTAAAATTAAAGCTTCTCTCCAATTCTGTTTTAACTTTTCGTCTAATTCGAGCGTAGCCTTAGCATATAAGTTAGCAGATACAAGTACATTCTTATTCGTAAACTTAAATCCTTTATCTTTGTTTGCCACATCCTGAGAAAAACTCAATTCATAACCAGATAGCAAAAGAAAATGTCTACTAAAGCTTTTACTTTCCAAATACACAGATTTTTCTTTATCAAGATGAAGAATAGCCTCAAATTGTCCGTCTTTATCTACTAAAACAGTATCAACTTTATCGCCCATATAAAGTACAAGCGAAGGTTCATTGAAATTAATTAGATGACCTTTTAAGGTTACTTCATTCTTATTTTTTTTACTACAGGCCAACAAAGTCAGTAGTACTACAAACACGCTTAAATTTCTCATTTTATTTGTTTTTATTTTTAAAGAGAGATTGTTTTTTTTAATTAAATCAGAAACATTATTTAAAATTATGAATGAACCACACAAATTGGTTCAAACTTCAATAGTTGTTAATTTTTCATTGATAATAATTAATCAATGATATAACTCCTCACCCTCTTCGCCTTCACCAACCCAACATCCAATAATATTTCCTTTAGGGTTGATGAGTAGTTTTGTTGGAAAACCAATCACGTTATACTTAAGAACCCAATCAATTACTTCTTTGTCGTTATTAATGATATTGTAACAGTCCATTTGATTCGCTCAACAGCTTTTTTCCATTTTTTTTCATCCCAATCCTGTGCAATGTTCAATACCTTAAGAATATTACTATGTTTAATTAAGTGTTTTTTGTGTTTGGGTATTATGAGTCTTAAAAATGTGCTATTAGTAAAGAAGGTCTGCCTCCGTGAAATAATACGAACACGATGAAGCAGACCAAACTTAAAATACAAATTTATATATTGCTTTTATACATTATTTTGTTTGTGATATTGATTTGGATCCATCTTAATCCAAACTGCCAATCCAAACTATTCAGGGTTTTGTTCCCATCCATTCAACAAATTTAATTCCGCGTCAGGAATCGGTAAGGCAAAAGCATTTGAATTTGGTTGAATAGAATAAACACTACTTCCTGAATTAGAATCATCACGATCTGTGAAATATTTCTTAGACAATACGATACCTGCATTATCCAAGGCATTAAGTCGTTTAATATCGTACCATCTGATCACATATGGTCTTTCTCTTCTTCTTTCAGTAAGAACATCCTGAAGAGTTCCAGATATATTATTAGCATCGATTACCAAAGTAAATCTTTTCGCTCTTAATGTTTGAAGAACTGACTGTGCCGTGGCCTCATCTTTAGCAATTCCATCTTCTCCTCTAGCTAAACATTCGGCCTTAATCAGCATCATTTCTGGTACATTAGGTCCTTGTTGAAGTGATACATTACGTGTGCTATTAGTTAGCCCTTGGAAATTATGAGTTTTCTCAGCGCTCAAAGCATTAATCTCAGCTATTGAAAATTTTGAAGCACCAGCATTCTTTAAATAAGCATTATTAGTAAAAAACTTAGCAAGTCGTAAATCAGATTTTATATCAAATGAAGCATATAAAGACTCAGACATTGGGAAATTACCACCCAAAGGGTATGAAGTAAAATCAGGTACAATCATTTCTGGATTATTCATCTGAAGTTCCCCCTGCCTGTTCATTTCAGTCTCAAACACATCCAATATCTCTTCTACAGTTCCATCCGTAGGCGTATATGCATGTTGTGAAGTATACACATAGTATGGGTCACCAGGATTGGCATCATTATTTAAGTCCTCAAGATAATTGTATTTTGACAATACATAATTGGCCGCTGTTAATGCTTCATTATAGTTCCCGTTATATAAATCGATACGGGCTTTTATAGCCATTAAACCTATCTTGCTTAACCTCCAGTTATATTCAACTTCAAAATCCTCTGCACCAGCCTCTTCAAATAAAGCCTGTGCTTTCGAAATATCCTCATATATTTTATCCATGGTATACGAAACCGTATTTCTAGATGAGATTCCCTTGGATGCAAAACTAATATCGGTTCTATAACCCATTCCCAAATTATTCCCTCCATTAAGCACAGGATGTAAAGAATAATTTACCAGTAAATTAAAATGATAATAAGCACGATAGCTTAGTGCTTCAGCTTTTATCTTTTTTCTTAACGCCTCATCATCACCATCTACATCATTAAGATTAACTAAAACAGTATTTAGATGGTATATCGTACCATACATATCACCCATTTCATAAAAATTTGCTAATCGATAAGTCAGAAATTCCCTGTCTAAAATGGAAATCAGACCAGCATTCTCAGCGCCAATTTTCTCCTGAATTTCAGGATGCAGCTCATAATCATCACTGGCCAAGGCATTAACAAAATTAGATCTACTACCGACTCCCCAGGGAAGTCCTTTGAGCAAGTATGCCATTTCGTTCATCATATTATCCAATTGTTCCAAATCTTCAATTGGATCGTTACCTGCTCTGTTTGGATTCTCGTCCAGAAAATCTGCACACGAGAATAACAAACTAAGCATAAATACAAGTACTATATTTTTTATTTTCATAACGTTATAAGTTCAGTTTTAAACCAAAAGTAAATTGTGTTGGAGTTTTCATTGTCCCAGGTAAGTTATAAGGATCCAAGTCTTTGTCATTTGCTGTCCAAACAACTCCCAGATTTTTAACCTGGAAATAAACATTTGCTCTAGTAATCGTAGAATTTGGACCTAGAATCTTTTTCATAGGAATTTCATAACCAAGATAAACCTCGTTTAACCTGATATGAGAGGCATTTTCATAACTTGATTCAGCTGCACGTATCATATTTCCGTAATAAAAATTTAGATACCCCGAGTCTAAATAAGGCGCATTTGTAGCATTTGGATATGGTCTGGAAGTAAATTCCGAAGCATTATCACCCAAATTCCATGCACTCTCTAAGGATTTTGGGTATTTACGTTCTGTCGCAGAATCTCCATAATCATCATTTCTACTGAAAATATGACCAAATTCACCAGATAACATTGCTGATAAGGTAAAACCATACGCTTTAAAGCTAGTTCTAAACCCTCCAAACATAGGAGCCGTTAATGTTCCTATGTTTTTTGTGTACTTGTTATTATTTGTAATACTTTCACCGTTTGCTTCATCAAACCTTGAGTAAAACATGGTGTTATCTCTTGAATCGGCTACAACTTCAGTACCATCATTCAACTTAACAATAGCTAAACCTTCATCGGAATATCCACTTAAATTAAAAGCATAAACAGTACTTAGTGCCTCTCCTTTTACAGGGGATCCGCTACCTGTGTATGCAGCTACATATGGTCTTTCCACATCCCATTCAACAACCGTATTTTTATTATAGGTAAAGTTCAAATTACCTGTCCACAAAATGTCTTTGGTAACATTTAATTGAGATCCTAATTCTATCTCAACACCTTTATTGTTTATGTTTCCACTATTCAAGGTTAAAGAGCTAGTACCCCCTATAACATATGATACTGGGGTGTTCATTAATACATCACGAGTATCCTTATTATAATAACCTAAGGAGCCAAATAATTTCCCTTCAAACATAGAAAAATCAGTAGAAAGGTTGAAAGTATAAGCTTTTTCCCAAGTTAAATCAGCGATAGCACGATTACGTGTTCTTGAAGAGGTTTCTCCTGCTCCTACAAATTGATTTAACTGATAAGTTACAAGTGTTGAAACAGTTGAAACACTTCTTTTACCAGCAGCGATACCACCAACACCATAAGTAACTTTTAGTCGTAAATAATCTACAAAACTTAAATTGTCTTTAATAAAAGCTTCCTTATTCAAATTCCACATAGCACCAACAGACCAAAATGGTGAAATTTTACTATTCACATCTTCTGCAACAAAGTTTGATCCATCCATACGGGCACTACTTGTTAGCGTATATTTATTATCAAAAGTATAGGCCATATTTAAATACCCCGATACATACCTGTCATAGTTTGCCGAATATCCTCCTAAAGACCAGGGCAAAGACGAATTACGACCTTCAAAAGTTGGGAGTCTTAAAGTGTAATCCACATAACGATTTGTCGTATATGTTCTTTCATTAAAACCTGGTCGTCTAGTGGCTGAATTTACACCGACATCCTTAGAAATTGTTTCAAAACCTGCTAATGCAGTAATTCTGTGTTTGCCTTTAAATTCCCTATCGAAATTTAATTGGGATCTAAAATTATAAGCCTCTGTTTTGTTAGATGATGTCTGTACTATATCTCCCTCAATAAATTCGTTTGGAATATTTCGCAAACCTGTAGAAGGATCGAGAACAGAAAAACGATTTGCTGCACTTTTATAGAAGTAAGAATTTTCTCTAAAATAATTTTTGGTTTTATTTCCAGCCATTTCGTATTGTAAGGAGAAATTTGCCGATAAACCTTTAATGATTTTAACATCTAAAAAACCATTAAAACGCATATTGTAATTATTATTATTATTATCTCTTGCTTTTGCTTCTTCTAATAAATTATACCTCCACGAATAAGGAAAAGATGACTCATCAACCGTACCATTTTTCAAGTATGGCAAATATATACCATTAGGCATATAAGCATAATCACCATTGTCCTCAAGTAATCTTGTATAGGGAGATGTCACACCACGTATTTCACTAACACTAGTACCATTCATTTGGTTTTTTGCGTAGATCCCATTAAAAGTTATACCAACTTTAATATTAGGATTCACATTGTAGATATTCGTGAAATTAGCTTGATATCTATCTGAATTATTATACTTAAAGTGCGTTAAGTCTTTGGCATAAGACAAATTAAATTTCGACGAACTCTTATCAGTCGAACTTGTTATCGTTAAATTATGACTTTGATACACTCTATTTCTCAGTAAATTATCTTGATACTGATCTTCCCATATACCATCCTGTGCAATTAACTTTGCTTGTTCAGCATCGTATTCTCCCTGAGTCATACTACCGTGTCTTCTTTCAAACATATTTGCCACATGTGGAGCCAAATCCCAAGAATAACGTGATGGATCTCCGTATGGGTCGCTATAATATGGAAGACCAGATTCTGGAACAAATTCCTCAACATCTTCCATAAATTTTATGGTAGCTTCAGTACCTGCCATATTTAACACATGATCCAGATCAATTCGTTCAGATACATTAACAAATGAGTTAAATTCAACACTAAACTTTCCTTTTGCAGGTGTTTTTGTCGTTATTACAATAACACCATTTGCAGCTCTTGCTCCATAAATAGAAGTTGCTGAAGCATCTTTTAGAAATGTAAGGCTTGCTACATCCGTTGGATTTACCGACTCTAATGGGTTTGGAGTTAAAATTGCAAAACCATCAACAACTACAAGAGGAGCTGTTTCAGCCTGGAAAGACCCAACACCTCTAATGACAATATCTCCATTCCTATCTTGTTGAACACCAGCAACAGAATTACCTATTACTTCTCCAATATTTTCAACTGGTCTAAGTTCTAAATCTGCATTAGCTATTTTCGAATATGATCCCGTTGCTCTTTCTTTTGAAATTGTAGCATATCCAGTCACAACAACTTCATCCATTACTTCTGCATCCATTGCCAAAGTCACATTTAAGACTGATTGACCATTGTAAGCAATCTCCTGAGAAACCATTCCTACAAATGAGTATACTAAAACAAACTTGCCTTCATCAAAATTGATAGTATAGTTACCATCAATATCGGTTGCAGTACCATTGGTTGTTCCTTTTACAACAACCGATACACCAGGTAGGGTATTACCATCTTCATCGGTAACGGTTCCTTTCAATTCTTTTTTCTCCTGAACCGAATCTGTTTCTACAACTATTGGTTGAAGCTCTTTTTTCTTAATAACAACCACATTATTATCCAATTTATACTCCAAATGTGTATCGGATAAAACTTCATCAAGGATATCTTCAATACTCGTATTCTCAAGATCCAAGCTAATATTACCTATTCCTTGTATATCATCAGTTCGATAAACAAATACAAATTCGGAGCTTTCCTGTAGTTCCCACAGTAGATCTGCTAGTTTCATTTCTGAAACTTGCACATTCATTTTCCCATTTTGGGAATAGACACTGGCCGATAGTTGCAAAGAGCCAATGATAAGAAACATAACTATGAGTTTCATAATTAGTAGGGTTTTAGTTCTTTTCCTCACCAAGGTTCGGAAAGAATTCAAATAATTTTCCATAAATTTGTAATGGTTAGATGTTCGTGAAACAATTATTTAACTGTGAGGGGAAAGGATATTCGTAGTATCTTTTTCCCTTTTTTTATTTAACGATTAAGGCGTTCTTATTAATTTCAAAATTAATACCTCCTGTTAGTTTAAGGTGATCCAACAGAATATTGATATCATCGTACCGATTGACACTAATGGAGAATCTATCCTCCTTAAGGCGGGCATTCTCATAAAAGATTTTTATATCGTACCAACGACTTAGAGCAATTAATATATCTTCTAATTTCTCATCCTTAAACACAAACTTGCCTTTTACCCAAGCAGAATAAATTGAGGCATCAACTTCTTGTTTTGAGAATTCTTTCGACATATTATTCAAAGCCAATTGCTGATTGGGAGCTAAAACTTCATTCAGATCATCCTTATTCACACAGATCTTCCCCTCATTCAGTGTTGCATAGGTGTATTCTTCGTCAGGATAAGCTTTTACATTAAAGTGAGTTCCCAAAACCCGAATATCCATATTATCTGTTCTTACAATAAAAGGTTGGTCTGGATTTTTAGCTACCTCGAAATAGGCTTCTCCACTTAGTTCTACAACACGTTGCTTGCCATCAAATCGAGATTTAAATGAAATACTCGATTCGGAATTGACCCAAACCTTGGTTTCATCTGATAACTGCACATAATACTCTCCATTTCTGGGAACATTTATTTTATGGTATTCAATAGCTTCTTTTGTACTCTCAGCTTCCGAATAAACAATTCGACCAGAATCTAGATTCGCCTTTGTCTTATTAAACAACAATAGTGTATCAACTTTATTCAGTTCTATCACCTTATTGTCATCCACTTGCAAATAAGCCATGGCTTTCCCTGGCATGATAAATTGTTCTTGCTCTATCTGTCTGAATTCTTCAAATAAAATATAGCCAGCCGAACCTATAACTGCAAGAATAAGAACTGCGGCTACTGATTGCCAATAATTAATCAATCGTCTGGTTTCACTTCTTGGTGCAAAGACTGTAATTTTCTTTTCTACAGAATCCCACACCTTTTCTTCTTCAAACAGGTTCGTAACCTCATTACGCCAATTTTCATATTTACCACTTTTCAAGGATTCTATATCCTTAATGTCGGCAGCATCCAAGCTCTGGCTATCATTCTTATTCCCAAGAATGTTGTCAGCCCAGAGCTTAGCTTTTTCTATATGGTTTTTAGTTGATTTCATCTTTCTTCGAATATTCTTTGTTAGTAATAGTGAAAAAGAGCGCAAGTGGGTGAACTGGATTCTGATTTTTTTTGAAAAAATAGAATACCAAAACTATTTAGCCCCATAAACATGAGCTTCAAAAGCCTAAAAATAAGGATGTCAGAACACAAAACTGACCTCTGGATAAGTTCAGTAAATAAATTCGAAAAGAAAAATGAATGGGAAAAGAATTATCCTCGCACTCTTTGGGAGGATGAATTAAACGAGATGAAAAGCAGAATCTCTGCTAATAGCCAAACAGATCAGCCAAAAGTAATAGTAGAAACACATTATCTTTCAGCAATTCCCGGAGCTTTGAATAACCAATCTTTTTAAGCGTTTTAACGGTGTTTACTGAAATATCAAGCACTTCGGCAATTTCAGGATTTGTATGCCCATTCATGCTCAGCTTAATAACCTTTTGAGTCTGACCAGGTAAGGTCGCTATGGCTTCGCGCAAAATTTTATAGGTTTCTTCTTTAGTTATTTGATTGTTGAAATCAATCTCTTCAACGGGATTGTTTTCTATGGAAACTGTTTTTAAATTCTTGGCATGATCGCTAATCTTATTACGAACAACAGTATAGAGATAGGCACGTGTACCAACCAGAGAATTGAATTCTACTCTTTTATTCCATATAATAATGAAGGCTTCCTGAACAATATCACTTACAACAGCTTGATTGGATAACATCTTGTAACCATACAGACATAGGGACTGAAACATATCCTTATATATCTCCTTAAAGGCCTTTAAATCGCCCTGTCCTATTCTAACTATATGCTCATCACTTAAACTCATTAGGGGTCAAATATAGAATATTTTTTAATCTAAAAAATAATAGGCAAAAAAAATGGAGAAGTCAACTTCATGGTTAGACAACCCTAAGTTACTCAATGAACCTATTTTACGCTCTGATAAAATAGCCCTCCAATTAAAAATTGGAGGGCTATTAACAAACAATATGATCCAACTAACGAAATTCTCATTCATTTATAGAAAAATATCTAATTAATTATGAGTAGCAAAAAAGAACAAAACCCCGGATTTTGTGTTCAATTTCAACCAAATCAGATCCGACCAAAGAAGATTCAGATGAAAGTTTGCTCACACTAAAACAAAGCTTACAGAGGTTTTTGTTCTTTACTCAACTACTAAACGTTCTTGCAGCAGAATGAATCGTTGACTAATTTTTCATTTGCCAATTTAAACCAGTATCAGAAAATGTTCGGTTCAAATACTTCAGACATTCCTTCTTTTGATGAGAGGTTAATCTATCGTATTCTTGACACATTAAAGCAACCGCTACCGGATTTTGAGCATGTTTTCTCACCGTTTTTAAAATGGATTTTTTACGTAGGCGATAAGCCATCTTAATATCCTTTTTTATCTTGCTCAGGTAAATAGCATCAGCATCAGAAAGTTTTTCTAATTTCTCTAACTCTTTTAGTTTGACAGCCTCTAACTCTTTCTCTTTTATGGGTTCGATGTACATCTTGTTGAGGTTCTCATTCATCCTCTGTAATTCATTACAAAAAAAAGATCCAACAACATTACATTTAAATATTGACCCATATTTTCCTTCTATTGTAGTCACTCCATACTCTCCAACCCAAATATCAGATTCAAGACTATCATTTACGTATAAGGTTAATTTTACAGGAGGTTTAATATTTTTTAGTTTGAAATTAAACTCGCCATTTTCACAAGTAATTGAATTTATGATCTTGCAATCCATACCTGACACGCCATCCATCTTAAAAATCAATTGACTATTACCTAAGCTATCAATTTTACCTTTTATTTTTATGACCTCTTTATCACAGGATGTCATAAAAAACATCAAAACCATTATGATGATATATTCTTTTTTCATTTTTTTAATATCTAATAACAAACAATTCAATAGTAAGTGTAATCATTTTGATAACACAGATACTTTCGGAATAAGAAAAACAGGAGGTACACAAGTCCAATAGGTATCAACCACAATTACGATTTCAATAAGATTTATAAGAATATTAAAACTCAAGAAAGCCAGAAACACAATTCTATAATAAAAGTAGACAACTCCAACAAGGTAATTTCAAATTATGAACAAAGCCTTGGTGTAATAACAAGGCTTTGCTACATGATTCTCAACGTTATTTAACTTATGAAAATTTAATTTTACATTCCTCTATTCCTTTTATTTCTTGATCTACACTTTCAGTTGAAACCCCATTCTTTAAATATATTGCCTTCATTTCTTTTTGTATCACAATTGCTTCATCAAAACGAAGATTTCGAACAAGAATGTAAGAATAGGTCTTTAAATTTTCGATGCTTCTATCTTGTAGTAAAGCGTCTTCTATCCATTTAATAGCTATTATCCCAGCATCTTTTCCCCATATAAAATTACCATATGTATGAACAAATCCTCTAACATTCTTATTGCCATATTTTTTAATAAATGAATCAGCTCTATTAGCAAATAGATCTTTTTTATTTTTCACATCACTATAAATAAGCCCATAAATATCCACATAATCGCAGACTTCATCTCCAAAAGAGTATGCTTTCTTCATAAACACCTCTTTATCTGACTCATACTTTTGTTTATTGGAGTTATAGTTGTTCAGCAATTGTTTTTTATATGATCTTTTGATGTAATCATGAACTTCTTTTTCTCCCATTACTTTGGCATATTTTTTTCTCTTGCCTTCAATATAGCCAAAGACTTCTGTGTCAACTTCCATTGATAACTTATCACTTAAATTGAACACCAATGAGGATATTTTGTCAGCCTTGCAAAGTGTTTTAAAATAGGAGGTAAAGTCAGTTTTAGCCCTTGCATTTCTGCGTGACTCCAATAAAAAATTGAAATAGTAATCTACAAACTCTTTATCTCTGTTTCCATCTTCATACCTTTTTATAACGGCCTTCAGGTTTTTTTCAGGATTCATTCCTTGTTTCACAAATTCAATTAAGCCATCGGCATCGGGTGCTCCTGCCATAGAATGAACAATCTCACCATTACAATCAATAAGCATTAAAGTTGGGTAGGCTTGTATTTCGTATTTTTCACCTAATTCTTTACCATAACCACTATCATCGCATTGAATTTTACAATTAATAAAATGAGAGTTAAAATAGGAACCTACTTTTTCTTGTGGGAACACTTTTTTTGACAGCATTTTACATGGACCACACCAAGAGGTGTAAAAGTCGACGAATACTAACTTATTTTCTTTCTTCGCCAACACTAATGCTTTATCTAAATCTGAACCAAAATTAACTCCCTGAGCAGAAACACTCAAACAACTAGAAATAGCGAAGAGTAAAAGCATAATGCCTTTATATACATATGACTTATTCATAAATAAACTGTTTTAAATGAATTTATTTCCGTCTTGAATTAATTTAAAAGACCAAGTAAAACGTCTTTTATTTTACCACTAGGTCTGGGAGCATTATTATCTACAATTCGACCTTCTTTATCAAGTAAAATAAATCTAGGGATACCAAAAATCATATAATCCTTACAAAAAGTACAGGACGGATCATTAATGAGCTGAACTCCACCCATTTCTTTTTTCTTAACAAAATTTTCCCATTGCTCCTTATTACGGTCAGTAGAAAGACTAACAAATGTTACATCCTTTCCATGCATTTCCTCTTCAAGTTTCATCAAATGAGGAATTTCACCAAGACAAGGACCACACCATGTTGCCCATACATCAATATAAATATATTTACCTTTTAAATCAGTTAGAGATACTGTTTCTCCATTTATATCTTTTAAAGCGAAAGAAGGTGATGGTTGACCTTTTGCAATTTTATCCCATTTTGCAGCAAACTTGGCTACTTCTTCTACTTTTTCAGGATCTTTACATAAATCAATAAAAATGGTATAAAGTTGTGAATATATTTCTGCACCAGTGCCTCTTCTCTCAACATAAGGTTTAACCAAATTGAAAATCATATAGGATTTAATCTCAGGTAAAGTATTTAAATCGCGTATAAAATTTGCTGACTCTAAAGTCATGTTTAATTTCTGGTCACTTTTATTTTTAGTATATCCTCTCTCAGTAGCTCGTAAATTAATGAATTCTCTATATTCCGATAATTTTAATAACTCCGATTTATTGAAATCAGCATTGTTACAAAAATCTGTAATTTTATTACTTGGCACGTATTCCCCCTCTACACTGTATCCATGATATGGCACATAATTCAAGACAAATGTGTATGTTTCATATTCCATACATGCTAATTCTTTAATATTGAATTCTTCGTTGAAATTCTGATCAAGAAGAATCTCCTTTCTTTCCTCATTAAAAGAACGAACTTCTTCAAGGAATTCATCTTCTCCAAGACTATACCAATCTCTTTTCTCAGCAATACTTTTTTTCGATTCAAGATACTCGCATAAGTGTTTCGAATCTCCATTAAATATTCTTTCTCTGTCTTCAAGATTATAATTAACAGTTAAATCCCTTCCTGCAAATGCATACATTTTAACGATATGTCTTCCACATTTTAATGTCACATAAGAATCCTGAGAAAGTTTCACCATTGAAGAAAATGTACCATCTGTACCTACTGAAACTTCTGTTACCTTATTATTGTACTCCAAATTAATTTTGTCACCTTTAAAATTAATTAGTGTGCCTGATATTTCAGTTACTTTGGGAGCACAAGAAAATAGGCTTATAACTATTAGTGCTGCTAATGAAAAAAATTTAAAATTCATATTGATACGTTTATTTATGTTTAAGTTATTTAGTCTATTTAATTAAGCTTTCAATTTCCCCAATTATAGATTTCCCTCTCAGTCCTGATGCTACAACATTTCCTTTCTTATCAATTAAGACAATATGTGGAATGCCACTAACACCATACTTACTTCCAACATCACTGCCATGAGAACTTAATTGCAACCAATCCATCTTTTCATGTTTAATTGCGCGTAACCATGCCTCTTTTTTCTGATCAGAAGAAATACTAATAACGGCCAAACCTTTATCCTTAAATTTCTCATGAGCCTCCTTTAAAAAAGGCACCTCACCTTTGCAAGGTCCACACCATGATGCCCAAAAATCGAGAAGAACATATTTTCCTCTAAACTTTTTAAGTGATACCATTTTTCCATTTACATCTGGTAATTTAAAGACTGGAGCACCTGCACCATCACTGGTTCGTTTCTTCGTTTCAATCTCCTTCAACGCATGTTCATAACTTGGTGTTGAATGCAAACTCTTATCGAAATAAGACAACCACTTTTTTGAAACAGCAGGGTTTGTGGTTTTGCATAACTGAACGGCTACGGTCAATAAGGTTGGGTGGCTTTTAGGGTGAGATTTTATCCAACTTGAAATTTCATCATATCCTTCTTTGCAAACCTCGTCATTGAACTTATTATACTCAATTAAAGATTGGCTTCCATTTATAAATCCCCAGAAATTAACACCCCAAACTTTTTCAACTAACCAGCTATCTTTATAGTTACAACCCGTTTTTCCACTAAACAGATTAACTTCAATATCTGAGTTCTCAACAAATAATTGCTTTTTAAATCCTCCGTCAACAAGAGCAATTAGTGCATATTGTGGATATTCAACTTTACCCGTAAACTCAAAATACCCATTAACAATTGGAACTGTATCTCGCGGAATTAAATTAAGTGTTCCTGGCTTCGGCATAGCCAATATCATGTAACTGTTATACACATTATCAACATAACCCGATATTCTGTAACCCTCAGGCTCTTCATATTGAGATTCCAGCTTCTTATAGTTCTCTATAATTGTTTGATACAAGGGATGATTTTTTTGAGAATCAGGAATTACATCAACAACCTCTTTTACTTGAGGAAATGTAAAGAATGTTGTTCTTTGAAAACGATCGGGAATTTTACTTGAGTATAATGCGGCCAAATACATACCCGCATCATTGTCCATATTTTCTTTTAAGTAATTAATAGCTTCCCTCTTTAAATAAGGATTAAAATATTTTACATTTACATCATGAACAAACTTCTGATAAACAGAATCAGTTTTAGGATTATTTGTTTCAACTTTAAAAACCTTATAGCCTTTTTTATCTGCAATTGTTGCACTTATATTATCTTCTTTATTCAAAAAATAATACAAAAAATCAGTTTTTGTCGCTATTTTGTACGATCTTGCATATTCAGTATCTGGTGCTGAAAGATGAAATTCCTGATTTTCAATTGCACAAGAATCAATCATCTTCGTTCCTGTCCACTCTTCGCAAATCTCCCCAGTTGGATTAGAATATAGGTAAACAACTTGTCCATTAATAGGATTACCATAACCATCTTTTATAAGAACTTTACCTTTTATTTCAAATGCACTTGCTGTGTAGCAAGTACAAATGAAAATTAACATGATAAGTGTTTGTATTAATTTCATGATTATCAATTATAAAACTTTTTTTATTTCTCTTTCAATTGCTTCACCTCTTAATTCATCGGCTACAATTTTTCCATCCTTACCAATAAGCATTATTCTAGGGATACCTCTAACCTTGTAATCTTTGCTTGTTTTATCATCATCCAGAAGTTGTAACCAAGACATTCCATGTTTATTTATGGCCTTTTTCCAATTCATTTTGTCTTTATCTGTAGAAATGCTTATAAATTCGATATTATCATTTTTATGCTTCGCATAGGCTTCCTTCAAATACTTTATCTCTCCTATACAAGGACCACACCAGGAAGCCCAAAAATCGATTAAGACTAATTTCCCTTTATAATCATTTAGACTAACTGATTCTCCATCAACCCCCATCAAAGTAAACGCAGGAGCAGTTTCACCATAATTGTCACACTTAACTAATCCAAGGCTCTTTTTACAATAATCCATATTACTCTTAACATATCCACCTTCTACAACATTTGGATCGATTTTAACTGCTAATTCATAATATTTTAAAGCAGATGCATTGTCTCTGGCATTTAAAATAAATAGATAAGCTAAACTTGTACACGAATGTGCAGCTCTAGTTTTATTAAGCTTTGCGAAATCAAGCAAAGATTGCTTACAAAATGCTTCTAATTTTTTGTCAGATATAGCTTCTTTTACAGCTTCATTTAAGAGAACAGAGTATGCATGTTTACAATTTTTAAATAATTGCTTACCTCTTTCAATAAATTCATTTCGTTTAGCAGGATCCTTAACCATTTTTACTAATGCGTAATTTTCTTTCACGTAAGCTGAAACAGGAATTTTAGCTTCTTCCAGTTTCTTATACATCAAAGCATTGCTCTTTCCCTCTCTTTCATTTACATACGTAGCAAAAGTAAGTTTGCTGTACATATACTGATCGAGTTCATCTCTATCTACAATTTTTCTATATTTTTTGTAATTATTAATTAAATACCCAAAAGGATATTCATCATATCGCGTAATGTACTTTCTCATTAAAGTAAACGTATTCAAAGACCGTTTTTCTTTGTTTGACAACCCCTTAAAGTACTCTCCAAAAACGGTACTGTAATCTAATTCAACTTGTTTCAACAGCTTTAAGTAATCAAGTATTTCGGAGTCATCCATATCTCCGGATTTATATTTTTCGGTTAGGACTCTTAGCTTTTTTGCTTCTGGGCTAGATGATTGTTTAGCCTCATGAATTAGCCTTTCCGCGCTTAATCCTCCTGTTACTTTATGAACAAAATTGCCATTCTTGTCAAGGAAAATTAAAGTAGGGTATGAATTTACACCATACTTCTTTGCGATCATAGGACCTTCCCCTTTGTCTGCATCAATTTTCAAGCTGACATAATTATTGTTAAAATACTGTCCAACTTTTACCTGAGGAAAAACATTCTTTTCCATTTGTTTACATGGACCACACCAAGAAGTCATAACATCAATAAAAACGCCTCTCTCCCACTTTTTTGCTTTCGCTAAAGCACTTTCATACGATTTATCAAAATAAATTCCTTGTCCCATACTAACAGTATTTACTAACACTACAGCTAAAAGGACTAATAATATTCTTTTCATCTTATTATTTTTTATTGTTAACATTTATATTTTAATCTCTCAATTCTAAATCCGTAATTCTATTACACTATTTCTTTCTTCGTTTTACCCAAATAATAAAACATGAGACCAATAAGCTTAAAGGAACTAACCATATAAAAAGGATTGACCAAAATTTACCTGCAGTTTTACCTACATTCACCTTATTGTCAATCAACTTTGGCCTTCTTGTGTCAATTGGAGCCTTTCCGTTAGATAACCATTGGAACATACCAGTAAAAAATGAAAAGTTTGCTGCTCTAAAACCGGAACGTCTTGCAGAGACTTCACCATTGCTAATACAATCGGCATCTCCCATTATTATGATTCTCTGATCTTTATATCCAACTGTTCTGTTTAAAGCTATGGCAGTTGTAGAAGATATTTCTTGTTCGCCTATTTCTGTATTCAAAACAACATCATCATCTACAAAATCGGTTGATTCTTTTTCGTTCCAACAATTCTTGTCTTTTGTTTTTAGTAGTGGAGTTACTTGATAACCTTTTGAACTTGCAAGTGAATAATCCAATGCTAAAGTTCCTGGTGTAGTTATCTTAAATTTCCTTTTTAGAATAGAATTAAACACATACGATATTTTTTCAGGAGCATCCTTCTCTAAATCATTAATTATTAGTGTTGGAGCAAAATCATGCCCTTTTTCAACTAATATTCCATCCTTAAATGAAACTCCAAATGTAGATACGAGTGGAGTCATCTCTTTAACTCGACGAGGCTCTGCGGCAATAAGCAGGTTACCACCCTTCTCAATATATCGATTTAATCTTTCTGTCTCAATTTCGGTAAATGAAGTTTTATTGTCAGCAATAACTAGGATACTTATATCATCACCAATTTCAGAATCGGAAAGATGAATACTCTCAATTTCAAAACCTTGATTCAATAATGAATTTCTGAATGTTTTTGATTGCGCAGAAGAGCTATAATCTCTATCTCCAGATTTTAAAATATCTCTCTCGCCATGACCAGTAACAAAACCTACTTTAGGCAATTTCATTACTAAACGTTTTAAAGCAACCGAGATTTCTGATTCAAAAGGATGAACATACATATCATTGTAGATTCTTAAAAACGTTTTATCCCCATTATCCCTCTCAATGAGCCTTACAAAACGATTACCTTCATCAGACAGATCAGCTATTTTTTTTACTTGTTGAGGTGTTAAAAAGTCGTTGAAATCGTATTCGTATATCTCACAAACTTTTTGGGCAATTTGTTCATCAGTCAGATTAGGATAGGTTTTATATAGATGAGGATTATCTGTTTTATCCCAATAGTAAACATATTTCATGTTTATTTCTGGCTTAAAACGAGTATATTGCTCAAATCTCTTAAGATCTTTATTAATATTTTCAGGCATTGCATGATACCTGTTTTGATCAAGTATATTAACAAAAGTGGTTATCGTTAACCCTCCTTCGAGTTTATTAATTACATCCTGACTATTAGGGGTAAGGGTACGATGATTGGTTCTAGTTGCATCAGCATAGACTATCAATGCAGGTCTAGACGACATGTAGCCTATTATTAAACATACTACCAATACTATTGTATATTGGCTTACGATCTTAATTCTCTTTTTAATTTTCCCAGACTCTAGTTTTATTATTGTGAAAGAGATAAACATAGATATTACTACAAGAAAATATAAGACATCGTTACTTGATATTAATCCAGCAACCATCTCACTTGCTCGTCCAGAAATAGATAACCAATATGTTAAATCTCTAACAAAATTTATACTTTGTCCAACTTGACCAATATAATTTAGAAGGGCCAGAAGAGCCAGTGTTCCAATAGCAGCAACAACCTGATATGATGTTAGGGAAGACATAAAAATACCTATAGCCGAATATGCACATAGTAATAGATAGATTCCTAGAAGTCCTGATAAAACATACCATATATCTAAATCTTTAACACCAAACATACTAAAGAGCACGGTTAGCCCTAGTATAGATACAAGTGCAAAACCATAAATCATCATAGAAAGAAACTTTCCAAATATGATTTGCTTAGATGTAATAGGTGACGACAGAAGTAGTTTTATTGAACCACTGCTAATCTCTCTACTCATAATTCCCATTGTTACTAATGGGATATATAGGTATAAATATTGCTGTACATTAGGGAAAACTGCCTTTCTCCAAGAATCACTAGTAAACAATTCTGTTGTTATATTATTATTTGGGTAACCTGCTAGTTGATACTTGATGAAATCAACAAATATATCTATGAATGTCATGTTGGCTTGCAGGGCAAAAATAGCCATGATGATCCACGCTATTGGGGAATAAAACAGTGTTTTCAGTTCTGTTTTAGCTATATCAATAATAGTTTTCATAATTTACACTGTTTCTTCGTTTATAAATACTTTTTGCGACAACACTGCGAACACCTCATCTAACGATACTTTCTCTATATTTATCTGATTCAATTCCCAATTATTCTCAATACTTTTTTTAATTATCTCTTGAGTTATGTCCCTCTCTTTGACAAATTTGAATCGATATTCACCCAATTCGTTAAGGGCTGTAACAGACTCAACACCATCAATTAATCCGAGTTCCTTAATTGTAGGAGGTTGTTTTAATTCTGCAAATACAGTTCTTGTTTCTATTTGATTATTAAAATCTTTAATAGTACCCTCAAAAACCATAATTCCATTTTCTATCATTCTTATATAGTCACATATAGCTTCAACCTCAGATAATATGTGCGTAGAAACAAGTACAGCACGATCTTTAGCTATTTGTTTTATTAAATGACGTACTTCTATTATTTGATTTGGATCTAATCCATTTGTTGGCTCATCAAGTACAACAAACTGGGGATCATGAACTATAGCCTGCGCTATTCCGACTCTTTGTTGATAGCCTCCTGATAAGTTCCTTATTAATCTGTCACTAAAATGCATGATGCCACATTTGGTCTTGGCTACATCTATAGCATCTTTAATATCTGCCTCTTTCATTAACCTTAATCTGGCACAATGAATTAGATACTCATCTACGGTTAAATCGATATGTAAAGGCGCTTTTTGAGGTAAGAATCCAATATGCTTTTTTGCTTCTACAGGATTCTTCATTAAATCTTCTCCATTTATATATACCGAACCAACTGTTTGATCGAGAGCTCCACACATAATATTCATCAGCGTAGATTTGCCTGCACCATTAGATCCTAAAAGACCAATCACGCCATTCTGATTAATCTTAAAATCTATATCTTTAATAGCCCATTGAGAACTATACTTATGTGATAAATTTTCAACTTTAACTATTTCCATTATATGTTTTTATTAGAATAACTTTATGTTTCCCCAATGTAGTTCTGCAGCAAACAATTATTTTTCAAAAACCCTCTATATCAACATGTTTCCTTGGGCAAACACCATTATCACAATCAACAAATAACACGTTGGAAATAATTTACTTTCTTATAAATTAGATTTATCCGTTTCTTGTTTAAACTGTGTAGACAGAAACCATCTTTGTAGCAGATATTTTTTTATGCGTAATTAGCACAGTTAATATTTGCTTTAAATTATGAGTGTATATATTTCGATTGCTGATTGCGAAACTTCATCAACTAGCACCACAACTCACACTATAACAATCACTAAGCAAGTAACAATCAACTTATTTCTCGTGAAAATAAAAACACAATAATCCTATTAAACCTCAATTAACTTCAAAGTCTTTTGAAATTTATAGGTTATAAATCTCTCTATGATTTATAGTGACAGTAATTACTATTTATTGTTGTGAATCAGGAGTAATAGTTTTGTCGAAACCACCATATTTATTAAGGCATTCTTAATCAGTTTTAAAAATAGAGCTTTGGTATATGATGACATCAATTCAAAAAAAACAAGAGTAGTTTTAGAATCAAGCCTCTTATAACTAGTACTATATTGTCTGGATTGCAAATCCTATTTACCTAGCAATTAGAATAATACACCCAAATAAATGGGTGTATTATTTAGTACAATTATTATAAATGGTGAATGTAATTTATCTTTCCAAAACCATCATACTTTTTAGTATATTCTTCTGCTGCTATTCCTCCTCTACCACTAAATTCAATCGGCAACATATATAAGTAACCTTCTTTAGTAGCATTATCATAAGTAGCAACATTAACAATTATTTCACGGCCCGAACGCCAGTTAGGAGCTTCTTTGCCAGTATCAGCATTTGTAGCAAGATCCCAATAAACCAGACCATCATATGATCTTTGTTTAGCTAGGAACGTAACACTCTCATTATCTGGAAATACATAACTCTCAATAAGATTTACAGCATTATCCTTTAGAAGGATACAGTACAATTTATTTTCATAACCATAGAAACATTCTTCTGCATTTCTTGAAAATTCGAAATGATTTACTTCCGATGTGCCTGGGAATGCGGATAAATCTATTTTTCTTGATGCCTCATAATTACCACCCCAATCAGATTTCATTTCTAAAATAAATCTATCACTAGTGCTCTTATCTTCTACAACAAAATAATGATACTCATAATCTGGACCTCTTCCTATAGTTATAATGTTCCAATTAGACCAATCATTAATAGAGAAAGCGCCATCATCATTATCGACTTTCAATCTTTTAAAACCTCCATAAGAATTAACAGAAACAAGTTTATTTGTGTTTTTATCTATGCCCTGGAAACCTCCACTTACCGTATATCCTCCATCATAATCAGTTTGTCCAAATGTTTCAAAATCATAAGGACTATCATCACCAAAATCATAGGTAAATCCATTTCTAGTATCAAAATACGTGTATTTATTATTATTAACTACTGACATGAAACCATATCCATTGCTACCAACACCTTGAGGATTCCAGACTTCAGGAGAAATGGCAAAAAGTTCTTGATTTTTTCGCTCATATTTCATGTTAAATAAATTAACTTCAGTAATTGATTCTCCTGGTACACATAATTGAGCAAAGAAAGAACTTCCAGATGCTATAGATGCAATATCAGTTACAATTCCCGGTAAAGTTGTGCCATTATTTTCTTCAAGCAATTTATGTCTTAATTTTGGCTCCCAATCTTCTTCGTAGTCTGGTGTACAATTAATAGACATTAATAAACTCAAATCAGTATTAGCACCATCATAACTATTTGCAACCAAAAATCCATTGCCATAGGTACTTAATACTTTTAATTCGAACCATAATTTATGATATTCATCTGTTTCAGAATTAGTAGCCAAAAAACTTAGATAATAACCATTAGAAGCTGGATTTATATCCGTAACCAAATAATCACAAATATAATCTGTACTAATAACTTTACTAATTGTATCAACATAAAGACCTGGTGTTAAATACAAACGCCACTCAAAATTATATTTATTTATTTGAGAATCAGTTATTCGTATAGTATCACCTTTTTCGTTTAGCCATGATAATTGAGGGTCAAACGTAAATTGTTCATTAACAAATGCACCTAAAGGCTTTCTATCAATTACTCTTTCATCACTTGAAAAATATTCATTTATTTCTCGCGTATAACTAGTGCTATCATCTTTATCGCATGAAACGAAAACGACCAACAATAATGTCAATCCTAATATATATTTAATTAATACTTTCATATCCTATTGTTTATAAAAAAATCCATAAATAATTTCTTTACCTTTAGCAGTTCCATCTTCATGTACTAACTTTTCTCCTTCGGGTAAAGCTCTTTTCATTTCGTGAATTTTAGCACGAACATTATTTCTAAACGCTGCTTTTTCTTCAGAAGTCATTTGTTTTCCAAGATTATATCTTTCCCAACTTTTATGCCATATGAAATTTGTATAACCCGTAGCTTCAATAATTATTGCATAATAATTACTACTATAATTACCTAATTCATATTTTGCCATCCAGTTACCAGGCCCCCAAGTTATTGGTGGTAAAAGTTTGTTTGTTATAGAAACTTCACAATCTTGGTATCTATATGGACCAGAAAGAAAATTTTCATTAGAATGTAATCGCAACCAAATTCTTGTATCATCACTCTCTATATCACCAAACTTTTTTATTGATAATTTAACAACGCCTTCGGTTTTATCCTTTTCGATTTTGGTATCAATAATCTCATAATAATCCGCCGGCATAGTTGTACTGTCTAACAATACTTCGCATCTAAAAGTTGATTCTTGATCTACTTTTAATCCATTAATGCTTACAGGAATATCAATAACATCATTTTCTTTATCAGATAATTTAAAGCTGTATGATGTTTCTGAAGCTTTAAACTGAATCATTCTTTCGTTTGACTCCCAGTTCTCTATTTCTTGTTTATCACATCCATATATTAGCAATAAAAAGAAAAACGTATATAATATTTTCATCTATTTAAATTTTAAATTTTATTTTCTTTTTCCTATTTCTATTTCTGATTGTGGGTAAGGAATAACGTAAGTAGATTCAGGGTCAAATTCAACTCCACTATTAGGTAACTTATTAAGATATCTCCTCTTATATAGATACCATAACTGACCTTCTTGGATAAATTCTTTCCTATACTCTTTAATTATTGCTTCATCTACTTTTTCTATTTCCAAATCATCTTCTAAATAAAAATCAGGTTGAATTTTCTTAATCTCCTTCAAGAAATTCATTGTTTTTATTGCCTCAGCTTTTTCACCTATCAATAACTGACATTCAGCATATATTAAATATGATTCAGCAAGCCTTACTAACGGAACCCTATTATCATAATGCAGATAATCTCTATCTCTATCATAGGTTCTAAGTTTAATACAATAGCTAAAATCATCTTCAGAAGGGTGATCAATAATTTGATTTATAGCTCGAACATCAGAGAGTCCTTCACCACTCCCTGTAATGTCATATATTTCATTAATAACATCATTAGAAATTCTAAGTTCTACTGGATTCCATGTTCCATTGATATGGGTTTCATATGCATTTTCCATATAGGTTTCCAGACTTTGAATATGCAAACCACACAATATTTCACCTACATTCGTCAAATCATCTGTTTTACTTAAATATGAATTGTTCTTTGAAAATTGGAAGAAGCCATTAGTTTCTGCAGCTTCAATAGCTTTAATTGCAAATTGAGCGGCAGTATTTGCTTCAGCTACATCTCCCTTCCACATTAAAGCTCTAGCTTTTAATGCACAAACCGCGACATAATTAAATCGCATTTTTCGAGAAAAAGAACTTGTCCCACTCCAAAACACATTATTTGAAATCACTTTATAAGACTCATCTCTTTCTATTTCAAAAGGATAATAACTATCATATTTCAAATATTCAATAGCGTCATCAAGATCACTAATTAGAATTTCATAAACATTTTCATAAGTATCTTGTTGAGTCAATTCTTTACTATATTTCTCAACAAATGGAGCAGCAAGGTTCTGTAAATTATCTTGATTTTTAAATGTATTATGACCAAATAATCTTAATATATCTAAATAACAATATGCCCTAATAGCAAGAGCCTCACCTTTAAACATTTGGTATTCTTCTTCACTTATAACACTCTTATTTTCATCTAAAGCAGATAATAACTTATTTACATTAGCAATTGTATTATATTGACCTAACCAAATATCTTCAAAAATTGGTCTAATAATGGAATTATCCCATTCGAACTTCTGTATAAGATCATACTCAGTTCCAGATGAACTAGTTGCACTATAAGTATGTCCCATAAATTCTAAGAGCTTCCAAGATAGGTCTTTCCCATAAGTTTGGGGGGTAGTCATATTTAGGTAACAGCCTGTCAAAGCATCTTGAAACCCATCTACTGTAGAAAACAAATCAGAAGCTTCAATTCTTGACTTTGGTTTAACATCTAAATAATCATCACATGCAAAGAATGCAAAACACGTTAATATTAATATTAATACTTTTTTCATAATCATTTTTTAAAATGTTGCACGTAAGGTAAATGAATATCTTCTTGCAAATGGATATTGAGTTCCTCTCTCAACTTTAACACTGCTAAAAGTTGCAATATTATTAGCATTTACAGATATCTTTAATTTTTCTAAACCGAATGGTTTTATCCAATCTTTCTTAAAATCATAGTACATACTAACACTACCAATATTGAATTCATCCAAATCTTGAACGAAACGTGTAGTAGGTCTTGTATTATAAGACTTCCACTCTCCTGCTTCACTATCATAAAATTGACTCAATCTTTTATATTTAACATGATCTCCAGGTTCAGTCCATCTACCATCAAAAACCCTGACATCTACATTTTGGTGTAAATCCACATTTTCAACTTTATCTACTAGTGTTTTATTATAAATTTGACCTCCTACTCTGAAAGTACAAAGTACACTAGCACCAATTCCATTGAATTCGCCGTTTAATCCAACATTACCAAGAAATTTTGGCATTGTATTACCAGCAGCAATTTGATCATCAGCATCCCATACTATTGTTCGTGTACCATCAGCTTTTTGAAAAACTTCATTACCACTCTCTGGGTCAATTCCGAAACTTTTAACGGCATAAATAGTATTTAAACTAGCTCCTTCGATATATCTCTTAAAAACTTTATTATTATCTCTTTTAGAAGCAGCTTCATCCTGCATATCGTTGAATTTCTTCATTGCATCGGATAGTTCTTCAATTGTATTTTCGTTATGAGATACTGAAGCATTAATATTTAGATAAGCATTTTTCTTTTTTAGCAACTGATAATTAGCTGTAATTTCCCATCCTTCATTTCTTATTTTTCCAACATTTTCTTTCATCATGGTAAAACCAAGAGAAGGAGCGATACTTAAGTCAGTAATAAGATTATCTGTTAGGGAAGTATAATAATTTGATATTAAACTTAATCTACCAATAACTAAGTCAAAACCTAAATTATATTCTATTTTCTCTTGCCACTGTATTTCTTCATTTGCAAGAGACATAATATATGCTCCGTAATTTCCGGTATAATGATTTCTGGTATTATAACTGTAGGTAGGAATAGATTCATAGGGAGAAAACACCTGAGATCCTGTACTTCCGTATGATCCTCTTAATTTTGCTTTTTTAATAAAATTAATTTCTTGCATAAACTTTTCATTATGCAGGTTCCATCCTAAACCAAGACTATAAAAGGTTCCCCAACGATTTTTCTTACCAAATTGAGAACTACCATTACGTCTTACTGTTACATCGGTTAAAAATCGATCATCATAAGTATAAGCCATAAGACCAACAATACCTATATCACGAACTTTTCCTTCCATACCCAATGGCGTCTTATTATCAGCATATTGTAAGGCAAATGTAATATCACTCATTTTATCATTAGGAAAACCTTCAGTGTAATTTACTACCTCATTATACGTTTCATCACTAGACCTAAGACTAAAATTAGCAGATATATAGTGCTTATCTATTGTCTTATTAAATTCGAAACCTACTGAAGAACTAAATATTTTTTGCTTTCCAGTATTCATATTATAACTACCTTTCCTTATCTCATCCTCTTCCTCATATTCGTCAAACATAGTATGAGCTGCAGGGAAAAAATAATGAGATTCGGTATTTTTGATTGACAAGCCTAGGTTACTAGTTAATTTAAGTTCGGGTGTTATTTTCCACTCTGCGTAAAAATTATTAGTAATATTCAGGTATTTATTTTCCGAAACAGTATTTAAATCAATATTTCCAAGAGGATTAGAGAAACCTTTTGCTTCAAAAATCTCACCATCTTTAGTATGAGTTGGAAAATACGGATTAGCTAAAGCATATGTTGAAAAATCTCCATAATTACTATCAGTTCCTTTATTATCAGTTATAGACAATATATTTCTAAAAATAAGGTCCTTATGCCTATATCGTAAATTTATAGATCCACTTAAGTTTTCCCTTTCCGAATTACGCATAACACCGGCTTCCTTGTTGTAAGCAAAATTAAGAAGCATTGTCATTTTTTGTTCGCCAATTTCAACTCCAATGCTTTGCTTATGCCCAATACCTGTTCTTAGCGGCTTATTAATCCAGTCAGTATCTACCCCTTCACTTAACAATCTCTTACGTAAAAGATATTCAGGTTCTTTATATTTAAAATCTCCAATTCTATCACCTTCCCATATTTTTGCATTTTCTTCAATAGCCATCTTTTGAGCTGCATTCGCTAAATCATAAGAAGTTAAATCAGGAGAAGTAATATTAAGAGAAGATGTAAGATACACTCTTGTATTACCAATTAAAGGTCGCTTAGTTTCCAGTACAATAACACCATTTGCAGCTCTGGAACCATAAATAGCTTTTGCGGCAGCATCCTTCAGAATAGTAACGGACTGAATTCTATCAATATCTAAATCAAATACTGTAGACACATCAACCCTAAAACCATCCAAAATAAATAATGGGGCATTAGGATTTCCCATAAAATTACTTTTAAGGTCAGTATCTAATCCTCCAGAAGGAAATGTTGTAGTACCGCGAATTTCCATTTCTGGAAGGGCATTAGGATCACTACCCATATCTAAGTTAGGTATTAAATTTAAAGATGGGTCCAGGTTCTTTAAACTCTCAAAAATATTTCCGTTACCTGCTCTCTTTAAATCATCGGCTTTCATTGTAACAGCTGAACCAGTAAAACTCTCAGCCTTTCTCTTAAACATACCCGTTACAACAACTTCATTAAGACTAGCCTCATTATCTAATAATACGACATTAATGGCTTGTTGTCCTGTATAAGTAATCTCTTTGGATACCATCCCAACGAAAGAGAAAGTTAGCACAAATGACTCTTTCAATGTTGATATGACATAGTTACCATCCATATCGGTTGCAACACCTACATTTGAATCCTTAATAACAACCGAAACTCCTGGAAGACCATCTCCATTCTTATCGGTAACTTTTCCCTTTATAGTAATCTGTTTTTCTTGTTCGCTAATAACTGACTCAAATTTGTTGTAACTGACAACAACAAAATCATCCTCTGTATCAAAAGCAAAAGGCAATTCTTCTAGTATATTATCCAAGCACTCTTCCAATGTTACAGATTGCATGTTAGCAGAAACTAGATAACCTTCGACATCATCATAAGAAAAGATGAAATCATAATCAGATAATTCTTCAACTTTCTCAAGCGCTTCGGAGAGTGAAACGTTCTCCAGTCTTAAACTCGAAATAATTTTCTGAGAATTCACCCGTCCATAAGTCGTGAGCAAACTCATCATTAAAATCATTTTCAACACAGTTAGTCTCATAAGCCACTGTCGGGTTTTCTCCTTATCCCTAAATAGGAGAAGGTAGGTTAGATTTTTTTTCATAAATTTGTAATGAAGATTAAACAATTACTCATCACACCAATGATGAGCGGTTATTTGAGGGATAGCACCAACTATCCCTTTTTTTATTTACATATGGGGTTATTTTTCTAATCGTTGTACATCTGAAACCAATAAAGCTCTACCATTTATCTCAATCTTGATTCTACCGGTCATTTCCAGACGATCCAAAACGACATTAAAAGGAAGATTTCGATCAGCCCGCATTCTAAACTCATAATCTTTTACTTTAGGATTTTGATAAAATACCTTAAAGTCATACCAACGTTCTAACTTTACCAAGATATCCTCAAGGCGCTCTTTCTCAAAATAAAAATAGCCATCAATCCAGGATACATACTTTTTCACATCAACCTTTACAATAGAAATTTGGGTATCATTATCCTTAAGTTTTGCATTCTCACCTGGAACAAGCACATGTTCTTGTTTGGACAGATTGTTATTTAAACTCACTTTTCCCTCAACCAAAGTGATATTTAAATCTTCCTCAGGATATGCCGACACATTAAATTGCGTTCCTAAAACTCTGGTATCTACATTTTTTGATCTCACAACAAAAGGTTTCTCAGGATTACTCACAACATCAAAATAGGCCTCACCAGCAATCAATTCAACCTCTCTTTGCTTTCCCGCAAATTTTAAAGGGTATTTCAATTCTGTTTCCGAATTCAATCGCACCTTAGTACCATCAGCAAGAACTAATCGATACTCACCTGCACGAGGTATCTTAATAGTATTGTAGGCATCCTTTACTAGTAAAGTATCTTCACCCACACCAGCTTGGTAGGAAATCGTATTTCTATCGAGTGATACAATATTAACACCCAATTTTTCTTGAATAGAGACAGAATTATTTGTGTCTAGAAAACTCTCTTGTCCATCAGATGTTATTAATACAGCACGACTATCACCTGGAATAATCTCTAGTTTATTCTGTGACATTTGTGAAGTCTGGTCAGCAGACCAATCAGTCGTTAACAGAATACCGATTGTGAAAAGAATAACAACACTTGCTGCAATTGCTGTAAATACCGTCCAAGTATTTCTTCCAGTCTGTATTTTTCTATTCAGTTTATTCCATTGCAAATTCACATCAGGATCAGAAAACGCATTTAAGGAAAGACCAGCTTCCTTATACTTTCTCATTTCTTCATACAAATCCATCATTTCCTTATCATCAGCATGTTTGATAAAGAAATCTGCACTGTACTGCTGAGGCTTACCCAACACTGAAAGGACTTCTTGGATGCGTTCGTACTTGTTTTTTTTCATTTCTATTTGTCTTGTGTCTGAGTATAACACAAGTTAAAAATGAAATGGGTGACTCTTTTTTAATTATTTTTTCAAAAAAAGATAGAATAGGAGAATTTCTTCGGAAAATTGCTCACGTAGTTTTTTCATTGATTTAGAAATATGAGTTTTAACAGTGTTGATCGAAATATTAAGCTCTTCAGCTATTTCCCTATAGGAGTAGTTCTGAATAAAGCACATGTCGAATACAACTCTTCCCTGAGGAGGTAAGTTTCCAATTGATACCTTTATTTTATCAATTAATGACTCGTTATTTTCATATTCCTCCAATTCCAGATTTGCATTTGAAAGCTGAAAATTTATATGCTTGCGTTTAACTTCTTCGTGCCTCAAATAATTGATGGCTTTATTTCGAACCATACTATAAAGGAATGATTTGGCTGAATAGGAAATATCAATATCTTTTCGATTGATCCAAAAATATTCAAATACATCATTAACTATATCTTTAGATGCATTTTCATCCTTAATAAAACTCAAAGCATGATAATACAAACCCTTATAGTTTTCCTTAAAGAGTTCTTCTAAAATGGTTTTATCTAGCAATAGCTTTTTCAATAAAAAAAGGCTTTCATTTTTCTTATTATTTTTTACCTATCTCAAAAAACAGGCATCGAAGTGCAAACACATCAATAAATAACTCGTTTTAATTTATAAAAGGGTGACTAAAAAAAAACATTTTTTCATTTAGATTCTTTCTAACTTTTTAAATATGTAAGATTTTGGTGAGTTTCAAATCTCAGATACATGCAGTTAAATACTAATAAATAAGGGCTACCTAGAAAGATAGCCCTTATAATCTATTTGCAAAATTTACGATTAAGACTTATTCTGCTTTTTCGCTGAAGTTTTTACTTCTTTCGCTTTTGCAAATTTTGTTTCCTTCTGTTCTTTAAACTTTCGAACAGCAGCAAACTTAGCGGCAGCAATAGTCTCACGATTAGCTTTCTCGGTAATCTTACCTCTCGAAAGATCCTCAACAGCTATGTAACCATTCTTCAACAGAAGCTGAACAATCATATTATTGATAATGGTTTCCTCGCTATAACCCTCAGCAACATAAAGCTGATCGCAATCGGCGTAGAATTCATCTGCAAACTCCTGATTGTTTGGCAACCACATTAACTGCTCGTAAGTTTCAGTAAAACTATTCAGCTCAATATTAAGGTTTGGTGTTACCAATAAAGGACTAAACACATGAGTCTTAGGAAGAGGCTCGTAACCATCCAACACAGATAGATCAACAGCTTTCTTAGAATTATCAAGTCGAGTAAAACGTGCCTTTCTCATTTGCTCCATTTGGTACAAGAAGAAATTGTATCGCTCTATCTCCAAGCTCTTTTTATGGTGTAAGAATAACCAACCGTACTTCTGGTCGATATCCTTCTTAACCCAATCCTTAGTTCTATGAATTTCCGGATTTGTATTTCGAACTTCCTGAATCAATCTTCGAACATCCTGAGCAGCTTTTTGCGGTCCACTTATCTCCTTTCCTGATTTACCAAGGTCAGTTGAAAGGATACCACATTGAATGCTCTTTCCTTTACCTTTTCCAGTCTTTCCACCTTTTAAGACATCAATCAGATGCTTACGAATTTCCAATTCTTCATCTTCATGAATAAATGGATTTCCTCCTGGTGTACTGGCTAAGGAGTTGAAAATACTACTGAAGAAAGCACGATCTAAAACAAATTCCACACTCTCTTCGTCCTGAGAAGCTTCAACAATAAATCGGTTCTTAATAATATCGAATCGAATGTTTTCAACGCTTAACTCTCTACCATCTCGCTTGAATTGCTTTGCCATGAAAATCTTATTCACGACTTCTTCAATGTCAATTTTCTCAATCAACTTGTAAGAAGAACATAAATACCATTTTCCATTCTTAGCATCCTTTTCCCAGTTCAGAACATCATCCAAATAATTCCCGTGCTGATCCAAAACATCAACAATATTCTTATCGGCTGTGTAGCGCAATAATGTTCGTTGGAAATGCGGGTTATCCTGAGAAGTTGCCTTCTCTTTTCTTTCCCCATGAGCATCGCGATAAAGCATAAAATTCTCCGCATTGGAATACTTTGTGATTCCCGCTTCGTTCTTCGAATAATTATGAGCCGTCAACACAATATCAACCTTATAAGGCATACTGATATCGCAGAAACCTGAAATAGTTGAACGTGAATTCAAGTCTTCCACATTAGAATCAGCACTCGATTCGAACAGAGGACGATATTGTTTGATGTATTCAGGGTCAAAATCTGTCACACGAGAGAAGTCACCCAGCTCGGTTCCAACACCGTATAGATTTCCTTCAGTATCAGGGAACAGATGAAGCATATCACCAGCAACCAGTTTGATAGAACGGATACCCGGTAAGTCTTTCTTCAACCACTTTAACATCATGGCTGCTAACATCTCCGACTTCCCTACTCCAGAGTCACCACTAATCAACAATCCGAAGATACTTCCATCGTCACCTTCAATCACAAAGAAAGAGCCATGAACAGGAGCGCCTCCCATTTCCTTCACCTTCTCGTTCAACATAGTCAGTCGAGGTTTCTTCACATCACCAAAGTAATCGACAGATTTCTTCAATGGAGTCACGATGGTCTTGATTTTCCCCTTAGGTCCATTCAAATCGAAAAAGCCAATTTGTGGGTAGGAAATAACCTTCTCTGGTGCACCTAAGAAAAGAACGATATCCGGAACAAAATTCTTAGCTTCCTTTAAACTCACCGCCTTGGGTTGAATCAATCGGTAATTGTCAGCTAAGTATTTCATATAGGACTTTTGAAAAACATACAACTCGTTTACCAAACCTCCTTTAACAATACGACAACGGTAATCGTCAGCATCCATATTCTCTATGAACTTCGACATTCTTGTTGCGAAGAAATCAGAAGATGGTCGCGTAGACATATTCTTGATGAAATTTCGAGGCGATTGATCACCTACCAATTCAGCATTCAAGACTTCATGATCTGATCGGTCAATCTTGTGGAATGGGTACTCTCGCTTCTTAGCGTCAGTATTCATTCGTGTATGGGTTTGCACAGGCTGTTCGGCCGCAATCACACCACACTTAGTCATCACATCGTTAATCCAAGATAGCTTACCACCCTCATGGGTATCAAGAATCTTGTTCTCCATATCAAAATCTTGATAAAGCGTAAAGCCATGCTGAATCATCTCATTCAGCATAGAATTTTGGCGAAGGTAATCCATGCTCAACAACTTAATCAGGATGTGATTGAAACGGTTATAGAACTGCGTATTTCGACTACTATTTAAAGCACTTGTCAAGAATAAAGAAACGTTTCGTGCTTCTGCAAGAATATTTTCTTCTACCAGCTTATAAGATGAACGTCGTAAGCTTTGCTCCAATTGTGTTTTCACCTCAGAAGCAATTAAACTTTCTGAATACAATCTGGTATCAGGCTCATCATGAGTCTCAAGACCAGAGAACAAACGATTCACAGAATCCGTGATATTCTTCACTAAAGCCACATCATTCTTCACCAGATAGATCTGTAACAATTTCTCAGAAACCGTTTTATCTTTAGCTAAATCAGACAGAGCTGAAAGTAAATGACCTGACATTTGATTCTTATGCGAATGCTCTGCAAATTCCTTTTCGCTGGCAAATTCTTGCAACAATTCCTGAACAAGCAAGCTGTTATTTACAAGGCTTAGTTTCTGTCCAGAGATTTCTTCCAATCGTTCAGATGCCTTTTCAAACAACTGCTCAACCGATGGTTCAATCAACTCTTTCTCGAATGGTAAATCGAAATGAAGCAGAATCTCCTGAATGTACTTTCGAAGAATCACATTATAACCTTCAAGCTTTGCCAAGTCTCCTGAAGGATCTTTCTCATTCGCATTCAAGACTAGCATTTTCACCTTAGAGTCAGAGAACAGAATGCGCTCCATATCAATCAAGATCTCAGTCATGATTAACTTCTCGTTCGGTCCATCTAAAAGGTGAGCATTCGGTTGATATTCGAGCTTGCTGTGCACATACTTCTGAATGGTTGGCTTGCCATATCGAGCCAAAACTTCATTGATATCCAAATGCTTGATTGCAGGGATATTCTTATAGATCTGAGGCAGTAAATTCTCATAAATCTTAGAAAAAGTCTGACTATTCAAAAACTCAACCAATGTTGTGCAAGCACCTATATTCTCGTAAAATTCGAATACCGCATTGTTAGAATCACCAATGGAATTAATACTCACCCCACACACCTTAGGAAAGGCATGGTACATGGTCTTAATATCATTAATCTTCAGACTCTGATTGAATCGCTTATCCAAGTCACGAATCTCATCGAAATCTGTTAAAACAGACTCTATGAATTGGCGATCAAATTTAGCTGGGAATAAGCCAGATAAAACCGCTTCGTTTTCACCAGCATCTTGTTTGCCTTGGTTGAAACGAATCCATGTATTGATAAAGAGTCTAAAGATAGTTTCCAGCTCTTTTTCGTAAACGCGATAGCTAGCCTCAGTTCCTTCAACATAGTCACCCAAAGAGAAGCGTACAATTCCATTCTTATATGGAATAGCTGCAATCCCTCTTTTCTCAGCCAAGACCTGTGTGAATTGCTCTAGATCTTGGTAAGATGAGTAACCTTTCAAGGTCATATTAAACAGGTAAGCGCCTTCCGATGAAAGGAATCCCACATCTGTCAATTGTTCCTCTTCAATAATCTTAGCCGCAACCTTCTTTGCCATCTTCAATCGCTTGATCGATTCGGTTCTAAAGATTCTATTGACACGGAATTGATTCAATTCAGTAACAATGTGCTGCTTGTAATAAGAGAAGAAAGCTTCCCCTTTATATTTAAAATCATCTGGCAGTTCCAGTACATCTAATTTATCCAGAGACAAGAGTTCATCCAAAAGGAAAATATGCAATGGCGATCCTTCGAAAAGAGATTCGCGCTTAGCTGCATCCGAGCTACCTGCGATAGTTCTTGGCACATTGCTCTTAATCTCCGATTTGATGAAGTTCTCCAACTTCTGCTTCACCTTATGGCGCGATGCATCCTTAGGTAAAGCCTCATCCATTTGTCCCTTAATTCGCTTGGCTTGTTGAGCCACCTCAAGAACATTCACCAACATAAATAGCGAACAGGAGTTCCCATTACTTGCATCAGATTGCTTGCGCGCATAGACGATCAAGTCCTTTTTAGCCTCGGTTACTGCCAAAGCTCCTAAGCGATCACCTGTTGCTCCCAAATTCTTAGTCGTAGAAATGGAAGCTACCATAGAAATGCGTGCATAACTCGCCATATTATTGATGATATAGCTCGATATGGTTCTCCACTTAGGCTCTTCAGGGTCATCAATCTTTACAGAGTCGTTATAGGCCTCGTCGAGGAATAAGGTCAACTGTGTGTTGCTGATAAATTTCAGGAACTTAATAAGCGCCACATTATTAAAATCGGTATAACCTGTCGGGTTCGATGGGTCATTGATTAAAATGGTTGAGTTAGCACAGAAATTATCCCATAAACTACCTGTCTCATCAAAAAGCTGGAAAGAGCTCTTGATGCGTTGCAGTTTGGTTAAGAAACGCTCATAGTCAATTCGACCTTCCTCATCGAGTTCAATCTCAACATCGAAGGCATTCATATCAAAAGTCTCGATTGGGAACAAATCTTTATACTCCCAAGCAGCTTGTTGGTTCAAGAAAATAAATGGCTTAAGCTCACCACGATTCAAGACCAGGTCGCGAAGAATCATCTGAACATCATCCGAGATGGATGTCTTTTCAAGATTTCCTAAACCAGATATAAACTCACGAATGATTTGCTGCTCTTCCTCTGTCTTTTGCTCGTACTTTTTTTCGATTCCTAAATCGATTAACAGATTGCGGAATCGTCCTTTATTATCAGCCTCATTTTCAACCTTAGTTAAATACGCTTTGTATCGTTCTAAGAATAGATTGATGCCGAAGTTTTTATGGAAATGATTGTGTAGTGTACGCTGGTACGAATCTGGAATGATATCCAAAATCACACGGCAACGCTCTGCCACAGTTTTCTTTATTTTTTTAGATGGGCGAGCCAATAAATACTCCCCATAAGTTTTCAATTGATTTCTGCCACCTCCTTCAACGATAGTCGCCAATTCGATATCAGAACTGTTTCCATAGAAATAAGTCTTCATACGAGTTTCAAACTCCTGAAGCAAAATTTCATTGGTCGCTCTATGCTTGTCTTCGTCCTTTATATTCTCGATAAACGAGATAAAAGCCACAAACTTAGACAAGATGTATTTATCCTTAATAATCTGACGAGCAAACTCATCGAACTTATAAAGAATGATATCCTGATCTGGATTTCCTGATTCAGCTAACTGCTCAGATTTCAATCGAGCTAACTCCTCTTCATAATCCTTAATCTTCACCTCTGCTGCCAAACGGAATTTCTCCAGATTGCGCACATTCACCTTATCTAAAATCAGACGAAGGTTCATTTGCGTATTGGCTGGCGCACCCAATTTCTTGGTGTGTACCTTATTTAAGGTATTGATGATCTCATTGTGAAAAGAGAATACCAAACAGGTGTTCGATGCCAATGACTCTGGCGAACAATCAACAAAAATGATTCGCGTTAAAAGTGGGAACCACTTAAAATCATTCAGCGGATTACGACGCATATTTTTCACCTTTACGATAAAGATACTAGTGGTATCCTCGCAAATTTGATCGTAAACTTCATCAGGATTTGTGTAATCAATGACTCTAACCAATTCGGGTTGGAAGATCTCCTCCTGAATCAATTTAATAGCCATATTAGCCGTTCCGGAAACAAGGGTACGAATAAAGCCATTTAGTCCCTTGAAATTGACCGTTGATTCGGTACGCGTTAGAAAATGCTCCTTTTCTTTCCCAGTCGTGTAATGGGTTGATTGTACTACCAACTGATCCAAAACATCAAGAAGGTAATTCCATTGCGCTTCCTCGACATAACCTGTTACACCAATAACGTCGCGAAACTTACGCAGCTCACGAACCTTATCTCCTAAAGTAATCTGATAAAGGGAATTGATTAAATGCTGACTAACCGGAGGTGTTCCTACAGAAAAATCGGGCGCATTAAGGATGCTCTTTAATTGTTTCTTTTCCTTCTCATCTACTGCCTCAATGTCCATAAGGTGGACAATACGCTTGACAAAGGACTGTCGGCGAGCAGAGTATTCGAATGCTTTCGAATTTTCATGAGGGAAAATCATTAAAGACACATCAACATAGCCAGGAATGGCCTCTTTTAGGTCAAGAAGACGTTTGTTGATTTCCAGGTCCTGATTGACAGGATCGTCTGACTCTTCATAACAAAGCCTTACAAATTGTGTAAGGCTCTCAAAAATACGATGGGGTAAAAAGTTCTCGGCCCTTTCACCCAAGGACTGATACAGGTTTATAAAAACCTGCGCCTCGTAATTAAGCTCGGATTGTGGTCTTCCGGTTACGTGCATTTCAATTTTGGTTGTTTAGTTAGAAATAATAAAACATGCTCTACAGCATACAATTTCATATTCAAAGTTGAAAATTATTTTTGGATAATCAGCTACCCAAACACGACAAAAATCAAATAATATGAAAGAAAAATTCAGTTTCTTAAAATATTGTGAATTAAAACGTTTGCGTAATTTTGGGCACAATTATTGATATTGTAGAAAAAACATAAAAGTTTCATTTTTCGAAGTTCCAAACACTCACTTATTGAAAAACTGGAAAGCAATCTCTTCAACTTTTGCCACCTGCAACACGACCATAACAATCGGTATGCATAAGGACATGGTATCGGTAGCGATAAGGACTATTAATAGATATAGGTAAGGACATACAACAGGTATGGTACTATACCAACAATAGGAAGTAGATTCCCCTTTATCGTTTTTAGTATTTTTTTATACATTATTCAAATCATATTGAAAAGATAAAATAAAGACTTGTGGCACGCCTCACCTAACAACTCCTAATAAATTCTTCCCAACAATCAATTTGTTTTTGGTAATACCATCTGAAAAGAAAAGGATGCCCTTTTTGGACATCCTTCACATTATAAATTTAAATAATTTTGAAGCTCTATTTTCTTGGCAATGGCCCTTCTATTTTCGGGTTATTCAAGATTTCTGCTTCTGGTATTTGCAAGAAATTATAGGCTGATTCTACCTTTAAACTTGTTCCATTGGGATATTTAAAGGAATAGTGAGCTTGTGTCATGTCATACTGCTCTTGTTCAAAATCTCCAGGAGCTGCAATCTCATTACCTACAAGATCATAGTATTTTCCATTATCTGTATTGTGATATATCTGTGCACTATTCATTGGGTAACCATCAGGGCTTACGGCCAAAATATTTTTATATTCAGGGAGTACATCATAATCAAGAATTTTTCTATCTACAATTCTCTGAGTTCTGTTGATATCAAATATCCCTGCAACACCTTCACCCCAAAGTTCTCTTCGTCTCTCTTTAAGAATAAAATCCAAATCCACCGTATATCCAACAGTTGTAGCACCTCTCGCACTTCTTAATTCTGTAATAATAGACGAAGGTGTTAATCCACCAGACGAATTTCCTCCTCTTTCTATAGCTTCAGCCTCAATTAAGAACATTTCAGAAAGTCGCATAAATAAGATATCTCCTGTTTTCTCAGATGCTCGGAATTTGAATTTAGGATATTTAAGCCTTTTTCGCATTCCACTAACTTTATCATAAGTATTTGGCTCCTCAAATAGTTTAAACCTAACATCATTATTATCATAGCCACTTCCATAATCAAACAGTTTCTTGAAATACGGATCTGGCATTATATTTTTATAATATGCTCTATCATCATCTCCTCTTGTATCTAAAAAGTTAAAGATATATGACATATCGCCATCATCCGAAGATTGCGGCAGGCATAACATCCATTCAGAATTTGCTTCTTCGTTAAATCCAGATAAAAAATCATCTTCAGACATTAATGTAAGTCCTTCCTTGGCTTTGTAAGCATATTCTGCAGCTTTATCCATATCAGCCTTTATACCACTACCATCTTTCTTTGTTCCTCTGGTAAGGTAAATTCTTGCTGCAATGCCATACGCTACATTTTTATTAATAAAACCTTTGTTGTTTCTTTTGTATTCTGACGATAAAGATTCGAATCCCGAAATACTCTTTTCAATATCTTCTATCATAAACTGATACACTTCCTCGACTGTAGACAAAGCTTTACCTGCTGTAGCAGTTTCAGCGTCGGCTACTTCTTTGGTTATAACACACACGGGCATGTCTTTACCAACTTCGTAAGTATGTTGCCACACTCTTACCAGGTCAAAATAGCACATGGCTCTTAATCCCAGTAATTGGTTTTTCATAATTTCTGCCTTGTCGCTTTTTGTTTCCAATTTATCATACGCTTCTAATCCTAAATTACAAGAAACAATTGTTGAATAAAGTTTTCGCCAGTAGTTACTTGCTGAACCTCCTGAGATATTATTTTGAGATTGATATGAATAATAGTATCTTATTCCTCCGTAATTCTTTCCGGAATATATAACATCTTCTCCTGCAGATTCGAGATACAAAAGAAAAGACCGGTATCCCGGATATGCATAAGAATACCAAAAGGTTGTTAGATTTTTAAATGCTCCTGAATAATATGCAGATAAAGCATCGTCTGTTATTACATCGTCTGTTATTTTACTTGGTGGTGTCACATCCAAAAAATCGTCACAAGCTCCTAGCGAGACAGTCATCAAGAATATGGCAATATATTTTATAAATTTATTTTTCATTTCTATAGTTTTTCAATTATCTAAATTATTTTAACTCCCTTAATAAATAAATTCATGTGTGTTTTATTTATCTCTGTTAAAATTTCAAACTAAAACCTCCTGAAAAAACTCTTGATACGGGATATCTATATCCTGAGACCCCTGATAAACCTCCTGTTTCAGGATCAACTCCATCCAAACCAAAAATTGTAATCAAATTTTCCCCTTGAATAAATACACTTGCATCCGAGATACCTAATTTGCTTATTATTGTTTCAGGAAAATTATAGGTTATTGAAATATTCTTAAGCCTTGCATAGCTAGCATCATATAAATGTCTTGTTGATGTAGAACTCCAACTATTTGAAAGAGAAGCTGAAGTCAATCTTGGCAAATCAGATTCAGGATTATCAGGAGTCCACCTGTTTTTCATCTGCTTTGCCCAAGGGCTTACAGATTCACTATTGCTGTATCCAAATCGTCTGGTATAATCACCTCCGGTATAAAATTTACCTCCTAAACTATAGGATAACAGAGCTGAAACAGTAAAATTGTGTATTCTCACTTCTGTACTGATTCCTCCATACAAATCTGGCAAAGCACTTCCAGCTTCGATTCTATCAGCAGAATTGTAATCCGTAGTTTGGTATTTTGTTCCATCTTGCTCATCCACAATATACCAAGATGCTTGTCCGCCTTGTGCCTTACTCGTAGATTCAGCAATAGAACCATCGTTTTGTCTGATATAAGTCGTTTCTCCACCTTTGGTATTACCAGCCCAATCTCTTATAAAGAATTCATAAATATCACTCCCCGCTTTGTAACGTTTCGTTCCACTTATCGTCCCTTCTTCTACAGGGTATTCAACAAGTTCATTTTTATAATGAGTCCCGTTAATCCCTAATTCCCACTTGAAATCCTCCTTATCAATAAGGCTAGCTCTAATTTCAAATTCGAAGCCTCTGTTTCTTAATTTACCAACATTTGTTAATATGTTTGAAAATCCTGAAGTAGTAGGCAATGGTTGGCTATATATCAAATTATCAGAAACTCTTTGAAACCACTCAACATTACCTCTAACAACACCGAAAAGTCCATAATCTAAACCAATATTTGTACTAATGTTTCCTTCCCACTGAAGATCTTTATTTCCTATTCTAGTTGGATAAATTCCAGGCGATCCTCCTAAATTGGTCGAAGCATACATATTCTGATAAGCATAGTATGTGTTTATATTTTGATTACCCGAACTACCATAACTTGATCTTAATCGTAGAATATCAAAAGTATTGTTATTCTTCATAAAGTTTTCTTTGGTCACATTCCATGATGCGCCAACAGACCAAAATTGTCCCCACCTATTGTCCTCATGAAATCTTGACGAGCCATCAAAACGATATGAAAAAGAAGCATTGTATTTGCCATCGTAACCATACTCAAATCTTCCAAAGTAAGAGTTTAAACGATACAGATCAGAATAGGCATCAAAATCAGATATATTAGAACCAAAAGTAGGCTCAGTTATATTAGGCAAAGGAAAATTATCCTTGCTTCCTCCCGAATAAACGTAGCTGTATTCATAAAGTTCCTGACCTAAGAGAACTGAAATAGAATGTGCTTCTGCCAATTCTTTATCATACGTCAATATATTATTGAAAGTAAAGTTACGTCTGGTTCCCGTACTTCTTGATGCTGATACTGATTGCAAATTGGGGATAACATCATAACCATTAGGGTCAGATCCATCAGCTGTAACTCCAAATGAATAATCATGAGTATTTGAGGATCTTATGTCTGCATTATAACTCGTCTTAAATTTAAGTCCCTTTAATGCAGAGAATTTAGTGTTAATTTTTCCAAAATCAATTTCTGCACTTCCTCTCAGCGTTATTAAATCAATTTTTGTTTCATTAATCGTTCGAGGTAAATGATCAATTAGGTTAGAGCGTTTAAATGAATTTGTTCGATATAAACCATAATCATACTTTTTATTTCCTTCATTATCCAGTACAAAAGCTCCAGTCTCTCTGTCTCTTTGATAAATAGGATAAAAATTAGCCAAACTAAGACCATAAGTGGCACCATTTCCAATGTTACTATCTTGACTATCGTTGTGTTTTGTCTTGGAATTGACGTAATTCATGTTCAGATTAAGTTTTAACCAATCTGTTGTTTGATTGTTTAAACTCATTCTCACAGACGTTCTCCTAAAGCCGGAACGAAGCATCATTCCCTGATCATCTAAATAGCCTCCCGAGAAATAATATTGAGTTTTTTCAGATCCTCCACTAACATTTACATTGGTTTCTGATCTTACTCCTGTTCCTATTATTTCTTCGTCCCAATCATTATCCCATAAAGGATTAAGCCCATCTTTTATTTTTCCATCAACTCCAACAGGTTCTGGATTTGCAGTTCCGTAAGGGTTTATTCCTATTTTAGATATCAACTCTTTTGATGCCCTTTTACCTGCAAGGCCCAAGTCTGTCTCTATTCCATTATCAATGTATCCATTACGCATTGCTTCCCAGCAAAGTTCCATCCAGTCATTCGTATTCACTCGATCGATAGGTGCTACTGCTCTGGAAGATATACCCAATGTACTCTTTATACTTATTTCGGCTTTCTTATTCTTTTCTCCTTTTTTGGTTGTTATTACAATCACACCATTTGCAGCTCTGGATCCATATATTGATGCTGAAGCAGCATCTTTTAATACAGTCATTGACTTTATATCCGATGGGTTAATTGAATTTAAATCGCCATCATAAGGGACACCATCCACAACGTAAAGAGGCGAACTATTTCCTGATAATGAGCCCACTCCTCTAATACGAATTGTTGCACTAGATCCAGGTTGTCCTGTAGATGAAATAACTTGCACCCCGGAACTTACTCCCTGCATCGCGTTAGATATATTAGATACTTGAGCTTCCTGAAGTCTTTCATTGTCAACAACAGCTGCTGCTCCGGTAAATGAACTTCTTTTAGCTGTTCCATAAGCAACAACCATTACTTCATCTAATCCTTCAGAATCAGCTTGCAATTTAATGTCAATTACTTGCTGACCAGAATAAGCAACCTCTTGAGGAATCATTCCCACAAATGAAAAAACCAAAACAGCTTTATTTCCTTCAATTAAAATGCTATAATTCCCATCAATATCAGTTGCCACACCTGTAATAGTGCCTTTCACAACAACTGATACGCCAGGTAAACTATTACCATCTTCGTCGGTAACGGTGCCCTTTAGTTCTCTCTTTTCTTGCTGGACTTTTACCTTAGGTTCTTCTGGCTTTGGTATAATAATAATAACTGACTTATCAATTTCGTAAGTTAAATCTGTACCTTCCAAAACCTCATCAAGTACCTCTTCAACAGTTTGCTGATCAGCATCAATAAACAAACCATCTAACTTTTCAATTTCTGTCAGGTTGTAAATGAAACCCAAATTGGTTTGAGATTCAATCTCTTTAATCAATTCTTTTGCACTTACATTGCTCATTTTCATGCTTACTCTTTGCTGAGATAGAACACTAGCATTCAACTGAATACTAAAGGCAAAAAATAATAAAATAAATGTTTTCATAGCGATTAGCCATTTCGTTCGAATTCCAAAAAGCTTGGAATATCGAAACAATTCAAATTTTTCCATAAATTTGTAATGTTTAGGGTTAGACACGCATCCTTAAGGATGATTAATTCTAAATAGCCGGAACATAGTACCAATATGTTCCGGTATTTTTCATTTATTATAGCTTACTGCTTTCTTGTACTTACAAGAACAGTCTCATTATTTTTAATCTCGAATTTTACATTCGTCGTCTTTTCAATCATCTCAAACAAATCGTTACAGTTTTCAAAACGAGGCAGTTTTCCAGAAAAATGATAATCTCTGGCATTATTATCTTGAAAGAATACTTTGATATCATACCAACGTGATAATTTCCTCATGATTTCCTCCAGATTATCTTCTTCAAATGAAAAAACGCCTTCTCTCCAACGACCATACATCTTTGCATTTACATAATTCAGAATCATCTCATTTGTACTTACATCAAATACGACCTGTTCATCAGGCTTAATTATTCTGGCTTCATCTGTTCCAAAGTTCGCAGTAACCTTTACACTTCCTTCCACTAATGTCGTTTTCATGAGTTCTTCATCCTGATAGGCAGAGACATTAAATGAGGTTCCTAAAACTTCAATATTTATTTGCTTTGTTTTCACAATAAATGGTGCATTAGGATTCTTAGTGACTTCAAAATACCCCTCTCCTTCCAATTCTACTTTACGGATATTATCAGCAAATTGTATTGGATAAGTCAATTTCGATTCAGAATTCAACCACACCTTTGTTCCATCGGCCAAAACCAGTTGGTATTCTTCTCCTCTCCCTATTAAAAGGTGGTTGTAGACTAATTTTTCATTAGTATTATCTGTCGTTGTATAATTCAATGACTGATTTTTATTTTCAATATTGACACTCTTCTCTTTTAGACTTAAATCGAGTGCATTTTCACCCAATTCGATTCGTTCGCCATTACTTAAAACCAATTGGGCTTTCTTAACACCTGGCTCAATTTCAACAGGAATATTAGCTATAAAATCCTCCTGAGTATGGTCTTGTATTAAAATATAGGTTCCTATTAAAAGAGGTAAAGCTATTACAGCCGCATACTTTAATACACTCATCCAATTCGCACCAATCACTTCCTTTTCAGGAGCAATCTTCTTTTGGAATGTTGTCCACTCTTTAGTCATATCAATGCGACTGATTAGAGCTTGTCTGTCTTTATACAATTCTTTGCTTACAAGATCTTGAAGTAATTGTTGATGACTTTCATTTTCCATCAACCAATTATCCAAGACTATCTGTTCATCTGTATTAATTTCGCCACTTAGATGAAGAGTTAGTAGACGACTTATATCAATATTAGAGTGTATTCTTTTTTTCATCAGTTCTATTTATTAAGGCATTTCTCTCGACGGCCTTTATTAAACAGACGATAAAAATTTATTTGGGGTGAAGAGAATGGTATATTTTTTTGAAAATAATTCTTTAGGTTCAATTTACCTGAGATTAAACCAATAAAGAAAAGAAAGCAGATTGAGAATTACTAAGAAGTTTGAATTCTCAATTCGTGTATAAAATCTGAAATACAAGTTAAGCCTATTGGAGGCAGTAGGCGCATGTGCGGAGCAGCAAGAAGGGACAAAAATGTTTTAGCTCAGGAAATGATAAAAGTCAGCCAAAAGAAAGATTGCAAATTCTTTTCCAAAAATTTCCCTGACCTTACGAAATGCCAAAATCTTGTGTGTTTTAATTGTATTAACAGACACTTCTAGTTCATCTGCTATTTCGGTATTAGAAAGACCATTAAGGTTCAGGCGCATCACTTCTTGTGCTTTGTCCGGCAATTGTCCAATAGCAGTTTCGAGCATTCGGTAGGTTTCTTCTCTAAGAATCTCGTTAACAACTTGCTTATCTTCCAGCTCAATGATCTCAGCTGATTCATACGAAACATTTCTTTTCTTCTCCTTTTTCAAGGAATCAAAACAAGCATTTTTTGTGGATAAATAAAAGTAAACTTTCATCGATTTTTCAGATTCAAATTCATCTACCTTATTCCATATTTTCACGAATACTTCCTGAACGATATCTTTAGATAAATCCTCATCTTTCACAAACTTATTGGCAAATACGCATAGCGATGGAAAATAAGAATCGAATAGCTTCTTAAAATCAATTTCGCGTATTTTCACTTTCGAATCTGCTGGGGACATCTAAGATTATTTTCCTGTTATATTTAGGTTCACCTGCACAAATGTATAAGAATTGGGCGAAATACAAAATGGTAATTTAGGTTTGAAATTTGAGCTAATGACTCAATGTAAGAAGATTGCAATACGCAAACAACTAGTTAATATCAACTTATACAGAAATAATTAAGATTTGTTTTATGGCTATAATAAGTCACTGATTACAGCTTATTATTCATAACAAGCCATCATCTTTCTTAAAGACACACATGATACTCTTAGCACTCGTCCATAAATAATAAAGTAGGGAAAACACTAACATTGTATATATTTTTTAAAGGCTTTCCTGCTTCCGATTCCATATCCATCTTTACATTCACAAAATTCTTATTGAAAAATTCTCCAACTTCCTTTTGAGTGAAAACATTCTTAGCCAAACATTTACAAGGACACACCAAGTGGTATAACAATCCATGAAAACAATTTTACTTTCCTTTTTTACCTTTACTAAAGTTTCTTCAAGCGATCCACGCTCAAATTCAATGCCTTGTGAGAATACACCAGTAAAAGCAAATAGAACGACTAATGATAGAATATTTTTTTCATCAATTTTAGGTTTATGTCGCATATAGCTGCAACAGTTTATGCATAGGTTAAATCTTGAGTTTCTTTTCAAATTTCTAATCAGTAAAAAAAAGAGCAAAACCCAAAACCTTGTTTCAATTTCCATTCAATCAGATCCGACCAAAGATAATTTAAGGGAAATTTGCGACAATCCTCACGAAACAAAATCTCTTGAGGGTTCTGCTCTTCACCAACTAACTAAACGTTCTCACAACGGAATGAATCGTTGACTAATTTTTCATTTGCCAATTTAAACCAGTATCGGAAAATGTTCGGTTCAAATACTTCAGACATTCCTTTTTTTGATGAGAGGTTAATCTATCGTATTCTTGACACATTAAAGCAACCGCTACCGGATTTTGAGCATGTTTTCTCACCGTTTTTAAAATGGATTTTTTACGTAGGCGATAAGCCATCTTGATATCTTTCTTCAAAGAATATAAACTCATATCATCTTCCTCTGAGAGCTCTTCTAAGTTTGCAAGCTTTTCAAGTCTAGCGACTTCGACCTCTTTCTCTTTTATGGGATCAATGTACATTTTATACAAGTTCTTATTCATTCTTTGCAATTCGTCACAAAAGAAAGAACCGACTACTTTAACATTGAATAAAGATTCATTTTTAACTTCAAGAGTCTTTGTTCCATATTCCCCCACCCAAACTTCAAACTCAGCACTATCGGGAAACATAAAGGTCAACTTTACAGGTGGCTTAATAGCCTTTGAGTAAAATTCAAATTTCCCATCACTCAAATCTATGGTGTCTAGTATTTGCTCCTTAAGAAGTGTCCTAGATTTTATCTTCACGACCATATAAGAATCTGAATTCGTAAAGTTTTTAAACTCACCTTTTAATTTTATCGCCTCTGTACTGCAAGAGGATAATCCCAGCACAAGGGTCAGGCTTATTATTATATTTCTCATCCTTATTAAATCATTTAAATTATTGTGCCAATAAAAAAAAGAACAGGGAGAATGCTTAGAATAATTATGAAACAATAACCATTTCCCTGTTCTTTCACAACTAACAACTTTTGTTTTCACTAAACATTTAGGTTAATAATATCCAGTATTTTTTCGTTTTCGATGATGATTATGCCATGACGATCGTCCCTAATTCCATCCTTCAGTTTATAAGAATAAGTTGGCACATTTCGTTTTCAAATGTATATTGGCATTATATCTTAATTATTTTGACATTAAAATGGTATTATACTTTTAACTGCTATCGGTTTCGAAATAGTAAAACAACACTTTAATTAACCGATACACACTTCACAATACCTTTAGCTCCAGAAGCTAAATACAAATTGTCTTTAGCATCAACAATCATTGGAATATGAGAACATCCTTTTACTAATTCCTCAACACCAGCAATTTGCTTTGCACCCTCTTTGCTGTAGATTTTAATACGTGTGGGGTCTTTCTCAACAGTAACAATTGCACCATTTGAAAGACTATTAACACTTACTGGATTACAACATCCGTGAAATTCGTCAAGTGATTTTCCTCTTTGACCAAAAGCAACGATGTTCTTTCCAGTAAAATCAAAACCTTGAACACGAAATGCACCTAAGTTGGCTACTAAAACTTCTTTCTTAGCATTTACCGCGAAATCTAGAATACCACAACAAGGACGCATCTCTTCGATAGAAGCACCTGCTTTACCTGTTTTAGAATCAAACATCGCAATACGCTTGTTCGAATAATCTGCAACCAATAAAACATCATCAGATATTCTTGCACCTGTAGCCGTTTTTAAACTTGGTAAATCATATTGGTTTACTATTTCTCCTTTTTCATTGCAAATAACACATGCAACGCCTACTGGAACCATACGTTTATGAGACCTTCCTCTTACTTTCTTAGTCACTTCTTTTTGTAGTGCACTCAACACATAAATCTGATTCAACTTATCTACAGCAATTGAAGCAGGTGCACCTTTTAGCTCAGGCTTAAAACTGCTTATTACACTTCCTTTTGGATCGATAATCTGAACCGTTCCATCCTTTTGTAAAGCACAAATATTATTATTTGTGAAGACTCCAAGGTAAATGACATCTTTCAGTCCTTCTCCATCAAATTTTCCATCAACTTTGTAAAAAACGTTACTTGCCTGGGCCATCATCTGGTCAACGCCCAACTCAATTTCTTTTTGTTTTAATGTCTCCTCCAAGAGTGCAACGATAGCTGGATTTTTCTGTAAGGCTGGAGCAAGGCTTTTAATCACCTTTTCTGTTTCAGCTGCACTTTTACCAGAAAGTCTTCCACTCACAATGTCCGCAGCATGACGGGAAGTTGGGTTCTCTTTTATGTATTGATCTATAAGCTCTTCTCTTCGCTTTACCAATATTTTCAATAATTCTGTTTTTCTTTCTTTAGTTGTTGTTGATAAACGCATTTCTTTTTTAAGAACTTCTTCATCCTTAGACCAAGTCTTTCGTAGTTCATTGTAATGGGCAAAATCGTTTTGTGCTTTTCCTCCTCCTGTAATTTTAACATCTTCTAATACGAGAACATACTCCGGGGTGCCAGGGAACCTATATCTATTCTTTTTTTTACGGACAAGTCCGGTAAGGCTCATTTTCACATTTTCAATGTATAGCGAATAATATTCCATACTCTCCATCCTCAGCATCAAATGTGCTCCTGTGGGCTCAGGATAGTCCCCTTTAAATACAAACTTTCCATTTTTAATAAGAGCTGAATCTATCACATATTTTCTATCTCCAAGCGTAATATTAATAAAGATTTTACCATCGGTAATCCCTTCAAGAGTACCGTGTAGTTCAAATTTTTGTCCGTTCTCTTTTGCATTGTTGCAGGCAAAAAAAATGGTTAAGATCAGCATGCATACTGCCGGTAATTTAAATTTTGATTTCATTTTGTTGCTTATTATTAGATTTTATACCGCCCCAAGAATTCGGGATTGAAGTTTAAATAGTATTATTCTTTTAATCGCTATCAGTTTCGAAATAGCAAAACAACACTTTAATTAACCGATATACACTTCACTATTCCTTTTTCTTTTGATGCTAAATACAAGTTGTCTTTGCTGTCAGCAATCATGGGAATGTAAGAGCAGCCTTCCACGAGTTCTTCTATGCCGGCAATTTGCTTTGCACCCTCTTTGCTGTAGATTTTAATACGTGTGGGGTCTTTTTCTACCGTTACAATGGCTCCGCTTGACAAACCGGCTACACTTACAGGGTTGCAACAGCCGTGAAAATCGTTTAAGGTTCTTCCTTTTTGTCCAAATGCAAATAGCTGTTTCCCTGAAAAATCGTATCCATGAACACGGAATGCTCCCAAATTGGCTACCAGAATTTCTTTCTTCTTATTTACACTAAAATCAAGGATTCCGCAACATGACCTCATATTTTCCATTACCGAGCCTACTTTACCGGTAGTTTTATCGAACATGGCCAGTTTTCCACCGAAACAGTCGGCTACAATTAAATTGTTATCAACCACCCTTGCTCCAGTGGCGTAAATAATTCCTTTTAGTAGAAATTGAGATTTACTCACTCCTTTTTCGTCAAACACCAAACATTCGGTAGAGCTTACTGTGTGCGTCTTCATTCTACCTCTAACCTTTTTCCTTATTTCGTGGTTAATTCGACGTATAAGGTAGATCTTGTTATCTGAATCTACGGCCAAACAAGAAGCTTGTCCTTTTAATTCAGCCTTAAAACTGTTGATTTGTTTTCCGTTTGCATCTAAAATTTGTACCGTTCCATCTTTTTTTAATGCACAAATATTATTGTTAGAAAATACTCCCAGGTAAATAATATCCTCTAATTCTCTTCCATTAAATTTTTCATCAACTTTGTAAGATACATTACTCACATTGGCCACCATTTGATCAATGCCCACTTCAATGTCTTTTAGTTTTAATGTCTTCTCCAACAGTTTAACGATGACCGGGTTTTTCTGTAAGGCAGGATCAAGGTTTTTGATCATTTTTTCTGTTTCAACCGCACTTTTACCTGACATTTTCTTTGCAACCAGACTGGCAGAGAAATAAACTGTAGGATACTCTTTGATGAATTTTTCTGTTAAAGCATTCCTCTCTTCTTCTTGCTTTTGCAAATTCTGCTCTAATTCTTTTTTTCTTTCTTCAGTTGTTGTTGATAATTGAAATTCTTTTCTAAGATCGTTTCCAGCCTTAAACAAGGCATTTCGCAGTTCGAAGTAACGGGCAAAATCTTCGTGTGCTTTTCCTCCTGTGATTTTAACATCCTCTAATTTTAAAATATTCTTTTCTTCACGAACAAGTCCGGTAAGGTTCATTTTTACATTCTCAACAAGTATGGTGGTTGGAGAATTTGATAAAAGCAAACGTAATTCTGTTGGGGCAGGATAATCCCCTTTAAATACAAACTTTCCGTTTTTAATAAGGGCTGAGTCTTTCGATCCAACACCAGAATGCATATCCATCAGAAAAATTTCACCATCGGTAATCCCTTCAAGAGTACCGTGTAGTTCAAATTTTTGTCCGTTATCTTTTGCATTGTTGCAGGCAAAAAAAATGATTAAGATCAGCATACATACTGTCGGTAATTTTAATTTTGATTTCATTCTGTTGCTTGTTATTTGATTTTATACCATCCCGAATTCGGGATTGAAATTTAAATAGTATTACTATTATTCTGATGAATCCTGAAAAGGCATTCTATTAGTAATAAATGATTTCATGAAAATTGACTTACCTGCCATGTTTGCACCTGTTAAGAATACCATATTATTGTCTTCGGTAATTGTGATATCGTTGGAGATTGCATTAGGAATTAAAGGATGATAAACTCCTTTCATTTCCAATATATTGGTCTCACTATTATCTATCTCAGCAAAACAAAAGTTGTGTTTTGCAGCAACTTCGGCTATGGCAATAAATACATCTATATTTAGGTCTGATGAAGTCATGTAAGAATTGCCCAACTCTTAAGAGATTTGAGAAATGAGACTGTTTTTGTAAATCAATCCTAATTCACTCACAATCTCAAATCTGGTATCTCATATCTAATCGTATTATAAATAATTAACGGCCTTTTCTTCTAAACCAGATTAACAAGCCGGCTAATCCAAGTAAAAGAGGAGCGATTATTTTATAAAACACCCTCAAGAACCCTAAGGTTTTTTCTGTTGTATAAATCTCATCATCTGGCGCCGCCGGACGACGAACATCAATAGGTACTTCATTATTTGACAACCAAAAAAACATCCCCATTGCCATATCAAAGTTCTTCGCTCTAATATTTTTTCTGAAACGTGAAGTTTCACCATTACTAAAGCAATCTGCATCACCTAAAATCATTATTCTCTGATCTTTATCTCCTACTTTTCTTTCGAGTGCTAAAGCTAAGGTAATTGGACCGCCAAGATCTCCCTCTTCCGGATCATGAAATGCGATATCATCACTAAAATCCGTAGTTTTAATCTCGTTCCATGAACCAATATAATTCTCCTTTTTAATAGTATCAGCTATTGATTCGTAATAAGCTAGACTCTTTTGAGTATTAATATCTAGCTTGGCT